>PNKX01000001.1 GCA_013822725.1 Pirellula sp.
CCCTTCAGGGTTGCAAATGAAACCGCAGATGACCTGGGGTAGATCGCATTCGCGATCAACCCCAGGCTGAAAGATGTAACGCCATTGGCGTAAAGACCGGCGCCCTACCGCCGCCCAGCCCAGCGATCCAACCCGCGATAGATCCCGTCAATCAACGTCCGGGTAATGAAGATCCCCACCGCCGCGGCAATCGCGCCGATGGCCAAAGCCATCAGGATCTGCTCCCACACTTGCGGGCTCAGTAAAAACGTCGGCGCCAGCGCCGTCATCGCCAAGAGCAGCGAACGCGTGCTGTAGCGAATCCGCAGCGGCGTTCCGCGCTCGATCTTTTCAGCGACGCCAGCCCGATGGGACCCGCACTGGCCACAGGCGTCGAACTGGACGCCGATCGAGGTGTCGCACTTCATGCAATGCCAAGTCATCGTTGCTGCCCTGTCGTCTCTCTGGTGGCCTGCTTCACTCCGCCGTCGCAAACTCCTCACGTAAGAACCGCGCCACATCGTCCCACTTCGCCGCCGCCGTCTCGAAGTCGACCTTTATCTCACGCAGCGGTTCCGTCGGCGCGACTCGCGACCGCTCTTTCACCGCCGGGTTCAGCGGGAACTGTGCGCTTGGCCCCCCGGCCAGTCGCCCTTCCACCGCAGGCGACAGGAGATAGTCTAACAACAACTCAGCCTCGGTGCGCCGCTCCGCCCCCCGAATGATCGCTAGCGTATTGGGAATCATCAACGTCCCCAGCGCTTCCTCTCGCGGCTTGCCGCTTAGCGCCTCCTCCCCCCCGCCAGCGGGCTGCTGATCCGGAAACACGATCGCCACCGGCATTCCGGCCTCAATTTCAATGATCGCGTCGTCGGTATCGGTCAGCCCAAACGCTAGCTCGCCGTCGGCCACCGCCCGGGCGACCTGCTTGTTTCCGCCGAGCACCCGGCAGTTCGCTTTCACCTCTTTGAAAAATTGCATCGCCCGCTCATCGCCCCACGCCGCAAACAAGCAGGCCGCGTGCGTTGCCGTCGTCCCCGCTAGCGGCTTCGCAATCCCGCAACGATCCTTCCACTGCGGATCGACCAAATCAAAAATCGAATCGGGCCGCTCGCCCTCGCCCACCAGCTTCGTATTCACCACGAGCACCCGCGCCCGCGCCGCAAACCCATACCATGTCCCAGTCGGCGATCGATATTGCGGGGGGAACTGGCGCCCGATCGGGGAGTCGTATTCCGCCAGCAGCCCCTCGCGCTCCAGCCGCAGCGTGTTCACCACCTCATTGTTCCAGAACAGATCGCACCGCGGCCGATCGCGCTCCTCGAGGATCTCCTGGGTCAGTCCCACGCTCTTGGTCGACTCGACGTCGAACTTCCCCCGCACCTCGATCCCGGTCTCACGCGTGAACTCGGCAAAAATCGGCTTGGAGAATTCCTCATCCAGCGAGGTGTAAACAATCACCTCGCGAGCCGACTGCGGCGCACAGCCAGCAGAAAAGGCAACCGCCAAGGAAGCCAAGAGCGCCAAGGAAATGCGGAGAGAATTGGAAGCACGACGGGCGCGACGTTGGAAAAAGGAAGAACCGCGGATGACGCAGATTTCGCGAATGAATTCTATTCGTGAAATCCGCGTCATCCGCGGTCGTCTTTTATTTGCACTATATTTTTCGTCGTGCCCGTCGTGCCTGTCGTGCCGTCGTGGTTCAATCTTTTCCCGCATTTCCTTAGCGTCCCTTGGCGTCCTTGGCGTCCTTGGCGGTTCAATTCTGGCTGCACCTGCCCAGCGTTTGGCCGCAGTGGTGAATCCCCTCCCCCGCGCCTACAATATCCGCATTGTAACGACTCCCCACGGCGACGCCCCGCATGAAGCTCGTCCTCCTCGGCACTACCGGCTACCACGCCAACGACCGTCGCCAGACGGCGTGCGTGATGCTGCCCGAGTCGGGAATCGTCTTCGACGCCGGCAGCGGCTTCTATCGGGTGAGCGAGTATCTCAAGACCGACACGCTCGACGTCTTCCTCTCGCACGTCCATCTCGACCACAGTCTCGGCCTGACCTACCTGTTCGACGTCCGCGCCGAAGCGCCAGAGCTCGGTCGCGTCACCGCCCACCTTGAACCCGACAAGCTCGCTGCGATCAAGAAGCATCTGCTGAGCGACCTGCTCTTCCCCGTGATGCCGCCGCTGGAGCTGCAGCCCCTCACGCCCGAGTTCAAACTCCAAGACGGCGGCCGCCTCAGCCACTTCCCGCTGCGTCACCCCGGCGGCTCGGTCGGCTTCCGCATCGACTGGCCCGACCGCTCGCTCGCCTACGTCACCGATACCACCGCCGCCGTCGACGACCCCTACGTCGAAAAGATTCGCTGCGTCGACCTTCTCATCCACGAGTGCTACTTCGTCGACGATTCCCCCGAACAAGCCGAGCTCACCGGCCACAGTTGCCTGAACGAAGTGGTGGCCGTCGCCAAGAAGGCTAACGTCGGCCGACTGGTGCTCGTCCACATCAACCCGCTGGTGACCGACGACGCCACGATCGATCTCGCTGAAGCCAAGAAGACGTTCGCCAACATCGTCATCGGCGTCGATCGCATGGAGATCGACTTCTGAACCGCCCTAGAACCCTGTCACGTCGAGGTACTCCGAGACGTCCGCTCCGCCTACCGCAATAGCGCAGCAAACAAACAATGCGCAAGTACTACGTCTACATCATGACGAATCGTACTCGCACGCTTTACACCGGCATGACGAATGATCTCGAACGACGAGTCATGGAACACAAGCAGAAGTTGATTCCAGGATTCACCAGCAAATACAACATTTCGACGCTCGTCTGGTATCAAGACTTCGACGACGTTGAACAGGCGATCTCCGCCGAAAAGACAATCAAGGCTTGGCGACGCGAGAAGAAAGTTGCTCTGATTGAGGAAATGAATCCTGAATGGGCCGATCTAGCTTTGGAGCAACAAGGAAGTTCCTGAAGCTGTGCGGCTCCTTCGGAGTCGCTCTGGACGCCTGGGTTCGCCATTGGGCTAACCGGACGTCTCGGAGTACCTCGACGTGACAAGGTTCCAAAGCACACATGAACCAACTCAAGCAAGCCCACCCCGATCATCCCATCCACGAGTACCTCGCCGCGCGCTGGAGCCCCCTCGCGATGGCCGATCGCGAAGTCTCCGATGCAGACGTGCTATCGCTGTTCGAAGCCGCACGCTGGGCCGCCTCTTCGCGAAACGAACAGCCCTGGACATATATCGTCGCCAAACGATCGAACGCCGCGGAGTTCGCCAAAGTCCTCAGCTGCCTGGAGGAAGCAAACCAAGTCTGGGCTCGTCACGCCAGCCTCCTCGCGATCGCCTGCTACGCGACGACCCACGCCCGCAACGGCCAGCCCAACGCCGCCGCCGCCCACGACCTCGGCGCCGCGTCTGCCAGCCTGACGTTTGAAGCGACGTCGCGCGGCCTGCTGGTCCACCAAATGATCGGCATCTTCCCCGATCGCGCCCGCGAAGCGTTCCACGTCCCCGCCGGCGTTGAACCCCTCACCGCGATCGCCGTCGGCTACGAGGGCGACCCCAACGCTCTCCCCGAGCATCAGCGCGAACGCGACCTCGCCCCGCGCACCAGAAAGCCGCTGAAAGACTTCGTCTTCAGCGGCGATTGGGGCAAGAGCGCAACACTTTCGGCCCCCGGCTCCGCCGGGGGGTAGCGTCACGCAAGATGAAGCCTACTGGCATGGCGGCCAACCCCCGGGCAGAGCCCGAGGCTGCAAGCGGCGCTCACGGCGACTACCGCCGCTTCCGCAGCGCCGCAACCGACGTCAGCATGATCGCGCCCAACGTCGCAGCCGCCGGCTCCGGCACGGCGCCTATCGCGGCGAAGGCCGCACCGCCGCCAAAATTACTCTGCCACGCCGCGAGGTCTGCGGCATCGACCGTCGCATTGCCGTCGGCGTCCCCCTGCTCGTTCGTCGCGACGGCAACGCCAAAGTTCTGCTGCCAGGTTAAAAAGTCTTCCCCGTCAACATTGCCGTCACCGTCGAAGTCGGCGTCAATGCCGCCACTGCTGGCCGAGACGTCGTAAGTGACGTCGTACTCCATCGCGAAGCCTTTGATACAGCCAGCCCCCTCCGTCACTACAAGAGTGTACGGGCCCGTCTGGCGAGGGAAGACGCTGCTGGTGGCGCCTACCCCGCCGAAGTTATTGTCCATTACCAGATTGCTCGCGACCGTCCCCGTGGCCTTGCCGAAGCCGATCGTCTGGGTCGGGTCGTTGATCGGCGTTAGCACCATGCCGTGATTCGCTTCTTGAAAAACGTTCGAACGGAACACCGTCGTTCCGAAGCCCGAAACACCGCCCGGCGCGAACGTGAAACCTGCTTCGGCGAGCGCGCCGGTGAAGTTGACGTTCGAGACGGTCACCGCGCTCACCTCAAGCCCGGCGCCCGTATTGATGTCGTTGATGCCGGTGGCGCCGAACGTCTGAGTGACCCCAATGCCGCGGCTAGCGGCGCTGATCGACGAGTTAGCGCCGGGCAGGGTGAGGTAGCTTCCAGTAGGTAGCGCCGTGATGGTCAGCTCGGCGTCGAACGCCAGCGTGATGCCGGCGGGGATGCGGTTGCCGTCAACCCAATTCCCTAAGGCGGTCGAGTCGCCGACAATGGAAAAACTCTTCTTGGTCGTGACGGCCGTCGCGACCGCTCCCTGCGTCGGGGCGATGGGCGCCCAGCCATCCTCACCGGTCCACGTCGTCGTCCCATCGACGCTCAGCGTAAAAAACGCCGAGGTGTCGGTGCTGTGATTGAGAGTCGTGCGCTTGGTGGCGACGACGGGGGCGGCTTGCGCCTCGACGGCGGCGAATGATAAGGCGATAGCGGCGGCGCAGCAGAGAACGCGGGAGGTTGAGAGAGTCATGAGAGTACCTGCCTAGGGTCGGAGGAGTGGGTCCGGTCAATAGTGAAGAACGAAGAGAGAGGCGAACGCTCCAATATCAGCCCCTGGCTCCGCCAGGGGGGTCGGTTACCATATCGGCGGGCGTCGCCCCGCGCTGCGATTCCCCCGGCGAAGCTGAGAGCTGCCGACGCGTCAATGACGACGACGTTACAGGCCGTTCCCTTCCGGATCGATTTGAGACAACGGCGGATCATCGCCTGCGATGGTGCTTTGCGAACGCCAGACGGTTAGATCGACGTCGTTGCTGACGAACTCCGCCGAACCGTCGCACTTCGAGGCGTTGACGCCGCCGGCGTGAGCCCCGCGCGACGCTAGAGTAAACGCCCCTTGCTGCCCTTGCGAAGGCACGCACGGCGCAATGTGATTGTTCGCTTCGGAGCAAATGGTCACATCCCCCGCCGACGAATTCGGCGCCATGCGCGTCGTGATCTGATAAGAGCCGGGAACTGGAACCCAAACCCGCGAGCGACGATCTTGCTTTCCGGGTGTTTCTTCCTCCGAGGGAACTTGCCGCATCTCAAGCTGCAAATAGGTATTGCTCAAACCGTCGCTGATGTTCTTAAAGCTGATCTGCTGGCCCTGATTATCGCGAGTCACCCCCGACGTCACGCCTTTGCCGAAACGCCAGAATTCCTCCTCCGCTTGCTGGGCCGTCAGCCCCCCTCCTGCAACGCCAGGGTTGGCATAGAACGCACCGCGGCGAGCGGCGTTGTTCGCCAACTGAGAGTAGTTGCCGTAGCCGTAGTTGAATCCATAGCTCGACTTCCGATCGCCGCCATTGTCGTTGCCGCCAATGAGGTGAATCTGCGACTCATCGCTGGGGCAACGCAACATCGGCTCATCGCGCGAGAGCAAAGCCAGATTCTGCGAGTTAGTGGCGGTGACGTTGAAGTTGTAAGCCGCCTTGAGCGCCGACCCTTCCATGAACGGCAGCATCTGGATGTAAAGCTGAGGCCGATGGTTTGGTCGACTCGGCTGACGGCTGACGTCCACAGGCAAATAGTTAAACGATCCGTGAAAATTCTGAGCTGCCAGCGCCAACTGCTTGAAATTATTGAGGCACTGGCTCCGCCGCGCCGCTTCCCGCGCCGCCTGCACGGCCGGCAGCAGCAGCGCCACCAAGACGCCGATGATCGCGATGACCACCAGCAGTTCCACCAGCGTGAAGCCGAGGGAGACTCCCCGCTGACGACGAGTACGACGAACCCATTCTCTAGACGATGCCATCTCTCTGTTCCTCTGACGAATCGTGTGCGGCCAGACCGGCCTGTTCCTTGACGTTCCGAATAGCTAACCAGAAAAGCCGAACATGGCTCGGGAGAGCCAAAGAGCAACGAATCGTAGGCTCCGAACTCTCCCTAGCGAACATTCAAGTTGGCGAGGCAGCGGAGCCGAAGGTCCCGATGCATTCGATTCGCCCGCGATTGCCTGCCACAAACGCCGTAGTTAATGACGGCATTCGATTTGGACAGACGAGCGACGGTTCGCCACTAATTCCTTTCCTGGAGCCGATGAAAGGTTTCGCGCGAAATTCCAGAAAAATCGCCGCCGTCGGCCACGATTGGTTTGGGCAACCTCCGCGCCGAAGAGAGCCGCGCGGCCATCAATCGTAAAGAAAAAAAGATGCGGTTCGCCGCGGAATCGGCGGCGGCGACTGAGCCTTACGCCGACAATGCCGCCGACAGCTTCTGCAGCCGCCGCCGGTAGCTGTAGTGCTCCACTTCCAGCGCGTGTCGCGGCGTGTGCAGGTACCGCACGCCGCTCCCCAAGTCAGGCGACTCGCTCGCCTTTAAGCGGCGAAACCGCTCCGCTCGCGCTGGGGCTCGTTCCATCGCGGCGATGTAGTTGGCCACCAGCTGCGCTTGATAATCGACCAAGCCGAACTGCCCGCTGTCAGGCTGGATCAATCCGATGCAGAAGAGATCGTCTCGCTCCGGATGAAACACGTTCATGAACAGTCGCGGCGCCTCACCCTGCCAATTGAGGTGGGCCCGGTCGATGAACGGAATCGTCACGCGATACCCCGTCGCGTAGACAATGAGATCGATCTCCGCCTCGCTACCGTCGACGAACAGCACGCGCAGCCCATCGAATCGCTCGACATCCGGCCGCAGCGCCAGCCGCCCATGCCCGACGTGGTGATGAATCTGCGAGTTCAGAATCGGGTGGCTCTCGAATAGACGATGGTCCGGCTTCGGCACCCCGGTGCGCCACGCGGGCCCCAGCGCCACATGGCTCACCACGGCGCCGGCGATTCGTCGCGCCCACAGCGGCACGCGTAGCCAGAGGAGCAGCTCGTTCGCCTGATCAATCGGCCGGCCCCGAAAGAACTTCGGCAGCACATGATACGCCCGCCGCGCGCTGAGCGTCGCGCTCTCGGCATGCAGCGCCGCTTCGCACGCAATGTCGCACCCGCTGTTCCCGCCGCCGACGACCAGCACTCGCTTGCCGCGCAGCATGTCGGCTGTTTTGAACTCCGCCGAGTGAATCGCCTCCCCTGCGAACTCGCCGGGATACGCCGGCCACCGCGGATCCCAGTTATGCCCGTTGGCGATCACGACCCCCCGATATCGTCGCTCCTCGCCGTTATCTAGAGACACTACCCACCCAGCCGTTTGCGGCTCAGCGCTCTCCACCCCCGCGCCAAACTCAATCCGCTCATACAAACCAAATGTCCGCGCATACTCCCGCAGATACTGAAGCGCCTGCCGATGGCTCGGATACTCCGGCCACTCCGCCGGCATCGGAAAGTCGCTGTACTCCGTCAGCGCCTTCGACGAGACGAGATGCGTCGACGCATAGACTCGACTGCAAGGCGCCCCGTAGTACCAATTGCCGCCAATGTCGTCCTCGCGCTCCAGGCAATCGAACGGAATCCCCGCCGCGAGAAAATTCTTCGCCGCCGCGATCCCGGAAGACCCGGCGCCAATGATGCAAAACTTGTCCGACCGATCGATCATCGAAACCTTTTTCAGAGCTAACCACGACGACACAACGGGCACGACGAAACACAAGAAAAATTGAACCGCCAAGGACGCCAAGAGCGCCAAGGTAAAGACCGAAGATATTTGCCCGCGAATCACGCGAATGAATTGATGGATTTCATTCGCGTCTATTCGCGTGATTCGCGGGCTCTATTCCTTCTTTCTTCGTCTTCCGTCGTGCCGTCGTGCCGTCGTGGTTCAGCGTTTCCCCGCATTTCCTTGGCGCTCTTGGCGTCCTTGGCGGTTCAACTTCGTATTTTCACCAAAAAATTAAGTTGACCAAGCAACCCAAGTAGTGTACACCCGTTTACACACCCCGCCGCCAGCCAATTACCCAGTTTCCCAGCCGACGGCCGATGACTCAAGCTCCCATGATCGCCCCTCCGCCGATGCCTCCCCGCCGAGCCCTTCATGGCGAAAACGTCCGCCGCATTATGGTGCGGCAGGGCCTCACGCTGCTGGAGGTCGTCGACGCCACCGGTCTCGACGAGCGGACGATCCGCAGCATCCTCCGCGGCACGACCCAGCCGCACGCCCGCACGCTCCACAAGCTCGCGACCGGGCTCGGCATCGACGCCGACGAGTTGTTCGTCGACCCCATCGAAGAAGCGACTCGGTTCGACTATCGCGCCAACCCTTCCGCCGCGAGCATCGTCCGCCGTCACCCTGATCTGTTCGCCAACTGGACGCCCGCCGATTTTGAAGAGTATTTCAGCCGCGTCGGCGTCGGCGGCGAACTAACCGAAGAGGGCGCCCTCGCCTACGCCGCCGCCACGAACCGCCGCCGCGAGTTGATGACCCAAGTCGCCGTCATCCTCGAAAGCGCCGAGTCCGAACACCTCAGCGACATCGTCGACATGCTCTATCGTCGGGTCACTGTGATTGAGTGAAAAACGAACCACGAAGGCACGAAGAAAAAGAGAGCCCGCGAATCACACGAATGGTCGCGAATAATAAAGAAATCCTTGAATTTCATTCGCGACAATTCGCGTCATTAGCGGGCTCTTTTCTTTGCCTCTTCCTTCTTCCTTGGTGCTTTCCTTAGTGCCTTCGTGCCTTAGTGGTTCAATTCAGTCGCATCAAATTAAGTCGTTCCCTGCGAGCGCACCTCAAACGGCTCATACTCCCCCAACTTCCGATCGCACCAATCGACTGTCCGCTCCAGCGCCGCCAACAACGGCGCCCACGCCATCTCCTCGCCGCCGACCGTAATCGTCGGCCCGCTCGTCGCCAGCAGCGCCTCCATCTGCACGATTGCCTGCTCCCGCATTGCCACAATCTGTTCTGCATTCATCGCCCTGTCTCCACAAAAAATTTCTTCGGGTGCACTGGCGTGTCGCCAGTGCTGAAGTGGGCACTAGCTCGGCGCCTCTCACTGGCGACATGCAGTCGCATCTGAATTTCATCCCCACAAAAAAAGGCCGGCAGCCTCGACGCTCCCCAACGCCGAGGCTGCCAAGCCAACCGCCGGTCCCGAGCACCTGCCGCCCATCGCCAGACCACCCACCAAATCCAGCGACAAGCAACCAGCATCAAAGAACCGACGGCCACCCTCGGATCTCAAATCTCAAATCTGAGATCTCAAATCCCCCTCCCACTCCCCTACCCCGTGCACTTCACCACATACCGCGGGTTCAACACCGCCGCCGCGCCCCGTTCGCTCGCTTTGAACCGCAGCACGACGTCGTTGTTGAAGTCCGCCTCGCTCCCCAGCGGCGCCTGCGTCACCGTGATCGGCCAGTTCTCCATGTAGGCGAACGCCTTCTTGAAGTCGCCGATGAACCACCACTTCTTCGCATCGACCGCCGCCACGCCCGAGGCAACGACCCGCCGATAGGCCAGTCGGCTTTCATGTACTCGGTAGTTCCCCAACGGGTTGGCCGCCGTCGTCGCCGTCGCCGCACCGCCGCCGGTGTAGGTGATCTCCGCCGCATTGAATACGCGATGGGCCGCATGCCGATACGCCGGCATCACCAGCACCGTGGTCCCCCGCACGAGCACCGGTTCCCCCGTCGCCGGATCGATCATGTCGGCAAACAACTGCTCGGCCGCATCGACGTCGGTCCAATCCACCAGCTCGTTCGCCGTGACGACGTTCTTCCATGGCGCGCTCGTCTGGTAAGTGTTGTAGGGCGAGCCGTTCGACTTGTAGTTGTTCGTCACGCCGACGATCAAATCGAGCAGCCGCTTCTCCTTGTTGAGGCCGAGAATCTCTCCCACCTCCGCCGCGCGCGTCAGCACCAGGTGCGTCCGATCGAAGAAGATCGCCTCCTTCGTCACCGGCACGATGAACCCTCGTTTCGAAGTCGACGGCGTGTCGATGTAATCCTCGCCGAACCCCAAGTGCGGATACGGCATCCCCGGCGCCACGACGTCGACGTCGTCGGCCACGCGCTTCATGCCAGGGATCCGTTCGCCGTCGAGCCGCGTCGGCACCGTTTGCACCAACCGCGACGCGACAAACGCCTCCAGCGTGTAGGCGTCGAGAATCTTCGAGTAAATCACCTGCCCGGCGACTTGCAGAAACGCCGTGACGTCGAGCCCGTCCGACGCCTCCATGACGCTCACGCCGCCGTCGCCTTGCCGCGGATCGAGCATGCCGACCCACTGCCGCCCCTCCGGCACGAGCGCCTCGGCCAGATCGCGAATGCTAAAATCCTCCGGCGCCAAATCCCGATTGGCGAGCGCCTCGCACAAATGCTGCGTCGTCCGCGCCGCTCCGTCGAGGTCAAACCGCCGCTTGAGCTCTCTGTAGTTAAGAGACATCTGTTGGATACCCCACTGTTTAGTTTGGTCTTAAGAATGCTTCGTTGAAGTCGAAGAGCAGAGGTTTGCGATCTGATATCTGAGATTTCAAATTTCAAATCCCCCTCTCCCTCCCCTCCCCTACGCCATCACCTGCGGCCCGCCGCGCAGCACCGTGCTGACAATCTCCACCAGCAGCCGCGTCGCCGCCGGATTGGACCGCTTCGCGCACCGACCGATCGCGAGGTTCGCCGTCGCCACTTTCGCGACCACCTGCGTCGTCAACTCCGTGCCGGTCCCCTCTTCGTCGACGCCAATCAGATCGCCGACCTCGGCCGTCACAGGCAGGCAGTCGAACTCGAACACCCCGCTCGTAGCGATCCGAATCGGATTGGCCACGCCGCTGGGCGACGCCTGCATCGCCACGCCGACAAACAGGTCGTGAAACGCTTCCTGGTTGGCCGCTTCGGTCCCCGCGTCAGCCAGTTCCGACGACGGCAACGCCGCCCCGCTCGACTGATACACGAAGTCGCCGATCTCAATCACCGTCGAACCAGCGACCGGCAACATCACCGGATTCGTATCGCCATACCGCCATCGCATCACGTTGCTCATGAATCTGCTCCTGTTTGAAATTGAAATTCGAAGAATGAACCGCCAAGGACGCCAAGAGCGCCAAGGAATACAAATTGGAACCACGACGACACAACGAGCACGACGAATAAGAAATGTGAAAACTCGTTGACATGACAACTCTTTCGATCTTTCAGCTAACCTTTTCTTCCGTCGTGCCGTTGTGGTAAAGACTTCCCCGCATTTCCTTGGCGTACCTTGGCGTCCTTGGCGGTTGCCTTTCTTAAGCGCGAAGCCGAATCGCCCGCGCAAACTCCTGCGCCGTCTCCACCCGCGCGCCGCGCCGCGACAGCGCCCACGGTTCGCTCGAACGCGGCCGACCCGTTTCGACCGCTTCGCGAAGCGCCAGTTCCTGCCGCAGCGCCGCTTCGCGTACCAGCGCTTCCTTCAGTTCCGCTTCCAAGCGATCGCCCCGCTTCATCGCCTCCTGCACTAGCAGCCCCGACTCAGCCGTCAATGCGCCGCTGGCAGGTTCGTCATGCTCTTCAAACAACCCTCGCGTTGACGCCGGATCGGCCACTAGGTCGACGCTTTGCACATGCGTGATCGCCTCGACCAACGACTGCGCACCGTCCCGCGTTAGCCGCGCGAGCACGTTATGCGAGAACCCGACATTGCGAGGATTGTGTTCGGCATCCCACGCCAACTGCTCCGCCACCGCATGCTTCGGATTAAAATGAAGCGTGCCAAAGAGCCCCTCCTCGGCCCGAAACTCCACCTCCCGAATCACCCCGAGCCGATCGCGATAATCCCGCGGCGCGAGCGGCCCCTCCTTGGGATGATTAACGTTCACCTTGGCCCCCTCGTACAGCGACGCCGCCGCCGCGAGCGCCTCCGGCCGATACCGCCGCCCGTTGAGCGACTCGAGCCCAATCAACTTCACCCCGCGCAACACCCCCGCCGCACGATCGACCCGTAGCGTCACGCCCCGCGAGTCGACGAACTCCTGCAACACTTCCGTCATGATCACCTCCGTTTCACACAACCAATAAAAAAAGCCTCGACGAGGACGCGCGATTAACAATCGCAAACGTCTTCGTCGAGGCTCGTCGTGATGCCCAGCCGCTTGCGGCTTAGCCCGTCTGATACCTGTTCTAAAAACCAACCACCAAGACACAAAGGCGCTAAGGAAGCACCAAGAAATCGCTGGTGATTATGCGGCAACCTATCTTCTTTCTTCCTTCGTGCTTTCTTGGTGTCTTCGTGCCTTGGTGGTTAAGCATTTCCGCATTTTCTTGACGGTTGCTTTTCTTTCCCCCTACCGCACCATCCGCTCCACCGCCACGCGCAGATGCTGAATATGCCCATCCTGCACGCTCAGCGTGATGCTTGCCGTGCCGTGGAAGCCGCGCGTCTCCGCCGCCGCCAGCAACTTGGCGAACTCCGCCTGGGCTTGGGCCTTCTTGCTCGTCTTCTCGGATAAAGTGCTCGCTTGAATCATGACTCCGATCCTAGCAAGTTAGGTGGCCATTTTCTGTAGGGTAGTTGAAAGATTTCTTGAGGCCGGAACCCTGTCCTTGAACACTGTCACCCCGAGGTACTCCGAGGGGTCCGCTCCGCTAACCGATTGCATCCCTCTGCGTCACGCCAGATTCTTCGCTCCGCTCAGAATGACATGCTGCTGGCCAAAACTCACTCCTTGACCTCCCCACCATGCATCCCCAAATTCTTCTGCTCCTGGTCGTAATCGAGCCCTAACCGCTGGCTCCAAGTCTGCGGCGAAAGAATCCCCTTCTCAAACGCAATCTTCTCCACCTGCACCTCGCGCAGCTGATCGCGCACATGCAGCGACGGCAACGTGATTTGAATTTCCACCCGCTGCCGCACATCGCGCGGCAGGCGTCCCGCCGCGGCAGCGTTCTCCACCACCCGCCACATCACGAGCAAATCATCGTTCCGCAGCGACGCCTGCAACCGCTCGAACATCTTCACCGCCGGACCTTCCGCCACGAGCGTCGACGAGTAGTTCGCGTTCGACGCATCGGAGGTGAACATGAACTCCGGCATCACCAACCGCGCCGCGATCGCCCGTAACTCCGCCTGCAACACGGTCACGAAGTTGCTGGCGTTCACCCCCGCCGCCGGAAAGTCGTACTCAAGTCCCGCCGGCGCATCGAGGATCGTCCCCGGCGCGTACTGAGCCAAGTGCCGCATCCGTCCCGTCGCCTGACTGAAATTGCCGACGCCGGCGACGCTGCCGTCGCTCACGAATCCCTCGACGCCATTCCGCAGCGCGCTGCGATGCTTCCTGATGAGCGCAATCGCCGACTGAATCTCCGCCACCGCGCTCATGTTCCGCAACAGCTTCTCGACGCGCCGCAAGTTCTTCCGCACCGGAAAGTAGAGCGGCAGCCCGCGTTTCACGTTGGCGTCGACGTTCGCCTTGCGATGCTGAATCTCCGCCGCCTCCACCGGCCGGCCGTCGACGTAGTACCCCAGCGCCGTCTCGACGTCGTCCGACTCCGTATGGACCCCAAACGTCGCGTCGGGGTCCTGCGACAACTCCTTCGGCGTCGCCACTTGCGCCGGCTCGACGAACCGCACCCGCGTCATCCCCGCCGCATCGACGAAGAACCGCAGAAACGCCTCGCCGTCGCGATCCATCCGCCGCACAATCTCCTGCTGCCGCGCATGCCAGGCATTTACCTGCAGGAACTCATTGAGCAACGCCTGCACTTCAAGGAGCAACTCCTGCCCCGCCGCCGAATCGTCGCGCAGCACGGCCCGGTAGACATGCCCTGACCCGACGATGTAACTGATCCGATTCTCGACGCCGTTGATGGCAAACTCGTTCGTCGCCACCAACCGCCGACACTCCAGCCGCACTTCTGCAAGCTGA
Source organism: Pirellula sp. (assembly GCA_013822725.1). GTDB lineage: Bacteria > Planctomycetota > Planctomycetia > Pirellulales > Lacipirellulaceae > Lacipirellula. The sequence continues at coordinate 14,129 of PNKX01000001.1, forward strand.
TCCTCGCTCAAGTAGGGCAACCCCGCCCGCACAAATCCCGCCCCGGCGCCGCTGAGGTTGTTCCACCAAACTCCTTCATCGTCGAGATACGCCTCGCGCGGATCGACCAGCGCGTCCCACAGCGAGTCGACCGCCTCGCTCACTCGTTGTTCGTACTGATCCAAATATTGCGTCATCGCTTCCCCCTCTTTTAATGCGAACCACCAAGACACCAAGGCACGAAGGAAGACACGAAGAAGCTAGTTGGCCGTGAATCAAGACTGGACAGGATCACAGGATGCTACGGATTGACAAGGATTTGGAAATTAAAAACATCCTGTTAATCCAATCCATCCTGTGATCCTGTCCAGTCTTTCTTTCTATTCCTTCTTCCCTTGCTGTCTTCCTTCGTGTCTTAGTGCCTTGGTGGTTAATGCCCGTATCTAAGTCCACCCCAACAAGTTGCTCCCCAACCCGTCATCCAACGGCGCGCCGGTCAACGTCTCCGCCAGTCGCATCGCCATCTCCAGCGCATCGGGCCCGTCATCTTGCGAGCCCATCGGAAAGTCCCGTAATTGATTGACCAACAGCTCCGTCGACTTGTCCTTCTTCAAAAAGCGCAGCCGTCGTTGCGCCAATAACGGTCCGATCTTCCGGATCCGCACGCTCTTGTTCACAAAGTTGTCGATCCGGCGCGGAACGGTCGTTCGCACCTTCTGCTCTTTGAACGCTCGTTTGAACTCCTCAATCAGCAGCTCCTGGTACTGATTGGCCTCGACCCCAAAGCCATCCGGCGCAAAGCGATGAACAATCCGCACGCCGTCGTCGACCATCACCGGCGTCGGCCGACGTTCCATATCGGCTTCGACATATAGCACGCCATGCCGATCCATCCCCAGCAGCACATACGCCGAGTAATCGCCATGCCGCGCATCCGCCCCCTTACTCGGATCGAGCGCCAGCACCTTCACCGTCAGATCGCTAGGCCATGCCTCGAACCAAATGTGATGATCGAAGTAAACGTCGGGCCACTCGCACCTCGTCGGATCGAGCGGCGAATTCTGCTTCTCTCGTTCAAAAGTCGTCCGCCCCGAATCGACGCGCATCGTCATCAAGGCGTACAGATTTTCATGCTCTGGCCACAGCAGTTGGGCGCCTGCCGACATCTCCTCGCGATGATCATCAAAAAAGTTCTTCGCGCACCCCGCCGCCTCCGAATCATCTGCATTGGCGTACCTATCCTCCCACTCGCGCCACAGATCCATCCGCTCTGGCCAGACTTCAATCGATCGAAACAGTTGCGACCGCCATCCCGGAAGCCGATGGAGTTCCATCGCCAGCGCCTCGCGATGGAGCGCCGTTGCAAAGTTGACGACGTTGGTGTCACCGTCGCCCGCCTTCATCAAAGCGCCATGAAACCAATCGCGACTCTTTGACCGTTGCAGCGCCGACGTGGTCTGCTCATCGTTTTGCAAGTCGTCGCACACGATCAACGACGGCCGATATTGCCGGCGACGACGCCCGCGCAGCTGCTGCCCCGTGCTGTAGGCCTCGACGACGACTCCGTTGCGAAGCTCGATCGCGTCCTTCCGCCAAACCTTGCCCTTGCCCGTCGCACGCGAGTAGTACGCCGACAGCAGCTCGTTGCTCTCCAACTCCGCCTTCACATGCGACAGATGAGTGCAAGCCTGGCCGATCGTGTCCGACACGATCCAGATATACGGCTCACGCTCCTCGACCGCGCTGCGCAACACATAGGCCAGCGTCCCCAGCGTGCTCTTCGCACTTCCGCGTGGGCCGAGCACATTGAGCTTCGCCCCTCGCGTCGCGTCGAGCCGATCGAGTTCTACGCCGAGCCAACGATGCATCCGCGACGGCGGCAGCCGAAAATAGCCCTTCAAAAACATGCCGCCCCAATCCAACAACGGCAACGACTGGCAAGCTTCCTCCGTCCTCCACACAATGCGATCCACCAACAGCTGAGCCAGCTCATCCAATACCAGCTCCTTGAGTTCAGCCGCTCGCGGCTTAGCGCGCCACTCGCCGATAGCACTCGCCGGAATCATTCCCCCGCCTCCTCTCCCCCGGCGATTTCACCCATCGCCCCCGCCGCGTGTGAAGCCGTCAACAACGTCGGTTCGACGTCGATCACCTGCGACTGTCCGATCGCTCCAGTGCACTCCGTGGTGATGTTGATCAGTTGCGTCAGCACCCGCTGCCGCCGCTCGACGTCGGGAATCTCGTTGACGATCAACTCCGCGAAGCGCTCGAGCGCCTCCCGCACAGCCTCCTGCAAACTTGGTCCGGCGGGACCAGTCGCCTTGTCGAGCCGCGCCTGCTGCTCCAACCACCAGACGCTCGTTCGCCAGTTCTTTTCATCGTTGGCCGCCTTGCGCACGTTCCCCATGTGAAGCAACACGGCCGTTCCCTCGGCCCGCAACAGCTCCTTCGCCAGCGTCTCGTCTCGCGCCGCTTCAGCCTCAAGCTCCTCAGGCGTCAGACCGAGATACTTCGCCCCCGCCGCACGAGGACAGCCCATGCGCAACAGTTCAACGATTCTGGATCGCTCAAATGAATCCAACATGTCGCCCCCAGTCTCAAATCTCAGATTTCAAATCTCAGATCCCTCTCCTCCCACAAACTCAAACGAAACTACCGACCTCCCTGCCGAACTCCGATAGCTGGGGAATCGCTTCGATCCGCTCGCGCTCGATCCCGTCTTCTTCACGTTGACCGTCCGCCAATCGCTCGACCGCGCGCAGTGTCGAATCAACGCCGGATGACTGCTGGTGACGTTGATGCGAAACCCCTCCGCGCGGTGGAGCGACGCCACCGCCGCGACGACGCGCATGCCGATCCCCATCCCCTGATAGTCGGGCAGCGTCACGATCCGCGTGAACCGCCGATGATTCCGCTTGGTGATCACCGGCAACGTCGCGCAGAACGTCACCGGCTCTCCCTCCCACGTCGCCAGGTAGCACCGTGCCCCCGGCGCGAGCGCCCCGCTCAGATAGTGATGACGCGCAAACATGCGCCACGGCGCCACGCCGCAGCGATAGATTTCAAGCTCGATCGCAGGCCGCCGAAGCCGCCTCCGTTGCAACTCGCCCGTCGCCATGTCGAGCACCCAGTCGGCCTCCAGCCACTCCGCCACGTCGTAATGACACGTCACCGCCACGAACCGACGTGCAATGCTCCCGCGCCGAATCCCCTTCGCAATCGCCAGCGAACAAGCCCGCGCCACATTCCGATCCACCACGCTAGTAAACTCATCAAACGCCACGATTAGCCGCGACGCGCCAGCGGAGCGCTCCCCTACCGGGTCGCGGCTAACATCGCTCGCAACTGACAACGCCCACGCCAAATCGCACCGAAACCTCTCCCCGCAACTCAACACCCGATACGGCTTCACCCACGAGGGCGGCGAACTGAACCCCACCGCCGTGAACAACTCGACCACCTGCCGCACCGGTACGTCGCCGAAGCAATCAATCACCGCACGATCGTCCGGCCACTCCGCGCCGCGATAGAGCTGATCGCCGTAGAACTGTGATGCCACAGTGCTTTTGCCGCTCCCGGATGGGCCCACGATCAACCCCACGTCCCACGCTTCGTCGTCGCCAGGCAACTCCACCGCAAACCGCTCCGTCGCCTTATCCGACAACGAGACGTCGAACATCCCGGCGACTTGCTGGACGCGGAACGAATCGTAGACCGGACAACTCACGACAACGTCAAGACTCGGCATCGATAGCCCTCCTCGCGCATGCGTTCAAAAATCTCACGCTGATTCGCCTCGTCGCGACATTCGACGACGACCTGCCACGACTCCGGGATCACGACCTCCTCGCGTTCCATCGCCGCCTGTTCCGCCGTCTCGGTCGCCTGGCACATCAGCCCCTTGAGCAACTCCTCCACCCCCGGGTTGATGAACTCTGCATCCTTCAGCAACGCCGCGAGTTGTTCATGGTCCGGCTCCGCCAGCGCCGCGACCGAGTCGTGCGTCAGCAGAATTTTGTCCGCCTCGGCCGCCGTCACGTCGAGCACCAACACCGGCACGACTGCATCGGGCGTCGTCTCCGCGCGGAGATGGCCGTCGATCAATTGCAGCGAACCATCCTCGAGCTCCCGCGCCAGCAGTGCCCCGGCGTAACCGACCTCGGCGAGCAACCCACGCAGCGCGTCACGCTGCGCCGCCGGATGCGTCCGCCAGTTACGCGGGTTCGGCTGCAGCTCCCGCGCGGGCACCCGCCGCAGCTCACGGATCCGATCGCGAATTTCCATATTGATTTCCTTGCTGCATCCCAATCGCGTCAACCACGTCGTTCGCCACGTACCCCAGCGCCATCCCCAGCAGCGCCACCATTGCGATCCACGTTCGCCGCAGGACCATCATCCAGCCCACGAGCCCCAGCTCATCGCCGCGCCCGCGCAGCGTTTCGTCGATCGATGCAATCATCTGCGCGTGCTCCCTCAGTTCGCGATGAACCGTTCCCGCCCCGTCGGCGTGGTAGCCCAGCTCGTTCCGCAAGAACGCCGCGAGATGAACCACCTGCGTTTCCAGTTCGTGCTGACAGTCCATCGCGATTGTTCTCTCTGTATTTGCAGCCCCCGGCTCCGCCGGGGGGTCGCGCTGCCAGCGTCTACGGCATGGTGCGCTACCCCCGGCCAGAGGCCGGGGCTGAAAGAACGTCTACCGAACCGCCGCCGCGGCCGCCTTGCCCGACTCCGTCTTCAAATTCGGCGAATCCCCCGGCCCCTGCGGTTCTTCCGTCGGCCGCACGCCAGAAGCCATATCAACGCGATTGGCGTCGCCCGCGAATGCCTTCAGGTACTCCAGCACCTGGACGTAGCTGCCGTACATCCGCATCGAGTCCTTCACATAGATGAAAGACGTCCGGAAGCGACTCTCCAGCCGCGTCCAGTTGACGACGGCGCGATCGATCGCGCCGAGTAGCACCAGCGCGTTCTGGCTGCGGAAGTTCAGCTGGCTCCCCAACGGGATGTTGGCGTCGCTCCCATCGACCGACCATGGCAGGTTCACGAGCCCGCCCGGCGCCTCTTGGATCTCGTCGCCCCAAACGGCGCCGTCGAACCGAGCAGCGTTTCGTTCGAGTTGATCGCCCGCTCGATGAGATCGCCCAGCGGCGTCTTCTCCGGGTTGTACGTCACGCGGCGCCGCATCCGATCGCACGCGAGCAGATGCTCGACGTAGTGGTCCTTCGTCGTCTCGTCGAGCCCGCCGCGAACGCCGAACTCGTCGTTGGCGACCACCTCGCTCCGAAAGTCGAAGAGCGGTCCTGGCGCCGCCAAGATGTGGAGGTTTCGAAACTCCGTGATGATTCTGCGAAACTGTTCTTTCCCAGGGTCGCCGGCAGGCATGATGGCCTCCTTTGTAAAGTGAAACAGGTTTGAAATGGTCGGACTTAGTTAAGTTCAAATGCTGAATGCTGAATGCTGAAGGATGCATGCGAAGAGGAGAAATCAAGCGTTGAGTATTCCCTTTCCGCATTCAGCATTCAGCATTCATTCTTCAGCATTAATCTCGAATTTCGTCGGCGCGATCTCATTAAACCGCTCGCGCAGTTCGCGTCTCAGCCCATCGGCCCAGGCGACTTGATGCGGATCAGCGTCGCTTTCGGCAAGCGCGTCGAGCCGGTCGAGCGCAAGGCGTCCTGCAACCGCGTCTTGTAGCGGGTCACGTCCTTCCAACTGTGAAAGTCGTAGAAGTTCGCGAGCCTCGCGATCGTCACGCTCGATCGGCGACTGCTCGTCGATGACGATGCTCGTCCCGTTGTCGAGGCCACCGCCGTCTTGAAACGCCGTGTCCGCAGCGGCGGTCGCCTCCGTGGAAAGACTGGGCCGCGAGTCATGAGGAGCGAGTCGCGAGTCCGAAGATTCAGTAATGCGTGATGTTGGTTCTTCCTCTCGCAACTCGCTCCTCAAAACTCGCCGCTTTCGCTTCTGGATGCGCCGGCCGAGCAGCCAACCGCCGACGCTCGACGCGGCGATGATGCCCCAACCGGCAGGGCCACTCACGCCAAGCAGCGTCGTTGCCAGCATGGCCACCGCGCGGGCGGCGCCACTCCAACTCGTCGGCAACTCGCCGCTCGCGCCGCCGCCAATTACAGGCGTCGACGGAACAGGTCGTGACTCCATCGCATCAAGCCGCGCAGCGATCGCCGCCATCGCATCGCCGCACTCGCACGATCGACCCGGCGATTCAACGACTGGCGGCGTCGCCGGAGTCGTCACCATTGGCGTTTGCGGTCCGCCGCCAATCAGCGGACAGGTTCCATCAGGACAAACAAGTCCGCCGCGCGGCGCATTCGCCAATGGCGACGACGCTCCGCCATTCGCGCGCCGCCCCAACACACGATCCAAAAACCGACCTAACGGCCGGCCCGTGCTGGCGTAGGTGACGCCGCCGCTTTCGCCCCATATCACCGCGACGAGCCGGCCGCGGTTGTCGAACACGCCGCCCCCCGAATCGCCTGACCGCACCGCGCCGCCGATCCGCACGCTCGTTTGGCCGGGACCTTCCGAGTAGCCAAGCGTCGGCCCCGCGACGCAGCGATAGGCGCCGCTGGGACCGAAGCCGCACGCCGTGAGGTTACCGGCGACGCCCGTCTGTTGATTCCCCTCGACGGCCGGCCCCACGGGGCGCGAGATCTCCAGCGCGGCTAGGTCGGCCTGTTGATCGATCGCGACAACGAGCGCACCATGACGCTTTCCGTTGGGGAACTCGACGACAACTTGGCCCGTCCCTTCGGTGAACAAATGCGCGCAAGTCAGCACCAATCCGCGTTCGCCGCTCGCCGTGACGTCGATGAGCGTGCCGCTGCCGACGTTGGCCCCGCCGGAGAGTTGAATGTGAATGCGGCACGAAGCGGCAGTTGGCGCCGTTTGCACGCTCTGGCAATATCGAACGGCAGGCCGATCAAGCACTTCCAGCGACAAGCCCTGCAGCGACCAAACCAGGGCCGCCACGGCCGCGATCGCCAATTCGCTTCCCACAAATTGCGTTTGCAAGTTGTTCTTCATCACACGCCCCCCAACGTGAACCGATAGCGATAGAACGGACTCCGCGCCAAATCGGCCGGCTCGGTAAGTCGATCCGCCAGGTGCGGCACCGGATCGACGCCGCCGCCAATCCGGTCGGCCATCGCACAGGCTTGCGAACAAAACGGCGGCTGGTCCGCCACGCGCCGATCGTCGCTGTCGGCGTGCATCCAGAGCCGCCAGACCGGCAAGTGGCGCAGCGCCGCGAGCCACACGCCGCGATAGCCGTAATCGCATCCAGCAAGCCGCCGGATGAATCGCACGGCGCCGCGACGATCGAACTCCCGCCAGCGCAAGCTCGGATTGACCTCAAAGACATCGATCAAGCCAGGATGCTTCGCCACCTGGCTTTCGAGCGTCACCGCGCGGCCCCCCTTCAACTCGCGCACCTCGCAGCAGAAGAGGTCGTTCCCCCACCACACGGCCCGGCCGGCGTGGGTGTAGTCGCTGCGTCCCGCGACGGCGATCAGCCGCGCGATCGCTCCCCGGCCGCGAAAGAGCAGCAGATCGCCATCTTTGATTTGCCCGCCCACTGCAGACAAATTGACGTGACATCGCATTGGACTTCCCCCTTCCTCGCTTGCCGCAAGCGCACGAAAAAAGCCCGCCGCCGATCCGGATGGATCAGCGGCGGGCTTTCGCGGATGGCCGATGTGCTCGACCCCCGCTCGATACCGTTTGACTGTGAATGCGACTCTAGCGGAGTGGGTGGCCCATTTTCAAGAGAGTAGTTTGCAGAATTATTTCTGCGACTTTTTTACAAAAAAGTCGCCACGCGCGGCCAGTTTTAGAGAGCCAGTGCAGCGATTTGACGAAGGCAACTCTTCGGGAGGGCGAGACTCCCGCCGAGCCGCAAGAGATTGAACCGACTTGAAATCTTGTGGCTCCCTCCCCCTTGAGGGAGCAACGAGCACGGTCGCCAGCGGCGATCGAGTGCAGGCGATAGTCCGTGCGCAGCACCGGGCTGGGGAGGGGGTGGAACCCTGGTACACGGCTCTATCACCCTTCCCTAACCCTCCCCCTCAAGGGGAGGGGACCAGAGGAGTTGGATGTGCGAGTTGCGTTAGCTACCGCGCCGTCGTCGTTGCGCGGCTCGCGATGCGGCCGTTATAGTCGCGTTCGTAGGCGCTGAACTCGGCATAGACGGGGAAATGATCGGACACCATCTCGGCCTGCGCCTGCGTCATATTAAGCGGCTGCGCGTAGTTGTAAACGCCCGAGCGGCCCATGTACTCGGTGGTCGACGAGGCGTGAATCAGCAGGTTGTCGTAAAGGGCGTTTTGGCGCGTGTTGCTGAAAACTCCCGCGCCGCGGACGAGCGGCTTCAAATCGGGAATCATCCCGAGACGAGTCTGGCCCATCTTTTGGTCGTCGGCGTTGAAGTCGCCCAGCATGATGACGTCGTCTTCGTTCCCGCCGGCGCGGCGGACGACGCGGTAGACCTCGGCGAGCGCTTCCAGTTCTTGCGTCAGCACCGGAGCGTCGGGATCGGTGTGAACGTTCACCAGCGTAAAGGTGAAGGCAACGCTCGAATCGACCTTGGTGCTGAAGCTGGCCACGAGCGGCTCGCGATGGAGCAGGTTGTCGGGATCGCCCACCGTGTAAACGCTGACGCGATCGACCATGATCTTGTCGGTATTGAAGACGTAGGCGTATTGCTCGGTCGACTTGCTGTTGCCAAGCCGCGGGCCGACGACGTAGTCGTAGTGAGCGCCCGCCGAATTAATCAGGCGGACGAAATCTTCCATATGCCTGTCGTTCTGCGTGCGAATCTCTTGAATCGCAACGACGTCGAACTGTTGCACGATTTTGGCCAAAGTGTGAGCGACGCGCGAATCGCTGAGCTTCTTGTCGCCGAAGACTTGAATGTTGAACGACGCGATCCGAATGGTCGGCCCATCGTTCAGTTGCGGAGCGGCGCCGCCGATGGTGACCGGCATGTTGGCCGTGGTTGCCTGCGGAAACGCCGGGGGATTGGCCGGCGCGGTAGCGCCGGGATTCCACGCGCCAGGCCCCGCGTTGGTGGCCGCGGCTGGCGTCGCCGGCAGGTTCGCATCAACGGCCAGTTGGTCGAGACCGCCGCCGCTGAGGAACATCCAAACGCCGCCGCCGAGGGCGATCATCGTGGCGAGTGATAATAAACGTTGCACGGCCCGCTCCTTGGGCGCGAGAGATGAAAGCAAATCCGTTCGCAAACGCCGCGTTCAGCGCAGCCACTCGCGGTCTCAGCCAACCGTCGAGCGCGCGAGACGACGGGGCCGTTGGGGCGAGAGGCGGCGGAAGAGTACCGCACGCGGAGCATTGAGGCGAGAGAAGATAGGCAACGCCGTCGGCATGCTATCAATGGGAGGGCGAGGCTCCCGCCGAGCCGCCGATTGACTCGGCCCCATTTGGCGCTGGAAAAGAGACGCTATCTCTTGCGGCGGCTCGGCGGGAGCCTCGCCCTCCCATCTAGGTTGCGCTACGACTTCGCTGCTAGCTTCACCAGATGGCCCAGTTCGGGGACAATCAGTCGCTCCATGGCCAGTCGCACCCCGGCCGTCGACCCCGGCATCAAGAAAACGACGGTGCGATCGACCATCCCGGCGCAGGCGCGGCTCAACATCGCCGCGGCGCCAATCTCTTGATAGCTCAGCACGCGAAAGAGCTCGCCGAAGCCGGGAAGCTCCTTCGTGAAAAGTGCGGCGACCGCTTCGGGCGTCTGATCCCGCGGGGCGACGCCCGTGCCGCCTGTCAGCAAGATGGCGGCGATTTCGGGACGAGCGGCCAGCTCTCGAACCAAGGCTGCGACGGCGCTCGGCTCGTCGGGGACGATCGAACGTGCAGCGACAGCGTGCCCCGCCGCGGCCAAAAGCTCGGCAATCAGGTCGCCGCTCCGGTCGTCGGCCGCCGTTCGCGTGTCGCTGACGGTCACGACGCCGCAACCCACGGATCGAGCCGCTTGGGCGTGATGCTCGGCGGCGGCGGGGCTATCGTAGCGGCTCATGACGGGTTGCACCGATTTCGCGGGTAGGACGGGGGCTATCGCAGGAGAACTGTAGAAATCAAAAACAACCGCCAAGGACGCCAAGAGCGCCAAGAGCGCCAAGAGCGCCAAGGAAATGCGGGGAGTGGGGAACATTAATCGGCACTAATCTCCGCTAATGGGATTTATTAGCTGAGATTAGCGAAAATTAGTGTTCCCCCATTTCTCTTTTCTTCCGTCGTGCTCGTCGTGCCGTCGTGGTTCAATTCTTCCCCGCATTTCCTTGGCGAACCTTGGCGTCCTTGGCGGTTCAATTGAATCGACTCTACGGATTTCTGGGCCCGCAGGCAAAAAGGTGACTTCACTGCAGCCGGCTTATTATAATGGAACCAGTTCCAGACGGGACCGCCCTCGCACGCGGCTTCCGGGGAACTCAGGAACAAGAATGCGTCTCTCGATCCTCGCTGTCGGTATTCTGGTCGCGATTTGGGCGCCTGCGGTGCGCGCCGATCTGTTCGAACTTAAAGAGGGGGGCGAAGTCGACGGCGCCGTCGTCCAGCGGAGCGAGTCGGGCGATTATGTGGTGCGCACCAGCGATGGCGCCGAGATCTCGCTCGAACGTAATTCGATCCAGCGGATCGTCCAACGCGACGACGCGGCGGCCGAGTATCTTCGCAAGAGTCGTTCGACGCCCGACACCGTCGAGGCCCACCGCGAACTCGCCGAGTGGTGCCGCGCCCGCAAGATGCTCACGGAAGCGGACCACCATTTGGCCCGCGTCGCCGAACTCGATCCCAACGACGAAGACGCGCGGCGGAGTCTTGGTCTCCGCCAGGTCGGCAATCGTTGGCTCACCAGCGACGAAGTGATGATCGAGCGCGGCATGATCTTCTTCGACGGCAAGTATCGCACGAAGCAAGATGCGGCGCTCCGTGATCGAGACAAGAAGCAATCGACGGTGAACGTCGACTGGCTCCAGCAGTTGAAGCAATGGCGAGGTTTCCTCGACAACCGTCGGCCGGAACGAGTGCAGGAAGGCCAAGCCCACATCCTCGCCATCAACGATCCGCAGGCGGCGCCATCGCTCATCCGTGTGATGGAGGAAGAAGAGGATGACGCAATCTTTGAATTTTTCCTTCGCGTGCTGGCTCAACTCGACCACCCCGCGTCTCTGCAACAGCTGGTCGCTTACTCGCTCGATCCCAGCGTGAAATCTGAGTATCGCGCGCAGGCCCGCGACTATCTGCTGCGCTGGCCGCGGCCCGTGCCGATCATACCGTACGTCAACGCATTGAAGAGCAAGGATAACGACGTCGTTAACTTGGCCGGTTTGGCGCTGGGCCAATTGAACGATCCGGCCGCCATCAGCCCGCTGATCGATGCGCTGGTGACCACTCACAAATACATCATCCCGCCGGCAGGGGGCGGCAACGGCGATCAGATCACCGCCGGCTTTGGTACGCCTGGCGCGGGAGGGGGCGGTGGGCTCAGCGTCGGCGGCAAAGGAGCGCAAGTGATCTCGCGCGATCACACGAACGAAAAAGTTTACCAGGCCCTGATGAAGCTCTCCGGCAAACAGAACTTCGAGTACGACGAAGCCGCCTGGCGAGCCTGGTACGTCGATATGCAGATGCGACAAACCGTGAACGCACGCCGCGATCAATGAAGCGTCTCTTGCAGCCCCCGGCTCCGCCGGGGGGTCGGTCACCATGCCGGTAGGCTTCGTCGCGCGGCGCGCTACCCCCCGGCGGAGCCGGGGGCTAAAGGGGCGCGTTACGCTGCCGCGCGGCGCCGCCGCTGCTCCCACCAACTTTCGCGCACCATCGTCGCAGCGATGCGGTCTTCGAGATTTGGCCGGAAGATCGTCAGCAGCAAGAGCGGCAGATACCAGGCGACGAACATCCCCCCCTCGTGCGGCTGCCAGAACTGGGCGCCGACCATCAGCGCCGCGGTGCAGCTGATCAGCACGCCAAGATTCTTGCGATTTGGCCAGACGACGAAGCTGATCGCTAGCGCCGAAAACGCGATGATGATTGGGATGCGATAGACCGGATTCCAGAACCCAAGCCGCCAGATTCCTTGCAGATGCTCGAGCCGTGGCCAACGGATGCCGAACATCTGCCGCAAGTGGCCCAGGAAGCGATCGGGACTGCCTGCCGTGATCGCCATCGTGATCATCAGCGCCCCGATGGCAATCAAGAAACCAGTGGCAAAGCGCTTCACTCCGCGATCCCAATAAAAGCTGCACCAGAGCGGCAGCAAAAAAAACGGATAGTAAATTGTCCCCGAGGCGAGCCCGATGAGAATGCCTGCCAGCATCGGCCGACGATAGAGGACCACCGCCCACACCAATAGCGACGCAGGAAGGCAATGCTGGGGATCGCCGCACCACTTGGCGGTGTAGGGCAGCAACAAGTACATCACGGCCGCGGCGATTCCAGCGACCAGATTGTCGAAATGCCAGGAACCGACCAACACGAGTCCTACGACGATCATCACCTGCGAAATGATGGCGACCACTCGCGTCGTGACGACGCCAACCTTCTGCTGTTGCTGCAGCCGTTCGGCGTCGGTTTCGGGCGGCGCCTCGGCTGACTGGTCGATCACCGTCTGCGTGGAAATCCGCGGCAGGAGATAAAGCAACCAATAGCCGGGACCTTCGGTGTCGAACGTGTCGAGCGTCTCATCGCTGCTCGCTTCGATCTTCGCCGTATGCGCCTTCAATTCCGCCGCCGTTAGCGCGGGCGCCAGGTCTGCTTGAGCGAGTTGTCCCGTCACGACGTTCGCCATCAAGAAAAAGAGCAGCGAACTCCCCAGAAACGCGAGCCCCGCGGCGTTCAAATTCGGATCGAGCAACGGCCGTCGCACCATGGCGGGATCGATCAGCAGTCGCACCATGATGACCGCGCCCACGGCGAACAACCATTGAAACCCGAGCTTCTGGATTTCAACGGCGTTAGCGGCGTCGCCTAGGCCTTCTTTCTCGTAGCTGAACAGCACCAGCAACAGCCCCGGCGCGAGCGCGATCAGCATGAAGAGATCGACGTTGCGCACGCTGAAGACGCGGTTGAACTTGAAAAAGAGCGCCAAGAGCAGCAGTGACGAGAGGTAAGCCCAACTGGTGGGATTCACCCGCTCATACTGAAACAGGATGTCGCTCATGCGGGGAGAAAAGCGCTGAGGAGACGGCGGGTGGTGGGACTCGTCGTAGTTGTCGGCCGACGGTCGAATCGTTCGACCGCCCCCAGTTGGCGGCATCGCCGCAAACCTAGGATAAGCGCCCCGACGCAAAGTGCAAGGCAGGAATGGGGTTGCGACGCGGCTGACGGCGGCCTGTCGTCATTCTGAACGAGGCCCTGTCATTCTGAGCGAAGCATCGTCATTCTGAGCGGAGCGAAGAATCTAGCACGCCCAGCAAGCTTCCAGATCCTTCGCTGAGTTTACCCTGAGGAACCGAAGGGCTCAGGATGATGCTCGGGCGCCAAACGATCGCGCGCCGCATCCGCCCACGGGCTCTCAGGCGCCAGCTCCAGAAACGTCTCAAAGTGCCCCGCGGCTTCGTCACGTCGGCCAAGCCGGTCGAGCGTGTTGGCCAAATGATAATGGACGTCGGCGAAGTCTCGGTGGTACTCCAGCGCCCCCGCAAACGTCGCCGCCGCGAGCTCGAGTTCCCCCGTCTCGGCCAACACGCAGCCGAGGCTCGCGCGGGCTTCGACATACTCTTCGTCAATCTCGAGCGCGGCGTAATAGCGCTCGCGCGCGGCGGAGAGGTCGTTCGCCCGATACAACACATCGGCCAGCGCGAAGTGAATCTCCGCTCGCGGCCCCGCCGCCATCAGCAGCGTCCGGTAGGCTTCGGCGGCGCGATCGAGTTGGCCTTCATCCTCCCAGTCGATCGCTTCTTGCTGCAGCTGTTCGACGAGCGTCTCCAACGAATCGTCGCCGCCGGCGCGATGGGCGGCGGTGATCGCGATCGTCGCGGGAGCTTCTGTCGCATCGTCTTCGAGTTGGCGTTGATCGAAGTCGAACAGCAGCTGCCCCCCTGGTTCGGCAAGTTCTTCGCCCAATCGCAAGAAGAGCCGGCGGCCCTCGACCACCACTCGCGGATCGGCGAGCGGCCGTTCAACGCCCGGTAGCAGTCGCGAGATTTCAGCCAGTCGGCGATCGATCACACGCAGCGAACAGCCGGCCGCCAGCAGCTGGGCGAGCCGCTGCGCCACAGCGACTTCTTCGAAGTCGAAATGACTGAGTCGTCGAATGACGCGTACCGGCCGCAGCGTTCCCTGCCGCTCCCAGCGACGGATCGCCGCCACTGGCACGCCGAGCAATTCCGCCAGCATCGCCGGCGTGTAGAGCCGCTGCACCGCTTCATCAGCGGCGTCGAACGAAGCGTCGTCAACGTGGTCGGCGGCCATAGAAGGCCAAGTCTCGACAAGTCGCCGAGCGCTGTCAACGACGTAGCGAGACTCGTTCCCACGCTCCGCGTGGGAACGCAGACACCGACGCTCCGCGTCATTCCAGTTCACGACGGTGACGAAGCTGAACGACTGGACTGCCGCGGAGCGGCAACACTTCCGTCGCCACGCGGAGCGTGGGACGAGTTACCGACAGCTTATCCACCGCAGCAAGGTTGCGCGATCGGCACCTTCATCACCACCGTCCGCGGGACGCGAACCGTGTAGGTGACCGGCACCTTCTTGCAAACCACCCGCGGCTGTTGCACCGTTTCTTGTTGCTCGACGATCTTGCAGACCCGCACCTGGATCGGCTCGACCCGTTCTTCCTGGACCCACTTGCAGGTCGTCACCGGCACCTGGCGGACATGCTCTTCGGTGACCATCTTGCAGACCTTCACTTCCACCTGCTTCGGCACGCGCTCGACGACTTGCTTGTAGGTCGTGACCGGCACCTGGCGAACTTGTTCTTCGTTCACCGTGCGGCAAACCTGGACCGGCACCTTGCGGGTGCAGGTTTCAGCCACCTGGCGCTGGACTTGAACGGGAATCTGCTCGACCACTTCCTGCGGGCAAAGGGTCGTCACCGGCACCTGTTGGGCGACCAAGTTCGGCCGCCAGACTTGCTGCACGACTGCCTGCGGAGCGGGCGTCACGGTCGCCCACGTCAGGCCCGGCCGCTGCACCAGCACGGCACCAGTCACCGGATCAAGCGTTTGCGACGCCGGCATCCAAGTCAGCCCGCGACGCGTCGGCGCCGGTTGGAACATCGTCACCTGGTTGACCATGCACCCCTGGTCGACGACCTGGGTCGTCATCGTCGTCACGGGACGCATCACGGTCGTACGGCGTTCTTGTTGGACAGTCTCGACCACCGGACGCATCACGGTGAATTGCTCTTCGCGCTCCGAGGTCTCCATCACCTGCTTTTGCACGACGAACCGCTCTTCACGGACGCTCGTCTCGGCGACGGTGCGGACGACGTCATAGCTGGCGTCGCGCATCTGGGTTTCGTACACCGGCTTCTGCACAGTGAAGCGTTCTTCGCGGGTCGTCGTTTCGGTGACCGGCTTCGAGACGATGAAGCGGCGTTCGCGCTGCTCCGTCTCCCACACCGGCACGCGGCGGGTCACTTGAACCGTGTCAAAGACCGTCTCCTGCTCCATGCGGTAGGCGGTGACCTGTTGTTCGTCGTACACCGTCTGGCATTCCAGGCGGAAGGTCTCGCCGCAGCAGTTGGCCATCGCCACTTGCGGCGTCGACGCCATCGGAACCAAGGCGGCCAGCGCTACGGCGAGCGCGTCACGATAAGCTTTCATCGAAGTTACCCCAACGAACGACAATGCCCAAAAGAAGATCTTCCGCGACGTGCGCGATCGTTCCTCGCGCACGCTCTGCCGACAAGTCTTCCCCTCTACGAGAGTCTTGGCGACAAACCGCCGCAAGGCAAATCGCTGCACATGAAAATTTCTGCTAGCAGCGGATTAAGCGTCACGCGCGACAGCCCTTACGGTTGGGCTAGCGGCGGGGCGCTACTCCCATCGGAACCGTTGGTCGCGACCCCTTCAATGGGAAAGTCGTGCGCGCGACGTTGAAAAACGTCGCACCATGCGCAACAACCGGCATAATCGATAAGCTTTGCCGGCATGAGCGGCGCGACCCTACTTACCGGCCGCCCGCGCTTTGACCCGTGTGAGAGTACGCTCCGCTTCGTCGACGAGTTCGTCGGGCACGGGACCAGTTTTCTGAAGTTCTTCAAGCGACCCCAGAAAACCTTCCAGGGCCGACTCCAGCGGCACAAAGCTCTCCGCCGGCAGCGCTGGCGTTGCCAGCAGCAGGTTCGTCGATTTGAGCGCACTGCTGAGAATCATGTTCCGCTTGAAGGCCTTCTGCGCCGCCAGCGATTCCGCCGTAACCTCGGGCGTGAGCGCCTTCTCGCCGGAGAGACTCGACGCGAGCGACTCGACGTTGAACATCTCCGCCACCGCCGCCGGCGCCGCGGGGTTGCCAAGCCGGGCGAGCGCCGCCGCCGCGTTGAACCGGGCGTCGGTGTACGGATCGTCGGCCAGTTCCGCGAGCTTCTCGACCAGCCGCGGCTCGGCGTCTGGCCCGCCGGCGACGACGCCAATCGCAAACGTCGTCTCCGAGCGAACGAGCTCGTCTTGATCATCGGCCAGTTTCAACAGCGCCTCCGTGAGCTCTTCGCTCTCCAGCGGCGCCGGCGGCTTCAGCCCCGCCATCGCGCCGGCCAACACGGCGATCGCGTTCACCGCCCGGCGACGGACGTCGCGCTCCGGATCGTGCTGCGCCGCATTGAGGAGCGCCGGCAACCCGTCGTCGACCTGGAACTCGCCGAGCGCCGTCACCAAAAAAATCCGCATCGTTACTTCGGCGTCTTCGGGCCGGCCCGCCGCGACCAACTCGTCGACGTACGCCGCGATCTGATGCGAAAGGTCGTGGCTCACCTTCAGTTCGGGATAACGCTGCGGCAACCGCAGCATGTCGGCCAGCTCCTTCGCCTGCTGGAACCGGGCCTGATTGTTCGAGCGGAGCGCCTTCACGATCTGCGCCGGATCTTGCTCCCCGCGACGGGCGAGCGATTCGATGACGAACCAGACCGCCACCACCGCGGCGACGATCACCGCGGGGATCACAAAGAGTTGGATGATGAACCCAGCGCTCGGCGGCTCGACCGGCGGCAGCAATTCGTCGGTAGAAGTCCGCGCCCGCGCGTAACGATTATCGGCATCGGCGACGCCCTGCGAAAACTCATTCTGCGGCGGTATGCTGGAGGACATCGAGTGAACGTTTTCTGAAGAGGATTGCCTGGCACTGGGCCGTATTCGGGTGCCACTGGCGTGTCGCCAGTGCGGCAGTGGGTACTCGCTCGGCACTTAGGCACTGGCGACACGCCAGTGGCACCCAACAATTCAGCTTCCCCACATCGCTGACAGCCGATAGCTAATAGCCGACAGCCTCCCCAATGTACCACCTCCCCCTGACGCTCGAAACGCCCGCCGCCAACCTGGCGCTCGACGAGGCGCTCCTCGACGCCGCGGTCGAAGGCCAATTGCCCGGCGAAGTCTTGCGGCTCTGGGAACCGGCCGAGTTCTTCGTCGTGTTGGGACGTTCGTCAAAGGTCGCCGAGATTCACGCCGCCGCCTGCCGCCAAGACAACGTCGCCGTGCTGCGGCGCCCCAGCGGCGGCGCGACGATCCTCACCGGCCCAGGCTGCCTGATGTACGCCGTACTCCTCGACGCCGAGCGCCGCCCCGAACTCCGCAGCGTCGACCGCGCTCACGAACTGGTCCTCGGCACGATCGAGCGGGCCCTCGCGCCGCTGGCCCCCGGCATCGCCCGTCACGGGACCAGCGACCTCACCATCCCCGCCGTCCATGCCGGCGACCCGCCCGTAAAATTCTCGGGCAACAGCCTGCGACTGCGCCGCGGTCACCTCCTTTACCACGGCACGATCCTCTACGATTTCCCGCTCGACCGCATCGCAACGTGGCTCGCCGATCCCGCCCGCCGCCCCACCTACCGCGGCGACCGCGACCACCGCCAGTTCGTGACGAATTTTCCCGCAACGCGACAGGCACTCGAAAGCGTACTGACCGCTGCTTGGCAAGCAAACGAACCATTAGTCCACTGGCCTCGCGAGCGCACTAATGAGTTGGCGACGAGTCGTTATTCCACGGTCGAGTGGTAGGCGACGCCGATCGAAGACTGGACAGGATCACAGGATTTCGCGGATCGACAGGATGGAATAGATGAGCCATTTGTGAGTTCGTTCGATATCTGACGCCCTCGCCTTATCCAGTAAATCCTATCAATCCTGTTATCCTGTCAAAAAATCAATCGACCTCAGCCACTAGTTCATCAGCCCTTCTTCTTTGCGTATTCCTTTGCGCCTCTGCGCCATTGCGAAAGACTTCTTCCGACAGATCTCTCGCAGAGGCGCGGAGCCGCAGAGAGAAGACTTGATAAACCCATGCACCGAAAACCACTCCTCAACCTGCTCGATCGCTACGACGCCCGCCATCCGAGCGAGTCAGCGATGACCGACCGCATCCGCCAGCTCGTCGTCGCCCACGCCGACTGCTTCGACCGCACCTGCCGCCCCGGCCACATCACCGCCTCGGCCTGGATCACCACCCCGGCCCGCGACCGCTTCCTGCTGGTTCATCACCGCAAGCTCAACCGCTGGCTCCAGCCGGGGGGCCATGCCGATGGCCAGACCGACGCCGCCGACGTCGCGATGCGCGAGGCGACCGAAGAAACCGGCCTCGCCAACCTCCGCCACGCTGCCGAGGGCCCCGACGCGACGCCGCTCGATCTCGACGTCCACATCATCCCCGCCCGCTACGACGCCGCGGGGAATCTCACCGAAGACGCCCACGAGCATCACGACGTGCGGTTCCTCATCATCGCCGAGGGGAACCTCACGCCGCAGGTAAGCGACGAATCGCACGCCGTCCGCTGGTTCACGTCAGAAGAACTCCAAGCCGTCACCGACGAAGAATCGGTCCTAAGACTCTGGCGCAAATCCATCCGGTAGCGAGCCGGGGGGTTCATCCCCCCGGTAAGGACAACTGACACCCCCTCAAACATCTGCTAAATTACCCCCACTCACCAACCCTAAAACGTCGCCCCTCGCGAGGCCCCATCCATGACGACCCTCCCCACCGCCACTCCCTTTGGCGCCGTCCGCATCAATCGCGAGAACCTTCCGGTCGGCGAATCGCTCTGTGAATATTGCACGGCGAAGTGCTGCCGCTATTTTGCCCTGCCGATGGAGACGCCCGAGACGTTTGAGGAATTCGAATTCATCCGCTGGTTCCTCCTCCACGACCGGGCGAGCGTCTTCCAGGAAGAGGGGGACTGGTACATGCTGGTCCACACCACCTGCAAGCACCTCCAAAGCGACAACCGCTGCGGCATCTACGAAACCCGCCCCCAAATCTGCCGCGACTACACCACCGACAACTGCGAATACGACGAAGACTGGACCTACGATTTTTACCTGGAGACCCCGGAACAGGTCTGGGAATACACCGAAGCGGTCATCCAAGAACCAGGCCAAAGCATCCGCGGCCGCAAACCAAACCCGCTCGCGGTGCTGAGCTAGGAAATACTTAACCACCAAGACACGAAGGCACAAAGTTTTCACCAAGAAGAAACCAGTCGACAGCACCCCTTCGTGCTTCTCTTCGTGTCTTCGTGCCTTGGTTAGTTCAAAAGAAATGCAGTGAACCGCCAATTTGCGGTCAAGCATTTTTTGTGTGCTTCGTGTGTTTCGTGGTAAACCTCCCCGTATTTTCCGCACCACGACCTCGCCATCGTTACTCAATGCGATTCCAACTGAAGACGCTGCTCTGGGTCGTCACTGGCTGCGCTGTATTCGTCGGTTTGCCGCTGGCGATCGTCGGGCGCTTTGGAGACCTTTGGTGGTATTTGTTACTCAGCAGACTGTTCGATCAAATCTGGCTCCTACCGCTCATTGTCGTTTTGATCACTGGTGCAGCACTCATCTGGAAGCGCCGAGCGAAGAATCCTGACGCCTGCCGACTCGCGTTGCTGGGAATTGGAATTCAATTCGCGATGTTCTATTTGAATTACGTATACAACCTGTGGCTCGAAGCGGTCCCTCGCCTTGATCCGTCCGCCTGGGATAATATGGACGAGTCGCTTGGCGCTATGCCGTATCTCTATGCCGGTGCAGAGTTAATTGGCGCCATTGCCACATCAGTGCTGCTCCTTCGTGCTTTCCTGCTCGCCTTAGAATCAGCCACTCAAACCAGTCCCACCGGATGCCCCTGATCCAGCGTTTCATCAAGAAGTTTAGAAACCATTAGACCGCCCCCTTCGTGTCTTAGTGCCTTGGTGGTTAGTCTTCGCATTTGAATAGGAAAGAGATCACTCGCCCGATGGCCCTCATCCAGCCGCGTACATTAAAAGGTTTCCGCGATTACCTCCCCGAGGCGATGATGCCGCGGGAGTGGATCATCGAAACCGCGCGGCGCGTTTATCGGAGCTACGGCTTTCGTCCGATCGACACTCCGGCCCTCGAGTACCTTGAGATCCTTACCGGCAAGGGGAGCGACGAGACCGACAAGCAGCTCTACAAATTCCAGGATCACGGCGGCCGCGACGTCGGCCTGCGGTTCGACCTCACCGTCCCGCTCGCCCGATTCGTCGCCCAGCACCAGCAAGAACTCGGCTTGCCGTTCAAGCGCTACCATATCGCGTCAGTTTGGCGGGGCGAGAATACGCAGACGGGCCGTTATCGCGAGTTCATGCAGTGCGATTTCGATACGATCGGCGTCACCGAGATCACGGCCGACATCGAGATGACGCTCGTCATTAACGACCTGTTTACGGCGCTGGGGATTGAAAAGTTTTCGGTCCGCGTGAATCACCGCGCCGTGCTGAACGGCATGCTCGAGAAGCTCGGCGTCGCCGATCGCTCAGCGGCCGTGCTCCGCGCGCTCGACAAGCTCGCCAAGATCGGCGAGAAGGGGGTCCGCGAAGAACTCGCCCGCACTGCCGAAACGACCGACGCCCAGTGCGACCAATTGATCGCGATGGCTTCGCTCACCGGCGACAACGAGACGATCCTCCAGCAACTCGCGCCGCTCGTCGCCGGCAACGCCACGGGCGAGCGCGGCGTCGCCGAGCTCCGCGAACTCGTCGCCGCCACCGCCGCAGCCGGCGTTCCCGCGAGCCGGATCCAACTCGACCCGTCGATCGCCCGCGGCCTCGACTATTACACCGGCATCGTCGTCGAAACAATCTTGGGCGACCTTCCCGAGATCGGCAGCGTCGCCAGCGGCGGCCGCTACGACAACCTCGCCGGCCTCTACACGAACCAAAAACTTCCCGGCGTCGGCGCCTCCCTCGGCCTCGACCGCTTACTGGCGGCACTGCAAGAACTTGGCCGGCTCCCTTCGACCAAGACCCCGGCGCCGGTTCTCATCTGCATGTTCGACCCCGCCCGGCGCAATGACTACCTCACGCTCGCCTCCCAACTCCGCGCCGCCGGCGTCGGCGTCGAGGTTTATCCCGAAGCGAAGAAACTGGGCAAACAGCTCCAGTACGCCGACAAACAAGGTTTTAAGGCGGCGATCATCATCGGTGCGAGCGAATTCGCCGCCGGCGAAGCCCAGGTAAAAGACCTCAAAGCCGCCGCTGGCGTCACCATCCCCTACAACGGCAACGACCTCGCCCCCCTCCTCACCGCATTGCAGCCTCTTCTCGCCGACTAATTTCTTTTGTTCCCCGCATTTCCTGTGCGCCTTCGCGCCTTTGCGTGAGTCATTCTTTATTCAGATCTCACGCAAAGGCGCAGAGGCGCAAAGGAAATGCGGGGAGAAGAATAGAACGCTGATTTTCGCAGATTGGGCGGATTGACGCGGATAGGAATTTTTACATCGCACCACTCCAAGCAAAAAACTAGCAGTAACTGATAACTGCTGGGGTCAGGTGAAGGGCATTAATGTACCTTCCCTGCATTTTCATCCGCGTCCATCCGCCAAATCCGCGCCAATCCGCGTCCCATTCGTCGCCTTTCCGATAGAATCTCTCTATCTTTCCCTCTGCGTCTCCGCGCCTCTGCGAGAGATCTGTCTGAAGAAGTCTCTCGCAAAGGCGCAGAGGCGCAAAGGAAATACGCAAAGAAGAAATAAGGGCGGCCGGCTGTTAAGAATCACTGCCTAGCTTGACACTGCTCCTTTCTCCTCTTCTTTGCGTTCCCTTGGCGTCTTCGCGTCTTTGCGAGAAACATCACGCTCTCCAAAAACAAGATGGCCAAGCGCGACAACCATTACGAAGCCGCCTTCGAGGCCTACCTCCAAGCGAGGCAGATCGCCTACGTTGCCGTCGACGAAGCCCGCCGTAGCCGGATCGCCGCCGGCTCCTTAAAAAACGTCGACTTCCTCGTCTCGCCCGCCGACGGCGTGACGCTGCTCGTCGACGTGAAAGGGCGTCGCTTCCCTAGCGGCGTGAGTCATCCGCAATACTGGCGGAACTGGTCGACCTGGGACGACCTCCGCTCGCTCGCCCGCTGGCAGGAACAGCTCGGCTCCGGCAGCCTCGCCCTCTTCGGCTTCATCTTCCACGTCGTCGGCGACCGCTCGCCGGTGCCCCCGGACGACCTCTTCTGGTTCCGCGGCCAGCGCTACGCGATGCTCGCCGTCCGGGCCGCCGATTACATCCGCTTCGCCCGGCCCCTGTCGGCCAAGTGGGAGACTGTGTCGATGCCCGCCCCACTCTTCCGCCAGGCGGCAATCCCGTTCGACGAGCTACTCCCCCGCTCCGTGGCGGCGCTCACCACGTGAATGTGCTGAAGCGACGATTCAGAAGAGGAAAGGATTAACCGCCAAGGACGCCAAGAGCGCCAAGAGCGCCAAGGAATGCGGGGAAGGGAATGACCACGGCGGCACAAAGGGCACGACGGAAGAAAGTTTGGGGGAGAGGCGAAGAGGGAACCGCGGATGAACGTGCTCGCCGTGTCGTCGTGGTTTAATTTCCTTTTCTTCCCTTGGCGCTCTTGGCGTCCTTGGCGGTTCTAAAAAGGAAGCAGTGCCGTGGTTTCCAGTCCGAAAAACGGCCCCGATTGCCTCTCGACCAGTTTCCGATTAGCCTGGAACCAGTCCGCCAGCCCCGATCTCTAGCGCCCAGCGCCTCCCAACTAGCAACTCAAGAAAAACGGTGTCCCCATGGCCTGGGCCTTACTCCTCCTCTGCGTCATCCTCGGCTGCCTCGGCACCCTCCGCCCCAGCGGCCGCGCGGTCGACTTCAAGCGGTTCAAAGAAGCAGATTGAGCCGGCGCGTAGGAAACTAATCGCCAAGGCTCCAAGACACAAAGAAAGGCACGAAGAAATCACTCTCGGTGACTTCTTCGTGCCTTTGTGACTCGTGCCTTCGTGACTTGGTGGTTTGCTCCCGTATTCTTAGGCCGCCCGCTTCGCCGAGCCGCTCGCCACGCCGCAGAATTCGGCCAGCGCGCCAATGACCCGATCTTGTTCTTCGCGAGTCATCTCCGGGAAGATCGGCAGGCTGAGAACTTCTTCCGCCGCTCGCTCGCTCTCCGGCAAGCTGCCCCGCTGGCAGCCAAGCGCCTCAAAGCACTTCTGCAAGTGGAGCGGGATCGGGTAATAGATCGCCGAGCCGATCTTCCGCTCGCTCAGATACTGCTGCAGCTCATCGCGGCGACCGCCGGGGACGCGGATCGTGAACTGATTCCACACAGTCGCACACCCCTCGGCCACCTGCGGCAGAACGAGTTGGCGATCGATCCCGAGCCGCGCGAACTGCGCCGCGTAGCGCCGGGCGTTCTGCTCACGTCCCGCCGCCCAATCGTCGAGATGGGCTAGCTTCACGTGGAGCACGGCCGCTTGAATCGAATCGAGCCGGCTGCAGACGCCGACGAGACTGTGGTGGTAACGAGGGTTCTGACCATGGTCGCGCAATACCCGCAGCTTCGCGGCGAGCGTCGCGTCGTTCGTGGTGATGAGTCCGCCGTCGCCCCAGCCGCCGAGGTTCTTGGTGGGGTAGAACGAGAGACAACCGAGCAGGCCCATCGAGCCCGCCTTCTGGCCCCGATACTCGGCGCCGATCGCTTGCGCCGCATCTTCGATGATCGGCACGTCAGGCGCGGCGGCGCGGAGGCCATCCATATCGGCGCACTGGCCGAAGAGGTGAACTGGGATGATCGCCTTGGTCCGCTTCGTCACCTTGCGGGCGACGTCAGCGGGATCAATGTTAAACGTTTCGGGAAGGAGGTCCGCAAAGACCGGCTTGGCGCCGAGTCGCCATACGGCGCTGGCGGTCGCGAAAAACGTAAAGCTGGGCACGATCACTTCGTCGCCGGCGCCGATGTCGAGCGCCATCAGCGACAACAACAGCGCGTCGCTGCCCGAAGCGCAACCGATCGCATGTTCGACATGGCTGTACTTGGCGAGCGCCTCTTCAAACGCCTTGCTGGCGGGGCCATGGAGAAAGGCGCCGGTGCGGCCAACCTCGGCGATCGCCCGCTCCATCTCGGCCAGCAGCGGGCCGTTCTGGCGATTGATGTCGAGCATCGGGACAGGCGGGACGACGGTCGGTTCGGCGGCGGTAGTCATCGGCGTGCTGCTTCCTGCAGTAGGATGTCAGTTGGTTAGCTAGCAAGCGCGGCTCCTCCTGAGCCCGCGCGGCCACGAGAATAGAAATGACGAACCGGAGCGTCAATCCCGTCGATCCCTTGTGCTAGCACCGAGGAAGGAACCGCCAAGAGCGCCAAGGAATGCGGAGAAATGATGAACCACGACGACACAACGAACACGACGGAAGGCTGCTGGTGCTTTTAGGTCCTTTGCGCCTTCGCGCCTTTGCGTGATGCATGTTTTTTTAAATATCTCTCGCAAAGGCGCAGAGGCGCAAAGGAAATACAAAAAAGAGAAGCACAAATTTTCTTCCGTCGTGTTCGTTGTGTCGTCGTGGTTCAACTCCATCCGCATTTTCTTTTCGCGTCTTCTGCGACTTTTCGCGGCAAAAATCCCCCGGCAAATTCTCCCGGTTTCTGCAAGTGGCCCCCGAAACTGATTGCCGCCGCAGCCTCCGCGCGCGATAATCTCGCCTGCTTATCTCCAAACCACGTCTCACCCAGGGAGAGTCCAATCATGCGCTGCGTCACTCGCTACCTCTTCGCCGCCCTGCTGCTAGCGGCCGCCGTTCCCGCGGCTCAGGCCCAGATGCCGCCGACCGCCGAGCACAAAGCGCTCGAATCCGACGTCGGCGCCTGGGACGCCAAAGTCCAGATGTGGGCCACCGCCGACGCCGAGCCAATGGCCAGCAAGGCGGTTGAAACCAACAAGATGCTCGGCAAGCTCTGGCTCCTCAGCGACTTTGAAGGCGACTTCGGCGGGATGAAGTTCACCGGCCACATGCAGCTCGGCTACGACCCGCTCAAGAAAAAGTACGTCGGCACCTGGATCGACACGATCAGCCCCTTCTTGCAAACGATGGAAGGAACCTACGACGAGAAGACGAAGACCTCGACGATGCTAGCCACTGGCGTCGACATGGCCACCGGCAAGCCGACCACTAGCAAGATGGTCACCCGCCACGTCAGCGACGACGAGCGCGTCTTCGAAATGATGATGCCGGTCGAAGAGAAAGAAGGCGAATGGTGGAAGATGATGGAAGTCACCTACACCCGCCGGAAGTAGCACTAGGCGATCGCACTCACACTCTAAAAACTGAACCGCGGATAACGCGGATTTCACGGATCTATTTCATCCGTGTCATCTGCGAAATCCGCGGTTCTTTTTTATTCGACTCATCGAACGCGATCAGACGTTGATCTCATACCCCTTCCGCTGCGGCCGCGTCACGAAGCCGCTCGCCTGCGGATCGTCGACGAAATCCTCCGCCACGGCGTCGTAAGTTACCGTTCGCCCGAGCCGCATCGCGATGTTCACTGCGTGGCAAATCGAAATCGCCTGATGATGCGACGCCACGTCGCTGATCGGCGTCTTCCGCGTGTTCATGCACTCGAAGAAGTTCGCCAAATGGCTCGCCGGCGGCTCGCAGCCATACAGTTTCACGAGGGCGTCTTCCGGCAGCGGATTCGATTTCAGTTCCTCGACCGGCTTGCCAGTGAGCTTGCCCCGGTTGACGAAGAAGCGCCCTTTGTCTCCCTCGAATAAAATCCCGTTATCGAACCCTAGATCCTGCGACGCATCATCGCGGATACGCAGTTCGACCCCGTCGTCCAGCGTCGCCTTCACGTCAAAGTTCACCGCCGTGTTGAATCGGTCGGCCTCGGTCGGATAGCCATCCTTCATCGGCACGGGATGGTTCACTGAGAGGGTTTCGATCTTCAGCTTGCCCAGGTTCTCCCGTGTCTGCCGCAGCGCCCAGCCGGCGATGTCGACGTGGTGAGCGCCCCAGTCGGTCATCTTGCCGCCGGAGTATTCGTACCACCAACGGAAGTAGTGATGCGTCCGCCCCAGCGGATGCCCGGCGCCATAGCCAGTGGCGTCGCCGAGCGGCCCCTGCCGGTAGTCGACGGCTGGCGTCTGTCCCTGCCACAGTTCCCAGTTAAGTGACTTGGGCGGCGCTGCTGCCGGCAGCGACTCGCACGCCCGCGCCGGTCCGATCGCACAGGTGATCCGCTCCAGTTTGCCGATGCGGCCGTCGGCGATCATCGCCACCGCGTTGGCGAACATGTGGTCGAACTCGGTCCGCTGCTGCGTCCCGACTTGAACAACCCGCTTCGTCTCATCGATCGCTTGCAGCATCTGCTGCCCTTCGCGAATCGTCAGCGTCAGCGGCTTCTCGCAATAAACGTCTTTGCCGGCCCGCATTGCCTCGATGGCGATCTTCGTATGCCAATGGTCGGGAGTGGCGATCACCACGGCGTCGATGTCGTGGCGATCGAGCAACTGGCGATAGTCTTCATAGAGATCGACCTGCAACGGTCGATTGAGGGCTCGATGCTCGTCGAACGTCACCTGCAGCGCCCGGCCCGCCTGCACCGAGTCGACGTCGCAGATCGCAGCGCACGGCCCGAACTTCACCGCGGTGTGGCCGAGATCTTCGTGATAGCGGATGCCGGTCCCGATGTAGCCGATCGTCGGCTGGTCGTTCTTCGCCTTCGCGGGCCCATCGCCGCGCGCCTGGCCGCCAATCCAGTACGAAAGCCCAATCCCGGCGGCGCCGACGGCCGTCGCCTTGAAGAAATCACGCCGCGTTTCGCTCGCCATCAACTGGATCCCCTAGAAAAGTGCCGCCCCGCGATCACCCTCCGGCGATCGCTGTCATTGCCAGGCACTCATTCTATACGGGGAAAGGATGAACCGCGAATCACGCAAATCAGAGCGAATGAAAAACTAGCCGCCAAAAGGCGCAAATGACACAAAGAGAAGAGGTCCGCCGGTGATGGCCCATCTTTCATTCTTCGCGTCTCCTGTGCCTCTTCGCGGCCCAATTTCCTATTCCTACCGCAGCGGAAACAGCGGCACATCCGCAATGTTGTCGGCAATTACCTTCCGAATCGCCGTCTCCTGATTCGCCAGCGTCCGCTCGACTGACGCCAACACCCGTCGGTCGGCAATGCCGTGGGCGAACCAGGGCGCGTCGGTCAGAATTTCCTGCGTCAGCGACAGGTCAACCACCGTATTGCCTGTCTGCGGATCACGCGCGAATTTCGTCGTCATGTCGTACTTCTTCAGCCGCGCCGTCGGCTCCTTGAGATGAACCTCCGACACCAGCGAGTCGGGCGTGATGACCACGCGTTGATCGAGACTAATCTCATGCTCGCCGATGTATTCGTCTTTAGTCAGCACCTTGAGCGTGCCATGCAGCTCCAACCTCCAATTCGGATCTTCGATGAGATCTCGCAGCGTCCCGCCGGGGTCACCGCCGACTGTCTGCCAATCTTGGCTGACGAACGTGCTGCCCCCTCCCATGGTGACGATCTGCTTAGCGGCGTCGGTGCGTACCAGCACCTTGCGGACGCCGGTAAAATTGTCGTCGATCTTGAACGACCGTGTGGCGCCCTGCGTCGTGGCGTACTCGCCGCGAAACACCAGCCCCCCGACGACGGCTAGCGCCGCTACGCCCAGGATCGCGCCGACCGCCAATTTCGTATTCCGACTGATTGCCATCGCACCTGATCCTTCCATTCGGCGCGAGCGAAAGATTCGCGCCATCCCCAACTATAGGTCACGTCCCGGCCCACGCAGCCAAGCTCTCCGCTCCGCGATTAGCCGGACCGCCACGCGGTCCGGGGGCTCCGCCAAACAGCATCGACGATCGCTCGTCGCCGCCGCCCGGACCGCGTGGCGGTCCGGCTACTGCCTACTGCCTACTGCTCACTGCCCACTAAAAACGCTAGCACCCGCCCCTGCCAGCGAGGTTTGTCGTTTGCCCACCAGCGACTATAACAATGTCCCGCCGCGCGCTGGATGCCGCGCACTCGACCCGCAGGGCCCTCGCGCCCAAACGCCAAGGATGGCACGCTATGGTTCGCATTGCCCGCACGCTTGTCGTTTTCGCGACGCTCGCCTCGACGTTCCTGTCGGCGCCATGCGCGTGGTCTCAACCGAGCGCCGCGCCCACCGCTGCAGCGAAGCTGACGACTCCTCCGCCAACGAAGGGCGTCACTGCCCCGACGGTTGCGCCCCCAGCACCAACGGCAGCGGCAGCGGCTCCCGTATCGGCAACGCCTCCTGCTGCTACCCCGGCGGCAACGACGCCTCCCGCCGCGCCCGCCGCAACGGCAGAGCCGCCAGCCGCCGATGCCGCCATTGCCTCGCCTGTCGACGCTCCGGCCGACGCCAGCGACGAAGAAAAGAAAGCCCCCGAAGATCAGCTCCTCACGCTCGATCCCAAAACCAAGGAAGACCTTGAGCAACGCCTCAAGTCGCTCGACGCCGCCGGCCTCAGCGAAGACGAGAAGGCCAAGGCGGTCGCCTACTATCAGCAAGCGATCGAGTCGTTCGACGTCGCCCTGCAGCAAGTCGCCGCCGCCCAGGGCTACCAGCAGCAACTCGACGCCCTCCCCGTCGAAACGGAAAGCTACGCCGCACGACTCGCCAAATCGCTTCCTCCGTACGAAGACGTCTCCGGCGAGCCATTGGCCAAGGTAGAGGGTCGAGCGACGACGACGGAAACGGCGCTCGGCAAGTATCGCGTCGATCTCGCGGCCATGATCGCCGAACCAAAACGTCGCGCCCAGCGCATGTCGGAACTCCCGAAGCAAATCGCCGACACGCAGCAACGCCTCAAGCAGGTCGACGGCGAGATCGAATCGCTCGGCGGCGAAGAGGTGAGCGACATCGTCACCATCTCTCGTCGCGCCGCGCTGACGCAAGCCAAAGCGTCGCTCGTCGCCACCGGCCAAGCCCTCAATCGCGAGCAGCGACTTTATCAAGACGGCGCCCAGCTGATCAAACTCCGTCGCGACTATTTCGCCCGCTACGTTCCCCACAAGGAAAAGCGGCTCGCGATGCTCACCGAAGAGATCAACCGCCGTCGCGAAGAAGAAGCCGCGAGCCAAGCCGCCGTCGCCGTCGCCGTCGCCGAAGCCGCCACCGCCAAGGCCCGCCCGCAGGCGATCAGCACGCTCGCCACCGAGAACAAGGAACTGGCCGAGCTGCGGACCAAAGTCGTCGCCGACATGAACGCCGCCAGCAAGCAGGCGAAGAGCGTCGAGTCCGAACTTCGCGCCCTCGAAACCCAATTCAACAAAGCGGAAGAACAAGACAAAGTCGACGAGCTCTCGGCAGTCAACGGCCAGCTGCTCCGCGAGCAACAATCGAAGCTACCGAGCCTGCGGGCCCTGCGACGCAACAGCGCCCAGCGTGAAGCAGAGCGTGCGACCGTGCTGCTGCAAATCTACGATCTCAGCGATCAACAGTCGGAACTGGCCAACGTCAACGAGCTAGCCGACCAGCTGGCCGCGCAATCGGGTGATCTGAGCGACGAAACGCGCGCCGAGATTCGGAAGCTGCTCGAAGCAAAACGCGACATTCTCAACCAACTCGTCAACAACTACACCGACTATTCGACTAACTTGGCGACGCTCCACAGTAGCGAATCGCAGCTGATCGCCATGACCGAGCGCTACTCCGCGTTCATTGCCGAGCGGGTCTTGTGGATTCGAAGCGGCGCGCCGCTGTCGCAGGCTGATTTCGCTCCAATGATCGACGCCGCCCGCTGGAGCCTCGCCCCTGCGAGGTGGAACGACGCTGGCCACGCCGTCACTCAGTCCGCTAACCAAAAGCCGGGCCAATTCGCGCTCTTCATCCTCGGCATCGTCGTTCTCCTCGTCGCGCAGCGTCCCGCACGGCGTCGCCTGCGCGAACTCGGCGAAGAAGCCGCGAAGCGCAGCTGCGTCCGCCTCCGCCCCACGTTCGACGCCCTCTGTCTTACGATCGTGCTCGCCCTCCCCTGGCCGACGCTGCTGGCCTTCCTCGGCTGGACGATGGATAGCCTCAACTCGTCAGAGTTCGTCCGCTCGCTTAGCGTGGCCACCCGCTTCACCGCCGTCTGCCTGCTGTTGATCGAACTAACCCGTCACCTCTGCCGCCGCGGCGGACTGGCCGACGCCCACTTCGATTGGTCGGAGACCTGCCTGCACCACCTCCGCCGACGGATGCAATGGCTCGCGATCCTCGGCCTGCCGCTCGTACTCTGGCTGGTGGGACTCGAGACGCAACAACAAGAGCCGACGACGACGTCCTCCCACTGGAGCCCGTCGCTCGGCCGCGCGCTCTTCATCGTCGTGATGCTGCTGCTCGCGAAATTCCTCCACCGCAACTTGCTGGCCAAGAACTCCCCCTTCCGCCAGATCGTCCTCATCGGCGGCGGATGGTTGAAGCCGCTGCAAATCACTTGGCGACCCGCCGTCACGGCCCTGCCGGCGATTCTCGCCGTGCTGGCCGCCGTCGGTTACTACTACACCGCCCAGCAGTCGGCCCTCCGCATTCTGCAAACCGTGGCGATGATGCTCGCCGTACTCACGCTCGGCGGCATCACGCGCCGTTGGTTGCTGGTGAACCGTCGCCGCCTCGCGCGCGAACAAGCCAAGCAGCGCCGGGCTCAGATCCTGGCCGCCGTCGAAACCGACTCCGCCGCGCCGCCGACGCCTGAGCTTGCCGACGATACTGTCGATCTCGCCGCCCTCAGCGAGCAAACGCAAACGCTCGTCCGCACGTTCCTTGGCTTCACCACGGCCGTAGGGCTTGTCCTCATCTGGGGCGCCATCCTCCCGGCCCTCGCCTATCCCGCGGGACACAACCTCCCCGGCGCCAAAGAACTGACCTGGGGCCATCTCGCGTCGTTTCTCATCGCGCTAACCGTGACCTACGTTTCGGTCCGCGACATCCCCGCCTTGCTCGAACTGGTGATCTTGCAACATTTGCCGCTCGATAGCGGCGCCCGCTACGCCTTCACGAGCATCTCGCGCTATCTCCTGACCGCGCTGGGCTTGATCATCGCGTTCAAATGCCTCAACGGCGATTGGAGCAAAATCCAATGGCTGGTCGCCGCGATGTCCGTCGGTCTCGGCTTTGGTCTGCAAGAAATCTTCGCAAACTTCGTCTCCGGCATCATCTTGCTCTTCGAGCGTCCCATTCGCGTCGGCGACATCGTCACGCTCGGCGAGAAGAGCGGCGTCGTCAATCGCATCCGCATGCGCGCCACGACGATCATCGATTGGGATCGCAAAGAATACATTGTTCCCAACAAAGATCTGGTGACCGGCCGCCTGCTGAACTGGACGCTGTCGGACCAAATGAATCGGATCGAGATTCTTCTCTACCTCTCGCACGGCGCCGACACCGATCAGGCGTGCGAACTGCTGCTGGAAGCGGCCCGCGAGCAACATCACATCCTCAGCGAGCCGGCGCCGAGCGCCGTCTTCGAGGGGATCACCGACGCCGGCCTCAAGCTCGCCCTCCGCTGCTTTTTGCCGACGCTGGAGCATCGCGGAGCGACGATTCATCAGCTTTACTCGACGATCGACCGGAAATTCCGCGCAAGCGGGATCGAAGTCTCGTCGCCGCCGCGCGAAATGCGAGTCCGCTTTTTGCGCGACCAGCACGGCAATCCGGTCGCGGCTCCACACGCAGCGTTCGGCGCAAGAACTGAGTCTGCAGGCAGCAAAGCCGGAAAACACAGCGCCGCTTAAAGGCAAGGACCGCGTACTAAGTACTGAATACCTCGTACGACCTATTCCCCCGACACCGCCCGCCGGCAGAGCCTCGACCTAACTAGGTCGGGGCTTTTTCGTTGCATGCGGAACGCCGCCGCTTGCGATACAATAGTCCCACCGGCGCCGCCCCCACGGTCGACGCCTACCTCTCATTCTCCTACGCTTCCATCCGACGAGGTCCGCCGACATGCAACGCCGCGATTTCCTCCAAGCCTCGCTCCAAACCTCCGCCGCCGCCTCCATCGCCGCTTGCGGCTTAGCGACATCTTCGTCCACCGCCCACGCCGCCGCGCCCGCCACGGCCGATCGTGAGCTCTACGAATGGCGGACCTACCGCTTGAAGGACAAGGCCCAGCAACCTGCCGTCCACGACTACCTGCAGTCGGCCGCCCTCCCCGCCTGGAAACGCCTCGGCCTTGGCCCCGTCGGCGCCTTCACCGAGATCGGCCCCGAGGCTAGCCCCTCGATCCACGTCCTCCTCGTCTATCCAAACCCCGCCGCGTTCGCCGCCGCCCGTGAAGCGTTGGAGGCCGACGCCGAATACGTGAAAGCCACGACCGAATACCGCACTGCCAAGCGCGAGTCGCCCGCCTACGATCGTATCGACAGCTCGCTGATGCTCGCCTTCAGCGCGGCGCCGAAGATCACCCCGCCAGCGCAGAAGCCGCGCGTCCTTGAGCTGCGCACCTACGAGAATCACAACGACGACCGCGCCCAAGCTAAGGTCGCGATGTTCAACGACGGCGAGTGCGACATCTTCCCGAAATGCGGCTTCGAAAACGTCTTCTTCGGCGAAACGCTTATCGGCGACAACCAGCCGAACCTCACCTATATGCTCGCGGCGCCCGACATGGCGGCAAACGAAAAGGGCTGGAAAGCGTTCCTCGAATCCCCCGACTTCATCCGCATGCGCGACGATCCGAAGTACGCCGACACGATGCCGACGATCACGAAGCTGTTCCTAGCGCCGACCGACTACTCACAGGTGTGAGCGAAGCTCGCGTCTGACAGCCCCTGGCTCCGCCAGGGGGTCGGCCACGCTATCGGTACGCGTCGGCCCGCGTAGTGCTACCCCCGGGCGGAGCCCGGGGCTACGGCTTGTGCGCGACAAACACCGCCCACAGCTCGCGACTCCACGGCACGTCGACGGGGCTAAACCCCGCCGCTCGCAGATAGCTGACTTGCGTTTCGAGCGTCTCCAAACAATCGTCGCCGCTCTTTCGCGGACTACCGAACTCCGCGATATTCCGCTTCTTCCACGCTGCGATCACCGTGCCGAACGATTCAGGAATCGCCCCGCTCGCGTGCGACGATTCCATGTGCCGGCCCCATTGTTCCAGCAGCGCGAGATACTCCGCATCGCCAGCGGGGCGGTGCTCATCGCCATTGATAAAGACGCCGCCGCTGGAGAGTGCGGCAAAGATCTTGGCGAACAGTTGCTGCTTCTCCGCCGGTTCCAGATGGTGAATCGCCGAGCTGCTGACCACGGCGTCTAAGGGGCCAACCGTCGCCGTCCACTCGTCTTGCAATCGATGCTTGACGAAAGACGCCCGCGCACCAAACCGCTCGAGCCGCTGCTGCGCCACTCCCAAGAACGGCTCCGACTGGTCCATCACCACCGCCGTCGCGAGGGGAAACTGCTCCAGCACGCGCTCGACCAAGCGCCCCGAACCGCCGCCAACGTCAACCAGCCGAAACGCCTGATCCACGGCAAACGGCAACGCCGCCAGCACTCCCTCCTGTACGGCTACGTACTGCGGATGAATGACCGGCGCCGCGGCGTCGTAATCGGCGGCCGCCTGCGATTGATTCCAGCGATAGTCGGTAGTGCTCATATGCGGAAAGAACTGTGTTTTCGATTCCAGGTTCGCCGCGGCTTCCCGCAGTGCGTCTTTCAGTGCACCTCCATCCACACAATCGTCACCTCCGGCAGCGCCGCCTGCAGCGTCGCCAAATCATCGCGATCGTAAAGCTCCACCCCATCGACCAACGGCGCCCCGCGTACCGACGCATCGACCAGCACCTCCCGCAGCGCCGAATGCCGCCGCCAAGCCTCGATCACGCCATCCGGTTCGCCGCGCTGAAATGCCGCCGCATGCGGGACGATCTGCCGCCCCAGGACCTGCACCGACTCCACCGCCGTCAGTTCGCCCAATCGCTCGGCGGCCGCCTCAAAGTCTGCCGCGTCATCCAGCCAGAGATGCACCGCGCGCCGCCGAAAGCTAAGCCAACCGTTCGCCGCACCGCTCCAGCGAGCCATGACACCCCGAAAATCGTTCGCCGCTAGCGCCGCCTCATCCGCCCGCCGCGGCGCCGCTAGACGGTCGTAGCAGACGCGGGCCCCGCCGCCGGCAGCCGCCACAAGCGCCAAGACCGCTAACATCGTTCGTAGCCGAAAACGCATCCTCGTTTCCTACTCCCGGCAAGCTTTCGGCAAATCGAACCACCTTCTGGCAGACTTGGCGGTCTGCGCATCTCAGGTAAGTCGCCTGCCTCCCCGTTACGCGGTTTTGTGAAACAGCCGCCTCAAATCAGCCGTCATCGTCAGCTTTCGCGCCAGTTTTCCGCAACTCTCAAGCGTATAATGGTTTACACGCCTTCACATTCCCTTCACACGACTGACCCCTCCGCTTCACACATGCCACAACCCATTGTGTGATAGCACCTTACGAAAACTACCAACTGTTGTTTGACGGCATCCTCCGAGGGTGTAAGATCGGGCCCTCACTTCCGCTGGATATGGTGTCCAATCGGGCATCGAACACCATATATAGTGGAATTTGCTGATCCTCCCCGGCCTTTTGCGGGGTTTATCATAGCAACTCCCCCAAATGTAGTACGAGTCGACCGGCGACGATGCCGATTGATTGCTGGGGTGTGTACTTCTGTACACAATGGTAGGATGCCCTTCTGACCGCTTTGAAACAGGAGGTTTGTTATGGCGATGGCCGACGCTTCGCTCGCTGCACGTTCCCAATCCCGTCCCGCTGGCTCCGCTCGCGGTGGCGCTAAGCGCTTCCACGGCCGACTGAAGGTCGACGCCCAGTTCTGCCCTGTCGACGTCGCCGACGTCTTCGACACTGTCAACTGGGAAGTCCGCAGCGCCGCCATCAAAGGCGAAAACGGCGAAGTCTTGTTCGAGCAGACCAACTGCGAGGTCCCCTCGTTCTGGTCACAGCTCGCCACCAACGTCATCTGCAGCAAATACTTCTACGGCGAAGTCGGCACCGATCAGCGCGAATACAGCGTCCGCCAGCTGATCCACCGCGTCGTCCGCACGATCACCGACTGGGGTCTCGAAGACGGCTATTTCGCCTCGGCCGAAGATGGCGAGCGTTTCTACCGCGACCTGTCGTGGCTCTGCCTTCACCAGCATGGCGCCTTCAACTCGCCCGTCTGGTTCAACGTCGGCCTCTACCACCAGTACGGCGTCACCGGCGCGAAGTGCAACTGGCGCTGGGACGCACAGACGCGCACCGTCGTCCAGCCTGAAAATCCCTACGAATATCCCCAAGGCTCGGCCTGCTTTATCCAGCACGTCGCCGACAACATGGAAGACATCATGGAGCTCGCCCGCAGCGAGGCCATGTTGTTCAAGTTCGGCTCCGGCACCGGCACCGACCTCTCGACGCTCCGCTCGCACCGCGAGAAGCTCGCCGGCGGCGGCAAGCCTTCGGGCCCCCTCTCCTTCATGCGAGTCTACGACCAGGTCGCCGCCGTGGTGAAGTCGGGCGGCAAGACCCGTCGCGCCGCCAAGATGCAGTCGATCAAGGTCTGGCATCCCGACGTGATGGAATTCATCGAGTGCAAGTGGAAGGAAGAGCAAAAGGCGCGCGTCCTCATCGAAAAGGGGGGCTACGAGTCGAACTTCAACGGCGAAGCCTACAGCTCGATCATGTTCCAGAACGCGAACCTCTCGGTTCGTCTCACCAACGACTTCATGCAAGCCGTCGAGAAGAACGCCGAGTGGACCACCCGCTGGGTCACCGACCCGAAGAAGGCCGGCCCCACCTACCAGGCTCGCGAAGTCCTGAACCGCATGGCCGATTGTGCGTGGCACTGCGGCGATCCTGGCGTCCAGTACGACACGACGATCAACGACTGGCACACCTGCCCCAACAGCGGCCGCATCAACGCCAGCAATCCGTGCAGCGAGTACATGTTCCTCGACGACACGGCCTGCAACTTGGCCAGCATCAACCTGATGAAGTTCCGTCAGCCCGACGGCACCTTCGATCCGAACGGCTTCCGCGCCGCCTGCCGGCTCTACTTCATCGCCCAGGAAATCCTGGTCGATCACGCCAGCTATCCGACGCAAGATATCGCTCGCAATAGTCACGCCTTCCGTCCGCTCGGCCTGGGGTACTCGAACCTCGGCAGCCTGCTGATGGCCGGCGGCATGGCCTACGACAGCGAAGCAGGCCGCGGCGTCTGCGGCGCCATGACGGCTCTGCTCCACGGCGCCGCCAACCTCACCAGCGCCGAGCTGGCCGAGGCGGTCGGTCCGTTCGACGGCTTCGAGCTCAATCGCGAACCGATGCTCCGCGTCATGGAAATGCATCGCGCCGCGACCGAGCACATCAAGCCCGAGTGCCCCGAGTACCTCCGCGACGCCTCGCGACAGGTCTGGGACGAGGTCGTCGCCGCTGGCGCCGCCCACGGTTTCCGCAACGCTCAGGCCACCGTGCTCGCACCCACCGGCACCATCAGCTTCATGATGGACTGCGACACCACCGGCATCGAACCCGATATCGCCCTGGTGAAGTACAAGCAGCTCGCCGGCGGCGGCATGCTGAAGATCGTCAACCAAACCGTCCCGGCCGCCCTCGGCACGCTCGGCTACGAGCAGCCCGAAATCGAGTCGATCATCGACTTCATCAACAAGGAAGACACGATCGAAGGCGCCGCCGATCTAAAGCCCGAGCATCTCTCGATCTTCGACTGTGCGTTCACGCCGCGCAACGGTACGCGCAGCATCGCCTGGCAAGCCCACGTCACGATGATGGCCGCCGCCCAGCCCTTCCTGTCGGGCGCCATCAGCAAGACGGTCAACATGCCCCGCGACACGACGACCGAGGATATCGCTCAGGCCTACTTCGACGGCTGGCGCCTCGGCCTGAAGGCCCTCGCGATCTATCGCGACGGTTCGAAGGAAAGCCAACCGCTGAACACCGGCACCGAAGCCGACAAGCAAAAGGGCAAAGACGCCGCCGCGGCCGCCAAGCCCCGTCGCGAACGCCTGCCGGATACCCGCCAGTCGGTCACCCACAAGTTCAACGTCGCGGGCCACGAAGGGTACATCACCGTCGGCCTTTACCCCGACGGCCGCCCCGGCGAGCTCTTCATCACGATGGCTAAAGAAGGCAGCACCATCGGCGGTCTGATGGACGCCTTCGGCACGGCCGTCTCGATGAGCCTGCAGTACGGCGTGCCGATGGAGGATTACGTTCGCAAGTTCAGCCACATGCGGTTCGAACCGCAGGGCCACACGAAGAACCCCGACATCCGCATCGCGAAAAGCCTGATCGACTACATCTTCCGCTGGATGGGCATCGAGTTCCTCCCCGGCTACAAAGAAGCAAGCCTAGGCTTGCCCCTCGATGCAGCCCCCGGCTCTGCCGGGGGGTCGGACGACGAGCTGTCAGAAACACAGCTCAAGCCCGCCGCCATGAAGGCTGGCGGGCCGAAGGCCAGCTCGGAAGCATCCGCCGGCAGCCAAAAGCTTCCGACGGAAAGCCCCAAGCCCAAAGTCGAGTCGTCTTCATCCGAGCGAGCCGAGGGGTTCATCCCCTCGGCCCCCAAGACCAACGGTCACACCAACGGCCACGGCAAGTCAAACGGCAACGGCAACACCCCGAAGGCCGCCACGCAATCGTTCTACAGCGCCAAGCTGCTCGAACGAGCCGGCGTCCTGACGAAGACCGACGCCGCCGGCCCCAACATCCGCAGCGAACAGTTCGCGCAGTTCCAAATCGACGCCCCGGCGTGCGACGGCTGCGGCGCGATCACCGTCCGCAACGGCAACTGCTACCTCTGCCACAACTGCGGCAACAGCATGGGCTGCAGCTAAGCGAAAAGGAAAGCGAGCCGCGGGGTTCACCCCCGCGGTCTTGCCTTCCCCCGCAGCAAGAACCCTGTCACTCCGAGGGGTCCGACACACGTTCCGCAGCGATCTAAAAACCGGGTGACAACCGCCACGGGCGTCGAACAAGCCACAAGCTCGTTCGACGCCCGTTTTGTTTTTGATAGACGAACGACTTACGCACGCCCCTAAACCAAAACCCATCCGATACCCCATAATAACGACACACAACTACTCGTTTACTTACCCAGACAGTACACTTATTTCGTTGGATCGACTTGACAATTAACAACACACTTCGCAAACAGCTCCGAGAGATCGACAATGGCTGCACACAACGACCATTACACGCCTCCTCGCATTACACGGTACGCGTGGGCTGGCGGCATTGTCATTGCCACAGCCTCTGTACTACTAAACGTAGTCCAGATATCCGAATGGGCCACGACCTCCAATCCTCCTCAGATATCAGCATCCGGCGTTAGATGCAGCCCGGCGATCCCACCCTCTGTACGGCAGCTGATCCAATCCAGCACTACAAATAGCTCGACAGATCCTACCCTATCGAAACTGCTGGCACAGAACTCAACAAACGAAGGTGATGCAATTGAGTCCGATGTCATAACTATTGACTTGCAAAATACTGGTGACTTACCTGCTCGCGAAGTTCGAATTGAATTGCCAGGAACGGGCGTTGCTGTAATTGAAAAACGCGGCGCGCCAGCTAAAGAGCTTAATTTTACAGACGAGATTCAACTCGGAACGCTGGAGAACGCGAGAACTCTTAGAATCACAATCTGGCGCCTACAAGCCGGCGAACGAACCTTAAACCCGATGGTGTTCTTTCGCGGCGGACAGGCACAAGTCGCATTTGAAAACAACAATACAGGACTATTAGCTCTATTATTAATAGCTACAGTGGCGCTTTCGATGGTATGTATATATATGTTTGCATACAGAAGGGGTTATTCAGAAAACTACATGAACGGCTGGAAGCACGGCGTCGAACTGACCATCCTGGACGAGGTAATTGCAATGCTTGAAAACGGCAAAGACGCTCTAGCAAAATTCGTGGATCTAAGACGAAAACTAGAAGTTGAGATTCGTGCACGCGGTGTAGATCCTGATGAAGGTCGCGGCAATAGCCCAGCGAAGGGTCAGTAGCCGATCCGGCTCCACCTCAGGCCAGAAGATTGGGCTTTCGTGGTTGACGCCGATACCCCCGGCAAAACCACTCTTCCATTCCTAACCGTCCAACCGCCAGCGTGCGGGCGTTGCGTGAGCAACACAAGAAGAATCGGCAGTAACATTCACCGCCACCT
The DNA here is from genome assembly GCA_013822725.1 of Pirellula sp. Classification (GTDB taxonomy): domain Bacteria; phylum Planctomycetota; class Planctomycetia; order Pirellulales; family Lacipirellulaceae; genus Lacipirellula. The sequence goes on from PNKX01000001.1 coordinate 53,697, forward strand.
CAAATTCAACGGGCCATGCAGCGATAGCCCAGAGCGCAGCCTCCTAAGCATCATCATGGCCCTGTAGCGGCGTGCCAATGCGGCCTCTCAGGGTTAACACGACAACCAACAAATATTTTCCTGAGCTTCGACCTGGCTGCTGGGTTTATAACTCCCTGGTCATAAACACGCTGTACGGATCAAGAACGTAATCCCCAAACGGCCCGCATTCCATAAAGCCAAAAGAAGCGTACAGATTACGCGCCGCCGCGAAGGCCTCCATCGAACCGGTCTCCAGGCTGAGCCGCTCGTAAGATCGACGTCGAGCTTCTTCGATGAGGTGAACCATCAGCCGACGGGCAACTCCTTTTCGTAGGTGTGCGGCGGCCGTGCGCATCGACTTGATCTCGCCTTGGCGACCATCCAGTTCCTTCAGAGCGCCGCAGCCCAGCAAGTCGCCATCCTGCCAAACGCTCCAAAACGTCATCTCTGGCCGCTGCAATCCAGCCAGATCGAGGGCGTGAATACTCTCGGGCGGAGAATGCAACGCCATGCTCTGCAAATGCTCTTCCAGCAGCCGGATGACAACCGGAACGTCTAAACCGCCCAAGCGAATTTCCATACAAAGTCGTCGCCGCTAGTGACCGATCGAACGACAAGAGGCGCCTTGCCAGTGCCAAAGTACACTATATGTTCACCATTTTAGGAGGGGTGGGTGCGAGCATGCCACCCTACGCGCTACTCGGCCGCCTCCGGTAACCGCTTCCCCTCCAAAAACTCCCACACCCGCTCATTCTCCCGCCGCGGCCAACCGTGCCCGAACCCGTCAATCACCCGAAACTTTACCGGGTGCCCTGCACGCTCGAACGCATCGTGCCCCTCGCGCACAAAGTCCGGCGGCACTTGCCGATCGCGTGAGCCGACGATGAACAACAGCGGGCACTTGTTCGCCGTCTCCAGCGGCGCATCGCCGAGCGGTTCCGGCAGCCACCCGCAGCCGACCAACGTCGCCGCGATCCGCTCGCTGCACATCGCCGTCAGCAGGTTGGCCGCCGCCCCGCCCTGCGACACGCCGAGCAAATAGATCCGCCGCGGATCGCCGCCGTGATCGCTCACCATCCGATCGCACATCGTGCGGAAGAACGCCGCGTCTGGCTCCATGAGCGTAGGATTCTCCGGCGGAATCGACGGCGGCCAATTGAGATGCCGCCCTTGCAAATAGACGAGCAGAAATCCCTGCTCGATCGCCAGCTCATCAAGCCCCGTATACTCGGCCATCTCATCGACAGTGTCGTTGGCCCCATGCAGCGCAAACACCACCGGCACGCCCCGCTTCCCCGCCACCGACCGCGGCACAACGAGCCGATACTCCCGCCGCATCCCGTCGACGTCGATCGATTCATGCAGAATCGTCGCCCGCGGCCACAGCAAGAACACGATGCCAACGAGCGCCGCCACGAGCACGCCGATGACGAGCAAACTCCCCGAAAGATGCCACGCGCGTAGCTGTGAACCAAGGTCAATTTCGTTAGGCGGCTTGGCTGGCGACATGACTTCTTAGACGCTCGCGCTCAGAGATTAACAACTTGCTTACTCCACCCATCGCGATAAGACTGTAGACAACTCCTTCGTGTTCGAATCGTCTAGATTTCCAAGTCTCGCGTTCAGTTGATTGTGATTCGTATCCTTTGCGGAAATGACGGTTACCGGCACGTCAGACTCCTGGAGCAAGGCGGCTAAACGCTGGGCCTGCGCGGTGACATCGGGATGGCCAGCGACATGAAGAATCAGAAACGGGGGAATGCCCTTGTTCGGTTCAATATGCGTCACGACGGACAGATCCACATGTTTTTGGGGATCATTCCCAAACTTCACTCGGTGTCCTTTCGTCGGTTGGGGCAGTCGATGCAGGGCCTGACGAAGTTCGGTGGTTTGGATAATGGCTGGCAGGTCGTACGTGTCGCCATCCACGGGCACGCAACCCCGAATCGATTCCATCGGAACGCCTTCAGCTTTCGCGTAGCGCTGGTCGACGCAGATCATCGCTGCAAGCTGCGCTCCTGCAGAATGCCCCATCACAATAATGCGATTCGGATCTCCGCCGTACTGCGCAATGTTTTTGTGAGTCCAACCTAACGCTTTGGCCACATCTTGGAAGATTGTCTCCATCTCCACTTGCGGCCGGAGCCGGTAATTCACCGAGACAAGGACGTATCCCTGATCCGCGAAGTATTTGGGCTTGGCGTCGACTTGGGTCTTGTCGCCCGTTTCCCAGCCGCCTCCGTGGATCCAGAACGCCACGGGCAGGTCATGCGGGTTTGGAGGCGAGTAGACGTCCAGTTTTTGCAGTTCATCGGCGTCGCCGTAACGAAGGTCGGAGAATTTTTCCTGTCCGTGCGCCACTGCGGACAGCATACAGAAGACAATGATGTAACGCATGGGCCTTCTTCCTCAGCTGAATGTAGGAGCGAGCGCGTTTGCGAGATGCATGACGATGCCTGCCACCGCGCCTTGCAGCTTGGTCACCGATGCGTGATGGACGCGGCAATCGGCCAGCGGCGCCGCTAGCGTTCGTTGCCGCACGAGGTGTAACAATTGTTGAAACAGGTTTTCCTGAGCGCCTAGCATTTTTCCGCGAACAAAAACTGACGAGGGATTGAAAATATTGATCACCATCGATATCGCGATGGACAGATATTCAATCGTCGCGCGAATCTCTTCGTCCGGATGAATTTCACCGCTACGAACCAATCGCACAAGCTCGTCCACGTCTAACGACGTTCCGTAACACCTGGAGACGGCTCGGCACAATGCGACGTCTGTAGCGACAGTTTCCATGCATCCGTGGTTGCCGCAACCGCAAAGTTCGTCGCAAGGGTCGATGGTAACGTGGCCAATCTCACCCGCCATGTCGCTGTTTCCAGATAGTAACCTCCCACCGGTCATCACACCTAGTCCCAGGCCCGTCGTGGCGTCCAAAACGGCGAAATCATCCAATCCCTTGGCTGCGCCGAAGCAACGTTCGGCCAGTCGCGTGCAGCTGCTCGAAGCCCAGGCCGCCATTGCATTGAGGCACCCCGATCGATGGCCAAAGTTGATCAGCGATGGCTATAAACTGATCGATATCCGCGAAGGCGAGTCCAGCCTCACCGACTTATGGATTGACCTAGCGAAGGCAGGTCTGAATCACGGCAGCCCAACGATACGGTCCACCAACTCCGGTTGGCGCATCGATCCCTGCTTACCTGCCCGACTCGACTTCCAGGTTGCGCCCAACCCGCACTTTCAGACGTCGACCACGCCTACTCAACACGAGTTTGGCCCGGAAGCCAAGCTTGGCGTCGCTTATTGATGGCCTGCAATTGCCAAACCGTGGCGGCATTCCCGTTCCTCAAGCGGCCTCCTATGGGCAAATAGCTCATCATCAGCTATCCGTACGCTTCTCCAGCAACTCTTCGTCTGACGTAGCTGCCAAATCTAGCGATTGAAATAAGCCGCATGCGGCCATTATCATTGTTCGGTCACTGTCAACTTCTGACACGCCAGCTTTTGATGCGAACCAAGTCTTACTCGTGACATTTAAGCAGCTCCAATATTTTGTGGTGGTCGCGGAAGAACTGCACTTTGGTCGCGCTGCAGAACGGCTCGGCATGGCGCAGCCGCCGCTTAGCCAGCAGATCCAGAAGCTCGAGGAATCTCTCGGGGCGACGCTGTTTCATCGAACGAGCCGGCGGGTTGAATTGACCGACGCGGGAATGATGCTTCTAAATGAGGCGCGAGTCATTTCTCAACGCATTGAGTCGTTGCGTCGAGCCGTCAAACAACGAGACGGCAGTTTTGCCGGCAGCATCGATATCGCTGCTGTCACGCCGGTGCTGGACACCTTTCTTCCGGAACTCATTCACAGATTTACCGCTAAGTATCCGGGCATCCGCGTTTCGCTCTACGAGAAGCGGAGCAGCGACCAGATTCAGGCAGTTTGCGCCGGGCTGCTCGACCTCGGCTTTATTCGGCTCTTTGAACAAGACCTGTCCGACCTGGAAATGTTGCTGGTCCGCCGCGAGTCGTACGTCTTGGCGATACCGAAGAATCATGCCTTGGCGAAGCGCAAGACGATTCCACTTGAAGCGCTGCAAGAAGTCCCGTTGATTATGGCCCCGCGCAAGGCTCGGCCAGCGCTTCACGATCGATTAGTGAGCTGCTTTCAAGACGCGGGTTTCAGCCCGACAATCGTTCAGGAAGCTCCTTCTAAGCGGACCGAGGTCTCATTGGTAGCCGCTGGCATCGGCGTCGCGCTAATTCCCGAGTCATACTCCCGCCTGTATCACCGCGACGGCGTCATTTATCGACGCATCAAAGGCGAACTTCCACAAATAGAAATCGCCGCCATTTGGAAAGCGGATGGCGCGAATTCGACGGTCGAGAGCTTTTTAGACGTCGTACGCACGAGTCGCGCGTAATCAATATGCCACTCATATTGATAAAGCCTTTTGACCTATTGGACATATTGCGTTGCGTCGCGGTATTTTGAGGAGAGTCCGTCGCGGGCCAGTCTCTTCACTCTTTCTTCAGCGATGAGTGGACGTGACGTCGTTGGCGACGACGAGCGCATCGCAGCCAAAGCGGCTCGTTGCGATTGACGGCATTTGAGAATCAAGCGACACGCAATCGTCTCTCGTTCCGTATGGAATAACACCATGTCCAACATGCGCGCTGCTATTAGCTGTAGTTGTAGGGTTGCGTGCCTCATTGTGGCGTCGTTGTTGAACGCTGCCGCAGGTAGCGGCGCAGAGCAACCCGCCTGGGTTAATCCTGAATTGACCGTCACTGATGGCCTCGTCCTCTGGGTCGACGCCTCGGTGCAAAGCGCCGCCCTAGCGCTCTTCGGCATCGGCGAGTACGCGACCGATGCACCGGTGGAAAAGTGGCTCGACGGCTCCGGGTACGATCGGCATTTGCTGCAGCCCGACGAAAAGAATCGGCCGAAGATACGCGTCGACGGCAGGCTCGCAGCCATGCGATTCGACGGTCGCAGCGCTCATCTGTCGCTCAAAGACGCCGGCCTTCAATTCGACGAGTTAACGATCTTCATCGTCGCGGCCCCTTTTAGCAATGAAGGAATCTTTCGCGGCCTCTTGAGCATGCACGCGGAAGGTGAATCCGACTTTCTGTCTGGAATCAATATCGATCAAGGCGTCTCCCCCTCAACTAGCTTCAGCTTCCTGAACGTCGAGGGCGCCGGCGCGGGTGCAATGCAGAATCTGCGCACGCAGAACAATCCGTTCCTGCAGTTTCGTCGGCTGGCAGTCACGTCGGGCGTCGGTCCGGAGGGAGTTGAGTTATTTGTCGACGGCGAGCTTGAAGCCAAGCGGGCTCGCACTGATTCCGTCGTGCGCATGGACGAATTGATTATCGGCGGCCGTCTTTACGGCGCGGAAGAGCCGCGTGGATTCTTTGACGGCGAAATTGCCGAGATCATTATTTATGATCGAGTGCTAAGCCGCGAAGAGCTTGCGGTAGTCGATGAATATTTGGCGGAAAAATACGCCGCGGTCGGACCTATTCCGCCTCCTCCCCCCAAGCAGGGCGGCGGAACGATCGCGCGCGTCGCCGCTCCCCCGCCGGTCCAAGTGCTCGTGCCCGGCTTCGAAGTGATCGAACTGCCGGTCAAGCTCTCTAACGTCAACAACGTTCTCTACCGAGAAGACGGCGTTCTGGTAGCGCTAGGCTACGACGGCAACATCCATCTTCTAACTGATTCGGATGGCGACGGAATCGAGGATCGAGATGAGATCTTCTGGGAAAACAAGGGGCAGCTTCGAGCGCCCATCGGCATGGCGCTCACGCCGCCCGGGTACAAACGAGGCCGAGGCGTGGTGGTGGCGGCGAAGAGCAAGTGCCTGATGCTACTAGACGCCGATGGCGATGATCGCGCCGAGGAAGAGGTGATCGTCGCCGACGGCTGGCAGGAGTTAAAGCACGGCGTCGATGCCTTGGGGATAGCCTTCGATCCTCAGGATCACGCCATCTACTTTGGCCTAGGCGTCGAGAATTTCACTGACGCTTACCTCCTCGGCGACGGCACAGAAACCAAATATCGGCTCGACAGCGAGCGCGGCGCGATCCTCCGAGTTTCGCCCGACTTGAAGTCTCGCGAGATATTCGCCACGGGAATCCGCTTCCCCGTCGGTATTCGCTTCAATGGGGCCGGCGATTTATTTTGCACTGATCAAGAGGGAGCCACTTGGCTGGCCAACGGCAATCCGTTCGACGAACTGCTTCACGTTCAACGAGGGCGACATTATGGATTCCCGCCACGCCATCCGCGGCATTTGTCGAATGTCATTGATGAGCCGAGCGTGTACGACTATCGGCCGCAACATCAGAGCACCTGCGGGTTGAATTTCAACGAACCGGCCGTCGATGGATCGACCTTCGGCCCCGATTGGTGGCGATCCGACGCGATGGTCACGGGCTATTCGCGCGGAAAGCTCTACCGCACGAAACTGGCGGCTACGGAGGCTGGTTACGTTGCTCAGAACAGCCTTCTGGCATCGGTAGCCGCCCTCCCGGCCGATGCTTGCATTGCCCTAGGCGGCTCGCTGGTGATCGCTGCTCACAGCGGCGGTCCCGATTGGGGGAGCGGCCCCAGCGGCGAAGGTCAGCTTTTCAAAGTGACCCATTCCGAACTAGATGCGCCTATCCCGTCGCTTGTTTGGGCAGATAGTCCGCGAGAGGTGCGAATTGCCTTTGATCGGCCAGTCGATCCCAAGACGCTCAAAGATCTGGCTTCGCGCACCGCCATCGAAGGGGGCGAGTTCGTCGCCGCAGGCGACCGTTTAGAAATCCTGCTGCCTGGCTATGCTGCGGTCGAGTATCAGCAAAACGCACCACGATTCGGCGTCGATGTTCAAGGACTGCAATTGACCGCGGATCGACGCACGTTGATTATCACGACATCGCCTCACTTCGCCGCGGTCAGCTACGCCATCGCGCTACGCGGATTGGAGCCGTCGAAGACTCCTGCGACGAATGACCGCCAAGTGGCACAATTGCCCGATATCGATCTTCAGTATGATCTTAGCGGGGTCGAGGCAGAATGGACGTCGCAGGCGGGCGTCGCCTGGAAAGGCTGGCTGCCGCATCTGGACCTGGATGTGTCGCGATCATTCACCAAAGCGAGTGCCATGCACGACCAAATGTGGCAGCAACTCGGCGAGTCAGGCAGTCTGACGCTCCGGACATCGCTCGATCTGCACAATATGCTGCGGCCGGATGTTCAGATCGGCTCAACCATCGATTACCAATGGCCTCAGGAAAAAGTGACGCTCACGTTCAAATCGAACTGCCGCTTCGAGGTGACGCTTGATGGAAAAACTTCGCAGGCGACTCGCGCTAGCAACGATCATTGGACGGTAGATCATCAGGTGGCCGTCTCGAACGACGACAACCATTCGCTGGAGGTTCGTTTGGAGCAAGAGTCGAGCGACGTTTCGCCGACCCTCTCGATATGCTTCCATACTCAGGAAGACCCTCGGCCGCGTGCGTTGCCGATCCGTCGATTCGTTCTTCCTTGGGCGCAAACTACGAATGATATGCCTGTCGTGGTCGACAATCGAAATTTGCCGGAACTAGCCGGCGGCAACTGGCTTCGCGGCCACAAAGAGTTCTTAGGGTCGGAAGCCGGCTGCTCGAAGTGTCATCAAGTCCGCGGTGAAGGTCATTCGATCGGTCCTGATCTGACGAACCTCACCAAGCGTGACTACACATCGGTTCTACGCGACATCACCCATCCAAGCTTTGCCATCAATCCCGACCATGTCACTCAACTGGTCGCCACGTCTGACGGTCGCGTGCTTTCCGGCACCGTCCGCACCGAGGAAGATCGCTTGATTGTCAGCGATCAAGAAGGGAAGGAAACCATCGTCCCGCGCCAGGACGTTGAGGAAATCCAAGCATCGGAGCTGTCGATCATGCCCGAAGGGATTCCGAAAGCCCTTGGTCCGGAGCGGCTTCGAGACCTGCTCACGTTCCTGTTGGTCGATCCTCCCAGCATGCCGATGTACGGTGATTTGTCTCCGCCTCCGCAGCGAACCTTGAATGAAGTGCAGGCCGTACTTGCTGGCAGTCAGGCGGTTGCGTCAAAACGCCCGTTGCATATCGTGCTTGCGTCGGGGCCTAAAGATCACGGCCTTGGCGAGCACGACTATCCCGCCTGGCAAGCTGCCTGGCGATCGCTGTTCGAAATGGAAGAAAACGTCAAAGTAACAACCGCCGATCCCTGGCCCAGCGAAGAAGATTTGAAATCTGCCGATGTACTGGTTTTCTATCAACAGGGATCGTGGACCCCAGAACGAGCTCGAGACATCGATAGATTTCTTCGCCGGGGAGGCGGGGTAGTCTATATTCACTTTGCCGTCGACGGCGGCGGCGATCCGACGGGCTTCGCTGAGCGCATTGGTCTGGCGTGGCAAGGACAGAAATCAAAATTCCGACACGGCCCACTCGATGTCGAATTCGCGCCGGGGAGTAAACACCCGATCGCTCGGAATTTCGATCGCGTCCACTTTCACGATGAGAGCTACTGGAATCTGGTGGGGGATTACGATCGCATCAATCTCCTTGCAGCGGGCGTAGAAGAAGAAAAACCGCAGCCGTTGTTTTGGACGTTCCAACCCGAAGTCGGCGGGCGCGTGTTTGTTTCGATCCCCGGCCACTTTGCCTGGACATTCGACGATCCCATGTTCCGCATCCTGCTGCTGCGCGGCATTGCTTGGGCAGCGGGCGAGCCCGTTGATCGGTTCAACGACCTCGTTATGCCAGGCGCTCGCGTGAAGGTCGCCGCTCCTTAATGGCCAGTTCCCGCGCCGTTTCCAATCCTATTCGGGATGATAACTCGATGCTTAACGGTCCCATCGTCGTCCTCGGCGCATTCGATTCGAAAGGCGACGAGTATGCCTTCCTACTCGACGCCATTCGCCGACTGGGCGGCGATGCGCTGACGGTCAATTTTGGCATCCTTGGCAGCACGAACCTGTTCCGAGTTGACTACGACGCAGAAGAGGTTGCCCGAGCCGGCGGCGTTGAACTCACCATGCTGCGCGAACGAGGAGATCGCGGCGCTGCGATGAAGTGCATGGCGGCGGGCGCTGCGGTTCTCGTCCGCCGTCTCTACGATGAAGGGAAGCTGGGGGGCGTCATCGGCATGGGCGGATCCGGAGGAGCGAGCGTCATCACTGCGGCCATGCGTACGTTGCCGACTGGCGTCCCCAAGGTTTGCGTCTCCACAGTCGCCGGCGGAGATGTCCGACCCTACGTCGGTACGACGGACATCGTTATGATTCCGTCGGTGACTGACGTCGCCGGTCTGAACCGCATTTCTAGGACCATCTTTACTCGCGCCGCGGGCGCGATTGTGGGAATGGTCCGCGCGACGCCGGAGCCAGCGATCGGCGATCGCCCCATTGTCGCCGCCAGCATGTTCGGCAATACGACGGCATGCGTCGATGCATGTCGAGACTTGCTCGACGCCGCTGGCTACGAAACTCTCGTGTTTCACGCGACGGGCGTCGGCGGTCGCACCATGGAGTCGCTCATCGACGAGGGTTTCGTCGACGCGTGCCTCGATATCACCACCACCGAGTTGGCCGACGAGCTCTGCGGCGGCGTCTTCAGCGCGGGCGAAGACCGCCTTTCCGCTCCTGGTCGTCAAGGAATTCCCCATCTGATCGTTCCGGGCTGCATTGATATGGTCAACTTTGGCCCGCCTGATTCCGTTCCTCAAAAATATCGCAACGCCGGCCGACTCTTCTACGAATGGAATCCGGCAGTTACGCTGATGCGAACAAGCGTCGACGAGAATCGCCGAATAGGCGAGATCTTCGCCGCGAAGGCGATCGCAGCTCAGGGGCCAGTCGCGTTCCTGATTCCCCTTCGCGGCGTATCGGTCCTTGACGGCGATGGGCAACTATTTTGCGATCGAGAAGCCGATCAGGCGATGTGCGCCGCGCTGCGCGAGCGCCTGCCGGCTGGTGTACCGGTAGTCGAAGTCGACGCTAACATTAACGATCCTTCCTTTGCGCAGCTGGCGGTCGAGATGCTGCTTGAGCTCATTCGTGCGACCAAGCCGCGGGCCGCAAAGCAAACTTGAGATGAACAATGATTTTTAGCCGTGAACAAACGCTCGCCCGGTTGAGACAACGCATTGAAGCCGGCGTCCCGATCATTGGGGGCGGCGCCGGAACCGGCATCAGCGCCAAGTTCGAAGAAGTCGGCGGCATCGATTTGATCGTCGTCTACAACTCGGGCCGCTACCGCATGGCAGGACGGGGGTCGCTGGCTGGGCTCATGCCTTATGGCGATGCGAATGCCATCGTCATGGAGATGGCAGGCGAGGTGTTGCCGGTGGTTGCCGATACCCCGGTCCTGGCCGGAGTCTGCGCGAGCGACCCGTTCCGTCTCATGGATCGTTTTCTCGATGACGTACGGCATGCGGGATTCTCCGGCATCCAAAACTTTCCCACCGTCGGCCTGATCGACGGCCAATTCCGAGCGAATCTCGAAGAGACGGGCATGGGCTACGACAAGGAAGTCGAGCTAGTCCGTCTGGCCCGCAAGAAGGATTTGTTGACGACTCCCTATGTATTCGACGTTCCGCAGACGAAAGAGATGACCGAGGCCGGCGCTGATGTGATCGTAGCTCACATGGGCCTGACGACTCAAGGAACAATCGGCGCCCACACGGCCCGCACCCTCGACGACTGCGTCCGCGACGTGCAGGCCATCGCCGACGCGGCCCAAAGCGTACGAAACGACGTCATCGTTCTCTGCCACGGCGGTCCCATTGCGATGCCGGAGGACGCCCAATACGTGTTGACGCGAACTTCCGGCGTCCATGGCTTCTATGGCGCATCTTCGATGGAGCGACTACCCGTCGAAAAGGCTTTAGCGGACCAGGTAAGGAAATTTAAGGCCATTCGCTTTCGATCGACATAACGCGGCAACGAATCAGCGCACCCTGACTCTACAGGCGTGCGGCGTCAACAGGCGAGCGATGACCAAGCTTTTTAGAAAGGACGACGCCATGAAATCGACCATGACTCGCACATTGGTTCTCTTCGTTCTCTCATTAACAGGACTAAGCGGATTCTGCAGCGCCGCCGAGAACGAACTTGTCGGCTATTGGAAGTTGCGCGGCGATTGCCGTGACTATTCCGGTAAGGGTAACCATGGCGTCAATCATGGCGTTGATTTGACCAATGGAACATTTGACGGCGAACAGTCTTACCTTGAGGCGCCGAGCAGCGAGTCCTTGAAGCTCGGCGCTGACGATTTCACATTCTGCGCCCACATCAATACCGCCGAGCATCTCGACGACATCGTTGGCGACGTCATCGACATGTACGACCCTGATCAGAGGCGGGGCGTCACGCTGGCGATTAAGCCCACCTCCGGCGGATACCAGTCGCAGGGGACCGATCGGCATGTTCATTTTGGGATCGACCAGAATCACATCACCGATTGGCAGGACTGCGGCCGGCCGAATCCCACGAGTAGTTACGTCAGCAACTCGCTGACCGTATTCGACGGCAAGCTGTACGCCGCCACGACCGATGCCGCCGACGAAGCCGGTTGGTGTCACGTTTACCGATATGAAGGCGGGTCCGACTGGACTGACTGCGGTCGCGTCGGCGCCGGCAAAACCACTGGCGTGCTGCCGCTGATCGTACACAACGGAAGTCTTTATGCGGCCACATCGACTTACGACTGGACTCGAGTCAAGGAAGGCGATTATGAGCCGGGTCGCGTCTACCGCTACCTGGGCGACCAGGAGTGGGAAGACGTTGGCCAGCCTAGCGACAATCGCACGCTCAACAGTTTGGCGAGCTACAAGGGGAAGCTTTACGCGGGCGGCGGGCCCAGCACGTGGGGCGTCTTTGTGCTAGACGACGACGGACAATGGAAGCCGTCGAAGATTTTCGAGAAGCAAGGACCGAAGCGGTGTTTTCCACATGCCATGAGCCTACACAACGGAAAACTGTACGTCGGGTATCCCGGGGTTTACGAGTTTGACGGCGAGACCTGGACCTTCATTGGCGACCCGGTGAATTTTTCTGAACGGCACTCGCAATTGCAAACGCATGAAATGGAGTTGTATCAGGGCAAGCTGCTGGCAGGAGTGTTTCCCGAGGCCATCGTCGCCGCCTATGCCGGCGGCGATGCATGGGAACCCATGGGGCGAGTCGGAGTCGATGGAACCGAAGTTCTTTCGTTGGTCGTTTACAACGGCCAACTTTATGGTTCATCGCTGCCGCGAGCGGAGGTTTGCCGGTACGAGGGCAATTCCAAATGGACCTCGCTCAAGCGATTCCACTCGCCCGAAGGTTGGGAACCCGGCATTCCGCCAAATGTCACTCGCGATCAAGTCAACGAAATGGCTCGGGTGACGAGCATGGCGATTCACAACGGTCGTCTTTTTGCCAGCACCGGTAGCTGCACCAGTGCCGCGCAGGACTCGCCGCTGGACGTCCGCGGCAAAGTGTTCAGCTTAGAAGCAGGCAAGTCCGCGTCTTATGACAAAGACTTGGGCCCAGGCTGGAAGCATCTGGCGGCGGTGCGCCGCGGCGAGCGGCTTCAGATTTACATCGACGGAAAACTGGCCGCAGAGTCAACGGCGTTCGAACCAGGCGACTACGATATCTCCACGGATCGGCCACTCCGAATTGGCTTCGGCCAAACAGAGTACTTCGCAGGAAAAATGGCTGACGTCCGACTTTATGCGAAGGCGTTAAGCGATGCAGAAATCGAAGAGCTGGCGTCAACGAAGCCATGAGCGCTGCTAGACGACTCCGCGATCGAAGCATTCTTAAGTCGTTGGGCAAGATGAAGGGGCGCTGGCTCACGCCGCGTGCTTGAGCGATTCCCTTTGCAACGAACCCTAAGTCGTTCGCCGAGGGAGAGCGAACTCTGAAACTGAAATGGGAAAGCGGTGAGCGGATGCGGCAGCAAAGAAGTCGTCGTAGACGAGCCGCAAATCAGCGAACTCCGTGAGAAGTACGAGAATAGATCAGACCGTATGCGTGAAGATCTCCGTCAATCAAAATAGCAATTCGCTGTTGATTGTCCGTGCCCCTTTTGCAACAAGCTGCTAACCGTTGCGCCGCCGCGCTGCCATGGCCGCGGCGAGCGCCACGCTCGCCAGCACCAACGCCGCCGGCTCCGGCACAGCCGACGCGCCGCTCGCAACAGTCGCGTTCTGCTGCCAGATCAAGAAGTCGGCCCCGTCCACCAGGCTGTCGCCGTTAGCGTCGCCCTGGGCTGTGCCGGCGTCTGTCGCGCCGAAGTTGCCGCTCCACACCGTGAGATCGGCGGAGTCGACGAAGCCGTCGCCATTGAAGTCGCCGGGCGTGGGCGACGCAAAGGTCGAGACTTGCAGCAGTCCGGCGCCGGAGAGAAGCGGGCTGGTGAACGCGGCTCCCGAGCCGACGGCTCCCCATACCCCCGTTGCCAGCGAGACGCCGTCGACGAACAGCGAATCAATCACATCGGTTCCGACGAAATTCAAGTTCAACGTCGCGCCGGTCGTCAGAAACAGGTCCGCCGCGTCGGCGAGCCGCGCGGAGCTGAGGCTCAAGACGCCTGTATCCACCGAGGTATCGCCGGCATACGTGTTGAGGCCCGTGAGAGCTAACGTCCCCGCCCCTTGCTTGATGAGCCCCCCGTTCGTGACCGGCACGCTGATGGTGAGATCCGTCGCCGCCGCCCCGTCGGCGACGTTGATCGTTCGCGCCGCGCCTCCCAAATCGACCGTCCCCGCGACGCCGCTCCCCGATCCGACGCCGATGGCCGCCGCAGCGCCTCCGAGCGGCGTCACGTTCAGGTCCCCGGAAAGCAACATCTTCGCCGCCGCCGAAGCATGCGGCATGAGGTTGATGCGATTGAACGACAGCGTCCCGGTCGAACCGACGGTAAACGTCCGCTGCGCGTCGATCTGCAGCGTGTGGACGTTGAGATTGCCGCTGCCGATGAGCGACACGGCCCCAGAAAACTGCGCTGACAACGGCCCGCCGTGCAGCACGGTGGCGGAGTTGTTCGCTCGGTAGGTGGGATCGTAATTGATCGTTAGCGTCCCGCCGGTGATCTCCAGCGTCTCGCGCATGTAGAGCTTGCGGACGTTGTGTTCGCCGGTGGCGAGAGTGACCGTAATGTTCGCATTGGGCCGTTCGAGAATCACCGTGTCGTACTGCCCGGAGTTCGGCCCGGCGCCCGCAGCGCCCGGCAAGCGTGGCGGCGGCAGCGCTCCCCCGGCGAACGGCGTCGCTTGCCCCGCCGCCTGGATCGGGACGATCGTCGCCTGTCCGCTGTTCCAATTGGCGAGCGAACTCCAATCGCCGCTCGTATCGTTCCACCACACGGCGGGAATCAGATAGTTCCGCACATACTCGATGTCGCCGTGAGCCACATTGCCGTCGACGCCGGAGTCGACGGCGTTGATCCCGGGGATCGAAAGAGTCGAGGCATACTGCCAGAACGACCAAGGATCCGTATTGCCGTAGTCGTCCCACGGGCCGTAATAGGAACTGTTCGTCGAAGGGGTCGTCTTCGGGCTGCCCGTTTGCACGGGAATCGAGTTTGGATCGTCGTTATTCGGATACCGTGCGTCCCACAGCATCGGGTACGCGGGGCCCGTCATCGTCGGTCCGCTTCCTACCGGCTGTGCGAGCTGATTTCGTTGGGCCAGCGTGGCGCTCTGCATCTCGCTCGAGTAGTTGCCGTTCAAGTAAATCGCCGGCCGGATCTGCATCACCTCGTAGATGCGATTGGAGAAATCAAGCGTAAACTGCGCAAGCTGCGTCGGCGTCGTTTCGGCCTGCCCCGCTTCGAGGTCAAACACCGGCATCAAATAGCCGGCCCGCATAAAAGCGCCCGCCATCTGGATGAAGTGATCTGCTTCATCCGCCCCAGTATTCCCCGCAATGTCCGGCCGGCCGAAGTGATAGGCGCCGGCGTACATCCCCGCCGTCGTCGCCCGCGTGATGTTCTGCACGAATCGCGGGTCGTCGTAACGCCGCATGAGCGTCTCCGCCGAACCGCCGCCGGGCGTGCCGGAGGTCTGCCCCTGCCCGGTCGTGCCGCCCCGAGTCGCCCGCGCCCAGACGAATTTTCGATTCCCGTCGGTAAATGCGGTGTTCCAATTCGCCTGAGAGATGCCAGGGCTGCCGGCGGCCTGATTGTTGCCCGTATTCCAGTAGGAGACGTCGAGCCCCAACACCCGCTCTTGGGCGGCGGCAGGCAAAGTCATCGTGACCGCCAACAGCAGTCCCGCCCAAAAACCATCGGTTCGCATCATCGCCTGCCTGTTCTGATCTGTCTGTTCCGCAAACAAGGCCGGCGCCCCGTGAAGGACGCCTCCTTTCGACTATAGGCAGTCCCTGGAGAGCGAACAACGAACAGGGCGGTATTCAGCGCATAGCGCTATCTTCGCCCGCGCAAAAGCGAGTTTTTACGCGGGTTCGAGCCGTTTAAGCGAGCAAGGCGGCGCACAGCGATGGGGGAAAGAGGGCTCGGCGTCTCTCCGGATAATTCCTGGCGATAAGGTGTCTTTCATCGCCGCCAATGCAGTCCTCAATGCATTCAACGTCACGCAACGCGACCCCCGGGCGGAGCCCGGGGCTGAAAGAGGACTCCGAGGACCTCGCGATGGCGATTCGCGAGGCCCTTTTTATGCGCTAGCTCGACTCCGGCGTTCGCGACTCATCGCTCGCCTCAAGTTCCATCGCCAGCGGCAACGCCGCATCCCCCGGCAGATCCTCCGACAACGCCGCACGTTCCGCCGGCGTGTCGGCCTCTCGCACGGCCGGCGATCGCAGCGGCCCGCTCAGCGCCAACAGGTTCCCCCCCACGATGCACGCTCCGCCGGCAGCCATGGCAAGCGTCATCTCCTCGTCGATCAGCAGGTAGTTGAGCAACAACGACGCCGGCAGCTGCAGATACCCCAGAACGCTCGTCAGTTGCAACGGCAGATCAGTCGACACCTGCACCCACAAGTAGTGGCCAACGAGCGTCACGACGACGCCCAGGTGAAACACGAGCCAAGCGTCGCGCGCCGTCATCGTCCACGTCGCGGCCGGCGCCATCACAAGGAACACCGGCAACGCGAAGACGAACATCCCCCACGTCCGCAGTTCGTTGTCGAGATGAGCGTGCCGTTGGTGCAGCATCGGCAGCGCCGCGTAGAACGTGCCGCTGAGGATGCCGATGAGCAGCCCGATCAACATCCTGTCGCCGCTTTCCTCCAGCGGCAGGCAAAGCCAGCTCCCCGCCATCGCCAGCGCCACGCCGATCATCGCCGCCGCCTTCGGCCTACCGAACCCGAACAACCACCCCAACAACGGCAGTTGCACGCCAGTCGTCGAGAAGCTGATGGCGCCAATCGACGCACTGGCCCACTTAATGCTTAGAAAGTAAGTCAACCAGTGCAGCCCGAAGCAGACGCCCACCGCGCACAGCAGTTTCCAGTGCTGGCGCAGCTCGTCGCCAATCGAGCCGAACGCCTTCCCGCGTCGCAGTGCGAGGATAATCGTCATGCCGATCGCCGAGAGGCTCAGCCGCCAAATGCCGAGGGCGTAGGAGTCGATGCCGACGGCGCGAATCGCCGCCGGGGCGCTGCCGAACAAGATCGTGGCGACGGCCACCTTCAGCAGCGACGAGCGATAACTGGACAACGGCGGCTTTCGTGCGTGCGACTTAAGCCCGGCGGCGACGCCACGCCGCGAATCCCGCGAGCGAGCCGAGCGCCAACAGCGCTCCCGCCGGTTCCGGCACAGCATGCGCCGCGGCAGCGGCGCCCGTCAATCCAACATTTCGCTGCCACACCAGCATATCGGTCCCGTCACTCTTGCCGTCGTTGTTGGCATCGGCTGCCGGGCCGGCGCCGAACGCCCCTCGCCACACGCCTAGATCGACGTTATTCACAGTGGAGTCGCCGTTGAAGTCGCCGGGCAATTCGCCGCCCGCAGCCGAGACCGAAAAATTGAGACCGTAAGAAATCTCGTTGCTCCCCGTCTGAAACAGAAACGTATAGACGCCGCTCGGCAACGGCGGCGTAAATCCGGTCGATCCGGCGCCCAAGCCAATGTCGTCGAGGATATCTTCACCCGTGTGCCCGCCATGATGCGGATTCAACGGAAAGTTCGCCCATCCCAACAGTTGCGCGGGATCGATTTCCGCCCCCGAACCGGCAGTCCATGTCGGACCTGCTTGCAGACCTGCGTAGACCTGATTGATGTCTTCGTGAAACGTCACGACGATCGCATCCAGCGTGTGATTGGCCGGCACGTTGACCCGCAAGAAATCGAAGTCCATGGAGCTCGCCTGGCCGACCAACGAGTTGTCGCCAGCGGTCAGCGTCCATGACGTCGGCTGAGCGCCGACGCTGGAGAGATCTCCGCTCATGAACTCGCTGTAATCCGCGGCGTTCGCCCAGGGCGACAAGAGCAGCGTTGACAACGCAACCAAAAAACGGCGATAGACTCGAAGATGCATCGCGGCGATACCTCGCTGAACGCCGGCGAACGTGCCGGATCAGGAGAACTTTACGCAGCGACGTCGAGAGGGGGAGGCGGTTTGCGGAAACCCGAGCCCCCTGCTTGGACGCCGTTGCGCACTGGCAAACGCATCCAAGCAACTGGCAAGCGACGATCCATGACGCTCAAGAATATCTTCAACCGGCCTCAGCCAGTGATCGAGCTGATCCGCACCATGGTGAAGACCGAACGATGGCCCGTCTTCTTCCGGAAGTTCTTCCGGCGGCGCATCTTCTGGACCACGAGCTTCGGGCCCTTTTCCGGACCGATGACTTCGGCGACGACGCTGGCGCCGCTCACGAGCGGCGAACCGAGCTTCAGCGAGCCGGAACCGTCGCTCACGGCGAGGACGCGATCAAACGTCAGCTTGGCGCCGGCGGCCAAATCACGGTAATCGACCAGCAGTTCCTGTCCCTGCTCAACCTTCAACTGCTTACCGCTGTCTGCAATGATCGCGTACATGTGACTCGTCCGAAAAAAGCGTGAATCCAAAGGCGGGCCCCAAAGTAGCCCAATCGAGCCCTGTAAATTACCCTAATTGCCGGCGGTCGTCGAGGGGGCAATTCAGGGAGCTGGGGGCTCCAGTGACCCGTCCCGCCGGTGCTCGGAATCGCAAAACCCTGTGAAAGACGCTGCCTGCGCCATTTCACGGCTGCCTCAGCCCAAACGCCGCCGGCTCCGCCCGGCGGATCTCGTCGACTCGCTGGGAAATCATCGGCATCGCCGGCAGCTCGCTGTAGAACTTTGCGCTCGGGTCAACCCCGTGGGCTTCGTGGCGATCGATCATCGTCCGGACGGTGGACACTTGAGCGAGTGCCGGAAGTATTACCAACCAGATTGTGGCGATCGCGACGAGGGCGAGTAGTAGCCGCGCGCCGGGGGCGGGACGCCCCGGCGCGCTGATCGGCGCGATTCCGCTTACCGCACTATTGATTGAGGGAGGCTGCCGCATCGGGGAAGACCTTGGTAAACATCAGCCACGCCATCGCCAGCGTGAGCGCCAGATTGAGCGTCTGCCCGCAAACGTAGAGCACCAGCGGCTTGCCGCCGGCGAGATACTGCTTCAACTCGCGGAAGTTCGTCTCTAAGCCAATGCTGACGAACGCCAAACAGAAGCACCAGCCGCGGAGGGTCTTCGACGTAGCCGTCGCCGCCGAGGCGACCGCTTCGCCCTGCGCACCGCTGGTCGACAACAGCGAGAACAAGATCGACGCCGCGATGAACCCCAGCACGAACTTCGGAAACCTACGCCAGATTTCCATCAGGCTCGGCCGCGATCCGTCGGGCGACTTCTCCACGCACGTCACCCAATACATCGCCACGCCGAACGCCACGGCCCCGATGAGGATGTTCTGAATCATCTTCACCGTGGTGGCGACCATCAGCCCTGTCTCGCCGAGCGCATCGCCCGCCGCCGCGACGGCGCCGGTCGAGTCGATCGTTCCGCCGATCCAGGCGCCGCCGAGCACCGGCCCCAGTTCGAGCCAGTTGATCACCGGCGGCATCACCACCATCATGATCACGGTGAACGCCAACGAGATGCCGATCGCCAGCGACAGTTCTTCCTTTTTCGCCTTGCAAGCCGCCGCCGTCGCGATCGCCGCCGAGACGCCGCAGACCGACATATCAGCGCTAATCACCATGTTGAGCGACTTCGATTCGATCTTCAAAACCTTCTGCCCGAAGAGGTAGGTGAGAATCAGCGTCGTCGGCGTCGCGACCCAAGCGATGAACACGCCCGGCGGGCCAAGCTTCAGCAGCAGATGGAACAGCACCTCGGCGCCGAACATCACCAGCCCGGTTTTGATGTAGAACTCCGCCCGCACGGCTGGCTTCAAGATCGCAGGCGTGCCGATCGTATTGCTGATGAGCAGACCGACCGTGAGCGCCCACAGGGCGTACTCCAGGTTGTAGTGCTTCACCACCTTCTGCCCGGCGAGCAGGTAGGCGAACATCGTCAGCAGAAAGAGGAGCGTGAACGCGAGCGGAAACGAGCGGACGCGCTCGCGCATGCCGGCGAGGCCGACGGAGAACAACGCAAGCAGCGCGACGAACACGCCCGCCACACCAGGCAGGACGTTCTCGCCCTGCTTCCCGACGAACGCGTCGAGCGGATTGGAAACCCAAGAACCAAGATCAGCCAACCGCGGCGCCAACGGATTGGTCGCCTTCTCGCCGCCCGCCGAGGCCAACCACGTCGCCCCAAGCGCCGCGAGCAGCACCGCCCAACCAAGCCAGATCGACCAGACGTCCTCGCTAAGCCACGGCGATCGCGGTCGGTGCTCTTCCATCGCTACCCGAATTGCTGAACTACTCAATCAACACATAACTCATTTGAGCCATGCAGAATCGACTAACCTTTCTTTCAAAGCCTCGGAAGCATGCTTCGATCAAGCTTTGAAAGAAAGGCGATGACATCCTCTCGACTAAGTCCGGCAATCTCTTCGGCCAATCGCTGTTTGGCAGCCTCCTCAAAACAGGCGAACTCTTCATTTGAACACGCGTCGAGCGTCGACAGCATTGACTCTGACATTCTCAATGCATCGTCAGGGTGCAAAACGGACTCATCGGACAGCTCAAAGAACATGAAGGCGTCAACCAGTGCTAAAGCAATTCTGCTCATGCCTGCAACCTTCACGTTACTTTGTAGCCCCAGCCTATTCTCACATCCCTTCGATGCGAACTTCCCGCCCGCTCGCGTCTTCGCAATCGAATTTCAGGAACTCCGGCGACAGGTCCTCGCGGCTGATCACCAGCACCTGCACCGTGTGCTCGTCTTCCATCCGCGTCAGTTCGCGACGCTTGCGGTTGTTGATGTAGCTCGCCACTTCCTCCTCGACCGTCACGGCAATCCGCGCGACGCTCGCGTGCTGGGCGCACATGATCAGCTTGCGGATCACTTCGATCGCCATGCTCTCGGCGCTCTTCACCAGGCCCGAACCAGTGCATGCCGGGCATTCCTTGTAAACGCTTCGCTTCAAACTCGGCCGAATGCGCTGCCGCGTCATCTCGATCAGGCCGAACGGGCTGATCCGCAGAATCTTCGTGCGGGCCCGATCGCGACGCACCGCGTCGCGCAGCGTCCGCTCGACGATCCGGCGATGACGGTCCTTCCGCATGTCGATGAAGTCGTTCACCACGACGCCGCCCAGGTCGCGCAGCCGCAACTGCCGGGCGATCTCGCGGGCTGCGATCTGGTTGAGCGCGAACGCCGATTCCTCGGCCCCGCCATCCGTGCGGAAGCTGCCGCTGTTGACGTCGATCGCCACGAGCGCTTCCGTCTGGTCGATCACCAGCGAACCCCCGCCTCGCAGCGGCACCTTCCGCTGGTTGATTCGCGCGATCTCGTCATCGAGCTTGTACTTGTGGAACAGCGGTTCCTTCCCTTCGTAAAGCTTCAAACGATTGACGTACCGCGGCATGACGAACTGCAGGAATTCCTTCGCCCGCTCGTACGCCTCCGGCTGATCGATAAAGATCCCGTCGACTTCGCTCGTAAAGATATCGCGAATCGTCCGGATGATCATGTCGCTTTCTTGGTAGATGTCGCACGGCGCCGGCGTCTTCTTGATCCGGCGGACGATCACCTTCCACAGACGCACCAGGTACGCCAAGTCCCGCGACAATTCCTTCTTCGTCCGGTCGGTGCCGGCGGTCCGCACGATGAAGCCGAGCCCCTTCGGCGGGTTCAGCTCGCGCAGAATGTCGCGCAACCGGCGCCGTGCGTCGTCGTCTTCGATCTTGCGCGACACGCCGATGCGGCCGAGCGCCGGCATCAGCACGAGATAGCGGCCCGGAATGCTGATGTACGTCGAAAGCGTGGGGCCCTTCGTCCCCATCCCTTCCTTGATCACCTGCACCAGGATCTCGTCGCCGCGACGGAAGATCTCCTGAATCGGAGGCTTGATCCGCGGCCGCACGCCGGGACGCATCCGCTTTTGAGCCGTCCGCCCGCCTGCCTGCGGACCGCGGCGCGTGGCGCGACCGTTGTCGCCCACCTCTTCCAAGTCGGAATCTTCTTGTTCGTCGTCGTCGTCGCCAAACTCGTCGTCGTGCGAATCATGCTCGTCGCGCCGCGGCGGGCCGTTCGGCATGATCTCCATATCGGGATCGTATCCCCCCTGACGGAAGTACTGCGGTTCGACGTCGCTGATGTGGAGGAAACCGTTCCGGCCGACGCCAAAGTCGACGAACGCCGCCTGGATGCTCGGCTCCAGGTTGACGATCTTGCCTTTGTAAATGTTGCCGACGTAGTTGTCCTGGCTACTCCGCTCGATGTACAGTTCTTCCAAAACTCCGTCTTCGCAGATCGCAATCCGGCACTCTTCCGGCTGCGCGACGTTAATCAGCATCTCCTGCTTCATGGATACTCTTTCTTGGGTTGAATCGCGCCGCGCGGCGCCCAGAAGGGGCGGCGCAGCGCTGTGACCAACGGGCCTCGGCGAACGAAGGAGAAGCGAGCGGCGCGGCGACCCGGCTTGGAACGCGCCGCGCATAGCGCCGGCCGCATTCGGTGAAGCCACTGGTCAAGGCCGCGTTCAACAAGATCGCTCTCGTCTGCCTAAGGCGAAAAAATCTACGTAAGTTCCTAACCAAATAACTGAAATCCGAGTTCCAGCGGAATCGCTACTAAACCGGGAACTCAGGGAAAACTCGTGACAACTCTTCTTTCAACAATGTTTTGACGTCGCGCGCCGTATCGAGCGCCCGCACTTGTTCCGCCACGCGCACGCATTGCTCCAGCGATACGCTGCGGCAGACTCTTTTCACCTCAGGGATCGCCGACGGAGTCACGCTCAACGTCCGCAATCCAATGCCGAGCAGCAGCATCGTGTACAACGGATTGCCGCACATCTGCCCGCACATGCTGATGGGCCGATCGAACTGCTTGGCGGTTTTCACTGCCATGTCGATTAGTCGAATCACCGCCGGATCGGCCGCCGTGTAGAGGCTGGCCACGTCCTTATTGCTCCGGTCGACGGCGAGGCAGTACTGAATCAGATCGTTCGTGCCGATGCTGAAGAAGTCGGCCTCTTCGGCGAAGCGATCCATCATGATCACCGCCGAAGGGACCTCGACCATCATCCCAACTGGCATGTTGCGATCGAACGGGACGCCAGCTTCTTCGAGATCCTCCATCGCGTCGGCGAGCACCATCTTCGCTTGCCTTAGCTCAAGCATCGTGCTCACCAGCGGGAACATCAACTTGATCTGGCCGTGCGCGCTCGCTCGCAAGATCGCCCGCAATTGCACGCGGAACATGTCGCGATTCTTCAGCGCGAGCCGAATGCTGCGCAGCCCCAGGAACGGATTGCGCTCGTCCTCCGGATCAGGCAACGTCCGCATCTTGTCGGCGCCAAGGTCGAGCGTGCGCATCACCACCGGCTTGCCGTGCATTTCGCGGGCGACTTCGCTATAGGCGGCAAAGTGCGCCTCTTCCGGCGGGTCGTCGTCGCGGCCCAGGTACAAGAACTCCGTTCGGTACAGCCCGATGCCGTCGGCCCCGCGTTCATCGCATTGCTGCACCTCCGAGGGGAACTCGATGTTGCCGAGCATCGTGATGCGACAGCCGCATGTCGTCTCCGCCGGCAGATCGCGCAGCGTCTCGAGCTTCACGGCGAGCGAACGCTGCTCTTCGACTTCATGGCGATAGCGGGCGAGCGTTTCTTCATCGGGATGAAGGAAGATCAACCCTTGATCGCCGTCGATGATCACCGTCTCGCCGCCCGAGACGTCGGTGAGGAAGTTGCCGACGCCGACCACGGCCGGAATGCCGAGGCCCTCGGCGACGATCGCCGTATGGCTGCCGGGGCCGCCGACTTCGGTGACGAGCCCCATCACGAACTGCGGATTGAGATTGGCCGTCTCGCTCGGCGTCAAATTGTGGGCCAGCACGAGCACTGGCGACGTGACGTGGGCCAACTCTTGGCGGGCCGTACCGAGCAGGTGCCGCAGCAGCCGCTTCTGAATGTCGAAGATATCGTTGGCCCGCTCGGCCATATACTCGCCGTCGAGCGACTGGAAGACCTTCGCGTACTTCCCCAGCGCGCGGCTGACAGAGTACTCCGGCGAATAGTGCCGGGTGCGAATCATCTCTTCGAGCTCTTGCCGCAGCCGCCGATCGTTCAGCATCTGCAAGTGGGCCGAGAAGATGGCGGCCACTTCGTCGCCCAGTTCCTTGGCGACGCGGCCGCGATTACGGTCGACCTCGGCGGTGGCCGCTTCGATGGCGCTGTTGAGGCGCGCAAGCTCTTCGCCGACGGCGTCTCGACCGACGAACCGCCGCGGGATGCGGAATCCTTCGTTATCTAAAATCAGGGCTTCGCCAATCGCCACGCCGGGCGAAACTGCGATCCCTTGGAGGCGTTCCATAGCGCCCTCGTTTTGGGGCGCACCGGCCATCCGCTGCCGCGACAAGCTTCCCTCGCGCTCTGGGCCCGCCTCGCCCCGGCGCTTCAAAATCTGCGTGCGACGCGCCCTGCGCGCCGGTCGAAGTCGCCGTCGACGGCGACCCGACTCACTCGATTCTTGGTGTTTGCTTGTCGCGCTGGCAACCAGCAGCCTGCGCGCCTCGTCAATTCGGTCCGCCAGCATCCCCAACGGATGGCGACGGTGTTTCGGTGGTTCTGAGTTCATCACCCCGAGGTTCGACGAGCAAGTCGCGTAACATGCGACTGCTCGGCGAACCTCGACATGACCAACCCTCTGGCCCGGCGACCTTCGCCGGCCCATTCCACCTCAACCGCCCCCCGATTCCGCTGGAGGCTGACCTTCTGTCTGTTCTAACACGAAGCCGTTCTCAATGAACCGAGCCAGCGCGTCGAGCGCCTCGTCGGCTTGATCGCCGCGGGCTTCGAGCCGCAGCTCAACGCCCGGTTCGGCGCCGAGGGTGAGCATATGCATGATGCTCTTGCCGTCGGCCCGAATGCTCTCGCGAACGACCTCAATCTCACAAGGAAACTTCATCGCCAGCCGCACAAACTGCTCAGCCGGACGAATGTGCAGGCCCAACGGGTCCTTGTCGCTAATGACGACGACGCGTTGTGCCGCGGGCGATGACATCAAACTTGATCTTCCTGGAAAGGCGCGCGATGGGAGGCTACGTGCTTCGAGCTACGCGGCAGAGACCGAAATGGTTCACGCCGTTTCGACTCTTTCTCCGCAACTGCCGCTCGCGTCGACCCTTACGCCCCAAACTGGTTATTGTCGGCCTCCTCCAAAAGCTGCCACACGTCGGCCGGCTCTTTGCTCTGCTTCAGGAACCGGCAGAACGTATCGTCGCGCAATTGACGCGAGATGTTCTCCAGCGCCCGCAGATGATCGCCGGGACGATCTGGCGGAGAAATCAACAAGAACAGCAAGTGGACCTTCTCGCCGTCGAGGCTGTCGAAGTCGACCCCCTCGTCGCTCACGGCGACGGCGCCGATCAACTCGTGGACGCTCGGATGCTTGGTGTGGGGAACCGCCACCCCGCGACCAATGCCCGTGCTGCCCAATTCTTCACGCTTCAAAATCGCTTCGACAATGCCGTCGTACTGGTCTTGGGCGATCTTGCCCGCCTCCAACAACGACGACGCCATCGCGCGGATCACATCTTCTTTCGTGTCCGCTTCCACGTTCGTGCGGATCGCGGTGCGATTGACGAAATCAACAAACTTCATACTCCGGGTATCCTTCGCTCAATTGGTCGTTCTATTGAATGCCGTCGCGGTCTCGCGGCTAGCTTTCGTGTCGCGTGGGGTGAGTAAGTACTTAGGTGAGTAAGTAGTGACGGCATTTACCTACTCACTTAAACACTTACTCACCTACTCACCTACTCACTTAAACACCTACTCACTCTTCCTCGTCATCGCCGCCAACCACCGGGGCTTCTTGCCGCCGGGCGTCGGGATTCCGATGCCGTTCCTGGACCCGTTCCTTGTACCGCCGCAACTGCTCCTCAACCTTGCCGATCGCCGCTTCCAGGACGCCCAGCAGGTTTTCGCCTTGTTCGTGAGCCACGAAGTCGTGCTTGTGCTCGGCCGAAACTTGCAAATCGACCTTCGGTTTGGCCTCGTCCTTCAAGTCCACCACAATTTCGATCGACATCAGCCGGTCGAAAATCCGGACGAGCTTCTCGGCCTTGGCCCGCAGCTTTTCCTGCGTTGCCTCGGACAAATGCCCATGCCGCGTCGAAACACTGATCTGCACGGTTCGCAGTCCCCTCGGGTCGAGTCGTCGCCCCGGGCCTACTAGCCTGCGGCGTCACCATCGATGACAGTTTAAGTAGTCTATCTCACGTGGCCGGGAGGTCCGCCCCCCAGACTCGCCCCGGTGAAGGCCCGCGGCGCGGCCAGCACCCCATTCTAGCGGCTCTAACCCAAGCCCACAAACGCACCTAAACCCGCAGAATCACGCGAGTTGGGCGAACCAGACCTGGCATCTGACGCTCTCCAGGGGTGCCACTCGCCGCGGCGAGTGCTGAAGTGCCAGCCGGCGCCCACTTCAGCGCGGAGCAAGCTCCGCGGCTAAATGGGCTTGTTGGGAATCAGAATCGCCCGACACTTCCCCCCAGTTTGTCACTTAACATCCCCTTCCCCACTCCCCCTTCCGCCTTCCCCCATCGTTCCATGTCCCAACTCGCCGCCGCCATCGCCCAAATCAACGCCGCCCGCCAATACACCCTCGGCCTCCTCGCCGATCTGCCGGCCGACGCCTGGTTCTTTATGCCAACGCCGGCGGTCACCCACATCGCGTGGCAAGTCGGCCACATCTCCATCGCCCAATACCGTCTCGGCGTCGCCTTCCATCGCGAACCGAAACCCGCGGACGCCGCCTGGCTCCCCGCCAACTACCGCGAGCTTTTCGGCCGCGACAGCACGCCCCAAGCCGACCCGTCACTCTACCCGACGCCGGCCGAGATCCTGGCCAACCTCGACGAAATCAACCGACATGTCATCGCCGAAGTCGCTCAACTCGGCGACGCCGACCTAGATCGCCCCGTTCTTCAGGCCCACCGCTTTGTGAAAACTGTGATCGAAGCCCTCTTTTGGTGCTCCCGACACGAGTCGATCCACGCCGGCCAGATCGCCCTGCTCCGCCGCCTCCACGGCCTCCGCCCGCAGTGGTGACAAGCAGCCGCGGGTCAACGCCCCGCCGGAGCGGAAGCAAAGAATGTATGATTTAGGATTTCTGATATATGATTTGCCTGACGGAAAGGTCGCCCACCTTCTCAAATCAGCAATCATAAATCCCAAATCATAAATCCCCCGCCGCAGCCATGCCTCCTTCCGACGACGCCATCAACGCCCTGCGCGAAGCCCTCCGCTTCTCGCCCACCAACATCCCGCTCCACAAGCATCTTGCCGAGTCGCTCCTCAAGCTCGGCCGCTTCGACGAAGCGGAAGTCGCCTACCGCGAAGCCCTCAACGTCGTCCCCCATCAGGTCGACCTCAAGCTCGGCCTGGCTAACGCTTACTACCAGCAAACGAAGAACTCCGCCGCGCTGGTGATCGTCGAAGACCTCATCAAGCAAAACGATCCCCCCGCCGGCGCTTACGTTCTGCACGCGAAGCTCCTCCTCCGCGCCGGCGAGCCGCAACGCGCCGCTCACCAATATCGTGAAGCCGTCGAAATCGACGCCGACGCCGCCGATGCGGAACTCGCGCGCGAACTCGGCCTCGACCGCGCCGCTTCCCACTCCTTCGACACGGCTGACGAGGAAGGCCGCTATCGCGAACCGGCCGGCGAACTTCCCCCCGGCACGCCCGAGTTCGACATTGAGCGCCCGAAGATCAACTTCGACCAGGTCGGCGGCATGGACGCGGTGAAGGAAGAGATCCGCATGAAGATCATCTTGCCGCTCGAACAGCCCGAACTGTTCGCCGCCTACGGCAAGACGGTCGGCGGCGGCATCCTCATGTACGGCCCCCCCGGCTGCGGCAAAACCTTCCTCGCCCGCGCCACCGCCGGCCAAGTGAAAGCCGGCTTCCTCGCCATCGGCATCAGCGACGTCCTCGACATGTGGATCGGCAACAGCGAGAAGAACCTCCACGAGCTCTTCCAGCAAGCCCGCCGCAATCGCCCCTGCGTCCTCTTCTTCGACGAAGTCGACGCCCTCGGCGCCAGCCGCGCCGACATGCGTCACAGCGGCGGCCGCCACCTGATCAACCAATTCCTCTCCGAACTCGACGGCGTCGAATCCTCGAACGAAGGCCTGCTGATCCTCGCCGCCACGAACGCCCCCTGGCACCTCGACAACGCCTTCCGCCGCCCCGGCCGCTTCGACCGCATCCTCTTCGTCCCGCCGCCCGACCGCGCAGCCCGCGCGTCGATCCTGCAACTGATGCTCGCCGGCAAACCCGCCGACGGCGTCGACTTCGATGCGGTCGCGAAAAAGACCGACCACTTCTCCGGCGCCGACATGAAAGCCGTGGTCGACGTCGCCGTCGAAGCGAAGCTCCGCGACGCGATGAAGAGCGGCAAGCTCGAACCGCTGCGGACTAAAGACCTCGTTGCCGCGGCGGGGACGGTGAAGCCGTCGACGCGAGAATGGTTTGCGACGGCGCGAAACTACGCCCTCTATTCGAATCAAGGGGGCGTCTACGACGACATCCTGAAGCATTTAAAGCTATAGTGCCCATCCAAATCGGGTCAGGGGCAGCCTCGCTAAGCAGCGACTCTTCCGTAGTCGCACACCGCCTTCTCTCTCATTTCAAGCTTAGCAAGCGAACTTATGAACTCTCGCCGACTGTTGTTAACTGCGTTCTCTGTGATGGTCGCGGCGCTCGCCACCGGCGTCACCTACGGCGCCTGGTCGATCTACCAACGGCTTAATCCGCGACCACACACCTTTCCGATCGATGCATCAGCACCGTTGACGGAACCGCTGGCAATTGCTTACGCGCGGCGTGCGCTGATCGCCGAAGGCATTAACGCCCCGCTCATGAAGCCAGTTCAGTATTGGCCCGACTCACAGTTCAAAGACACCGACAATGAACGACTATTCGCGAGAAATCGAATCAATCCTAATACGGGATATATCATCTGGAACGTTGGACGCCATGTGCGGATCGAACGAGTGGATCAACAAGTGACATGTCGCGTTTACACCCCTAAATAGCCTCAACGCCGGCTAATCATGGTTGATTAAATAGGTAGGCTCCTACAACCGCCCTTACACCACTTTGCGTTTCACCGACGTTGCTGCCAATGTCCCAACCCCTCAACCGCGCCCTCCACCTCTTCCGCATCTCGCGTTACGCCGACGCCGAGCTCGAGCTCCGCCGCGCCCTCGCCGAACAGCCCCACGATCCGCAGTCCCACGCGCTGCTCGGCCTCTGCCTCGCCAAGCAAGAAAAACTTCCCGAGGCGCAAGCCGAAGTCGAGCAGGCGATCACGCTCGCTCCCGATTGGGATCACGCCCTTTACTGCCGCTCGGTCGTCCTGCAGGAACGCCGCCGCTACCCCGAGGCCGAGGCGGCCGCCCGCGAGGCGTTGCGGCTCAGCCCCGGCGATCCCAACAACTACGCCCGCCTCGCGATCACGCTCTACTGCCAGGGGAAGTGGCAAGACTCGCTCGACGCCGCGCTTGCCGGGCTGCAGTACGACGCTGAACACGCCGACTGCATGAACCTCCGCACGATGGCTCTCACCAAGCTCGGCCGGCAACGCGAAGCCATCGCCACCGTCGACGAATCGCTCGCCCGTGATCCCGACGACTCCTACGCTCATGCCAACAAGGCCTGGGCGCTGCTGCACGAGGGAAAACCGCGGCCGGCGCTGGAGCAGTTCCGCGAATCGCTACGACTCGATCCCACGAACGAATACGCCCGTCATGGCATGGTCGAAGCGCTGAAGGCCCGCAATCCGATCTATCGTTGGATCCTCGCCTACTTCCTCTGGATGGCCCGACTCGACAATCGCGCCCGCTGGGGCGTGGTCCTCGGCGGCTACTTCGGTGCGCGGATCCTCAACACGATCTCGCGCAACTCGCCCGAGCTGGCGCCCTGGATCTTGCCGATCCAAATCCTCTACCTGATCTTCGTCTTCATGACGTGGTTCGCAATGCCGATCTTCAACCTGCTGCTGCGACTCAACCGCTTCGGCAGACACGCGTTGTCGCGCGATCAGCGCGTTGCGTCGAGCTGGTTCGGCGGCTGCGTGGCGCTGAGCCTCGGCAGCTTCATCGCCTGGCTCGTCTACGGCCACGAGGCGTTGCTGTTGGGCGCCATATTGCCGATGGGCGTCGCGATGCCGATCGTCACCCTCTTCAGTTGCGATCCCGGCTGGCCGCGTCAGGCGATGTCGCTCTTCGCCGCCGCGATGGCGCTCGTCGGCGTCGTCTGCCTCTATGGCGTCTCGCAACAACAAGAATGGGGCTACAACGCCGGCACGCTCTTCCTCTTCGGCTTCATCGCCTCGCCCTGGGTCGCGAACGCCCTCGCCACCGCCACCGTCCGCCGCTAACAGCCGCGGGTTAACGACCCGCCGGAGCGTCGCCGAAAAACTTGCAGAATCGTTTTCATTTGAACCGCCAAGAACGCCAAGGTGCGCCAAGGTGCGCCAAGCAAATGCAAGAGAGGAATTGAACCACGACGGCACAACGGACACGACGGAAGAAACGACCAAAAAAGATGGAACCGCCGATAAGCGCAGATGAACGCAGATAATTCTTATTGGCGTTTATCTGCGTTCATCCGTGATTACAAGCTCTTCTTCGCATTTCCTTGGCGCACCTTGGCGTCCTTGGCGGTTAGTTTTTGGACTTCGCAATCCTCCTAGAAGCGACGCCTCATTCGTCACTTCTTCACCGCCGCTCCTTCAGCGTCGACAAATACTCCACCAAGTCGACCAACTCCGCCGCCGTCATCAGCTTCTGAATATCGGCCGGCATCAGCGACGCCTCCGACTTCGACTTCTCCTCAATCGTCGCCGCCGGGATCACGCGCACGATCCCCTTCTCATCCTTGAGCTTGAGTTCGTCAGCCGTCTCGCTCACCAGCAGACCGCCATGCACGAGCCCGTCGTCGGTAAGCACGACCCAGTTCTCAAAGTTGTGACTGATCGCCGCCGACGGATAAAGAATCGACTCGAACATCGCCGGCCGCGCGAGCTTCTTGCCGATCTCCGACAAGTCTGGTCCCACTTCCGTCCCGTCGCCGTTCACTTGGTGACAATTGCGGCACGTTCCCGTCGCGTTGAACACGACCTTCCCGCGCTCCGCGTCGCCGGTCGCCTCCACCAGTTCCGCTAGCGGCGGCAACGGCGTGCTGTCTTTCGTCGGCGGCGCGGGAAAAATCGCCGCCGCTTGCGTACGAATCTCTGGCGAAGGAGCCCCCGCCAGCGCCGCCGCCCACGCCTCTTTCAATTGTTCCGGGAACTCCTGCCGCTGCGCGAGTTGCAGCAATTGCTCCGCCCCGGCCGCATTGGCGCCCAGCGCTTTCACCGCCCCTCGTCGCGCCGCCAGCGGCCGCTCAGCGTCGAGCGCTAGTGCCAGCAGCAGCTCGTTGCCGCGCGGATCGGCCGCCGTTGCCATCGCCGCCAGCGTTTGCGATACCAGTTCAGCGTCATCGCTCCGCAAAGCGAGGTCGAACAATCCCTCCGGCCGACACTGTTCGCTCGCATACAACACCGCGAGCGCATCAACCGCCAACTGCGACGCCGCTTGTTCCTGGGCCAGCGTCAGCAATTCCGCAAGGCGATGCGACGCATGAAACTTGTCGGCAAGCCGAATGAACTGCTCCGTTCCCCGGCAAGTATCAAGCGCCTGGTCGAGCGCCGCCAGCCGCGCCGCATCTTGCGAAAGATCGCACCCTTCCAACCGGTTGAGCGCCTCCGCTCGCACGAACATCGCCTGCTCTGCTGAGAGTCCGGCGAGATCGTCAAACGCCAACCCTTCCACCGCGGCCTGCATCGCTTCTCGCGACTGGAAATCAAGTGCGCGAAAGTAACGAGGCAGTTCAGCCAGCGGCGTCTGCGGATCGGCAATGATCGCCGCGAGTCGCGCGCTCGTCTCCGCCCCGCGCGAACGCCACCAAATGTCCCGAGTCGCGGAAGACGACTGCCGCTCGGCGTCACTTACTTGCTCCAGCGCCTTCAAGCATTCGTCCCAATGCCCCTCCGCCGCGATCCCGAGCGCCTCTAAATACCAACGATCCTTACCGTCGTATTGCCGGGCTAACATCGCCCAAACGTGCGCGAGATGCGCCTCGCCATTCTCGGCGCTAATCGACGCTGGATTGATCTCATGCATCCACAACAACAATTCGCGGCGAACGGCAGGCGACGGGTCCTCGAAATCGACAGCCTCCCGCAGTTCCGCAAGATTCAGCTGCTCGCCCAATTCTCGCACCAGTCGTACTCCGACGACACGAACGTCCGCCTCACGATCTTGCAGCGCCGAACGCACAACTTCAGCAGTCTTCTGCGCTGAGAGCCCGAGCTTCCCCAGCGCCCACATCGCCCGCGCCCGCAGCATCGGATTCTCCGACGCGAACATCTCCCGCAGCGCCGGCTCCGCCT
Organism: Pirellula sp.; assembly: GCA_013822725.1. Lineage (GTDB taxonomy): Bacteria > Planctomycetota > Planctomycetia > Pirellulales > Lacipirellulaceae > Lacipirellula. The sequence continues at coordinate 85,763 of PNKX01000001.1, forward strand.
TCTCCCCCATACCCTGCAGCGCCGTCCAAGCCACATAGCGCGTCGCCATATTCGGCGACTGCAGCGCGCTCACAGCCCCACCGGGCGTCGAGACGTCGATCGCCGCCGTTTTGTATTCCTTCGCCGCCGCGCCGCGCGGCGTCACGCGATACAACCGCCCCCGCGCCACATCCTGCATCCGATGTCCGCCAACGCCCGGATCGTACCAGTCGGCAACAATCAACGATCCGTCGGGCGCGACGCAGACGTCGCTCGGCCGAAACCACTGGTTCCGCGACCCGTCAATAATGTCGACGACCTCCGCCGTATATCCCGCGCCGTCCGGCTTCGTTCGATACGCACGGCAAATGTTCGGCCCCGCATCGGTGTGAATGAGCGCCCCACGAAACGCCGCCGGCAGCAAATCGCCCTCGTAGACGCAAATCCCCGTCGGCGCCCCCGCCCCCGTCTGCAATAGGTTCGGGATCACCCCCGGATCGTTGAGATGCCAATGCCGCCGCGGAATCTCCGCCTCGATGTTCGTCCGCGGCTCGCTCCACGCAGCGCCGGTCAACTCGTCGTTGTAGCCGTAGTTGCCGTAGTCCATCACGTAGTTGATCCGCACTCCCTGGTTGCCGTCGTCGTCGTTGTCCGACTGCCACATCGTGCCGAACGAATCGACGCACACCTCCCAGTTGTTGCGAAAGTTCCACGCCAGCGTCTCGAAGCCGCTCCCATCCATGTTGCAGCGAAAGACCATCCCCTGCTGGTACGGCTGCCGCGAATCGTTCACTTCATGACCCATCCGATCGACGATCGGCCGACCCTCTTTGTCCTTAATCTGCTCCCCTGCGTTCCCCATGTTGAAGTACAACTTGCCGTCGGGCCCGAAGTGGAACGCATGGACCCCATGATCGTGCTGCACGCCGCCGATGCCGGTGAAGAGGACTTCCTTCCGATCCGCTTTCAAGTCGCCGTCGTCGTCGATCAAAAAGAAAACACTGTCGAGCGCCGACACCAGCGCCTTCGTCCCCTTCCCGTCGGCCGTCGCCAGTACGAGAATCCCATGCGCCGAGTCAACGTCATGCCCCTGATAAAACACCGTCGAAGCATCCGCCTGCGCATCGCCGTCGGTATCTTCGAGCACCAGAATGCGATCCCCCTCCTGCCGATCGCCAATGACGTCGGCGTTCGCAAACGCCCGGTAGTTGATCGCTTCGCAGACCCAGACGCGGCCGAGATGATCGACGTCGATCGACGCCGGGTTGGTCATCATCGGCTCCGAGGCAAACAGCTTCACCTCCAGGTCGGGATGAACGTCCAACTGCTCCACGGACTTCGCCGCGGCATGCTCGTCCCGCGTCGCATCATCCCCGCGAGCGATTAGCGGTAGGCAAACAAGCGACAACGCAACCAATAGCGGCTTCATAAAACGCGGCCCGAACGGTGCAATGCGGGGAAAAGAACCGCCCCGGCCAAACATCAGCCCGCCGGCGCCGCTTTACCTTAACTCCCCGCCCTACACCGTCGCCACTCTTTTTCGCTGTTGGCGCGTCGCCCTTTTGCGGCCCTAACAGAGAAGGTTCACACCCCACAACCACAGCCTGTTTCCCAGACGCGACCGTCGGCGGCCATGATCGGCGTGTGGTCGTGCCGTGGCGGCGGCGGAGCGGAATTGTTGTAACCGCGCGTTTCTTCCACCGCGATCGGCGACCAATCGGGACTTACCGGCGGCAGTTCCGGCGCCAGCGACGCGAACTCCCCCGTTCCGTACACGACGCGGCCGCCGAGCATCGTCAGCACGCTCTCCAAAGCGCGAATCTCATCAGGCTCAACGCTGAAATAGTCGTCACTCAGCACCGCGAGATCAGCGTACGAACCAACGACAAGCGTCCCTTTGCGATCGGCCTCGCGGCTGAACCACGCGCTCCCCGCAGTGTAGAGTCGCAACGCCTCCGCGCGACTCAAGCGATCGGCCTCGTCATGCAGCACCGTGCCGCCGACCGTCTTCGAGGTGACCAGCCACCACAAACAAGTCCACGGGTGATAACTCGCCACGCGCGTCCCGTCGGTGCCGGCGCCGACGGGCAGCCCCATCGCCAACATCTTTCGCAACGGCGGGCGACGCTTGGCCGCCTCGACGCCGTAACGGCGAATGAAATACTCCCCCTGGTAAGCCATGCGATGCTGAATCGCGATGCCGCCCCCCAGCGCCGCGATCCGTTCCAGGTTTCGCTCCGACACGGTCTCCGCGTGATCGATGAACCAACCAAGCTCGTTGATCGGCGTGTCGCGATGAACCCGTTCGAACACATCGAGAAACCGGCCGATCGTTTCGTCGTACGTCGCATGAATCCGCCACGGCCACTTCGCCGCGGCGAAGTGGCCGACGACCGCTTCGAGTTCGCTCTCCATCACCGGCCGCAAGTCGGGCCGTGGCTGGAGGAAATTCTCGAAGTCGGCGGCGCTCCACACCAGATTCTCGCCGGCGCCGTTCACGCGGAGCGTCTCGCTCCCCGCGCCAGGCTCGGTCATCCCCAGCCACCGCGTATAGTCGGCCAACTCCTCGCCCGGCGTCTGTGCGAACAAGCTGTAAGCGATCCGCAGCGTCAGCTGGCCCGCTTCGTCGAGCTCGCGAATCACGGCGTAGTCGTCAGGATAGTTCTGCCAACCGCCGCCAGCGTCGGCGACGCTCGTCACGCCGAACCGGTTCAGCTCACGCATGTAGTGCCGCGTCGAGTTGAGCTGATCGCTATGCGACAGCTTCGGCGCCTGCGCGATCGTCGAGTAGAGCACCAACGCACTCGGCTCGGCGATAAGCATGCCGGTCGGGTTGCCGCTCGCGTCGCGAGCGATCAATCCGCCGGGGGGATTCGGCGTGTTCTTGTCGAACCCTAGCGCCCGAATCGCGGCCCGATTGAGCATCGCCGAATCGTACAGATGCAATACGAACACAGGCGTCTCGGGCGCCGCGCGATTGATCTCCTCGAGCGTCGGCATCCGTCCCTCGACGAACTGAAACTCGTTCCACCCGCCGATGACGCGCACCCACTGCGGCGGCGGAGTCCGTTCCGCTTGAGCCTTCAACTGAGCGAGCGCCTGCGACAGACTCGGCACGCCATCCCACCGCAGTTCGAGGTTAAAGTACAACCCCGCGCGGATCACATGGAGGTGCGAATCATTGAGCCCCGGGATGACTCGCCGATGATTGAGATCGATCCGCTGCGTCGCATCGCCGGCGAGCGCTAAGATCTCGTCGTCACTTCCGGTCGCCACGATTCGCCCGCCGCTAATCGCCGCCGCCGTGACTTCCGGTCGCGTTGGATCGAGCGTGGTGATCTTTCCGTGATACAGCACGACTTCAGGTTTCATCGGTCATCCTCAGGGGCAGGCGACGTTGGATTGGAAGAAAGCCCGCGAATCACGCGAATGATCGCGAATAGCAGAGAGTCAATTGCGAACTGAATTGGGGGCTCTCTCTTCTTCATTCTTATTCGTGAGATTCGCGTCATTCGCGGGCAAGTATTTATCCCTGGCCTCTACTTCGTCACCTTCCGCGCCGCCGGCGCCTTGTGCACCATCGTGTAGGCGTACTCAATCCCCACGCCATACGCCCCGCCATGCTCGCGGAACAGGTTCATCAACGCATCGTAGTGATCGCGGTTCTTCCAATCGCGTTGGAACTCAAGCACCGTCGCGATCGTCGTCATACGCACGGCGCCCGCTTGCACCATCCGCGAGAGCGCCGCATCGTGGGCCGCCTGCGAAGTCGCCCCGCATGCATCTTCAACGACGTAAATGTTGTACCCCTCGGCCAACATGTTGAGCGTCGGCCAAGTAATGCAAACTTCGGTCCATAGCCCCGACAGAATGATGTTCTTCTTGCCGGTCTTCTTAATCGCATCGCGGAACGCGGCCGTGTCCCAAGAGTTCATCCCCGTCCGCTCGATCGGCGTTTGATCGGGAAACACATCAAGCAACTGCGGCCACATCTCGCCGCTGAACGATTCGGTTTCGACGGTGGTAAGAATCGTCGGCACGCCAAACTCCTTCGCCCCGCGAGCGAGCAGCAGCACGTTGTTGATGAGCTGCTGGCGATCGATGTTGTTCGCGACGCCAAACAGCATCTGCGGCTGGTGATCAATGAAAACCAGCGCGCTGTTCTCAGCGGTAATGAGCCCGGCGTCGGTGTGAGGAAGGATGTTGGCCATGGTGATCTCCTTGGATTGGTGAGTAGGTATTTAGGTGAGTAAGTAATCGTCAACAACGGCGTCGATTGCCAGCCCGCAAGCGCACTCACAATCCCACAACGCCCATTTAGCCCCGTCCGCTCGCGGCGGGTGGGTTTGGCCCCTTAGCCCCCGGTTCTTCAAACCGGGGGCACGCAGCGCCATCAACGCCCCCATCAAGCCGTCGCCGCATCGCCCACCACAACGCGGCGACCATCCAAACTCCAAGCCCCCGCCCCGTTCGCCATAATGAACAGCATCGCCCCCATCAACGACGCATTCTTCATGAACTGAATCGTTTGATTCTGCCGCTCCGCCGGATCATCAAACGTCCAGAAGTCGTGAAAGAAGTAAGTCGCCGCCACAAGGAACACGAGCAACAGCGCCGCCCCGAACCGCGCCTGATATCCCAACACGATGGAGGCGGAACCGACAATCAAAAACGCAATCGCCCCCGCCAGCAGCACCTGCGGCGCCGGCACCCCCTCGCTCGCCATGTACCCGGCGACCCCGCCGAAGTTCGGGATCTTGTTCCCCACCGCGCTCATGAAGAAAATCCCCGCGAGCAACACCCGCCCCGCCAAGCTCAACACGCCGCACGTTTGACTGCACATCGCACACTCTCCTCGTATTCGAAATTTGAAATCTTTTTTAACTTCCGTTTTGAACCGCCAAGGACGCCAAGGAAAGACACGAATTGTTGGAACCGCAGATAAACGCCGATGAACGCAAATGGAACGACCGGTAAAGATTCCGTGACACTGCTCTATCTCCGTCTATCCGCGTTCATCGGCGGTTCCTTCTCTGTATTCTCTCTTGGCGTCCTTGGCGTCCTTGGCGTCCTTGGCGGTTCAATCCCCACTCTCAACCCAAATCAAACACCATCACCTCCGCCCCTTCCTCAGCGCGGATCGCCACAGCCGCTTCCTCGCTCACCGCCGCCGCATCGCCGGCCGCAAGCGACTCGCCGTTTACGGTGACGCCGCCGCGCAGCACCTGCACCCAAGCGTGCCGACCAGAAGCGAGCGGCAGCGACGTTTCCTTCCCCGCTTCCAAATCGCCGAGGTAGATCGCCGCGTCCTGGTGGATCGTCAACGACTCGTCGCGACCATCGGGCGAAGCGACCAGCCGCAGCCGATTCCGCTTCTCCGCCGTCGGCACGTCGAGCTCCTCATAGCTCGGCGTCACATTCTTCCGGTTCGGCTCGATCCAGATCTGATAGAGGTGAACCTGTCGCTCCGGCGAAGGATTAAACTCGCTATGCGTCACGCCGGTCCCCGCGCTCATCCGCTGGAACCGTCCCGGCGTCAACGTCGAACCGTTCCCCATGCTGTCTCGATGGGCCAACTCGCCGTCGAGCACATAGGTGATGATCTCCATGTTGTCGTGCGGATGCGTGCCAAAGCCCTTGCCCGGCGCGACGAAGTCCTCATTCATCACCCTCAGCGAACGAAACCCCATCTGCTGCGGATCGTAATACTGGCCGAACGAGAACGTGTGCTTGGTCTTTAACCATCCATGATCGCCCCCGCCCCGTTCATTGCTCCTGCGTACGCGAATCATTTCACACCAACCTTTCTTATCAGCTTGCTATTTTTGAACTTCTTTTTTTGAACCGCCAAGGACGCCAAGGAATACAAAGACAGACGGAACTAACCGCATCCCAATTCAGCATTCCACATTCAACCTTCCGCATTCATCTTCTTACCTTGGCGTCCTTGGCGTCCTTGGCGTCCTTGGCGGTTCAACTCTTTGCTGCAAAACGCCAAACTATCTTACATGTGAACTATCTAATAGAAAAAAATACGCTACTCGCACCCGCGTATCTTCCCCGCCAGCTTTTCCATCAGCCCGACCAACTGCTTCACTTCGCCCTTCGACAACCCAGTCATGAGTTTCTCGTGCAGCTCTACCACCGGCTTGTCAAGTTTCTTCAGCACCGCTTCCCCCTTCTTCGTCAGGGCGACGTGAATCACTCGCCGATCGTCCGAGATCCGCCGCCGCTCGACGAGCGCCGCCTTCTCCAATCGATCGACCAGCCCCGTCATCGCCGGCACCGGCTGAATCATCCGCCCCGAAATCTCCTGCACCGGCAACGGCTCCCCTGCCCCGCGCAGAATCCGCAACACGTTGTACTGCGACGACGTCAGCTCGTAGTCGCGAAAGAGCGCCCCGAACCGATTCATCGACCAGTCGCTCACCCGCCACAACCCGATCATCGCTTCTTGCTCCGCGCAAACGAACGGCTCGCGTTTCTTCAAATCAGCTTGCAGCGACCCGCCCGACATGAAACTACCTCCGTCACGAACAACTATCGGCGATTTAATCGCCATGACATTATCTTACACGTGAACTATCTATCCGTCAAGCGACTCGCAAGAATTTCGTAGGGTGCGGTGCTTGCACCCACCTTTACCCACACCCAGCTAAAATTGGGCCCCCGACAAGAGAGCGGTTATCAGCTGTCGCCTATGGCAACAGCGCTCAACGCTGAAGGCGTTGCATCATTCAGCCCGGGGTTGATCGCGCAGCGATCTACCCCGGGGCACAGCCCCACGCCACCCACAACTCTGAAAGAGTTGAATCAGCCCCCCCGAACCTCGTGCCCCCGCCAATTGTCCAACTCTCCGTCGGCCACTCGTTGCACTCCAACATAAGGAGCCCACCATGCGCACCCTCATCCTCACTACTACCACTCTGAGTCTGTCGCTCCGCTAAGCCTCTTGCGTCCTTCTCGACGCCCGCTGGCCCCGCGGGGCCAGGCTCTCGCTCATCGCTGATTCACCATTAATCAGTCGGCTGCGCTCTCATTACGCCCATTTCAGCCCCGGCTCCGCCAGGGGGTCGGCCGTCATGCCGGTAGTCGTCGCCCAGCGTGACGCTACCCCCCGGCGGAACCGGGGGCTGAATTTGCGACGATTCGATCCGCGCACTCACCTTCCTCCCAGCGAGAGAGTTTTTCCCATGTCGCTCGACAAGCGCACGCGCGAGCAGATGCTCGCCCACTGCGACGCCATCCACGAAGACGATGGCGTCGACCCCCGTGAATTCTTCAAGCTCCGTTCCCATCGCGACAAGCCCGACCGCAAGGCCCAACAGCTCTGCCGCCAGGTCGCCGAGACGATCGACCAGATCCTCGCCGGCGAACTCGGCGACGCGGCGCTCAACGGCCTGCGCGTCGCGTCGGCCATCCCCGCGCCCGATGCGTCGCGCATGCTGGTCACGCTCGTTGCGACCGGCGACGACGGCCCGTTCGATCGCACCGCCATCGAGCACAAGCTTGCCACGGTAACCGGACTGCTCCGCTCTGCGGTCGCCGCCGCCATCACGCGTCGCAAGGCGCCGAACCTTAGCTTCGCCATCATTGGCCCGAACGGCGGCGAAGCGACAACTCAAGCGACAGGAGGCGACGCATGAACGATTCCACCCCAACGGATGATTCTCCTCTGCCGCCAATCCATGTCTGGCTCACCGAACCGGTCGATCGCCAGGTCGCCCTGTCGATCGAGCGCGTCCGCTCCAGCGACGACGTCGCGGCCGTGGTGATCATGCCCGACGTTCATCTGGCCAAGGAGGTCTGCGTCGGCGCCGTCGTCGCCACCCGCGAGTTGATCTACCCCGCCGCCGTCGGTAGCGACATCGGCTGCGGCATGGCCGCCCTTGCGTTCGACGCCGACGCCTCGCTGCTCGACAACGAAGTCGCCGCCGGCCGCGTGCTGTCGCAACTCTACGCCCACGTCCCGTCCAACAAACACCCCAAGGCCTGCGCGTATCCCGCCGCCGTCGACGAACTCCACCTCAGCGACGACCGCCTCAAACGAATCGCCGCCCGCGACGGCCGCGTCCAACTCGGCACCCTCGGCCGCGGCAACCATTTCTTCGAGCTACAGGCCGACGACCAAGGCCAACTCTGGGCGATGCTTCACAGCGGCTCCCGCGCCGTCGGCCAGGCAATCGCTCTCTGGCACATGGAGCGCGCAACGCGTTCAAGCAGCGACCTCGCCTATCTCGACGCAGCCACCGCCGCCGGCCAAGCCTACCTTGCCGACGCCGAGTGGGCCCGCCGTTACGCCGCCGCCAATCGACTCGCGATGCTCCACGCCCTCGCCGAGATGATGCAGCGTCTCTTCGCTGTGAAAGCCGATTGGTCGACCCTCATCCACAGCGACCACAACCACGTCCAGTGCGAGCGTCACGGCGACGAACAGTTCTGGATCCATCGCAAGGGCGCCCAATCCGCCGCCGTCGACGAACCGGGCGTCATCCCCGGCTCCATGGGTTCGCCCAGCTACCACACCGCCGGCCGCGGCTGTTCCCCCGCCCTCGCCTCCTGCTCCCACGGCGCCGGCCGCCGCCTCAGCCGCACCGAAGCGAGCCGTAAGTTCAACGGCGCCGACCTACGCCGCCAAGTCGGCAAGCTCTGGTTCGACCAACGGCGAGCCAGCTACCTGCGCGAAGAAGCGCCTGCCGCATATAAAGACATCCGCCAAGTGATGCAAGCGCAGCGAGAACTGACGAAGATTATCCGCACGTTGCGACCGCTACTAACTTATAAGGGTCTCTGAAACGGTTCAGCTGCGACAATTGTCAACAACTGGCTATACTTTGTCCAAGCCGCGCATTTGTCCAAGCCGCGCCGGCCCCCCATCTCCTCACTCTTCATTTGCATTGGGAAAGCAATGGACAAATACCAGCCCCTGCGCGACGCCAACACCAACGGCGCGAACTACGACCTCGACGCCGATCAAATCATCGCCCAACTCCAAACCTGGGACGCCAAGTACGGCGTCACGCTGAGCGACGTCACTCACGACGCCGTCACGGTGACGTTCAATGCGATTCCCGTCGACGACGTACCGGCGCTAGCGGCGGAGATCTACGAGTTCTGCCCCGATACGATCGATCAGCACTTCGGCTGCTTCGCCGAGATGATGGAAATGGCCGACGAAACAGGCGAGGAACTCCCGCCGGAACTGTTGGAGCTGACGGCAGGAGTCGACTTCGAAGACGATCAATACGGACTTGAACTCTTGCAACGCTCACTGGCCAAGCACCGGCAGGTCGCCCTCTGGTGGGATTGAAGACGCCAGTGGCATAGCCGCGAGAAGTCGCAAGCATCGCAAAAAGTAAAAAAACGATCTCTTTTTTGCGTCTTCTGCGCTTCTTCGCGGCTAACTCCGTCGAATTCTCTGCGCCTCCGCGCCTCTGCGTGAGATCCCCCCGCATCTCCCGCACAAACGCCGATTGGACGCCGCCCCGCCCCCCAATCATACTAATGGGCTCCCCAAAAACCGGCGGCCCGCACGCTGCCAGGCGCGATTCGTCGCAACGAATTCTTTCGCAGTTCCACGCCTGGAGAAACGTATGCCTCGCCGTCTGACCTCGCTCTTCTTCTCCGTCTGCGCGATCGCAGCCTTCTGCTCGCCGCTCGCCCCCGCCCACGCCGCCCCCCTCGCGATCAAATTCAAAAACACCTCCGGCCTCGCCGACTCCCAGGTCTACATCGGCTTCGTCAGCGCCGGCTCCCTCACCGCCACGAACAAAGCCACCAGCGCCGCGCTCGCCAAGAGCGAATTCGGCAGCGAAAACTGGTACACGCTCGATACGCTCGCGCAAGGCGTCGATCTCAACTCGTTCAGCGGCCGCATCTACGTCGGCTACGGCACGCCCTGGAACTTCACCCACGCCGGCTACGAGCCGTCGCCGGTGAATCCCTCCGACCCCAACGCCCACAAACGGTACGACAAGGTCGAAATTACCTATCACGGCAACCCCGCCGACGTCGCCAACGCCACGTCGTTCGACTACTTCAGCATCCCGGTCGGCCTGAACGTCTACCACGGCGGCACAGGCGGCACGCTGGTGAAGGCGCTCAAGGCTTCGCCCACGAGCGTCACGCTCGCCGCGATGGAAACAATCGCCACGCCCCACGCCGCCGCGGTCGTGCGCGATGGTTCGAACAACTTCGTCCGCATCATCGGCCCCAGCGTCTACCCGCCGCCGCCGGGACTTCCCGCCTCACCCTACGACAACTTCGACGGCTACCTCGACTATCTCCACGCCTACGGCCAATCGCACGGCGGCACGATCGCCCGCATCAAGGGCCACTTCAACGGCACCGGCGGCGGCCCGGCGCCGAACCAACCGCAAGATTACGACTTCACCGCCACAATCGACGCCCAGCAGAACATCACGCTCGCCGGCCACGGCGGCCAGGTCGGCAACCACACCCTCACGTTCCACCACGACGAGCTGAACAACCCCGCCGCCATCTACGGCGCCAACCCTCACTTCCAGCTCGACGGCGCCCCGATGACGCCGCAAAACGACCTCTTCGGCTGGGTGATCGCCGATCTCTTTGCCGGCCTGAACATCGGCGCCCTCGGCAGCACCGTCGAAGTGAACGGCCAGCAAGTCGGCCAGATGGAAAGCCAGCAATGGTTCGCCCTCACCCAGCACTTCGCCGCGCTGCAACCGAGCCAGTCCTACTACAACCAGTGGGCCGCGAAGATGAGCACCCTCTCCGACGCCTACAACTTCGCCTATACCGACCGCTTCGCCCACGTCGTCGCGCCGCTGAACCCCGCGCAAGTCGACACGCTCGAACTCGTCTTCCTCCGCGAAACGGGCGTCGGCGCCGGCAACCCCGACGTCCCTGAACCGGCAAGCGCCGCCCTCGCGCTGTTCGGCATGGCCGCCGCAGCCACGGCCGCACGACGTCGAGCACGTTAATCTGCTCGGCTAACCTGACCTGCTCGCCGTCAGGCATCGAACGCCAACGGCGTTCCATCATCCAGCCCGGGGTTGATCGCGCGGCGATCTACCCCGGGTTACCATCGCAACAACATCCCGCAACCCTGAAAGGGTCGCACATCGCGTCAACTTCGGAAGCAGATAATCGACTCATTTATCCGAGGAGAAAATCGTCTGGTCGCGAATTCGCCTAACTGCTAGACTCCTTGCCCCCTGCCTGGGTTGTTGCACCTGCTGGAACGGGAGCTTTTCATGAAACGATTTCGACGAATCGCCACGCAGTTCGGCCTCCTATTGTTCGCGTTACTCGTTAGCGCCTGGACTTCAGAGTGTGCAGCGGCTCCTCTGCTGCTGCGCGGCACAGCGACCATCGCTACCGTTTACGACGATTATGAATACGAGGAAACCGTTCGCCGCTTGCCGTTCGCCGCGCAAGTGGGCGACTCGTTCCAGTTTTATCTTTCCATCGAGTCGCAGCTTTCCGATCCGGATGGACCGAGTGGACATGCCGCATTTCGTTCGACCATCGGCGGCGTTCAATTGGAACACAATGAACTCGAAGTCGCCGTGAGAAACGATTCAGGCGTGGCGCTGCTGACTTTGGCCGTACCGCGCATCGTGGACATGATGGCCATCGAGGGAGACGCGATCTCCATACGGCGCGATTATCGGCGTGGAACCACCGACTACGCCGGCATGACGAACGTACCAGGCGGAATGGACTTTCAGCTTGACCTCGGTTTCTTGGCGTACGACTTGGCAGGCCGTCGCCCCTATCCCGCTATTCTCCACGACGTTTTGATCCCCCAAGACGCATCGACTTGGCAGGCGTTCTCCGACCGCGAGATTGCCCTCTGGTTTAAGAACACGACTTTCGTCGGCGCATACGTCAATGACATCGTGGTCGTCCCGGAACCCTCGACGCTGTCAATCGGCGGCTGGTGTTGTCTCTCTTGGCTAGGGATTCGATTTGCACCCAGGAGATCCCATCTCGTTCCGAGGGCGTGATCGGCCCCTGCGCATCGCATCGAAGCCGGACAACACGCTCGCGTGCTAACGTCAGCACGCGAGCACAAACGAAGTCCCGCTCCAGCATGTCGACGCTCCGTAACGATATGCCGCCCGCCATGACGTCAACGCTGAAAGTGGAGCAGCTCTGACAGGACTCAACTTTGAGTCCCTCCGGTTGCCAATGGCTACGCCGACGCCCGCGAATGACGATCGGCCGCGAAGAGTCGCAAGAATCGCCAAGACATTATTTTGCGTCTCTTGCGCCTTCGCGCCTTTGCGTGAGATCTTTCCCCCGCTCCTCGAATCCCCTTGTCAACCCGGCCAAAATGGCCATCTCGTTTTTCCCCGCCCCGCATGAGATAATGCGGCCCGTGACGGAAGCCATGCGAGTCGGGGTTTCGCGTGTGTTGAAGACCACGCCGCATCGGCGCCAGTCACCACGATCCTTGGCCAACGGCCAAGCTCACCGTAGCCTGGGGCAAGCAGAGCGCCGCCCCAGGTGTAGGCAACCATGGACATCCTTTGGCTGAAAGCCAAACTCACCCATTGGGAAACGAAGGGGAGATGACTTTGGCCTTCAGCCAATCGAAGCGAGTTCTTCACTTAGCTAGGGCGGCGCTGCGCTGGCTCCAGGCTACGGTGAACGTTGGCCTGCAGCCAACGACCGACGCACGACACTGCGTCGCGACTGTGAAAACTGTCGCGACAACGGCAACCCCAGACAACATAAAGACTTACCGCCAACCCAGACCTTACTGTCGCCAAAAATCGACTTCGCGACACAAAGCGTCAGCGACAACACGCACGAAAACGGTAAGATTCGACGATACGCAGACTTAGCATCAATTAACGCCCGTTCTGTCGCGTCCAACGCGATCCGCGACCCAACACGACAGATCACCACCTTCAAGCCAGCATCAACCTTATGACGCTCACACGACTCCTCCTCACTGTCGCCCTGCTGTCGCTCACGTCGACCGCCCGCGCCGCCGAGCCCGTCACCGCCGCCACCATCGACGGCACGGCCCCCGGCTTTCGCCCCCTTGGCGAGGCCGACTTCGTCAACGTCAACGGCGACGACGACACCTGGACCTGGAAGGACGGCGTCGCCCACTGCACCGGCCAGCCGGTCGGCGTCATTCGCTCGAAAGAAAAATTCACCAACTTCGAACTCGTCGCCGAGTGGCAACACCTCAAGGACGCCGGCAACTCCGGCATCTTCGTCTGGACGAGCGAAGCGGCCCTGACCGATCTCCCCAAAGGTAAGCTTCCCCCAGGCGGCATCGAGGTGCAGGTCCTCGACCTCGGCTACACGAAGCAATTCGAAGAGTCGACCGGCAAGAAGGCTGATTGGTTCACCTGCCACGGCGACGTCTTCCCCGTCGGCACGGCCAAACTGAAGCCCTTCACACCCATTTCCCCCGACGGCAGTCGCAGCTTCCCCAAGAAGAACCTCAGCCGCGGCTTCGGCGAGTGGAACCACTACTACGTCCGCGCGATCAATGGCGAGATTCGCCTCTGGGTCAACGGCGAAGAAGTCTCCGGCGGCGCCGACGCCGATCCGAAGACCGGTTACCTCTGCCTCGAGTCGGAAGGTTCGCCCGTCGAGTTCAAGAACATCCGCATCCGTGAGCTGCCTTAAACGATGCGAAAAATGGGCAGGATAACAGGATTCGATGGATTGACAGGATTGAGGACAAATCGCTTGTTCATCCTGTCGATCCTTTCCATCCTGTGATCCTGTCAAAAAAACCCAATCGACCCTCAGTAAGCAGAAGATGACTATATCTCGTCTCAATTTACTGCCATTGTCTTTGCTCGCAGTCTCGATCCTGTCGAGCTCGATCGCGATTCCGGCAACGCGCGCTGCCGATGCAGCGACCGAGGAAGCAGCGCAGAAATCGCTTGCCTGGCACGCCGTCGCCCCGGCCGACATCGAAGGCCAAGGTTGGACCGACGTGCAGTCGCCGTTCGATCGACTCCCAGCGCGAGCGGAAGGGCTGGTCCGACCGCCTGTCTGGGATCTCTCTCACAACTCCTCGGGACTCTACGCCGACTTCGAGACGAACGCCCCGCGCATCGCCGTACGGTGGAAGCTTCACTCAAAGCGGCTTTCGATGTCTCACATGCCCGCCACCGGCGTGAGCAGCGTCGACCTCTACGTTCATGACGACGACGGTTGGCACTTCCTCGCGAACGGCCAGGCGCGGGAGTTTCCCGACAACGAGGCGGAGTTCACGGCCAGCGAGGCGTCGGCCCAGGGCGACGTCCGTTACCGACTCTATCTCCCCCTCTACAACGGCGTGAAGAGCGTCGAGATCGGCGTCCCCGAAGGCTCGTCGTTTGCGTTCGAAAAGCCCAACGAGAATCAGCCGCCGATCGTCGTCTACGGCACGTCGATTACCCAGGGCGGCTGCGCCGCTCGTCCTGGCATGGCCTATCCCTCCATCCTCAACCGACGGCTCGATCGCGAGTTCATCAACCTCGGCTTCTCCGGCAACGGCCTGACCGAGCCAGAACTGGCGACGCTGCTGGCCGAACTTGATCCCGCGGCGTTCGTGATCGACTCGCTCCCCAACCTCACGCCCGAGATGCTCGCCGAGCGGATGCCCAAGTTCATCGAGATCATCCGCGAGCGTCATCCGCAGACGCCGATCCTGCTCGTGCAGAACCCGATCTACCCGACCGTTCCATTCATCGCGGGGACTCGCCAGAAAATCACGGCATCGAACGACATCCTCACCCAAATCCACGCCGACCGCGTCGCGGCCGGCGATCAGATGATGACCCTCGTCCCCGCCTGTGACCTCGCCGCCGACGGCGGCGAAACAACCGTCGACGGCGTCCACCCGACCGACGTAGGCTTCATTCGCCTGGCCGACGCGCTGGAACCGTATTTGAAGAAGGCTCTCGCTCATTAAAAACAATGCAAATACTTTTTCAACACAGAGAACACAGAGGCCACAGAGCATGTACTCTTAGTTTTGACGAAAGCCTTGTATTCCTCTGTGCTCTCTGTGTCCTCTGTGTTTAATTCTTAATCGCTCACAACAAAATCTACGACCAAACACTCGAAGGAACCTCGCCATGCTCCGCTCTCTTCTCTGCATCGCCCTGCTCATCGCCGCCGCGCCGCTCCACGCCGAGGAAGAATTCGTCGAACTCTTCAACGGCAAGAATCTCGACGGCTGGAAAGGCGATGCGAAGGTCTGGTCCGTCGAAGAAGGCCTTATCACCGGCAAGTCCCCGGAAGCCGAGGAAGACAAGCTCAAGTCAAACACCTTCGCCATCTGGGACGGCGGCGAGGTCGGCGACTTCGAGCTGATCGCGGAGTTCCGCCTCGAGGGCGACAACAACTCCGGCGTCCAATACCGCGCCCAGCCCAACCCGAAGAACGGCCCCTTCTCGATCGTCGGCTACCAGGCCGACATCCACCCCGCCGCCAACTACACCGGCATGCTCTACGACGAAGGAGGCCGCGGCATCGCCGCCGAACGCGGACAGAAAGTGACGCTACAGGCCGACGACAAGAAAGAGGTCAAGCCGCTCGACGGCAAGTTCGATCCCGTCGACCTGTCGGACTGGACCACGATCGAAGTGCAAGCCGTCGGCAACCGCCTGATCCACAAGATCAACGGCGACGTCGCCGTCGACGTCACTGACGAAGACCCCAAGAACGCCAAGGCGAAGGGCCTGCTCGCCCTGCAGGTTCACGCCGGTCCGGACATGAAGGTCCAGTACCGCTCGATCAAGCTGAAGCAGCTCGATAAGTAGCCCCGGGCGCCGCCCGGGGGTCGGCTACCATTCCGGATTTGTTTGTCCTACGAAGTGCTACCCCCCGGCGGAGCCGGGGGCTGCCAACGCGCGCCGCCAAATCACTTCTTCGGCTCAACCGCCGTCAACTCGCCCTTTTCCAAACGATCCCAGTGGTGCCGCAAGGCGCGCTCGCGCTGCGAGTCGTTCTGCTCGGGGCGATAGTTGCCGAAAAGACGCTTACCGGTAATCTCGTCCCAGTTGTAGGAGGCCAGCACGCGGTACGTGAGATCGTCGTCGTCCATCCAGCGGATAATGCGCACCAGCGCGCCGTTCTTGACTTCGTCGCGCGTCGTGCCGACGGCGGCCGCGTCGAAGCCGAACAGCATTTCCATGAGATCCTCGGCAGCGTCCTGGCCCCGCTCTAAGGCGAACGCCTCGGCGATGCCGTCGGCCGCCGACGGGTCGCGGGCGATCGCTTGCCGCAGTTCGTCGATCTGCGCACGCCACGACGCCCGCTGACTCGTATCGTTCAGGGCGTTGACCAGCGCATCGTATAGCCCAACGTACGCGCCGCTGCGGGCGGCCAGAGCGCGATCCTCCGTGCGACGGCCGCGCGCGGTCCGATCGCTCAGTTCCAGTAGCTTGATATTCACCGGCTCGCCAGGGACGAGCGCTTCGGCCACGGCGTCTCGCGCGCTCCGCTCTGGCGCCGTGATCGGCTCGCGATCGACCCACTCGGGCAGGTTCTCGATCCCCACGGGAGCGCTGTCGGCGCCGTCAACGGTCGTCCAGGTCGCAGGGGCTTCGACCTTCTCCCCGTTCCATTCGATCGACCCGCTCGTGAGATACCACGACGCTTCGACGGGCGCCGGCTGACGATTCGTCGCCGGACCAGGCACGAATACGCGACGCACCTCCACCGCGAGGCTCGACGACGGGCCAAGTTGCGCCAGCCGATCTTGATCGACCAGCGAGAGATCAATCCGATTGCCGTTGAGCCCTGAATTGAGCACGACTTGACCGTAAGGAATTCGCAGGCCGAACTCCCCGGCCGCCGTCCCCGCTCCCGCGCCAGGAGCAAGCACTTCAACCTCGGCGCCGCCGCTGAGGTAGACGTTCGCATCGGCGAGCACAACGTGCGTCCGGAACGTCGGCAGCGACATCAGCGTCTCGCCGGCAGTGATCGGCGTCCGCGGCGCGACGCGCGTCCAGACGTTCTGCTTAGCGTCGAAGCGGAGCAGCACGTCGTTGTTACCGAGGTAAGCGCCAATCGGCTTCGCTTCGGCGGGCTTCTCCGCACTCGCTGAGGCGCCGGGCGGGAATGGATCGCTCCCAACGGCTGGAACGGGTGCAGCCTCAGGCTTCATCGCCCCAGAAGCATCGGCCACCAGCACCGGCCCGGCCGCGGCGTCGACGGCTGCCGCTTCGCCCGGCGTGGGAGTCGTTTCACCGCTAGCCGCCGGGGGCGTCGGCGCTGTAGGAGTCGGCGCTGCAGAAGCGTCCGCCGTCATGGCCGCGTCGGCCGCTGGCGTGGCGGGCTCCGCTGCCGTCGCCTCGGCCGCCGGGCCGAGGGTCATATCGCTCGCGTCGGGAACGACCCCCTCAGCCGCCGATGGAGTCGGCTCCGTCGCCACCGCAGACGTGGTCTCTCCCGTGGCCGGCGGCGTCTCGACGCCTGCCATAGCCGCGTCCGTTTCTGCGGCGATCGCTCCCGCGACTTCGGCGCCAGGCGCGGTCGGCAGATCCAGCGGCAGCGCGTCGATCGTTCCTTCCGCCGGCGCGGCCGGCATCTCGCCCGCCCCGCTCGTCAACGGAGGCAACGTGGGCGTCGTGCTAGGCGTGAACGCCGGCGCTTCGTCGGTTTCCGCTGGCGCGGTCGCACCGGTTGCGGGCGCGGCGGCCGTCGAACTGGTGGTCGAACTCTCCGCGGCAGGCGTCTCAAGATCGCCGACGTCGACGCCGCCAGTGATATCTTCGATGTCTCCCAGTTCGGCCACTTCCGACGGCGTTTCAACCGGCTTCTGCGGCCACGCCAACCAGACGGCGACGCCGCCAATGACGAACGCCAGCAGCGCTGCCATGATCGCGCGTTGCGAACGGCGACGTTGCCTGACGGCGGCAAGCATATAATCGGGCACGGCCGCTTCGTCAGGATCGACCTGCGGCGGACGCGGCGTCACGGGCGGCGCGACGGCGGCGGCCGCGATCGGCGGCGTGACCGACGAATTGGTCGGCGTTGCGTGAGAGGGTTCGATCCGCAACTGCTGCGGCGCGGCCGCCGGCGCCTGGGCAAGGGCATAGAGCCGCTGCCGCAAGTCGGCGTCGACCTCAGCCGGCTCGCCGAGCACCATCGTCAAGATGTGATGGCACGAGGCCGCTTCGGCCAACAGCATATCGGCGTTGTTGCCCGCTTCGAGGCAGCTCCGCTCGAAGTCGGCCACCGCGTCGGGGCTCAGCGTGCTGTCGAGATACTCCGACGTCGTGTTCGCATCGAGCGCCGCGGCGTCGCCATGCAGATCGCCGCTCTCGGCCGCCAGCACCTCGGGCGCTGAGAGCCGCAGCCGGCGCACCGCGTCGCGCGAGCGGTGGATCAACTCGGTGGCAAACGGGCTCGACTCGATCTTGCGACCGAGGTCCTCCTGGTCGGCCGGATCAAGGACGTCGTCCATGTAAGCCAGGAGGGTGCGAAGCGTGAGACGCATGGGATTGCTCGTGCGATGAAGGTTCGGTGGGGAGAGCCGTGTGAGGCGCTCCGGCGGGTCGTTGACCCGCGGCTACAGGTGTTAGTGACACCCGAGCGCTCGGTTCGTGCAGAAAAATCTCGGCGGAGGAGATTTTCTTGAGAATGGGCTGATCGCTCAGCCGGCGGTCGCAGTTTCGAAGGCCTGGCGACGATCGACGTGCTGTCGGCGATCACCCCCTCGGCGGCGTTCGGTGAAATAGGCCGTGGCGCGGCTGACGGCCAGTTCGCGGACCCGCGAGGGGAACGCCAGCAGGAAGAGGAGGGAGACCCCCAACTGCACGGCGGCGAGCACCCCGGGATGGATGACTGGCAAAGTCGATTCCTCGCGCGGCTGGAGCACAAGCCGCGATTCCCAGCCGTCGTTGGTCCGTACCCAATCACTCCCCGCAGGGGCAAGCCCTGCGGCTCGCTCACCCGCACTGATCCATCCGGCAATGGCGGCGACAATCAGAATGGTGAGTAGGCTGCGACGCATCGGGCGACTCCTGGTTGGAATCCCCATTTTGCAAGGTACGTGCCGAGTCGCCACGCCGCCGGCTCCCCGCCCGCGACCCCTCAAAAACCAAGCCGAATCGTTGCCCGCGGGGCGGTTTTCCCCTGTGGCGAGAAAGCGGCCGCGAGGCGATCACGCCACACTCGCCGCGACCAGCTGTGGCGAAAAATGAACGCGTTCCGAGCAGCCTCCGCCCGCCAAAGCAGCAGCAGCCTCAGGAGTTCTGCCCGGCGGTAAACCACCATGGGCAAGCGACGCCCGTGCTCGCTTACTTCCTGTGGCGAGACCGCAGAGTTTACCCCCACGGCGAGTCCGGCAACTTCGGGCAACTCGATTTTCCGGCCGTTTCTGCTTGCGCCAGTGAGAGTTACAACGCGATCTGCGTTCGCGCCGACGCCGCGCGCCAAACAGCGTGTAGTATTAGCTAGCTCATCGTGCGGCGCGTGATCTGAGACTCGTCCTTCACCGCCAAACTTGTCAGCGTTTTCGGCCCAGGGTTTGCATCCTGCCTGGATTGAATCGAGTCTTCGGAACGGCTCGACTCGTCCCCAGACACTGCAATCCTCGGCGGCCTTCATGCTCCGTTTCAGCCATAATGCCGACATGACGACCGAAGCGCGAACTCACCTGCGCCGGGTATGCACCGAGGCCGAGGGATACCTCGAACTGGGGATGCCCGATCACGCCTTAGACTCGCTGCAGCGCTGGGGCCAGCATGTTCACGGCGACGCCCGCGGCTGCTACCTGATGGGCGAGACGCTGCGTGAGCTGGAGCGGTATCGCGAAGCGATCTTTCCCTTGCGACGTTGCCTGGAGCTGATTCCGGACGACATCCACGTCGCCATGGCGCTCGGGTGGTGCTTTAAGCGCGTCGGCCAGCTCGACGAAGCGATCGGCGCTCTTGAACACGCGATCGCGGTCGACCCGAGCGAAGCGGTCTTGCACTACAACCTCGCCTGCTACTGGAGCCTCGCCCGCAATCGCCGCCGGGCCTTGCAGTGCTTGGCCCACGCGCTGGAGATCGACGGGAACTTCCGCGAGCTGGTGTGCGACGAACCTGACTTCGATCCGATTCGGCTGGATCCGTTGTTCCAGGCGCTGACGGCGGCTGTCGGCTAAGGCTGACGTCGTCGCATCTTGTCTTCTACGGCACTTGCTTGCGCACGGCCTACCTATTTGCCTTCTTCGGCGCTATTGGCTTCCTGCAGCAACTGCTTGATCGCGGCGCGACGTTCGGCGGAGAGTTCGACGGAGTCGTTGTTCCAATCGCGACGCCACGACCTTGGCAGCGAGGCGACGGCGCGGCGGATCGTTTGGAACTGCGCAATCAAGTGACGGCACGGGGGGCAGACGAGTTGATGGAGGCGGAGCGCGAGGCGCTCGCCGCGGGTGAGATCGCGCTCCAGGGAGTCGGAAGCAAGTTCCGACGCGGCGCGGCAATCGAGATTCCAGGCGGAGAGTTTGGATCGCTCTTTCATGATGACCTCGCCTGCTCCGCTCTCGCTGGGCTGCTTTCGTCGGCGCTCTTCTCGCTTGCGGAGACTGCTTCCGCGGCGAACCATTTTTGTTCGAGGCAACTCCGCAACAACAGTCTCGAACGATGTAGGCGGACCGAAAGGTTGCGCGGCGTAATGCCGGCGATCTCGCTCGCCTCTTGGACGGTGGCGAGGCCAAGTTCGCGAAGTTCGAACGCCTGGGCCAAATGTCGCGGCAGCTCAGCAAGGCAGCGGCGGACGACTTGCCAGAACTCGGAGTTCTCCGCCTGACTCGCCGGCGTCGAGCGCCAGTTCGCAGGAGGAACGGTCCAGTGGCCGGAACGGTCAAACAGCGGGGCGACTTCATCAAGCTCGGCGTCGGTCGTCACGAGCGTGCGAGCGTCTTTGCGGTAGTGATCGATGATCTTGCGGCGAAGGATCGCGATCAGCCATGTGCTGAAGGCGGCGCGGTGGTCAAAATCGCGTCGAGCTTTGAAGGCGGAGAGGAAGGTTTCTTGAACGAGGTCTTCAGCCGTCTCGCGGTCGCCGACGCGGGTGACGGCGTACTGCAAGAGCGCATCGCCATAGCGATCGACCCATTGAGCGGGGTCGCCAAGATCGGCGTCGGCGGGGGGTGGTTCGAACATAAAGAGGCCGATGGGTGGAAAACGTGGCGCCGCTTAGCTTAGACGATCGGCCGCCTCGATGGTTACAGTTCCCAAACTGGCAGCAGGCGAGATGCCTGACGTCGCCAAGTAGCCGAGCGGCATGAGGATCTGGGCGGCGGCGTAGGCGGGCCAGATGACGGGGGCGAGGGTTTCTTGGCTGGCGAAGAGCTTGAGCCCGAGCACGACGTCGGAGAGGACGAAGAGCAAGGCGCCGACGACGACCCAAGGGCCGTGCCAACGCCCGAGAAGCGCGGCGACGGCCATCGCCGTGAGGGCGAGCGAGTAGATGGGAGACGCGATCACGAGGGGTCCGCGTAGCATCGGCCAGATGTAGATTGTCAGCGAGATCATCGCTAGCGTAAGCGCCGCGATGGCGGCGCGGCGGCGAAGCGGCAACTGCGCAAGCGGGTATCGCTGCGGCAGGAACGCAGCAATGTACCCGAGGTGGCCGAGGAAGAACGCGGCCATGCCGGCGAGGAGATATTCACTGCCAAGGTTGAGCACGCCGTCGCCGACGGCGTGGATCGCAAGTGCGGCAGTGAGCGGCCAAGCGGCCCAGCGACGCTGACGGAACACTTCGAGCGCCATCGCTAAAGCGGGAGTCATTTTGAACGCGATTGACGCCGTTTTGGAATCGAAATCAAATCCCTGCCAATAGGCGACGGCGGCGACGATGGCGATGAGCGGGAGCATCCAGCGGCGTGAGATCATCGGCGTTGGGCATGAGTTGGATCTCATAACGCTTCGTTGTAGCAGCTTCAGCCCCTGGCTCCGCCAGGGGATCGGTCGCCATTCCGTTAGGCATCGTCCCGCGTCGAGCTACCCCCCGGCGGAGCCGAGGGCTGCAGAAATGAAAGAAGCCCCGACCTTGGGGGAAGGCCGGGGCTTCAGTGGTGGTGGGCGACTGTCGCGGGGGAGGCGGGTAGTCGCCCACGGTTGGCCCCTCCCTGGGGGAAGGGAGGGGCTTGGGGGTCTCTCGAACTTTCTCTCGTTCGGGATGGGCGCCGCATTGGACTGGTCGCTTAAGCGACCAGTCCGTTGGGGAGTCCAGGCCGAACGAGTTCAGGTTAATAGTTCCACTCGACGCCGGTTTGGAGTCCGTGGATGATCATCGAACCGCTCGAATTCACGTAGCTCGAACCTTGGCTCGAGGTGAGCCACTGGTTCGGGACTTGGTTGGTGGCCAAGGCGACGCCGGTGAGGCCCATCGCTCGCCAACCGCCGTAGATGCGGCAATTGCACGTCGCTTGGTAGCTCGCTCCGAGACGGAGCTCGCCGAGCATCGCGACGTCGGTCTTGCTGGCATTGGCGTCGAACACGTCGCCCGACGAGGCATAGCGAACCATGCCGGTCGACGAGATGAAGTACTGGTGCGTGTCGATGTCGTTGCCGTAGAGGCCGACGAGGCTGTTCAGGTGAACGCCCCACTTGCAGCCGATACGGTACATGGCGTTCGAGCCAAACTGGAAGCCGACGAGCTTGTTCTCAACGTCCGAGTTGTAGTTGAGGTAGCCGGTCGAACCGCCGGTGTAGTCGACGCCGTACATGAAGTAGTCGTCGAGTTCCAGGTAGCGGACGCCGCAGACGCCGGTGATGTTGTAGCGGTTCGGAGCACAGTAACCGGTGTTGCAGCCGCCGGCGTCGCAACCGCCGCCCAGGCCTCCCATGCCGCCGCCAATTCCGCCCATGCCGCCGTCGCAACCGCCGCACGGGCCGCACGTCGGAGCACAGCCGCAGAGGTTGAGCCGCAGGAAGTTGACTTCAATGTTGCGGGCCGAGAAGCTGCTCTGGACGCGGGCTTCGGTGATGGCGTAGGTGCCGGCTCCGGTTGGCGGGCCGTAGTTCCAGTGGTTGTTCAGCGGCAGGTAGCCGTTGCCGCCGTTGTACTCGAGGCCGTTCATCGGCATCATCGAGTAGTATTCCGACGGCATGCCGGGCATGTACATGAACGATTGGTCGTTATCGAACAGTTCCCAGTAGACGCCCTCGACGCCCCACGACGGGCAGCAAGGAGCACAGCCGCAGGCGTCGCCGACGCCGCCGAAGGTGCGTCCAAGACGGAACTCGATGCCTCCCTGGTAGCCGGGGTCGACGTTGGCGGAAGTGACGGGGATGTTCGGCATCGCGGGATAGCCCGCACCGGCGTCCATCATGCCGAGGTTGTACTTGTCGGAGCTGTCACGCTGCATGAGCAGACCGTAGACGCCGCCGAACCAGTAGTTGCAATTGTTGCGGCAGAGGACGCGATCCGTCATGCTCGGTTCGCAGCCGTAGCTGGAGTAATCAGCGGCGCCGTAGGGAGCGCAGTTGCCGGTAGCGCAACCGGCGCCCGCGCCGCTGCCGTAACCGGAGGGGTAGCTCTCGTAACCGCCGTTGCCCTGGGGATAGCCGTTTTCAGACATCGGCACAGGTTGCGGACCAGTCGCTTGAACAGACGGCATCATCGCCCCGGGCGGGACGGCTTCGGTCGGCGGGGTGAGCGGCAGGTTCTGCACCGCTTCGGGAGCGGGGTTCTGCATCGCCCGAGCCGTGTAGACCGGTTGTTGGTAGACCGGCTGCTGCTGGGCGACGGGTTGCTGAGCAATGGGTTGCTGGGCAACGGGCGCCGCGACATTCGGGTAAACCTGTTGGAAGGCCGAAGGCTGTGCAGCCGGCTGCGTCATCGCTTGCACCGGAGCTTGCGCGGCGGCCGGATAGCTTGGCGCCGGGTAAGGCTGCGCGACTAGCTGAGCGGTGGGATAGACCGCGGGAAGCGAGGCGACGTACTGCGTCGCGGCGTTGTATTGCCCGGCAGCCTGTTGCGTGGCGGCGACGTACTGTTGGGTCGCCTGTTGCGAGGCGACGGCGACTTGCTGCTTGGCAGCGGAGTATTGCTGGTACGGCGCCGTCGCAGCGATTGGCTGCGTGGCAACCGTCGTTACCGGTTGAGTCGCTGCGTACGGCTGGGCGGCCGTCGGTTGCGGCAGAGCGGCGTACGGATTCTGGCCCGCGGCTTGGGCGTAAGGTTGAGCGGTTTGCGGATATCCTGGGTACTGCTGAGCATACGCCGGGACGGCGACCTGCAGCGTCGCGAGCGACGACGCCGCGAGCAGCCCCCTTCGTAGGTCGGTAAAGAATCGCATCGGACGCAATCTCCTGTACGTTGAGTTCGCCCGCGCACGTGACGCCGCCTGGGTCGGGAGGTCGTGGCGTCGCGAGTCGTGCTGGGCGAGATGTTTTGAGCGATGCGGCGTCGGCTTTTCAGACAGCCGAAGCAGCATCCTCCCCCGCATGATCCAATCGACCGCTACGGCCGGCAGAGTTCGCGACATGTCGCGGCCGGCATAGATGTTTCCGCTGCTATCAAGCGGAGCGATCGGAATAATCGCGCAAGTTTACCCGGCAACGATCGCGTGCGCGAAAGAGTTTGCGCAGCTTGTCGCGCGGAGGGCGATTCAGCCGCAGGTCAACGACCTGCTGGAGCGGGGGGAAGAGATTTCTGATTTAGGATTTGTGATTTCTGATTTGAAATAGGGGCTGTGACTTACCAGCAGGTAAATCATAAATCCTAAATTTTCAGATACCGCTCCGGCGGCTCGTTGAGCCGCGGCTAACTAAGCCGCGTGGGCAAGCGGGCGGCTCTGCAGCCCATACATTGCTAGCACCTCGTCGGCGAGGACGCGGTAGTCGTCGGCGCCGGCGGACGTGGGGGCGTACTTGAAGATCGATTGCTCGAAGCTCGGAGCCTCGGCCAGGCGGATATTGCGGCGGATCCGCGACTCGAACAGCCGGCCGTTGAGCCACGGCTGCTGCCGATCGCCGCCCGCGGAAAAGTAATCGGCGACGTCGGCGCTGATTTCAGCCGCCAGCCGCGTCGACGAGTCGTACAGGCACAAGACGACGCCGGCGAGCCGCAGGCGGTCGTTGAGGCGACGGTGGACCAGGTCGATCGTCTGGAGCAGTTTGCTGAGGCCGTGGAGCGCGAGAAAGTGAGGCTGCAGCGGCAGGAAAACGTCGTCGACCGTCGAAAGGGCGTTGATCGTGAGGATGCCGAGCGACGGGGGGCAGTCCATCAGGACGAGATCGAGGGTTGCGGCAGTCCCTTGCTCGGCGACGTTGGCGGCCAAGGCGTCGCGGAGGATCAGTTCGCGGCCCACGACGCCGGCGAGTTCGACTTCAGCTGCGGCAAGGTCGATGTGTGACGGCGCGACCCAGAGGTTCTCTTCGACGGGTTGCCAAACTTCAGCCAGCGTCTTCCCGCCAGTGAGGAGCTCGTACGTGTTGGGGAGTTCTCGCTGCGGACCGAGGCCAAGATGGAGCGAGGCGTGGGCCTGCGGATCGAGATCGATCAGTCCGACGCGCACCCCGCTGGCGGCGAGGGCGGCGCTCAGATTGACGGCGGTCGTCGTTTTACCGACGCCCCCCTTCTGATTGATGATAGCGATGGAACGCATGGCAACTCTTCCCGCTGGTGAACCGATTTCCCGGTCCGCGTGGCGGCCCGGCTAATGGGGCGGAGAGTATAGATGCCGGGTGAAGGCGCCTCCAGAGCATTCGGGGCGAGTGCTAGCGGACGGCGGGCTCGGCGGCGGCGACTGGTTTGTCGTCGGCCTTGGCCGCAGGCTTCAAGGCGCCGACGTCGGTGAGGTAGCGTTGGAGCGGCTGCGCGATCTTTGGGCAAGGAAGCACGTCGACCTGCTTGCCGTCGGCGGAGAGTTTGCCGAGCAGCTCGAAGTCGCGGCGGAGCAGCACGACTTGCTCGCTCGGGCCTTCGACGAAGCGCAGAGCGTACGCCCAATCGCGTTCGGTCCCGGCCGCCTCGCGACTGCGGGCGTCCCACTGGAAGTTGTCGTCTTGGATGAAAATATGCCGGAGGTGGATCAGGCCCTTCTCGTTGCGAAGGTCGTCATAGCCGGTGACGGCGCGACCGGCCACGAGATTGTCGGGGTCGACGATTTCGTCCTTAGCTTCGTCTTTGCTGCCGTCCGTGGCTTCGACAGCCGCCTCCTCGCCCGCTTTCGACTCGTCAGCGGCCTCCGCGTCATCCGGCAATTCGAGCGGTGCGAGTTCCAGGAACTGCAGTTCGGGCGACTTGCCGATGAGGCGTGACGATTCGCCCCAGAACTCGGCCGAGCGGCGGGAGTAGTTGTATTGGTACAGCCACGCCCCTCCCGACATCGCGAAGGCGAGGGCGAACATCACCACGATGACCAGCCGGCCGGAGATTTGCATACTTGTTTTCCGTCATCCTGGGAGGAGCGCAGGATAACCGCTCGCTGGCTCATACCTACTGTTTGGAGGCGACCCTTAGTATACTAGCTCGCTCGGTTTGTCTTTAGCCCTCGTCTCCCGCGGCGTTGCGTCACCATGCCCGATACGTTTGATCCTTATCGCGAAGCGCTTGTGATGGAAACTGAGACTGTTTGGCCCGAGGAGTATCTCGGTTGGCCAGCGGTCGATCGCGCGGCGTTTGCCGAGCGGCTCCACGCGACGGCGGCCGAGGCGGCCCACCTGGAATACGTGCGCAGCCATACGGGGTTCGTGCGAAAGATCATCGTGACGCCGTGGGATATTGAGCGGATTTCTTCGTAGCGACGGTAAAGGGCATTCATCATTGAGGGTTCGCTGTGGCCGGGAAGATTGAAACTGTTCGCGTCGCGCTGGCCGAGCGGAGCTACGACATCGAGATCGGCAGTGGCACGCTCGCCGGGTTGCCTGAGTTCTTGCGGGCGCGGACGGCATCGGATCACGCGATTCTGATCACCGACTCAAACGTCGAAGAGCTTTACGCCGACGCCGCGGGCGATCGTCTCGTCGGCGAAGGCTGGGAAGTCGATATCTTCGCCATTGAAGCGGGCGAGCCGAGCAAGTCGGTCGAAGCGGCCGATGAACTCTGGAGCGCGATGCTCGACGAAGGAACTGATCGGCAGTCAGTCGTCGTCGCGATCGGCGGCGGCGTCGTTGGCGACCTTGCCGGTTTCACGGCGGCGACGTTTGCTCGCGGACTTGAGTTCTTCCAAGTGCCGACGACGCTGCTCGCGCAGGTCGATAGTTCCGTCGGCGGGAAGGTCGGCATCAACTTGCCTGGCGCCAAGAATATGGTCGGCGCCTTCTGGCAGCCGCGCGGCGTGTTGTGCGACGTTGATGCGCTGCAGTCGCTCCCCGATCGCGAGTACCGAGCGGGGCTCGCCGAAATAGTGAAGTATGGCGTGATCCTCGACGCCGACTTCTTCGCCTATCTCGAAGCGAACGTCGACTCGATCAACGCCCGTGACGCTACGACATTGACGCGGATCGTGCAGCGTTCGTGCCGGCTGAAGGCCGACGTCGTTGAGCAGGACGAACGCGAAACGACGGGGCTGCGGGCCTCGCTGAATTACGGCCACACGTTCGGCCACGCCTTCGAGGCGATTGGCGAGTACGAGGAACTGCTCCACGGAGAAGCAGTCGCCGCGGGGATGCGGTGCGCGATGCAGCTGGCCGTGCGGTTGGGGCGCGTCGACGAAGCTGTCTACGCCCGGCAGGAAGCGCTGCTTGATTCGCTGGGCCTACTCATCGAACCGCTGGAAGCCGACGGCGACGAATTGCTGCGGCTGATGTACCGCGACAAGAAAGTCGCCTCCGGGAAGCTGCGGTTCATTCTCCCCGACCGGATTGGGCATGTGGAACTCGTCGGCGACGTGCCCGAGGCCGACGTATTGGCGTCCCTGGACGTATAAAGCATCGCCATTCTCCCACTAGCCGGACCGCCACGCGGTCCGGGCGGATGCGGCGAAACGGTCCGCGAAGTCGCTTCGAGCCGCCGCCCGGAGGGCGTGGCCCTCCGGCTATTTTTGGCGGCGATTTGCAAGTTGATCGCTGCGCAATTAAATTCGACCTGTTGAGTTTCTTTCATGGCCGGCAACTCGCGGAGCGGCGTTGCGATTGGGCGAATGAATCGCCGCCCTGCGTTGGATTCGCTCTGCATGGTTCCTGTCGACGAGACGCCGACGTTCGATGACGCGGCCCGCGCCGAGATCTTGCTCGCGCTAACGCCGGATGTGGGGCCCATTCTGCGCTCGCGCCTGCTGGAGCGATTCGACACAGCGGAGGCGATCTTTGCGGCGTCGGAGTCAGCTCTACAAGACGTTCAGGGGATCGGACCGAAGATCTCGCGGCGGATTATCGGCGCGCGGCACGAAGTGCAACTCGACGCCCAGCTGGCCATCGCGCGGGAGCATGGGCTGACGATTCTGCTGCCGCAGTGGCCGGGGTATCCGCGGTCGCTCAAGGAGATTCCCGATCCGCCCGGCGTGCTGTTCGTTCGCGGGGCGATCGAACCGGCCGACCAGATGGCGGTGGCGATCGTCGGCACGCGGCGGGCGACGCACTACGGCAAGAAGCAGGCCGAACGACTCGCGGCGGGGCTGGCTCGCGCGGGACTCACCGTGGTGAGCGGCATGGCCCGCGGCATCGACGGCGTCGCTCATCGCGCCGCGATGGCTGCCGGCGGCAGGACGATCGCGGTGCTGGCGAGCGGCGTGCTCAATCCGTTTCCGCCGGAACATGTGAAGCTAGCCGAGGAGATTGAACAACAAGGCGCCGTGCTGAGCGAAGCGGCCCCGACGATGCCGCCGCTCGCCGGGATGTTTCCGCAGCGCAACCGGATCATCAGCGGGCTGACGATGGGAACGATTGTCGTCGAGGCAGCCGACCGGAGCGGGGCCCTCATCACCGCACGGCATGCAATGGAGCAAGGCCGCGAGGTGTTCGCCGTGCCGGGGCCGGTCGACAGCCCCGGCTCGTCCGGACCGCATCGCTTGCTCCGCGACGGGGCGAAGCTAGTCACCTGCATTGATGATGTGCTCGAAGAGCTCGGCCCGCTAGTTGAAGCAGCGCCTGACCAGCGGGGCGGAACGATTCGCGTGGCCGCGGAAGTGTTGCTCAACGAGATCGAGCATGCGGTGCTGCAAGCGATCGAGCCGACGGGGTCGATGCTCGACGACGTCGCGGCGAGCTGCGCGATGCCGATTCATCGCGTCCTCGCTACGGTAAGCGTGCTGGAATCGCGACGGCTGGTGCGGAAGTTGACGGGAAATCGCGTCGCCAGGATCGAGGCCCATTAACTTTTGATATGCCATCGAGCCGCGATCATAACTAGAATACTCTCCATGTCTAATCAATTCTTCTCAAGCAAGAGAGAAAGTCTCCTATATCTCACTCTCTGCTTGATTGTTGCCGGCGTACTCCTTCGAGGCGTCCTTTGGGCTTGGAGAGAGCAAAATCTACTCGGCGGGTTTATCTGCTTATCGGGCGCATGCTTCATGATTTACTCATGGTTTCGACCCGGGCCATTGCTCCTGCGAAGAAAGCGATAGCCAACAATCGCACCGCTAGGCCCTCGGATGTCGCCTTCTCAAATCAAAAGTGCCGAGAATTCGCGAGTCTGCGATGTCTGCCAAGTCGGCCAACAGTTTTTGGCCGACTCAACGGCATGCAACAACTGCGCCGGACGCGATGTAGCAGGCGCACTCCGTGCGCCTGCTACGATGACTTAGGATTCAGTTTTCAAAGAGCGGGAAATATTCATTTGTACAGCATGAAATTGAGTGGCCAATTTCTACAGAAAACTGACAAATTTGAGTGGCGTCGGGGCTCCAAATGGCTTCCTATTCCACTGCCCCCAAACGGGAGATTTTAGCTTTGCCCACAAATTCTCGCTAAGCCGCAAGCGACTGTGACAGCCAGTCTGATAATTTCCCTCTCTCTTCCTTGGTGCGTCTTTGTGCCCTTCGTGTCTTGGTGGTTCGTCTTTCTTGCCGCTCCGGCGGCTCGTTGAGCCGCGGCTACTGGAACTGTCTTACATTTGATCACTGGCGCCTCCTAAAATGAGACTTTCGACCTGCCGGTTTTGCACGGCTTTGCAGTTTTTGGCAGTCGTAAAATCCCCTCGGGAACCCGCGAACCACCCCTGGGAGTGTGACGTAAAGCCATACTGAGGGCCATCTTGCTCCCTCTTCCTAGGCGGACGCATGCGTCCGTTTCTCTACCTACGGCATGCCACTTGCATTAATCCCCTCCGTGCTCGTCGGGGAGCCAGCAAGTTCCCCGACGCGTGCCGGCCGAACGAATCAATCGTGAGGTCTGGGCCGCTTAAAAACGGCCATTTCCGCGACCCATGGAAATGCACTTGTTAGAATGCTAGGGTCGGCGGAATTTAATTCAGGACGGCTGGGAGGAGGGATTTTCTCCCAGTAACACCGTCGAACTCTCAGATATGAGGAGTTCGTAGGATGAAAAAGTTGAACAAGGAAGAACTGAACGGCGCCAATGCCACGTTGTCGGCCCAGGGTCTGATCGACTCGCCAGCCGTCAGCGACGAACAATTGTTGCAATCGTACCGCGAAGCTAGCAATCCGACCGTCTTTGCCGAGTTGGTCTCTCGCTATCAACGCGAATTGTATAATTACCTCCGTCGGTTCCTGGGTGACGCCACCCTGGCCGAAGATGTGTTCCAAGCGACGTTCTTCCAGGTCCACCAGAAGCGCGACTCGTTTGAGGAAGGCCGGAAGTTCCGTCCTTGGCTCTATACGATCGCTACGAACCAAGCGATCGACGCGCAGCGGCGAAATCGTCGTCATCGTCGATTAAGCTTGAATCAACCGCACCAAGCCGGCAGTGAGTCCGTAGGAACATTGATCGACTTGGTGGCGGCTGACGGGGGCGACCCCGTGATGGCCGTCGAGAGCAGCGAAGAGGGCGCCTGGGTGCGGGGCGAGGTCGAGGCCTTGCCGGAACCTCTCCGCAACGCAGTGAACTTGGTTTACTTCGGGGGAATGAAATACCGTGACGCAGCCAAGGTCATGTCGGTGCCGGTCGGAACGGTCAAAAGCCGTTTGCATGCCGCCATCCAACGCCTGGGCCAAGCGTGGCGCGACGTGCAGCCGGCGAGCCGTTCGTAAGGACGCATCATGTGCGGCGAGCGGACGCGTTTCGGCTGCAGTTGAGTTAAGTCACCACCACAGGCCTGTCGCAACGTGCGGCAGGCCTGTTTTATTTGAGTCGCACGCGATTATCGCACGCGGACGGGAACTACCGCGATGACTGACGATCTAGTCGCTTACCTGCTGGACGACTTGTCGCCCGAGCGCCGGGCTGAAGTCGACGCGAAGCTCGAAACCGACGTCGTCTGGCGTTGGGAACTCGATCGCCTGCGCGAGTGCATGGCGGCGAGCGGCGACATCGAGCAGTGCGTCGAAACCTCCGCCGCCGTTCCAGATGCGCTGGAGTCATCGCACGTCGATCTGGAGCCGCCAGTCGATCTGGTGAAAAAGACCTGCTGCTTCGTTGAGGACTCGGCGAGCGGGAAGTTTAAGGTCGAGAAGAAGCGGTGTAAGAAGAAGGCGGCGTTTTCCGCGGCGACGTGCGAAAGCGGCGGCAGGTCGTGGAGCTTGGCCGACGTCACCGTCG
Organism: Pirellula sp.; assembly: GCA_013822725.1. Classification (GTDB taxonomy): domain Bacteria; phylum Planctomycetota; class Planctomycetia; order Pirellulales; family Lacipirellulaceae; genus Lacipirellula. The sequence goes on from PNKX01000001.1 coordinate 117,298, forward strand.
GCGCCGGCGTGCTGCTGATTCTGGCGGCGCTGATCATGCCGGCGGTGCAGCGATCACGCGACGCGGCGAGAAACAGCTACTGCATGAACAACATGCGCGCCACCTACCTTAGCACTGAGAAATATGGGGATCGGTACGCCAACGCGATGCCCGTACTCGCTTCGAACGATCCAGCCGCGATGTTTTACATTGAGTTGGTCGACGCTGGTTTCCTGGCGCCAGCCGACGCGATCCAAGTGATGACCTGTCCCAACTCTCCCCAAGCGCAACGTCGCTTCCAGCAGCAAGGCCCGATATCGATTCCAAACCGCGAGGAACTTGCGTCGCTTAGCGCTGCCGATATACTCGCCGCCATCAGCGCTCTAAACATTTCCTACGCGTTGCCGCTCGGCTATCGAGATGGCAACGGTGACTATCGCCAGACGAAGCTCAACAGCGATCTCGACGCGCCGCTAATCGCCGATGCTCCGGCAGTGACGGCGCGAGGCGTCCAGCCAGTCAATCATGGCTGCCGGCAAAATGTCCTGACAAAGTCGGGAAGCGTCGACGTCCTGGCAGCCAGCGTTCTAGGCTGCAACGACAAATCACTGCAAGAGCTTCATCTGAATGATCGGGGCGATCTCTCAGCCGGCTGCAGCGAGACTGACGTCGTGCTCGCGCCTGCGACCTTCAGTTCCGACGGGCAGTTGAGCCTCAGCCCGCCCCGAACGATGCAGGGTTCCTACTGGATAATTCCGATCGGGCCAGCAGTGCTGGACAAGGACTAGAGCGATTCTCGTCCCCTGTCGTCCCCGGCTCCGCCGGGGGTTGCGCATCACGGGGTTACGCCTATCGGCATGGTTGCCTACCCCCTGGCAGAGCCAGGGGCTGAATGCGTCGCTGCCCACGTTTTCTCTCGCGCGGCGACCACTTGGCGGATATGCTCGAGATCATCATTCGGCGTCGCGCTGATCAGCTTCCGCGTGTACTCCTCGCGCGGGTCGCGGTAGATCGCCTCCGATGGGCCGAACTCGATGATCTTGCCGGCGTTCATCACCGCCATCATGTCGGCCATGAACTTCACGACGCTTAGATCGTGGCTGATGAAGATGTAGGTGAGGCCGCGGGTTTCCTGGAGCCGCTTGAGCAGGTTGAGGACCTGGGCCTGCACGGAGACGTCGAGGGCCGAGACCGATTCGTCGCAGATGAGGAACTCGGGCTCGACGGCGATCGCACGGGCGATGCAGATGCGCTGCCGTTGGCCGCCGGAGAATTCGTGCGGATAGCGACGCAGGTGGACGGTCTGCAAGCCGACCTCTTCGAGCAAGGCCGCGGCACGGTCGCGACGTTCGCGGCGATTGGCGCCGATGCCTTGGATGACCATCGGTTCGGTCACAGCCGCTTCGACCGTCATCCGCGGATTGAGCGAGCCATACGGGTCTTGGAAGATGATCTGCATCCGCCGGCGCATCTGCCGCAGATCGCCTGAGCCAAGCGAGGCGACGTCGACGCCGTCGAGCCAAACGCGGCCGCCGGTCGGTTCCACCAGCCGTAGGATCGCCCGGCCGGCGGTGGTCTTGCCGCAGCCGGATTCGCCGACGAGGCCGAGCGTTTGGCCGCGGTAAACCTTGAAGCTGATGCCGTCGACGGCGCGGATGTGGTCGACCACGCGGGCGAGGATACCACGGCGGACGGGGAAGTGGACTTCGAGGTTTTCGACGGAGAGGAGAGGCTTTGTTCCCTCGGGGATGTATTGCACGTCCCCTGTAGCCCCCGGCTCCGCCGGGGGGTTGCGCTGCGTTGGGGCGTCGTTTGGCGGCGTGGTGGCCGACCCCCGGGCGGAGCCCGGGGCTACAGGGGCCACTGCGTGGCCCATGGCGGCGAGCTCGCTTTGCGGGTGGAGCAAACGGCCGCGGCCGTGGGTCTTTAGCTCGTTGAGCCGCTTCGCATCAAGTTGCTTCTCGGTAATCTCCAGACGCCCGTCGATGACGCGACTCGACATGAAATCGTCGACCGTCGGCAGCAGTTTGTAGGGCGTGTCGAGCCGCGGTCGGCAGGCAAGCAGACCCTTCGTGTAAGGATGCTTCGGATGCGAGAAAATGTCGAGGACGCGTCCGTACTCCACTTCCTCGCCGCGATACATCACCAGCACATCGTCGGCGATTTCGGCGATGACGCCCAGGTCGTGCGTGATGAACAAGATCGCCATGCCGCGTTCGTCGCGGAGCTTGCGGAGAATGTCGAGAATCTGGGCCTGGATCGTCACGTCGAGCGCGGTCGTCGGCTCGTCGGCGATCAGCAACTTCGGATTGCACGAGAGGGCCATCGCGATCATCACGCGCTGCTTCTGGCCGCCTGACATCTGGTGCGGATAGTAATCGATTCGCTGCTGAGGATCGGGGATGCCGACTTCCTTGAACAGTTCAATCGTTCGCTGGCGAGCCTCGGCCTTGGTGACCTTCTGGTGGAGGAGGATCGCTTCCATCACCTGATCGCCAACCGTGAAGACGGGATTGAGCGACGTCATCGGCTCCTGAAAGATCATGCTGATCTCTTTGCCGCGGATGGAGCGCATCTCCGGCTCCGGCAGGCGGACCAAGTCGCGGCCGAGCAGCGCGATGCGTCCCGATTCGATCTCCGCCGAGGAGGCGAGCAGCCGCATGATCGAGAGCGACGTGACGCTCTTGCCGGAGCCGCTCTCGCCGACGATGCCGAGCGTGCGGCCCGCCTCAATGCGGAACGACACCCCGTCGACGGCGCGGACGACGCCTTCTTCGGTGTGGAAGTAGGTCTTCAGGTCGTTGACGTCGATGACTGCGGTGGACATGGCGGCGAACTTTTTAGAAATGCTTAACCACGAAGACACCAAGGCACTAAGGAAGCACTAAGTAGGAAGCGGTCGAATGTTTGTTGATCGTACTCTGTTCCCTTGGTGATTTCCTTCGTGCCTTTGTGTCTTGGTGGTTGTTCTTGGAATATTAGTGGGCGTCCTGGCGGAGACGGGGGTCGGTGGCTTCTTGGAGGCCTTCGCCGATGAGGTTGTACGCCAGGACAGTGAGGAAGATGGCGGCGCCGGGGAAGACGATGAGCCACCAGGTTTGTTCGATCGAGTTGCGGCCCGCGGCGAGCAGCGTTCCCCAGCTGGGGTTCGGGGGCGAGGCGCCAAAGCCGAGGAAGCTCAGGCCGCTCTCGATGAGAATCGCGTCGGCGATGCCGAACGTGATCGGCACCAAGACCGGCGCCAGCGAGTTGCGCAGGATGTGCGTGAACATGATGCGCGTGGAGCCGGCGCCCATCGCGCGGGCGGCGGAGACGAATTCGAGTTGTTTCAGCTTCATGAACTCGGCGCGCGTGAGCCGGGCGATGCCGGTCCAACCGGTGCAGCCGACGATCACCATCAGGTGGAAGTTGGTCACGCGATCGAGGAGCGCAACCAGCGCGAGGATGAGCACCAGCGAGGGGATGCACATCACCACTTCGATGATGCGGCTGATGATCGTGTCGATCCAGCCGCCGAAGTAGCCGGCGAGGGCGCCGAGCGTGATGCCGATCGCCGCGGCGATGCTCATCGAGACGAAGCCGACGCTCACCGCCGTCTGGGCGCCGTGGACCATGGAGGCGAAGACGTCGAACCCTTGCGAGTTGGTGCCAAACCAGTTGTAGCGGCTCGGCGGGCCGTTGGCGGGATTCTCAGGCGTGTCGGGCCAGACGAGATCGCCGCGGACCCGACGGTAGGGATCTTGGTAAACGAGCGGCCAAATGGCCCAACTCTCCGGATCCTTGGCCTGCAGACTCGCGATGTAGTTCGCGCGAAAGCGATCCTTGTTGAAGATCGGGTTTTCCCACGAACGGTTGTAGTACCAGAGGGCGGGAAAATAGAGCTCGCCCTTGTAGCGCGTGACGATCGGACGCGTACCGGCGATCAGCGGCGCCGTGGCGGCGATGGCGGTGAGCGCGACGACGAACGTCAGCGCGACGACGGCGAGCTTGCGTTTGCGGAAACGACGCCACGATTCGAACCAGAAGCCGGCTGAGGGTTCGGCCGATTCGGCAAGCATGGTTTCGACTTCGGGAGGCGTGGTCAGCATCGGCGGGCTTGTCAGTTGTAAGTGACGCGCGGATCGACCACGGCGTAGAGGATGTCGGCCAATAGCTGCCCGGCGAGGGTCAGCACGCTGAACATCAGCGTGAGGCCCATGATGACGTTGTAGTCGCGTTGGCCGATTGATTCGAAGTAGAGTCGCCCCATCCCCGGCCAGGAGAAAATCTGTTCGAGAATGACGGCGCCGCTAAAGAGGCCAGGTAGCGAAAGACCGACCAGCGTGACGAACGGAATCAAGGTATTTCGGAACGCATGCTTCCAGATGATCGTCAGCGGGGCGACGCCTTTGGCTCGCGCCGTGCGGATGTAATCTTGCCGCAGCACTTCCTGCATGTTCGCGCGGATGAAGCGAGAGTAAAACGCCAAGCTGCCGTAGGTGAAGCAGATCACCGGCAACGTCGCGTGCAGCAGCAAGTCCCAGACCTTGCCGCCGGTCGTGAAGGTGGCGTAATCATCCGACGTCATCCCGTAGAGGGGTAGCCAGTCGAGCTTCACGTAGAACAACAGCTGTAGATAGAGCGCCGCCACGAACGCCGGCAGCGAATAGAGCATGTAGAGGAGCGTGCTGGCGGTCCGCTCCGACGGGGAGTCGGCGCGCGCACTGGACCAGAGCCCGATCGGCACCGACAGCAGATACGCCAAGACCAACGAGGTCGACGACAGCAGCAAGGTTGCCGGCATCCTTTCGAGAATCAACGTGCCGACCGGCTTGTTGTTGCGCGAGTAAGAGACGCCGAAGTCGCCCTGCAGAACATTGCTCATCCAGTGGAAGTAGGCCTGATACCACGGTTTGTCGAGGCCGTAGAGACGGTTGAGCTTCTCCGCCGCCTCGGGGCTCATCATCTTGCTGGGATTCATCTGGGCGAGGTCGCTGGTGAACGGCGTACCGGGAATATTCCGCACCAGGCCGTAGACCAGAAACGTAATCAGTAGCAAGGTGATCACGCCAATGCCGAGCCGGCGAATGATGTAGCTGGTCATGGCATTATCGCGAAGCGGGCGTGAGCTGTAGCTCTAAAAGCATTCTCTGAATGAAGAAAACTAAGGCGTCGCCGCCGGCACGAAGAGACTGGTGAAGCCGGGGTTGTACTTAAACGGTCCCAGCGCCCCGAAGTTGTAACCGCGCAGGCTCTTGTTGAATCCGAAGAAGGCGTTGCGGTAGAAGAGCCAGGTGACGGGCTGATCTTCCCACAACTGCAAGTGGATGGCGCCGTAGATCTCGGCCCGCTTGGCGGGATCAAGCTCGCGGAGGCCTTGTTCGAAGAGCTTGTCGACTTTCGGGTTCGAGTATTGTCCGTAGTTACGCTGGGCTCCGGTGCCATAGATGTTTGATTGCATGCTCGGATCGGTGCCGGCGCCCCAACCGCCGAGGCAGGCGTCGAACTCATGCTTCAGGAGCTTGTCTTGCATGACGACGAACTCGGTCGGCTTCACGTTAGCAATGACGCCGATTTGCTCCAGGCATTCCTTCATCAGGGTTGCCGTCTGAATGCCGGTTTCTGTTTGGGAAGTCATCAGTTGAAACTCAAACGGCACGATCTGGCCGTTGATTTCCTTGTCGCGAATGCCGTCGCCGTCGCTGTCGGTCCAGCCGGCTTCTTCGAGCAAGTCTTCAGCCTTATCCAAGTTCTGCTTCATGAGTTCGGGCGGGTTCTTGGGGAACATCCAAGCCGTCGGGTGGAACGTCCCCTGCCCTTGTTGGTAGAGACCGTGAGTGATCGTGTTGATCAATTCGTCGTAGTCGAAGGCATAGGTCATCGCCCAGCGGACGCGCGAGTCGCCGAAGAGCGGGCTGGGCGATTTGCCGTCGGCGGTGCGCTGGTTCCATTCAATGTGGAACTCGGTCCATTCGGGGGCCGTCACCTTGGTGTTCTTCGCATAGAAATCGTCGCCGTTGGTTTGGCCGGCCCACTGCTCGGCCCGCAGTTCCATCTGCTGGATGTCGCCCGACTTCAATGCGAGGAGCGCGGTGTTCAGGTCTTCGATCGTCTTCACGCGGACTTCGGCGAAGTTCGGTTTGTCGCGGACCTGCTTGCCGTCGTGCATGTAGTAGCTCTCGCGGCGGCGGACGACGAACTCCTCGCCCCTTTTGCGGCTGACGTATTCGTACGCTCCGGCGGTGACCGGCTTGGCTTCTTGCTCGGTGTGATAGGCGCTCCGCTTGAGCGAAGGATCCTCGGCCACCGATTTCTCGTAGACGTGTTTCGGCAGGATCGGGAAGTTGATGTTCGTGATATTCGTCGCCAGCGCCTCCTTATGGAAGATGACGACGGTGTGGTCGTCGTACGCCTTGATCGCCTTGATCTGATCGGTGCCGCTGCCGCGAATGGCCGGAATCACCAGCAGGGCGTGGTCGGACATGATCAGCTTGAACGTGAACTCGACGTCGTACGCCGTGAACGGCTTGCCGTCGGACCAGGTGATGTCGTCGCGCAGGACGAAACGATCAACCAGACCGTCTTCGCTCGTCTGCCACGAGACGACGACGTCTTTCGGAGCAAAGTTTTTTAGCTGACGATCGAAGCTCATGATCGCCAGGCCGGTAAGGTCGGCGAATTCGCCGTCGGTAACGCTGCTGGAGAAGAGGGGATTGGTGCTGTTGAGATCGCCGCCGGCGTGGCGGACCATCTTGGCCTCGTAATCGACCCCCTGGCCTCCCTCCGGCTGCAGCACGCCGAGCGCCGCGAGAATCTTGGCGTTGTTCTCAGGCGAATCGTTGCGCAGCTTCAACGCCTCTTCGGCGGTGACAGTCGGGGCAGGTTCGCTCGCCTTCTCCTCTCGCAAAAGCGTCATGCCATCGGCGATGCGGCCGTCGTTCCACTTCATTTTGTCGAGTTCTTCGAGCGTGGGCGGAGCGAACTTTTCCAGGGCGTTGCCGAGTTCGAACGGGGCCTTCGGGTCGAGGTTGGCCACCTTCTCCACCGGCGCTTCCGTCGTTGCTGATTTTTCACCCCCGCCCTCAGTCGTCGCCGCGGGCTCTGCTGAAGGAGCTTCCGTGGCGGCAGACGCCTCTGCAGAATCGGCCGCCGCCGGCTTCTCGGCCGGAGCGGCGGCCGGTTTCGACGAGCATCCAGAAGTCAGCCATAGCAGCGAGCAGGTGGGGAGGAGAAGCAGAAGGGACCGGAGCGGGCTCGATGCTGGCATGTCGTTGGACCTTACCCCCGCGGCGTCGCGGGGCTGAGGAGGATGGACAATTTGGGTCGGACGGCAAACTGGGCAAAATCACCCCGTGCTCGCCAGGGATCGTAGCCCAATTCTTCGGCGCGGGTCAATGAGAGTCGAGGGGACCACGCGCAAGCAACCCCGAGCCGCCCGCCCCGCTGCTAACGCTTCCCATCCAGCACCGGACATTTAGCCCCGCCCGCTTGCGGCGGGGTGGCACCCAATAAAAAAGGGCGCGCGGCCTGCGGCACGCGGCTAAATGGGCGATGTGGGGTGGGTGCAATTTTGACGGGGCGACGGGCGATGTTTCCATTGCCCGTAACGGGGCTCTGGTGCTATTCTCCCCGCCCCTCGCGCTGTCGATCGCTGACGGCGCTGCCGGTTGAAAAGGATTTCTCCGATGCTGCATACGATCCGTTCGCTGCTGGCGCTCGCCACGCTGTTGCTCGCCTGGACTGCCGTTACTCCCATCGCCCACGCCGCCGACGGCGAGGCGGAGTGGATCTGGTCCCCCGCGCAGAAGCGGAACGAGATCCCCGTCGGCAGTTGCTTCTTCCGCAAGTCGTTCGAGGTTTCCAACGCCGAAGCGGCTGAGATCCACCTCACGGCGGACAACGAGTTCGAGTTGTTCGTCAACGGCAAGCCGGTCGCCAAGGGAACCGACTGGCGGCAGCTGCAAGTTCACGACATTACCGACCTACTGCTGCCGGGCCGCAACACGATCGCCATCCGCGTCGACAACAAGGACGCCGGTTCCGCGGGCCTCGCGGCGCGGGTGATCGTCAAGCAGGTCGGCGGCACCTTCGAAGGCTTCTCGACCGACAAGTCGTGGAAGACGAGCGTCCGCGAGTTCGCCAACTGGGCCGTGCCGCAGTTCAACGACAAAGATTGGGTCGCCGCGGCCAGCTACGGTCAATTCGGCGACACGCTCCCCTGGGGCAACGAAATCGTCATCGAAGGAGTCGGCGCCCGGTTCATCGTCGACAAAGAATTTGAAGTTGAGCGGATCATGCGCGACGACGAAGTCGGTTCGCTGATTGCGATGACCTTCGACTCCCGCGGCAACATTTTCGCCTCGCAGGAAGGGGGCCACCTGAAGCTGCTCACCGACAGCGACGGCAACGGCATTCACGATAAGGCGACGACCTACTGCGATAAAATCCAAAATGCCCAAGGACTGCTCGCCATCGGCTTGCGACTGTTCGTCGTCGGCGACGGTCCCGAAGGTATGGGCCTCTATCGACTGCGCGACGCCGATCGTAACGGCGAGGCCGACGAAATCGTCAAGCTGATGAGCTTCAAAGGCTCGAAGGGCGAACATGGCGCCCACGGCCTGCGCTTGGGACCGGACGGATTGATCTACGTCATCGTCGGCAATTTCACGCGAGCCGACGGGACGCCCACCTCGCGCAGCCCGTATCGACTCTGGTATGAAGGCGACCTCATCTTGCCGAAGTACGAAGATCCGGGGGGCCACGCCGTCGGCATCCCTTCGCCGGGCGGGACGATCTTTCGCACCGACGCCAATGGCAGCTTCGTCGAATACATCGCCGGCGGCTTGCGCAACGCCTACGACTTTGCCTTCGACCTCGACGGCGAGCTCTTCACCTACGACGCCGACATGGAATGGGACCGCGGCGCGCCCTGGTATCGACCCACGCGCGTGAACCACGTCCCTGCCGGCGCCGAGATGGGTTGGCGGAGCGGTTGGTCGAAGTGGCCTGACTATTACTTGGATAGCCTGCCGGCGGCGGTCGACATCGGCCCCGGCTCGCCGACTGGGGTGGAGTTTTACGACCACTACGCTTACCCGGCGAAGTACCAGGGGGCGATGTTCGGTTGCGATTGGGCGACCGGCAAGATTCACGCGATCACCTTTACGCGCGACGGCGCCAGCTACATTGGCAAGAGCGAAGTCTTCCTCGAAGGCCGCCCGCTCAACGCCACCGACTGCGCCGTCGGACCAGACGGTTCGCTCTACTTCTGCACCGGCGGCCGCGGCACCGACGGCGGCGTCTACCGCGTTCGCTGCAACGTGCCGGTTGGGCCCGAAATGTCTGACATGGGCGAAGGGATTGAGCGCGCCTTGCGCCAACCGCAGATCGACGCCGACTGGGCGCGAGCCAAGGCGGCCGGCGTGCGGCAGGCGCTCGGCGACAAATGGGAAAGCGAACTCAACAAAGTTGCGCTGAACCCCGAACGGATTGTCCGTGAACGGGCCCGCGCGATCGATTTGCTCGTTTACTTCGGTCCGCGACCGAGCGATCAGTTGCTCACGCAGCTGTCGACCGACGTCGAGCCGGCGATTCGCGCGAAGGCGGCGCGGCTCATGTACGTCAGCGACGATCCTGGCGTGCGGGCGGCGCTTGCCAAGTGCCTGCAAGACAGCGATCCGCTGGTCCGCCGCTGTGCGTGCGAGTCGCTGATGCGTCGCGGCACGCTGCCGGCGGCCGACGATATTCTGCCGCTCTTGGGCGATGAAGACCGCTTCACGGCGTTCGCCGCGCGGCGGGTGATCGAACAGTTGCCGGTCGAATCATGGGCCGGAGCCATCATGAAAGAAACGAAGCCGCAACCCTTCTGCGTTGGCGCCACGGCACTGGTCAACGTCGAGCGGAAACCGGCAACCTCGCAGGCGGTGATCCAGCGTTGCCTGACGATGCTTCAAGGAGCGCCGACGGAACTTGAGCGCGCCAACCTGCTGCGGGTGATCGAATTGGCAATGTTCCATGGCAAGCTCGATGCGAAGAGCGCGCCCGCCGTCGCCGCACCACTGCTGGCGATGTACCCGACTGACGAACCAGCCGCGAATCGCGAGTTGGTGCGGCTACTGACGTTCCTGCAGGTCGATGGCGCCGCCGCGAAGTTCTCCGCCGAGTTGGCCAAGGCCGACGTGCCGGTTGAAGAGAAGCTCCACATCGCGGCCCACGCCGCTCGCTTGAATACTGGCTGGTCGACGCCCGCGAAGCTCGAACTGCTGAAATTCTACGAACAAGCCCGCACGGTGAAGGGGGGCTACAGCGTCGACAAGTACGTCGAACACTTCACCCGCGACTACCTGAAGAATCTGTCGATGGCCGAGCGGCAACATCTCATTGCTGGCGGCGACAAGTGGCCGGCCTCGGCGTTATCGACGCTCGCCAGTTTGCCGGAGAACCCCGGTCCGCAGGTCTTGGCGGCGGTTCGCGATCTCGACGGACGCATCGCGCCGAAGTGCGCCGAGAGCGATCTCTATCGCCGGCTGCGTGTCGGCGTGATCGCCGTGCTCGGCGCCAACGACGAACCGGCTTCGCAAGAATATTTGCGCACGATTTATCGCGACGAGCCGGAGTACCGCGGCCCGGTCGCGATGAGCCTCACCCAACATCCGGGCGGTGAAAACTGGAAGATTCTGGTCGACGCGCTGAAGACGGTCGAAGGGCCAATGGCGCAGGAAGTCCTCACCTCACTGACGCGAGTGAACCAACGCCCTGCCGACGCGGCGACCTTCCGCGATGCGATTCTGCTGGGGCTCAAACTCGGCGACAACGGCGGCGCGGACGCGGCGAAGTTGCTCACGCACTGGAGCGGCCAGAGCGGCAGCGATATGGCGGGATGGCAACGGTGGTATGCGGCCAAGTTCCCCGAGGCGCCGGCCGCCGAATTGCCGAGTGACGCCGGCCGCGACAAATGGAGCTACGAAGAACTGCTGACGTTCCTCAACAGCGATCAAGGCAAGCAAGGCGAGGCCGGCCGCGGGGCGCAGGTTTTCACGCAGGCGCAGTGTGCCTCATGTCACCGCGTCGGCACGAGCGGCGAAACGATGGGGCCAGACCTCACCGCAGTCTCGCGACGCTTCCAGCGGAAGGAAATCCTCGAGTCGATCGTTTACCCGTCGCACGTGATCAGCGACCAGTATGCGGCCCGCGTCGTCACCGCCGGCGGCAAGAGCTACGCGGGGTTGGTTTCGCAACAGGGCAACGGCGACGTCACGGTACTACAGACGAACGGCCAGAAAGTCGAACTCTCGCAGGGTGAAATCGACGATATCCAACCGAGCGACGTCTCGGCGATGCCGACGGGGCTGCTCAATCCGCTGACACTGGAACAGGTGGCGGATCTATTCGCGTACCTTGGGGCTCAAGGGAGCAACGACGTCGCGAGCAGGGGCGCGGCGCCCAAGTAGCGGCGCTGGATCCACCGGTATGGAGGCTCCCTCGGACTGGTCGCTTAAGCGACCAGTCCAATGCGGCTCGCCCGGGCGCACCTCAACCGCTCGACATCGCGAAGTCGGTCAGATAAACGTCGCTGATCGGCTTCGGCGTCGGCACGCGCTTGAGCCGCAGCAGCAGCAACCGGTTGACGCGCTCGAGCTTCGGATCGGCCAAATCGTCGGGCGTCGCCGAACGCATCGCTGTGATCGCCTGATCGCGGAGCCGCCGCTTCCAATGCTCGAACTCATGGATCGTCTCGTCGGTCGTTCCCGGCGGCAGCACGACTTGAACCGCGAACCTCAAGCTCGCGATTTCGTTGTGCGTCGGACGGAAGTTGCGCAAGTTGAACTCGCCGAGATCGACCGCTCGCGGCAACGTCGGATCATGCGGCGGCAACGCCGGCTCGGCGCCGTGGCCCCCTTCCGCCGGCGCCCCATGCCCGCCGCCGCCGCTGGCGAACGCCGGGCATTGCCAGAAGGCGGCCAGCGCGAGTATGAACAGCACGCGCAGCGAGAGCCGCGTGCGGTCGCTAAACCCTTCAAGACTAATGATGCCCACTGGCTTCCTCCTTCGCCGGCGCCGCTTCGGCATGTTCCAGCGCATCGGCGTCGAACTCGTTAAACACCAGCTGCCGCACCCGCTCTTCGCCCAACATCGGCCGCGCGACGTCAGTCAGCCGCGCCTTGACTGCTGAGAGGCGCGGATCGGCCAATTCGTCGACGGAACTGGTCCGCACGATTGAAATGACGGCGTCGCTCATGGCGCCGCGATGGGCCTCGGCCTCGGCGGCGACGGCGGCTTCGTTGTCAGGATCGGTTTCGGCCGTCAGTTCGAACTGCAGCCGCATCCAGAAGGCTTCGTCGGGAGCACTTTCCGGCGCCGCGTCGGTCGGTTGCTGGGTTGCGGCGATCGGTATATCGAACTTCCCAAGCGAGACGTAGGACGCCGTCTCCAGCGGCACGTCGAACTCGATCTCTTCGAGAAAGTCGACAAGCTTGGGGCCTTCCGCCTTGCTGCAGCCGAGCGCCGCCAGCAGCGCAAGCGCTGTCAGCGGCAAATGATGAAGCTTGATGGCGAACATGGCGGAACAGGTGCGGGTCGCGACGGAACAATCGTTACAACGAAAGCCTACGTCACAAACGCCTGCCCGGACGGCGCACTAGACTTGTTCTTGCCGAAGGGTCTAGGCGACGCCTCGGAATCACACCATCTGGTCCCTTCCCCTTGAGGGGGAGGGAGCCACAGGATTTAGACTGACGCCGCAGGTAGCGATAACAGCGACTACAACGACGGCGACGCTCAAGCCCCTCACTAGCAATGACCTCCGCTACACGAGCTTTGATTGCCACGCTAACGCTGCTCCCGTTCGCCGGCTGCTACGACACGGCCGCGCTGCTGAAGGCGCGTCAAGACTCGCGCGATCTGATCCAAATGGACGAGGTCGATCTCGGCGCCTATCGAATTACCCTTCCCCACACGTTGGGCGAGGCGACCGACAACCTGATCGACTTCCATGTCTTCGGCCAAGTCAGCCGCGGCGACCGACAGGCGATCGACGACGCCCTGCGGATGCGCGGCGCCGAACTGCGCGCCAAGATGCTCGTCGAAGTTCGCGCCATGGATCCGCGCACGTTTGAAGAAGCCAAGCTGACGAAGCTTCGCCAGTCAATTGCCGAGGTGATTAACGACACGATCGGCCGCCGCGTCGTGAAGCACGTCGGCTTCTACCGTTTCTCGTTCAACACGATCTAGCGGACGATCTTGATCCCAGGGATCGCCGCCTTCAATTCTTCCGCCCCCGCGTCGGTCGCCGGGGTCTGCGAGATCTGCAGCGTCTTCAGCTTCTTAAGGCCAACGAGTTTCTTGAGCCCTGCGTCGCTCACCATTGTGTTGTCGAGGTTCAGAAACTCCAACGCTTCCATCTTCGCGACGTGATCCATCGCGTCGTCGTTGGCGCGGGTCGCCCAGAGATCAAGGTAGACGAGCTTCGGCAGTTCTGTGAGATGCGCCAAGCCGGCGTTCTCGACGCCCGTTTCGCTCAGGTCGAGCTTAAACAACTCCGGCATGCCGGCGAGGTACTGCAGCGTGTCGTCGGTGACCCATGTGCCGCGGAGCACCAACTGCTTCATCTTCGTGAGCCCCTTCAGGTGCTCGGTGCCGTAGTCGGTGATCGTCGTGCGGAGCAGATTGAGGTCGTCGAGATCCTTCAGGCCAGCGAGGTGGACCATGCCGTCGTCGCTCAGCTTAGCGTCTTCGAGATGCAGGCCCTTGAGCTTCGTCAGCTTGGCGAGACTGGCGACGCCGGCATCGGTGATCGACGGGCTGCGGAACTTGACCGCGGCGAGGGTCCCCATTTGGCCGATCTGATCGCACGCCTTGTCGGCCAGCGTGCAGCCGCGCAGGTCGAGCAGCCGCAGTTTTTTTAGCGGCGCGAGTGCGACCACCCCTTCGTCGGTCACCTTCGTGTAGGGGAGCATCAAGTGCGTCAGCTCCGGCATCTCGGCAATCGTCGCCATTCCTTCGTTGGTGAGTTCCGCCGAGCGCTGGAGATTGAGTTGGCGGAGCGCCTTGAGCAGCTTCAGCTTTGGCAGTCCTTCGTTCGTGACGGCGGTGTTGCGGAGCGTCAGGCTTTTCAGCTTCGACAGGCCAGCGAGCGAGTCGAGCGTCGCATCATCGATGTCGGTCCCCCAGAGGACGAGGGTTTCCAGCGAGCCCAGCTTGCCGATCTCGGCCACGTCGGCTGGCAACGTCGGGCGATTCTCGAGATCAATCGCGATGATCTCGCCAGCCGGATTCTTTTGGATCTTCGCCTGCAGTTCCACGAGGCGTTCCTCGATCCCGGCAGCAAACGCCGGCGCGGCGAGAGCGAGCAGAACCAATAGCGTCCCCCAGCGGCTTGCGGCGCGAAACGAAGCGGAAAGCAAGCGGCACGATGCAAAGCGAGTCACGTCGATGGTCTCCCACGCAGTTGGAATATCAGGTCGGCCGCCGCGAGGCATCTGGGGGAATGCGTCGACTAGCCACTGGCGAAGCACTCAGTCTAGCCTGCTCGATTACGGGCCGACAACTCGCGCCGCGCGGCGGCATGCTCGACGTTCACCAAGTCGCCCTCCTTGAATCGGCCGAGAAACGTTACCGGCGCACCATCTCGTAGCGACCATTTAGCCGCAGGGCTTCCCCGCGACGCAGATCGAATCGCTTGCGCAAAGAACGCCAGCGCATCGTTTTTTTGCGTCGGCGTTTCCATCGAATGCGGGTCAATCGCTGGGGTGTACGACTTCTGGAGCGTTACATGGCCTCGTCAAAGCCGGGAAATGCCTGCCCGAAACGGCAGCGCTAAGGTCGAGGCGACGCATTTCGGCAAAGGTTCGGCCGCCAAAAGCGGGCGGCTTTCGCCTCCCTGGCGCGTTGCCAGCCGACTTCCCCTCAGCTAAATTCAAGGTTCGCTCCGGCGCCGGTCTACTTCTCTGACCGAGGCGCATACCCCACGGCGCGAACGGCGACCATCGTTTTGTAACGGCGGCTCTGGCGAACGTTGCTTCCGCAGGATCATCCATCGGTTGCACGGCTCGCATCGAGCGTGCTCCCACCAGCGCACTATCTCTCCAGGGGCATTCAAAAATGCAACCACAGAAACGGCAGTCCTCGCGTCGCGACTTCATGCGTTATTCGGCTGCGGCCGGCGCCGGCTATTGGGTCGCCGGCGGTCTCGCACTGAAGGCAAGCGCCTCTCCCAATGAACAACTGCAGATCGCCTGTTGCGGCGTCAACGGCAAGGGAAAGGGCGACGTTGAAAACGCCTCGAAGTTCGGCAAGATTCACGCCCTCTGCGACGTCGATCGCAAGTTCCTCGATCTATCGGGCCGCTTCTACAAGACCGACAACAAGTTCACCGACTATCGCGAGATGCTCGACAAGCTGGGCGACCAGGTCGACGTCGTCACGGTGAGCACGCCCGATCACACCCACGCGGTGATCCTGGCCAAGGCCCTCAAGATGGGCAAGAACTGCTACGGCCAGAAGCCGCTCACGCACTCGATCTGGGAAGCTCGCGAGATCCAAAAGATCGCCAAGGAAGCGGGCGTCGTCACCCAAAT
The DNA here is from genome assembly GCA_013822725.1 of Pirellula sp. Taxonomy (GTDB): domain Bacteria; phylum Planctomycetota; class Planctomycetia; order Pirellulales; family Lacipirellulaceae; genus Lacipirellula. The sequence continues at coordinate 132,831 of PNKX01000001.1, forward strand.
GGGTAACCAGTACACCGCCTTCGAGCCGATGCGGGAAGCCGCCTATCGGCTCCGCGCCGGGCAGGTCGGCACGGTGAAGGAAGTTCACGTTTGGACCAACCGTCCGGTGTGGCCCCAAGGCGAAGCCCGCGGCGCCGAGAAGCCCGTGCCGAAGGAACTCGATTGGGAATCGTGGATCGGCCCGGCGCCGATGCGACCCTACGCCGACGGCTACCACACCTTCAAGTGGCGCGGCTGGTGGGACTTCGGCACTGGCGCCCTCGGCGACATGGCCTGCCACACCTGCAACCTGCCCTTCATGGGCCTCAACATGCGTGACCCGACGGGGGTCGTCGCCGAGACCTCGGGCCACGATCACGACAGCTACCCGACGAAGTCGAAGATCAAGTTCGATTTCCCCGAACTCGACGGCCGCGCGCCGTTCACGTTCTACTGGTACGACGGCACCAACCTGCCGCCGGCCGAGCTGTACGCCGATTTCGTGAAGCCGGGTAAAGACGGCAAGCCGAAGTCGCTCAATGCGAGCGGCTGCTTGATCGTCGGCGACAAGTGCACGATGTACGCCGCCGGCGACTACGCCAACGAGGGGATCGAACTCAACAACGACGTCGAGTGGTTGACCGTCGACTATCCGAAGCCGCCGGGAGAGCCGGAACTCGGACATGTTCAAGAGTTCTATGACGCGATTCTCGACCCGAAGAACAAGAAGGCGATGTCGAACTTCGTCGACTACGCCGGCCCGCTGACCGAGACGATCCTGCTCGGCAACTTGGCCGTCTGGAAGGGCGAACCGGTGAAGTGGGACGCCAAGACGATCACGCCGGACGATCCGAGCCTGATGGCGATCGTCAAGCCGACCTACCGCGAAGGTTACTCGCTGTAGTCGCAACGCGACGAATTGAATGCAACGTCGACCGGCCCGAAGCCCCAAAGCTTCGGGCCGGTTTTTTATTAACCACGAAACACACGAAAACGACGAAAAAAGAAAAGCCCGCGAATCACGCGAGTGAAGACTGGACAGGATCATAGGATTTGAAAGGATCGACGCGATTTGGATGCAAGAATGAATTTCATCCCGTCGATCCCCTTGATCCTGTTATCCCGTCAAAATTGCTATTCGCGCTCATTCGCGTGATTCGCGGGCCCATTCCCCTGCTTTTCTTTCGTTCCTTTCGTCTCTTTCGCGGTTAAATTAAAGGGTGGAGGAAAACCGATGACCGCGATCATGAAGTACGACGAACTCGCCAATCTCGCCGACGATCCGCGGGAGATGTTTCAGGAGGTCGCTCAAGCGCTCGTCGCCGCCGGCGAGTTGCATCGACTCTTCGATCTGCGGCTGCTGCAGGAGCGCCACCGCCACGGCTTGCCCCTTGATCGCCGGACGCCGATCGACGACGTCGAAGAGCCGCTCCGTTCGCAGGTCGAAGCCGGTTACCTCGCCGCCTGCCGCGAGGTCGGCGAATTGATGCTCGAGTCGGGCCGACTTCGCGAGGCCTGGATGTACCTCCGCCCAGCCGGCGACAAGTTCTCAATCCGCGAACGCTTGGCGACGGTCGTCCTCGACGACGAACGGGCCGACGAATTGATCGAACTCGCGCTGTTCGAAGGCATCGATCCCGAGCGAGGCTACGCTTGGCTGCTCGGCCGCAACGGCACCTGCAACTCGATCACGACGCTCGACGGGATGAGCCAGCAACTCGATGCGACCGACGTGCGAGCCTGCGCCGGCGTCCTGCTGCGGCACGTTTATCGCGAACTGCACGGCAATCTGCGCGGCCACTACAACAAGCTGAAGGGAACGGCGCCCCCGAACACGTTGTCGATCGGCCAATTGATCGAGCAGAATCCCGAACTGCTAGCCGGCGGCAACTATCATCTCGACGTCTCGCACCTGCAAAGCACCGTGCGGTACGCCCGCTTGCTCACTGATCCGGCGCTCGTGACCAAGGCGTTCGAGATCGCCGACTACGGTTCGCGTCTGCCTGCCGATTTGCAGTACCCCGGCGAGGCGCCGTTCGAAGAGCTCTTCGCCGCTCACCGCCGATGGTTCGCTGCGATCCTTGGCCGAGAGGTCGACGACGCGATCCAATATTTTGGCGACAAAGCTCGCGCAGAAGGAGACGATCCTCGCAGCACGGCGGCCGTGGAGACGCTGCTCGTGTTGCTGCTGCGACTCAATCGGCCTGACGAGGCCCTCGCAGCGTACAGCGAGTTGGCGACGAAGGATCGCGAGTTGTCGACGCACGCCCCGACATTGCTCGAACTCGCCCGTGCGAGCGGCAATTGGGATCGCTACGAGGCCATCTGCCGCGAGCGCGATGACCTGCTGGGATTCGCCGCGGGGCTTCTCACGCGGCGCGGCTGAACCTGCACGAGCGCTCACCACACTACGACGCCCATTTAGCCGCGGGGCTTGCCCCGCGACCCGCTGTGAGCGGCGGGGCTAAATGGGCTTGGCGATCTGCTACGTCTAGTGTGGGGCCGGGAGATCACGACGATTTATCGTCGGTCGATTCTTGATCGGCGGGTGACGCCGGCTTCTCGTCGGACGGCGGTTCTTCCGCGGGCGGCGGCGGGCCGAAATCTTCCGGCCTGGGCGGTCCGCCCTCGAAATGAGGCCCCGGTCCGCGCCCGTCCCATTCAGGGCGTGGGCCGACGCCAAATCTCCCGTCGGGACCACGGAACGGCGGTGGGCCGTTAGGCCGCTCCTCTGGTCCGCCCCGTCCAGGCACTCCATCCTGCCAACGTCGGCCGCCGGGGCCCATTCCGCCCGGACCTCGCGGGCCTCCCTCGTGGTCGTCAGGGCCGCCTGGACGAAATCCCGGGCCGCGTCCGTCGCGTCCATGGGGTCCGTCGCCCCGCTCTCCCTTGCCCCATGCCCAGGGGTTGCCGTTTCCTCTTCCCGGCTGGAGTCGGTACATCCGCCGCAGCGCCTTTTCCATCTCATCGGAAGGTAGGCTGAGCAGCTCAGCCCGCGTTTCGGCATCAAGCTCTTCGGCGAAGAATCGCTCCAGCGCCTCTTGCGAGACTTCGCCCTGCAACGATTCGGTTTGTCGGAGCCACGTCATGATGCGATCAACCTTCTGCCGCGGCTCCAGCGACTTGAACGCTTCGTGAGTTCGTTCCGGCAAGGCCTGCAGCACAGCATCCTGAAACTCGCCTGGCTCGCCCATGCCATCGGCAACGCGATGGATCATCACATTGGGAATTTGATTGAGCATCATCGGGTTGCGCCCGCGACCGCCGTTCGATTTCGAAGCTTCGCGCATCGCGTCTCGTTGCAGTTTTTCCAGCGGCTCGCGGATCTTGCGCACGAACCGCCGCAACTCCTCGTCAGTGAGGGTCAGCACGGCGTCGTCGCGCATTTCATCGACCCAACGCTCAATCGTACGAATTCGCTCGTCTGGGGGCTGCATCGTGCGCAATTCGAACTGGCGCGCCGGCGGCAACCCGCCAAGCCAATCGGCGTAGACAAGCATGGCCGTTTGCAGCTTGCCGGCATCTGGCTCGGCGGCAATCTCGCCATGAAGCTTTCGTAGCCGCTGCTGTTCATCGGCCGGCAGTTGACGAAATCGATTGAACTTGGCGCGAAGATTCGTTCGCTCTTCGTCGTCGAGTTGGCTAAGCCACTCCCCGCGACCCTCGGCGTCGGAGACGATCTTCAGTCGTTCCATACGCTCAGGCGCTTGGCATGGCTTGCAACCGAGCTCATGCAGATCATCGCCCAGATTTTGCTGCAACGAGCGAATAAACTCCGGCGAATCGAACTGCGTATAGACGTCGACGTTGTCGACCACCGGCAAATCGGCCAGCAGCGCCCGATCAGGGCCTTGCCACGCTAAGCGGAAAACGAGGAACCCCAGCGCCGCCGCAGCGCACGCCGCCAGGACCGACGAAAACCGGCGGCGACGTTGCACGACCGGTAGGGCCATCGTCCGCTCTTGCACTTCGGTTGCGGCGGCCTTCACGGCCATTTCCATCGTCGTCCGCGAGAAGCGATCGTCGACGTACTCCTGCGGCAACTGATCAAGTGCGAGCCACGCCCGTTCGATACTCTGCAGCTGCTGGCGATACTCTTCATCAGACGCCAACCGCTGCTCGACGCGCGCACTCTCCTCGACAGAAAGTTCGCCGTCGAGATAGGCGACAATCTCTTCGAGACGCTGCAGGTGGTCGTCGGAGGATGGGGGCATTATCGCTAAAAAATTCTACTAACCGCCAAGGACGCCAAGAGCGCCAAGGAAATTCAGTTGATTAAACTCACCGCAACGGCACGATGGACACGACGAAATCGGGGACGATGAATCTACAAGAATTCTATTTGAAATACTCTCAGCGTCTACTTCATTCGTCGTCGTGCTCGTTGTGTCGTCGTGGTAATAATTGCATTTCCTTGGCGCTCTTGGCGTCCTTGGCGGTTCAATTCTTCCTATTCGACTTTAGTTCCTTGTTGCAAATAAGGCTCCAGCACGTCGCGTAGGTTCGACCGCGCGCGGGTCAGCAACGACTTCACCGCCGAGGGGGTCATTTCCATCACTTCGGCGATTTCTTCGTAGCTGAGATGTTCGAATTTATTCAGCAACACCGCTTCGCGCTGCCGCTCGTTGAGCGACGCTACGGCGACGTTCACCGCGTCGCGAAGCTCTAATTTGTCGAGCTGCCGCGTCGGCATCTGATTGCTCTGCGCGACCGCCGCGGCGTCGAGGGCGTTGGCCCCTGTATCGCTCGCACTGCTGCCGGCGAGATGAACCTCTTTTCGCCGCGACAACGTCCGCTGGGCGTTCGCCGCCACGTTGTGCACGATCGTAAACAGCCATGTCGAAAACTTCGAACCGGGGATGTACCGCTTGCGGGCGCGATAAATCCGCAGGAAGACGTCTTGCGCCAAATCCTCCGCCATGTCGCGATGCCCGGTGATATGGGCCAGCAGCGACACGACGCGATTCTGGTAACGGAGCATGAGCTCCTCGAACGCCTCGGCATCGTCGTCGCGCACGCGGAGCATCAAGCGCACGTCGGGATCGTGCGCGGTGTACCGCTCGGCGGTGGAATCGCTGATGGCCAAGGGCTGACTGCCGGAGGGATCAACCCTCCGGCTCGCTTGGGATTTCGGGTGCTTACAAGCGGCAGGCGTCGCGACGCCTCCACCTTATGATACCCTAATGGCCCGGCGGAGTTTCGCCCAATCGCGGCCTGTTGCCGACAATGCAGCCCTACAGCAAGCTATCGAGCAGCAGCCTGATTTTCCGCATTTCGGGCCGATGATCGTGCCCGTCGAGCGGCGCCATGTCGACCGTCAGCGCCCGGTTGTAGCCGACCTTTTCGAGCTGCCCCAGCAGCTTGCCGTAGTCGACCTCGCCCTGGCCGACGCGGACGTGGATGGCGCTCTTGGTGGTGTCGCGAAGGTGGACGTTGTAGACGTAGGGAATCACCTTCGAAAAGTCGCGCCCTTGCCGCGGACCGGCGATGTAGTGGCTGGGATCGAGGGTGAGCCCCAGGCCCTTCACGTTGTTGCACAGCACGGCCGCCGTGTCAGGATCCTCGGTCATACAGCCAATTTCGGTCCGCATCGCCACGAGGCACCCTTCGAGCGACGCGATCTTTACCAGCTCGCGAAGCCGCTCGATCTCTTCATTGAACGGCGTGCCAAGCTCTGCCGCTGGGACCACCAGGGGCACCACCTTCAGCGCCTTGGCGAGTTTGCAGCAGGCGCTGAACTGGCCGTAATACTCGTCCTTCACGCCGGTCGGCTCGACGGTGAGGGCCGCGATCGTCAGCCGGTGAGTGTCGCGGAACGAGTCGACCGCCTTCTCGGGGCTCTTGGCCACCTCGGCGGGAGTGATCCAGGCTCTGGCGTCGTTGCGGATCGGCAATTCGACGGCGTTGAATTCGAGGTCGACCAGCGTCGGCAGCACCTCATCCTTGGGCAAATCGGGAAAACAATCCGATGACGCGGCGACAAACACGCTGGCACTCCTCGCGGTAACTTCACAGCCTAACGGCCAATCCTGGCAAGATATGCCGTACTGTAGCGGTTTCGCCCAAGGCGAGGCAACACCACGGCGGACAGGCGGAACTCGTGTTCCATTGGCGTTGCCCCGCATTCCGTTTCCCATACCGCAACGCCCATTTAGCCGCGGGCGGTAGCCCGCGAACCCGCCGCGAGCGGGCGGGGCTAAATGGGCTTGGCGGCATTCGGAGCGAATATGCGGGGCAGGGTCGAATTGCCGGCTCGCCGTTGCGGTATGTCGCGACGCCGCCATCGCAGTAGAATGGAGGATTCCCGATCGCTCTCCCCCCTCGCCAGACTGGCAGGAGCTCTATATGTCGACCCCCACGCCCACCGATCCCGCCCCTTACGGCCGGCAACCCGCCGCGCCGCCGCAGGTGATCATCCAACAGCAGGCTCCGACCGCGTTCGGCCGTTATGGCAAGCTCTTGCTGATTTTGCTCGGCGTCTGCGTGATGGTCATCATCGGCCAGAATGCTAGCTACAAGAAATACTTCAGCCCCGCCGACGCCCCGCAGGAAAAGTACCACTCGCTCAGCAAGGAAGCGACCGACAAGGTCGCCATCATCCGCGTCGAAGGGACGATTCTCGATCCTGACGGATTTGTAAAAAAACAGATTGACCGCGTCCGTGAAGACAACGACGTGAAGGCGATCGTCCTGCGGGTCGACTCCCCCGGCGGCACCGTCACGGCGAGCGATTATCTCTATCATGAGCTCAAGGAACTGGTGAAGGATCGCGAGATCCCGATGGTCGTCAGCATGGGGAGCATCTGCGCCAGCGGCGGCTACTATCTGGCAATGGCCGGCGGCGAGCAAAAGACGCAGGAAGACGTCATCTTCGCCGAGCCGTCGACTTGGACTGGCTCGATCGGCGTCGTGATTCCGCACTACGACGTGTCGGAACTGCTGACCAGTTGGAAGGTGAAGGATGACTCGGTCGCCAGCCACAAGTACAAGCTGATGGGAAGCCCCACCCGCGACCTCTCGCCGGAAGAGCGGGCCGAAGAGCGGAAGTTGCTGCAAACGCTGGTCGATCAGAGCTTCGCTCGCTTCAAGGCGATCGTCGAAGCGGGCCGGCCGAAGCTTAAGGGAAATGAAGCCGAACTGAAGAAGGCGACGACCGGCCAGATCTTCACCGCCGAGCAAGCGCAAGAGTTAGGGCTGATCGACAAGATCGGCTTCATGGAAGCCGCGATCGAACGGGCCGCCGAACTCGCCGATAAGGAGACCGACAATGTCCGTTGCGTCGAGTACGACAAGCCGCCGTCGCCGCTCACGGCATTGCTCGGCGCCGACAGTCAGCTACTGCCGCAGCGGAGCAGCCTCGACTTTGCAGGCGTCCTCGATCTCACCGCCCCACGGGCCTATTACCTCTGCACGTGGCTGCCGGCGATTTTGTCAAACTCTCGGTAGTTCGAGAAAAAAAAGGCAACCGCCAAGGAAATGCGAAGGAGATTTACCACGACGACACGACGAAGAACAGAGAAACGATGGGGCGATCAAAAAAGCTGTTCGCTGATTTCTTCCCCCACATTCTTATTCGTCGTGTCCGCCGTGCCGTCGTGGATAGTATTTAGTCGACTGTATTCCTTGGCGCTCTTGGCGTCCTTGGCGGTTCAATTCCTGAATTACCAACAATGTCCGATTCCGTAAAACCACACCTGCTCGATAGCGTCGACGCCTCGCTTGCCCAATGGGCGGCCGAGGCGAACGTGCCTCGCTATCGGGTGGCGCAGGTGCGGAAGTGGTTGTTCGAAAAGCGGGCCGGTGACTGGGACGAGATGACCGACCTGTCGAAGTCGCTCCGCGCCGACCTCGCCGAGCGGTTTCAACTTTGGACGTCGCAGGTCGCCAAGCACACGCAAGCCGAGGATGGCACCGAAAAGCTCCTGCTGCAACTCGCTGACGGCGGCCAAATCGAATGCGTTCTGCTCCGCGATACGGTCCGCCGGACGATCTGCATCAGCACGCAAGTCGGCTGCGGCATGGGGTGCGTCTTCTGCGCCAGCGGACTCGACGGCGTCGATCGCAACCTCACCACTGGCGAAATCGTCGAGCAAATCCTCCGCCTGCAGCGACTCCTCGCGCCTGAAGAGCGACTGAGTCACATCGTCGTCATGGGGATGGGCGAACCGCTCGCGAATCTCGATCGTCTGCTCCCCGCGCTTGGCGAAGCCCATCGCGAGGATGGCCTCGGCATCAGCGCCCGCCGCATTACCATCTCGACCGTCGGCCTGCCGCCGGCGATTGATCGACTGGCTCGGCACGACCAGAACTATCGGCTCGCCATTTCGCTCCACGCCCCCAACGACGAGCTGCGCAACCAACTCGTTCCAGTGAACAAGAACATCGGCCTCGACCCGATCATGGCCGCCGCCGACCGCTACTTCGACGTCTCGGGCCGCCGGATCACCTACGAGTACGTGCTGCTGGCCGATCTGAACGACGCCCCGGAACACGCCCGTCAACTTGCCCGCATTCTGCATGGCCGCGAGGCGCTGCTGAACGTCATCCCCTACAACCCGGTCGCCGGATTGCCGTACGGCACGCCAACGGTCGAGAGCCGACAGGCGTTTCGCACAATTCTCGAACAGGGCGGCGTAACGGTGAAGTTTCGCCACCGTAAGGGTGATCGCATCGATGCGGCCTGCGGACAGCTGCGACGCTCGCAGCAGCAACTACCGCTCGTCGAGTTGCGGTAGTTTCATTGTGGATGGCAGCGCCTTTTACAGCCCCCGGCTCCGCCGGGGGGTCGGTCACCATTCCGGCACGCGTCGCCCTGCGTAGTGCTCCCCCCCGGCAGAGCCGGGGGCTGAAATGCGTACGACACGCCCATCAAACGCCAACGGCCGCGGCTCGATGTCGAGCCGCGGCCGTGGTCGCTTGGTCGTCGGATCTGGGAGGGGACGATGTCGTCCGTGCGAGCGCTGTGTGAAACTCGCACGTACGCCGACGGCCAAGCTGTTAATGTCTGTGTTCGATAACAGCTTCGACCAGGCCCATCGCTGAACCTGGTCGAAGCACGCGGAGGTACTGACCCGCGGGACTATTGAATTAATCCCCACGGCTGCCTCAAAAATCAAGCGCTCGGATCTTCGTCCGCAGGAGCCTTCTCGGCCGGCGCCGCGTCACGTTCGTCCTGCAATTCGCGCAGCCGCTGCTCCAGGCGTTCCATACGCTCGAGCATTTTCTGGTTCATCCGGTCGACATGGTCGCCCGCGCCGCCCGCGTCAAATTGCCGCAGATCGCCGGGGACGAAGTTCGGCATCGCTCCAAACGCCGCATCGCCGCCATTGACGATCTGTTCGACGTAGGGCCGCACGTCTTCCGGCAGCTTGGCGATCGCCTCGGCGTCGTCGCCGTCGACGGTATAAGTTTCATCGCCCTTCTGGATCGTGATCGTCGCCTTGCCGTCGCCATCGCGAGTCACGTTCACCGAGACGCCGTTCGGGACCTGAGCGCCTTGACCGCCGAAGATCATGCCGGGACCGATCATCCGCATCCCGCCTTGGCCCCCCTGTTGACGAAGCTGTTCCATCAAGGCCTGCGGGTCAAAGTTGCCGCCCTGCAGCATTCCCATCGGGTTTTGACGCTGCTGCTGAGCCGCCAAGCGTTCCAGGACCTCGGCCGGGATCTCTTCGGGCGTCACCTTGATGACTTCTTCCTTAGCGAGCCGCAACACCTTCAACTCAATCGGCTTATCGTGCTTCTCGGCGACGACGCTCTGCAGGTACGCCAGGTCGGACAACGGTTCGCCCTCGACCGCGACCAGAATGTCGTCCTGTCGCAGACCCGCCTTCTCGGCCGGGCTCTCGGGCATGACCGTCTCGATCGCCACGCCGACGTCGCCTGCCAATTGCAACTGCGTGCGCAACAAGCGGTTGTCGATCGGCCGGCCTTGCAGGCCGATCCAATACTTCGGCGCTGCGACCTTCGCTTCCTCGCCCTCTTCCGTCACGACGGCAGGGCGGTCGCCACGCTCGGGCGAGAGCTCGGTGATGCGTCCTTCAGCGACTTCGACTTCTTCGTCGGCAAACGCCGCTACGGGAGATTGCGCAACGACGACGGCGAGCGCGGGGAAGGCGATCGCCAGGGCTCCCCACAGCCCTTTCCATTTGCGAACTTTCATGATGGAACTCCTCTATTTTAGAGTGAACGAGATGATTTCGAGGGAACTCTCGCTTCAGCCCCGGGCTCCGCCCGGGGGTCGGTGTCCAGCACCATCGCTCCCGCACGAGCGATTTACCTCCGGGCGAAGCCGGGGGCTGAAGCAGTCTGTCCGCTTCCAACGAAGCGGGCGAAAGGACGCGGCAAGCCAGAGGGCAGGATGACCCATTTCGACGCTCGACTCGTTGTATTAACCCCAAGTCATTCCATTGAGGCGAGCGTCTAGCGGTTCTCTCCGTCTTGTGCGTCCCTTCGCCGGCGTCGCCGGTTCGCGGGCTATCACCCGCGGCTAAATGGTTCAAACGGGTGGCGTGATCTTCTGTACTACCTACTCACTCAATCACTTACTCACCACGGCGTCATTCAATACACCGGTCGATTCGCGGGCCGGACGACGGCGTCGTCCACTGGCACCACCATCGGTACAATCTTGTTCTCTTGCTCAAAGTACATCGGGGCGTAACGTCGTCGCGCGTCGAGATCGAGTCCTTGCTCATCAAGGCGGCGGTCTAATTCCGGCGACGACCATTGCGGCACGTCGCCAAACGCTTGGCCTAGTTGCCGGCCTTCCACGAGCGGCACTTCAATCCGCTGCGGCACGCCGTCGCGATCATTTACTACGAGCGTCACCGCATCGCCGCGAGTTGCGCGCTCCAATCGTGGCGAGCCTGCTTTGTCGTTCGGAACCGCCGGCGCCGAAGCGATCTGCTGGCTCGCCGGTTCGCTTGCTGAACGCATCACGCCGCTTTGACGACCGAGCCCAAACGCCACGACGACCGAAGCCGCCACGGCGAACCAAGTCCCCAAGTGCGAACGCGAGGTTTCATTTTGAGAGGGCAAGTCGATTTGGGAGGGCGAGGCTCCCGCCGAGCCGCTTCGGCCCAGCGTGATCGCGCGACCCGGCTCAGCAGGAGCCTCGCCCTCCCGCAGCAAGCTTCCCATCGCCCCGCGCCACGTTTGCGCCTCGACAAACGCCAACGCACAACGTCGCCAGCCGTCGGGCTGGGCTTCGAGCGACGCCAGGAGATGCCGCCGCTCGTCACCCGACAACTCACCGTCGACCAATCGGTCGATCAGCATCGCATCGCGTTGTTCGTCGGAAAGATTCATCTGTTCTTACGAATGCTATCGAATTGGTTCCGCCACTTCAGGCGCCAAGCTCGCCAGCGCCGATCGCATCCGGCCGCGGGCTCGGTGAAGTCTCGCCTCGACGGCGCTCACCGACATGCCCAATCGCTCGGCCAGATCTCGATAACTCCAATCTTCGGTATATTTCAGGAGGAGCAACTCCGCGTCGCGTTGCGGCAGGCGAGCGATCGCTTGCCGCACCAGTTGTTGCGTCTCCTCCGCAAGTAACCAAGCGAGCGGGTCGTGATCGACGGCTTCGTCTCGCGCTACGCCGCTGCCGGCGTAGCGCTCGACGAGTCGCCGTCGCCGACCCGCACGTCGGCGATACTGTAAGGCTTGCACGACCGCGATCCGGTAGAGCCACGGGCCCACTCGATCGCGATCGTTTAATTGCTCCGCTCCGCGACAGGCCGCCGCGGCGACTTCCTGCAGGACCTCGTCGAGCGAATCCCGCTCAACGCCCCGCGCCGCCAACACGGTCCGCAGCCAGCGGCGATGCTCCGAGACGATCGACGTCAGATCAAGCGACGTCAAATCGACGGACTCCGCCGAGTCGGTCTCGGCAGCTTGCTGGCCAGTGGACGGGTTCATGTCACAGGCTTCACGGAGATAGTTACCGCTGGGCCTTCTGCCTTGCACGAAAAGTTAGAAAAATCCTGAAGGATCTTTCAGCCCCCGGCTCCGCCGGGGGGTCGGCTGCCATCACGTGGAGCCTTGGCCCCAACGAGGCGCAACCCCCTGGCGGAGCCAGGGGCTGCAAATGCCGTCAGGCCGTTCATATCCCAACGGAGCAGCCGCCCCGAGGGTTCACCGAGAAGCGACCGCCGTCTGCGGAAAAGCCAGATTTCCCGCCGGTTTTCGCAGCAGCCAGACCCACATTGCTACGGCCGCCAAAAGCAGCAGAATGCTCACATTCTGCGAAATGCTTAGCCCGGTCCCGAAGACGGGCGACTCGTCGACGCGGATCGATTCCTCAAAGAACCGGGCGATCGGGTAAAGCGTGATCATCAGCGCCGTCACCTCGCCGTCGCGGCGTCGGAAGGGATAAAACGACCACAAGACCCACGCCAGCAGCGCCGCCGTGATCGTGCTGTAGATCTGTGCGGGATGAACCGGCCGACTCCGCGGCGGCGGCTCGATGGCGGGCAACTCATGCGTGGAGTTGTCGCTGGTGACGATGGCGAGCGGCTTCCCCTGCGCGAACGCTTGGTAGACCAGCGTCTCGGCGCCCGCGACGCCGATCAACGTGTTGCCGTCGATCTTCGTGATCTGGTCTCCCGCTTTGAGTCCCGCCGTCACGGCGATCGAACCGGAAGTCACGCGATCGATGATCGCCGGCGCCGCGTCATCGTTGCTCGATTTCAAATGGAACCCATAAAACGCCCCCGACGACGCCTGCTCGCCATACGGCGGGCTCACCATCTCCGGTCCACTCTCACGCGGGAAGGTGATCGCCCACGGCGCGTCCGACTCGCCGCCATAGCAGCAACCATTCATCAAGCAGCCGATGCGACCGAACGCTAGCCCCACCAGCATCCCGGCCGAGATCATGTCGCACACCGCGAGCGCCGGCAAGCCGCGCCGCCGCATGTAGAGCGTAAATCCAATCATCGCGCCGATGAAGGCGCCGTAGACGACGAGGCCGCCTTCCGTAAAGCTGAGCGCCGCCTTCAGCGTCGACAGCCAATCAGCCTGCCGAATACGATCGTCCCAATACTCGACCACATAGAAAATCCGAGCGCCGGCGACGCCAGCGATGAACATCCAAACGGCGAGCCCCATGATCTCTTCGCCCGGCAAGCCTGCTTGCTGCGCGCGACGGATCGACAGCCAAATGCCGGCGATGCTCCCTAGCAGCACCATCATTCCGTAACCGCGAATCGGCACGCCGTCAGGGAAATACTTCGGCACGAAGAACGTGATTGCCGCCGCCACAATCACGATCGTCGGCAAGTGAGCCTTCAGCGCCGTCGACCACCCGACCGCCCGCGCCGTCGATTTCAATCCCAACACGCTGAAGACCGCCCAGACGAGCAGCAGCACCCCCGCGCCAAAAATCGGCACGTTGCCCCAGGTGAGCGGAATGCGGAAGAGTTCGGAGCACATGGAGTGGAGTTAACCGCGGATTGCGCGGATTTCACTGATAGTTAGTTGGCCAGCCAGTCGTGGTGCTGATGACGACATTGTTTTGTTGGGTTTTCATCCGCGTCATTCGCGAAATCCGCGGTCGAATTCTCTTCATATCGAACGCGACCATCGCGAGTTCAGCCAGTAAGGTCAACCGCGAATCGACTCACCCAATCTGCACATTGTCGATCAGCCGCGTCGTGCCGACACGAGCCGCGACGGCAATCGTGACCGGTCCGTCGATCTCGGGCGCCTCGTCGACGGTTCCGTCTCGCACGATCGCCACGTACTCCACGGCCACTCCGCCCACCGCCGCGATGAGTGCTAGCATCCGCTCGCGGACCACAAGCGCGTCACGCTCGCCACGCGAAATAATTTCTTCCGCCAACCGCAACGACTGACTCAATGCGAGCGCTCGCCGTCGTTCGTCGGGGCTGAGGTAGACGTTTCGCGAGCTCAGCGCCAGCCCGTCGGCGTCGCGCACGATCGGGCAGACTCTCACGTCAATGGGCAAATTCAGGTCGGCGGCCATCCGCCGCACCACGAGCGTTTGCTGATAATCTTTTCGTCCGAAGTAAGCCCGATCAGCCGGCACGCACTCGAACAGCTTCAGCACCACCGTCGCCACGCCCGCGAAATGCCCCGGCCGTGCGGCGCCTTCCCACGGCACGGCCACGGGACCGACGTCGATCGAAGTGCCGTATCCCTGGGGATACATCTCCGCTGCCTCGGGAACGAAGACCAGATCGCAGCCCCGCTCGCGCAACAATTCCAAATCACGCTCTAACGGCCGCGGATATTTGGTGAAATCCTCGCTCGGCCCAAACTGCGTTGGATTGACGAAAATGCTGGCCACGACGCGATCGCACTCGGCCGCCGCCGCGTCGACGAGGCTGAGATGCCCCACATGCAGGGCCCCCATCGTCGGTACAAAGCCGACCGTCTCGCCGCGTTGCTGCAAGGCCCGCACGGCAGTGCGCATCGCCGCGACGCCGGTAATCACCTGCAAAGAACGAGTGGGCGCCGCGGGCATCGCCAGTCAATCCGAAGGGGAAGCGATCGACGCGAGCTCGGGCCAAACCGCTTGGATCGCCGCCGCCGCCTCGACCATTTGCTCGGCCACCCCCGTGGAGGGGATCCACGCGATTGGGCCGGTTGGAAGGTTAGGCATTCTACGCGAACGGGCCCCCGCATGGAACGCGGGTAAAGTCGTCGCCTCGCCGCTCGAAAATGCCAATATCAGTTTCGGCCGCGGCGCGCCGTCGCCGCCGGGGGGCGCGCGATAGGCGTCCCAAGCGACAATTCTCGGACCAGCGCCGAACCGTGTCCGCAGTCGCTCGACCCACGCCGCCGCCTCGCTCGCCTCTTCCGCCGCCACGGCGACGACATTTTCGCCGCGCGTCAGCTGCTCGCACAACGCCTGCACGGTCCATCCGCTCGTCGGATGCACCATCCACGGCGCCGCCGCGGCCGCCGGCTCCAGGGCGAACCGCCGAAACGCCATCCGCGGGTGGGGGACAATGAGATCATTGTCATGTGCATCGTCCCCATTGCAGCCCCCGGCTCCGCCGGGGGGTCGCGCCGCCGACTGCAACAGGGTGGTACGCGTGTCGACCCCCGGGCGGAGCCCGGGGCTGCAATCGCGATGTTCGATCACCAATTGATCAAACAACAACAGATCGAGATCGATCACCCTGGCCCCCCAGCGCTCACCCCGCACCCGCCCAAGCTGCTCTTCAGTCCTGCGCAACTCTGCTAGCAACTGTCGCGGTGCGAGCGCCGTCCACAAGAGTGCCGCGCCGTTGAGAAACGCACCTTGCCCATCAGGACCGCCGATCGGGGGGGTCTCGAACCACCCGCTGCGGCGAATCAAGCGCGTATGCGGCAGCCGTGCGAGCTCAATGAGCGCGGCGTTCAGCAACTTGGCGCGGTCGCCGAGATTCGAGCCGAGTGCGACGAGCGCGTGAGCCATGCCGCGTAGTCGACCAAGACTCTCCAGAGTGAAACAAAAACGGGGCTCGTGGCACTTTACCACAAGCCCCGTTCAGGCGCCTTGTATGCGAACAGCCTACAGGCGAATAAAAGCTGGGGAGGACATCCGGGCACGCGAAATGACTTCGCCGACGGTCGATCCAGTCAGTCGTCGCCCCCCAACGAATCGTTTGGCCGCTCGCTCGCTGAGATTCCGCCAGCGCGAGCCGCCTTGTTGTTCCTTCTGAATGCAGTTCTTCGCAAGTTCAGATGAGTCTCTTTGCATTGCAACGAGTTGCAAGTCGTATGCCCACTATGGCGTCACGCGCCATCTTGGCGCGCACCGACACACAATTTGGACACGACGAACCGCGACATCAAGCTTTCGTCACACCGCCTACAGGGAGACGAACCCATCGCTTGAACGCCGACGAATACAACGCGCTTCAAGCCTGCTTCACGCGCGTCGAAGGAGAGTCGCTCAATCAACTTACTGCTCCGAACCATCGGCCATTTTGCGAAGTTGGCGTCGTGTGTCAAGCAACTTTTTCGAGAATGAATTCAGCGCGTCGCGCCGACGAATTGCGCGACACTACAAAATGTGTCTCGCATTGGTAGTTGACAAAACAAGAAGTGCCGAACGCGCGTCACCGACGCGCTGCGTCTCATGCCGCGCGGTACGCACGATCGCAGAATCATCGAGAAAACAAGGCGTCGTCCGCTCGCTCGCAAGTGTGATAAAATGGGCGGTTCATCGCGGCCGCCTGCAGCGATTCCTTCCCTGCATGCCGCGAGTGTGCTCCACGTATAGGTCAATGAGTTCATGGGTTCATCGTCGCCATCATTCGACGGGCTGCGCGTCGCCTCCTTCGAAAGCCGCAAAGCCGAAGATACGCAACGCATGATCGAACGCTTCGGCGGCGTCGCGTTCGTCAGCCCGTCAATGCGCGAAATCGCCGTCGACGCCGATCGCTCGGTCGTCGAATTCGGACATCGACTTATCACCGGCCAGATCGAAGTGGTGATTCTCCTCACCGGCGTCGGCACGCGCGAAATGCTCAGCCGCGTCGAACGCCACATCGATCGCGAGCGCTTCCTCCACGCGCTCGCCGACGTAAAAACAATCGTCCGCGGCCCCAAGCCGCTTGCCGTGCTGCGTGAGTTGCAACTCACGCCAACGATCATCGTCCCCGAGCCAAACACCTGGCGCGAAGTCCTCGCCGAGATCGACGCCCGCCTGCCGGTCGTCAATCTCACCGTCGCCGTCCAGGAGTACGGCGTGCCGAACATCAGCCTCGTCGCCGGCCTCGAAGCCCGCGGCGCCATGGTCGAATCGTTCAAGGTCTATCGCTGGGACTTGCCTGAGGACTCCGCTCCGCTCCGCGAGAACATCAAACGTCTCGCCGCCGGCGGTCTCGACGTCGCGATGTTCACTTCCGCGCAACAAGTCGTGCACCTGCTGCGTGTGGCGAAGGAGATGAATCTTGAGACGCAAATCCGCGACGCCTTCCGCCGCACGGTCATCGCCTCCGTCGGCCCCACGACTAGCGAGATGCTCCGCGCGAACGCCCTGCCGGTCGACTTCGAACCGTCGCACCCCAAACTCGGACATCTCGTCGCCGAGTCGGCTGCGAATGCGAAGGCAATGTTAGAACGGAAGGCAACAGTCTCTGCCGGGTGGAGCGAAAAGGCGGTAGTGATGAAGTCGCATGAAACGCATGGTCAATCGACGCCTCGCGATCTTAGTCAACACGACAATCACCCGTCGCAAGCCGGCCCTTTCATGCGGGCCTGCCGGCGCGAAAGCGTTCCCTACACGCCGATCTGGCTCATGCGACAAGCCGGCCGTTACATGGCAGAGTACCGCGAAGTCCGCGCGAAACAATCGTTCCTCGAGCTCTGCAAGAATCCCAAACTCTGCAGCGAAGTGATGTGCACCGCCGTCGACCGCCTTGGCGTCGACGCCGCGATCATCTTCTCTGACCTGCTGCCGATCCTCGAACCGATGGGGCTCGACCTCGAGTTCTCCCCCGGCGACGGCCCGCAGATTCACAACCCGGTCCGCGAATCGGAGGATGTGGCTCGCGTCATCGAACTCGAAAGCACCGAGTCGCTCCACTTCGTCTTCGAAACAGTCGCCCAAACTCGCAAGGACCTGCCGGAGCACATTCCGCTGATCGGTTTCTCAGGCGCCCCGTTCACACTCGCCAGCTACGCGATCGAAGGGGGCGGCAGCCGCAACTTTCTCCACACGAAGACGCTCATGTACCGTGCGCCTGACGCATGGCGGGAATTGATGGAGCGGCTGTCGCGTTCGATCACCCGCTATCTCAACGCCCAAATCGCCGCCGGCGCCCAGGCGGTGCAACTCTTCGACAGCTGGGTCGGCTGCCTCTCACCCGCCGACTACCGCCAATACGTTCTGCCGTACGTGCGCAGCATCGCCGACAGCCTTTCCCCCGGCGCCCCGCTGATCCACTTCGGCACCGGCAATCCGGCGCTCCTGCCGCTGATGGCCGAAGCCGGCGGCGACGTGATCGGCGTCGACTGGCGCATTGACCTCGCCGACGCTTGGCAAACGGTCGGCTACGACCGCGCCGTGCAGGGGAACCTCGACCCCACGATCCTGTTAGCCGACCGCGAGTCGATCGAAACCCAAGCCCGCGCGGTCCTGAATGCCGCCGGCAACCGCCCCGGCCACATCTTCAACCTCGGCCACGGCGTGCTGCAGCAAACGCCGGTGGATAACGTGAAGGCGCTGGTGGATTTTGTGCATGCCGAGAGCCGGCATTAGCCGCTATGCCGGGAACCGGCGATAATCGCAGCGCGATCGCCGTATTGGCGGCAGGCGATCCTGTGTAGAGAATCGCGAATCGGTTCCGCCTAGCGTTGACCGCATGGCGATAAACTTCGTCGCGATCTTTGCTGTGAGCGATGACAACTCCACGCAGCACTTCCAGTGATTCGTCCGTCTCTGGATTCTCTACAAGAATCCACTCAGAATCGAACGCCTGCTTGATCTGCTCGATTGTGAGAATGTTCGGCATCATTGCCTACCAAATCCGCACTGATTGCTGCTTTAATCGCCGACTCAGGCAGAAAATGCCGTGCTTGCTATCGCGGAGTACGTTTAACCTCGACGCAGCAATTGATTGCTAATCAATCGCTCCAACAATTTAATATCAGATTCTGATCCGGCGGAATTGTACTGATCTTTATTTCGATTTACCCACACTTCCAACGTCCTTACTCCTGCCGGACTGCCATCCAATCGCATGGAAAAGATGCAGTGCCCAGTCCAACTTCGGTGGAAGTAGAGCCATCCCTCTTCAAAAAAGACAAACCACTTGTCTTCCATCTCCCTCGGCAGCAGTCCCAGCCTGAGTTGCTCGGCTTCTACGTCATCAAAGAAGGGTGCGTAGTTGAGCATTTCCCGCTCAGCTGGCATGGGATGGCTCTGCCATGACATTCTTCTTGCAGGCTCCATAGCCTCGTTCCTTCCAAGCTGTCCGTCACGACAGCGTAGGCACATGCTGCTTCGCCTCGTCAATCGCCGGCGGTTTCGCGTCATTGATGAGATCAATCAGCACCCGCAGTCGCCCGTAGTTCCGTCGATTGAAGTGAAACGCCAGCCGCGGCAGCGTTGACAGACTAAAATCGTCCGCCTCCTCCTTGAACGCCTCGCGCTGTACGAACTCGCCTTTCGCGAGCAAGTCGGTGAAGTCGCGATTGATCTCGACGAGCGTCTCCTCCGGCAGCGCATGCTGCAGGCGAAACACCAGTTGCTTCCGCACGAACCGCATGCTGTGGAACACGCGATAGAACTGCATGATCTCACCGACCGTCTCGTCGACGGTGTCGAAGACCTTGTACAGCCGGAAGTCGACGTGTGAGATCATCCGCTCGCCCCACAGATGCTTGTCGACGAACGCGTGGAAGTCCTTCCAATACGTCCCACCTGGCTCGTCGAGCAAGATGACCGGCACCATCTCCCGCTTGCCTGTTTGCAATAGCGTGAGCACCTCCAGCCCTTCGTCGAGCGTGCCGAACCCGCCCGGCAGGCAAACGACGGCATCGCACTCTTTGACGAACATCAGCTTGCGGGTGAAGAAGTACTTCATGTTCACCAGCTTCGGATCGTCACGAATGTATTCATTCGACGACTGCTCGAAGGGGAGCATGATGTTCAGCCCCATCGAGTTCTCGCGCCCGGCGCCGCGGTGCCCCGCCTCCATGATGCCGCTGGCGGCGCCGGTGACGACCAGCCACTGCCGGTCGGCCATCGCCTTGCCGAGCTCCATCGCCTGGATGTAAGCCAGGGCGTCTGATGGAGTGCGGGCCGAGCCGAAGATCGTCACCTTCCGCCGTCCGCGATAGTTGGCGAAGACCTTGAAGGCGTACCGCAACTCGCGGATCGTCCTGCTCAAAATCTTCAGGTCGCCGCGGTCGATCCGGTCGGCGTGGAGCTTGTCGGCCGACTCGCGAATCATCGCGATCAAATCGGCGATGTCGTCAGGTTCCAGCGGCAGGTCGGGATCAATCGTCGACATTGTGACTCAACTTTTTCTAGCCCGTGATGGAGCGCGAATTGATTTTTTGACAGGATAACAGGATGTCGCAGATCGACAGGATGAAATTCGCTTTTTCCAAATCCCGTCGATCCCCCTTCATCCTGTAATCCTGTCCAGTCTTTCATTCACGTCCAACGAAAACAGCCCGGCGCGTCGGCGCCGGGCTGTTTCGGTTGGGAGTCTTTCTCGGCCGCGGCTGTGTCGGCTCAGGCCGAGGGTCGGCGGTAGTATTGGTAGGCCAGCAGCACTTCGTAGAGGTCGGCCGAGAGGGTGATCTCGTCGTCCTCGAAGTCGCTCAGCCAGGTGCGGCGGCTGTTCACCGCGTCGGCCAAGAGCGGCAGCACTTCGCTCAAGGGCGCGGTGATGCACGGCTTGCCGCCGTTGTTGCGGGCCAGCGTCGGCACGCTGGTCTCTTCTTCCGGACCGCGATACACGCGTAGGTAGCTAGCGGACATCTCGAGGGGTCCCTCCCATCGGTGACGTGTCGAAACTCAAACGCACGCTGCGACGCACTCGGCTCATCCTTGAGCCCTCTCGCCATCAATGGCGCATGCGCCCCCTCGCTCGCAGTGGGTGGTATCGTCTGGCGCGGTTTTCAATGTTGAGCCAATAGGTAGGGAAAATCGAAATGTGCTTCAAACCACAGCTAGCACGATCGTTCCGAGAACCCTGTCACCCCGAGGCGCCCCGAGGGGTCCGCCCAGCCCCATTCCGCCCTCAGCCGCCACTGGAGCCGGCTGCGGGCATCCCCTACGATAATTGCTAGCAAGGGCGGCGTTGGCCTCCTGCAGCCCTCGGCTCCGCTGGAGGCCGGTCACCGTTCCGCAACGTCCAGCGGCGCGCTACCCCCCGGCCAAGCCGGGGGCTGAATTCCCTTCCCCCTTCCACCATCGCCCTTCCCCCTTCCATGGACTTCCGCGAACGACTCCAACGCGCCACCGTCCGCGGCCAGCAGGCCCGCGACGCCGAAGCACAGGCCAAAGCCGCCAAGGCCCTCAGCGAAGAGGAGTGTCGCCGACTCCATTCGAACTACCGGCTGGTGCTGAACGACCACATCGAGAGCTGCCTCAAGCAACTCGCCGAGAACTTCCCCGGCTTCAATTATGAGTCGGTCGTCACCGACAAGGGCTGGGGGGGCGCGGTGCGGCGTGACGACTTCGGCATGAGCGGCGGGCGGCGCGAGAACTACTTCAGCCGGCTTGAGATCCTCGTGAGTCCCCACAACCAGTACCATGTGCTGGAGGTGCTAGCCAAAGGCGCTGTGCGTAATAAAGAGAACTTTAACCGCAATCACTACCAGTTGCTGAAGGACGCCGACCTCGACGCCTTCCGTAATCTGATCGAACAATGGACGCTCGACTACGCCGAACACTACGCCGCGAGCACGACGTAGTACTGCAGCCCCCGGCTCCGCCGGGGGGTCGCTTACCATGCCGCTACGTCTTACGGCGCGCAACCCCCTGGGGGAGCCAGGGGCTGAAAGAGATAGCCTTCACGCCAACAAAAAAACCGCGAAGCATTCGCTCCGCGGCTTAGCGATCTCAAACCTTAAAACCACTCGATCTACGCATCAAGCGGCGCGATCGTCAGTTGCCGCAGCGCATCAAGGCACTCGATCACCGCGTCCGGCGTCGTCTCGGCCCACTCCAGCCGACGCTGCGTGATGATCGCCAGCTTGAATTGCTCGAACGCATCAGCAATGTCATCCGGCAGGTCGCCGACTTCGACGCTCAGCCGACTGCGGGCCTTCTTCGGGCTCTGCGGCGCTTCGTCGTCGTACGATGAGCTCGAACCGCCCGAGTGCGACTCAGCCTCTTCGCCTTCTTCGCTCTCTTCGTCGCCTTCCGATTGCTTCCGCTTCGCGGCGCCTTCGACTGACTTTACCTCCGCCGACTCGCCGGTGACGGCGCCTTCGCGAGCCGCCATCTCCGACTCGTCTTCGCCGAGCCACGGGGCGTCTTCGTCATCGCCCGCCGCTTCGGCGTCGTCGGTCGGCATCGTCTCGCCCGGCTTGCCGACTGTTTCCCAACGCTGGCCGCGCATCTGCGAGACCGACCAGCCATTGTGGATCGCCCCTTCGAGCCACATCTCGGCGTCTTCCCAATCGATCGACGCTTGGAAGTGGCTCCAGAAGAGCCCCTGGTACTGATCGAACGCGTCGCCGAATCGCTGGAACACGCGGCGCAAACGGCCGACGTGCTGGCTCGTCACCCGGCCGACCAACTGCGACCACGCTTCGTCGGAGTACTCGGTCACCGCGGCGCCGTCGGCGATCAGCGCTTCCCGCCATTCGCAGATGATCCGCCCTTTCTCCCAGTTAGTCGTGCTGACCAACCGGTTCCATTGGCCGACAAAGCGCCCCGCCGCATCGTTGCCGGCCGGTGCCGTCGACGAGTCAAGTTCAGCTACTGCGGTGTCAGACTTCTTCTTTCCGGCGGCCATGCAAATCGCTCCTTGCAGCGTGATCTTCCCATACGCCGACGAAGCGCTCGCCTCGTCGGGGCCGCGGATTCTATCACGCTAGCGAGGGGCAGAACCACAAGGCGCAAGGGGCGCCGAGGCGGAAAAGAGGTGAGTTCTGACGCGTCGCTACGGCAACACCGTTATTCGCCGCAATCTTCGCGAGTCCGGCTCCCCGCGCTGATCGCGACAATCGCCAAAGATTCACATCAAGGCGGGGGATAAGCTGTCGGCAGCCGCGGGTCAACGACCCGCCGGAGCGGAACCGGATAGGTCGTGCCACTCGCTCACCACCGCTCCGGCGGCTCGTTGAGCCGCGGCTACTGCCGCTACGCCAATTCCGGCGCCTGCTCATCCGACACGAAGTCGCATCCCTTGTGCGCTCCGTCGCAGAACGGCTTCTTCGCCGAATGCCCGCAGCGGCAGAGAGCGTAGGCCGGCTTCGCCGGATCGAGCTTGAACTCGCGTCCCTGCGAATCGAGCAACTTGAACGGCCCCTCGACGAGGAACGGACCATTGGGGCGCATGCGAATCGTCACGTCTGCCATAGTAAACCCTGCGGTGCGGTGGCGGTGGCGGTGGGAACCGGGAGTTTGTTGCCGAACGCCGCAACAACCCGGCCGAGGCCTTCGAAGGCACGTCGACTGATCGACCAGTCTAGCCGATTGCCGCACGAGCATGAAGTGAACGCCGCTGGCGAGGAGAGGCAACTTACCAGCGCGCCACGTTACTTCGCCGGCGCCGCTTCCGCCGCGGGCAATTCATTAGGCGGTTGCAGCACAAACAACACCAGCTCGCGCGGCTCGCTCGCCGCGTTACTCGATTGCGGCGGCGATTCCTGCGGCTCATTCAGCGTTAGACGCTTCAGCTCCATTTCCGATTTGGCGCTCGCGGCCCGCTTCGCCAGCGGCGCCTCATCATCAACGACCACTGCCGCGAACGCATCCTCCGCGTCCTGGCACTTCAACAAGAGGGCGTCGAGCTGCGCCGGCGTCGCCTCGACCCAAACTTGGTTCTCGAGCGACTCTTTCCGCTTCTCGCCGCTGCGAACCTCGCCGCCAAGCTGCGTGGCTGCGGCTCCGTCGGCGCCCTCCGGCTTCAACTCCGAAAAGAAAAAGTAGTGGGAACGCTCTGGCGTCGCCGCCTGATCAGCCGCGTCGAGTTTCGCTTCTTCCGCGGCCTGCTCGCCCCCTGCGCTCCGCGAGAACTGCAGCGACCGTCCGCCGAAAAAGTCTTGTCGCCGATCAACATCTTCCGCCGGCATGATCTCGCTCTCGGCCAGCAACGTCTTGAATCGCAACGCCCCCTCAGGAGTCGCCAGCCGGAGCGTCACGGTCGCGGCTGGAGTCTCAAACTCCCGTCGCGCCTCGTCGGCAGTGCCAGCCTGCCCGTCAAAGCGGTACATCGCGCCGCCGCGCAGTCCTTCGGCGCCACCGCCGCCAACGCCCCCCATTGCCCATTCGGTTGGCGCGCCAGCTGCTGCCGGCGATGCACCCTCTGACGACGACGCCAGCGGCGCCATCAACGCCGCTCCGGGCCGATCGAACGAATCCTGCAACGCCACCGCGTCCGCGCTGGGTTGCCCATTCGCGGCCGAGTCGACCAGCGCATCGAGTTCCGCGGGCTCCTCCGCCGGCGATTCGGCATCCATGGTTTCACCCTTCAACGCCGGAAACCCTGGCGTCGCGGCCATCGGCACAGCCGTCGCCGCTGGAGCCGCGGCCTGAGGCGCCGAAGCCGTCGCCGGCACGGCCGCTAGTGATTCGACGCTCTTCTCCTCTTCATCCGCAACGGAAGCATCAACGCCGCGAGCGCCCAGCGACCCGCGCAGCCCCGGCGGCAGGCCCTCGGCCTCCGCCGCGTCCTTTGCGGCAGCTAATTGATCGCCAGACTCCTCTTTGACGCCATCGGACGCTCGCAGCCGCCGCTCTAATTGCTCAATCTCGGCGTCGGCCTTCGCAACCGCCGCCTGACGCTTCTCGGCCCGCGCCAGCTCGCGCTCATCCTGAGCCAATTCCGCCGGCTGAAACACAGCGATCAGCACCGTCGCCGCGATGGCGAGCGCCGACCAGACCAACCCGCGACGAATCCCGGACCACCGATCAACGGGCGTCAGCGGCAAGGTTGTTGAATGAGACTGAGCCGCCGGCCCATGCGAGTCGAGGTCGGCCCGCGCTTGCTCGACTTCCGCGAGCACTCCGGCCCGCAAATCGCGCCCCAGCGTCTCGCGCGGCAGCGACTTGATTGCGCTCGACAGTGATCGAAGTTCGTCGACCAAAGCCGCCGCCGTCGGATCGCTTCGCAACCGCTCCTCCACCAGCGCATGCTCCGCCGCCGTCAGTTCGCCATCGACATAAGCGCTGAGCAGCTCGTCGTCAAAGTCGTCGTTGGCGTTCCCGGCGGTCATGATCTACTTAAAAATATGAATGCATTTGAACCACGAAGCACACGAAAGAAACGAAAAGTTACAAAGGAGTTTGAAACCGCAGATGAACGCCGATGGACGCAGATAAGAATCAGAAGCTTGGGGAACACGCTTGAAGATTCTGGCAACAAATCCCTCTCTGCGTTTATCCGCGTTCATCTGCGGTTCCAAAAATTGAATTCTTCCGTTTCGTCCTTTTCGTGTGTTTCGTGGTTAAAAACTCCCGCATTAAAACCTTACCCCAACTGCGGCGCCTCTTCCCCCCACATACTCCGCAGCCGGTCGCGAAGTTGCAACCGCGCCCGGAACAGCCGGCTCCGCACCGTCCCTACCGGCAATTCTAGGATTTCGGCAATCGCCTCGTACGAACATCCCTCCATTTCCCGCAGCACCAGGATCTTCCGGTGCTGGTCACCCAATTCCGCCAGGGCCGAATGGACCTGCTCGGCCCGTTCGTCAGCCATCATCCGCTCCCCCGGCGCCGCGGAGCCATCCATCGGTTCCTCCCCGGCTCCCTCCTTCGCGGCGTCGATCGATGCCATGGGACGCGTTCGCCGCCGCCGCGAGAGAGCCACGTTCATCGCAATCCGGTAGAGCCAGGTAAAAAACTGGGCGTCTCCCCGGAACGAATCAAGCTTCAGGTACGCCTGCACAAAGGCGTCCTGCGCCGCGTCGGCCGCATCCTCGCGCGAGCCGGCGATCCGCAACAGCGTGTTAAAGAGCCGATCCTGATACCGCCCAACCAAATCGCCAAACGCACCGCGATCGCCCGCGCGGGCGGCCTCGACTAGCTCGGCGTCGGTGGGGACCGTGGGATTCACGCTCTTCTCTGGAGAAAGTAGATGCCTCGGCGGCGGAGAAAGTTCCCCGAAAAGGTTCCGGCGCGCATTCTTCCGCACCCCAGTCCTCCTGTCAAACCGCCTGTTACGGGGCCGTTACATGAGGGTGCTGTCACGGCCACCGGCGGCGATGATGTATGATTTAGGATTTCTGATTTATGATTTGCCTGCCGGCGAGGGCATTCTTCAAATCTCAAATCTCAAATCTCAAATCTCAAATCTCAAATTCTCTCCCCCATGCCACCCCTCGACTGGATCAACGCTGAACTCGCCGACCTCCGCCAGCGTGATCTGCTGCGCGTGTTGCCGGCGCCGTTCGACCTGCAAACCGCCACGATCGAAGTCACGGGGCGGCCGCTGATTAACTTCGCATCAAACGACTATCTCGGCCTCGCCGCCGACCCGCGCCTCGCCGCCGCCGCCGCCGAGGCCTGCCGTTCCACCGGCGTCGGCCGCGGCGCCAGCCCCCTGATCTGCGGCCGCTCCACCATTCACGCCGAACTCGAACGCCGCCTCGCTGAGTTCGAGCACGCCGAGGCCGCGCTCGTTTTCCCCTCTGGCTTCGCCGCGAACGCCGGCGTCGTTCCCGCTCTGGCTGACCGCGGCGACGCGATCTGCGCCGACGCCAAGAACCACGCCAGCCTGATCGATGGCTGCCGCCTCTCGCGGGCCGAAACGCATGTCTACCTTCACAACGACGCTGCCCACCTCGCCGAGTTGCTCGCTGCTCACGCCCCCGCGGCCCGCCGCACGCTGATCGTCACCGACACGCTCTTCAGCATGGATGGCGACGTGGCGCCGCTCACTGAGATCGCCGCCCTCGCCCGCAACTATGACGCGATGCTGCTCGTCGACGAAGCCCACGCCACCGGCGTGTTCGGCCCCCATGGCCGCGGTCTCGCCGAAGCGGCCGGCGTTGAGCAAGAAGGCCTGATCCGTATCGGCACGCTCAGCAAGGCGCTCGGCGCCGCCGGCGGGTTCGTCGTCGGCCCGCAGTCGCTGATCGACTATCTGGCCAACCGATCCCGCAGCTACGTTTTTTCGACGGCCCAACCGGCGTCGACCGCCGCCGCCGCGATCGCAGCCCTCGACATCGTCGTCGCCGAACCGGGGCGTCGCACGCAACTCCTCGGCGCCGCCGCCAACCTCCGCCAACGCCTTCGGGCCGCCGGCTGGCAGACCGGCGCCTCGGCCAGCCAGATCATCCCGATCGAAGTCGGCGCCCCCGCCGCCGCGCTGGCCCTCAGCCGCCGCCTCCGCGAGGCTGGCTTCTGGGTCCCCGCCATCCGCCCCCCGTCCGTCCCCGCCGGCGAGTCACTTCTGCGACTCAGCCTCACTGCCAGCCACACTCCTGAGATGATTGACGCACTGCTGAAAGAATTAGGAACCGCCAATGACGCCAAGGGACGCCAAGGAAAGACAGAATAGGAAAAAAGAGCCACGAAGACACGATGGGCACCACGAAGTAATGCCTTCGAGAGCGATCTTCTCCCCGGCCACTCTCCAACTCAGATTTCACCCGCTGTATTTCCGCCGTTTTCGTCGTGCCGTCGTGGTGAATCCCCTGTATTTCCTTGGCGTCCCTTGGCGGTTAAATTCCCCCGCAAAACCGTCCTTTTCCCCCCAAAACAATTGCTACCAGCCACGGCGCAAGTCGCATCCCCGCAAAAACTTGACGCTGCCTAGCAGGCTACTTAACATCAAAGCTGCACAATTTCCCTAGCCCTCCAAGTCTACCGACCGAGCCTCGCCTAAATTGGCGAACGCCCGCGGCGAGACTTTATCGATTGCAGCCGCCCGCCTAGTCCGGGCCTCGGAACGACTGAAGGAACCCTCGACTTGGCTCTCGTGCTGCAAATCGTCGTCCTCCTGGTGGTCCTGATCGGTCTGATCACGATCATCATGAGCATCAAAAACTGGCACTGGGCCCAGATGGTGCTGGCCCTCAGCATCTTCTTCATGTCGCTCGCCACCCTCTTTCTGGGGATGGAAACCTTCCGCATCCATCGCAACATCCGCAAAGCGATCCCTGGCCTCGAACAGAAACTCGCCGATGTCGAGGAAGAGAACCGCGCCCTCCAGTTCGGCGCTCGCAACGAAGATCCCGCCGTGATGCGGATCTGGACGGCCGAAATCTTCGGCGGCGAACCGCCGTACGACGCCGAGGCCGAAGGCCGCATGCTGAGCACCAGCGCCTGGACCACGCGGCTCCAAGACCTCGCCCGCGCTCGCGGCCGCGTCTGGCGCAACGCCATCCCAGGCGCGTTCAATCAGAAAACGAACCAAATCGCCGTCACGATCGCTCCTCAGCAGCAAGCGCCGCCGGTCGATCCCGATCTCGCCGCCGCCGAACCGCCGGCCGACCCCGCCGCAGCTCCAGCAGCGGCGCCCGCCGCGCCGCAAGGGCACGGCCTCACCCCCGACGCCATCATCTACGTCTTCGAGAACGGCGCCCCGAACCCAGCCGCCCCCGATCAAGGCGCGCAGTACATCGGCGAATTCAAGGTCGTCCAGGCTAACGACGTCGGCGTGATGCTCGAACCGGTGCAGGCCCTCAATCAATTCACCGGCAATCGGCTCGTGAAATCGATCCAGGCCGCCCAGCAGCAAAAGGTTACCTGGAGCCTCTACGAACTGATGCCTGCCGACAGCCATGAGCTGTTCGCGAAGCTCGACGAAGCGGCCAAGCGCAGTCTGCTCCCCGCCGCCACGGTCGAAGAGTATCTCCGCCAGGGGACCCCGGCGACCGACGACGACGACCAATACCATCGCGCCGCCTTCGACGAAGCGGGCAACCAAATCGGCGCCGACGATGCCAAGGCGGATCCCAGCAAAGTCAACCAGTGGCGATTCGATCGCCCGCTGCGCGACTACGGCTACCTCTTCGCCGAACAAATGCGGGAGCGGGTCGTCATGGAAGCCGACGTCGCTGCTCTCAAGCAGCAGATCGCCGACCTCGCGACCGCCCAAGCGAACGCGAAGAAACTCGAAGCTCACCGCACTTCCGAGAAGGCTGTCCTCGCGCAAGATCTGAATTTCATGGAACGCGATCTGGCGTTCGTCAAGAAGCTGCTGGCGACGATCAATTCTCAGATCGCCAACGCCAAGAGCCAGGCGAGCGACCTGCTCACGGCCAACGCCTCGATGGCCCAAAGCCTGATCGACAAACAGCTCGCCGAGCTAAAAACGATCGATGAGCGCTCCCCCGCTCCCGCACAGCGCTCGCTCCTCAACGCCCAATAGCGTTCTTCTCCCAGCGAGCCGGGGGGTTCATCCCCTCGGCCCGACCCCGCCCTTTGCCCCGCCCTACCAAACGCGGGCTATCGCCGCGCGGCTAAATGGCGTTTCTGAGAAGGCGTCGCCCACTGCGCTGCGGCCATTTCGCCAATGGCAGTTCTGTCCCCCTTCCGCCTTCCCCCCTCCCCCTCCGGCGGCTACCCTCCCCCCTGGCGCCCTTCGCCCCTCTCCGACGTACAATTGCAGGGCCATCCACCGCATCCACCCCGCCGTCACTGGCGAACAGATACCTAGCCGCCGCCATGGGAATTTACGACCGCGATTACTCCCGCGATTCCGAACCAGGATTTCAGCTCTCGGCGCCGACGACGGCGACGATGCAGTTGATGGTCGTCACGGGCCTCGTGTACCTCGCCCAGATGGCGTTTCCGTTCGTCAACGAGAATTTCTCCCTTAAAGCCGATTGGTTCCTCAGGCCATGGACCTGCTACCAGTTGCTGACCTATGGGTTCCTTCATTCGCCGAACGACGTCGCCCATATCCTGATCAACATGCTCGTCCTCTTTATGTTTGGACGAGAGGTCGAAGCCCGCTACGGCAAGCGAGAATTCCTGCTGTTCTATCTGGTCGGCGTGATCGCCGCGGGGACGGTCTGGTCGCTCAGCGAATACGCCGCCGGCATGAGCTCGCCGGAGTTAGCGCAGATGGGGGTCGCTCTGCGAACTCCCACCGCCGTCGGCGCTTCGGGCGCCTTGGCCGCACTTGTGGTTCTCTTCGCCTTCAACTGGCCCCACCGTCAGGTGTTGCTCTTTTTCATTATCCCCATGCCGATGTGGGTCGCAGCGGCGCTCGGCATCCTGTTCGACGTCAAAGGCGCCATCGACCGCAGCGGCAACATCGCCTTTGCCTGCCACCTCGGCGGCGCCCTCTACGGACTGATGTACTACAAGTTCGGCTGGCGACTCAGTCAGTATTGGCCGTCGAAGTTCGCCATGCCCAAAATCCCGGGAACCGGTCCCAAGCTCCGAGTTCACGACCCGGAAGAGGACGCGGAGGAAGATTCGCTCAGCCAACAAGTCGACCGCATCCTCGAAAAGATCCAACGCGAGGGCCAAGACAGCCTCACC
The DNA here is from genome assembly GCA_013822725.1 of Pirellula sp. GTDB lineage: Bacteria > Planctomycetota > Planctomycetia > Pirellulales > Lacipirellulaceae > Lacipirellula. Next base: position 162,895 of record PNKX01000001.1, read on the forward strand.
TGGAAGGAACGCCGCACGCTGGAAAAGGCGAGCAAGCAGTATCAAGAGAAACGCAAATAGCTTGCCCAAGCGTGAGGAAGTACGACACAGCGCCGCACCAGCGCAATGCCCATTTAGCCCCGCCGCTCGCGGCGGGACGCGTGCTATCGCCCGCGGCTAAATGGTTCCGTCGGTAACGATGCTCCATTCGCGCCGCGCGTCCCATTCACCCACTCAACTCCTGGTCGCGCCGCTATGCCCGCCCTTCAAAACCAACGCATCGTCGTCACTGGCGCCACGGGCCTCGTCGGCTCGCTGCTGTGCACCGAGCTCGAAAAAGCAGGCGCCCAAGTGATCCGCGCCGTCCGTCGCCCGGTGCAGGACGAAGCCCGCGAACTCTACTGGAATCCTGACCGCGGCGAGATCGACCGCGCGAAGCTCGAAGGGGTCGACGCCGTCGTCCACCTCGCCGGCGAGAACATTGCCGGCGGCCGCTGGACCGAAGCCTTTAAGCAAAAGATTCTCGACAGCCGCATCAAAGGGACGCATCTCATCAGCGACGCCCTCGCGCGGCTGGAACGCAAACCGCGCGTCTTCATCTGCGCTTCCGCCATCGGCTACTACGGCAACCGCGGCGCCGACGTGATGACCGAGCAGTCGGCGCCCGACACAGACTTCCTCGCTAAGGTCTGCCAGCAGTGGGAGGCTTCCTGCCAAGCAGCTCGCGACGCCGGCATTCCGGTCACCAACATCCGCATCGGCGTCGTCCTGAGCCCCGACGGCGGCGCGCTCGCCAAGATGCTCACGCCCTTCAAGCTCGGCGCCGGCGGCAAGATCGGCAGCGGCGACCAGTACATGAGTTGGATCGCCCTCGACGATCTCGTCGGCGCCATCGTTTATCTGCTAGCCCGCGATGAACCCATCGTCGGCCCCGTGAACATCGTCGCCCCGAACCCGGCAACCAATCTTGGCTTCACCAAAACGCTCGGCCGCGTCCTCTCCCGCCCGACGTTTTTCCCGATGCCCGCGTTTGCCGCACGCCTCGCCTTCGGCGAAATGGCCGACGCGCTGCTCCTCTCCAGCACCCGCGTCGCCCCGCAGGCGCTCATCTCCTCAGGATTCAAGTTCCAATACCCCGAACTAGAACCCGCCCTGCGGCGCCTTCTCAATAGATGAGCAACTTAAGCGAGCCGGGGCGTCCCCGCCCCCGGTGCCCCGGCACCCCCTCGCTGCACAAAACCACTTCGCGCCCGCCATCGTATAAAAGGGGAGTAGGAATCCGCCCGACACACGGGATAATAGAAGTACCCGCTGCCCGCTTCCCGCCCCCGACTATCTCGCGTTCCAAGCCGCCAAACGCGCCCGCCTTTCGATATTCAACATTCGGAATTCCGAAGAAAACGCCCGTTTTCCAGCACTTCACCGTGCCATTGTGAGAACCCCGCCCCCCGTTAAAATGATGGGTTCGCGAGGGTTAGATCAGCTAGGTTTATTGTCCGCCCAGGAGAGGATCGAGGAGAGGTATGCATTCGCAAGTAGTGGTGCTCGGCGGCGGTCCCGGCGGGTATGCGGCGGCCTTTATGGCGGCCGACCTGGGGCTCGAAACAACGATTGTCGAGGCCGACCCTCGCCTCGGCGGCACCTGCCTCCTCCGCGGCTGCATCCCGTCGAAGGCGCTGCTCCACGTCGCCAAGGTGATCAGCGAAGCCCGCGAAATGGTCGAGTGGGGCGTCGAGTTCCCGCAGCCCAAGTTCGCGGTTGAGAAGATCCGCGAGCGTAAAGAGAAGGTCATCGCCACCCTCACCGGCGGTTTGGCCCAACTCGCCAAGCGCCGCAAAGTGAAGGTCGTCAACGCCCGCGGCATCTTCGTCGATTCGCAGACGCTGCAGCTTGAAGGAGGCGACCCCGCCACCTACGGCGGCGACGGACGCATCACCTTCGATCACTGCATCCTCGCCACCGGCTCGACCCCGGCGATGCCGAAGATGTTCCAGATCGGTTCCGACCGCGTGATGGATTCGACCGGCGCCCTCGCGCTCGCCGACATCCCCGAGTCGCTCCTGGTCGTCGGCGGCGGTTACATCGGCCTCGAAATGGGCTCGGTCTATAGCGAGCTCGGCTCGAAGGTGTCGGTCGTCGAGCTCCTCGACGGCCTCCTCCCCGGCGCCGACCGCGACTTGGTGAAGCCGCTCGAGAAGCGTCTCCGCGAACATTTCCACGCGATCATGCTCAGCACGAAAGTCCTCGGCGTCAAAGACGTTGGTGGCAAGATCGAAGTCGAAATGGAAGGCCCCGACGGCGCCAAGTTCACCAACACCTACGACCGCGTGCTGATCTCGGTCGGCCGCCGCCCCAAGTCGGCCGGCTTCGGCATCGAAAATACGAAGGTCAAAGTCAACGAGAAGGGCTTCATCGAAATCGATGAGCAGCAGCGTACGGACGACCCGCACATCTTCGCCATCGGCGACGTGGCGGGCGAGCCGATGCTGGCCCACAAGGCCTCGCACGAAGGCAAGGTCGCCGCGGAAGTAATCGCCGGCGAACCGGCGGCCTTCGACAAGGCGGCTATCCCCGCCGTTGTCTTCACCGATCCCGAAATCGCCTGGGCCGGCCTTACCGCCGACCAGGCAAAGCGCGAAGGTCGCGAAGTGGAAGTCGCCCAGTACCCTTGGCAAGCCAGCGGTCGCGCGATCGCCAACGGCCGCACCGACGGTCTCACCAAGCTGATCGTCGACCCAGTGACCGAGCGCGTCCTCGGCTGCGGTATCGTCGGCGCCGGCGCCGGCGAGTTGATAGCCGAAGCCGTCCTCGCCATCGAAATGGGCTGCACCGCCCGCGATCTCGCCGAGTCAGTCCACCCCCACCCGACGCTCAGCGAAACCGTCGGCTTCAGCGCCGAAGCCCAACTTGGTTACGCCACCGAAATCTACCGCCCCAAGCGGAAGCAAACTCAAGAGAACTAGATCACCACCACGGCACAACGAGCACGACGAAGACTAGCTGACTGATTCGCTGCTTCCGTCGTGTCCTTCGTGCCGTCGTGGTTCAATTCAGAAGTCAAAAGAAGGACGATTGCCGCTATGGCAACTGGAAAAGCAACCGAAGTCCGCTCGCCGATTCCGAACGACGTCGACCCGATCGAAACGAACGAGTGGCTCGAATCGCTCGACTACGTGCTAGAGCACAAAGGCTCCGAGCGCGCTCAGGAACTGCTGACCGCCCTCGACGAGGCCGCTCATCGCAACGGCGTCGAGTTGCCGTTCACGGCGACGACCCCCTACGTCAACACGATCCCCGCCGACAAGCAGACGCCCTTCCCCGGCAACCGGGAACTGGAACGCCGCATCAAGAGCTTCGTCCGCTGGAACGCGATGGCGATGGTCACCCGCGCCAACCGCGATAAGGCGAAGCCCGGTGGTCACATTAGCACCTTCGCCTCATCGGCGAACCTCTACGAAGTGGCGCTGAATCACTTCATCCGCGGCCGCGGCGAAAATGGCTACGACGGCGACCAGGTCTACTATCAAGGTCACGCAGCGCCCGGCATGTACGCCCGCGCCTTCCTCGAAGGCCGGCTCACCGAACAGAACCTCATTAACTTCCGCCGCGAAATGGGCGAAGGGGGCGGCCTGTCGTCCTACCCGCACCCCTGGCTGATGCCCGACTTCTGGGAGTTCCCCACAGTGTCGATGGGCCTCGGCCCGATCATGGCGATCTATCAGGCGCGCTTCAATCGCTACCTCACCGATCGCAAGATCAAGGATCTGTCGAAGAAGCACGTCTGGGCCTTCCTCGGCGACGGCGAATGCGACGAGCCCGAAACGCTCGGCGCCATCACGCTCGCCTCGCGCGAACAGCTCGACAACCTCACCTTCGTCATCAACTGCAACCTGCAGCGGCTCGACGGCCCGGTGCGCGGCAACGGCAAGATCATCCAAGAGCTCGAAGGCGCCTTCCGCGGCGCTGGCTGGAACGTCATCAAGGTAATCTGGGGCTCTGATTGGGATCCGCTCCTCGACGCCGACGATTCAGGCCTCCTCGCCCAACGAATGATGGAGGTGATCGACGGCCAGTATCAAAAGTACGTCGTCTCCGGCGGCGACTACATCCGCGAACACTTCTTCGGCAAGTACCCCGAGCTGCTCAAGCTCGTGAAGAAGTACTCCGACGAGAAACTCCGCACGCTCAAGCGTGGCGGCCACGACCCCGAGAAAGTCTACGCCGCTTACCACGCCGCCCTCGAAACGAAGGGGCGTCCGACCGTTATTCTCGCCAAGACAATCAAAGGCTATGGCGTCGGCGAAGCGGGCGAAGGCCGCAATATTACTCACAACAACAAGGAGCTGAACGAAGCCGAACTCACTGAGTTCCGCACTCGCTTCGGCATTCCGATTTCTGACGAGCGGGTCGCCGAGGCCCCCTTCTATCGTCCGCCGGAAAACAGCCCCGAAATGAAGTATATGCGCGAGCGTCGCAAGGCGCTCGGCGGTTCGGTCCCAGCCCGCAACAACGCCCCGGTGACGATGGAAGTCCCGCGGCTGGCCGACTATGCGAAGTCGATGGAAAAGCTGGTCAGCAAAGGCCCCGGCAAAGAAATGTCGACGACGATGGGCTTCGTCCGCCTGCTCGGCGACTTGCTCCGCGACAAGAAGATCGGCAAAGCGATCGTCCCGATCGTCCCCGACGAATCGCGCACGTTCGGTATGGAAGGCCTCTTCCGCCAGGTCGGCATCTACGCTCACAGCGGCCAGCTTTACGAACCGGTCGATAGCGACCAGCTCGCCTACTACAAAGAAGCCAAAGACGGCCAGCTCCTGGAAGAAGGCATCACCGAGTGCGGTTCGATGTCGTCGTTCATCGCCGCCGGGACGAGCTACTCGTCGCACGGCGTGCCGATGATTCCGATGTTCATCTACTATTCGATGTTCGGCTTCCAACGGATCGGCGACTCGATCTGGGCCGCCGCCGATGCGCGGGCCAAGGGCTTCATGCTCGGCGGCACCGCCGGTCGCACGACGCTCAACGGCGAAGGCCTGCAGCATCAGGACGGCCATAGCCTGATCAACGCGATGGCTTTCCCCACGGTTCGCGCCTACGACCCCGCCTACGCCTACGAGACGGCGGTCATCGTCTTCGACGGCCTCAAGCGGCTCTACGAAGACAACGAGACGGCGATTTACTACATCACGCTCGAGAACGAAAACTACCTGATGCCCGAGATGCCTGCCGGCGTCGAAGATGGCATCATCCGCGGCATGTACAAGCTGTCGAGCAACGAAGCCGAAGGGGGCACGCGCGTTCAGCTCTTCGGCAGCGGCCCGATTCTCCGCGAATCGCTCCGCGCGTCCGACATCCTCAAGGCTAGATACAACATCTCCAGCGACGTCTGGAGCGTCACCAGCTACAACCAGCTCCGCCGCGACGCTCAGGAGTGCGAACGCTGGAACATGCTCAACCCCGAAAAGCCGCGTCGCCACTCCTACCTGCAGGAGCAAATCGACGCGACCGAGGGGCCGATCATCGCCGCCAGCGACTACATGCGGATCCTTCCCGACCAACTCGGTCCGTGGCTCAAGGGACGCTTGTTCTCGCTCGGCACCGACGGCATGGGCCGCAGCGAAAGCCGCGAGAACCTGCGTCGCCACTTCGAAGTCGACGCCGAGTCGATCGTCGTCGCCACGCTCTACAAGCTGATGCTTGAAGGGAAATACGATGGCGCCGCGGTGGCGCAAGCGATCAAAGACCTGGGCATCAGCCCCGAGAAGAAATCGGCGCTGTACGCGTAAGCTTCAAGACAATTCGTGAGTAGGTGAGTAAGTGAGTAGGTCGTCGGGCGGCCATCTAACTTCTCCACCAAGTAACCTACTCACTTAAACACCTACTCACCTCCGCAACGACCATGTCCACGCAAATCACTCTTCCCTCGCTCGGCGAGAACATTGAATCGGGCGACGTTCTTTCGATCCTCGTGAGCGAAGGCGACGTCGTCACTAAGGACCAAGACCTGCTCGAGCTCGAGACCGACAAGGCCACGATGCCGGTCCCCAGCCCGCAGGCTGGCAAGATCGTGAAGGTCCTCGTCGCTGAGGGCGACACGGTCCCGGTCGGCGGCGCCATCTTCGAGATCGAAGCCGACGGCGGCTCCAGCAACGGCGCGGCCGCGAAGAAGGAGCCCGCCAAGGCTCCGGAAAAGAAGGAAGAGAAGCCTAAAGCCGCTCCCAAGAAGGAGAACATCGTCGAGGAAGAGCAACTCGACGAAGCTGTCGCCGACGAGCAGGAAGAACCCGAGGAAGAAAAGCCTGCGAAGAAGCCCGCTGCGAAGTCGGCGGCCAAAATCGCCCCGGCCCCGGAATCGACTCCCGTCGTCGTCGAACCCGATGACGCGCCGGCCAAGTCTACGAAGAAATCAAAGTCCGAAGCCGAAGCGGGCGACGGTCAATCGTCAGCCGCCGCCGGCCCCGCCGTTCGCCGCCTCGCCCGGGAGCTCGGCGTCGACCTTCGCCGCGTCCGCACTACCGGCGACCGGATCACCGAGGAAGACGTCCGTAATCACGTCCGCCGCAGCCAGGCTGAGTCGGAAGCCAAGGCCCCCAAGGGCGTCACGCCCCCCGGCTCGCCTGAGTCCGACAGCTACGGCGCCGTTCGTCGCGAGAAAATGACGCGGATGCGGCAGACGATCGCCCGCAACATGCTCAACTCGCACACGACGATCCCGCAGCTCACGAACTTCGACGACGTCGACGTCACCGATCTCGAGCGCATCCGCAAGGAAAGTCAGAAGGATTACGACTCGCAAGGCGTGAAGCTCACGACGCTGCCGTTCCTCGTGAAGGCCCTCGCGGTAACGCTGAGAAATCATCCGATCATCAACGCCTCGGTCGGCGAAGAAGGCAACGAGATCGTTTACAAGGAATATGTCAACATCGGCATCGCCGTCGACACGGAGAAGGGCCTGCTCGTTCCCGTCCTCCGCGACGCCGACCGCAAGAACATTCCGCAGATCGCCCGCGAACTGGTCGAAATCGCCGATGCGGCCCGCAAGGGAACGTTCAAGGTCGAAGACCTCCGCGGCGGCACGTTCACGATCAGCAACCTCGGCGCGATCGGCGGCACCTACTCGACGCCGATCATCAACCCGCCGGAAGCGGCGATCCTCCTGATCGGCCGCAGCCGCATGCTGCCGCAGTGGATCGACGGTTCGTTCCAGCCGCGGCTGATGATGCCGCTGTCGATCAGCTACGATCACCGCATCGTCGACGGCGCCACGGCGCAGCGGTTCCTCAACGACGTGAAGGGCTACCTCGCGAGCCCCGGCCGGTTGTTGCTGGCGCCGTAAGTTCGAATCGGCTGACTACCTGCTTGGCGGAGGCTTCAACGACGCGACGGACGCCTTGTCCGTCGCGTTATTTTTTTGCCGCTTGCCAACGAAGGAGTTCAAACATGATCCGTAATGTGTTCGCCGTCGCGCTATTCGCGCTATTCGCACTCCTCGCATCGCCTGCACTAGCTCAGCGCGGCGGCTATCCGCCGCAGTTTGACGAGGGCGTCAAAGAACACGTCTTCAAGCAAGCCGGCGACGTTGAGCTCAAGCTGTACGTCTTCGAACCGGCCGATCACAAACCGAGCGACAAAACTCCCGCCATCGTCTTCTTTTTCGGCGGCGGCTGGGTCGGCGGGTCCCCCGAGCAGTTCACGCCGCAGTCCCGCTACCTCGCCTCGCGCGGCATGGTCGCCATCGTCGCCGACTACCGCGTGAAGAATCGCCACGGCGTGATGGGCGTCGATTGCGTCCGCGACGCCAAGTCGGCGATCCGCTGGGTCCGCGCCCACGCCGCCGAACTCGGCGTCGATCCCGACCGCATCGCGGCCAGCGGCGGCTCGGCCGGCGGCCATCTCGCCGCCGCGACAGGGACGATCAAAGAATTCGACGAACCGAGCGAAGACGCCGCCGTCAGTTCCGTGCCGAACGCGATGATTCTCTTCAACCCCGCCGCCTCGTTCGACCCCGCGACGCTCATCCCCGGTGAAAAGCGTGGCGGCAACTTCGGCGCGCGAATGGGCGTCGAACCGAGCAAACTCTCCCCCGCCGACCACATCGACGCGAAGACCCCGCCCACGCTGATCATGATCGGCACCGACGACTACCTCATTGGCGGCGCCCGCCAATTCACCGACCGCATGAAAGCCGCCGGGGCCCGCTGCGACCTTGACCTCTATGAAGGCCGCGGGCATGGCTTCTTCAACCTACGCCCTAACAAGCCGAGCAAGGACTTCTACGCCACCACTAAATCGCTCGACCGTTTCCTCACGTCGCTCGGCTATCTCGAGGGCGAGCCGACGGTGAAAGAATTCTTCAAGAAGAATTAGCAGGGCATCAAGTGGCGTCGAGGCTCGGCGATCAGCCAATCCAAATAAAAGACTGGACAGGATAACAGGATCTCGCGGATCGACAGGATTTTCTTCCGACTGCCCTGATCCTGTAGATCTGTGCGATCTTGTTATCCCGTCAAAAAACCAATCGGCCCGGCCTTTACTGCCGCACCCCCAAAAGCGGAAAGCAAAACACCGGAATCAGCAGCGACGCCAGCCCAATCGCCCACCGCACCGGCCCCAAGGGAACCGCGTCATCGCGCGTCGGCGGGTGATGAATCCCCAGAAAGATCACCAAGAGCAGCATCGGCGTCCAGAGAATCGCCTCGTCGAGATTGATGACGACGTAAAAGATGGCGAACGAAATGAACAGCCGTGCGAATGTGTGGGCCTTGCCGAGGAACAGCGCGTAGATCGTGTGCCCCCCGTCGAGCTGGCTGATCGGCAGCATGTTCAGCCCGGTGATGAGCATGCCGACCCACCCCGCCATGAAGTAGGGGTTCAATTCGGTCAGTCCGACCCAATGCTCGTTGGCCCACGCTTCGGTCGGATGGGCCCACTTCAACATCCACTGCGCGACCATCGGCAGATAGAACTCAATTTCGCCCGGCTCCGGCGTCCGGCTCAAATCGAGCGCCTTGATCCCTTGCCACAACACCGGGAACGCCACCGCCAGTCCGGCGAGCGGACCGGCGATGCCAATGTCGAAAATCTGCCGGCGATCAGCGCGGCTGCCGTCCATCCCGATGACGGCGCCCATCGTGCCGATCGGATTGAACGGCACCGGAATGCAGAGCGGAAAACTCGCCGGGATGCCGTACTTCACTGTCTGTAGGAAGTGCCCCATCTCGTGCGTCAGCAGAATCGCCAGCACGGCTCCCATATAAGCCAGCCCGACCGGCCAGTTCGTCTGCACGACGGCGCCAACCTCCGCCCACGACACGTTAAACCCGAACTGCATCGGATCCCAGCGCGTCGCCCCGACCCAGAACGTCGACAGGCAGGTGGCGACGAACAGCAGCGCCGGCAGCATCACTTGTCGCTGGGGCACGAGGGCTTCGTTCCCTTCGATGTCCGACTTCATGAGCTCAGGCAAATGAGCCAGCGATGAGTCGTGAAACGAATCTTCCACAAGCGGCCGCCGCGGCAGCGGGGCATTAGGAACAAGCGCCGTCGCGGGAGCCGACGGCTGCCCGCCGGGGGACGGAGGAAGCGGGTGTTCGGGAGAGGGATTTTTGCCGGTGCTCATTCGCAAATCATAGCAAAACAGGCAGTCTCGGACAGGCGGGAAGGCGGAGCCGCAGTGTTTGCAAAAGACTGGACAGGATCACAGGATGAAAGGAGATTGACGGGATTACGGCGCAAGAGAGCAATCCGTCTGGTGAGGGCCCTAACCTGCTCTCGATCCTGTCGATCCCTCCAATCTTGTTATCCTGTCAATAATTCAATCGACTCAGCAGCCAGCGAATCTTTGCCGGCTCATTTTACGAGACTTCCAGGCTCTTCACGCCGCCGCTCCGTAAGGCCGCGGTGAGGCACCGATCCGCCGTCTCCAACAGACTGACCGCGCGAAAGTTCTTCGCCGGGGTCGCGGCCGAAGCGACGCCGGCGCCCATCGCCACCGGCGGCAACTGCTCCGACCGGATGAACGGATCGAGGAGGGCCCGCACTTCGTCAACGGCGTGCCGCGCCGCGGCCACCGCCTCATGCCGATCGCGACCCGGCAACAACAACATCCGCCGGCGAGTTCCCAATTGCTCGATGGCCACGGAGCCGTCCACTCGCTTGCACGCGCGATCAAGCAGCCGCTCGATCAGTTCCGCTTGCGTCGAGTCGAGCAGTTCCGTCGGCTGCACTTCGATCACCGCCAAGCCAATTGGCCGGCGGAGCGAACGGCATCGCCCCACCTCCAGCGTCAACCGCGTCTCCAAATCGCTGGCCGCCGAGACGGCCGCCGACATGGCGCCAAAGGAGTTCAGCATCGCGAACGTTGGCGCTTCGCCATGCGCGCCGCCAACGGAGTGAAACGATCCGGGCGCCTCCGCGCCTCCTACGTTCACCACGCCGCTGGAGCCGCCGCGATAGAACTGTTCGAACGACGCCCGCAACTGCCGTGCGAGGATCATCGCCTGCGCCTCGTCCGCCTCGTTCTCAATCGGGTTCGCCGCATCGTGAGCAATCCCGCGACTCAGCGGCGCCGCGACCGACTCGGCGACGCGCGACATCTTCGCATGCGCCTGGACGATGATCTGCGTGTAATCTTCGCCGCCGGCGATCTGCAGCGACAGCACGGCGGCCAGTTGCCGCACCTTCGGTTCCAGCGTGGCGATCAACTCGTGAAGCCGCGCCTTATCAAGCTGGCAATACGCGTCGCCCGCTTCAAGCAAGTCGGGCAACACGCTTAACCGGCGTTGGCCAATAAGCTGGGCGAACAGTTCCGCCAAATGCAGCACTCGCACCAGATGGGCGTGATCTGCTTTGTTGCGCGCCCAATATCGCGTATCGTGCGGCGCCCCAATCGCCGCCGTCAGCAGCGGCGGCAGGTTCCAATGTTGCAGCAAGCCTGCGGTAAGCTGCCGGTGATCGAAACCCAGCGCGTTCTGCTCCAAGTTCGCAAGATCGGCCTGCGACGCGATCGCTTCGCTCAGCACGGCCGCGTACGGCTGTCGCAACTCGCCGAGCAGCACCAACACGCCAATATCTTGCAACAGCCCGGCCAAGAAAGCGTCGTCGCCCGGCTTCTGAAACAGCTGCTCGCTGATCTCGCGGGCCGCCACCGCTCGCACCAGCGACGTCTTCCAGTACCAATCGAGCTGGTCCCGCGCCGCCGACAGAAACAAACTCTCCGGCAGGCTGAACCCGAGCGCCAGCAACTTGAGCGGCTTGATCCCCAGCAGCGCGAGCGCCTGGTTCAAGTCGCTCACTTCGCGCGGCAAGCCAAACAGCGAACTGTTCACTACCCGCAGAATCTTCACCGTCAGCGCCGGATCGCGCTCGATGCATTCCTTCAGCGCGTTAACGTCGACCCGCGGCGACTCCGTCAACCGCAGCACCTCGACCGCCACTGCCGGCAGCGAGTAGAGCGCGCCAGCGCGGGCGACGATCTGTTCGATCGCGTCGGGATAGACCGGCGTCGCAGCGGCAAGCGTCATGGAGGCGGGAATCGTACGGCGGGAGCGGGGGCGAGAGCGAGCCGGGGCGTCCCCGCCCCCGGCGAACGAATTTTCGGCGCGAGGCAACTCGCAACGGCAGCGAATGTCAGATCGCTCGCAAGTCTAGCTCATAGGGGAGAACCGCCATGTCGTCGCCGCCCCGCGCCGGTCGCCGCCAACCACTGCTAGCACGACCGCTACGACCGGCGCCACGCTCGCCACTTTCGTCTAGGGCGCCTGCAGCGAGCCCGGTACAATCGCCCCTATTCCCCGCTCGCTTCATGGACGACGCCTGCTATGGATCCTCTCCGCGTTCGCACGCCGCTCCTGCGGCATTGCCTCTTCGCCACGCTCACGGCGGCCGCCGCTTGCGGCTTAGCGGCATCCCCCTCCCCCGCCCACTCCCAAACCTTCGCCGAAGAAGTCGCCCAAGCGAGCTACAACGCTCCGCTCCCCACCGCCCAACCGGAGCCGAACGCCACGGCCGACGCCGACTCCAGCGCCGATCAAGCCGCCACCGCCAAACAGGCCGAAGAGATCGACCTTGTCCGCCAACTCGCCCGCCACCGCGGCGGCCAACCGGCGGCGCTCGCGCAAATCATCCAAATGTCGCGGTCGTTCAACGACGCCGTCGCCGCCGAACTGCTCGACGAACTTGCCGCCGCCCACCTCCGCGCCGGCGACCTCAACCTCGCGGCCGACACGCGCCGCGTCCTCGCCGAGCAGTATCCCGGCACGCCGCGCGCTCAAGACGCTCTCCTCTGGCTGGTGCGACTCTATTCCAGCAGCGAGATGGTCCACGCTCGCCGCCAGCCGTCGCAGGCCGCCGTCGACATGCTGCGGCAGATCCCGGCCAACGCCGACCTCACGCAAGCCCGCACGAATTCGGCGGTAACCGGCGGTCGCAAAAACAAGCGCTCCGCCGCGAGCGCGAGCCAACCCGCGGCGCCCTACGCCATTCACCTCGCCACGCAGTCGATGGATCGCCACCCCGAACTCGCCGACAACGCCGCCCTCGCCTACCAGCGCGCCGTCGCCGCGCGGCTCGCAGGGCAGCAGAAGCAATTGCAAGCGTATCTTTCGCCGCTCAAACATCGCCGCGGCGGCGATACCTGGGGCGATTGCGCCCGCATGGAAGCCTGGCTCGAATCGGGCGACAAAGAACGCTCTCCGAAGCCGACCGCCATGTGCGTCTTCGCCGACGATCCGCCGCAACTCGACGGCATGCTGAACGAACCCTTCTGGCAGCTTGCCCTGCCGCTGCCGCTCAAGCCCGGCAAAGCCGCTGCGCGCGACGGCGGAGCCAATGCATCCGAAGTCCAAACGGCCAGCTACGAACAGTCCGTGCGCGATACGAACGCCGCAGCAACGCCTCCCGCCGCCAGCCAGGTCCAACTCGCCTACGACCGCGAATACCTCTACGTCGCCGCCATCTGCGAGAAGCCCGCCGGCGCCCCCTACTCGCCAGGCAACGGTCCCCGCCCGCGCGACGGCGACGTTGAATCTCACGACCACGTCGCCCTGCGTCTCGACGTCGACCGCGACTACGCCTCCTACTACGAACTCCTCATCGACAGTCGCGGCCAAACCGCCGACCGCTGCTGGGGCGACGCCGCCTGGAACCCTGAATGGTTCGTCGCCGCCGGCGAGCTCAATGCCAACGGCGGCATGTGGATTGTCGAGCTCGCTATCCCTTGGAGCGAACTGGCCCCGACGGCGCCAAAATCAGGCCACGCCTGGGCCCTCTCCCTCGCCCGCACCCTTCCGCCAACCACGAACCAACCTTCTCAATCTTGGCTCGGCCCCGCCTGCGACCGGCCCGCCCCCGAAAACTTCGGCGTGCTGCAGTTCGAATAGCCCCTTATGGTATGGAACGACTCCTCTCTATCTGCAATGAGGAGGAATTGAACCACGACGGCACGACGGGCACGACGGGCACGACATAATACAAGGAAACGGAAGTACCCCGCGAATGACGCGAATCTGCGCGAATGATGCCCCCTTTATTTTTTGTTTCTTCAGGGAATTTAGCGGGGGATTTCAGGCCCGAAGGGCCGGCAGTGAATAGCCAGGGGGCGTCAGCCCCTGGAAACGATGTTCGTGGAATTCGTAGCCCCGAGGGGGCGACAGTGGTTGGAAGCCCGCTACTGTCGCCCCGTCGGGGCTAAAGACGCTTCATGCATCCCCTTCCAGGGGCTGTCGCCCCTGGCTATTAACTCTCGCCGCGTTGCGGCTGCGGAGCTTTGAGCCACTAAAATTCCTGTAGAACCTTATTTTTCATTCGCGTCCATTCGCGTCATTCGCAGGCTCACCTTTCTTGTTCCTTGGCGCTATTATCGTCCTTGGCGGTTAGTTTTTTTTGAATTGGCAGTTCCTCACCGCTCACTGCTCACTGCTCACTGCCCACTGCCCACTAAAAAAGATTCTCCAAAATTCTATTGACCCGCTTAATTCTAATTCGTTAGAATTAGCGCCGTCACGCCGCTTGCGGCTTCGCGTCCAGGAGAATCCTCAATGCCCCGCGCCCCCAGCCCGCACCCCACCGACGTCGAGTTGGAAATCCTCCAAGTCCTCTGGAGCCAAGGCCCCAGCTCCCTCAGCGGCGTGTGCGAAACGCTCCGCACCGAACGCGAAGTCGCCGCCACCACCGTCGCCACGATGCTCCGCGTCATGAGCGACAAGGGACTTGTCAAGCGCACCGGCAGCGGCCGCGGCGCCACTTGGAACGCCGTCGTCACGCAACATCGCACCGAGGAGGGCATGGTCCGCAAACTCGTCGACCGCCTCTTCGACGGCGCCGCCGACCGCCTCGCCGCCCACCTCGTCGAAGGGGGCCAGCTCAACCCGACGCAACTGGCTGAACTCCGGCAATTGATTGATCAACAGGGCGGAAAGAGTGATAAGAGAAATGCAACCACCAAGGCACGAAGGCACAAAGAAGAGCACAAAGGATGAAACGTAGTGCGGATCGTCATCCTGAGCGGAGCGAAGGATCTAGCATCCCGAAATGACTCCAGATTCTTCGCTCTACTCAGAATGACAGCTCTCTTATCCCCCCTTCGTGTCTTCCTTAGTGCCTTCGTGTCTTGGTGGTTAATCCCCGTACTAAAGGGTTCGCGACGATGAACGCTTCGCTCTGGCAACTCGCCGGTTGGACGATGATTCACTCGCTCTGGCTCGGCGCCGCCGTCGCCCTCGCCGGCGGCTTCCTCCGCTTAGCCTGCCGCCGCGCTGCACCGAACACGCGCTACGCGATCAGCCTCGCCACGCTCGCGGCCCTCGCCGTCACACCGCTCGCCACGGCCTCATGGCTCAGCGTGAACGGCGTCCCCACAATTGAAACCGCTTTGCTCCCTCTCCCCCAGGGAGAGGGCTGGGGAGGGGGGCAACCCGGGTACACGGCGTCCCACCCCTCCCTAACCCTCCCCCTCAAGGGAAGGGAATCAGAAGAACATGTTGCCGGCCAAATCATCGACCTCGCCCATACAAGTCCCTCTCCCCGGTACTCCGGGGAGAGGCTAGGTGAGGGGCAGAACCCGCCATCGACAACGCCCCAACCAAGCGCCACGGTCGAGAATCCCTCCCCTAACCCTTCCCTTCCAAGGATGGGAACCGCTCCCACAACCTACTCACCCACTCACTTACTCACCTACTCACTCCCCCACCTCCCCACCCTCTGGCTCATCGGCGCCCCGCTCACCTTCACGCTCCTCGCCACCGGCCTCCTCGGCTCCGCCCGCCTCCGCCGCCGCGCAACGCCCCTCACCGCCGGCCCCGCGTTCGACGCCTGCGAGCGCCTCCGCCAAACATTAAACATCACCCGCCGCGTCGCGCTTGCGGTGAGCGACGGCGTCGCCCAACCGATCCTCGTCGGCGTCCTCCGCCCGCTGATCCTTCTCCCCACCGCCGCCCTCGCCGGCTGGACCCCCGAGCAACTCGACATGGTGCTGCTCCACGAACTCGCCCACGTCCGCCGCTGGGACAACCTCGTCAACCTACTGCAGCGAATTGTCGAGTCGCTACTCTTCTTCCACCCCGCCGTCTGGCTCCTCAGCCGCCAGGTCCGCCGCGACCGCGAAGAATGCTGCGACGCCGCCGTCATTCGTCACACCAACCGGCCGCACCAGTACGCCGAGTTGCTCGTCACGATCGCCGCCGCATTACGAGGGGGACCAGCCCCCTCGCTCGCCGTGGCCAGCGCAATGGCCAGCCACCCCCTCGCCGGCCGCATCCGCCGCATCCTCAACATCGAGGCCGAACCAATGCGCATCACCCGCCGCACCCTCGCCGCGACACTGCTGCTGCCGCTGCTCCTCGCCGGCGCCATTTTCTATAGCGGCGCCAGCGCCGAAGATGCCCAGAATCCCCCTCCCTCGAAGGAGCAACCGAGCACGGTCGCCAGTGGCGAGCGAGCGCAGCGCGGTAGTGAAGACGCTGGAGGGATTACTGACGCGAACCAACCGAGCATAATCGCCAGCGACGACAAGGAAATGGGCGACGCTGCGAAAGAAGCGACGGCCGAAATCTCAGCAGAACCGCAACCCGCGACCATTAAAGCCGCTGAGGGGATCGCTCTCAAAGTCTATCCGATCAGCAACCTTCCATCGAACATCGACCTTCGGCAATGGATGGAGCTCGTCGCATCGGATCCGCGCATCGAAATCCAATGGATGCCGAAGGAAAAGGGTCTGCTCATCGCCGCGCCGGAGAGAATTCACAACGAACTTCAATCTCTCCTGAATGGCGCTCGCAAGAAGGCGACGACCAGCGAGGCGCAGAGCAACCATTCCGAAACCTCCCAACTCCAGAACGAAATCCGCAACCTCGAAGACCTCATCGCCAAAGCTCGGAAGGAACTCGTCGATATCGAAGCCTCCAAGGAACTGTCGGTTCGGAATTTGAACATCCCAGCGACCATCGATGCATCCATTGCCATGATGCTGGACAGCAATCCGACGATCCAGCAGCAAAAAAAGCAACTGCTTGATCTGAACTCGACGTTGCAAACGAAGCTCTCTGCGTCCAAGAGCCCAGACGACGCCGACGTCAAACGCCTTCGCGCATCAATGCAGGAGGCCGAGGCGGAACTGGCAAAGCGCCGCAGCGAAGCGGAAAGTACGCTGCGCGAGAAATTTTCGAAGATGAACAATGAAGTGCTTCGCTCCGCGATGACCGAATACAAAATTCGTCGCAAGTCAGTCGAAGACAACCTAGCCGAACACCAGCAAAAGCTGATGAAGTGCAGGCAAATAATGGAGACGATGCATTCCCCAACCGGCTCACTTCAAGAGATTGGAACTTACGCGACGCCATCTATCGCCGTCGCCGAGGCGGTCCAACGGCACGGAAAGAATGAAGGGCAAATCGCCAAACCGAACGCCCTCGAAGCCTTCGACAACGCCAAGTCGGCCGACGAACGCCAAACGGCCTTCAAGCAGTTCGCACAGATCTTCAAACCTAGCGACGCCAATCCACTCGCCACGGCAACGTACTCCGTGCCAGCCGGCGACGACATGCGCGAACGCATCGAAGGAATCTTCGCGGGATTCGAAATGGACCCGTACGGCCCAAAGATCGCCGAATCGATCCGCCGCTGGTCGCCCGACAACCGCAGCGTGGAGATCACCGCGCCGCGGCTCGCGCACGACCAGTATCTTTCCTACCTCTTCGCTCGAATCGCCGCCAAAGCAGGCGAACCGCCGGCGACGGATGAATCAGTGATGGCAGCGGGTAGCCCTGGTTCTCCGAACCAGGGTGGCGCAGCCACAGGAAGCGGCGCCAACGACGCCCAGCCGTCTACCATGGCCTCCCCCAACTCAACCGCTCCAGTTCCTCAGCCGTCGCCTGCCGCAGATTCCGGCGGCAATGCTCCCCAAACAGACTTGAGGGCCGTCCTCGCGGAGACCAAACACCGTTTGGAACGTCAGCTTGCAGAACTCAAACAACGCGCCGGTGCAGCAGATGGAACAGAAGAGGAATCGGCGGCCGCTACAGCACTGGAGCAAAAAATTCTCGAATGGGAGGCGATGAACAGAGCCAGAAGAGCCAACGAATCCTTGCTGCCGAATGGCCCTGATTCTCCGAACCAGGATGGCGCAGCCACACAGGGCAGCACCGAAAACGCGACGCCGAACTCCGAAGCTTCCCCCGGCTCCGCCGCTCGGGTTCAAGAACCGGAGCCACCCTCCCCCTTCCCCACCCTCGAAAACCAAAAAATCGCCGACCGCGCTTACAAGCTCCTTGGCCTCGAACTCGAAACACTCTCCGTGGAAGACTTGGAACGAGTGAACAGACTAGGCTACACGGGCGGGTTGAAGGTCACCCAAGTGACGACGACAGTACGAGATGCTCAAGACAGTCTCTACGCCAGCAACTTGCTTGTCGGACTCCACGTTTGGCCCGTGACGGACTTGGCTTCCCTCGATGAAATCTTGCGACGCCCCGACCTCGGCGAACTAGCCCCGCTGAAGTATTACGCAATTCGTAAGGATGAAACGCGAGCAAACCGCAGCGCTCCTGCCGACGAGTTGACCACCGGACGATTGTCGATCCCCGAGGCGGAACTGCTCTCGCGCGACTTAGAGACCGCCAACCGCGTACGTGCCGAGTTCGCTGCGGTGCGCGTTCCCAACGACTCCGCGTCGATCTCAGTGATGCAAGCTCCAACCTCGCAAAAGACCAGCATCTTCGGCGGCACGGTGACGACCGCATATCTCAATGTGAAATTCAACCTCCTCCCCGGTGCGTTCAGTGGCGCCCCCGAGACGTTTAATGTCGCCGCCGCTCGACTCACGCCGCAAGCAATCGAGCTGCAGGCCAGGAACTGCCTCGCGATTATCAAGAGCCCCAACTTGCTCAAAGCCGCCCTCGCTGTCATCACGCCGCGCGAGACAGTCGACATGCAGCCTGCAAAGGCCGCCGAGTGGCTCAAGAACCGCCTCAGCGCCACGTTCCCCGGCAACGGCGAAATCCTGGAACTCAAACTCGAAGGGGGCGACGCCAAGGAAGACAACGCCCTCCTCCAAGCCGTCATCGACGCTTTCCTCGCCGCGATGAAAGCGCCGCCGGAGTCGCCCGCCGATCCCAAGGCTGCGTCCGATTCCGCCGCCGCCCCCGGCGATCTCAGCCATTACGTCAGCCCCGCCGCCAGTCCCGCCCTGACGGCCGAGTCCTCGGACGTCGCCCCCTACAAACACCCCGCCGCATTCGCCGAGGCTTTGGAACAGTCCCGCAAAACAGGCAAGCCGGTGATCGTTCACTTGCTGACCCACAACTCCGAGCCTAGCGAAAGATTCGCCGACGAGGTCCTCACCGACTCCCAAGTCGCCGACTTCATTGCCAAGAACTTCGAGTCATCGGTCACAATCTACGTCGACGACGAACCCGCGTTCGCCAAAGTCTTTCACATCAGCCTCGTCCCGGCGAACATGTTCATCTTCGCCGGCGGCGAACGCATCACCGGCGGAGTTCCCGTCCAGGCGACGCCCGCCGCGTATCTCACCCACCTGCAGCAGTATTACAAAATAGCGATCTCGCCAACGATTTCCAAAGCCGACGCCGCAACTGTACCCGACGTCCCGCCAGTCGCTGTGGCCGATCGGCCCGGCGGTGAGAACAGGCCGATCGAGAACGAGAAACCAACCTTCCTCTACGACGGCAAAACCTTCGACCAATGGCGTGACCTCTGGAAGCTCGAACTCAACCCCGAGCGCCGCATCGAAGCCATCAACGCCCTGGCGACGCTTGGCAAAACAGGGTACGGCGCGGAAGCAGCCGACGCGATTCTCGACGTCGCCGGCCAGTACGATCGGGGCGTGGACGCCGACAGTGCCGAAGGGAAACTGATCGGCGCCATCGACGAGGCGATGGCGCATATGCCCGCCGATCTGTGGATGCCGCGCATGCAGGCCAAAATCAAGGGCGGCGACGACGCATCGAAAAAAAGATGGAGAGCTTACGCTCGGCAATTCTTGATGTTCTCTCGCGACAAACGTCCTGAAGCGAGAATCTGGGCGGCCAAGTTCGCCGATGATCCCGCAGACGGCCTGTTGTACGACGCAGCCATGTACTTGCTGCAAAATGATCAGAACCTGGAAGACCCGCTTACCGTCGAACTTGTACGAAAATCGCTCCATGAGGGAGTTGACCATAAAATGGCCTATCTCATGTTGCAATTCAGAAATCTTGATAAGGTTCCAGAACAGCTCGACGCCCTCGTTCGAGATCATCGAGCCCGCCAACTGTTGCAACAAACAATGCAGCAGGATATGAGTGAGGAACATGCGCCCGAATTGATCGCATCCATGTTGGCGATTCTCAATGATCCGGATCGAGCGGACGATCATGTCGGCGCCATTCGAACGCTCAGGGCAATGTATCCCGCCTTACGACGCCGCAGCATGCAGGCCGAGCGCCTTCAGGTCGTCGAGCAATTGACGACGATCCTGCGCGACGGGCCCGACGAGCTTCTCCTCCCCGCCTGCGCGGCGCTGGGTCATCTTACGGAGACTTCCGCTGATTCAATTCCCGCCGAGTACTTGCAGGAGGGTAAGATCTCCGCCGAGCGAGCCAAGCGGCTCCGAGAGTTCGATCAACAAGAGTTGATCGACGAAGCCAACGCCGATTGATGATCGGCGCTCACGCCTTCAGCCCCTCCTCGCCCACGGACTGGTCGCTTCAGCGACCAGTCAAATGCGGTTTCCACGCCCATGCGCGGCCAAAAATAGTTGTGGATTTCGGCCGCGCCAGTCGCTAGGTTCGAGCATGCCATCCCTTGTTCTTTGACATCTCGAACCATCAACACCGCTGCTGCACGAACCGTGCACCCAACGTCGCGCGATGCAACGATCGCCCCAAGACTTTTGCCGCTTTGGCGCCAAGTTGCGACAAGCAGCCAAGCGACGACACGCCACCGTCGCGACAGAGGCGACAGCAGACGCGACAGCGAAATTCGCAACCTAAAGCACAATCACGACTTAAGATCACACGACAGCTGTCGCCTAAAATCGCATCGGCGACCCAGCGACGACGACGCGACAGTTCGTCGCGACTCAACGACCGCGCGACCGACCGTTATACTCGCCCCATGGCAATCCTCATCGGCGTCGACGAAGCAGGCTACGGCCCCAACTACGGCCCCCTAGCCATCGCCGCCACCGCCTGGCGCACCCAGCCAGCCCCGCGAGCCGGGGGGTTCATCCCCCCGGTCTTCTCCCCGCCCCCGGTCCCCGACCTCTACAAACTCCTAAAAAAAGCCGTCGTCCGCTCCCCCCAAGAGTGCTCGAAACGAATCGCGATCGCCGACTCCAAGCAACTCTACAAACCAGGCCAAGGCCTACGACAACTCGAACGCGGCGTCCTCGCCGCACTGATGGCGACTTCGCCAACGCAATCGAACTGCGTCGAACACGTCCAAGCCCTGCTCGCCGCCACGCTCGCCGACCCCCACGGCCAACGTCACGAACTCGCCTGCCACGCCGGCGACGCCCTGCCGCTGCCGCGCGACGCGGCGGCCGAAGAAATTTGCGAATTCGCCACGCTGCTCCGCAAAAGTTGCGCGGCGAGCGACGTCACTTTACTCGCCGTAAGAGCCCGATTGATCTATCCCGCCGAATTTAACGAACTGGTTGATCATCACGGCACGAAAGGCGCGGCGCTATCGCACGTGACGCTTGCGCTCGTACGCGAAGTCGTTGATGCCTCGATGAAGCCCGGAGGGACAAGCCCTCCGGCTCGCACACTCCCTCCTGACTCCTGCCCCCTGACTCCTGACTGCTGCTCCATCACCCTCGACAAACACGGCGGCCGCAACCGCTACGGCGCCATCCTCCAGCACCACTTCCCCGACAGTTGGATTGAAACGCTCGACGAAGGCCGCAGCGCCAGCCGCTACCGCTGGACGCACGGCGACGCGCCGATCGACGCCACCTTCCGCGTCGGCGGCGAAGAACAGCTCCCCACGGCCCTCGCGTCGATGACTGCCAAGTACCACCGCGAGCTCGCGATGCACGCGTTCAACGACTACTGGACGACAAAACTCCCCGGCCTTAAACCAACCGCCGGCTATCCGAACGATGCGAAGCGGTTTCGTGCCGAGATTGAGCAGCTGCAACGCGAACTGAAGATTGACGATCGAATGATCTGGCGAAATCGATGAATTGAACCACAACGACACAAAGGACACGACGAATGCAGAAGAACCCAATGCCTTACGTCGTGTCCTTTGTGCCGTCGTGGTGAATACCTGAAAAATGGGAACAGTAAGATGCACCTCTACATCATCCGCCACGCCTGGGCCTACGAACACGGTGACCCACGCTGGCCCGACGATTCGCAGCGGCCGCTGGAAGCCGAGGGCGTCGAGCGGTTCACGCGCGTCGTCGAGTTGCTAGCCGCTCGCGGCTTAGCGCCCCAGACAATCGCCACCAGCCCTTACGTCCGCTGTCGCCAAACAGCAGAGATCGCAGCCGCACACTCCACGCAGTCGCCGCAGATTACCGAACTCGATGCCTTGAAGCCCGGCAGCGACTTCGCCGAATTGATTGAGTGGACGCGCCAGCAGCAAGTTGAATCAGTCGCCTGGGTCGGCCACGCCCCCGACGTCAGCCTGCTCACCGCCGCTCTCATTGGCGACGGCGACGCATTGATTCGCTTCGCCAAGGGTTCAGTTGCATCGCTCCGCATCGATAGCCCGCTCGGCGCCGGCTGCGGCGAACTTGAGTGGCATGCCACCGCGAAGCTGCTCGGAGTTTAGAACCCAACGAAAACTTGACAGGATAACAGGATGTCACAGATCAACAGGATGAAATGCGGCTAAGCCGTAGCCGTACTCGCTAAGCATCGCCTTCTACTGCAAAGCATCCAGTCAATCCGCGCAATCCTGTAATCCTGTCAAAAAATCCAACCAACCCTGCCAGCACTTACGTTAACTCACGGCGTCTGGCAGTCATGCCGGTAACTTGAGATAACCGATGCTAGGGAAACTCGATGGTAGAGTGATTCACTGGTCGTCTCGCAAGAGACTGCTAGCAAGGAAGCAGTGTGGGCATGTCACAGCACGGCAAATTTGATTGCGTCATCATTGGCGGCGGCCACAACGGCCTCGTCTGCGCCGCGTACCTCGCGAAGGCGGGGCGTAGCGTCTGCGTGCTCGAACGCCGCCACGTCCTCGGCGGCTGCGCGACGACTGAGGAACTGTGGCCCGGCTACAAAGTCTCGACCGCCGCGTATGTGATCAGCCTGTTTCAGATGGGCATCCTCCGCGAGTTGCGCCTGCCGCAGTACGGGCTCGAGATCTTGCCGCGCACGCCGTCGTCGTTCACGCCGCTCCCCGATGGCCGCAGCCTGACGCTCGGTCCCGATCCGGCGCTCGCCGAACGCGAGATCAGCAAGTTCAGCGGCCGCGACGCCACCGCCTATCCTCGCTACAACGCCCTGCTGGAGCGCATCGCCGCGACGCTGGAGCCGGCGCTCAACGAAACGGCGCCCGACCCGCTGCCGCTGCCGGAACATTGGCGCAAGATCGGCATGGGCAAGCGACTACGCGACGGCAAGAAGTTGTGGAAGCTCCACAGCGCGATGAAGGCGCTCGGCCCCGACCTGCCTGAAGCGGTGGAGATCCTCACCGGCGCCGCACGGCCGATCCTCGAACGCTGGTTCGAGAGCGAGATCCTCAAAGCCACCCTCGCAACCGACGCGATCATCGGCGCCTTCACCGGCATCAGCTCGCCCGGCAGCGCCTACGTGCTGCTCCATCACGTGATGGGCGAAGCCGGCGGAGCCCGCGGCGTATGGGGCTATGTGCGCGGCGGCATGGGCGGACTCGCGACGGCGCTGGAGAAGGCGTGCCGCGACCTCGGCGTCGAGATCCGTCGCGAGTCGCCGGTCAACTCGATTCGCACCGACCGCCACGGCGCCTGCGGCGTCGGCCTCGAAGATGGCACGCAGATCGAATCCCGCGTCATCGCCTCGAGCGTCGACGCCCACGTCACGTTCGAACGGCTGCTCGATCCGCAGATTCTCCCCGAGGAGTTCCGCACCGCCGTCTCGCGCATCGACTACAGCAGCGCCTCGGCGAAGATCAACGTCGCGCTCTCCGAGCCGCCGCAGTTCACCGCGCTGCCAGGCACGGGCGTGATGCCGCACCACCACGGCACGATGCACATTGGGCCGTCGCTCGACTACCTCGACCGCGCCTACGACGAAGCAAAGTACGGCGAGCCAAGCAGCAGCCCTATCCTTGAGATGACGATGGCCACGAGCGTCGACAATACGCTCGCTCCTCCCGGCAAGCACATCTTGTCGATGTTCGTGCAGTACGCGCCGTACAAGCTGGCGAGCGGCACGTGGGACGAACGGAAAGAGGCGTTCGCCGATCGCTGCATCGAGGTGCTGGCCGAGTACGCCCCAAATGTCCCGAAAGCGATCGAGCATCGGCAGGTCCTCAGCCCGCTCGACCTGGAGCGGGTGTACGGCATCACCGGCGGCAACATCATGCAGGGGGCGATGTCTCCGCACCAGCTCTACTGCTTCCGCCCCGTGGCGGGCTGGGCGGATCACCGCACCCCAGTGCCGGGCCTCTACCTTTGCGGCGCCGCCAGCCACCCCGGCGGCGGCGTGATGGGCTCCTGCGGCAAGAACGCCGCGACTGAGATTCTACGGGATAAAGCCTGGTAAAGGCTTCAAAAAAGCCTAGCGAGCCGACGGGTTCATCCCGTCGGTCTTCCCCCGCGAACCTAGTCCCTCGAATCCGCCCCTCTTATACTGGTAGATCAGCGAACGGCTGCGCTGATCACCAGATACCGTCGTGATTACCGCGGGGACGAGCCCCGCGGCTCGCTGTTGTTTCTTGCCTCGCCTTTCACTGTCGCGCTGCGACGCTTGCCGGCTTGCTCATGCCCTCCGAAGAAGAACTTTACCAGGAACACATCCTCGACCACTACGAGGATCCGTTTCATCGCGGGCATTTGACGAGCGCCACCCACGCGCACGAGGACAAGAACCCCCTCTGCGGCGACGTGGTGCGGATCGAGCTGGAGCTGAACGACGAAGGCAAGATCAAGAACGTCTACTTCGACGGCCAGGGCTGCGTCATCAGCCAAGCCTCGGCGTCGATGCTGATCGAAGAGATGTACGGCAAAACGATCGACGACATCAAGGCGTTCACCGCGGAGGAAATGCTGGCCCTCTACGGCCCGCGGCTAACGCCGAATCGGCAGAAGTGTTGTTTGCTGTCTTGGAAGGTGCTGCAATCGGCCGTTCACTCGCCGGTTGCTTCGGGCGATGAAAACTAACCACCAAGGCACGAAGACACAAAGAAAGCACGAAGAAGAATACGAAGGGCGCTAACAACTCCGCATGCACTAATCTCACTCCTCCTTTTTCTTCTTGGTGATTTCCTTCGTGCCTTAGTGCCTTCGTGGTTAACTCCCCAAAATCCAAATGACAACAACCCCCGCCATCGCGATTGACCGCACCGCTCTGCTGCCGGTCGCGTTGCGCAACGATTTCCCGATCCTCAGCGAAGAAGTCGGCGATCATCAGCCGCTCGCGTTTCTCGACAACGCCGCCAGCACGCAGCGGCCGCGGCAGGTGATTGATGCTCTCAGCGGCGTTTACGAGCGAACCTACGCTAACGTCCACCGCGGTATCCACACCCTCAGCGAGCTGAGCACCGAGCAGTACGAAACGGCCCGCCGCAGCGTGCAGCGTTTGATCAATGCCCGGCATCTCCACGAAGTGATCTTCACGTCGGGAACCACTGCATCGATCAACACTGTTGCCCGCAGCTGGGGCGATGCCAACCTTCGCCCCGGCGACGAGGTGCTCCTCTCGGTGATGGAGCATCACTCGAATCTCGTCCCCTGGCAGCAGACAGCCGAGCGGACCGGCGCCGTACTGCGGCACATCCCGCTCACCGACGACGGCCGACTCGACATGGAGGCGTTCGAGCGGCTGCTGACCGAGCGCACCAAACTGGTCGCCGTCGCCGCCGTGTCGAACACTCTCGGCACGATCAACCCAGTCGCCGAGATCATCGCCAAGGCCCACGCCGCCGGCGCGCTCGTGCTGATCGACGCGGCGCAGAGCGTGCCGCACCTGGCCGTCGACGTGCAGGCCCTCGACGTCGACTTCCTCGCGTTCAGCGGCCACAAGATGCTCGGCCCATCAGGCGTCGGCGTCCTCTACGGCAAAGAGGCGCTGCTCGACGCGATGCCTCCCTTCCTCGGCGGCGGCAGCATGATCAACGAGGTGAAGCTCAGCAGCTTCACCCCCGCGGCCCTCCCCGCGAAGTTCGAAGCCGGCACGCCGCCGATCGTTCCCGCCATCGGCATGAGCGCGGCGATCGACTACCTCCAATCGATCGGCCTCGACGCGATCCACCGCCACGAATCGGAGCTGACCCGCTACGCTTACGACGCCCTCTCGCAGATCGAGGGCCTGCGGATCCTCGGCCCCGCGCCGGAACATCGCGCGGGACTGGTGAGCTTCGCGTTCGAGCGAATCCACGCCCACGAGTTCGCGCAGGTGCTGAACGACCAGTTCGGCGTCGCCGTCCGCGCGGGGCATCACTGCACGCAACCGCTCCACGCCCACCTCGGCATCGCCGCCAGCACGCGGGCGAGTTTTTATCTGTACAACACGCCGGAAGAGGTCGATCGGCTGATCGAGGGCGTGCTCGCCGTGCAGCGGATGTTCGCCCCCCAGGGTCGGCAACGCAAACGTCGCCAGCCGGACGAGTAAGCCGCCTCGTTCCCACGCTCCGCGTGGGAACGCAACTCCCGCCGGCTCCGCGGCAGTCCAACTTAAAGCGGCACATGCCGGCAATGCCGTGAACGCATGACGCAGAGCGTCATAGGCGGCGTTCCCACTCGGAGCGTGGGAACGAGATCACTTCTTCTCGCTGTGGCCGAGTTCCTTCTGCGGCGCGATCCGGTCTCTCACCAGTTGCTTCAGCTCCTTGATATCGGGAAACGCTTCTCGCTCTGCCCGGTCCCAGATCAACTCCTCGCCGACGCGAATCTGAAACACGCCGCCCGTCCCCGGCGCTAGCGCCACCTCGCCGAGCTCGTCGACAAACGTCGTCAGCAGCTCCTGCGCCATCCACGCCGCCCGCAACAGCCAGCGGCATTGGGTGCAATAAACGATCTCGACTC
Source organism: Pirellula sp. (assembly GCA_013822725.1). Taxonomy (GTDB): domain Bacteria; phylum Planctomycetota; class Planctomycetia; order Pirellulales; family Lacipirellulaceae; genus Lacipirellula. Next base: position 189,551 of record PNKX01000001.1, read on the forward strand.
GCGGCGAACGGTTCATCACTTCTCACCTTCTCGGCACTCAAGCGGCCCGAATTTTCCTTGCTCCCGGTCGCTTGTTATATTACTACCAGCCCCTCTTCGTGAACAATCAACGGAACCGCCGCCATGCGATTGCCCAGCCCTTTCCCGTTTCCGCAGCAGCGTTCGCAAGGCTACGGCGGTCGCTCGCCGTTCGGCGGTTCGTCTGACGGCCGATCAAACGGCCTGAAAGCCCGCTTGCTGATCGCGCTGGCGATCGTCGGGTTCGCGGTCCTCAGCTATTATCTGAAGCCGGGCGACGTCAACGAAGTGACCGGCGAGACCGAACGAGTGGCGCTGATCGAACCGGGCGACGAGATCCAGCTCGGCCTGCAAGCGGCGCCAGAGATGATCGACATGCATGGCGGCCCTTCACGAGATCGCGGCGGTCAGCAGAGCGTGCAGATCATCGGCAATCAGTTGCTCGACGCGCTCGATCGCGATCTGGCACAGCACGATCGCCACAATCCTTACCGCGAAGCCTTCCGCTTCACGCTACTAGCGGACCCGCAAACGGTGAACGCCTTCGCTCTGCCCGGCGGGCCCGTGTTCATCACTCAGGCGCTTTACGACAAGTTCACGACAAAAGGCCAGCTCGCCGGCGTGCTCGGTCATGAGATCGGCCACGTTCTCGCCCGGCACGCCAACAAGCAGATGGCTCGGCAAGGGATGTTCCAAGGCATCGCCGGCGCCGTCGGCGTACTTGGCGGCGATATGAACAGCGCCCGGATGGGGCAGATGGTCTCGTCGGTCCTCAGCACCAGCTACGGCCGCGACGCCGAACTGGAGAGCGACAAGTGGGGCGTGAGATTGATGGCGATGGCGGGCTACGATCCCCGTTCGATGATCCAGGTGATGGAGATCCTCGACGAAGCAAGCGGCGGCGCCGGCGGTCCGCCGGAGTTCTTGAGCACTCATCCGAAACCGGCAAACCGCGTCGAGTACATCAAGAAGGTGATCGCCGAGGAGTTTCCTGACGGCGTGCCGGCGGGGCTGGAGCCCTAACGCGACTCCGATCACATTCGGATTGGACGCCGCATTGGACTGGTCGCTTAAGCGACCAGTCCGAAGTGCCGCAGGGGCGTCGTTAAAAGAGCGGCAACTGCCCGCCGGCGATGCGCGGCGGGCGGAACGATTCTTTGCTCAACGGCGGACTGCCACCATCGAGTCCGTAACGTTTAGCGAAGACGCGTAGCGTTTGTTCGATCTGGTCCGCCAAAGGCCCTGTGCCGCGCATCCGTTTGCCGAACTCCGGCGTGTTCAGCTTGCCGCCACGGGCCGCACGAACGAACGATTCCACTTTCGCCGCGTGATTGGGGCGCTGTCGCGCGATCCAGTCGAGGAAAACGTCTTTCACCGTCGAGGGAAGCCGCAGGATCGTGTGATAAACCCCGCTCGCTCCCGCTTCACTGGCGGCCTTGAGAATCGCGGGGACTTCGCTGTCGGTCAACCCGGGGATGATGGGACCGATCATCACGTTCGTCGGCACGCCTGCCTTAGCGAGCGTCTCGATGGCGCGCAGTCGTGCCGTCGGGGCGCTAGTGCGCGGTTCCATCACGCGGACGAGCGACTGATCGAGCGTCGTGACGCTGATCGCCACGCGCACCGCCTGATGGGCGGCCAGTTCGCGCAGCAGATCGACGTCGCGCGTGATGAGAGCGTTCTTAGTGATCATGCCGACCGGCTGCCGGCACTCGGCGAGCACCTCCAAACAGCCTCGCGTCAGCTTGAACTCTCGCTCCGCCGGCTGGTAGCAATCGGTCACGCCGGAGAAGACGATCGTCTCGGCGTTCCACTTTGGGCGGGCGAGAAACTGCCGCAACAGTTCGGGGGCGCGGCGTTTCACCAAGATTTTCGTTTCGAAGTCGATTCCCGCGCTCATCCCCAGGTATTCATGCCCCGGCCGGGCATAACAGTAGGCGCAGCCATGGCTGCAACCGCGGTAGGGATTGACGCTGTAGTTGAAGCCGACGTCGGGGCTGTCGTTCGTGGCGACGATGGTCTGCGACTCGTCGTCGAGATACTGCGTCGGCGGGCGGTCGAGCGATTCGAGATAGTCGGCATCCTCAGCGACGTGCTCGAAATCGTCGACTTGCAGCGTGCGGAGGTACGGATTGTCCGGTTGGACGGCGGCGGCCCGGCCGCGAATGTTCGGACGTTGATTGGCGCCGCTCATGGGTAAGTGCTGCGGAATGCGTCTGTTTTTGCGGTCAATCGCACGACACGGCAGCTATTGTGTACAAGTGTTCACATTTGAGTCAAGGCCGGTTTGAAGAATCGGCGTTTCAAGCGGAGCGGTTGGCGCATACGATTGGGCTAGTGGCGTTGGGGCCTATTGCTTCCTGTCTCGAGCGACCGGGCTCAACGGGCTTTCTTTTATCGTTCCTAGTTTGTTGCACGTTGATGATTCAGACGTTGCTGTTGTTCGTCTTCGGTTACATCATCCTGGAGATGACGCTGTTGATCACGCTTGGGCGAGCATTGGGCCTGTTCTGGACGCTGGCGCTGGTGCTTGGCGCCGGGTTCATTGGCGCGTGGCTGGCACGGCGCGAAGGGCTGCGCTCGACGTTGCGGATGCGCAATCAGATGGCGGCGGGCGCGATTCCGGCCTCTGAGTTAACCGACGGCGTGCTGATCGCGATCGCGGCGGTGCTGCTGATCATCCCCGGCGTGTTGGGGGACATCATCGGCCTCGCCCTGCTCTTCCCGCCGACGCGAACGCTGATCAAGGCGGCGCTCGCGGCGAAGTTCGCCAAGGTGGCGACGATTGGGCGATTTACCGTCGATCAGGCGGGGCCAGCGGGCGCGGCGCCGCGCCGGAGCGATCGTATCATCGAAGCGCGAGTGATCGAGACGCGCGTTGTCGACGAGTGAGATGGATGATCGTGAGAAATGGACGATCGCTCGTGACGCCGGACTGGTCGCTTAAGCGACCAGTCCGAAGTTCGTTTGATCGTCCATTCGCTCGCAGGGCGCCTTAGGCCGCCTTCGCTTCGGCCTTCTCTTCCTTGAGCTCTTCGTCGGCCTTTTCCTTGGCCGCTTCAGCGGCGGGCAACAGCCGGTCCTCTTCGACCTGCGGGAAATCGCCGGTGAGGCCTTCCTTCATGAAGGCGACGAGATCCGCCTTGTCTTGATCGGTGAGGTCGAGCTTCTTCACCTTCTCGCTCAGCCACTGGTTCGGGTGGCCCCCCTTGGCGTACCACTCGACGACTTCTTCGAGGGTCTTCTGCGAGCCGTCGTGCATGTAGGGGGCCGTCTGGGCGACGTTGCGACACGTCGGCGTCTTGAAGGCTCCCTTGTCGATCTCGGCCTTCGAAACGACGAACCGGCCCAGATCGGGTTCAGCCGCGTCCATGCCGACGCCGAGGTTGTGGTACTTCTCGTCGGTGAAGTTGGCGCCGAGGTGGCAGGCGGTGCAGCCCGCCTTGTCGCTGAAGAAGAGCTTGCCGCCGCGGATGGCGCTCTCGCTGATGGGATGATCCTCAGAGGCCTTCTTGAGAGCCATGTACTCGTTGTAGAACGCTTCGTCTTCTTCTTTCAGAGCGTCGAGATCCTCGATATCGGCGGCGAACTGCTGCTCGAAATCGTCGAGTTGCTTGTAATAGTCCCACGGCGCGGGGCCGGTGACGAGCGTCCGCTCAAACGACGCAATCGCCTTGGCGACGTTGTCGATCGTCAGGCCGTCGTCAAACACCAGATTAAACTGCGCGACGTAGCCGGGCATGCCTTTGAGGCATTCGATGCAGGCCTCGTGCGTGTTCGACATTTCAATCGGGTTGGCGATCGGTCCGATTGCTTGTTCTTCGAGCGAGGCGGCCCGGCCGTCCCAGAACTGAGCGCCGCTGAGAATCCGGTTATAAGCGACGGGCGAGTTACGATTCCCTTCTTGAGCGCCAACGCCGACCCCGAACCGCGTGTCGGCAGCGAAACCGTGATTGGGGGCGTGGCAGCTGGCGCAGCTGATCGACGCATCAGACGAAAGCCGCGGGTCGAAGTAAAGCTGCCGGCCAAGTTCGATCTTCGCGCGGGTCAACGGGTTCTCTTCGAGCCCTTTGATCTCCGCTTCGCCCGCCTTGAGGCCGAGCGGCAGTTCGGGCTTCAACACGACGTGGTTCTTCGGATCAGCGAGCCACGTTTCCATTTCTTCCAGCGTGATTTGCCCTTCACCAGGGACGCCGGCGGTGAGCGAGGAATCAGGGAGCTGCACCGTCTCAGCGGGAAGCATTTTGGTTATGTCTTCGCCGACGACCTTCACGTCTTCGAGGGCTTCGCCTTGGGGATCGACGCCCGCTTCTTGGACGATGTCGGTTTCGACGTCGGCCGACGCAACGGCTTCGGCCGCGGCCTCTTCCTCGGCGTCGACGGGCGGGAGCTTCAGAGCGGGGCCTCCTTCTTCGGCCTCATCCGCCGCCTTCTCGGCAGCCGCTTCATCATCGGCCGCGTCATCGCTCTTGGCGTCCTCCTTCGCCGCGGCGGCCTGCTTGGCATCAGCCGGCGGAGCATCGCCCCCGCCTAGCAGATACTTGTTCGCCAGCAAAGCGATCGCGACCAAAACGACAACGACGACGATAAACCGAGCCATGTGTCGACTCTCCTCAGCTTGAATGCGAAAAGCTTGAGACTAGGAACCGATCGCGGCGGCGCGACTCGCCGCCGCGATCGGCTGATTAACGTAAAAAACTAACCGGCCGTCTGCAGATTGGCCTTCTCGAAGTACTCGCGGCTGTTCTGCGGATCGGGTTTGATGGTGAGGCTTCCTTGCTTCCAATTCGCGGGGCAGACCTCGCCGTTCTTTTCGAAGAATTGCAGCGCGTCGACCATCCGTAGCGCTTCGTCGACGCTGCGACCGAGCGGCAGATCGTTCACCACCTGGTGGCGGACCACCCCTTCCTTGTCAATCAGGAACAACCCTCGGAGCGCGATGCCGCCGTCGGTGAGGACGCCGTAGTCTTCGCCGATCTTGCGATTGAGGTCGGCCAGCATCGGATAAGCGATGTCGCCCAAGCCGCCTTCCGACCGCGACCGTTGGCGCCAGGCGAGATGGGTGAAGTGGCTGTCGATCGAGCAACTCAGCAGTTGGACGCCGCGCTTGGCGAACTCGACGTTCGCGTCCGAGAAGGCAATGATCTCCGTCGGGCAAACAAACGTAAAATCGAGCGGGTAGAAGAACAGCAGTACGTATTTGCCGCGGTAATCTTCGAGCTTCACCTCTTGGAACGTGCCGTCGGCCATCACGGCCTCGCACGAAAACGACGGCGCAATCTTTTGCACGAGCGACGACATGGCAGGAACCTCTCAAACAGGCGGGAGCGGACGGTGGGAAAAACAAGTTTTTCGGACTACGGCCGTCATCCTGAGCGAAGCGAAGGATCTGGCCCTTCCCAGGGTTCTAGATTCTTCGCTCCACTCAGAATGACTTTTCGACGGTTCGACGATCGCTAAGCCAACGACTTAAGCGCGGCGAGAGCCGGCTCGTAGGCGGGTTCGCTGGCGACCTCGGGGACGTATTCGACGTAGGCGATCTCGCCGGCGCCATCGAGCACGAAGATGGCCCGCGACAGGATCTTCAGTTCTTCAATCAGCGTGCCGTAGCTGTTGCCGAAGTTGCGATCCTGGTAATCGCTCGCGGTCCGCATGTTCGTCACGCCCTCATCCTTACAGAAGCGGGCCTGCGCGAACGGCAGATCGAGGCTGACGGTCACGGCGTTGATCTTGTCGCCGAGGCCGCCGATCGATTCGTTGAATTTCTTCGTCTGGATCGCGCAAACCGGGGTGTCGAGCGACGGGACGACGCTCAATAGCGTCGGCTTCCCTTTGAGATCGGCGAGCTTGAGTTCCTTCAGGCCCCCTTCGAAGTAATGCAGCGTGAAGTCAGGAGCGGCTTCCCCGGCGCTGAGCGCCTTGCCGGCCAGCGTCAACGGGTTTCCCTTGAACGTGACGGCGCCTGAGCGACCCATGGCGAGAACCTTTCACCGAGAAGTGCGAGAATGATGACAGTGGCAACATGCGTGCCGCGCGACCGCGCGGCGTCCCGCTATTGTCGGCTTTTGGCAGGGCATGGCAAGGGTTCGCGGCCTTTGCGCGGCGGTATAGGCAAGAACGATGGCGACTAGAATCGGGGCCTATTTTTTCCCGAGAAACGTCGATGCGCGAAAAGTGATGCGCGCGTGGGCAGGTTCGCACAGGCAGTCGAGCAGACTTCCGAAGTATTCCGTCTTCGGGTGCCACTGGCGTGTCGCCAGTGAGAAGTGCCTAGCATGACTCTTAATAAGGCGATCGTGAATTGGGCTCGGCTGGCCTGAGAATACATTTCAAACCCTCAAGTGGGTGAGACACGGCCGTTCAGGCAGGAAGAGCACTGGCAAGATGCCAGTGGCACCCGAACAGATCCTTCGCTGAGTTGCGCTGCGCTCAGAATGACGCGTCGCTACCGCCCCAGCGCACGCCGGTAACAGTGGTCGAATAGCAGTTCCCACTCCAATTGCTGGACCCGGCGGCAGAGGGCGTCGTCGCCGCCGCGAACAGCGGTTTGGCACGCGTCGACCATGGCGTAGGGGTCGAATTTTCCTCCCGGAGCGACGAGCTGCATCCCAGCCGCATCGTCACTGGAAGCGAGCACCGTAATCTGCGGTCCAAGCTCATCGAGCACCGCATGGTGGCCGACCTGCCGGAACCAATATTTAGCGTTTGAGAAATCGCCTTCGCGGCGATGCATCACGCCATGCCAGAAGCTGCCGCTGGACGTTTCGATCTGCTGGCTGATGGCGTGCGACTCGTTCAAGAAGTCGTGCAGCAGCCAGATCCCCGCCAGGCAGCAGCGGGCCATGTCGAGATCGATGAGATGGGCGTCGCCAAACGCGGTGGCGAGCGTCGCGTGTTGCAGCGACTTACGCAGGGTAGGATCAGGCCGCCCCGCTCCCAACGAACGACAGCGATCAATGGCCACGAGCGGTTCGAAAACCGGCCCGTACTCCGCAGGCTCAAACGAACTCATCAAGGCGTCTCCCGTCAAGCTGGCCGCATCGCCCGATGGCGACGCTCCCAGTCTGCGAGAGACGCTGACTGCCGTCAACAACTTGGCGGATTATCGACGGCGAACGTTCGCTTCATTGGCCGACCGTCGGGCCACGCTGGGCTGCTGCGTTTTGCCGTTGGTGCGGTTCGCCTGGCTGCGATTGGCGGGGCGACGGCCTTCGGCCACTTGCGGCGCCGCGGGTGATTCGGGCTCTGGGGTCGTCAACTCCACCTTGCCCAAGGCCTGAGCCATCGCCGACAAGTTGCCCTGCGCCACCAGCGTGGCGTCGTTCGACAAGATCCCTTCGCTAATTCCTTGCTCGATCAGTTCGAGGCCCGACTTGGTCAGATCGTATGCCTTTTCGCGCTGGCCAATCTCCCAATAGGAAACGCCCATGCTCACCAGCGAGTCGCCATGGTGGCCCGGCGTGGCGAGCGACGTCATCGGCGCCGGTTTGAGCAACGGCTTCGAAGCCTTGTCATACCACTTGCAGGCCGTCTTGTGGTCGTTGCGATGCACCGCATGGACGGCGCCGATTTGGAAGTGAAGCCGGCCCATCAGGTAGTCGGTGTCGGGATACTCGGATCGAGTCGCTGCGAGCGGCGTCAACAAGCCTTGGGCTTGCTCGCCATACTTCACCGACAGTTCTGATTCACCGCGGCGATGTTGGATCTCGGCGGCATGGAAGTAGGCCAAGCCAAGTTGCCAGTTCAGTTCTTCGCGAGCCGTTTCGTCGTTGAGCGTCGGCGTCAGTTCGGTTGCCGCTTGCTCCGCCTCGGCGATCCACAGCTTGGGATCAATCGGCGGGCTAAGCCGTCCGCCGGCAAGCAACGCACTTTGGGCCACTTCCAGGCGAACCGAAACGTCCGACTCGCCGGCGGCGATCATCTGCTCCGCAATGCCCGAGGCCCGCGTGATCCACTGGCCGACGAACTCTTCTTTCTGCTGCCAGTCGCCGGCCGAGATGCGTTCCGCCACCGCCAAGTGAGCATGGAGCAACACTTTGTGAGCGGCCGCCTGCAACATCACGTCGTCTTCGGCCGCGAGCTTGTCAGCCAGTTCGATCGCCTTATTGTGGAGCGAGATGGCCCGCTCTTGAACTTCCTTCGAACCGAGCCCCGCGAGTTGGCCCATCTGTTCCAGGGCCGCGGCGCGCACGATTTCGGGCGCCGTTTTGCCTTCGAGTATGGTGCGAGTCTGTTCCACCGCCTCGTCGTAGCGGGCCAACTTCGTGAGGCATTTGGCCCACTGCAAACGATACTCGTCGTTCGTCGGCTTATTTTTCACGGCCGCAGCCGCGAGCTTCTCGGCAGCGACAAGTTCGCCAACCGTCAATTTCACTTCCGACAGCCAGAAGCGGCAATCGTCGTTCTGCGAATCAAGTTCCAGCGCCGTTTCGAGATCGACGATGCGATGAGCGTAATCCTTCTCGGGGCAGCTGTGCGCGCGATCGACGAACGCCTCGGCGCCGGCGGTCTGGATGACGATTTCGCAAACGGCTTCGATCGGCGTCGGTTCGATTTCGTTTTCGTTTTCGCTCTTGTTTTCGTCGCTCGCCATCGCGCCGAGGTCGGCGCTGTGGTGATAAGTGACGCCTCGCTCTGGATAAGTCGTCGAGACGAGCGATCCCATGTCGTCGACCATCTTCGAAGGCCGGAACTCGACGAGTCCCAGCTTCGCCGTCAGATCTTCGGCGGCCATCGACTCGACCAGTTCAACGCGAATCGAGGCGACTTGCTCGCCAGTGAAGTCGACGACGGTTTGCGGAAAGCCTTTGAGTTCGAACGACAGCGTCGTCGCGGTCAGGTCCTCGTCGAGCGGGTCGCCCCATTGTTCGAGGAGTTGGGCGCGAGTAGTGACGCCTGGCGTCACGCCGTTGAAGCTCGCGGTTTGCATCGTCGATGCACTGCTCGCGCCGTCGTCGACAGGCTGTTCAGCGACGTCTGCCGCTTCGTCGGCAGGAAATTCGTCGACCAGGGCCTCATCAGTCGCAATCGTCGGAGCATCCGCCAGTTCAGGCTCGGCGTCGGCCGGCGGATCGGCCAAATCGGGCTGCGACTGGGCTTCATACTCCGCGGCGTCGGCAATCGGCTCCAACGGCGGTTCGTCGGTTTGATCGGTGACGAGTTCAAAGTCGGGATCGACTGTCGCCCCCGACTTTCCGGTGACAATGATCGACCGCTCGCCTGGATTGGGAGCCCGATCGGCCGCCACGGCGAAGGCGATGTCGATCGACTTCGATTCTTCAGCGCAGGCTAACGCGCCGCCGCCCAGCGTGAGGAGGCTGGAAAACGAGAGAATGGCCCACCGCCGCGCATAGCGCTGGCGTGGCCTAGCGAAATTCCCCCCTACCATTGCATCATCCTCCCTGCGATTGCGCCGTCTGGCGTCCTGCCCCGGCCGCTTCAAGATGCGAAATCTTGAATCTCACTGTGTGTCGTTGCGAAACGGCAAGCCGGCCGTTTCATGTCGCTGGCGCCGTGCGTCCAATCTCGCGCGGCGTCGCGTCTCCATGAGTTCTTATCGGCCTCTACGGTTACTCGCATTGCGGCAAATGTGCTGATTAGTCGCAGAAAACGACAGAGGTAAACCCTTCGCCGGCAATGCTGGCAACTCAATTCCGCGATCAATAATGCCGCGGCGCGGTGGCAGTTGAGCGGACGCCTCGTGCAGCCCCTGGCTCCGCCAGGGGGTCGGTCACCACACCGGTAGACGTCGTCCCGCGTGATGCTACCCCCCGGCGGAGCCGAGGGCTGAAAGCACACACGACGCTCTTCTATAACTGCGCGAGAGCCTCGCTCGCATCGACATGTTTACCGACGGCGAGACTGCCAGCGGCGGCCGCCAGCAACTCGATCTGCCGTCGCGTGAACGGCACCGCCTCATCCGTTGGCAGAGTGGGAACGAGCATCTGCCCCACGCGCGATATCAACTCAGGTAACCCCTCCCGCGTCAGCGCCGAGACGAACCGCACGTTGTCTGACGCCGTTCGCCGGGAGTCGGGCGCTAAGAGGTCAGCCTTGTTCACCACCACGAGCACTCTCGACGAGTCGGCCGCTTCGCCTGTGGCGTTTAACCACTCACGCTGCGCAGCCTGCAGCGGGTCGCCAACCAATTCCGAGCCGTCGAGCACCCAGAGCGCCAAGTCAGCTTGAGCCAGCTGGCGGCGAGCGCGGACCACTCCTTCAGCTTCCAGCGCGTCATCCGTCTCGCGAATTCCCGCCGCGTCGGCCAGTCGCACCGGCCAGCCGTCAATCGCCGTCTCGGCCGTCAGCACGTCGCGGGTCGTTCCTGGCTGGTCGAACACGATTGCCCGCTGATAGCCGACGAGCGCGTTGATCAGGCTGCTTTTGCCGACGTTCGGGCGACCCGCGATGGCGACCTGCCACGGAGCGGTGAGATGAAATCCCAGCGGCGCGCTTGCCAGCAACGCATCAAGTTTGCTGCTTGCCGATTCAAGTCGATTCTCCGCGATCTCATCGCGGATGCGATCGACCTCCCGTCGCAACGCCCCGCCGCGCTGGTTAAGCAGAATCGCCGCCGTCCGCCGCGTCGTGGCGTGGGCCAGCGCCGCGGCGGCCTCCGCTTCAATCGTCGAGCCGGCCGTCCGATCGAGGCGCTCCCCCCACGACTCGACGGCACACCCAGCCTCGGCGAGCGCGGTTAGAATCCGCTCCGCTGCCGCCACGCCGCCGTGGCAGTGAATCTCAACGCTGTCATCGGCGCCGCGGAGAACGATCACCTCTTCGCGATGCACGCCGCTAATCCAATGGCCGAACACGATGCGATCCGCTCGCTGGCCTTGGATGGTCCGTCCGTTCGCGGCGACGAACGACGCATCGATCGCCAGGAATGCCTCGTCACCCTCGGCCGCGACGACGGCGACCGCCCCGCGCCCGACCGGCGTCAGCAAGCTAGCTCGCCCTGCACGCGCCGCGCTCATGGCGTGACGAGCCGTTCGGCCGCCAAGCGAATTCCGGAGAGCACCAGATGCGGCAGATAGCGCGCCGGCTGCTCGCCCAATCCAATGTAGGGAGCCAAGCCTTCCGCTCCGCCGCCGGTGAGGAAAAGCTGCGGTTCGCCCGCGCAACCCAGGGCCAGTTGCCGCGACAACTCACGAACAGCGCCGATGGCGCCCCAATACGCCCCCGACGCCATCGCGTCGATCGTCGATTTGCCGACTGCTATCGGCGGCGCGGCCAGCACGCTCGCATCGAGTTGCGGCAGCGACGCCGTTCCCGCGTGCAGGGCCGCCAGCGCCAGCGTCGGCCCCGCCACGATCGCGCCCCCTTCGAAGGCGCCGTCGACGCCAATGAGATCGACCGTCGTCGCCGTTCCCATGTCGATCGCGATCGCCGCCGAATTCGGTCGGCGAAGTTGGTTCACGGCGAGAGCGCCGAGCAGCCGATCGATTCCCACCTTTTCCGGCTCGGCGACATTCACCGTCAGCGGCAAATCGGCGGCGCGCAAGCTGAGCAGTTTCTTCCAAGGCCGCAGCTGCAATCGCGTCAGCAGCTTCTCGGCGATGCCGCGATGAACCGAGGCAACGACGCAGACGATCTCGCCTGTCGGCGGCAGTTCGTTGAAGCAAGCGTCGATCGCGGCCGTCCATTCCTCGGCCGAGCGGTCGCGATGCTCAACGCGAAAGATTTCGGCGGGAATCGCGAGCGGCGCGGAAGCGATCGGCAACGACGCCGGCTTCTCACCCTCGCACGCGCCAGCGGCCGGGAACCAGCCCAGCTTCACGCGGCTGCTGCCTACGTCGATCGCCAGAAGATGTGTTTCGTTCGCCATCGCCATGCCTGCGGCCGGCGCCGCGGCCAGCGTCGCGTCGCGACCGCCGCCGTGGCGAGAGATTTCCTGCCAGTCTACACGCTCTCGCCTTCGAGAGCGCCGCCGACCCGCGGACGAGCCAACTCGGCTTGCCGTTCGCGTTCCGCGGCGCGGGCCTCGCTCAACACGGTGTAGGTTCGCTGCATCAAATGGTTCAGTCCCTCGCCGGTGACCGAAGAAAAGAGAAAGACCTCGCGGCCCGTCTCCGCGGCCAGCTTTTCCCGGACTTCTTCCGCGCCGGGCAACTCGCCCTTGCTGACGGCAATCAACTCGGGACGATCGGCCAGATCGACGTCGTACTGCTGCAACTCCGCGCGGATCGTGCGGTAGTTTTCGATCGGATCGGTCCCATCCATCGGCGACGGTTCGACGAGGTGAATCAACACCCGCGTCCGCTCGACATGTCGCAGGAACTCATGTCCCAGACCGGCGCCGGCGTGGGCGCCTTCGATCAATCCTGGGATGTCGGCGATCACCATCGTCCGATCCATGTCGATCTGCACGATGCCGAGGTTGGGAATCTTCGTCGTGAACGGGTAGTCGGCGATCTCCGGGCGAGCGCGCGAGACGCGACTGAGCAGGGTGCTTTTGCCGGCGTTCGGTTTACCCAGCAGGCCGACGTCGGCGATCACTTTCAGTTCAAAGGTGATGCGGCGCTTCTCACCGATCCCGCCGGCGGTGTGTTCGCGCGGCGCCTGGTTGGTGGCCGACTTGAAGCGGGTATTCCCCCTGCCGCCGGCGCCGCCGCGCGCGGCGTAGACCTGCGCTCCCGGCTCGGAGAGGTCCTTCAGCACGAACTCCCCTTCGGCGTCGATCAGGACCGTCCCGGGCGGGACGCGGATGATCAGGTCCTCGGCCGCCCGGCCATGGCACTTCGAACCTTGCCCATTGGCGCCTGGCTTGGCGCGCCAATGCTTGCGGTGCACGAGTTCAGCCAAGCTGTCGACGCCCGGCTCGGCAATGACGATGACGCTGCCGCCGTCGCCGCCGTCGCCGCCGTCGGGCCCGCCGCGCGGGACATACTTCTCCCGGCGAAAGCTCATGCAGCCATCGCCGCCGCGGCCCGCTTCAACATCGACAGTGACGCGATCAACAAACATGACTACCAAGCCGATCAAAAAAAACAGGGATGCACCAACCGGCGCATCCCTGGCGATATCTCTTCGAAACCGACGCCGTCGAAAACGACAACGACGTCTAGTTGTCCGACGGTTCCGGCACGATGTTCACGCGGCGACCTTCTTGGTCGAACTTCACGCGACCTTCGGTCAGCGCGAACAGGGTGAAATCCTTCCCCTGGCCGACGTTCTTGCCGGGGTGAAACTTGGTGCCGAGCTGGCGAACAATGATGCTGCCCGCCGTCACCAACTGACCGCCGAAACGCTTGACGCCGCGACGTTGACCATTCGAATCGCGACCGTTGCGGCTCGAACCTTGACCCTTCTTATGTGCCATTGCAGTAACCTAAACTGTAGACGTTTGACTGGAAGACCGTTGGAAAAACGACTCCGCGGCGAGGCGACTTGCCTCAAGCCGGCAGATAGCTTGCCAACAATCCGCAATTCCGAGTCCGGCGATTCTACCGGTAAACCCAGCGGTAAGCAACGCCTTCGCCCGAATCGTAGAAGTCGGCCCGCTGGGGGGCGGTCCCGAAGCGGACCTCCCGCTCGGTCTGGCCGATATCGTCACCTGGCCGCCAAAAATTGAGCTGCAGCGTCTTGTAGGTGAACTTGCGCCCAGTCCCAGGCGGGTTGCTCAGTTTGAACGCCCCCGGCGGGTCGGTCCAGGCGAGGCCGTTCGACAGCCCTCGGACGTAAATCGAGAAGAAGTCGATCTGCGGGTCGACGTCTTCCCACATCGCCACGCCCCACACTCCTTGCTGAGTGCGGCCCCCTTCAATCTTGAGAAGTTGCGTGGCCAGATCGGCGCTGTTGAATAGTTCGCCTCGCGGCAACTCGCGTTGTTGGATTGGCCCGAGCGCGGCGGGGACGATCCGGTCGAGGTACGCCTTCCGCACCCGCTGGCCGGCGGAGCGGTCGTTGCTCGTCAGCACCAGTTCCGGAATGAAGCGAATCTCGTCGGTGCTCTTCGCTGCGGTCTCGAACGTACCATCGTCGTTCGCCTTGCCGGTGAGGCCGGCGCCCGTGTTGCGCACGCGGTAGACCATGTACCAGATCTTCTTCCGCTGGACGCGGCCGCTCGGTTGCGGCACGTCGACTTCGATCATTCGCAGCGGCTTGAAGGCGAATTCCAGGCACCAAACGTCGTTGATGAAGACGGCGTCCTTGGCCATTTCAAAGAGAGTGCGGCTCTTGGTGGTGGAGGAGGGAGTCCACTCAAGGCTCTTGTCGGCGCGAATCTCGGGAATGTCGTGCGTGCTGATCACATCTTCGCGATCGACCGACGGGGGAATCGTCGTCAGCACTCCAGGCGCGAAGTCACCCGGCGCAGGAACCGCATTCGCCGCGACCGGCGTCGCCTGCTGCGCCATCGATGCCGCCGCGCCTCCGGCGAGCAGCGTTGCCGCGCACAGAAGGGCTAATGAACGTGAAAGTCGATCGCTGCGCATGGGATGGTGCTTCCGGAAACGTGGCGGACTTCCGTCGCCGCACTAGCCATCCTATGCCAAGGCGAGAAGGAACCGAGATTCTGAGGTCCCTGCAGTATAAATGGCGGCCCCCCGACCGGCAAACTTCGCCCCGCCGCCGCAGCCCAAATCAGGCCATTTTCCCGCCCAAATGGCGAGCCAGGAGCGTAAGCTCCCGGACTCCCGCCACGACCCGCAAAACCGCCCCCAAAAACAAGCCGGCCCCGTGGACCGCCAGTGCGAGCTGGCAATCCACAGGGCCTGTTGGCTTCGTCGCTTGAACCGGCGGGAGGAACGCTATGCGGTCTTTTCGTCCGCGTCGTCAGCCTCGGCCTTTTCGTCGTCAGCCGGCGCCTTCTCTTCGGCCTTTTCCGTTTTGTCGGTCGACTCCTCGACCGCTTCGTCACGCGGCGGACGTTGCCGGCGACGGTCGGGACGACCTTCGCCATCGCCCCGCGGCGGACGGCCCTCAGGGCCAGCGCCAGGACCGCCCGGCCCGCCGGGTCCACGGAAGCCTCGAGGCGGGCCAGGCAGCCGATCGCGGAGGTGGCCCATCAGCTTCTCAAATTCCTCGATGCTCAACTGATCGTTCTTGTCGGCGTCGAATTCCTTGAACAACTCAGCCGGCACTGGCGGCGGTCCCATTGGCCGGAAGCCTGGACCGGGACCAGGGCCTTCAGGTCGATGCGGACCACGTCCCGGGCCGCCTGGTCCACCTGGACCACGACCCTCGGGACCGCGGCCTTCGCCACGGCGACCTTCCGGCGGTCCGCCCGGGCCACGATCGCCAGGACCGCGTCCTTCGCGACCTTCAGGGCCACGTCCTTCACGCCCCCGACCCTCGCGCGGGCCACGATCGCCGCGCTCGCCAAACTGCTCGCGACGAAACTCGCGCGCCTTTTCGCGTTCCTCGTCGTTCAATTCGCCATCCTTATCGGCGTCGAAACGCTCCAGCATCCGCTTGTGCATTTCTTCGCGATCAGGACGGCCTTCGCGCTCAGCCGCGGGCGGCTTGTCGGCTGGCTTCCCTGTTTCGTCGTCCGCTTGCGCGACGCTTGCTAGCGACGCCAACATCAACGTGGCGCAGCCGTATCGTAGTAGTTTCATGGTTCACCTCTCGCCTGGGAAAAGGGGAGTCTATTGCTGTTCCTGCAGCCCGCCGGAAGCGTGGCTGCTAAGACAATTAACTCCACCGGCGAAGGGAGGTTTCGAGCCGAATCCGAAGATTTTCGCCCGCCGCCCAAGCCCCGGCGATTCAAGCCAAAGCCGTCGGCGGCATGAGGCGCCAACGGAGCGATAGAGGCTTCCCCGCGGCCAGTAAATCTCGCGGCGTTTCGTAGCGACCTGCCGGAACAATCAGCGACTCCACTTCGACGTCGATGCAGCCGTCGTCGAAACGCCACGGCGTTACCGTCGCCTGGCCGCGCGGATCATGGCTCGCCGCCGAAGCGCCGACGCCGGCGAACCTCATTTCGAGCGCCGTACCGCGGCCAGCGGTTTCGAACCCGCCGCCCACCCGCGGCGCCTCGCCGACGACGGGAGCGCTACAGCAGAACCAGAGACTCGCTTCGTCGAAGGCCCACAGCCACTGGAGCGCCTCGTTGGCGATGGCCATGTCGCGAACTTCGGGGTCAATCGCCTGCCACCTGGCGAACCAGGCTTCCCGCCGCGGGCGGATTTCTGCCAGCCACGACCGAGTCAGGGGATCGTACTGGGCATGTTCAGAATGCTCCAGCAGCCGTATGAAGTGGCCGCTCACCATCCACGCAGCCAGCGGACCGATCTCTTCCGCCACGGCAATCGACTTCGACCAAATCGCCGTCGCATCGCAGACAGGCAACTCCATGAACGACAACGGTCGGTCATGCTTGGCGTCAAGCTGCGGCGCCTGCTCCCACTCAGCCCAGCCATCGTCGTGGGCGGCGATGGCGACGAGTGCCTCGTCGCGAATCAAGGACGACTGCGCCGACCCGAATCGCCCTCGGCATTGTGAAGCGAGCAGGGCGCTGATGCGGGCGTGTTCGATCTGCGAAATGAGCGCCCAGCATGGTGAGCCGTCGGGGAGCTGAACGTCTCGTCGTATCAATGTTCGCCTCCTTGCGAAGGTAACGTAACGACTTCCGCTACAAGCCGGCAAACAGGTCGGCGACGCGGCACTCGAAGCCCGGCAGCACGCCGCCGCCGGTCAGCGAGTCTTTTTCGGTGAGGACGTGAATGTCGTCGAGAGCCTGGTAGACCGTGACGGTTCGCGCAGTGGGGTCGATGACCCAAGCGAGCTCAACGCCGCCTTTGAGCCAGCGACGCATTTTACGGCCGACTTCGCTCACGCGATCGTTAGGAGAAACGACCTCGAAGGCGAGTGCTGGCGCTTCCGGAAAATAGGCGTGGGGAATGCCTATCGCATCGAGCCGATCCTGACGCACAAATGCGCCGTCGGGCGCCATGACCGAATCAGGATTGCGCGAGACGATGAAACCAGTCTCAGCTGCAACGACTAGCCCCAGACGATGCAATTGGACGTAGTTGAGGAGCAGCCACGAAACGTTTTGCGAGACAATCCCGTGAGCAAAACCCGGCGGCGACATGTGGACGATCTCCCCCTCGACCAGCTCGCACCAACGCGACTCGTCTTCCGGCAGGCGGAACAGGTCGTCCGCGGTCAGCAAATGTGCGGCGGTGCTCATACCGACATTATACCTCACCCGGCCAGGGGATTAAACGAAAACGGGCGGCCGCGAATCCACGCGACCGCCCGTTCATTCTAGAGTCGTTCAGCTTAATTATAGTAGCTCGCAAATTTTTCAGTCGACATCGGCTTGATCTTCGGCGCGTGGCCCGCTTGGCCGAAGGCGACCATGCGGTCGATGCAGACTTGCTTCATCGCATCGCGAGCCGGCTTCATGTAGTCGCGCGGGTCGAACTTCTCCGGCGATTCGGCGAAGACCTTGCGGATGGCGCCAGTGATCGCGAGACGGTTGTCGGTGTCGACGTTGATCTTGCGAACGCCGTGCTTGATGCCGCGTTGAATCTCTTCGACCGGCACGCCCCACGTCGGTTTCAGGTGACCGCCGTACTTGTTGATGATGTCCTGCAACTCTTGCGGGACGCTGCTGCTGCCGTGCATGACGAGGTGGCAGTTCGGCAGACGCTTGTGGATCTCGACAATGCGGTCCATGGCCAACACTTCGCCAGTCGGGGCCGAGGTGAACTTGTAGGCGCCGTGGCTGGTGCCGATGGCGACGGCCAGGGCGTCGACCTTCGTATCCTTGACGAACTGCTCGGCTTCGTCCGGATCGGTGAGCAGTTGATCGTGCGACAACACGCCGGTGGCGCCATGGCCGTCTTCTTGCTCGCCTTCGCCGCTCACCAGAGAGCCGAGGCAGCCGAGTTCGCCTTCAACCGAAACGCCCACGGCGTGGGCCAGCTTCACGACTTCGCTGGTGACCTTCACGTTGTAGTCGTAATCAGCCGGCGACTTACCGTCGGCTTGCAGCGAGCCGTCCATCATGACGCTAGTGAAGCCGTTCTCGATGGCGCTCTTACAGGTCTCGGGGCTATTGCCGTGATCCTGGTGCATCGCCATCGGGATGCCGGGGTACAGTTCGGCCGCGGCCAGCATCAGGTGGCGCAGGTAGTTGTCTTGTGAGTAGGAGCGGGCGCCGCGGCTCGCCTGCACGATGACCGGCGATTCGGTCTCGCGGGCCGCTTCCATGATCGACTGGATCTGCTCCATGTTGTTCACGTTGAAGGCGGCCAGTCCGTAGTTGTTCTCGGCGGCGTGATCCAAAAGCAGACGTAACGGTACCAGGGGCATTTCAAACTCCTCGAATCTTTTAAGCTCGTCGAACCACCGCGTCGGCCCAAATAGCCGAACGCTCGCCGCCGAAGGCACCCTATTCTAGCAACTGGATGGCTAGTCCAAGAGGGGGCGCCAACTGCGGCTTGGGTGGCACGCCCAGAAGGTACTCAGGATGGGCGTGGTGGCCTTGCGAAGGGGTTCGCCACGCCCTGCGGAGTATCTTAGGGCGTGCCACCCAAAGGGATGCGGAAGATTACTTTTCCGCGAGAATCTCGCTCGGCGGCACTTGTAGCAGCCGCACCAGAATCAGTTTCCGCTCGTCTTTGCCGGCGGCGGTGGCCGTGTGGAAGACGCCGCCAAGACTCGTCTTGGCGGCCGGCAGGCAACCGAGCACCAGCAGTTCGCCCGGCGCCAACGTCGCGTCCATCGACAGCTCGTCAAAGACCTCGCGCTCTCGCGACGGGATCGACATGAAGATTCCCTGCTGCGCGGCGCCGGCATACCGCTGTTTCAAATCTCCGTGCTGCAGTTCCGGCGTCAGACGCACCTTCACCCGCTGTCCAGGAACAGTCTCGGCCTGCAGTGAGTAGACGCCTTGCATCTGGCGAAACGTCTTGCCGCCGAACGAGCCCTCTTGGCTCAACAGAACTTGAGCCTCGTCTCTCAGTTCCGAGACCTGGATGGAGATCGGATTGAGCCGCTTCACTTGCACCACCCGCCGCGTGACGCGCGGAGCTGCCGTTTGATCGGTGATGACCTGCGAATCCGAGGCCTCGGCAGCGTCGCCGTCGAGTTCCAGCAGCTTCGCCAAGTCCTCCGGCAGCGCCCCGCCGACGATGCCGACGCGCAACCCGTTGGCGACTAACTTCCGCCGCAGCTCGGCGTCGAACTTTTGCTCGTCAATCCGCTCCCACAAGGCGTCGGCCTTCGCTTCTTGATCGAGCGGAATCCGCGCCTGGAAGATCTCCAGCGCCACGCTTTCGGTCGACGTGCGCACTGGCTTGAGCAACGATTCCAGCGCTTTATCGGGCGGCTTGTCGAATACCTGACACCCGAGCGCAATCGTCGCCGCAGCGCAGCCGGCCAGCCACGTACGGCGATCAAGCGTCGATGACAGCGAGGGCATGCAAGTCCCTACAAGCAAGCGGGGGCAAATCGAGAAGCTCGCAGACGTTACAAATTGCGACTGCTGCCGTCAACGTGATTCAGGCGCTGCTAGCACGCTCACCTGCGCGTCACGCCGGACTGGGCGCTTAAGCGACCAGTCCAATGCGGCCACCGCCCAAATCCAGCGAGACTCAGCCCGGCACCATCTTCGGCGCCGGCCACCGCTGCCCCCGAATCCCGCCATGTTCCGCATGCAGTTCCTGGAACTGGCACTCCAGAAACTCGTACAAGTGCCCCGGCGGATCGCTCACCAGCCACTTGCGCGTCATACGATCCATCAGCGCATCGTACTTGCGCTGCGACGAGCCATGGGCGTAGCACCGCCCTTCGTGCCGCCGCAAATCGCCGTCGAACAGCGGCCCGATGTGCCACAGCTCGTGGACGATCGTCGACAGCTTCTCCTCCAGCGGCAAATTGAGAAACCGCGGCAGATAGAAGTTGAGCAGGTAGAAATACTCCTGCCCCGTCGGATCGACTAGCGGCTGGATGCGATGGATGCGGCCGCGCACCTTTTTCTCGACTTGCCCGCCGGCGAAGCGGAGCGGCGTCAGCGTCGCGAACACGCCGTACATCGCTTGATTACGCGTCTGGCAGAGACCAACCGCAACGCGATCCATGTCGATATGCGACATCTCCGGCAGACGTCGCGTAATGTCGACGCACACCAGACGCATCGCGCCGGTAAAGTCGAATCCTTTCGACCGACTAGTCATATCGCCCGGCCTCAGAAACCAACTGAAGCGTGAAACAGCAAAAGCCACCGGCGACGCCAGTGGCTTTTGCTTTGAAATCTATCAGTCGGGTCGCAACTACTTCGCCGCAGCAGCCGGAGCATCGTCGAACGACGGCTTCTGGCTCTTCTGCACGACGCGGTCGCGAACGCCGACCAATTCGAGAATTGCTTGTTCGCCGGCGTCGCCCAGGCGAACCTTCGCCAAGCGAACGATGCGGGTGTAACCCCCGGGACGGTCGGCAAAACGCCCGGCAACTTCGCTGAAGAGCGTGCGGACGGCTTGCTTGTCGCCCAGCAGCTGCAGGCAGCGACGACGGCCAGCGACCGACGGGGCGATCGCGGCGGCCCAGGCATTCCACTTCGGGCTTTGGCGCCAAGCCTTCCACTGCTCGCTGTTGCGCTCGGCGTCAGTGCCGTGCTTCGCGGCAGCCTCTTCGGCTACCAGCGACTTCTTGGCAATGGTGATGCACTTCTCGACGAGCGGGCGAACTTCCTTCGCCTTCGGCACCGTCGTCGTGATGCGCCCCTTCACCTTGGGCGGATTCGGATCGAATTCCGCATTCCGTTCGGTGAGGAACAGCGCGCTCGCGAGGCTGCGCAACAGCGCCCGCTGATGACTGGGGTTACGACCGAGCTTTCTTCCAGAGCGACGATGACGCATGGCACTCACTACCTAACGCTGTCTCTCGCCGGCGGTCGATCGACTCGCAGCGAGAGAAATCAATTGATCTTAAAACTTAGAAGCTCGCCGCGGCGCTCGGCACCCGCATCCCAAGATGCATGTTCAAGTCGCGAAGCTTCTGCTGAACTTCCGCGAGAGTCGTCTCGCCGAAGTTGCGGACCTCCAACAGTTGGTCCTCGGTGCGAATCACCAAGTCGCGCACCGTCATGATATTTTCGGATTCGAGGCAGTTGCTCGCCCGCACCGACAGGTTGAGGTCGGCGAGCGGCATGTTCAACTTCGATTCCAGCGCCGTGTCGCCGACCGGTTGCCCGCCGCGAGCCGCGGCGTGAATCTGCGGGCCCAGGTGCGTGTACTGCACGAACGGCGTGAGATGCTTCCGCAGAATCTTGGCCGATTCGACGATCGCCATCTCCGGACCAATCGATCCGTCGGTCCAAATCTCGATCGTCAGCTTGTCGTAGTTCGTCTTCTGACCGACGCGGGTTTCTTCGACGTCGTAGCGAACACGGGTGACCGGGCTAAACACGGCGTCGATCGGGATGATGCCGATCTCGTGCACCTGCTCGGCTTGCTCGGTAGCCGAAACGTAACCGCGGCCATTCTCGACGACCATCTCGACGACGAACGGCACGTCGGAGGTCAGCGTGGCGATCAGCAGGTCCTTATTGATGATCTCCACCGACTCGTCGGTTTCGATATCCGAGGCCCGCACTTCGCCGGCGGTCTTCCGCTCGACGCGCAACACCTTCGTCGAATCGCTGTGGTTCTTCACCACGAGCGACTTGATGTTCAGGACGATGTCGGTGACGTCTTCGAGAACGCCTTCCATCGTCGTGAATTCGTGCTGAGCGTTGTGTACCTTGATCTGCGTGACGGCGCTTCCCTCGAGGCTCGAGAGAAGAATCCGCCGCAGGCCGTTCCCCACGGTCGTGCCGAACCCGCGCTCGAACGGCTCGGCAATAAACTTGCCGTAGGTTCGCGTGAGGGTCGACGCGTCGCAGATCACCTGACTGGGCAGCTCAAGTCCACGCCATCGAATATGCATCGTTTATCTCCACCGTCTCTCTGTTTACCGGCCGCCTCAAAGGCGGCGAATGCCCGTCACTCGCTCTTGCGTCGTTCGCCAGCGCGGCGCTCAAGGCTGAGCGTTACCGCGAGCACAATTCGACGATCAACTGCGTCCGCACCGGAATCGACACGTCATCAGCCGCAGGCAGGCGACCGACGATCCCCTCCGGAATTTCCGAGCCAGTGACCGACAGGAAGTCGGGCGTTTGGCGCGAATTCTCGGCCATGTGCCCCTTCGCCAGATCGAGGCTCTTCGAACGATTCTTCACGCGGATGACGTCGCCGACGTTCACCAGGTAGCTGGAGATGTCGCAACGCTTGCCGTTGACCGTCACATGACCGTGGCACACCAACTGGCGAGCCGCCGAACGGCTCAAGCCGAAGCCCAGGCGATGAACCACGTTGTCGAGCCGACGCTCGAGCAGGGTCATCAGGACGTCGCCCGTATTGCCCTTCGTCGCTTCAGCGCGATGGAAATACTTGCGGAACTGACGCTCCAGCACGCCGTAATAATGCTTGACCTTCTGCTTTTCGCGAAGGTGGACGCCGTAGTCGGTCTGCTTGCCGCGACGACCTTGTTGCTGACCCGGGGGCGTGTCGCGACGCTCGATCCCGCACTTCGGCGTATCGCAGCGAGTTCCCTTGAGAAACAACTTCATCCCGTCACGACGACAAAGACGGCAAACAGGTCCGGTGTAACGCGCCATAAATCAGTAACTGCAAACAGTGACTAGTAACTTGTAATGTATTGATGCGAGCCGGGTCGTCCCGACCCCGGCGAATTCAGAAGCGACAATTAAACGCGACGCTTCTTCCGCGGGCGGCAACCGTTGTGCGGCAACGGGGTGACGTCTTCAATCGACTTGACCTTCAAACCAGCCGCTTCGAGGGCGGTGATGGCGCTCTCGCGACCGCTGCCCGGGCCCTTCACGCGGACTTCGACGTCCTTCATGCCGTACTTACGAGCCTTTTCAGCGGCTTGCTGAGCGGCCATCTGGCCGGCGAACGGCGTGCTCTTGCGGCTTCCCTTGAAGCCGCTCGTGCCGGCGCTCGCCCAGCAGAGGGTGTCGCCCTTCGTGTCGGTGATCGTCACGGTCGTGTTGTTGAACGTCGCCGTGATGTAGGCGATGCCGACGGTCACGTTGCGACGGACCTTCTTGGGCTTCGGGGCTGCTGCGGCTTTGCCTTGGGTCTTGGCCACTGTGCGAATACTCCAACTTGGGGGCCGCGCTCCGCTGACGCGTCGCGGCTAACTTGCAATTGCTTGTGAACGGGAAATTAAGCTGCGCGACTAGCGCAGATCTTTGACGCCCTTCTTACCGGCGACGGTCTTCTTCGGACCCTTGCGGGTGCGGGCGTTGGTCTTCGTCCGCTGGCCGCGAACAGGCAAGCCGCGGCGATGACGCATGCCGCGGTAGCAGGCGATGTCGCGAAGACGCGAAATGTTCTGGCTCACCTGCCGACGGAGCTGACCCTCGACGGTGTAATCCTTGTCGAGCAGCGCCGCGAGACGCGCGACTTCGTCTTCGCCCAAGTCGCGAGCCTTCACCGCCGGGTCGATCCCAGCCTTGTGGCACAACTCACGAGCGATCTTCGGACCCACGCCGTAAAGGTACGTGAGCGAAATCACCATCTGGCGATCAGCCGGAATGTCGACGCCGAGCAAACGAGGCATATTCTCAATACTCCAACTAAACGGACGGCCGACGCACCTGCGCCGGGCAACCGAGGAGGATTCACGGTTCGGGGTTCAGTAACAGAACCAACCAAACGCCGACTGAACCCTAGACCCTGAACCCTTAACCTTGCCGCTGCTTATGACGCGGATTGCTGCACACAACGCGGACGACGCCTTGACGGCGGACCACCTTGCACTTATCGCAAATTCGCTTGACGCTGGCCCTAACCTTCATCGCACGCGCCCTTCTCGACCGCAACCGTTTCTGGGGAAACGGTGCAATATAGCCGCTTGACAGTCGACCCTTCAAGGCCTCCGTCGCCCGGAAAAATACCCAAGCCCCCGACCTTGCGGGCCGGAGGCGACAATCTGCTTCACAAACCGATTAAACCGCCGCTTTTTCTAGCTCCGCCGGGGTCGGCGCCACGGTCAGTAGCGTCGGTCCGTCCGGCGTAATCGCCACCGTATGCTCAAAATGGGCGCTCGGCTTCCCGTCCGCCGTCACCTGAGTCCAGGTGTCGGCGAGCATCTTCACCCGCTTCGTTCCCATGTTCACCATCGGTTCGACCGCAATCACGAGCCCCGGCTCGATCCGAAAATCGCCGCTGCCGCGGAGCGACCGGCTGGCAAAATTCGGCACCTGGGGATCCTCGTGCATCTCCCGGCCGATGCCGTGACCGACGAAGCACTCCACCGTCGAGTAGCCGTGATCGTGAATGTACGTCGCCATCTCTCTCGCGATCGCGCTCCAGTAGCTCTTAGAGCTCATCAACTCGATCGCCAAATTCAGCACTCCCTCGGTGGCGTCCAGCAGTCGCTGCACGTCCGGCGCGATCTTTCCTACCGAGTAGGTGTAGGCCGCGTCGCCGCACCAGCCGCCAAGTCGGCAGCCGGTGTCGAGGCTCAAAATATCTCCTTCAACCAGCGGCTTGTTCGTCGGAATCCCATGAACCACCGCCTCGTTGACGCTCATGCAGCAAACCGCCGGAAATGCCGGCTTGTTCCGCACGCTGTTCGGATAGTTCTTAAACAACGGCTCGGCGCCCAGCTGAGCGAAATGCTCGCCAATCGCGTTGTCGATGTCCGCCGTCGTGGCGCCGGGGCGAACCATCTGCTTCGCGATCTGATGGGCCTGCCACACGGCGAGCCCGGCTCGCCGCATCAGACCAATCTCACGCATCGACTTGAGGTTCACCATCGCCGCTTCAACCTAGCCGGTCCCTCCCGCGTTACTTGCGGGCGCCGTTCAACTCCACTTCAATCCTCGCAAAGACCTCGTCCGGCGAACCCAACCCGTCAATTTCGCGAAGCGTGCCGCGTCCTTGATAGTAGGCCGCCATCGGATGGGTCAGCTCGTCGTATTGTTCCAGTCGCTTGACGATCACCAACTCATCGTCGTCTTGCCGCCCGCGTCCGGCGAGCCGTTCCAGCAGCACATCCTTCGGCACATGGATCTGCACCGCCAGGTCGAGCGGCGTTCGCCGTTCGGCCAACATCTTGTCGAGCATGATCGCCTGGGCCGCCGTCCGCGGAAACCCGTCGAGCAAATACCCGCCCGCACAATCCGCCTGCGACACCCGATCGATCACCAACTGGTGCACCAACTCGTCGGGCACCAACCGGCCGGTCTTCATGAACGGCTCAGCCTGATGGCCGGCGTCGGTCCCCTTCCGCATCGCATCGCGAAGCATGTCGCCAGTCGACAGATGGGGCACCGTCAGCCGCTCGGTGAGCCGCTTGGCCTGCGTCCCCTTGCCAGCGCCAGGAGGTCCGATGAGCACGATTCGCATGACGTAATCACCCAAGCGACGACGAAGCCCTCCACACCAATCAGCCCGCGGCTCCGCCTGCGATTGGTTACCGGCGCTTCCTCATCGGCAATGTCTGTCCGAATATCGTGCCCGTGCCTGCGCGGTTCGCCCTAGAAACTAGGACTCCAACAATCCCTTGTAATTCCGCATCACCAAATGACTGTCAATCTTCTGCACCAAATCAAACGCCACGCTCACCGCAATCAGCAAGCTGGTGCCGCCGTAAAAGTTGGCGACCAGCGGCGAGACGTTCAATGATCCCGAAATCATGCTCGGCACGATCGCCACCAGCGCCAAGAATCCGGCGCCGACGTACGTAATGCGGAACATCACTTTTTCCAAATAATCAGCCGTTCGCTTGCCCGGCCGATAGCCGGGGATAAACGAACCGTAGTTCTTCAAATTGTCCGCCACGTCCTTTGGATTGAACGTGATCGCCGTCCAAAAGAAGCAGAAGAAGTAAATGAGCGCGATGTAGCACAGGGCGTAGACGAAGCCCGTGCGATTGAACATCTGCGTCAGCTTGCTGAAGGTCTCGCCCCAGAATCCGTTGGCGTCGAACATCTTCGACATGGCCCCGAACAAGATCGCCGGCAGCATCAACAAGCTGCTCGCGAAAATGATCGGCATGACGCCCGCTTGATTCACCTTCAGCGGCAAGTACTGGCGGGTGCCCCCCATGACGCGACGACCGCGAACATGCTTGGCGCTCTGCATCGGAATCTGTCGTTGGCCGAGCGTGATAAACACGACGCCGACGATGACCGCGACGAACATCAGCGCCAGGATCAACAGTTGCTCAATGCCCAACTCGCCGCCGCCGCCAGTCAGTTCGAGCGACGACTGCTCCAAGAGCTGCATGCCGGCGCCAGGCATGGCGGACAAGATGCCGGCCATGATCAACAGACTGATGCCGTTCCCGATGCCGAACTCGTCGATCTGCTCGCCGATCCACATGAGGAACACGGTGCCGGCCGTCATCGTCAACACGGCGACGATAGTCCAGCTAAACATCAGCGTGCGAGACGCCGCCGTCGGATCGACGACGAACGCATCGTAGGCCAAGCCAGGAACAATCGATTTGACGTAGACCCAGCTTTGGATGATGCAAATGAACACCGTCGCATAACGAGTGTATTCGTTGATCTTCTTGCGGCCCGCTTCGCCTTCCTTCTGCAGTCGCTCGAGCGGCGGGTAGACGCTGCCGAGCAACTGGAAAATGATCGACGCGGAAATATACGGCATGATCCCCAGGCCGAAGATCGTCACCTGGTCGAGTTGGCTGGCGCTGAACACCGCCACCTGCTTCAGAATGTCGGCCATCCCGCCGGCTTTCTGAAAGGTCGCGACCTTGCTCGGGTCGACGATCGGCAGCGGAATCTGGAAGCCCAGCCGATAAACGCCCAGCAGCCCAAGCGTCAGCAAAATTTTGCTGCGCAGCTCGGGAATCTGCCAAACGACGCGAAGCTTTTCCCACATGGCATCATCCTGTCACGCATTCGCGCGGGAAGCTTATTCTGATCACCAAAGTATTAACACACAAAAGCTGCCGACCCTCAGCTTCAGCCTCGTCGATCAGCAGCACTGCTTCTGATCGACAACTGACAGCCGACTGACGACAGCCGTGCTAGCGTAATCCATCATCAGGCCAAGCCAGGCGAGGTCGCCTACTTCTTAGCCGCGGCCTTCTTTTCAGCCTTCTTCTCGGCTTTGTAATCTTCCACCGAAGCCCGGCCTGGCAGCAAGACCATTTCGCCGCCCGCTTGCTTGATCTTCTCCGCCGCCGATTCGCTGAACCGGTGAGCCGAGATCTTCAGCTTCTTCTTCAGTTCGCCGTCGCCCAGCACCTTCAGCACGTCGAACCGGCCGCGGGCCAAGTTCTTCGACGCCAAGGAGTCGAGCGTCACTTCTTCGCCGGCGGCGAAGGCTTCGTCGATCTGGCCAAGGTTCACCACCACGACCTTCAGGCCCCAACGGTTATTGAAACCACGCTTGGGAATCCGCTGCACCAGCGGCATGTTGCCGCCGGTGAAGGTCACCCGCGTGCTGTTGCCGTTACGCGAGCCGGCGCCCTTGTGTCCGCGACCAGCGGTCTTACCGTGGCCCGAACCGATGCCGCGGCCAATCCGCTTGCGGGGCTTGTTCTTCTCGATGCCGCGATTGACGTCGCTGATATTCATGGTCGTGGTCGACGCCCGTTCATCCGGGAATCGCTCGTTACGCAAAGATTTGTTTTGTAGTGATCGTCCGCCCGAGTCAGTTTCGTACTACGACAAGTGGACGCCGCGGAGTCGCTCGACGTCCATCTTCGGACGAAGCTGTTCCAGGGCCGCCATCGTCGCCTTCACCAGCGACACCGGGTTGTTCGAGCCGAAGCTCTTCGTGAGGATGTCGTGGATGCCGGCCGCTTCGCAAACGGCACGCACCGCGGCGCCGGCGATCACGCCCGTACCAGGACCAGCCGGAGCCAACACCACCTTGGCGGCGCCGAAGCGACCCTTCACCAGATGGGGAATCGTGTTGCCGTCGCGAGCGACGACGATCTGCTGACGCATCCCTTCCTTGACGGCCTTCTCAACGCTCGGCGGCACTTCGTTCGCCTTGCCGTAGCCCCAGCCGACCTTGCCGTCGCCGTTGCCGACGACCACCATGGCGGCGAAGCTGAACCGACGACCGCCTTTGACGACCGCGGCGCACCGCTTGATCTTCACGACGTTTTCCTGCAACTCGCCGCGCACCTTTTCTTGAGGGCCCGAGTTGCGATTCCCGTCGCGCGACTTCGATCCGCGCTGTCTGTTGTCTTGGCCTTGGCTTCCGCTGGACACGAGTGTTACTCCGCTTTTAGTTCGCCGTAACGGCAGGTCGCCGCAGGTTCAACCCGCGACTCGCCACAGCCTTATCGCTGCAGCTTGTTTATTTCCAAACTAGAATTCCAATCCGCCGGCCCGGGCCGCTTCGGCCAACGCCGCGACGCGACCGTGGAACTTGCACGAACCGCGATCGAAACGGACCTTCGTAACGCCAGCCTTCGCCGCACGCTCGGCAATCGCCTTGCCAATCGCCTCAGCCGCCGCCTTGTTACCGCCGTACTTGATCGCCTTCGACAATTCCTTGTCGGCCGTCGAGGCCGACGCCAACGTCTTGCCGATCGAGTCGTCGACCACCTGAGCGGTGATGTTCCGTAGCGTCCGACAAACCGTCAGACGGGGACGTTCGGCATCGCCCTTGAGCCGCTTGCGAACGCGAAACGTCCGCCGCTGCCGTTGCTTGCCGAGTGCCTTGTTATGTTCCATGGTTCTCTTATCCAACTATGAGGGCCGTTGTTCGAGAAGGCGCCCTGCCCCTCGGTAGCCCGGCGTTCTTGATTACTTCGCGGTCTTGCCAGCCTTGCGACGAACTTGCTCGCCCTCGTAACGCACGCCCTTCCCCTTGTAAGGTTCAGGCTTGCGAACGGCCCGCACTTCGGCGGCAAACTGACCAACCTTTTGGCGATCGGCGCCCTTGATCGAAATGTGCGTCTGATCAGGACAGACCACCGTCAGGCCGGCGGGAATCTTCTTGTGAATTTCGTTGGCGAAGCCGACCCGCAACTGCAGGATATCCTTCGCGACGGCGGCCAGGTAACCGACGCCCTGGATCTC
This sequence comes from Pirellula sp., assembly GCA_013822725.1. GTDB lineage: Bacteria > Planctomycetota > Planctomycetia > Pirellulales > Lacipirellulaceae > Lacipirellula. The sequence goes on from PNKX01000001.1 coordinate 218,604, forward strand.
GAGCTTCTTCTCGTAGCCGGTCGACACGCCTTCGACCATATTGCGAATCAGCGCGCGGGTCAGCCCGTGCAAGGCGCGCGGCAGGCGATCGTCGTTCTTGCGAGTGACGACGACTTCCTTCGCAGCGGCGTCGACCTCTACCGTCACTTCCGGACGATGGGTCCACGTCAGCTTGCCAAGCTTTCCCTCAACGGTGATCTCACGATTGGCGACGTTCACTTTCACGCCGTCAACAATCGGAACCGGTTTCTTGCCAATACGCGACATTGTTTTCTAGCTCTCAGCTATCGGCCGTCAGCTTTCGGCCAGACTATTTGGTTCTTGTCTCTAACTTTGTTTTTTCTCTGGCTGACAGCCGATGGCCAACAGCCGACAGCCCGCTTACCACAGCTCGCACAACACTTCGCCGCCGAGCTTCTTCTGCCGAGCTTCGCGATCGCTGATCACGCCGCGGCTCGTGCTGATGATCGAAATCCCCAGTCCGTTCAAGATCGGACGCAGGTCGGCCGAGCGGCTGTAAACCCGTCGGCCCGGCTTGCTCACCCGCTTGATATGGCGGATCACGCGCTCGCCGTTCGGACCATACTTCAGGTCGATGAACAGCTGCTTCTGAGGATGACCCTCAGGTTGCTCTTCGTGAAAATCCCAGATATAGCCTTCGCGCTTCAGCACTTCGGCCACGCCGCGCTTCACCTTCGACAGCGGCATTTCCACGACCGGACGCTCTACGCGTACCGCGTTGCGGATGCGGGTGAGCATGTCGGCAATTGGGTCGGTCATCATCTTAGTTACGGACTCCCGAAAAACTCAGGGGTTCAGAGCTCGCGATCAGCATCCAGCTTCGACTGGACTGCCGACCCGTTAGCCCTCTCGCTGGATTACCAGCTCGCCTTCTTCACGCCAGGGATCAGGCCCTTGTCCGCCAAATTGCGGAAGCAAATACGGCACGTGCCGAACTTGCGATAGACGGCACGCGGCCGTCCGCACAGCTTGCACCGCGACTCGCGTCGCGACGAAAACTTGGGCGTCCTGTTCGCCTTAGCGATCTTTGATTTGCTAGCCACTAGGTTACTCTCTAAAAAACTGGAAGCGTCTGACCATCGGAACCAGGTCCTTAAGCCGCCGCCTCATCTGGATTCTTGAACGGCAAGCCGAACAACTTCAACATCTCACGCGACTCGTCGTCCGAACCGGCCGAACAGCAAATCGCGATGTTCATCCCTTGCGCCCGCAGATACTTGTCGGGGTTCAGTTCCGGGAAGACCAACTGCTCAGTTAGACCCAGGCTGTAGTTCCCGTGGCCGTCGAACGCGTTGAGCTTCAACCCGCGGAAGTCGCGAACACGCGGTAGCGCGATCGAAATCAACCGGTCGAGAAACTCGTACATCCGGGCGCCGCGAAGCGTGACCTTGGCGCCAATCGCCACGCCTTCCCGCAAGCGGAAATTTGCGATCGACTTGCGCGCCTTGCAGATCAGCGCCTTCTGGCCGGTGATGTCGGTCAGCGCCGAGGTGGCTTCTTCGATGTGCTTCTTGTCGCTCATCGCGCTGCCGACGCCCATGCTCACGACGATCTTCTGAATCCGCGGCAGCGACAAACGATTCTCGCGACCGAACTTCTCCCGCATGGCGGGCAGAATCTCGCTCTCGTAACGTTCCTTCAACCGCGGAACAGGAGCTTCGCCTTCGGTCTTCGCAGGTTTGGTTGCGGCTTTAGCCATCACTGTCAGCTTTCACATTGCGGGCGAGCCGGGTCGATTCGACCCCAGGCGTCTGCCCAGTATTCAATTACTTCTTCGCGTGAGCCTTCTTCGCCGGAGCCAGCTCGCCGGCCGTGGCGCCGCACTTCTTGCAGAAGCGTTCCTTCGATCCATCGTCCTTAAAACGCGAACCGAGCCGAGTCGCCTTGCTGCACGCACTGCAGAAGTAGGCCAGATTCGAAAGTTGAATCGGCGCTTCTTTGCTCAGCCGGCCCCCTTGCGGGTGCTTCTGGCTGCGACGCACGTGCTTGTAAACCTTCGCGACGCCCTCGACCAGCGCCTTACCGTCGGCACGCAGCACCTCGATAACGCGGCTCTGCTTGCCCTTGTCGGCGCCGGCGATGACTTCTACTGTGTCGCCTGTCTTGATCAACATGATTCGAACTGCCGTTTGGCGATTGACGAATTCCAAAAACTCGACGAACTCTTGAGTCCCCTCATTCGTCGTGAGAGGGCTCCACGTTCGTTATCTAACTGCTTACACCACTTCGTTCGCAAGGCTCACGATTTTCATGAACCGGCGGTCGCGAAGCTCGCGGGCGACGGCGCCGAAGATGCGCGTCCCGCGGGGGTTGTTGTCTTTATCAATCAGCACCACGGCGTTGTTGTCGAACCGCACGTAGCTGCCGTCGTTCCGGCGCGTCGGCGACCGCAGACGCACGATCACTCCGCGAACGACCGCCTTCTTCTTGACGTCGCTGCCCGGAATGACGCTCTTTACGCTGCAGACGATGACGTCGCCCAAGTGAGCAAAACGCCGGCGGCTGCCGCCCAACACCTTAATGCACATTACTTCCTTGGCGCCCGTGTTGTCGGCGACGGCAAGGCGGCTTTCCATTTGGATCATGGCTGACTCTCGTTCATGCGGCGTCGGTCAGTGCCGTCGCCCTTCAACTTGTCTCGTATCCGTTGATCGGGCCAATGAAACGATTGACCGATCAAACGACGGCCCTTAACCCTCGCCGGCCTCTTGAGCCTGCTTAGCAGCGGCCCGCATCGCGGCGATGTCGACCGCACTGCTCTTTTCCACGACCCGAATCAGGTCCCAGCGCTTCAGACGCGACTTCGGCGGGCACTCGATGATTTCCACCGTGTCGCCGATGCCCGACTCGTTGTTCTCGTCGTGAACGTGGCACACCGTCTTCTTACGGATGAACTTGCCGTACTTGGGATGCGGCACCAGGCGGTCGATTTCGACCCGCCGAGTCTTCGCACACTTGTCGCTCACGACGACGCCGGTTAGTTGTTTTTTGGGCATGTCTTAATCGCTCTACTTCGCTGCGGCCGCCTGCAGCCGCTCAGTTTGAATGGTCTTCACGCGGGCAATCAACCGACGCTGACGCTTCAGCTCGCTCGGGGCGTCGAGACGTTCCGTCTGCGACTGCACCCGGGCGCGAAACAGCTTGTCGACCGCTTCTTTCGCAGTCAGATCGAGCTGCTCGTCGCTCATATCCCGCAGTTCTTTGGCTTTGGTCATTGTTAAGCTCTCAGCTATGAACCGGAAGCCGTAAGCCGGACTGTTCTCGCCATTTCTGGCCGACAGCCCACCGCCCACAACTCACAGTCCCTTTAACTTCTCTTTACCATCCGCACGCGCACCGGCATCTTGTGAGCCAACCGCGCGAGGCACATCTTGGCCGCCGCTTCGCCCACGCCGCTCAACTCGTACAAAATCGTGCCCGGCTTAATCACCGCCGCCCAGTATTCGGGTTCGCCCTTGCCCTTACCCATGCGGGTTTCGAGCGGAATGGACGTGACCGACTTCTGCGGAAACACGCGAATGTACAACTTGCCTTCGCCACGGATGTATTGCTGGGCAGCGATACGCCCGGCCTCGATCGTCTGAGCGCTTAGCCAGCCGCCTTGTTCGGCCTGCAAGCCATACTCGCCGAAGACGACGCGATTGCCGCGCGTGGCGTTACCTCTTATACGCCCTCTTTGGCTTTTTCTGTGCTTGACCCTCTTGGGCATCAGCGCCATCGGTCTGGTCCTCAAACATGCCTTGGTTGATCCACACTTGGATGCCGATATGACCTTGCGCGGTCATGGCTTCCGTAATTCCGTAGTCGATGTTCGCTCGCAAGGTGCTCAGCGGAATCGACCCGGCAATCTGCTTTTCGCGGCGAGCCATTTCCGAACCGCCGAGGCGGCCGGCCAGCTGCACCTTGATTCCCTTGGCGCCAGCTTCCATGGTCTGCTCCACCGAACGCTTCATCGTTCGACGGAAGCTCGCTCGCTTGCTCAGCTGCTCGCCAATATCTTCAGCCACCAGTTGAGCTTGCAGCTCAGGGCGGTTGACTTCCTCAATCTTAATGTTGATCCGGCGGCCGACCAGCTTCTGCAGTTCGTCCTGCAGCTGCTCGACTTCCTGACCCTTGCGACCGATGATCACGCCGGGCCGAGCCGCGTGCAGGATCACCTTCACTTCGTCGCGCGTCCGCTCGATTTCCACCTTCGGAATGCCGGCGAACTTGTACTTCTTATGAATGAACTTGCGGATCTTCTGATCTTCCATCAGCAGATCGGCGAATTCCTTCTTCGGCGCGTACCAGCGGCTCTTCCAGCCGAGCATGATGCCGGTGCGGAAACCGATTGGATTGACTTTTTGACCCATAAGTTGATCTCGGTATGGTGCGTCGCTTGGACCGGTCGCTTAAACGACCAGTCCGCATCACGCAACGGACTCCTAATTATTCAATCGAAATCTTGATGTGCGCCATCCGCTTCTTGATGATGTGCGCCATGCCGCGGGCGCCGGGACGAACCCGCTTCACCATCGGTCCCCCGTCGATCCGCGCGTCGACGATTCGCAAGCCGCCCAAATTCGGAGCCCGGCGATCGTCCGCATTGCCGAGGGCGCTTTGCAGCACCTTCTCCAGCATCCGGGCGCCGCGCTGCGGCTGGTATTTCAGCAGGGCCAGGGCTTCGTCAACCCGCTTGCCGCGAATCAAGTCTGCCAACGGGCGCACCTTGCGGGCGCTGATCTGGGCATGCCGATGTGTTGCTGTGTAAGCCATGATCTCGACCTTACTTCTTCGCCTTACCGCCGTGACCGCGGAAGTTCCGCGTCGGCGAGAATTCGCCCAAACGGTGACCCACCATATCTTCGGTAATGAAGACCTTCAGGTGAGACTTACCGTTGTGAACCATGAACGTGTGGCCGACGAACTCGGGAATGATCGTGCAGGCCCGCGCCCAAGTCGTCAGCGGATCCTTGCGACCCACGTCGTTGAGCTTCTCGACCTTTTGATACAACTTCGGGTCAACGTAAGGACCCTTTTTTGTTGAACGTCCCATATTTAGCTCTCAGCGTTCAGCCGTCAGCTTTTAGCCAAACGACTTGTGATCTGTGTATCCCGTCCGGCCGGCAGCTCATCGCTGACAGCTGACCGCTTCCCTACTTCGTAATCAACTTCTGCACGCCATAGCGCCGGCTGCGCCGACGACGCACGATCGCCTTGTTCGACGGCTTGCGACGCTTCCGCGTCATGCCGCCCTTGGCGCTCTTGCCCTGCGGGCTCACCGGATGACGACCGCCCTTGGTGCGGCCTTCACCACCGCCGTGGGGATGGTCGATCGGGTTCATCGCGGTACCGCGGGTATGAGGCCGAATGCCCAACCAACGACTGCGACCCGCCTTCCCCAACACGATGCCGAAGTGATCCGAATTGCTCGACTCGCCGATTGTCGCCCGGCAGGCCGACGGAATACGCCGGATTTCGCCGCTCGGCAGCGAGATCTGAGCCCATTCCGCTTCGCGAGCCATCAGCGTCGCGTTGGCGCCGGCGCTACGGCACAACACGCCGCCGCGACCCGGACGCAGTTCAATGTTGAAAATCGCGGTGCCCAGCGGAATCTTCGTCAACGGCAGGCAGTTGCCCACCTTCGCCGGGGCGTCGGGACCGCTCATCACCTGGTCGCCAGCCTTCAGGCCGCCGGGGGCGATGATGTACCGCTTCTCGCCGTCGGCGTAGAACAACAGCGCGATGCGGGCGGTCCGATTCGGATCGTATTGGATCGAATCAACCTTCGCCGGCACGCCATCCTTGTTACGCCGGAAGTCGATCATCCGGTATTGTTGCTTGTGCCCGCCGCCGCGATGCCGCGACGTGATCTTCCCCTGATTATTCCGGCCGCCCGTCTTCGTTTGTGGACGAAGCAGCGACTTCTCCGGCTTCGCGCCCGGCGTCAGTTCAGCGAAATCGCTGACCGTGGCGCCACGCATGCCGGGAGTAATCGGGTTTAATTTGCGAATGCCCATTTGATTTGGCTTTCAGCTCTCGGCCGTCGGCTTTTGGCCAGACAGCGTTACCTTCGTTTTTGCATGGCCGACAGCCGGTAGCTGACAGCCGACAGCCTCTTCCTAGAAGAAGTTAATCCGACTCTCGCCGTCGAGCGTCACGATCGCCTTCTTCCAATCCTTCGTCATGCCAAGGCGAAACTTCGTGCGGCGAACCTTCCCCTTGCGGTTCTGCGTCGCCACCTTGACCACCTTCACCTCAAACAACGACTCGACAGCCCGCTTCACGTCCGCTTTCGTCGCGAGACGATTGATCTGGAACGCGTAGGCGTTATTGCGAGTCGACTTGTGCATCCCCTTTTCCGTCACCAGGGGCTTCACAATGACCTGGTGCGGCTCCAGCGTAATGCTCGTCGAAGCTGGTACGTGACGTGGCATGACTTACCCTTTTCCCACTAACCGGAGGAAACTCCTCCGAAAGCCCCGGCGTCGCCGCCTTCGCTACTTGTTTCAAACTAGTTCGCTTCAGCCTTGGCCGCCGACGACGCCTTCGCCTTGAACGCATCCAAGGCCGCCGTCGTCATCAAGACCCGCTTGGCCGCCAACACCGCGTAGGCGTTCAAATCGCTCGCCGGAGCGACGTTGACGCGATCGATGTTCCGGCCGCTCTTGTAAACGTTAATGTCGTAGCCGGCCGTCGCCACCAGCACCGAATGACCTTCACAACCGAGCGTCTTGAGGATGCCGGCCATTTCCTTAGTCTTCGGGGCGCCGAATTCCAGCTTGTCGATCAACACGATCTCGTCGTCACGCACCTTCGACGCCAGGGCCATACGCGTGGCCAACTGCAACGCCTTGCGCGGGAGCGAGTACGAGTAATCGCGCGGATGAATCTGCTTCATGTGACCGCCGCCGCGACGCACGCCGCTCTTGCGGTGACCCGCGCGAGCATTGCCCGTCCCCTTCTGGCGGTACATCTTCTTCGTCGAACCGGAAACTTCGTGCCGGTTCTTGGTCTTGTGCGACCCTTGCCGCAGGTTCGACTGATACATCACTACCGCGTCGTGCAACAATTGCTTGTTGATGCGCGGAGCGAGATCGGTCGGCTCGATGTTATACGTGCCGACCTTCTTACCCTTGACGTCGAGTACGTTTAGCTTTGCCATGATTCACTATCTGCTATAGCGAGCCGGGTCGCCTCGACCCCGCCGAGCGAAAACCGCTCAATTACATCTTGTTGGTTTGCTGGACGACGACGTACCCGCCGTTCGGCCCCGGCACGGCGCCACGGATCAGCAACAGGTTCTGCTCAGCGTCAATCTTCACCAGCTTTTGATTCCGCATGGTGCAGCGAGCCGAACCGTACTGACCAGGCATCTTCTTGCCCTTGAACAGACGGCTGGGGAAGGCGCTGGCGCCGGTGCCGCCGAGAGCACGGTGACACTTCTTCACACCGTGCGTGGCACGCTGGCCGTGAAAGTTGTGACGCTTCATGGCGCCAGAGAAGCCGCGACCCTTGCTGGTGCCGACGACGTCGACCCGAGCAATGCCTTCCAGAGCGGTAACGTCGATCTTCGAGCCAACCTCAAGATCACCGGCTCCGCCGCGAATCTCGCGAATAAACCGCTTCGGCTCGCAACCCGCCTTGGCAATCGCTTCGACGCCGGCGGCGGCACGCGACTTAGCCCGCTTGCTGTCGAGCTTGGCCACGTGACCCCGCTCACTGCGGGCGGCCAACCGACGGGGCTTATCGAGATAACCTAGCTGCACCGCTTCATAACCATCACGATCGGCCGTCCGCACCTGCAGAACGTCGCAGGGGCCCGCCTGAACGACGGTCACCGGCACGACATTGCCCTGCTCGTCGTAAATCTGCGTCATTCCAATTTTGCGACCCAGAATACCCGGGACGCGCTCAGCAGCGGCCATCGTTGGTCATCCTAAAGCTGGTGCTCGTCAGACAGGAGACACGGGATCAACCCGGCTTACCCGCCCAACTTCCACGGCATAGGTTAATTGCTATTGATCGGTGACTAAAAACAGTAATCAAACAACTTAAATCATTGCGAGCCAACAACTTACGGCTCGAAGCGGGATCATCCCGCCGTCGCTTTGATCTTAATGTCGACGCCCGCCGGCAGACTGAGCTTGTTCAAAGCCTCAATCGTCTTGGCAGTCGCCTGGACAATGTCGATCACCCGCTTGTGAGTGCGGATTTCAAATTGCTGCCGGGCCTTCTTATCGACGTGCGGACCAGAGAGAACGGTGTACCGCTCAATCCTGGTCGGCAACGGAATCGGCCCATGAACCTCGGAGTTGGTCCGCTTGGCCGTATCGACGATTTCCGCCGCACTCTGGTCTAGGACCGAGTGATCGTAGGCCTCCATCCGAATCCGAATGACTTCCCGCGACGCAGCCACTGCGATGCCCCTTTATCGGCCAACCACTCGAATTTCAGCAGATAAACGCCGAAAAAGGAGCCCCGGCATAGTCCGTCTCGGGGGCCAGGCCCCGTGCGACAGCAATGTTTCAAAGATCCATAGTCCATCCCCAAAAGCAGGGACGAACCGCGGATTCTATGGCGGAATTGGAAAGGCGTCAATGGGTTCGCTCGCGAGAGCCAACTATTTTTGGAGGCCCAACCGTAAGCTCCCGGCGCGACTCCCGCGCCATCCCCGAGAGACTGCAAAAACTCCGCAAACCGCCGGCGTTATCGAACTCGGCTCCGGGATTGTCACAGCCACCAGCCGCACGCCGAATTCTTCATAAACAGCCGCCAACTTTACGTCTGGCAGCAGCGGCTGCACCAAATGATCGAACGCTCCGCTGACGCCCGCCAATGTTCGAAGCACAAGGAACTCATCGCCCGCGCTCGGCATGAATCCCTCCACAAAGTTCACCTCCAGCGTCCCGCCCAACAACACCGCCTCACCGCGGATATCGAGCAGGTCATGACCGCCCCCCGCCACGCCCCCATCTGAGAGGAGATCGATCGCTAGCCGGCCTCCTTCCTCATTGATGTAGCCGGCAACGCCGAGAATTCCCACGGCTTCGCCAAGCCCCTCCCCCGGCGCTACCACGCCGAAATTGTCGACCCGAAGCGCCACGGCGGCTCCATCTTCCGCCCGAACTGTCGAGTTGCTGAGCACGACAACGTCCCCCGCGCCATCGAACGTCGCCCCCTGCTCTACAGCAAAAACCCCGTCCAACCGCAGGTCGGCGTTGATCGCGTTCGAGCCGTTCGCGCCGAACACGCCGTTCGAGGAAACAATGGTCGAGTCAAATGAAACCGACAGCTTTCCGTCCTGCCGCAGTTCTCCCCGGTAGAGGCCGCCCGCCAAATTGATGGCCCCGGTATTGTCGAGCCCGCCGCTTGGCATCTCGAACTCCTGAGGAACTCCCAGAAGCCCAACGTTCAGCGTGCCGTCGAATTCAACCAAGGAGCCAAACCCCAACACCTTCAGCTTCCCTTTCTGAGCGTTTAGAACTCCGTCGCCATCGGCCCCGTCAAGGTCGCTGACGCCGGCCGTTTCAACGATCAGCTCTCCTCCATCAGCCGATATGGAGCCCTGGTTGTCGATAAAAGCAGGACTCAGCCTGCCGCGGCCTTCCAAGCTATTGAGGTTGATGACGCCCGAACCATTCAAGCGGCCGCCCCCCAGCCGAATCACGCCGGCGTGACGCCACGGCTCGGTCGTGTTGACCGCGAGTACGCCGTTCAAGCCTACGCTAGTCGTACCGTTGTAAGCGAGATCTGGGTCCGACACGCTATCGTTCTCGATGCGGTCGACATTGAGCGTGAATATTCCACCACTACCGATGGAGGTCAGCGTCGGAGCCCCGTCGCCATCCCAATCGAACACGCCCGTCGGCAAGTCGATCGTAGTGGCGGCGAATACGCTCAGCCCGCCATTGTTGGTCACGACGCCTCCAGCCGTGCCATCCGTCTGCTTGAACGACGCGCCGCGCAATATTGCGGCTCCGTCGAGCCTGAGTTCGCCCTTTTCCCGAATCAAAGCCTTTGAGGTAAATCTCCATTGCGATGGAGCGTTAAATTCCGCAATGCCATAGACATTGGCAGTCCCCATGAACTCGACGCGACTCCCGTTGAGTTTCGCTGACTCGTCGCCACGCCCGAAGAAATTGATGACGCCCCCTACCCACACCGTCCAGCTGGAGGACAAGTTCATTGCGACGAATCCCCCGCCGATCGACATCGTGCCATCGAACCCCGAAAGCACCTGCGAGTTAATTGTGAGCGTCGAGTGCTCTTTAGTGACTTCGTCGTAGCCCGTTACCATAACGGTGCCTAGCGAGGTCTCGCCATCGAGGCTGATCAGCCCCGACCCGTTATGATTGAAAACGATCCCTCCTGGAGCCGCTTCCAGCAGGCCATTGCTGCTGAAGGAACTGTCATTGACGTTGATAATCCCGGCGCCATAGAGCCGAGAGTTCGAGCTGGGTTGCAGATGTGCATTGACTTCAATCACCCCGCCATCAAGTTCGATTTCCGCGCCTATAACCGTGAAAAAGTCGTTGACGATGAGATCTGCGGCTTTGTCACCCCTCGCAACTCGAAGCCGGGGCGGAAGAGTCGAGTTACCATTTGCAGGCCAACCTACGCGCAGTTGCCCGTTGACGGTCATCGCATGACCGTTGGTATCGAGCACCATCCCGTCAGACATCTCCAGCCAACTGACAGTCGCGTCGACGTCTAACTTCACCACACTGTTCTCAGCCGCGGCGGAATCGCCCAGAAAGGCCCTGTCCGCCGGCAGCGGCGGCCCGGCAGGCGACCAATTGGCCGACGTGCTCCAATCTCCCGCCCCGCTGTTCCAAGAAAGATTCGCAGCGCCTGCGACGCCAACCCTGAGATTCATCGCTGCCGCCAGGAATACGGCGACCAACGTCGAAGGTAACAACTTCACGAGCGCTCCTCCCGCCGCGGCGAGTTCGCCCGGCATTTTCTGAGAGTTTCATCACGATTGAAGCAGATAAGAAGGCAAACCCGCGAAGCGAATTGCAGACTACGCGGGGTTCATTGCAGAGATTCTGCCCCTCTTCCTTCGCTGCGTCAACGTTTGGCCCGGGGAGGCGTGCCACGACGTCGAATCGCCCTGTCGCCGAATGGGCGCTGCCAAGAGAATGCGATTGGCCTGGGCCGGACGCTCAGTTAGCGTCTGCGTTCAGGACAACCCTGCGGGAATGCGACAGGAAATGAGATGAAAAAGAGGCGCGGCTCCGCAGTGCCGTTGGCGGGTCGAATCCCAACGGCATAGAGTCGCGTCGCGGAGCCGCGCCCTGAGGTCGGTCAGGCGCGATTTTCCACGCGCCAACAGGAGTACGGCCCCCATTCGCCCACCGGATGCAGAATTCCCCCAGGCGAGCCAGAAACGTCAGCTTCCGGAGCCCCGCCAAAGTGCCCGCCCTATTCCACGATTTTCTGGCCCCTCTCTTGAAAATGGCCGCCCATTTTGTAAGTATACAAATGAATATATTCGTTCTTTGGCAACTAGCTACCTACCGCCACCCGCCGTGGAAATTTCAGCCTCGACGGAAGCGCAACCGCTGCGCGCATCGCATCAGAAATCCAGCGAGAATCGTCTTATGCCTGCGCCATGTCTGACAATTCGAACCTGCAGACATGACAGGGTTGGCAGACTAGTCGCAACACGATCCGACCTCAACGACGCGACACAGGCGACACGACTCGCGCCGCCAGACGGCGCAACTCCAATGCCGTCAATCAGATAACGTCGGGCGACATCTGTCGCCAAAAATCGATCGACGACAAATCCGCGACAACGGCGACGCATCGTCGCCAACCTTAGCCCCCGGTTCTTCAAACCGGGGGCGGCGCCACGCAACGGCAAGCCAACCGCTGCAGCAAAGCCGTCAGGCCAGAAAGTCCAACCTACAAAAACCGCTTCAACACCTCATCCGGCGCCGCGGCGTACGTACTCGGCGTCATCGAGCAGCTCGCCCGGCCCTGGCTCAAACTCCGCATCGCGCTGGAGTAGCCGAACAGTTTTTCGAGCGGGGCCTCGGCATGGAGGACCGTGAGATGGCCTCGCGACTGCGTGTGATTGATAATCGCCCGCCGCTGCTGCAGGTCGCTCACCAGGTCGCCAACATGCTCGTCGGGCGTGCTGATTTCGAGCTTCATGATCGGCTCGAGCAGGACCGTCCCCGCCTCGCGGAGCGCGGCGTCGAACGCCAAGCTCGCCGCCGTGCGGAACGCGATGTCGCTGCTTTCGGTCTCGTGGACTTCGCCGCCGAGCAGCGTCGCCTTCACCCGCATCAGCGGGAAGCCTCCTAACACCCCGCCCCCCTGCCCTGCGTTTTCGAGTTCCTCCATGACCACGGCGAGGAATTCGCCCGGCAGGCCATGATTCGGCGCCGCCGTGACGATGACGCCGACAGCGTTCGGCGCCGGTTCGACTTTCACGCGCACTTTCGCCGTGTGCTGGACGCCGTTCATCAGCCGCCGGCATTCGCCTTCCGCCTCGGCCGCCGTGCGGATCGTCTCGCGGTAGCTGACCCGCGGATTGTGGACCTTGACATTTAGTTTGAAGTCCCGCTGCAACCGATGCTGGATCACTTCGAGGTGCAACTCGCCCATGCCGCTGATCAGCGTCTGGCCCGTCTCTTCGTTCTCGCTCGCCGTGAACGTCGGGTCCTGCTTCCGCAACATGTCGAGCGTTTCCGACAGCTTTTTCTTGTCGGCCGTACTCTCCGGCTCGATCGCCATCGAGATGACCGTCTGCGGGAACTCGATCGACTCCAACAGGATCGGCTCCCATGTGTCGCAAAGCGTGTCGCCGGTGACCGACTCGCGCAGTCCGATGACGCCGACGATGTCGCCAGCTGAAGCCGACTCCAGCTGCTCGTCCTTCTTGCTCGCGTGGATCCGCCAGAGTTGGGCGACGTTTTCCTTGCTCTCTTTGCCGGGGTTCAGCACGCGGCTGTTCCCCTCAAGCGTGCCGGAGTAGACCCGCACCCACGACAGGTCGCCCGTCTTGTATGGCAATATCTTGAAGACTAGCCCGCAGAACGGCTCCTTCGGATCGGGCTTCCGCTTGATCTTCGGCAGTTCGGGTTCGCCTTCCTTCGCCTTCTTGCTCTTGCCATGGGCCTTCTGCGTCGGATCGACCCCCTCGACCGGCGGCATGTCGAGCGGGTTCGGCAAATACGCGGCCACCCCGTCGAGCAGCGGCTGGACGCCGATGCCGTGGAGCGCCGAGCCGCACAGAATCGGCTGGATCTGCTGATGCACCGTCGCGTCGCGGATCACTTTGTGGATCAACGGCTCAGGTATCGGCTCGCCGCCGAGGGCGAGCTCCATCAATTCGTTGCTGTAGTTGTAAAGCTTCTCCAACAACTCGTCGCGCCACAGTGCCGCATCGTCGGCGAACTCGGCGGGGATCGCCTCCTCGACGATCTTCCGCCCCTCTTTCCCTTCGGGAAACGTGAGGGCTTTCATCCGGATGAGGTCGATGACGCCGCGGAATGGGTTGGCCACATGCGCGGGGCCGAGGCCCATCGGGATCTGCAGGGCGACCGGATTGGCGCCAAGCCGGTCGCGAATCTCTTCGACCAGCGTGTCAAAATTCGCCCCCTCGCGGTCGAGCTTGTTGATGAACGCGATCCGCGGCACATGGTACTTGTCAGCCTGCCGCCAGACCGTTTCGCTCTGCGCCTCGACCCCTTCGCGGGCACTGAAGACAATCACCGCCCCGTCGAGCACGCGGAGGCTCCGCTCAACCTCGGCCGTGAAGTCGACGTGGCCCGGCGTGTCGATCAGGTTGACGTCGACCTGCTTCACCGGCATACCGGGATTCGAAGCGACCTTCCAAGTGAAGGCGACGCACGCGCTGTAGATCGTAATCCCACGCTCGGCCTCCTCGGCGTCGTCGTCGGTGGTCGTCGTCCCGCGATCGACCTCGCCCGCGCGATGCTTCGACCCCGAGGCGAACAACATCCGCTCGGTCACCGTCGTCTTGCCGGCGTCGATATGGGCAATGATGCCGATGTTGCGAATTTTGGAGAGGTCGGTGGCCATGGCTCGGTCTGAAGAATTAACCGCCAAGGACGCCAAGGACGCCAAGGGGGAATCGAGTTTAGGTTTATGAGGACAAATGACTTACCACGACGGCACAACGGACACGACGATAATGCAAATCACTGCCTTTGAAATTGTATCTTTCATTCCGCGACGACGCATGCGGTGATCAACGCTTCAAGCAACTCTTGCCTTCCCGTCGTGCTCGTCGTGGTTAGTCTTCAGAATTATTCCTTGGCGTCCTTGGCGTCCTTGGCGGTTCAATCCCCCCGCTTCCGCGCATAAAAAAAGCTAGGGGCCGGGGATCAAGGCGCTCACGGCGCCCTGATCCTCAGCCCCTAGCTCGTTGAATCCTAAACGGCTACCAGCCGAAGTGAGCAAACGCCTTGTTCGCGTCGGCCATACGGTGGACGTTTTCGCGTCGGCTGACGGCGGCGCCTTCGCGGTTGAACGCGGCGACCAACTCGTCGGCCAGCTTCTGGGCGGTGGCGCGGCCCTTCTTTTCCCGGATGGCGAGCAGCACCCAGCGAATCGCCAGCGATTGCTGACGAGTGCGGTTCACCTGCATCGGCACCTGGTACGCGGCGCCGCCGACGCGCTTCGAGCGAACTTCGATCGACGGCTTCACGTTCTCCAGCGCTTGCTGAAAGACTTCGATCGGCTCGGCGTCGGGAAGACGCTCCTTGATCAAATCCATCGCATCATAGAAGACCTGCTGGGCAGTGCTCTTCTTGCCGTCGTACATCAGGCAATTGATGAACTTGCTGGCGAGGATTGATCCGTAAACCGGATCTGGCTTCAGTTGCTTGCGGCTGGCGGTAATGCGGCCCATGTCAATTAGCTGTCAGCGTTCAGCTGTCAGCACTCAGCTCAATGTGATTTGAAAAAGCTGACAGCTCATCGCTGACAGCTGAAAGCTTCTAACTAGCTCTTCTTCGCGCCGTACTTGCTGCGGCTCTGCTTCCGGCCGTTGACGCCCAGCGTATCGAGGGCGCCGCGGACGACGTGGTAACGCACGCCCGGCAAGTCGCGAACGCGGCCGCCGCGGACCAGCACGATGCTATGTTCCTGCAGCGTGTGGCCTTCGCCCGGGATGTACACCGTGACTTCCTTGCCGTTCGACAACCGCACGCGGGTGATCTTCCGGAGAGCCGAGTTCGGCTTCTTCGGCGTCATTGTGCGAACCTGCAAGCAGACCCCGCGCTTGAAGGGGCAGCGATCGAGGATCGGCGACTTGCTGAACTTCCGCTTCGGCCGACGGCGGCTGCGGACCAGTTGGTTGATCGTGGGCATGGGCTAACTTGCCTGAGGCGCTTTCTAAATAGGGCCCGTCGAAACGGGTGGAACCAATCAATTTATCGCAACGGGGAGCCCTGTCAACGGCCGTTTGGCAGCCTTCGACGAGGGCGTAAACCCCCGGTCACTGACCGGGGGCTAAGGTCGTCCCCGAATTCTTCTTACTCGTCACCTAGATCATCATCGCCAGCCGGGCCAGGAATGCCGCCGCCCAACAGGGCGTCGAGCCCCGTCGGAGCTGCCGGCCGCGGGGCTGAACGCTCGCCATTCCCGTCGGAAACGGTGGTCGGGCCGGCGCCATCGCCACCCGTCCGCAACGCCGATTCGAGCAGCGGGAACGAACGCTCCAGCACCCGTTCCTTCTCGGAGGCCAAAGCCTCCAAAGCCGAGGGCTGGATCCGCACTTCCGACTCGTGGATCGACTTGAAGCCGGTACCGGCCGGAATCAAATGGCCCAGGATGACGTTTTCCTTCAAACCGACCAGGTAGTCGGTCCGACCGGCCAAGGCCGCTTCGGTGAGAACCTTCGTCGTTTCCTGGAAGCTCGCCGCCGAGATGAAGCTGCCCGACTGCACCGACGCCTTGGTGATGCCCAAGAGCTGAGTGCTGGCGGTCGCCATCTTCGGCTTCGTCCCCTTGGCGACGTCGCCGCCCAGCGATTCGATCGTGGCGTTGGCCTGCTCAATGACTTCCTTCGGCACCACCGAACCTTCAGCGAATTCGCTGTCGCCACGGTGCGAAATCTTCAGGCACTTCGCCACCGCCTCGTTGGCGCTGCGGAAGTCGAACTTGTCCATCACGGCGCCTGGCAACAGATCGGTGTCGCCGGGCGATTCGATCTTCACCTTCCGCAACATTTGCGACACGATGATCTCGATGTGCTTGTCGTTGATTTCGACGCGCTGGCTGCGATAAACATTCTGAATTTCGCGAGTGAGATACTGCTGCACAGCCTCCTCGCCGGAGATCCGCAGAATGTCGTGCGGCACCAACGGTCCGTCAACCAATGCTTCGCCGGCTCGCACATTGTCGCCGGCGTGGACCCGCAAATGCTTCGAGTGCGACACCAAGTGCTCGCGTTCGATGCCCGTTTCGCTGCGGACGATGATTGAACGCTTGCCGCGCTTCTTCTCGCCCAACAGCTCGACGATCCCGTCGATTTCGGCGATGACCGCCGGATCCTTTGGCTTGCGAGCTTCGAAGATCTCCGTCACGCGCGGCAGACCGCCCGTGATGTCCTGCGTGCCCGACGCTTCGCGCGGCGTCTTCGCCACGAGCGTACCTGGGGTGATGATCTGACCTTCGTCGACTTCCAAGTGAGCCCGTTCAGGCATGTAGTAGAAGTCGAGAATCTTCCCGTCGGCCGGATCTTCGACGACGAGCTGCGGATGCATGTCGCCCTTGTGCTCAAGAATGACGAAGCGAAGCTTACCGCTGGGGTCCTTCTCGCCGCGCATCGTCTCGCCTTCGACGAGATCCTCGTAGCGGATCCGACCGCCCGTTTCGGCGAGAATCGGGATGCTGTGCGGATCCCATTCGCAGATCACTTCGCCAGCCTTGATGACTCCATCCTCTTTCACCATGAGGACGGCGCCGGTCGGCACTTCGTACTTTTCGACTTCACGACCCTTCTCGTCGACCAGCGCGATTTCGCCGTTACGCGAGAGCACGACTTGCTGGCCAGCGTCGTTGGTCACCATCTTCAGGCGGGCCGTCTTCGCGATGCCCCCCTTCTTGGCCTTGATATCGCTATCTTCGACCGAGTGCTGGCCGGTGCCGCCGATGTGGAACGTTCGCATCGTCAACTGCGTACCAGGCTCGCCAATCGACTGAGCGGCGATGATGCCGACGGCCATGCCTTCTTCGACCATCGAACCGGTCGACAAGTCCATGCCGTAGCAGCGGCGGCAAACGCCGAGCGAGGCGTCGCAGGTCATCGGGCTGCGAACCTGAATCTTCTCCAGGCCCATCTGCTCGATCTTGCGACCGATTTCGCCGGTGATCAACTCGTTCTCGTGGACGATCACTTCGTCGGTGATCGGGTTGACGATGTTCGCCCGGCTGACGCGACCGCGAATCGAGTCGACTAGGTTCACTTCCACCTTCTCGCCGCGGTAGATGATCCCCTTGGTGATGCCTTGGGTCGTGCCGCAGTCTTCCATCGTGACGACGACGTTCTGAGCGACGTCGGCCAGCTTACGGGTAAGGTACCCGGAGTCAGCCGTCTTCAGAGCCGTATCGGCCAAGCCCTTACGGGCGCCGTGAGTACTGGAGAAGTACTCAAGCACCGTGAGGCCTTCGCGAAAGTTCGCCTTGATCGGCGTTTCGATAATCTTGCCTGACGGCTTCGCCATTAAACCACGCATACCGCCGAGCTGCCGCATCTGCTCGACGCCGCCTCGGGCGCCGGAGTGCGCCATGAGGAAGATCGGGTTGACGTAGCCGCCGGTCCGGTAGTCGCTTTCCAGCCGCGTCATCATCTCGGAGGTGATCTGTTCGCGAGCGTGCGTCCAGGCGTCGAGCACCGAGTTGTACCGTTCCAGCTCGGTGATGACGCCGCGTTGGAACAGTTTGTTGAACTTCATGACCATCTTGTCGGCTTCGCCGATGATCTTGCCCTTCGTATCGGGCGTGATCAGGTCGTCCGTCGCGAACGACAGACCGCTGAGCGTGCTCTGGCGGAAGCCGATCTGGTTCATGTCGTCAAGCAACTCGATCGTTTGACGACGACCGAGGATTTCGTAGCAGTCGCTGATGACGCGAGCCAATTCGCTCGACCGCATCGCGATGTTGTAGAACGGCATCCCCTTCGGCAGGATTTCGTTGAACAGCACGCGGCCGACCGTGGTTTCAACTCGCTTCCCAAAGCCCTTCTTCTTGTCGAAGTCGTCCCGCATGCAGCGGTCCTTCGGCAAGCGAACCTTGATCGCGGCGTGCGTGCCGACCTTGCCGGCGGCGTATGCCGTGTGGACTTCGTTGAATGAACTGAAGATCATCCCGTCCCCCTTCTCTTCGGGGACGCCCATCGTCAGGTAGTAGCAACCCATCACGATGTCTTGCGACGGGCTGATAATCGGCGAGCCGTTGCCGGGGCTGAAAATGTTATGCGTCGACATCATCAGCGTGTGGGCTTCGACCTGGGCCTCGATCGACAGCGGCAAGTGGACCGCCATCTGGTCGCCGTCGAAGTCGGCGTTGAAACCGCGACAGACGAGCGGATGCAACTGAATGGCGTTGCCTTCCACCAGCGTCGGTTCGAACGCCTGGATACCCATGCGGTGCAGCGTCGGAGCGCGATTGAGGAGCACCGGGTGATTGGTGATCACCTCTTCGAGGATATCCCACACCTCGTCGTCCTTGCGCTCAAGCATCTTCTTCGCCGACTTGATGGTGTCGGCATGGCCGAGTTCCTTCAAGCGACGGATGATGAACGGCTGGTAGAGCTCGAGCGCAATCTTCTTGGGGAGACCGCACTGGTGGAGCTTGAGACGCGGACCGACGACGATGACCGAACGGGCCGAGTAGTCGACGCGCTTGCCGAGCAAGTTTTCGCGGAAACGACCCTGCTTGCCCTTGATCATGTCGGTGAGCGACTTGAGCGGGCGGTTCGACGAACCGAGCACCGGGCGCTTGCAGCGATTGTTGTCGAACAACGCATCGACCGATTGCTGCAACATCCGCTTTTCGTTGCGAATGATGACTTCCGGCGCGTTGAGATCGACCAGCTTCTT
This sequence comes from Pirellula sp., assembly GCA_013822725.1. GTDB lineage: Bacteria > Planctomycetota > Planctomycetia > Pirellulales > Lacipirellulaceae > Lacipirellula. The sequence continues at coordinate 237,692 of PNKX01000001.1, forward strand.
CAACCGGTTGTTGCGGTTGATAATGCGGCGGTAGAGATCATTCAGATCGCTCGTCGCGAAGTTACCGCTGTCGAGCAACACGAGCGGACGGAGATCGGGTGGGATCACCGGGATCACGTCCAGGACCATCCACTCCGGCTTGTTGTCCGAGTCGCGGATCGACTCGACCGTCTTCAGCCGATTGATCAGGTCCTTCGCCTTCTGCTTCGAACCAGTCTCGCGCAGATCGACGCGGAGCTGCTCGCTCAGCTTCACGAGGTCGAGATTCTGCAGCAGCTTGCGGATCGCCTCGGCGCCCATGTCGGCTTCGAAGCCGCTTTCACCGTACTGCTCGCGGGCGGCGCGGTACTCTTCTTCGGTCAGCAGCTGCTGAGCTTTGAGCGCCGTTTCCTTCGGGTCGATGACGACGTAATCCTGAAAGTAGATCACCTTCTCCAGGCTGGTCGTCTTCATCGCCAGCAGGCTGCCGAGCCGGCTCGGCATCGCCTTGAAGAACCAGATGTGAACGATCGGCGCGGCCAGCTCGATGTGGCCCATCCGCTTGCGACGGACGCGGCTGTGCGTGACCTTCACGCCGCAGCGGTCGCAGATCATCCCCTTGTACTTCATGCCGCGATACTTGCCGCAGGCGCATTCCCAGTCCTTCTCCGGGCCAAAGATGCGCTCGCAGAACAAGCCGTCCTTTTCCGGACGGTAGGTACGGTAGTTGATCGTCTCCGGCTTCTTCACTTCGCCGAACGACCAGCTACGAATATCGTGCGGTCGGGCGAGGCTGATCTTCACCGAGCCGTAGTCGTTTACCCGGTCGTAGTTCGCGCCTTCTAAAATGCTCATATCGTTCCTCGCTGGAACATGGCCGTGAGGCCGTGGTTTATAGTCTCTGTTCCGAGTCGCTCGGCGCGCCGGACTGGTCGCTTTAGCGACCAGTCCAGAAGCACCGCTTGATCTGACTTACAACACCCGCTTTTCGAGCTGCATGTTCAGCCCCAAGCCGCGGATTTCGTTGGTGAGCACGTCGAAGCTCGCCGGGGTGCCGGCTTGCAGCGTGTTCTCGCCCTTGACCATCGACTCGTAAATCTTCGTCCGGCCTTCGACGTCGTCGCTCTTCACCGTCAGCAGTTCTTGCAGGATGTAGGCGGCGCCGTAGGCCTCGAGGGCCCACACTTCCATCTCGCCGAAGCGTTGGCCGCCGAACCGCGCCTTGCCGCCCAACGGTTGTTGGGTGATGAGCGAGTACGGACCCGTGCTGCGGGCATGCACCTTGTCGTCCACCAAGTGATGGAGCTTCAGCATGTAGATGAAGCCAACCGTCGTTTCCTGCTCGAACGGCATGCCGGTGCGGCCGTCGTTCAGGCGGGCCTTGCCGTGCCGCGGCAAGCCAGCCTTCTCCAGACAATCGTTAATCTCTTCTTCCGTGGCGCCGTCGAACACTGGCGTCACCGCGCGGAAGCCGAGCTTGGCGCCGGCCCAGCCGAGGTGGGTTTCCAGAATCTGCCCTACGTTCATACGGCTCGGCACGCCCAGCGGGTTCAACATGATCTGCACCGGGGTACCGTCCGGCAGGAACGGCATATCCTCGATCGGCAAGATCTTGGAGATCACGCCCTTGTTACCATGGCGGCCGGCCATCTTGTCGCCAACCGAGATCACGCGCTTCGTGGCGACGTAGACCTTGACCATCTGCAGCACGCCGCTGCGGAGCTCGTCGCCGCGCTTCATCGAGTTGAGCGTCCGATCGCGCTCGTCGATCGCCTCCTCGACGTCGGGCCACAATTGCTTGTAGGCCTGCTGCACCGACTTCTTGCGGTCGTCACTGCGGATATCGAGGTTGTCGACCTTGAAGTTAACTGCCTGATCAGCGACGAACTGTGGCTCCTGATTGTGGATCAGCTCGTTGCCGTCTTCGTCGGTCAGCTTCTTGCCGAGGATTTTCTCGATCTCGGTCGCCAGGGCGGTGAACATGGCAGCGATTTTGTCGTTGCCGCTCTTCTCCGCATCCTTCAGCGAACGCTCGAACGCCTTGCGTTCGTCTTCCGAGAGGCTCATCCGGCGGGAGAACTTCTGCGTGTCGATGACGATCCCCTCGACGCCCGACGGGACTTCGAGCGAATCGTTCTTCACGTCTTCGCCGGCGCGACCGAAGATCGCGTGCAGCAGCTTCTCTTCCGGCGTCAGTTCGGTCTTGCTCTTGGGCGAGACCTTGCCGACAAGAATGTCGCCTGGCCACACGAAGGTGCCGACCCGCACGATGCCGCTCTCATCGAGATTGCGGAGAGCTTTCTCGCTGACGTTCGGGATGTCGCGCGTGAATTCCTCGCGTCCCAGCTTCGTCTCGCGAATTTCGACGTCGAACTCTTCGATGTGAATCGAAGTGTACGTGTCGTTGTGAACCAACTCTTCGCTGATGATGATCGCGTCTTCGAAGTTGTAACCTTCGTACGACATGAACGCGACGAGGACGTTGCGGCCCAGCGCCAAGTCTCCGCGGTAGGTCGCGGCGCCGTCAGCGATGACGTCGCCCTTCTCGACCTTGTCGCCGATCTTCACGAGCGGCTTCTGGTTCTGGCAGGTCCGCTCGTTGAGACCGACGAACTTCCGCATCTGATGCTTTTCAGGGCCGATTTCGATCCGGTCGGCGTCGACGTAGGTGACGGTTCCCTTGTGACCAGCCCGCACCAACATGCCGGAGTGGCGCGCCACGTCGCGCTCCAGACCGGTGCCGACGATCGGCGGCTCGGCGATCAACAGCGGCACCGCTTGGCGCTGCATGTTGGATCCCATGAGCGCGCGGTTGGCGTCGTCATGTTCGAGGAACGGAATCAATCCGGCCGACACGCCGATCATCTGGCTCGGCGCCACGTCGGTGTATTGGATCTTTTCCGTCGGCACGACCATGAAGTCGCTGCGATACCGGGCCACGACCGTGTCGCCCTGAATCTCGTTGTTCTTCACCGGCACGTCGGCCGAGGCGACGTAGGCGTCCGACTCTTCGTCGGCACGCAGCCACACCACCTCTTCGGTCAGCTTGCCATTCTTCACCTTGCGGTAAGGCGTGACCAGGAAGCCGTAATCGTCGACCGTGGCATACATCGCCAAGCTCGAGATCAGACCGATGTTCGTACCTTCCGGCGTTTCAATCGGGCAAATGCGGCCGTAGTGCGAAATATGAACATCGCGCACTTCGAAGCCAGCCCGCTTGCGATTCAAACCGCCCGGGCCAAGGGCCGACAACCGGCGTTCGTGCGTGAGCATCGAGAGCGGGTTCGTCTGGTCGACGACCTGCGACAGCTCGCCGCGGCCGAAGAAGTACTCGATCGCCGCCGAAATCGACTTCGGGTTGATCAAGCTCCGCGGCGTCATATCGGCCGCGTCCTTCAGGCTCATCCGCTCTTGCACGGTGCGGCGGAGCTTCAGGAAACCCTTGCGAATTTCATCGCACGCCAGTTCGTCGATCGTCCGCAGACGACGATTGCCGAGGTGGTCGATGTCGTCGACGTAGGCTTCGTTCTCGCCGGCGACGAGCAGCAACAGGTAGTTGATCGCCGCGAGCAGATCTTCCGGCCGCAGGACCATTTCGGTCTCCGCGACGTTCAGGTTCAGCTTGCGATTCATGCGGAAGCGGCCGACGCGGCCCAACCGATAACGATTGGCGTCGAAGAACTTCTCGCTGAACAGCGCGCGGGCCTTCTCCAGCTGCGGCGGATTGCCCGGACGGAGCCGTTGGTAAATGCGGAGCAACGCTTCTTCGTGGCTCGACGTGTTGTCGTCGGTCAGCGCGTTCAGCAGATGCGGCGTCTTCGGCGGGTCCATCACGTCGACCTGCTTCACGCCCGACGTGCAGATGATCTCTGCCACGTTCTTCGTGATCCGCTGGCCCGACTCGATGATGATTTCGCCGGCGCGTTCGCTCTCGCCAGGATAGACGACGTCTTCAACGGCGACCTTGCCTTCAAGCTTGCCCGCGCTGCGGCCGTCGACGACCTTCTGCTTCGTCACCGGGTAGAAGCGACGGAGAATTTCAGCGTCGGAGCCCAGCTCGGGCGACATCGCCCGCAGCAGCGTCATCGCCGAGAACTTGCCGCTCTGGTCGATGCGAACGGTGACGCTGTCTTTCTTCGTCGTGTTGAGCTCGATCCAGCTGCCGCGCTCGGGGATCACGCGGCACGAGTACATGCGACGCTCGCCCGGATCCATTTCCGAGACGAAGTCGATGCCCGGCGACCGGTGGAGCTGCGACACCACGACGCGCTCGGCGCCGTTGATGATGAACTCGCCGCCGCCCAACATGATCGGCAGATCGCCGAGGTAGACTTCCTCAACGACCGGCGTCTCTTTATTCAACTGCAGCCAGATGCGGAACGGTCGACCGTAGGTCAGCCGCAGCTGCCGGCACTCGTCCATGCTGTAGCGCGGCTTCCCGAGCTCGTAGCGGAGATACTCGAGCTTGATCGTCTTGTCGTAACTTTCGATCGGGAAGATTTCCTGCAGGACCGCTTCAAGCCCTTCGCTCTTCCGCTTGGCGGGCGAACCGCCGTTGTACTGCAGGAATCGCTCGTAGCTTTCAGTCTGAATCTGCGTCAGATCGGGAAGGTCGAAGGATTCCCGTCCGCTGCCGAAGCTGCGGATGTTCTGAGTGACCAGCCGCCGCTGAGCCGTGACTGCCATATGGCAAACTGCTCCGTTCTAACGAGGTGGGAACCTAAACCGCGCGCCGCAAACTAGCCGATTGATTGAAATGCTATCTCGTTTCGTCCCCTAGCCGGATCGCCACGCGATCCGGGCTCCGGAGGGCGTGGCCCTCCGGCTAGCGGCAAAACTAGCTAGCTTTCAACAAACGACAAACGCAGCCAAGAGGCCGTGCTACCCCTTCGCTGCTTCGCACGATCAGGCAAGTATATCGAAACCGCGTCGCTCTGGGCGCCGCCAACCAATCAAGCCGCTCTGGCGCAACGCAGCGACCCCGGCGCGCCGCGCCGGGGGTCGCTTGCTGCGATGCAGTCGCAAAAACTACTTGATGGTGACCTTGGCGCCGGCGTCTTCGAGCTCCTTCTTCAGCTTCTCGGCCTCTTCCTTCGAGACCCCTTCCTTTACCTTGCTGGGGACGCCTTCGACCAGGTCCTTGGCTTCCTTCAGACCGAGGCCGGTGGCGCTGCGGACGACCTTGATCACGTTGATCTTGTTCTCGCCGAAGCTGTCCATCACGACGTTGAATTCGGTCTGGACTTCGGCCACTTCCGCCGCGGCGGCAGGACCGGCCATCATCACCGCGCCGCCCGAGGCGGGTTCGATGCCGTGGACGTCCTTCAGATAATCGCTCAGTTCCTTCGCTTCCTTCAGCGTCAGCTTGACAATGTCGTCGCCGAGCTTCTTGGTGTTGGCGGAAAATTCGATAACGGCTGCATCGCTCATGACAAACTACCCTTTCGCAATTGCGGGCGTTACGCCCAGTTTGAATTAGTGTTTTTGATTTATGAATGGAAGGATTCCGATTGCGGTCGTGACACCCGGCAATCAACCCTCTTCTTCTTCGCTCTTCTTCTTGACCTGGCTTGCCAGCTTGGCGCCCGGACCCAACAGCTGGGCAACCAACGTGGCTCCCGGCGACAAAATCTGCCCCACGAGCAGGCTCAACTGCTCGCCGCGGCTCGGCCACTTGCTGACCTTCTTCACATCCTCGGCCGACAGCCTGGATCCGCCCATCGAGCCCCCCTTGGGAGCAAATGGAGCGAACGCCTTGTCGTCGGCGTATTTGGTGATCTCCTTAGCCAGCGAAACGATGTCCTCGGCTCCCCAAACGATGGTCGCCGACCCTTCGCTGCCTTCAAAGGCTGCCGAGAGCGCCGTCCCTTCCGTCGCGCGACGGGCAAGACTCGATTTCACCATGAGCATCTTGATGCCCTTCTGGCGAAACTGCTTCCGCAACTCGACGTTCTTGTTGGCTTCCAAGCCCGCGATATCGACGACCAGCACGTCGCTGACGCCATCCAGACGCTTTTTCAAGTCGTCGGTAATCAGGTCTTTCAGGTATTTGCTCATAATAAACTCTCACAGCGAGCCGGGGCGTCTCGCCCCCGGCGGCTTATTTAATTGCTTGAAGTTAAACCGCCAACCGCACGCTCGGGGTCATCGCGCCGCTCAAATGAGCGCTCTTCACGTAAACCCCTTTCACCGCCGACGGCTTCAGCGACAACACCCGGTCGATGAACGCCTTGGCGTTCTCGGCCAGTTTGTCCGCCTCAAAGCTCAGCTTGCCGACCGGAGCGTGAACGTTCCCCGCCTTGTCGTTGCGAAACTCGACCTTGCCCGCCTTGTACTCGGCGACCGTCTTCGCGACGTCGGGGGTGACCGTGCCGGCGCGAGGCGACGGCATCAACCCGCGGGGACCAAGCACGCGACCGAGCGGACTAACGACCTTCATCATGTCGGGAGACGCGATGCAGGCGTCGAAATCCATCCAGCCGCCCATGATCTTTTGGGCCAAATCTTCTTCGCCCACTTCATCGGCGCCGGCCGCCTTGGCCGCTTCGGCCTGGGCGCCCTTGGCGAACACGACGACGCGGAGCTGTTTGCCGATGCCGTGCGGCAACACGATCGAACCGCGTACGATCTGATCGGCCTGGGCCGCGTCCACGCCGAGGCGGAGGACGATGTCGACCGTTTGGTCGAATTTGGCGGGGCTGAACTGCTTGAGAGCCGCCACCGCTTCGGCGAGGGGCAGCGCCTCGGCCGGCCGCTTCTTGGCGGAGGCCTTCATTCTTTTGCTAATAGCAGGCATTGGGATGTGCCGTTATGACAGTGAGTGATTGGTAGTACGGAGCATTCAGACCAAAGCCAGAAGCTCACGACAAGACACGCCGCGCTAGCCTTCGACCACGAGGCCCATGCTGCGAGCGGTTCCTTCGATCATGCGGACCGCATGGTCGACGTCCCGGGCGTTGAGGTCGTTCATCTTCAGCGTGGCGATTTCCGCCAACTGAGCGCGGGTCACCGTGCCGACCTTCGTCTTGTTCGGCACGCCCGAGCCCTTCGCCAACCCGACCACCTTCTTGAGGAGTACGGCCGCCGGCGGGCTTTTGGTGAAGAAATCGAACGACCGGTCGTTGTAGACGCTCACCACCACCGGAATCATCATTCCGCCGGCTTCTTTGGTGCGATCGTTGAACGCCTGGACGAATTGCCCCAGGTTAATGCCGTACTTACCGAGCGAAGTGCCGACCGGCGGCGCAGGCGTCGCCTGACCTCCCGGAATCTGGAACTTCGCCACTCCGACTAACTGTTTTGCCATTGCACTTTCCGTTGTTGGTAGTCAACGGTCCGTCCGACGTTCAACCGGCTCCCGAGAGCAACACCAGTCGCATCTCGACGCCGACGCCGACAGACCTCCTACACGCCTTCAACTTGCCAATATTCCAGCTCGACCGGAGTACTCCGGCCGAAAATGCTGATCATCACTTGAACCTTGCCGCTCTGCGCGTCGATCGTGCCGACCTCGCCCTCAAAGCCTTCGAACGTGCCGTCCTTGACCTTGACGCGATCGCCCGTCTTGAACTTGATGTCGAGCTTCGGCGAATCGTCCGACACTTCCTCATCGGTCTGCACGATCCGCGCGATCTCGTGGGCGAGCATCGGCGACGGCTTGCCGCCGGCGCCGGTGAAATCGCCGATCCCCGAGGTTTCGCGGATCGCAAACCAGCTGTCGTCGTTGATGTTCATGCGAACGACGATGTAGCCGGGGTAGAGCTTCCGCTCCACGATTTTCTTCTTGCCGCTCTTGAATTCGGTGACCTTCTCGGTGGGAACGAGAATGTTGTCGACGTCGACGTATTTCTCCAGCCCTTCGATGGCGACCTTACGTTTCAGGGCGTCGGCGATCGAACGTTCCCGATTGCTCTGCACCTTCAGGATGTACCAGTCCATATCGACTGGGCCCTGGGGTTCAGCGGCCTTTTTGGCGGCGACCTCCGCCTCGGTCGACACGCCCGAGGCGCGCGACAGCGGCTTGCTCTCAACCGGCAAGACCTCCGAGGGGTCATCGTCGTCCACCAAGTTGTTCGACTCTTCGCTGCTCACCGGATGTTCGCCTCGTCCCGCCTATCGAATGGAAAAATCCCGACCTACCGCCAACACTGTCCGCCGCCCACAGCGCGAGTCGCCGAAGAACGTCCGGCCGCTTTAGCCGGAAACTCCCAGCAACCAACCGATGACCGCTTTCAAGACAAAATCATACGTGAACAAAATCGCCGTCAGCATGAAGATGACGACCAGCACGACCAGCGACGCCCGGAACAACTCCCCGCGGCTTGGCCAGGAAACCTTTCCCATCTCGTTCTCAACCGAAATTAAGAACTCCGCAAACCGCGGAATGTTGACTACCCGAAACGCCGCCCACGCCCCGATCGCCAAGACGATCATCGGGATGACGTATTTCGCCACGACGGCGGTCGAAATCTTGTCCCGCAACCCCGCCGGTACGAAGTACTCCCCGAATTCCGGCGTCGCACCGGAGCTCATCGTCCACGCCCCAACCGCCACGGCGGCCAAGATCGCGAAAAACGTAGCCTGCCGGGCCACCTTGCCCTGGTTTCGCTTGTAACGCGAAGCGGTGAATATTCCTGCGATTAACTCAGCCACGTTAGTCTTTCCAAAGAGCGGTGAGCTGCGAGCGACGAGCCGCGAGTGACGTCCGTTACCCGCCTAAAACCCGAAACTCGAAACTCGTTACTCGCAACTCCCTCATGCAGGGGCGGCGGGAATCGAACTCGCAACCCCCGGTTTTGGAGACCGGTGCTCTGCCAATTGAGCTACGCCCCTGTGGGTAAGAGCGAGTGGTGAGTAAGTGAGTAGGTAGTGACGCCAGCTAGCAACCACTACCCTACCACTTACTCACCAACTCACTTACTCACCTAATAATTACTCAACAATCTTCGTCACGACGCCCGAACCGACGGTGCGGCCGCCTTCGCGGATGGCGAAGCGAACGCCGTCGTCCATGGCGATCGGCTTCATCAGCTCGACCGACAGACGAGCATTGTCGCCCGGCATGCACATTTCGGCGTCGCCGACCAGATTCGCGGTGCCGGTGACGTCGGTCGTCCGGAAGTAGAACTGCGGACGGTAGCCGCTGAAGAACGGCGTGTGACGGCCCCCTTCTTCCTTCGACAGGACGTAGACTTCGGCTTCGAACTTGGTGTGCGGGGTGATGCTGCCTGGCTTGGCCAGCACCTGACCACGCTGAATGTCTTCACGCTTGACGCCGCGAAGCAGGCAACCGACGTTGTCGCCGGCCTGGCCCTGATCGAGGCTCTTGTTGAACATTTCGACGCCCGTGCAGGTCGTCTTCGTCGGGGCGTCGGTCAGACCGATGATCATGACTTCCTCGCCGACCTTCACAATGCCGCGCTCAATACGACCGGTGGCGACAGTACCGCGACCTTCGATCGAGAAGACGTCTTCGATCGCCATCATGAACGGCTTGTCAATTTCGCGAACCGGCTCGGGGATGTAGGCGTCGATCGCTTCCATCAGGTCGGTGATGCACTTCGACTTGGCGGGATCGGTCGGGTTGTCGTAGGCCGGCTTCGAGGCGCCGCGGATGATCGGCACTTCGTCGCCGGGGTAGCCGTTGGAGGTCAATAGCTCGCGAATTTCGAGCTCGACCAATTCCAGCAGTTCCTCGTCGTCGACGAGGTCAACCTTATTCAGGAAGACCACAATGCGCGGCACGCCGACCTGACGAGCCAGCAGAATGTGCTCGCGGGTTTGCGGCATCGGACCGTCAGCGGCCGACACGACCAGGATCGCACCGTCCATCTGGGCGGCGCCGGTGATCATGTTCTTGATAAAGTCGGCGTGGCCCGGGCAGTCGATGTGAGCGTAGTGGCGATTCGGGGTCTCGTATTCGACGTGCGAAACGGCGATCGTCACCGTCTTCGTCGCGTCGCGGACCGTACCACCCTTGGCGATTTCCGAATAAGCCTTCGCCTTCGCCAAACCCTTGGCGCCCTGCACGGCCAGAATGGCGCCGGTCGTGGTCGTCTTGCCGTGATCGATATGACCGATCGTACCGACGTTCACGTGCGGCTTTGTACGATTGAATGTGTCCTTTGCCATTGTTCTCCCTACTAACTCAACACTTGTTTCATGGGGTCAAAAATCTTGCCCGCCAGCGAACGACAGGTCGCCGGCAATGGCTGGACGATCGAAACTCAAACTCTCAAAGAGCTGCTGACGAGACTTGAACTCGTGACCTCGTCCTTACCAAGGACGCGCTCTACCAACTGAGCTACAGCAGCGGTGAAAACTTCCTAATCTCTCAACAGCCGGCGAATACCAGCGAAACAGCCAACAAAGCGGGTGAAGGGAATCGAACCCTCGTCATCAGCTTGGAAGGCTGTTGCTCTACCATTGAGCTACACCCGCAGCCGCAACTCTCTTCTGCAGCCGCACACATCCGCTGCAGCCGTTACTTTTTTAGTGGGGAGTACAGGATTCGAACCTGTGAAGGCATAGCCATCAGATTTACAGTCTGACCCGTTTGACCGCTTCGGTAACTCCCCGACGCCACATCTAATACGACGCCACCTCGAAAACCAACCAATACTGCTTACCGAAGACTCGCCAACGCAACGCAGGACCGCTGATTTCTCGGCAATCCTTCACAACACGCCCCTTCGCAACATGCCCGCCAACCAACCAGTTCCGCTCGGCGAAAACTCTCTATTTCGGCAAAGCTAGCGGAGGGACTTGAACCCACAACCTGCTGATTACAAATCAGCTGCTCTGCCAATTGAGCTACGCTAGCCGGGGTGGGGCGAGCTTGTGCGAATCAACTAATATACCGAAGCGGCAAGGGGTGACAAGGCGGCCTCCAGCGAATTTCGGGCCAGTTAGACAAGCTTTTCATCCCTCCGGCCGCTAGCAACCCCGCATATCGCTCACCCATATGGAAAGATGTCGCTGCCTCGCCTGGAGTTCGCCCATTTCCGCCGGCCCGGCAAGATCACCCATTTTGACAAATCGACAATTTCCCGACATCCAGTCGAAATGGCTGGCCGTAATCTTCGTGAAGGATTACCCTGGGCGTACCCCGCCAAGGGGCAGGGCTCTTCCGCCTGACGGCAGTGAATGGACTATCTGCCGCGGAGCAGTCCGGTACGGTCAATCAACTTGTCACCGCCTCAACTTCGGCGATCCCGCCAGTCGAGCAGCTAACGACCCACACCTTGAAGGAGCAGCTTCATGAGAAGACTCACGGCGCGCGTCTGCGCACTGACCCTTATTCTCGCCAGCCTTACGGCCCCTGCCGCGGCAGAACTCATCTACGGCGTTGCCGCCGTCGGCAATGCAACCTCTTTGCTCAGCTGGGACTCCTCTAGTCCAGGCAGCATCGTCTCCGGATCGTTCGTTTCGGGCCTTCAGAGCAACGAAACCATCGTCGGGATCGACTTCCGCCCCGCCACCGGTCAACTCTACGCCCTTGGTACGTCGAGTCGGCTCTACACGCTCAACACCGCCACCGGGGCCGCCACGGCCGTTGCCGGCGCCTTCGCTCCGCCGCTAAACGGCTTTAATTTTGGCTTCGATTTCAACCCAACGATCGACCGCATTCGCGCCGTCGCCGAAACCAACAAGAACACCGTCTTCAACCCGATCACCGGCGCCGTTCAGCTTTCGGCGACTGATCTTGCCTTCGGCCCGGCTGATCCGAACTTCGGCGTTGACCCCAACGTCGTCAACTCGGCCTACACGAACAACTTCGTCGGCGCCGCGACGACTCAGCTGTACGGCATCGACACGGCCCTCGACATCCTGGTGACCCAAGCGAACAACGCCGGAACCCTCGGTACCGTGGGCCCGCTCGGCTTCAACGCCACCGGCGTCGGCGGCTTCGACATTTCGGGGACGACCGGCACCGCCTATGCCGCGCTCCTCCCGTCGGGCAGTTCGCAGTCGAACCTTTACTCCATCAATCTCGTGACCGGCGCCGCGACGAACCTGGGTCAGATTGACGGCGGCGTGATCATCACGGCGATTTCCGTTGTTCCGGCGGTTCCAGAGCCTGCCACGCTCGCCCTGGCAGGAATGGCCCTCGCGGCGATTCCGCTGATTCGCCGTCGCGGCTAGTTCGCCTGGGGAGTGATCGTCGCTCCGACATCATGAAACGAACGAGGTGGGCAACCCCAGCGGTTGCCCACCTTTTTTGTTGCACTCAGCGAAAGACTGCGGCCAGCGCTGGGCCGAAAACCCCACCAATTCCCGCAAACGACCGTGAAGCCGATCCCCCCGTTCCCACGAATACCTCTCCGGTCAGTTCTGGCCTAAGATGCATCGCGGGACTCTCCATTGGAAGTAAGACGCATGTCGTCGCCAATCATCCACTTCTTGCGCCCAACCTTCTACGCCCTGATCGCGTTCGGCGCCCTCGTCGGCGTCGCCAATCTCTACTGGTCCGTGGCCGATCCCACTCCCAGCCTCGGCGACGTCGGCCTCGCGCCTCAGGACTTGGTCGGCCTCGACCTCAGCGGCGTCGTCTTTCCGAATCCGAAGCTTCCCCCCGAAGAAGTCGTCCGCCTGCAACTCGCCGGACTCAGCGACGATAAGGCCGACGGCGTCGGCATCCTCCAATGCTTCTGCCTCGCCTCCCCCGGCAACCGCGTCGTCACCGGCCCGCTCGAACGCTTCGGCCAGATGGTTCGCAACGAACCTTACCACTGCATGACTCGCCCCCGCGCCGTCCTGATCGGCCGACCGCAACAGGGCGAGGGCGTCGCACGACTGCTGGTGACCGTCATCGACGAGCAGCACAACATCCGCGCCTTCGCCTTCGTGCTCGGGCGACAACAGGAACCTCCCTTCGAAGATTGCTGGATGACCGAGGCGGTGCTGTCGGCGTTCCCCCAGACGCCGGCGCCGCTAGCCCCCGAACCAAAAGCGTAACCAGACGCATTACCGCATTTCTTCCGCCCGCGGCGCCCCCGCCGCATCCACTCGCCGCCGCGTGGCCGTATATCTTTTAGGAACAGACGATTGTCCGTCGTCCCCGATCCAACGCCGAGCGACGACGCCCAACTTGGATCGGGGCCGAGCGGCCGCGCAAGTTCCTCCACGGCTGCAGCCAAACGGAACACGCGGTTGACCGAGAACGTCGAATTGGAACCACCCCCAACCTCCGACGGTTCGGAGTTGCTCGCGGCAGTGCGCCTCGGCGATCGCTCGGCGTTTCGTGCGCTGTACGATCGTTTTGGACCTGATTTGCTAGCCCTGTGTGAACGGATCTTGCACCATCGCGCGGACGCTGAGGATGCCGTCGCCGACATCTTCTGGGAAGTCTGGAAGCGGCGCGATCGCTATGACGTCGCGCGCGGCCCGGCTCGACCCTATTTAATGACCATCGCACGCAGCCGCGCGATCGACCGATTGCGCAGCCAAGCGGCGCGCCCCGAGTCTCGCGCCGACGCCGGCCGACGCCTGGCCGAGCAAGAAGAACTAACGACCGCCACCCCGGCCCCCGACGAATCGGCCGCCCATGGCGAAACCCGCATCCGCATCATCGCCGCGCTCGCCGAACTCGACGCCCGACAACGCGAAGCGATGGAACTTTCCTACTACGAAGGACTCAGTCACCAGCAAATCGCCGACCGCCTCGGCGCCCCGCTCGGAACCGTCAAAACCCACATCCGCAAAGGCTTGATGAAATTGCGTTACGCCCTCCAGGGGCTCGACGCGGAAGACGATTGATGATCACTTGCGACCAATGCCGATCTGAGCTGGCCGAGCATGCCTTGGGCCACTTGTCCGCGGAAATTTCCGCGACGGTGGACGAGCATCTCGCCGCCTGCCCCGTCTGCCGACACGAGTCGGCGGCGCTCGCGGCGGCGTGGTCGGCGCTGCCGATGGCGCTCGCCCCCGTCGCGCCGTCGGCAGACTTATTCGATCGCATCACGGCGCGCATCGACGACTCGCCGGCAGCATGGCGACAAGTCGCACCTGCTTCCTCCGCTGATGCGATTATCCCCGCAGGGGGCAACGCCTCGCCCCTCACCTCACGGCAGCGGCTTCTCTCCTACGTCCTCGCTGCCAGCCTCTTCATCGGGCTCAGCGTCTCCTTCGTCCGCCTGACGCAGCCGTCGCGCGACGATGCGGTCGCCATCGCCGCGATCCAAGAACTCGCCGAGCGACTCGGCAAGCTCCAGCGTCGCGAAGCGGATCGGCTCCTCCAGTCTGAACACTTCCGCCTCGCCTCGCTCCACGGCCCCGAAACTCCCGACTCGGCTCAAGCCTATGTCGTCTGGGATCTCATGGGCAAGCAGTGGCACTTCTACGCGAGCGACCTCCCCCCCGCCCCCGCAGGACAGACTTACCAACTCTGGGCGACAACCCGCGCCGGCGCCTTCCTCCCCGGCCCGACGTTTGTCGTAAACGACGAAGGGCTCGGCAGCGCCGTCGCCGACTTCCCCAAACTCTCGCCCCGCGACGGCGCCAAAGCGGTCATAACGCTCGAACCGCTCGAAGGTTCGGAGCAACCGAGCGGCAAGACGATTCTTGAGGCGACGCTGTAGCTCGTTGCTCATTCATTTTGAACGAGTCGCTTCGGCCGCCGCATTCGCCACATCGGCCTCGTCCAGCACAAAGTGGTTCACCACCGATCGCCCCTGCGACGTGAACACCCCGTGAATCTTGCCGTCAGCCGTTTGGATGATGTACGGGTAAGCCGCGTCGTCCCCCGGCTTGTTCACCAACTCGCGCGCCGCCGGCCACGTTTGGCCGCCATCGGTCGAGATTCGCATCGTCAGCGGCATCCGCTCTCCCTCGAAACTGTCGTTGTAGATGAGCGCTAGATGCCCGTTGGCCAACTTGATCAGATCAATCGCCGCATTGGGATTGGGGAACTCCGTATCGACGCCCGGCGACCAAGTGCGGCCGCCGTCGCGCGACTCGGTCCGCACCATATAACCGTCGGAGAGCGGGCCGTAGCCGCCGCCGCGCCGGCAGAATGCCAGCAGGCGGTCGTCGTCGAGCGTCGCGACCGACGGCTGGATGTTCCCCAACCGCGAATGAATCTTGTCGGTGAAGCTCCAACTCTTCTTCTCTTGGTCATAGCGAGCAAACAACGACGAACTCTCGGCGCCGACGACCTCCGTATCGTTCCCCGTCTCATGATAAATCGGCAGCAGCACGTCTCCGTCGGAAAGCTGGATCGGCTGCGACCGCACCATCATGCCGCGCTCGAACGTCAGCACGTCCGAATCAGACCACCTCTCCCCCTGGTCCGATGACACCTTGTACTTGATCACGGAGTCGGACCACGTGTCGCCGTATCGCACGACGTAGAACAGCCACACAGGTCCGCCCGGCTCCTGCCAAATCACGCCGTTCCCGTCCGAACGCCCCGGCGTGTCGGCGATTGGCTGCGGCGGCGTCCACTTGGTCGCCCCCTTGGCCAGCCGCGAGCCGTAGACCGCCGTGTCGCCTTCGTACTCGCCTTGGCCGCCGTAGAAGACGATATAGAGGTCGCCGTTGGCCAACTCCTCGATCGCCGCCGGATGCTTGTACGGCCCGCCCGGATCGGCTGGCCCGAAGACCGGTTCTACGACGAGCCCTGCACGAACGAGCCCCGGCAAACTGAAACTCGCCCCCGCGGCGAGTACCGCCAACATCACCTTGGTCAGTAACCTGCCAGACATAAGAACTCCCCTCAATGATTGCGGAGGCGGCATTTGCTTAACGATGAGCCGAATCTCAAAACGCCCAGCCAGCATTCTACTAAGCTTGGGCCTCACGATGGCCTACTCGACCAGCTGTTCTCAGCGTGAGGCTCATTCAATCTCCCCCACGACGCGAATCCCGGCGGCGCCCGGATTATCAGCCTCCTGCCCCCACCGGGTGACCGCCGAACAGAACCGAGCCAGATCGGTGTGAGCGCCGCCGCGCATCGCACGGTCGACGCCGCTCGCCGTGTTGACTGGATCGACCGTCGGCGACTGCGCGTAGTAATCGACGGCAAAACGGTCGAGACACCACTCCTGTCGATTGCCGTACAAGTCGTAGATGCCAAAAGGGTTGGGTCGCTTGAGCCCGACCGCGCGATAGAGCCCTTCAGAGTTGTCGCCATACCACGCATAGTCGCTGAGCTGCGCGGGATCGTCGCCAAAGTGGAAATTCGTCGGCGCCCCAGCCCGCGCGGCGTATTCCCATTCGGCTTCGCTCGGCAGGCGATAGGGTCGCCGTTCGCCCTGTGCGGAGAGCCAGCGGCAGTAAGCGGTCGCATCGTTCCAGGTGACGTTCATCACCGGATAGTCATCGATGCAAACCCGCTGACCGAGATTCTTCCAAGAGTAACCGGGCCGTTTGACCCAACCCTTATCTTCGCGTCCCCAGCCGCCGTTGCGTTCTGCATCCGTGACGTAGTTCGTCGCAGCGACGAACGCCCGGAACTGTGCATTGGTGATTTCGGTTTCGCCGAAGTAGAGCGGCTTGCTGATCACGACGCGGTGCACAGGCGCATGGAGCGTGCGGTCGACCTCCGACGTGCGATAACGCCAATCGCCCTCCGGCGCCGGTGACCCGGGAAGTGCCGCGTCGGCGACGCCCATCTCAAACTCCCCGGGCGGCAACAGCACGAACGGCGCCCCGCCGGTGGCGACCAGACGGACAGGAACGTCGAGATGCTTGGCCCAGGCGTGTTGGCTGGCCCGCACTTCGTCGGCCGTCATCGGAGGTTTCAGCGTGGCCGGCGGCGGGCCGATCGATTTGGCGCGCCTCGGCGCCAAGTTGCCGTTGCGGTCGGCAGCCAGCCAGAGCCACAAGCCGCTGCAGCCGAGCGCCGCGGCGCCGGCCGACGCCAACATGGTGCGCCGAGAGACGCCCCGCGGCAGCGGTGCGAGCGTGCCGTCGAGCGCCTGTCGCAGCATGCGCTCCACCTCCGACATCGACTGAAAGCGATCTTCCGGGCGCGGACTGACCATACGCTGCCAAGCGGCGGCGAATTCAGGCGTCACGCTGCGATGGTTCAGTTGCGGCGGCGTCCGGTGCTCCGCCTCGGCGCGCAACCTGTCAGCCAGCGTCCCGCGATGCGGCGGATCTCCCTGCAGCATGAAGTAAATGACGCAACCCAGGGCGTACACGTCCGCCCGCTGGTCGACGGCCGTTTCCGTCTGCAGTTGTTCGGGAGCAGCGTATCCGACCGTCCCCAGGAACGCCCCCGCGCCCGTCGCGTGAGACAACCCGGCGAGCGGTTCCGCCGACGCTTCCGTCGCCATCGCCTTCGCCAAACCAAAATCGACCACCCGCAAGACGCCCGCCCGGTCGAGCAGCAGGTTCGAAGGTTTGACGTCGCGATGAACGATCTGTTGCGCATGGGCGTGCGCCAGTCCGCCGGCGGTCTCCAGCGCTAACTGCAAGGCGCGGCGAAACTCCAGCGGACCGTCGCGTCTTACCAACTGCTCGACCGTTTCGCCTTCGATAAAGTCGGTGACGAGATACGGCCCATGTTCCGAATCGCCGGCGTCGAGAGCCCGCACGATGTGAGGATGCTGCAGTTGCCCCAGCAGCTTCGCCTCGCGCACGAACCGCGCGGCCGCTCCCGCGTCGAGCAAGGCCGCAAATCGCGGAAACTTCACCGCGACCGGCCTTTCAAGCCGCGTGTGAATCGCCTTGAAGACAACTCCCATTCCCCCCGCGCCCAAGCGTTCGAGCAGGCGATAATCGCCGACCTGTTGCGGCTGACCTGCCGCAGCGACGGTAGCTTCGAGGTGCGGCGACCCCGTCAACTCTTCCTGCAAGTGACGCAAATGCTCGGCAAGCAATCGCTCAGCCTGTTCATCCGCATCAAGTCGGGCGACGAACTCAGCAGGATCGGGCGCACCGCCGGCGCGGAGCGCCGACTCAAACTCATCGGCCAACTGATCGAAGCGCACGACCATTTCCAGCGGCAGGTCGCTCAACTGACGATCGAGTCGATCTAATTCGTCCGCTGACGCCACAGACGCTCCACGAGATGAAGCTTCCGCTGCACCGTCCGGGTGGTGCAGCCGAGCTGCTCGGCGATTTCGTCGTTCGACGCCCCTTCCAAGCGCATCGTCGCCACAAGATGCAGCGTCGGATCGCCGTTGGCCTCGATCTGTTCGAAGAGGAGAGCCAGCTCGTCGCGTAACAAGGCGGCGTCGGCGGGCGACGGTTCATCGCCTTCCGCGCTTTCCAATCCCTGGCTGGAGGTGGCGGCGCGCCCGCCACGGCGCACGCGCATTTCGCGACGGATCCGATCGGTCGCTTTATGACGCGAAATGGTCGCCAGCAACCGCCAAAGATCATCGCGGTCGGCCAGTTCCGTGGCGCGACCTTCAGCCGCAGCGCGGCAGAAGGCGTGGAAGGCGCTCTGAGCCACGTCTTCAGCATCGCCGACGCCCGGCGAAACCCCGATGAGCCAGGGGCGCGCGAGATTCTCGATCTGCATCCCGTAGCGTTTCCACAACAGCAGAATCGCCCGCTCGTCGCGCTGGCGCAACTCGGGAATCAACCGCGTGATGGAGCCAGCCGTGGGGTTCATAAGTACGTAGCGTTTGCAGCCCCCGGCTCCGCCGGGGGGTAGCGCTGGGCGGGACGATGCCTACCAGTGTGGCAACCGACCCCCTGGCGGAGCCAGGGGCTGAAGTTGCTACAACGATGTGCAATACGCACCTAAATGCAGGCTTACGATGCACTTATCTTAGGCGGCGACCGGCGAGTCCACAATCTTTTGCCAAATCCTGTCGGGTTCCGTGTCGCCGATCGCCGCCGTTGGCGTTTATCACTGCGAGGCGTGCACTCATTGATCGCTCGAACCAGGGCGATAGCGCCTCCGCATCGCGACTCCAACGCCATCCCAGGCGTTGCCGGAGAAGAGGGGCTAATCCATCGTCGTCCGCGACGCTCCATCGGAGCGGCGACGACGATCGGTCGCGAGGCGGAGCGGAGGGCGGCCGTTCTCACCGCCGGCGGGACTTGCCGGCGCGTATATCCCGGGCGACGCCGCCCGAGTTCTCGATTCGCAGCGGAGCGAGGCTCCTCCTCCGTCTGCCCGCGTGGAAGAAGGAAAACAGAGATGAGCGTCTTGTCGTTAGTCGGCGCCGTTCGGCGCCATGGTTCGCGATTGGTCATGCCTGGTTTGGCAGCCGCGTTATTTGTCACGACTTGGAACTGCGACAGTGTCGCCAGGGCCGCAGTGAAGTCGTGGGCCGTTGCCAGCGGCCCTTGGGGCACCGGCGGCAATTGGTCTCCTGTGGGCGTTCCCGGCGCCGCCGACGACGTGTTGATCGGTCCCCACATCAATGCGTCCAACGAAATCGTCACCCTCAACGCCAACGCCTCCGTCGACTCGGTGACGCTGACCGACGGGATGACCCTGCGGACCTCGACGAGCTTCCTGAACGTCGCCGGCTCCACGCAAGTCAGTGGCCAGAACATCGTCGGCCCATCGACGTTCACGACGCGCCTGCGCATCGAAGACGGCGGCCTCGGCACCGACTTTACGACGGGGAACTTGTCGCTCAGCAACTTCGGCCGCGCCACGCTCGAAAGCGGCGCCTCGGCGCTGATTTCAGGCGTCGCCACCATCGGCGAGAACGCGTCGCTCAGCGGTAACGGCTCAGTCTATCTGACGAAGAACAGCGGCACGGCCCTCGACAACGACGGCCGGATCGAAGCGACGACAGGCGGCCTGACGATCTTCCAAACCGCGGGCGGCAGAATCGATCTCGACGGCGCAGGCGGTCAAGGACTCGTCGTCGTCAATTCGGGCGGAGGCAATGGCCTCGAGATCAACGGCGACCAGCTGACCGATTCGTTCGGCGGCGACATCGAGATGACCTCAAACTCCCGCTTGGAAATGAACCTGACCAATGGCTGGAGCGCTGGTTCAAGCAGCTCGCTCACCGTCACCGGCAGCGGCGATCTGCCAACCTCGGTCATCGACGGCAACGAGCTCGACTGGGCCGGCGTCCTCACCGTCACCGGCAACCATGGGCGGCTGCGCTTCGACGCCGACGTGACGCTCGCCACGGCAACGACGGTCCATGTGAACGCCGACGACGAATTAGAGTTCGCCGAAGCGACCGAGATCAACGGCGGCGCCTACAATGTGGCCGCCGGGGCGGAAGTTCGCTTTAACGGCGACACGATTGTGGCTGGCGGTTCGTTCAACACCGGCGGGGTCCTTCCCAGCAGCGGTATCGTCAGCTTTTACGGCCCCTCCGATTGGCAAGGCAACGTCAGCCTCAGCGGTCGCTCCCGCGTTCACGGCATGGCCTTCGTCTCGGCGGCGACGACGATCGACGCCGATCAGTTCAATATGGACGGCTCAGGAGGGACCATCTGGGACGTCAACGCCGCGTTCACGGTCAATGCTGATCTGATCGATTCGACGGACAACTCGTTCGACGGCGTCATCGACGTCGCCGGCGGGTTGTCGAATCGTCTCAGGTTGAATCTCACCGATCCGACGGCTGCGTGGCAAATGATGGGCACGATGCACCTCTCCGGAGGCGCCGGCATCTACATCATTCGCGTCGCCGGCTCGAAGATGGAGGTCGGCGGCGCGATCAATATCGACGACTCCAACGTGAACATCGCCGCTGACGTGACGTTGCGGGACAACAGCGATCTCAACTTCGCCGCCGCGACCTCCGACCTGCGCTTCAGCGGCGAAACGACGATTGAAAACGGCGTCAACTTCACCGGGCAAGGCTTGCTCCACAACAACGCCGACGGCGCCGGCATGCGGATCGCCGGCGGCGTCAACCTCGGACAGGCCGGCATCGACAACGAAAGTCGCCTCGCGATCGGCCTCGACGCCCCGGGGCAGGTCTCAGTTAATCGCTTCGAAAGCGCGACCGACGCCACGCTCCAGATGTTCATCGGCGGCACGACGCCGGGAACCGAGCTTTCGAACCTGCTCGTCACCGCCGGCACGGCTCAACTCGACGGCACGCTCGCGTTGTCGCTGTTCGACGACGGCGGCTTCGCCCCGGAACTCGGCGACCAATTCGCTATCATCACCGCGCCTGGCGGAATCGTCGGCCAGTTCGATCAGCTCGTACAACCCTCCGGCATGCCGACGGGGCTATTGTTTGAAGTTCAGTACACGCCCACCAGCGTCGTGCTGTTCGTCGACAACACGTACGAGGCCGACTTCGATCGCGACGGCGACGTCGACGGAGCCGACCTGACCGTCTGGAATAGCGCCTACGGCCTGAACAGCTATGCCGACGCCAACTCCGACGGCCAGTCCGACGGCGCGGACTTCCTCGTCTGGCAGCGCCAATACGGCTTTGGCCTCCCCATCGCCATGGCCGCGGCGATCCCCGAGCCGACCGCAGGAACTTTACTCGTCATCGCTGTTGGCATACTCGCTCAGCGAAGCCGGCGCCGTGTCTCCTCGGGGGTCACTCCCACCGGCGCGTGAGACGTGGCGCATGAAGTTGCCTGCGTGTACCAGGCTGCCCTGGTAGGCGACCAAGCCTGCCAGGGCAGCTTGATTGATGCTCATGATCGAGTACTAGGTACTGGCAACTGGTATTGGTCGCCGGCAACATTCTGCCGACTACCCTGCAGAAAATGGCCACGCGACTTGCTAGGCTGCAATAGAGCGGTCTCGAACGCTCGAACGTGGTTGCTCTTTGACATTTCAACATCTGAGGTCTAGTCGCCGCATGGCTGATGACGCGTTTCTGCGCGAGAAGAACCCCGATCGCAAATCGTCTTGCCATCGGCTCGATAACGGACGCATTTCTCAAGTATGCCAATAAAACGACGTGACACACTTGGCAGACATAGCCGACATGGTCGACTTGCAAAAACTAGGTGTTCGCGCCGCAATCTGACGTTTCGCGACGCTCGTCGGCGTCGCCGATCACACTTTACGTCGCGTCGCAATTCGCCTGCACGCCACGCCAGTTTGGGCGCATTATGCCGGTGAACGTAGAATCCGATAGCTGCAAGACAACGTGCCTCTCACGCCCGCGCTTCGTCAATCGGCCCGTGTTCCAAGGGCGGCGTCAGGCTCGGCTTTTGCCGCGGGGGCAGTAAATGGCCACGCAGAAATCGCTGCATCGGCAGCTCAAAGCCTTTGTACATGACGACCGACGCCGCTAGGCAAGCGGCGGTGACCGCCGCCGACCATAGCCAGTCCTCCAGCAGCGTGCCGTTATAAAGTTTGAAGACTTTATTCGAGGCGATCACCGGAAACGGATGGAGCAAGTAGAGCGAGTAACTGGCGTCGCCCAGCAGCACCAGTAGCCACGGCATCTTCGCTTCGCGGAACGTGAAAAGCGCGGCGCCGACGAAGAAGAACGACGGCACGCCGTAGTCGAGCACCCGCACGCCGGTTTCCCAGTACCCGAGTTGATACAGGACGAACCATGCCGTGAGCCCTGCCATGCAAAGGGCGGCGCTGGCGCGGCGGAACGTCGGTCCGCCGCGCTCCGTGGCGAACCACCAATGGCAGAGCGCCATACCGAGCGGGAACTCGAAAAAAATCATATTCCCGTAGAAGTCGGCGATCGCCCCCGCGTCTTTGAACGTGATGCCGAGCAACACGAGCGCCGCGATGAGAATCGACGCGACGATCGTCGTATGCTTCTTGCTGACCGCCAGCGCCACGCCGAAGATCGCGTAGAAGATCATCTCGCAGTTGATCGTCCAACCGACGTACAGCAACGGCTGCAACGCTGTGCCGCTTTTGTAGAACGGAATGAAGAACAGCGACTTGAGTAGTTCCACGACGTCGGGCGTCGTGTTGTTCATCACCCGCGGGTAAATGAGCGCCGCTGCAAACACGCTGAACGTCATAAGCCAGTAGATCGGCACGATGCGGATCAGGCGTTTGCGGAAGAAGTATTCGCGATCGAACGTCGCCGTGTAGACGATCACGAAGCCGCTGATGATGAAAAAGATGTCGACGCCCCAGGTTCCTGCGCCGACGGTCGGCAAGTGGACGCCGACCACCGTGAGCGCGGCGAAGAACCGCAGAACCTGGATAATCTCCAGGCGCTTCTTCACGGGCAAGCAGGGTTCCGGCATCGAAGAATCCCTATTCCCAAGTGGTCCGACAAGGTTGCCGCGACTTCGTACTAATAAGCGCTGGAGGAGTGAATCTATTGAATCGTAACCTGAGGCGTCAGAAGAGTTTTCATAATAAGCACCAACTCGCCGGGCGCGAAGCAGCGGGCGCGACTCCGCCGGCATTGCCCACGGCGCGCAGACGGACGAATCGCGAAAATTCGACCCCTCGCTCAGAATAATGAAGATCGCGGGAGAGGCTCCGACGGCGCAGGCGGCGCGAACGCTGCAATCGCACCTCGCGTGAGGAAGGCTCCGCTTGCCGCCGCGCGAAAAAACAGCCACTCGCGAGACTGCCTTTCCTTGAACTTTCTGCGGTAAAACGCCGGCTCCGCCGCTCGCCCAAGGGGTTATAATAAACGTTACTACCCTCCTCGCGGCTCGCCCCTGCTTCCGCACAACGCCGCCTCGTCGAACTGGCCTTTTATGCCTCATCAGTCGCCACCCCGCCGACATTCCTGGCCGTTAGCCGCGGCCGGCTCGCTGTTGTTGGCCCTCCTCGGCTGCAGCCACGCCGAAACGCCTGCCGATGCAGCGGCCGCCCCGGCGCCGCTGGCCCCCAAGCCAGTCGCCGTGATCGCCGCCGCTCGCCAGGCGTGGCCCCGCACCGTCTCGGTTCAGGGGGCCCTGCTGGCCGACGAGGATGCGGTGATTGGTTCGCAGCTGGCCGGCCGCGTGGCCACGGTAAACGTCGACCTCGGCTCGATCGTCAAGAAAGGGGACCCGCTGGTAACGCTCGACCGCAGCGAGCTCGACCTGCAGGTGAAGCTCGCCGAGGCTCAGCTACAGCAAGCCTGCTCGGCGATTGGCCTCAAAGCCTACGAAGACGAGACGAAGCTTGACTACAAAAACGCCCCGCCCGTGCAGCTGGAGCAAGCGTTGATCGACGAGGCGGAGGCTGCGGTCAATCGGGCCAAGGCGCTCGTTCCGACGCGAGCCATCACTGGCGGCGAGTACGACACGCTCGTCGCTCAGATGCGCGCCGCGAAGGCCCGTTACAATTCGGCCCTCAATGCGGTGAGCACTCAGGTGGCGATGATCGGCGTCCGCCGCACGGAGTTGTCGCTCGCCCGGCAGCAGGTCGCCGATTCGCAGACGGTGGCGCCGTTCGACGGCGTCGTCGAAGCCCGCCGCGTGTCGCCCGGCGAGTATGTTTCAGTCGGGCAGCCGCTGATTTCGCTGGTGCGGGCCGAACGGCTCCGCTTCACCGCCGGCGTCCCCGAAAGCAAAGCGGGCGAGATCAAACCGGGGCAGCGCGTCGAGATCCGCATCGCCGGCGCCGAGGAACCTTTGGTGACTGAGATTACCCGTGTCAGCCCCATTGTCACGCAAACGAGCCGCTCGGTCCGCATCGAAGCCGACGTGCCGAATCCTGATCACGCGTTGCAGGCCGGGCTGTTCGCCCAGGCGGACGTGATCGTGGAACCCGAGGCCCAGGCGCTCGCCCTGCCCTCGGCGGCGGTCACTCGCTTCGCCGGCGTCGAAAAGGTTTGGCTCGTAGCCGACGGCAAGGCGGCCCAACAGTCGATTCGCACCGGCCGCGAGGAACAGGGACGAATTGAAATCGTCGATGGCCTCGCCGAGGGAAACCGGGTCATCGCCAACGCCGACGACGGCCGCAGCGGGCCGGTGACGATCGTTGGGGAAGCTGGCAGCGATCAGCTTTCAGCAGTCAGCTCGAAGACGGAAGAAGCAAAAGCCCCATCCAAGCCTAACGAATCCGCTACATCCAAGTCCGATAGTCCTCCCTCTGGCTGAAAGCTGATCGCCGACAGCTTCCTCGCTTTCCTATGCAATGGCTCGCCCGAGTTTGCGTTGAACGCCCTGTCTTCGCCCTCATGCTGATCGCAGCAGTGGTCGTGGCCGGCGCCGCCGCGTACCCGCAGCTGGGGATCGACCGCTTCCCGAACATCGACCTGCCATCGATCCGCGTCGCCACCAACTACCCCGGCGCCGCGGCCGCGGAAGTGGAATCGGAGGTGACCCAGCCGCTGGAAGATGCGGTCGCCACTGTGGCGGGCATCGACGAGTTGCGTTCCATGTCGAACGACGGCATTTCGATGCTGATGATCACGTTTCGCCTCGACGTGAACATCGGCGTCGCATCGCAGGATGTGCGCGACGCGGTGAACAGCGTGCTGAACCGCTTACCGCCGGGCATCGACCCGCCAGTGGTGCAGAAGCAGGACCTCGACGCGTCGCCGATCATGACGCTGGCGGTGTTCGGCGATCGCGAGCCGCGGGAGCTGTACGTTCTCGCCGATCGAAGCGTGAAAAGCATCATCGAGTCGGCCCGCGGCGTCGGCCAGGTGACGATCGAAGGGGCGTCGGATCGGGCGATTCAAATCGACCTCGACGCCGATCGGCTGGCCGCTCACCGAACGTCGATCATGCAGGTTTACGACGCGATCGCTTCGCAGAACGCCGAAATTCCCGCTGGTCGCGTCGACGCCGGGTTTCGCGAGATGAGCCTGCGGACGCTGGGGCGGTTGCCGAATTCTCGCGACTTCGACCAGCTCGTCGTTTCGACGGTGGGCGACGTCCCGCTGCGGATCGGCGACCTGGGCCGCGCGGTCGACCTCACCAAAGAACGGCGTTCGCTCGCACTGTTCGACGGGCAACCCGCCGTGGTGCTCCAGGTTCAGCGGCAATCGGGTGAAAATACGGTCGAAGTGATCGACGCGGTCAAGCAGCGGCTCGCCAAGGTCCGCGAACTCCTGCCAGCCGATGTCCGGGTCGAAGTCCTCCAAGATCAGTCTCGCTACATCCGAGCCGCCCTGCACGAGATCCAGAACCATCTGGTCATCGGCAGTTTAATGGCGAGCGTCATCGTGCTGCTGTTCATGCGGTCGTGGCGTTCGACGATCATCGCCGCCGTGGCGATACCGACGTCGATCATCGGCGCCTTCGCCGTGATGAAGGCGATGGATTTCACGCTGAATAACGTCACAATGCTCGCCCTGGTGCTGATGGTCGGCGTGGTGATCGACGACGCAATCATCGTGCTGGAGAATATCTTTCGCGTCATCGAAGAACAGCGGCTGGAGCCGAAGCGGGCCGCGATCGTCGGCACGCAAGAGATCGGGCTGGCCGTGTTGGCGACGACGATTTCGCTCGTGATCGTGTTTCTGCCGGTGTCGTTTCTGTCGAGCGTCACGGGACGGCTGTTGTATGAGTTCGGCATCACGTCGACGGTCGCGGTGATGATCTCGATGCTGGTGAGCTTCTCGCTAACCCCGATGATGTGCAGCCGGATGCTGAAGCCGCCGAAGGAAGGTGTCGGGAGCCTTTTGCGACTTGATAATCCTCCAACTCAAGGCGCCCACCAGTCGCAAAAGGCTCCCGACACCGTTCACGCCGCCCATCGCGGCGAAGTCGCTTCGCGGCGGGGATTCTATCGCTACATCGAGAACTTCTACATGTGGTGCCTCCGCCTCTCGATGCGGCATCGCTGGTTCATTTTGATCGTTTCGGTCGTCGTCATCGCCGCGAACGTACCGCTCTACCACATGGTGCAGCAGGATTACATTCCGACCGACGTCGACGAGGGGGAATTCGAAGTTCGCATCTCGGCGCCGGAGGGAACCAGCATCACGGCGATGGAGGGAATGATCGAGGCGGTCGAGCCGAAGGTGCGCGAAGTGCACGGAGTGGTTCACGTCCTTTCGACCGTGTCGGGGAGTTCGCCGCGCGGCACGAGCCAAGCCAGCATGTATGTGCGGCTCGATGATCTTGAAGGGCGCGTTTTTTCGTTCGGCCGATTGTTCGACGGACTCTTCGCTGGCGATCCTATGGAGGCGTTCCGCGGCAACTACAACCAGCGCGACAAAATGCGAGAGGTCCGCTCGATCATTGCCGCGTACCCTGAGCTGCGGGCTTCGGTGCGCAATCTCACCTCGTTCCGCCAAGGGGCTCCGGTCGATCTCGATTTCGTCGTCACCGGGCCTGATCTGCAGGAACTGGCCAAGTTTACCGACACGCTGCGCGACCGCGTTGCGAAGGAACTTCCGGGCTTGGTCGACGTCGACAGCACGCTGCGGATGGACAAGCCGAATTTGCTCGCCCATATCGACCGGCAACGGGCGGCCGCCCTGGGAGTCGACGTGCGCGAGATTGCCGACACGCTGCGCATCGCCGTCGGCGGCGATGATCGCGTCTCGCGTTACTACGACTCGCAAGCCGACGACGCGTACGACGTGGAACTGCGGCTGCGCGGCGTCGACCGCGCCGATCCGCGCGATATTTCGCAACTTTACGTTCGCACTGCTAATCCCCGCGCGGTGAACGCCGCCAATCGGACGACGCCGGCGGCGGAACCGACGCTCATTCCGGGGCTCGGTTACGAATCAGGCGCCTTCCCGCTCACGCGGCTCGACAATGTCGTCTCGTTCGAAGAAACCTTTAGCCCCTCGCGCATCGACCGCCTCGATCGGCTGCGGATGGCGGCGGTGCGAGCGAATCTCGCTCCAGGTTATGCGTTGGCGGAACAGGCGCGACTGGTGCAAGAGATCGCTGAAGATATGGGATTGCCCCCCGGCTATTCCACCCGCGTCGTCGGCGGCGCTCGCGAACTGCAAACGACGCTCGACGAATTCTTGTGGACCTGCGCCTTGTCGTTCGTCTGCATGTACATCGTGCTCGCCGCGCAGTACGAACATCTGGTGCATCCGCTGACGATTCTGATTTCGTTGCCGATCGCGATTCCGTTCGGGCTGTTTAGCCTCTGGCTGGGCGGCGAGTCGCTCAATCTCTACTCGGCGCTCGGCATTCTCGTTCTCTTCGGTATGGTGAAAAAGGCGTCGATTCTGCAGGTCGACCACATCAACCAGCTGCGCGCCGCCGGCTTGCCGCGGATCGAGGCGATTTTCCAAGGAAACCGCGATCGCCTGCGGCCGATCCTGATGACGGCGGTCGCATTCGTCGCCGGGATGGTGCCGCTGCTGATCGCCACCGGCCCTGGGGCCGAGGAACGCCGCTCAATCGCCGTCCTGGTCGTCGGCGGTCAGGCGCTGTCGCTATTGCTGACGCTGCTGGCGGTGCCGGTGATTTATTCGCTGCTGGACGACCTCAGCGAATTGGTCGTCCGCCGGCGCGAGACCAGCGCCGCAACACCGCCAAGTCCGGCGATTTTGGGCGCAAATCCCGCACCAAGCTAAGGCCGACGGCGGCGGCCGCTTGCCCCGCAACCGCTCCACTAGTAGCCTGTGGCTATCCCCCTCGCGCCCCCCAACGTAGCCAGGCGAGGGCCGTCACTTCTCAGTCTCCCTCTGGGCAAAGACTCTCAAGGAACCATACGATGAAATTCACCCTGACCTGCGCCGCCCTGCTGCTCGGCCTCGCCATGATGCCGGTCGCTCGCGCCGCCGAAGCCAAAGCCGACAAAGATGGCTGGTACCAACTCTTCAACGGCAAGAACCTCGACGGCTGGAAGATTTCGGAAGACAACCCCGAAACGTTCAAGGTCGTCGACGGCGAGATCGTCGCCCACGGCGAAGCGGCCCACCTGTTCTACGACGGTCCGGTCGAGAACCACAACTTCAAGGACTTCGAATACGAGTGCGAAGTCCTGACCAAGCCGAAGGCGAACTCGGGGATGTACTTCCACACGAAGTACCAACCGAAGAGCTGGCCGACCAACGGCATTGAGGTCCAGGTGAACCAAACCCACGGCGACCCGAAGAAGACCGGCAGCCTGTACAACATCAAGAACATCATGGACAAGTCGCCGGCGAAAGACGACGAGTGGTTCACGCAAAACATTACCGTTAAGGGAAACCATGTGACGGTGAAGGTGAACGGCAAGGTCGTCAACGAATGGACCCAGCCGGAAGATTACAAGCGTGAAGACGGCTGGGAAACGGCCAAGATCGGCTCCGGCACGTTCGCCCTGCAAGGGCACGATCCAGACAGCGAAACGCACTATCGCTCGGTGAAGGTGAAGCCGCTGAAGTAGAGCTAATTGACCACATTGAACGTCGTGACTAAACCTCGCGGCCGGCAAGCTCCTTGCCGGCCGCGATTTTTTTTGGACCCGCGGCAAGGCGTCATGGAGGTCGCGCTCCACGCTCCAGGCCGCCCCACCTGACGTACGCATCGCACGACGAGGCGAGTCCGCCAGGCATTTGACCAGTTGCGTCCGTCGCGGGGCGCGTTGCCGGCGAATTGCGATGCGACGCGAAGTACGTTCGGCGGCATCGCTGGGCGTCGCAAAAGGTCGTTTGCAGCAAAAACGCCTGTTTTTCGCGAGACTGCCATGTCGGCCATGTCTGCCAAGTGCGGCGCTTCGTTTTTGTTGGCAGACTTGAGCAATACGTCCGTTATCGCGCGTGGGCCAGACGATTTGCGATTGGCGTTGATGGCGGCGCAGCAAGGCGCCGTCGTCGGCCGTGGGGCGACGGGAATGAGGGTTGAGATGTCAAAGAGCGATCGTGGGTCCGGCTTTCGAGCCTGACTGGCGCCACGCGACGGCTTCGTGGCCGTGCGGACGGGTTCTATCGGGCTGGAATGCCTGACCACTTCGAACCTAGCAGGTTGCGCGGCCATTTTCTGTAGGGGAGTTGGCGGATTTATTTGGCGGGCGTTTGGGGCGGATTGTTGACTCTAGAAGTCTCTCGCAGAGGCGCGGAGACGCAGAGAGTTGAGGGGAGAGCGGGGTGGCCGCGGTTGCCGCCATCAGCGGCTACCGTGGCGGCGGAGCCGCAGGAGGCGGTGATGTGGAGGCGTGGCCAGACGGTGCGAAAGAATCGATTGAACGAAGCTTTTGCTGATAGGCATGCTGGGCAGGCTCGACGCTAACCCCGGCCACCCGCGTCCCTGTCCTTCAGGCTCCTTGCAAGTCGATCGGTAGTCATGTCGTTGCGGCACTTCGCACTGGCGACGCGTCAGTGGCGCCCACCGTTAGCTTGCCAGTGCCACTCGCCGGCGGTGTTTTCTTACAGGCCAACTTCCAAAGCCAACCGCAGCGGCAATCAACCAAATTGCATTGGGCTCCGGCACTAAAGTGATCACGCCGGTTGTCATCAAGCGCGACGTATCCCACGACATGCCGCTGCCTTGTTCGATAACGAACTCGCCTGTTGGCGTCACTCCACTCCAGTCAAACACGCGGAACGACCGACCTCGCATCGACGCGGGATCCACTCCAAGCGCAAATCCTAACCGCAACGTTCCGTCAAGCTCTACGGACGTTCCTGGAGCAAAAGCAATCGTCGACAACCAAGCGTTTTCGTCGAAGAACAATTCCAACCGTGAACCAGCTTCAAAGATTGTAAACTGTTTGGCCAATATCTGGGTCGGCAAGGCTGACGTGGACTGGCGGTTGGGCGGTGAGACGACGCTTGGGTCGAAATTGCGTATCAGCAACGTCTCGCCGTCGTCCAAAGCAAGCCCCTCAATGGTCCCGTCAGGCCGGATGAGATTCTGAAGATTCGGAGCCGGAATCTGCTGACTAAAACTGATCGAAGCCCCGCGCACATCAGCCCGCTCGAAGTTGGCGTTCGCGATGCTTTGGCCGAATCGCGCGCCGATGAGATTCTGATCGCTGAAGTCCCAGCCGGTTACGCTATGCGGAGCGAGCGCGAAGCCGCGCAAATCGCGCGCCTGGTAACTCGCCGTCGAATAGAGTTGTTCCTTGGTGAACCCTTGCGGGCCGCCCCAGAAGGAAGGGTAGGCGCCATGAATCCGCGCGTTGGTGAAATCGGCGCCAGTGACGTTCGCGCCGCCGAAGTTGACGCCGGCCAGATTCTGATTCGCGAAATTCCAACCGCTGAGATTGTTGGACCCTAGCGACACGCCTCGCAAATCATGTTGCTGGTAGCTGGCCGTCGAGTAGAGCTGTGCAGCGGTAAATCCTCGAGCGACGGTTCCGGAAAAATTGGCGTCGCGAATTGCCGCGCCGGTGAAATTGACTTGGGCAATGCCCGATTGCGAGAAGTCTGCGCCGGTCAAATCCTGGCCTGATAGATTCCAGCCCGCACGATTGGCAACGCTGAATCGAACTCTGCGCAACTGCTTCGCCTGATAGCTTTGCGTTGAATACAACTGCTCTGCCGACATATCGGGGGCGAGGGTCGCTCCTTCGATTGTTGCGCCCGTGAAGTTGGCGCCGGCGACGTTGCCGTACAGCATCGACGCGTCGAGTAAGTTCGCTCCTGAAAGATCCGCGTCGCGGAGGTTGGCGTAGCCTAGCTTCGCGCGAGTCAGGTTCTGATTCGAAAGATCGATTCCCGTCACCGTCGTGTTCTCCAGCGAGATCTCCGTAAGATCTCGCTGCTGATAGCTTTCCGTCGAGTAAAACTGCGCGTAGGTCAGGCCCTTTTCAAAGGTCCCTGTCAGCGTTGCGCCGCGAATCTTCGCCCCCGTCAGATTCGCTCCGGTGAGATTCGCCTCGTAAAGATGGGCTTGGTGTAAGTCCGCGCCGGAAAATTTCGCCTGAGAAAAGTCTGCGTGCCCTCCGTAAACTTTTTGTAGATTCGCATTGGAGAAATTCGCCGCAACTGCACTCGCACTGCTGAACGACGCCCCCTGCAGATCGGCGCCACTGAAGTTGGCTCCTTCAACGGCGGCAAGCGTGAATTCGGCGCCCTTTAGCGTCGCCTGCGAAAGATCCTCTCCCGCGAAGTCGACGTCGATGAGAATGGCGTTGCTCAAGTTGGCGCCGTCCCAGTTCACTCCACGCGCCTTCGATTCTCGTAAATTGGCCCCGGTGAGGTCCTGGCCGCTGAAATCCCAACCGTCCATATCGCGCGTCAGGCCAATCCCGCGCAGATCTTTCTCCGCGTAACTGGCGGTCGAATACAGTTGGGCAGCGGAAAAGGTCGATCGTTGAGTGCCGACGAACAGCGCCCCGCGGATCGTCGCATCTGTAAACGACGCCGTCGTCAGATCGGCGTCGCCGAAGTATGCATTGACGAGAGTAGCGCCGTTGAAGCGAGCGTTGTTCAGCGTCGCATGCAGATGGGCGTCTGTCAGGTCGGCGAAGGCAAAGACAGCGTCCGATAGATCGGCGGCGCCGAAGTGCGCTCCCGGCAACTCCGAGCGGTGAAAGTCCGCCCCTTGAAGTCGTGAGGATCCAAGATTGGCCTTGGCCAGATTGGCGTGAGCCAAATCCACCCCAGGCAGATCCACGTTAGTCAGCTCCACGTTTTGAAGCAGGCCGGTCTTGTAGCTGCCGGTAGAATAGAGATCCGTCTCACTAAAGCCGCGGAACGTGGCGCTGTTCAGGTCTGTGCCCGCGATAATGGCGTCAGTGAAGTTGACGTCGGTAAGGTTTGCCTTTGATAGATCGGCGCTAGTCAGGTTGGCGCCTGAAAAATCGACTCCCTGAAGCGGCGTTTCATACAAGTAATGGTCGAATCGCACATCCGTCAAATTAGCGCCGCGAAACGAAGCCGCTCCAAAGGTGACGTCGCGGAAGTCGGCCCCGGTCAAATCGGCGCCATCGAAGTTGCCGTCCGAAATGTCGGATTGGGTGAGCTGCGCTTGCGCCATTTGTTGATTCGAGAAATTCCAGCCACGAAGATCGTTTGCTTGGAGTTGGATGGCGCCCAGGACCTTAGCTTGGTAACTCGCCGTCGAATACAGCGCCGCCGCAGTGAACCCGTGGCCGGTAATCGCCGGCGGGGAGCCAAGGCCTGTCGTCCACCCAAGCTGTGCGTCGCGAATCGTCGCTCCCGTAAAGGTGGCCCCGATCAACGTTGAACCCGATAGGTCAGCGCCCGATAGATCTTGCCCGCTAAAATTCCATCCGCTGAGATCATTGCGCGATAAGCCCATCCCTGCCAAGTCGCCCGCTTGATAGCTTGCCGTGGAATAGAGCTGAGTCGCGGCGAAAGCGTTGCCCGAAAAATCAGCGCCCTTGACGATCGCGCCGCTAAAAATTGCGCCTGTCAGCGTGACCTCCGTCAACGTCGCGCTGGTGAAGTCTGCGTCGGTGAAGTCGGCGCTACTCAGATTGGAATTGCCGAATCTGGCCTGCTGGAAGCCAGCCGCTCTGAAGTCGCCGCCGCTCAGGTTGGCGGCGGTAAAGACCGCTCTCCGGAAGTTGCTTCCGGGTGCGTAAGCGTCAGTTAACGTCGTGCCGCTTAAGCGAGCCTCACGCAAATTAGCCTGCGGGAGGTAGGCCTTGGTTAAATTCTTACTGGAGAGAAAGACCCGTGGCTCGGCCACAGTTCCAGCGCCATCAGGCGTGAGCGCGGCGCTGGCCTGTTTGCCCAGTCCTGGATTCAGCGGATCAATGTATTCCCATTGAAAGACGTCGCCCCGTGCCGGCGCAGCGAACAGAGCAGCGAAAAAACCGCAAGCCAACGATAAGGTCCGCCGCATTTGCATTCTTTACTTCGCTTGAGTTTCTTTAGCCGGTCGCAGCGACGGCATGTGCCAGTCAGAAAACAACACCTTACTGTCTCTGGAGGCGCAGGTCAATTTCTAGGCTCGACGCCGCGATATCGGAAATGTTTATGTGCTATCGAGTCCTAGGCGGGCATGCTTTCGCGCTAGCGCATGCATGCCGAAATCCGAAGTTGGCCGACAACCGCTGCCGCATGTCGACGCTCTGCGACGACATGCCACCCAACTGGTGGGGAGCGTTACGGGGTTGGGAGCCTTTTGCCGCTGGCGGGTTTCTTTTGCGTGGTCGCCGCCCAGTGGAAAAGGTTCCCGACCCTGCCTACGCTCAGCGCCGCGACGCAGCCCTGGGGCTCCGGCCGATGGTGAGCTCTAGAGCGCCTCTCGGCTCTCTGTCGCGTCTCTTGCAGCTCCCGGCTCCGCCGGGGGGTCGGTTGCCATGTCGGTAGGCGTTGTCCTGCGAAGTGCTACACACCCCCCGGCGGAGCCGGGGGCTAGAAACGCTGCGACGATCCGTTCATCGCTCTAACCTTGCAGGGGTGCGCTGACTTTAGCGCGCCCCGGCAGGGCTCACGTCGGTTCCGTTCTTGTCACCCAGGGCTGCGCTTTGCTTCGCCCTGGGCTATCACAGCGCGACTCTCCGGGTCTCCAGGGCATCGATGCCTTCGCTGCCCTTCTCAAGAGCCTGCGCGACGGCATGTCGGTGGGTGGCGATACGCGCGGCGACGTCTGCCGGCATGGTGCGCGACCCCCTGGCGGAGCCAGGGGCTATCACAGCACGACCCTTCGGGTCCCATGGCATCGATGTCTTCGTGCCAGCCCTCGATCAAGCGAGGGCGGCTTGCATTTTCAGACAGTGAACGTTCGCCGTCGCGGAGAATCGCAAAACGGACTATCTGAATCGCCATCGCCGCGAGTAAGATTTGGGCCACCCGCCGCATCGCGCTCATTGCGATGCTCCATTCCGCCAGCCACTCGCCAGCGAGCCAGATCATGGACGCCGTCACGATCATTCATGTCATCATCAGCCTGCTGGGAATCGTCTCCGGCTACATCGTCATCGCCGGGATGCTGCAGGCTCAACGGTTGCCGCGGTGGACGGCGTTCTTTTTGATTACGACGGTGCTGACCAGCGCGACTGGGTTTGCGTTCCCGTTTGTGAAATTGCTGCCGTCGCACATCCTTGCCGTGTTGTCGCTCATTGCGTTGGCGATCGCGATCTACGCTCTTTACAGCCGCAAGCTTGCGGGGCGTTGGCGGTCAACGTACGTCGTCACGGCGATCATCGCGCAGTACTTCAACGTCTTCGTGCTGATCGTGCAAGCCTTCCAGAAGCTGCCGCAGCTGAAGGCCTTGGCGCCGACGCAGACCGAGCCGCCGTTTGCGATCGCTCAGGCGGTAAACCTCGTCGCCTTTCTTCTCCTCGGCTACATGGCGACGAAACGGTTCCAGCCGGAGAATGTTCACGCCTCGCTGTAGTTGAGACGGCATCAAAAAATGCGGGGCCGACGTTGTTCGTCGGCCCCGCGTCTTCGTTTTGGGCGCTGCGTGCCGTGGTGGCGTGGAGCGCGTTTTGACCCCCGGGCGGAGCCCGGGGCTAGAAGGGGTTATGGCGTGGCGATTACTTCTTCGGAGGAAGAGGGCGGCGCCGGTTGGCCCGGTTGCTGTGGCGTTGGTTCCTGCAACCGCGCGGTGAACCAGGTTTGCTGCACGCCGTTCGGCGCCGCGACGTTCACTTCGCCGGTTGACGAGGTGAGCGTCTTGAGCGATGCCGAGAATTGCAGTTCCGGCGTGGAGACGACGTTCCACGTCGCTTCCTGGGTCGCCCGATCGACCGTGCCGGTGATGTTCTCCGAGAGGTTGTCGTCGGCGTTGTAGTAGACGCCTTTGATCTCGCCTGCTTTGCTCACGGCGAGTTGCATCAGTTCTTTCTGGCCGCCCGCCGGCGGTTCGAGAGCGTAGACGCCGAGCGATAGCCAATCGCCGCCGTCGGCCGCTTGATCGTCGGTCGCGACGTTGGCTGCGACCGGCGTCTGCTGATCGACGCTCTCGGTGGTCGAATCATTGACGTACGTCGGCGCTTCGTTCACGACGGTGGTCGAGTAGTCGCCGCCGTCGTCGTAGGCCGCGGCGCCGATCCAGGCGGTGGTGGCCGCGAGGCTGGCCGCCGCCCAGGCATCGGCGTGCGGGTGCGTGTATTGCCACGCGTTCGGATGGTCGGCGTACCAGCCGGCCGAGAAGGGCTCGTCGCCGGCGTTGAACTTGTTCGCCCACGACTGAGCGTTATCCCTGAGCTCGTTTGCGCGTTGCGACGCCTGATCGCGTCGGTCGCCGTCCGCTCGATTGGCGAGTCCTTCGCCGCGGTCGCCGTCTAAGCGATCGCCCACGCCGCGTGCGCCGTCGGCGGGCAGGCCCAGAAACTGCTGCAGTTGCTTTTCGCCTTGAGCGCCGTTCGCCAACGGGCGAGTTCCTTCGCCGGCCAGAGCGCCTTCGCGTGCGGCGTCGAGTCCGCCGTTCAGGCGATCGCCCGCTCCGAGGCCGCCATTCAGGCGGTCGCCGCCGTCGAGCCCGCCGCCCAGGGCGCCGCCCAAGTCGCCGCGATCAACTCCGCCGGCGTCACCGAGACCACGCCCCGCGTCGCCGCCGCCCCGGAAGTCTCCGCCGCCGCCGCTAAAAGCTCGTCCACCCATGCCGCGACCACCGCCGCCGCCGCCGCGGGCTTCGACCTTCGCCACAATCACCACGATGGCCAGGCAGGCCATCGCCAATGTTACCCCTAATGAACGCTTTGACATCTTAAATACTCCCCACGAGAAAAGAATTGGGGTGCCACTGGCATGTTGCCAGTGCTGAAGTGGGTACTCGCTCGGCACTTCCCACTGGCGACACGCCAGTGGCACCCTGTGAATTTGCACTAATGAATCACGTAGCTAGCGATCACTCCGCCGGCTGCTTGAGCCGCGCTGAAGTCCAAGTCTCTTTCTCGCCATCGGCCAGCGTCACTTCGACCGGCCCCTCGCCGCTGGTGAGCGTCTTCAATGGCGCCTCGAAGGCGACCTTTTGATTGGCGTCGACCTTCCAGTAGGCCTTGTTCGTTTCGCGATCGACCTCGCCGACGAGGTTCGAGCTTTCGTCGGTTCCCTTCGAGTAGGCAACCCCTTCCAGCGTCCCATCGCGTCGCAGCGCGAGTTGGACCAGTTGCTCGCCTCCCTCGGTCGGCGGCTCCAAGGCGAAGACGCCGAGCGGCAACCAATCGCCGGCCGGCTTGTTTTCGTCGCTCGTTGCGGGCTCGGCGGTTCCGACGTTCGCCGCCAACACGGGCGATTCGCTGATCGTCGGCACGGCGGCTTGATTCGCTTCAGGAGCCGCGGTGTTGTTGATGTCGTACGTGTTCCAGCCGAGCCACGAATTCACCGTGTCGAGGCCCGCCCAACCCCAGAGGCCGCCGGCCAGGTAGTTGTAGCGCCACGCACCGGCGTGGCCGGCATACCACTCGTTCGAGAAGGGCCGATCGACGCCGTGGCGGCCGTTCACCCAACCTTGCGCGTCGTGATGCCAACCGTGGTGGTTGTCGTGGTGATCGGCGTGATGGTCCGAGTGATGTTCGCTCGAGTGGTGGTGTTCGCTGGAATGATGATGTTCGCTGCTGTGATGTTCAGCGCTGTGGTGCTCGCCGCTGTGGCCTCCGGCATGCCCCCCGCCGTGTCCGCCCCCGTGGCCGCCGCCGCGGGCCTGCACCGTCGCCGCAGCGACCGTGGCGCCCATGAAGGCCGCCGCCAAGACATACCGTGGAATTCGTTTCAACATGACAACCCCCTGTGCCGACGAAGCGGCGCCCTCAAGAAAAGTCGTGGGAACCAAATGGGCCGCAGTGGCCCGACGAATGAGTCTGCAGAAAAGCGATGTGACGAGACCCGTCGATCAGGCGATCGCCGGGCGTTACGAAACCCTAGCTCAGAAATGTCCATCTTGCGGCGAACAACATGGTCGGCGTGTGCCGGCGGTAGCGGTTGGAGGGGCAGCTAGAGGTCAACGACCTGCCGGAGCGAGAGTTCGGAGATTAACCACCAAGACACGAAGACACCAAGAACACACCAAGGAAAGAAGAGATTGAATTGCGGCTAGCAGAACTAATTGGCCAAATACGTTCGTTCTCCTTGTTCTCATCGTTCTCTCTTTGCTTTCTTCCTTGGTGCTTCCTTTGTGTCTTCGTGTCTTGGTGGTCAGTCTTCTGGTCGTTGACCCGCGACTACCTCCTGGTCTTTCGGGCTCCACTCCGCGAAAATAGAGTCCCGCCCTCCCCACCTGCCTCAGGAACCCCTGCGATGGAATACCGACGCCTCGGCCACTCTGGTTTCAATGTTCCCGCCCTTACCCTCGGCACCGGCACTTTCGGCGGCGGCACCGAGCTGTTCAAAGCTTGGGGCGCGACCGACGTCGCCGAAGCGACCCGGCTGATCGACGTCTGCCTCGACGCCGGGCTGAACATGTTCGACTCGGCCGACATCTACTCGAAGGGGATGGCCGAGGAGATTCTGGGCGCCTCGATCAAAGACCGCCGCGACAAGGTTCTTATTTCGACGAAGGCGACGTTCCGCAGCGGCGAAGGCGCCAATGACGTCGGCTCGTCGCGGTTCCATCTCATCCAAGCCGTCGAGGGCTCGCTACGGCGCCTCGGCACCGACTACATCGATCTCTTTCAACTCCACGGGTTCGATGCGAAGACGCCGGTCGAGGAAACGCTGCAGACGCTCGACGATATGGTTCGCGCCGGCAAGATCCGTTACCTGGGCGTTTCGAACTTTTCCGGCTGGCACCTCATGAAGTCGCTCGCCGCCAGCGATCGCCACGGTTGGTCGCGCTACGTCGCCAATCAGACCTACTATTCGCTCATCGGGCGCGACTACGAATGGGAACTGATGCCGCTCGGACTCGATCAGGGCGTCGGCGCCGTCGTTTGGAGCCCGCTCGGTTGGGGCCGTCTCACGGGCAAGATCCGCCGCGGCCAACCGCTGCCTGAAGTGAGCCGCCTGAAAAGCCAAGCCGCCAACGACGCCGGCCCGCCGGTGCCGATGGAGCATGTTTACAACGTGGTCGACGCCCTCGATGAAGTCGCCAAGGAAACGGGCAAGACGGTGCCGCAAGTCGCCCTCAACTGGCTGTTGCAACGGCCGACAGTGTCGACAGTGATCATCGGCGCCCGCAATGAAGAACAGCTGCGCCAGAATATCGCCGCCGTCGGCTGGAACCTCACGGCGGAGCAAGTCGCCAAGCTCGACGCCGCCAGCGAAACGCCGATTGCTTACCCCTACTGGCATCAGCGGTTCTTCGTGGAGCGGAACCCGAAGCCGGTATAGCCTTCCATACGCCGCTTTTTCCAACATCGGCGTCGCTTATTTCAACGTCTCGCCACGGCGCCAACCGCCAGCTAGCTCCGTGCGCCGCTGAAAAATGAAGGCCTAGCCCCGTCGGCGCCTGACTTGCGTACAATGCGGAGAGACGCCTCGTGGTGGCAATGGCAGCCCCTGGCTCCGCCAGGGGGTCGGTTACCATCACGGTAAGCGTTGTCCTGCGAAGTGCCACTCCCCGGCGGAGCCGGGGGCTATAAACGATTCCTATTGGTCCCAATCTATGCCGCACCGCCGCATCGTTCTGCCGCTGGTCGTCCTCGCCATGCTTGCGGCTCAGCATGCTCCTCGATCAACTCGAGAACTGACGGCCGCCGAGACCGAGCTTCCCGCCGGCCTCGGCACGTTTCAGCCAGTTGCGATCACTCCTGCGGGCCAAAAATCGATCGACAAAGGCATGAAGTGGCTCCTCGGCGCCATGCGGCACGACGGCAAGATCGGCGCCGACGAAAACTACCCGCCCGATCTCAGCTGCACGGCGATGCTCGGCCTCGCCCTGCTCGCCGAGGGGAACACTCCCTACGGCGGCCCCCATGCTGATGAACTGCGCCGCGTCCTCGACGCCGTGCTGAGCATGGCCGATGCCCTGCCCAGCGGCGCGCGACGTCCCGGCCGGACGACGCTCGTCCAGCACAAGATCGGGCTCAACGCCGATCGTTTTCTCGCAGCGATTTTTCTCAGCGAAATCATCGGCGAGACGGGCGAGGTTGACGGCGACGTCCGCAAGACGCTCGAGCGACTCGTGCAGGACATCAGCGCGACGCAAGGCGCCGACGGCACCTGGGGCGACGAGAGTTGGGCGCCCGTGCTCGGCACGGTGCTCGGTTGGGAAAGCTTGCGCAACTCCGCTTCCTGCGGCATGAAGGTCGACGCTTCGGCCGAACTTGTCGGCCAAGCCCTGCTCAAGCAACTTCGTCTAAAGCTGAAATCACAAGAAGGGTGGATGCACGACTTTTACAAGAACGCCTCCAGCATCCGCGTCCTGTATTCGATGGGCTATCGCGACGATCCGCTCTACCAGCAATCGCTCGAACGAACGATCTTCACCGCCCAGAAAGACGAACGTCCCTTCAAGGAAGCGGGAGGCGAAGAATACCTCGCGTTCTTCCTGGTGAGCGAATGTCTGCTCCAATCTCCTGGCGGCGAAGGAGTTTCGTGGTATCCGCTGGTGAGCGAGGGGCTGATGAAGGTCCAAAATCCCGACGGCAGCTGGACCGGGCACCACTGCATCACGAATCGAACGTTCTGCACCGCGGCGGCGCTGTTGACGCTACAGACGCCGAACTATTGCTTGTCGATTTCGAATCTATGAGCCGTCGACGCTGGGACACGTCGAGGCGACTGCCGGCAACGCTGCTCGCCTTATTCTCGCTCCTCGCGATCACGAACTTCGTCCATGCGGAGCAATCGAAAGCGGCTGCGCCGGAGATCGATGCTTCCGTGATACACGGCGTCGATTGGCTCCTCGCTCAGCAACAGACCGACGGCTCGTGGCGCTCCATAAAGTACTCGCAACTCGAAGCTGGCCCCGCGGCGACTGCACTCGCCGTCGCGACCCTCGCTCGCGTCGTGAACAAGGAGCCGGCAGCGTCTGCGCCAGCAACGGCGGCACGCCGGGCGATCCGCAACGCTCTCCCCTTTCTGCTGAACAACTTCTCGCCTGCCGGCTACCTCCGTTCACCCGCAGCCGCGAGCGAGTATCCCACCTACGCCACCGCGCTCACGCTCAGCGCGCTGGAACAGCTTCCGCCATCCGACCGTGAGCCGTACGCCGACGCCATCCAACGCATGCAAACCTATTTGGCGGCGGCTCAGGTCAGCGCGCCGTTGCCGAATAAATTAGCGACGGCAAACGACGTCGGCGGCTGGGGGCTCGTCGGCGGCGACCCGACTGACCCGAGCTCGTTCCGCACGGCTAACGTTTCGACGACGCGCTTCGCGCTCGAAGCGCTCGCACCGGTCGCCGCCGCGCACCCTGAGACGATGAACCGCGCCAGGCAGTTTCTCGTTCGCCGCCAAAACGCCGACGGCGGCTTTGCGTTCCTCGACGATCCGCTCGATCAACTCAACAAGGCCGGCGCCATCGACCCGCCGCGTGAAGGCGAAGACTTCATAGCACGCTCGTATGGTACGACTACCGCGGACGGCCTTCTCGCGTTGCGTGCCGCCGGACTCCCGGCAAATGATCCGCGCGTTGCCGCCGCTATCGATTGGCTCAACTCCCACCCGCAGGTCGACGCCGTCCCCGGTTTCCCGTCGGACGAAGTTTCGACCGCCGCCGCCCAGGGATTGTTCTACTACTACGCCGCCGCGCTCGCCCGCGCGATGTCTGCCTATCCCGACGCTCAATTTGCCGCTCGGGCTCCCGAACTGGCCGCTGAGCTAGTCTCCCGCCAACGCTCCGACGGCTCGTGGGCCAATACAATTCCGACGATGCGTGAGGACGACCCGCTAACCGCGACATGCCTTGCCCTGGAAGCGCTTAACAACTTACGAAACCAATAGCGTTCCCCTAAGTGCGAAGAATCGAGAGCTCAAGCTTGTCCACGCAACGCATCTGCCGCATCCTCCTCATGGCGATCGCCATGGCGTCGCTGCTCGCGCGCATGCCACGCATCGCCGCTCAATCCACTGGCGGCGTCACGGCTGAACAAGTCAACGAGGCGATCGCCGACGGCGTTCGCTTCCTCAAGTCAGAACAGCGCGACGACGGCACTTGGGAAGAGCGCGCCCTCTACGCCGGCGGCCTCACGCCGCTCGCTACCCTGGCACTGTTGCAATCGGGCTGCGGCGTGCAAGACGAAGCGGTCGCCAAAGCTCTCAAGCATCTCCGCCAATTCCATGCCGACGCCACTTACACGACCGCGCTCCAAACGATGGTCTTCTGCTACGCCGAGCCCGAACGCGATCTCATCCTCATCCAACGCAACGTCCGTTGGCTTGAGGAACACCAAATCCGCGACGGCGAGAACGCCGGCATGTGGGCCATCCCCACGCTCGGCACGCCCGATCACACCGACAACTCGATGACCCACATGGCCATGCTCGCGCTCTATGAAGCCGAGCGCGTCGGCGTCACCGCTGCGGACGAAACGTGGCGCTTGGCCCTCGCCTATTGGCGCCGTTCGCAGAATCCCGACGGCTCGTGGGGCTGGGGCCCCGGTTACCCCGGCACGGGCAGCATGACGGCCGCCGGCATCGCTTCGGTCCTCGCCGCTTCCCAACGACTCGAACCGGCCGACGCTCGCGTCACTGGCGAGGCGATCGCCTGCTGCCAGCCGCAAGCGCCCAACAAGCATGTCGATCTCGCCAACTCCTGGTTGCAACGCAACTTCTCGGTGAATCGCAATCCGGGCGTCGACTATTGGCATTCGTACTTCCTGTTTGCCTTGGAGCGCGTCGGCCGGATCACCGCGCAACGGTTTATCGGCGATCACGATTGGTATCGCGAAGGCGCCGAGACTGTCGTGGGCTTGCAACTCCTCGACGGTTCCTGGCCTTCTGATCTCGACGAAGAGCACCTCAACGACACTCGAGTCTCGACCAGCTTTTACTTGCTCTTTCTATCGAAGGGCCGCCGTCCGCTGCTGCTCGCCCACTTGAAGCATGAGCCGCACGGCGATTGGCGACGCCATCGCGGCGCCTTGCACAATCTCGTCGCTACGGTCGAGCATGCCTGGCAGGTTCCGCTCGCTCACCAGGTCGTCGACGTCGGCCCCGCCACGGTTGAAGACCTGCTCCAAACGCCGGTGCTCTATATCAGCGGCCACGACGCTCCGGAATTCTCCGCGGAAGAGAAGCGAAAGCTCCGCATGTACGTCGACCGGGGCGGCTTCCTCTTCTTCGATCAGTCGTGCGCTGGGGGCGACTTCGATGCTGCGGTCCGCAAACTCATCGCCGAGTTGTTCCCCGGCCCCGACGCCAAACTCTCTCCGCTGCCCCCGAGCCACCCGATCTGGCGGATGGAACGTCCGATTGATCCGGCGAGTGCGCCGATGTTGTGGGGCGTCGACGTCAGTTGTCGCACCGCGGTAGTCTACGCGTCCGACGACCTCGCTTGCCGTTGGGAGTTGATGGGCCGCGGCCGTGAACTCGCCTACCCGCCGGCGGTCCGGGCGCGGGTCGAGCAAGCCGAGACGCTTGGTCTCAACATTCTTGCCTACGCCACCAATCGCGAAGTCGCCTTCAAGGACCCGTCGCTGCCAACGGTCGACGGCGGAGACGAGGCCGACCACCCGCGCGGCCAGATCCGCATCGCCAACATCCTTCACCCCGGC
Organism: Pirellula sp.; assembly: GCA_013822725.1. Classification (GTDB taxonomy): domain Bacteria; phylum Planctomycetota; class Planctomycetia; order Pirellulales; family Lacipirellulaceae; genus Lacipirellula. Next base: position 280,812 of record PNKX01000001.1, read on the forward strand.
GGCTGCGAAGGGGCTCCGGGCGCGTTACGCAATTTGCTCCGTCTCGCCGATCGCGAGTTGCGCGTGACCATCGCCGTCCCGCAGGAAGTGTCGCTTGCCTCGCCGGCGCTGTTCACCAACAACTTCCTGATGTTCCACGGCCGCTCGGCGTTTGAACTGACGCCGGCGGAGCGCGCTGGTCTGAAGGAGTTCGTCGCGCGCGGCGGCACGATCTTGGCCGATGCGATTTGTGCGAATCGCGATTTTACGGACTCGCTGCGCAAGGAGCTCGGCGTCATCTTCCCCGAGACGCCGCTGAAGCCGATCCCTGCCGACGACCCGCTCTTCACGACGGAGTTCGGCGGCTATGATCTTTCCAAGGTGACGCGAAATCGCTCGGCAGGCGCCGACGGGACGATAACGCCTGCCGGCGAAACGCACGCTCACCCTCAGCTCGAGTCGATCAAGATCGACGATCGTCATGTCATCATCTTCTCGCCCTACGACCTGAGCTGCGCCCTGGAAGGCCCCGCCCCGCAGTGCGAGGGCTACTCGCGAAAGGACGCGGCTCGCATCAGCCTGAACGTGCTGCTGTACGCGGTTCATTGAAACGTTTGACGAGGCGTCTCCTCCATTTGACGCTTCGCCGCACACGACGATGCGCGGCGAACTCTCGCGACTGCGCAATCAGCGAAACGCCAGCATCGGCGGCGTCTCCAATTTTTAGGCAGCAAGATTTTCCACTTTTTTGGCGCCACTTACCGACTCCCCGTTGCTGTAGCGGGGTTTTAAGTCACGTGCGACCCAATTCCGCGAACAGTACCGCAGCAGAACGCTGACTCCGGAACGGCCCGCTGGACGAAGTCGCCCTTGTCCTCGCTGTCCCTGTTTGTTGACCCCGTTTTCCGCCCCAGTACCATGGGGTTTGCCGGGCAACCTTGCGCCCGGCGGCATTTCTCGGCCAGCCGGCCGAAATCGGAACAGACCCGCCGCCCGTTGCCAGCCGCATCCATTCTCTGGGGGAGGCTGCGCCATGTCGTTTGCTCGTTGGACCACTATGACACGACTCCGCCGCATCGAGTTGTTCGCTTTGATCGCCGCCGCTCTTTGCGGGCCGCGATCGCTGCAGGCCGCTTCGCCGGGCGTGCCGGCGTTGCCGACCGCGACTGCTGACTATGTGAAGTACGCGATTACAGATCTACCGACGCATTTTGCTAGCGGCGCGGTTGCCAGCCTCAAGAATACGCCGCCGACAAATCCAATCACCAACGCCGGCGCCACGCTCGGCCGGGTCCTCTTTTATGACGAACGCCTGTCTCACAGCGACGGGTTGAGTTGTTCCTCTTGCCACAAACAAGAGAACGATTTCTCCGACCCTGCGACGAAGAGCGTCGGCTTCGAAGGAGGACTCACCGGTCGGCATTCGATGGGACTGAGCAACGGCGCCTATTACGCCAACGGCAAATTTTTCTGGAACCAGCGCGCCAACACGCTTGAGGACCAGGTCCTCATGCCGATTCAAGATCCGGTCGAGATGGGGACGAATCTGACGCAGCTCACCGCGGAGCTGTCTGCCACGACGTTCTATCCCACGTTGTTCCAAAACGCCTTCGGCACGCCGGAGGTGACTTCGGATCGAATCTCCAAATCGCTCGCTCAATTTGTGCGGTCGATGGTCACCTACCAGTCGAAGTTCGACGCGGCGGTCGCTGCCGGCTCCCCAACGACGCCTAACTACGCAGCCGCCGGTTACACGCAGCAGGAGATTGACGGCGCCGGACTGTTCCACGGCGCCGGACGCTGCAATCAGTGCCATGTCACCGCCGCGCAAATCGGCGACGCCCCGCGCAACATCGGCCTCGACGCCGACAACTCCGCCGATATTGGCGTCAATCCTCCAGGCGTCGGACAGTTCAAAACGCCGTCCCTTCGCAACGCAGAAGTTCGCGACGGTTACATGCACGACGGCCGGTTCACCAGCCTGGAGCAAGTGGTCGAGTTCTACAGCACCGGCATTCAAAACAACCCAAATCTCGATGCACGTCTCAAGGTCGGCGGCCAGCCGCTGCATCTCAATCTCACGGCAACGCAGAAGGCCGCTCTCGTCGCGTTCCTCAAGACCCTCACCGATCAAAGCTTCCTCAGCAACGAGCTCTTCAGCGACCCGTTCGTGCAGCTGGCCGGCGACTTCGACAACAATGGCGCCGTCGACGGCAACGACCTCGCGGTTTGGAAAACGGCCTTCGGCTCGACGAACGGCGCCGACGCCGACGGCGACGGCGATTCCGACGGGCAGGACTATCTCGCGTGGCAGCGCAACTTCGGGTTGACGTGGGAAGACATGGCGACGTCCGTCGCCGCGGCTGCAGCCGTGCCCGAACCCTCTGCTGCGGCGATTCTCAGCATGGCGGGCGTCGCGCTGGCGACGTTCCACCGGCGTCGACGCGCGTGAGAAACAAAAACGCCTCGCGGCCTGAGGCCGCGAGGCGTTTTTGCGTAGGTCTCTTTGTGGCGTTATCAGCCCCTGGCTCCGCCCGGGGGTCGAATCGCGCACCATGCCACTTCGATCGGCGGCGCGACCCCCTGGCGGAGCCAGGGGCTACACAGTCGAACGAAGTCAATGCTCGCCGCTTACTTCTTCTCTGGCAGGCTCGCGTGGAACCCTGCTTTGTGAAGGGCTTGGAACGCCGCCTTCGGTTCGAAGTCGCCTTCGATGACGAAGGACGTTTCCTTTGGCTTCAGGCTGTCGCCAGTGACGCCTTCGACCTTGGCGAGCGCGCCCTTGATCGCCTTGACGCAGGCGCCGCAGCAATTGTGGACGCCGGTGACTTCGAGGCTCGTCACCTTCTCTTTCGGCAACTTGGCCTTCGGCCACTTTACTTCCTTGTTGTCGAGCTTACCGTGAAAACCGGCGGCGGCGATCTGATCGACGGCGGCCTGCACGGCGGCGAGGTCGGAGCCGACGAGCGCAACCGTGCCGTTTTCTTGATCAATCTCCGCGGCGACTTCGACGGGATTCTTCTCGTCTTCGACGGCCTTGGCGACCGCCTCTTCGATGGCGGCGGCGCAACCGGGGCAGCACATGTGGACGCCCTTCAGCGAAACTTTTTCCTCAGCGCGGACGTCGCTGACGAAGGCGACCGAACCGAGGGCCAGCAGCGCCGTCAGCGTGCGGGATAGAAGCGTCATGAGAACCTCGCTAGGTTGGAAATGGAGAAGCGGCAATAGACGGAAAAGCGGCCCTTCAGCGTAGCGGACTCGCGGCGTGGCGTCGAATCTTTTCCTAGATTCCGTAGGAAAACTGCAACGTTCAAAGACTAACCGCCAAGGACGCCAAGGACGCCAAGAGCGCCAAGAGCGCCAAGAGCGCCAAGAGCGCCAAGAAAATGCGGGGAGGAATTGAACCACAACGGCACAACGGGCACGACGAAAGAGGAGAAAAGATGAAGAATATGGAACCGCAGATAAACGCGGATGAACGCAGAAAGTATTTATTGGCGTTTATCTGCGTTTATCCGCGGTTCCATCATTCTTTGCATTCCCTTGGCGCTCTTGGCGTCCTTGGCGGTTCAAATAAAACGACTTGGCAGGTTTCCTGCTGGATTCCGCCGCGACGTTGGCGTCTCACAAGACCGGCTTCAGCGACGTCTGATGGGAGCCTTGATACGCGTGGCTTCCTTGGCAGTGCTCGGCGTCTAGGCGCGATCGATGTTCGATGTGAACCTGCGGACCCGCCGCCAACTGCTGCTTGCGGAGCTTCACTTCGCCGTTGCAATAGAGGCAGCGGATTTCTCGCGCGCCGTCGCTGGAGAGATCCGCCACGGCAATCTGGACCCAACGCCATTCTTTTTTGCCGTCGATCTTATGCAGTCGCTTTTCTTCGCACCGCACCATCGTATCTTTGGCCATTCGAACAACCTCTCCGCAAATATACCGCTGGGCGAACTTAAGAAGCTTGCTTCCGCGAACGCCGGATTTGTTTTTTCGGTTCCACCGCTTCGAACTTCTTCAGCGAGTCGCAACGAATCTTGGTGCTGATGCGCGCGAGCGCGACCTGGGCTTCCAAGCCGCCGCGATCAATGAACAGAATCTCACCGATTTCGCCCTCTTCGGTGAGAACTTTTTCGCCCTTTTTGAACGTCATGGCATGCTCGTCGGTTCGGTCGAGGGATGGAGAATGGAAGTGCGGCGAAGGCGTCAGCTGTAGGGCGCCTTCGGTTTGAGCTGGGGCATCCAGGCGGCGCGCGGAGGCGTCCCCGTCGGCGCTGCGTCCGTCCGCAGCAAATTGAACTCGGCTTCGGTCCGCCAGACGGCGGTCCCGGTCGCTCCGTTGCTAGTCTCGATGACCAGATAGTCGCCTAGATTGGGTTCGCCGCTGATGGTGAGCTTGGCGTGCGGCGGAATGGAGCGGCCGCTGAGATTGAAGAGGATGTGTTGCGTCATTGCCTCCACTGTAGTCGTTCGGAGCGGGGCTAAGGCGTTAATTCCTCTGCTTTGGCGATTTAAGCGCGCTAGGAGAGGCCAACGCGGCAAAATGAGCGCCGTTGAGGGCAACCGTCGTCCTGAACGACATGCCAGCACATGCCCACGCAACGCCTGCCGCTGGGCCAACCAGCAGCGAAGCGTTATGCGGTAGATGCAGGAGGGCTCAGCAGCTTTATCCCGCGTCGGCGGTCCGCTCCTTCGCCGGCGCTGTAAACACCGCCATCGAGCAGGGCCGCAGCTTATACGCCCGCGCCGTCGAAATGCTCTTGGCGTCAACCTTCGCTTCAGTCGCCGCTTTGGGCTCTTCCGGCTTCGCCTCGACGGCTGTGTCAAAGAGACACTCCCAGTCGTTCTCCCCGCCCAGTTCCGGCAGCGCGAACGGGATCTCATTGGCATGGTCGGCGTTGAAGAGGATCACGATGTGGTCGCCGATGATCGGTTCGCCGTATTCGTCGTTGTCGATCATGCCGCCGTGGAAATGAACGCCGAGGCAACGGACGTGGGGCGTGTTCCACGCCTCGTCCGCCATTTCCTTGCCAGAAGGATCGAGCCAGTTGATTTCGGGAACTTCGTTGCCACGAATCTGCTTGCCGTGGAAGAAGCGGCGGCGATGGAAGCTCGGCTGGGCTTGCCAGATGGCGATCACTTTCTTGGTGAATTCCAACAGCTTCTTCTGCGATTCGTCAAGCTTCCAGCTGAGCCACGTCAGTTCGTTGTCTTGGCAGTAGGTGTTGTTGTTGCCTTGCTGCGTGTGGCTCCGCTCGTCGCCGGCGAGCAGCAGTGGGATACCTTGCGAAAGGATCAGCGTCGCCAGCATCGAGCGTTTCTTCCGCTCGCGTAGTTCGTTGATCTTCGGATCGTCGGTCGGTCCTTCGACGCCGCAGTTCCAGCTGTCGTTGCCGTCGGCGCCGTCGCGATTGTTCTCGCCGTTCGCTTCGTTGTGCTTGCCGTCGTACGAGACGAGGTCGTTCAGCGAGAAGCCGTCGTGAACGGTGATGAAGTTGATGCTCGCGTGCGGGCGGCGGCCGCCCCACTCGTAGAGATCGCTCGAACCGCTGATGCGGGTGGCGAACTCCGACGCGACGCCGCCGTCTCCCTTCCAGAAGCGGCGGACACAGTCGCGGTACTTGCCGTTCCACTCCGACCAGAGGATGGGGAAGTTGCCGACCTGGTAACCGCCGTCGCCGAGATCCCACGGCTCGGCGATCAGTTTCACTTGGCTGAGGACCGGGTCTTGGTGAATGATGTCGAAGAACGCACCTAGTTTGTTCACTTCGTGCAGTTCGCGGGCGAGCGTGCTGGCGAGGTCGAAGCGGAAGCCGTCGACGTGCATCTCGAGCACCCAGTAGCGGAGGCTGTCCATAATCAGCTGCAGCACGCGCGGGTTCTGCATGCTGAGCGTGTTGCCGCAGCCGGTGTAATCCATGTAGTAGCGGGCGTCTGGCGCCAGGCGGTAGTAGCTGGCGTTGTCGATGCCGCGGAAGCAGTAGGTGGGGCCCATCTGGTTCCCCTCGGACGTGTGGTTGTAGACCACGTCGAGAATCACCTCGATGCCGGCGTCGTGGAGGTTGGCCACCATCGACTTGAATTCCATCAACACGTCGGCAGGCCGATCGGCGGCGGCGTAGGTCGGCTCGGGCGCGAAGAAGCTGAGCGTGTTGTAGCCCCAGTAGTTGATCAGGCCGCGCTCCACGAGCGGACGATCGTCGCCCTTCGCGTGGATCGGCAGCAACTCGACCGCCGTGACGCCGAGCTCCTTCAGGAAGCGAATCGCCGGTTCCGAACCAACGCCGGCGTACGTCCCGCGGAGGTCCTCAGGAATTTCTTCGTTGAGCTTCGTAAACCCTTTGACGTGCATCTCGTAGATGAGGGTCTTGTGCGACGGCGTATTCGGCGGACGATCGTCGCCCCACGAAAAGGCTTCGTCGACGACGCAGCCGAGCGGGCCGTCGGCGCCGCTGTCGAGATCGCTAAACGAGAGGTCGCCCTCTTTGCTGTTGAGGATGTAGCCCGAGATCGCGTCGGTCGGATTGATCGTCCGCGCCAGCGCCTTGGCGTAGGGATCGAGCAGCAACTTGTTCGGGTTGAAACGATGGCCCTTCGCAGGTTCGTAGGGGCCATGGACGCGGTAGCCGTAGAACTGCCCCGGCCGGATGTCGGGAAGGTAGCAGTGCCAGACCATGTCTGTATGTTCGACGAGCGTGATTCGCTCGGTCTCTTCCGCATCCTCGGCTGAGTTGTAGAGACAGAGCTCGACCTTGGTGGCGTTCTCGCTGTAGAGGGCGAAGTTCACGCCCTTGCCGTTCCAGGTGGCTCCGAGCGGGTAGGGTCTTCCGGGCCAGATACGCATATGGTTGGTGTCGCGGGGTTCAGGGTTCGGGGTTCAGAAAACTAAATGCGAGCCGCTGGCTTCATGCCAGCGGTATTGGTCAGCAATGCCACCGGCAGAGCTGTAAACAGTTCGTGCGCTGCCAGCGTCAATGTAGCGTCGTTCGGTCGCGCTTCCAGCTTTTGTCCTGACAATTCGCAGCGCCAGTGTCGGCCCGCGTCCGCAGGGAGAACGACTTTCGCGTCGCCCCACTCGGCCCGCCATCCGTTTGCAGCGGTCTTGCCGTTACCGGCGCGCGTGAGTCGATAAAACCGGCGCGGCGTGACGACGACCGCCCAGTCGTCGCCGGCGCGGCGGGCAAAGGCGAACAAATGGTCGGCATGGTCGCCGCTAACCTCCAGCGGCAAATACTCGCCGATCGCAAACAGTGATTCGAATTGCCTGCGCGCTGCAAGCGAGCGCAGCGTCACCAGCAGCTTGATCCGCGGATCGGGCCACGCCTCGCCAAGTTCTCGCGCGATGCCAGGCAAGTCACGTTCAGCGCTGCCGTCGAGTTGCTGCAACGCCTTTTGGCGAATCGCGTAGTCGATCGGCCGGCGGTTGTCGGGATCGACCAAGCTGAAGTCCCACAGTTCCGTCCCCTGGTAGAAATCAGGCGCCCCGGGGAGCGTCGCCTTCAGCAGCACTTGCGTGAGCGAGTTGACGAACCCCGCGTCGGCAATCTCCGTCACGAACTGACCGAGATCGGTTTGAAACGCCGCCGCCTCGGGTCCCAGGATCTTTCGCACGAAATCGAAGGCCCGCGTTTCGTATTCCTCCGACGGGTTCATCCAGGACGTGTGAAGCTTCGCCTCGCGCAGCGCTTTCTCCATGTACTGCACGATACGATCTGCGTACGTTTCTCGCTCCGCCTCATCCAGCGGCGTTACCGGCCAGGTGCCGACCAGCGTCTGGTAAATGAAATATTCCTCGTTGGCGTCGGGAATCGGATCGCCGTCCCAGTCGGCGAGGAACCGCCGGTTCATCTGCCGCCAGAGAAGTACCGACTCCTTCCAGCGCCGCGGCGTTTCCGAGAGAACGTGGAGCCGAGCGCGGACGTCTTCGCTGCGCTTCGTGTCATGAGTCGAGGAAGCCGACATGCCGTTCGGCCAGGTCGCTGCGCGGTGATGCATCAGCCGATGAAACTCCTCGACCTCCAAGCCGCCGGCGTCGAGCTCGCCGCCGACTTCGTTGAGCGACGCGAGCGGGTAGTAGCGATAGAATGCCGTGTCCTCGATTCCCTTCGCCGTGATCGGCCCGCTGACTTGTTGCAGCTTCAGCGCGAAGTGCCGCCACGCTTCGCGATCTTCCTGGTTGAGCGCGGTTGGGAACTGCAACAGCAACACCGAGGCGATGAAATCGAACAACGACCGCGACATGCTCGGGTTGCGCCGTTTCGCCAGCCTGACGGCAAGTCCAATCCGCCGGTGATCTTCCTCCCCTGCTTCCCAACCGCGCGGAGGGACGTAGGTGCGGTAGACGGCGAGGCACGCGACGACCTCTTGCAGCGATCGCAATAGCGTCGGCAACGTAAAGTCTCGCGAAGCGCGTTGCCGTTGCGCAATTCGATAGAGCCGTGCAGCGAGCATTTGCATCTCGCTCAGCATCGCGACGCTGGCCGCTTCTTTCTTACTCTCGTAGTGAATCTCCGCCGCCGTCTCTTCGACGCCCGAAAGTTCTTCGTAAGCCGCCCGAATTTCTTTCACGCCGTCACCGTCGACGAGCAAGCGGCTCACGAGATTGATGAATTCGTAGCCCGTCGTACCGCTCACCGCCCAATCGGTCGGCAACTGTTCGTCGCCGGAGAGGATTTTTTCCGCGACGACGTAGAGTGGGCCCGCCAGTTCGCGTTTATCTTCCGGCAGCGAGCGACGGTAGAGCGCCTGCAGGTTTTGAAAGTATTGGGCCGGGTCGAGCAAGCCATCGGGATGATCGATCCGCAAACCGGTGACGAGTCCGCGCTCCAGCAGCGATCCGACCAGGCGGTGAACCATTTCGAACACCTGGCTATCTTCGACGCGAATCGCCGCCAGTTCATTAATGTCGAAGAAGCGGCGGTAGTTGATTTCGTCCGACGCCACCCGCCAGTACGCGAGCCGATAACATTGCGCGCGAAGCAGTTCCTCCAAGCGATCAAAACTGCTCGGTTCGCCGACGACGCCGTTGATTTCGTCGATTGCCGCCGCCAGCGCCGCTTCCACACGCGGTCGTTTACCGACGAGATGGGCCAAGCGACGCCGCGCAATGCGTTGTTCGCGGTAGCGCTCGCGCAGGGCCGTGGCCGAGCTGTCGCCAGAGGCCGGCAAATGCCGCAACTGTGCGATGATACTTTCCAGTTCGGTCCGCTCGATGCGGCTGAGCCGTCGTTCTTCCTGCAGCGATTTGTTCTCGTCGCCAGCCTGGGAGTTGGCAGCCAGTCGCTCGACGACTAGTTGCAGCACCACCGGCCACGTCCGGGGCGCCAGCGGAAAACGCCGATCAAAATACTCGACCTGCAGCCGCCGTTCGGCGTAGACGACCCGCAACTCCCCCTGCTCCAGCGCCGCGCCGAAGGGCCGCCCCAACACCGGCTGCAAGACGCGATGCTTCAGCGTCTGCGGAATCGCATCCCAGTCGATGTCGAAAAAGTTCGCCCACCGCGCCGTCTCGCCATTCTCTAGCACGTCGAGCCAGTAACGATTGCCGGAGTCGTTGATCCCCATGTGGTTCGGCACGACGTCGAGGACGACGCCCATCCCCGCCGCGCGGGCTTCCTCGGCCATGCGAACGAGTGCAGGTTCGCCGCCAAACGCGGGTTCGACGGCGCCATGGTCGACGACGTCGTAACCATGCGTACTGCCGGCGCGAGCCCGGAAGAGGGGGCTCAGATAGAGATCGCTGACGCCCAGCTGTTTTAAGTAGGGAATCAACTCGCGGATCTGCTCGAAGCCAAACGACTCCGACAGCTGCAGGCGATACGTCGCCAACGGAATTCGATTGACCCGCGATGCGTGATTGATGGAAGGCGCCTCAGTTACGGCTGGCATCTTGCTAAGCTGGACGGACATCAACGTTATAGCGTCCCTGCGGTATGGTGGCGGTCGATCGCGTTCATCGCCCGAATTCCTGCAGCGCCAACGATCGTGAATTCAAATCTCGCCCATTGAGCCCCGCCGCTCGCGGCTAAATGGGCGTTGCGGCAATCGATGCAAATTTGAAAGCACAACATCGGTACGGCAATTGCAAAACAATCGAATCCCGCCGAAGGTCCCGCCTACCGAGCAAAGGATGTGCCAAATGTCGACTGCCCTTGCCACCTCGCGTAAACTCCCCGTTGGAGCAGAAACTGCCAAGCGGGGCGTCCACTTCCGCCTCTGGGCCCCGCGCCATCAGAAGGTCGAGCTGGTTCTCTTCGAACCAGATGGCCAGACCGTTCGTCGGGTTTCGACGATGGAACCCGAAACGGATGGTTATTACGCACTATTGGATGCTGACGCTCGCGACGGCGATTTGTACGGCTATCGTATCGACGGACATCAGCGCGCGTTTCCCGATCCTGGATCGAGGTTCCAACCGCAGGGCGTCCATGGCCCTTCGCAAGTCGTCGATCCGCACGCCTACAAATGGAAAGATTCAACATGGTCCGGGGTGAAGCTGCCAGGGCAGGTCATCTACGAACTCCACGTCGGCACGTTCACGCCCGAGGGAACTTGGACCGCGGCGATTGAGAAACTGCCGCATCTGCAAGAGGTCGGCGTCACGCTGATCGAGGTGATGCCGATCAATGATTTTCACGGCGACTATGGCTGGGGCTACGACGGCGTCGCCTGGTACGCGCCGACGCGGCTTTACGGTTCGCCTGATGATGCCCGCCGCTTCATCGACGCGGCTCACGGTCACGGCATCGGCGTCCTCCTCGACGTCGTCTACAACCACTTCGGGGCCAACGGCAATTACTCGGGCATGTTCTCGACGTCGTATTTCTCCAAACGCCACCCCACCGAATGGGGCGACGCGATCAACTACGACGGCGAGCAGGCCCAACCAGTCCGCGACTTCGTCACCGCCAACGCCGCTTACTGGATCGACGAGTTTCACTTCGATGGTCTGCGGATCGACGCGACGCAGGCGATCTACGACGACTCGCCGCGACACTTGTTGGCCGATCTCTCGGTTGCCGCCCGAAAGGCCGCCGGCAAACGATCAATCCTGCTCTTCGCCGAGAATGAACTGCAGCAAGTCTGTCACGTGGAATCGGTCGACGCCGGCGGCTACGGTCTCGACGGGCTCTGGAACGACGACTTCCATCACGCCTGCCGCGTCGCCGCCACTGGTCACGCCGAGTTTTACTATGCCGACTACGCCGGTTCGCCGCAGGAGATTCTGTCCGCGGTGCGCCATGGGTATCTCTACCAGGGACAATACAATCCACGCCAGAAGAAACGTCGCGGCTCGCCGACGCGCGGCTGCCAAGCGGCGCAGATGGTTCATTTCCTGCAGAACCACGATCAAGTGGCGAACTCCGGCCGCGCGCTCCGACTCAACAGCCTCACCTCCGCCGGCCGCTATCGCGCACTGAGCGCGGTGCTGATGCTCACGCCGCCGACGCCGATGCTGTTCATGGGGCAGGAGTTTGGCGCCACGACGCCGTTCAGCTACTTCGCCGACCACGACGTCGATCTCAAACAGATCGTCCGCGACGGGCGCTGGGGTTACATCCGCATGTTCCCGCGGACAGCCAAGTGGGGCGACAACGGCGAGTTGGCCGACCCCTCGTCGCGCGACACGTTTGAGAATTCAAAACTCGATTGGGACGAATGCCGACGGCATGAGGCGATGCTGCGCTTCCATGCCGATTTGCTCCGTTTGCGCCGCGAGGATCCCATCTTCTCGCAGCAAGATTGGACGATGTTGGACGGAGCCGTCGTCGGTCCCGAGGCGTTTATTCTCCGCTGGTTCGCCCCCGACGAGAACGATCGGCTCCTCTGCGTGAACCTTGGCCGCGACATGGATTGGCGGCCTGTCCCGGAACCGCTGGCCGCGCCGCCGCGCGATCAAGACTGGCGCCTTCTCTGGTCGAGCGAACGCTTCGAGTATGCCGGCGCCGGCGCCGCGGAGTTCAATGCCCGCGACTGGATCATCCCGGGCCACACGGCGATTGTGCTGGCAGCGACGCCGCAGTGATTGGGGCAAATACCCTAAACTCATTGGCTGCGAGTAATTGAGACGAATCATTGATCCGTCGGCGGGCAGATCTCCATATCCAGTCCCGGCCGACGGACCAACGTGAACGATAGCCGGCAACTACGCAGTAGGCCTGCTCGCGTTGCCGGCTATCTATCGTCGCGAGAGCGGGGCAGCGCCCTCGTTACGACGTTCCCTACTGGATCGAGAAATTTTTATTAAAACGCTTGAACAAAAGCGTACTCGATGGCGTCCATAGGCTAACGCCCAAACTCCGTTTGAACGACTATTTCCGTCGGCAAGAAACCGGAAAGTTGACCGCTCGATTCTGCGAGGCTATGTTCCGAAGCGGAGCACGTCTCGCTGGCAACAGAGACGTGACTCCCTTTTTTTGACTCCTCTCCATTCATCTTTACGCGTCGCAGGCGGCGGCGCGTAGCGCCCGCGGGTCGATTCTATGCCGTCTTTGCAGCCTTATGGCGCCAAGCTCGCCAGCCTCCGCCGTGCGCTGGGGCTGACGCAACTCGAACTCGCCGCCCGCTGCGGCGTTTCCGAGCGAACTGTTCGCAACGCCGAATGCGGCCACCCAATCAAGCGGAGCTTTCTCGAATTCATCGCCGGGGGCCTCGGCGTCTCGCTCCACGAAATCGTCATCCCCTCCTGCGAGTTTGAACGCCACCTCCGCTGGCAACGGCACGTCGATCGATTGCTGGGCGCCTTGCAGCGCGTCGTCACCGAACACGACGCTTCCGACGCCATCGAACTCGCCCACAGCGACGTTCGCCTCCGTGCAGAAACTCACATGCCCAATTTCTCCGCGGCACGCGTGCTAGCGGGCGAATACCGCGACCTCGCAGGCATCGAGAGGTATGTCGCGAACGCCTTCCGATTTTGGGAACTTGCCGGGGAGAGCGACAATTACTTCGTCGAAGCCCCCATCGGCGGCGGCGACGTGGTCGTGATCCGCGGCGGACAGCAATTTCGCTGCGACGACGACCAACTCGCTTGGACGAGCACGCTGTATGTGTGCGAGTTCGAACAAGAGCGACTGCTGCGAATTGATCAGTTCCTCACCCCTGGCGAAGGGCCGCCCGCCGACCTCAACCATCCCATTTGCTCTCCGCCGGCCTAACGTTACTTTCTCACCCCCTGTCTGTTCGTGGAAGCCTGTCTCCCATGCGCCGTCATGCCGCCTTCACGCTCGTCGAACTGCTGGTCGTCATCGCGATCATCGGCGTCTTGGTCGCATTGCTCCTTCCCGCCGTGCAAGCGGCGCGCGAGGCGGCCCGCCGTTCGAGTTGTCAGAACAATCTCAAGCAATTCGGCCTCGCGCTGCTCAATCATGAAGCGGCGCTCGGTTACGTGCCGCCCGGCGCCCGCATGAAAATTGGCTCCGTGGGACCGGAGATTGGCGCCAACGCCAACGTGGCGCTCCTGCCCTATCTGGAGCAGGCAGCCATCGAAGCGCGCTGGGATCACGGTCGCTCGTACTGGGAGCAGCAACCAGTCGTCCTGGCGACGCCTGTCCCACTATTCACTTGTCCTAGCAACGACGCCCAAACGATTTCGGATCAGGCGTTCGAAGACGTCGGCGTCCCCGCCGGCCTGCGGCTGGCGACCACCGACTACGCCTTCGCTCGCGGAGCCACCGATGCTTGGTGCCTCTCCAACGAATACCCTTCGGATGAAAACGGCCTCTTCCACATCGTCGGCGAGGGCTTTGCGAACGTGACGTCGCTCCGACAAATCAGCGACGGCACGAGCCGCACCTTCGCCATGGGCGAAGCAGCCGGCGGCGAAGAATGGACCGTCTGCACGCTCCCCGGCTGCACGGAACCGGAGGGCCGCAGTCGGGCCGACGTTCCGTGGATGATCGGTAACTTGAGCACTGCTGAGATCGCCGCCTCCGGTTACCCATTCACCGGCATCTACGGGACGACGCTCGAAGCATTGAACAAACGTTCGGTAACCAGCACGCTGGTCGACAACGCAGGCATCTTCGATTGTCGCAGCAGCGTCGACGGCGGAACTGACGCCACCAGCAACTTTCGCAGCGACCACGCCGGCGGCGGCTTCTTTCTTCACTGCGACGGCGCGGTTTGCTTTATTGGCGAATCGATCGAAGTCGTCGTCTATCGCGGACTTTCGACCATTGCGGGCGATGAACCAACGCCGTAGGCATCGCTTCGCAGCCCCGGGCAGAGCTGAGGGCTGCAATCACGCCACTGCGTGACCAGAAAGATAAGCTCGACCAGAAAGAACAATCATCAGCCGGAGAGGCGGGACCTTCGGTTCGAGTTGGTTCATGCATGGTCGCTGGAGGGTCGAACAACAGCGACCCGACGGTCAGTGACTCCCGCCGGTTCCAAGCATGTCCGTAATCGAAAGCCTACGCCCCCCGGCTGATGATTGTCGAGCGTCGCAACGCTCGGGAGCCGGCGAACTTTCCCTCACTTTAATCGGCGGCGCTCATACCCCGCCGGCAGAAAACCGGCAAGTCCTGCGGCGCGCTAGCCGGAAAACCTGCTCCCAGGGAATGCGGGGAGAATGGAACCTCGACGGCACGACGGGGAATGGCGAAGTGAAAAAACACGAACCACGAATCTCGCGAATTTGCGCGAATGGAAATCAATCAGCCAGTTCTTCATTCGCGCGGATTCGCGAGATTCGCGGTTAAATTCCTCTGCCTTACCCTTGGAGTCTTTGGCGGTTCATCAAATTGACTTTGCAATCCTCCTGTCGCTCCTACCCCTAAAGTGGCGTTCCTCCCTGCTCCCAAGTAAAGTGACTTAGGGCTTGCCATGGGGCGAATCCAGGGAACAAGAGCGAGGCGGCTCCGATTCAGTGACAGGGGCAGTGATGAGTTTGATCTATTGGCGCGGCGCGGCAATGGCCGCCGCGCTCCTCGCGTGGGGGGGCGGCGCCAATGTCGCCAACGCCGCGACGTACGACGAAGCGATCCACGGCGACCTCTCTGGCACGGCCGCTGCGCCAACGCCGTGGGTGCTCGAAGCAGGCGCCAACCCCCTCCTCGGCACGGCGGGCGCCAACGCCCTCGCCGGAACGGCCGACTTCGACCTCGTGGCGATCGAGGTCCCCGCCGGCCATCAACTCGATTCGATCACGCTCGTCTCGTATGTGAACCCCGACGTCTTCGCGATGTCGTTCATTGGGCTGCAGGCCGGCTCGCCCTGGCTTGACGGCTTCGGATTCGACATCGCCGGTTTTTCGCTGATGGGCTGGACTCACATCCAAACCCCGATGGCCGGCGTCGACCTGCTGCCGCTGATTCAGTCCCACGCCAACCCGCCCGAGTTCACGCTCCCGCTGCCGAGCGGCGTCTACACGATGTTGCTCGAAGACGTCGACCTGACGATCAGCTATTCGCTGCTGTACCACGTCTCAGCCGTGCCGGAGCCGGGGAGCGTCACAGCGATTGGAGCCGTCTCAGCAACACTAT
Organism: Pirellula sp.; assembly: GCA_013822725.1. Classification (GTDB taxonomy): domain Bacteria; phylum Planctomycetota; class Planctomycetia; order Pirellulales; family Lacipirellulaceae; genus Lacipirellula. Next base: position 296,267 of record PNKX01000001.1, read on the forward strand.
GCGCGATGCGACGCAGGCGCCGACTTACGACTTCGCGTTAATTCTCTTTGTCAAATTTCTGACGCGCGGCGTAACAAAACCCTGACGAAGCGGCCCAGTTCGCCTGAAAGACGTCGCGTCTTAAACGATATTTATATCCTTCTGATCCTAGCGAAGGCTGCCGAGAATGGACATAATTGCGGTTCGGTCGGCAACGGGTCGATCGAACGACTCCCATTGTTTGATCCACTGAGCAGCCTAATGTCGAGACGGAATCATAGCAGCTTCCCCTGGCACTTTCTTCGCGCGCTTCAGCTTTTTGCGGCATTGCTTGCCGCGCTAATCCCGACGGCCTTTGACGACTCTTCGGCGCTGGCCGCCGCCGCGAATCCGCCTCGCTTTACGATTCACTTGCTTGGGTTCGAGGATGCCGTTCATACGGCGCCCTGGGGATATCAATCGAGTCGCGTCTCCGGCATCCATTCCGACGGCGTCAGTTCCACCGGCCTTATCGGCACTTCGAGTCGATACCACCCCGCCGGCGTTAACGCGGGCGAATCGGCCTGGCGTTTCGACGTCGAAAGCAAGTCGCTCCAACAACTTGGGCTGCTGTCGCCTGAGTATTACATCGGATACACGCAACATCATCGCTCTGAACCATGGCTTGTGAGCGAATCGGGGCCGGTGGTCGGCGTCACTTCCACTAACCCTACCTCGAGTTCCGGTGAGAACCTCGCGTGGTACTTCGATCCAAGCAACGGCTCCACCAAGCGCATTGGCTACAGCGCCATCTCCGGCTCTCCGAATCCTCACGGCGACGCCCCGTTGTTCATGCAAGACGATGGTTTCGTTGCGGGCATCAGTTCGACGTCGAACTACGGCGGCGAGCATGCATGGGTCTACGACCCGACTGTCGGAGTCACGCGACAGATTGGTCTCCCCGCCAACACAAATCTCGGTCCAACGAATGGCGAGCTCTATCATTGGATTGAGGGCGTCTCGGACGATAATCTCGTCGTCGGCACATCGAAACGGCCTTCAATTCACACGGGCAATGTTTCTGGTCCAGCGGTTTGGGTTTATTCTCCTCAAACCGATCAAACGACTCGCATCGGCTTGTTCAACGGGGCGTATCTTTATCCCGACGGACATCAAGAATCACGCTACGTGGCGATGAACTCGCAGGGATTCGTCACAGGCTACAGTTACTTCCGCGGCGACGGCACGCATGTCGGCAAGGCGTGGATTTACGACCCCGCGGCAAACGCCACCATTCCGCTGGGCTACGCAGACCCCGCCAACGGCGCGGCCTGGAGCGACTGGGCCGGCGATCTTACCTCCGAGAATCGCGTCTACGGCGTTTCAACAAGCAACGTCACGACCCGCCCATGGGTCTACAACCATGCCGACGGCACGACGACTCCTCTTGGCTTGACGGACGGCGCGCATCTATTGCCCAACGGCGGTTCCGACAACACGGTGGTTGACCACACTGCGTCAGGGTTCGTCCTCGGACATGCCAAGCGCGGCGTCGGCGATACGCACAGCACCTACAACCGCACGGCGTGGGTTTACGATCCGTCGACCGGCCAAACCCGCGCCGCAGGTCTAACGACAGCCAACTTCACAACTCCTTCAGGCGGACGCTGGAGCAGCGCCTTTCAGATCAACGAATCGGGGCAGGCCGTCGGCAGTTCGCGTCTCTTTCATCAAGGATTGCCGTACGTCATCACGCGCGACAGCGCCTGGTTCTACGATCCGACAACAGGCGAATCGTTCGAATTGGCCAAGGATCTCGCGATCAGTCGCAAGACGATCTGGAATGGGCCGCGCGCCATCAACAATGTCGGGCAAGTCGTCGGCATCTCGTCGAATAACTCCGGCTTGGGCGATTTCGTGTGGCTCTACGACCATCGAACCAAGTCCTTCGCCAGTGACTTCGACATTCGCAACGCCTTCACCGTCCGTCCCAGCGGCGGCGCCGATATCTACGTTCATGAACTTACCGAAACAGGACTCGTTCTCGGCGAAAGCGCTCGTCGCGCCACAAATGGCTCCGACGCCGGCAAGACCATGTGGCTTTACGACTCAAACGTCAACAAGACGCACGACCTTACGTTCTCCGTCAAGTCGGACGGCGAAGCTTACACCGACGTCCTTCATCTAGCCGACGACGGGACCATGTTCGGCGAATACGACGCCTACGACGGCAATGTTTACGAAGGCCGCCGCTACTTCTACTGGAGCATTCTCCACGGCTTTCACGATTTGGAATCGCTCGTCGTCGGTGATATGCAAGGCCTGGGTTGGGGCGATTTGGTTCGCGGCCAAGGGTTCAATGAGAAGCTTCGATTCGTCAACGACTCGCTTCTCTTTGGCTACGGATTGCGGCTCAACGGCAATAGCATTCAGTTCGCATTAGTGAAGATCCCCGAGCCGGCGAGCGCAATCATGCTGCTGGCGTCGGCGGTCGTGGGCTGTGCATCGTTCCGGCGACGTGCGAATTGGACTTGCATAAGAGTAATCACTGTCTAGCCCCGCTTGGTCGACTGCGCCGCATTTTTGACGTACCGTAGCATCGCCGCCGCGGAGTCTTCGCGAAACCTTCGCTGCAATCGCCGCACGAGTGGTCGACCAATTCTTGCTAGCGGGTGTCGCGGCCGCGAGAAGGCCAGAATGCTGTAATTGACGGCGTCAGTCACTCGGTCCCACTCGACGAGAAACAGCTCTTCGCCCATCTCGACATGCCCCGGGAGCGTGCCGTAAGCGAAGCCAAAGCGAGCGCGTGATCCCTCTCCCTCGAAGGGAGGGGCTAGGGGAGGGATTCCCGACCTCAACGGCAAGTCACTGCTCAGCGTCTCTTCTCCGCCTTCATCAACGACATACGCAATCCGCGTCGCATTCGTCCACCACAGCCCCAGCGAGCGCGCCACGACCGCGACGACTTCGCCTGAGCGAATCGGCGACTCCCGCGGCCACGCCTCGCACCAGCCCAAATCGAACTGCGTCCAAGCTTCGATCCCTCGCCGCGCCGCCTCAAAGAGTTCGCCGCCGCGGCCCAGTTCAACGCTCAGGCGATCGACCGCATAGCCAGCCGGCAATTCGCCACGGGGCGCGGTGCCGCCAACAGATTCGTAGGTAAACACCAACCCTCGCTGCGCGTCCAAGAACCGCTGCAGCGACTCGTCGCTCGGTCTGCGAAGTTGTGGGTTGTTCACCGAGCAGGTCTTCAAGAGGGAGGGCGAGCCTTTGGCCAAGCCACGCCAAGAGTCTGTTCCAGCTTAATGCATTGGACTGGTCGTACCGAGGACTGAGCACTAAGTACTCGACTAATCGCCAAGTCAAACGGCAGCGCGGCAGGAGCCCCACCCTCTCGGGTTCAAGATTCTGCTAACGCATCTAGCATCTAGCAACCAGCATCCGACGCCTGCCCCGCAGCTTCACTCCACCCGCAACCGCACCTTCCCCGGCCCAACCCACTCGTCGCTCGACTCGTCGAACCCATCATAGCGCACTTTGTGCAGCCCGTACCACCCGCGTTCGATCCGCGCCGGGTACCACTTGCCGTCTTTGTCCCATGAGACCTCGACGCGGTCTCCTTCGCCGAATTGCGCCGGGTAGTATGGCCGAACGCGGTCCGGACCGACCCACTCGTCGGTCGAGGAGTCAAAACCATTGAAGTGGACCAGCAACTGATCGCCATCGGCGTCGATCGACTTCGCGCGGTACCACTTGCCTTTCCACTCGACCTCGACGCGCTCACCCACCCGCGCCGCCGCCTCTTCATCTACCTCGGCCAGCGAGGCGCTGCGCGGAAATTCTTCCGCGGCGTAGAACATCGACTTCTGCCCTTCCACGAATGCTAGTTCCAATTCAGCGTAGCGCGCCATTTCGCTCAAGTCGACGGCGCCGTCGCCGTTCAGGTCGACGGCTCCCTCGCCGCGCCAGCCGGCGAGCAGCGAATCGGTGAACGTCCAGTTGCCGGTCGACGTGTTGTGAGCGTACGACGACGTAATCACGCCGTAGGTAACGTCCGAATCGGGAGCCCGCTCCCGCGCCTCGTCGTAGAGGGCGCCCGAGTGGCAGCAATCGGCCAACAGCAGGGCCCGATCGCCGCTGAAGTGGTTTTCCACGGCGTCGAAGATTTCCTTCACGGCCCAGCCGCTATCGTTCTCGTCGCCGGCGTCGTAGCAGGCGAACCAGGTTTCGCCGCTGTCGTCGTCGCGGCAACCGTGCCCGGCGAAGTAAATGATGACGGTTTCGCCTTCGTCCGTCTCGTCAAGAAGTTCGACAAGTTCCTTCTTGATTTGCTCCTTCGTCGCCTCGGCGTCTTGCAGATAGACGAGCCGATCGTCGGGGACGCCCGCTTCGCGGAAGAAGTCGGCCAGTTGCTGATCGCGACGATTGGGCATGCAGTCAGGAAAGGACCCGTAGAGGTCGCTGCGTTCCCACTCGAGGATGCCGACGATGAAGACGGTGGTCGTCTCAGGATCCCAATCAAGTTCCGCGTCGTCGCCGGCGCGCACCGACGCGGCCAACCAACTGCAGAGCAATCCCATCGCCGCTAATAACCAAACCCCGCAACGCATCGCTCGCTCCCGAGAGACTCGGCCAAGCGACGCCGCACCGCACCTGCTGCAGTCCGTCCGTCGCTCGCCTCAAGAGCAAGTCTAGCACTCGGATTTTGATCGGAATGGCCGCGTTTTTCAGCAATTCTGCGATCTTAATCCGACATACTCGTGATCCGGCGCAAAGGCCCAATGAAGCATCGCACCCGCACCCTTCCCCCGTCCCCCTTGGCTTACGGCTTCCCCAACCCCGCCAGCGCCTCGCGCAACTGAATCGCCGCCCCTTCGCCCATCCCCAACGGCCGTTCGCTGCCAACGAAAAAGACGTCGGCCTTCGCCTTCGCCCCGACGCCTGCCGGCACGAAATGAACGTACGCAATATTGTGAACGCTGAGCACCAACTCCGAACCGTCGTCGAGTACAATCCGCACCGTCTGTTGCGTCATCGCATGAACTCCGTCGAGAACCAGAAATAGATCGCGAATCTTCAGGCGCCAGTATAGCGTTTCCGCCTCGTCCCCGGGCCTACGTTCACGACCTGCTTTCATCCGGTTCGGCATTCAGCCTGCCGCGTCCGCCGGCTGCAGCAAGTCCCACAGGTTGCCGTAAAGGTCCCGAAAAACCGCCACCGTCCCATACGGCTCCTCCCGCGGCTCGCGCACGAACTCGACGCCGTTGGCCAGATAGTCGCGATAGTCCCGCCAGAAATCGTCGGTGTAGAGAAACAAGAAGACCCGCCCGCCAGTCTGATCGCCGACCCGCGCTGTCTGCACGTCGCCGACGCCGCGGGCCAGCAGCAAACCGGTTTCGCCGCCGCGCGCCCGCACGACGACCCACCGCTTATTCTGATCTGGGACGAACGTATCTTCGATCAATTCAAAGCCGAGCGTCTCGACATAGAACTTGATCGCTTCGTCATAATCGCGCACGACTATCGCGGCCAATCCTAATCTTTGTTTTGCCATCGAGCTCTCCACTACTTCCAGTCGCAATGTTGAACGCCCCAAGTCTATGCGAAAAATGTCGCCATTCTCAACGAAGATGGCATGATGAGTTTGTCCGTCGAGGCCGGCCGCAGATATATTGCATGACCGCCACTCTTTTTCCACGCACGCTAGCCACGCGGTCAACTCCATGCCAGTGCTCACTTGTCCTAAATGTGAAATGACCGTTTTCCGCGGCGGCTACGCCGTCTGGCAATGGATAGTCGCAATTTTCTTCTTTCCCGTTGGCCTCGTCGCCATGGCAGCCGGCCGCCAGCCGACTCGCTGCCCCTACTGCAAATTCATCTGGCAGGCTTAAGTCGCGGGGCCTACGCGAATTAACGCGCTAGTCGCGACGATTATTCGCCTCAGGCCGATCGCGCTGCCCGCCTGTTGTTTCTACTCTGCCTGCGGCGAACGGCCAGTCTTGCGCGCCTCGACCTAAACTTTCCAAGGTCAGGAATTCGCTCTACCGACTGTCGCCCTTTAGGCCTGCGGCCATGCCCAAATCCCCTTACGCTATCGATCGCCGTCAGACCGAGGCCGGCATCGAACTCTGCGGCGGTTGCGGTGCGAGCATCGCGCTGGTCCCGCCGAATGAGAACGCCCCGGCCACGCCGTGGAAGTGCCGCGGCTGCGGCGCGATCTACCTCGCCTGCGCTCAACGACGCAGCGGCGCTCTCTTCCAAGGAGGCGTCCGACCGGCGTTTTATATGGACGTCATCGAAGACGCCTCGCTCCGCCCCGCGGCCCAACAGCTCGAACTCTCCGCCGAAGATCTGCGCCAACTTCAGCGCTGCCTTCCTGAAAGCTCCCCTCGCGGCGGCAACGCCCGCAGTAGCCAGCGCTACCAGGTGGCCACCCCGATTACGCTCCTGCCGCTCGCGGCCGATTTCCGCATCGACGGCCCACTGATCGCCGCCAGTACCCTCGACGTCAGCTGCGGCGGACTCGCGCTGCTGAGCCGCCAACCTCTTGCGGCAACGTATTTGGCGATCGAATTTCTCGACGCCGGCGCCCGCATGCCGGCCCTCATTCTGCGGCCATCGCGCTGTAAGCCGCTCGGCGCCGCCTTCGCCATCGCCGGCGACTTTGTCAGCCGCATCCAATACTAACGCGGCCCACTGCCAACCCACTGCCGGACCTGGCCTCCGCCTGCCGTCCGCCTTGGGGTCCTCATTTCCGTCGTTTGACCCCTCTGAAACGGCCGGCAAACCTAAATCGTGTTGCCATCCTGTCCCGGCGCATGAACAATAGAAGGCGTCAGCCGGCGGTCTCGCACCCGCCGACAGACGCTTTCTTCCGGAACAGAACTCAACCCGATCGAATCCGCGTGACGCTCCCCATCGCCACCGCTGTCCCCGCGCGCGAACAGTCAACGCCGCCTGCGATCAATTCGCGGCGACGGAGGACGCCCTCCGCTGGCGCCGCGGCGGCCCATGACCTCGAATCGCGGAGGTCGCTTTTCGACTACGAAAGCGTCCCCTCGTGGCTCGTCTCGCTCATCACCCATATGAGCCTCATCATCTTGTTGGGACTCCTGATCAAAAGCGTTCCCGCCGAACCTGGCGTCGAACTTTCGCTCAACTACGGCGACCTCGGCCTGACCGACTTCGACGCCGGCGGCGGCGGCGCTGGCCCCGACCTGAGCGAGCTTCCCCTGGCGGGTGAAGCGGAACTGCCGATCGACACCGAGTCCTCACCCGTAGCGATCAGCGACTCGACCGCCGATCCGCTCGCCAACGTCGAACTCACCGGACTCTTTGGCGATGCTCCGAGCACGGAATCACTCGCCGTCGACGCCTCGTCGCTGCTCGCGAGAGGCAGCAGCGGTCTGGGCGACGGCGGTTCCGGCCCGGGGACGGGCGGCGGCCACGGCGCCGGGACGGGGCCCGGCTGGGGCGATGGAACCGGCCCAGGTCACGCCGTCACGAGCATGTTCGGCCTCGCCGGCGAGGGAGGAGATTTCGTTTACGTCTTCGACCGCTCGCAAAGCATGAACTCGGTCCTCACCACCGACATTGGCGACGAGCGAAGCGTCACGATCACGCCGCTCGAAGCGGCCAAGAACGAGCTTAACCGCAGCATCGGCGACCTCAACGACGAATGTCGCTTCCAAGTCGTCTTTTACAACGACACGGCCGTCGCCTTCGGCAATGAGCACACGCTCGCTAAGGCGACCTTTTCAAACAAGCAACGAGTCAAATCGTTCATCTCCGCTATGCCGGCTGAGATGAACACGAATCACCTCGTCGCGCTCGAAGAGGCCATTCGCTGCCGCCCGCAGGTTCTGTTCCTGCTGACCGACGGCGAAGAGAAGGACGATCCCTCGATGAGCGAAATCCGCCGCCTCGCCCGCGAGTGCAAGCGGCTGAAGATCAAAGTGAACGTCGTCCACTTCTGCTTTGAAGTGCGGACGACAAGCACGCTGACCAACCTCGCCCACGACACCGGCGGTCAGCACAAATTTATTACGTTACGTGAGCTGGCGCATCAGAAAATCGCGGCCGAACGCGGGACGCCGACGCTGCGAGCCGTCGATTCGCCGCCGCCGCTGGAGTAGGTCGCTTAAGATGGCCGACTGACAAGTCTCACGCCAAGACGCGAAGTCCCAAAGAAACGCCAAGAATTTCCCTCAAGCGATTCGATCGCTAACCATGCTCAGCAACGAGTGATCCCTCTGCGTTTTTATTCTTTGCGCGTCCTTTGCGTCTTAGCGCCTTTGCGAGAAATCCCCCACTCGAATACAAAAAAAACCGGCCTGCCATCGCTGGCAAGCCGGTCGCAACTCTCCTCAAGCTGATCGCTGACGGCTGAAAGCAGACCGCTCTCCGCTACTTCATCGCCGGCGCCGCCTTGTTCACCTTTTTGCTGATCGTCGTCAGCTTCTTGTCGGCTTTCTCCTCTTCGTCGAGATTCGCTCCTAACGCCTTCTTCGCGGTCTTGTAACCAAGCAGGTCGGCCCATGTGCAAAGCGTGCCGTACGTGGCGATCTCGTAGTGCTCAACCTTCTGAGCGCAGCCGATGAGAACGGCGTCCATCACCTCTGGTTCGGCTTCCTCTTCCATCATCGACTTCGCCTCTTCGATCAGCCCGGCCATGGCCTCGCACTTCTTCGCCTTGGGCGCCTTGCCCGTGTCTTCGAAGGCCTGCTCGCAACGCGCGACGTGCTCTTGAGTCTCGGCGAGGTGCGCCTCAAACGCCGCGGCCAACGTCTCGCTTGACGCCTTCTTAACCATCTTTGGCAGTGCTTTGACCAGTTGCTTCTCGGCGTGGTAGACGTCGCACAACTCGTCGTAAAAGGCATCTTCTAAGCTATCTAGTGACATCTCGCGACTCCCTATGTAGAAAACTGTGGCTGAAAATAGGCCCGGTTGCACGGGTCAACGCGAACGGCGTGCCAAGCCTGCCGCTGCCTTCTCTCAGAAGTCTCTCGCAGAGGCGCGGAGGGCGCAGAGAAACTCGTAACAAAGAGATGCCTAGAATCGCGCCCAAGGCCATCAACTGAAAGTTATCCGCGCCTCTGCGTCTCTGCGAGATCCCCTAGATGGGTTATCGCCAAGCCAACTCCTTGCTCACGGCACTGGCTTTGCAGTCGTTGATTGGTTCAAAACCATTCATTCCGCAAAGGAGGCTGACTATGCCCGCTGAACTCACAGGAAAACGGATCGCCATTTTGCTCACCGACGGGTTTGAGCAAATCGAACTGACCGAACCGCGTCACGCCCTTGACCAAGCTGGCGCCGAAACCCATCTCGTCTCCGCCAAGGCCGACGTCCGCGGCTTTCACCACGATCAAGCGGGCGACGAGTTCCAGGTCGACGTGCCGCTGAGCAAAGCGAAGGCCGACGACTACGACGGCTTGCTGTTGCCGGGCGGCGTGATGAATCCCGATTCGTTGCGCATCGATGAGAAGGCGATCGCCTTGATCCAAGCGTTTGTCGACGCCGGCAAGCCGATCGCCGCGATCTGCCACGGTCCGTGGCCCCTCATCGAAACCGGAGTCGTCAAAGGGCGCCGCATGACGAGCTGGCTCTCGCTGCGTACCGATCTAAAAAATGCGGGCGCCGAGTGGGTCGACGAGGCTGTCGTCGTCGATCGCGGCTTGGTGACCAGTCGCAATCCCGACGACATCCCGGCGTTCAACCGGAAGATGATCGAAGAGTTCGGCGAAGGAAACCACGGCCCCGGCCTGAGCAAGAAGGCCCGCAGCGGACACGAAGTAATGACTCCGTGACGGCTAACGATCGCCGCCATTCGATCTGCGCCAATACTGGACAACGACGCCCAAGGCCGCGAACAGCGCCCAGGCCAGCGTCGCCGTCGACGGCTCGGGAACCGCAACCACTCCAAGCGAGCCGCCGGGGTTCATCCCCGCGGTCCGCTGCCAAACCAGAAAGTCATCTCCATCGCTGTCGCCGTCGTCATCCGCATCGGCCCCAGCGCTCACCCCAAACGCGGCGCGCCACGCGGCCAGGTCGAGGCCGTTCACCAAACCGTCCCCCGTGAAGTCAGCCGCTGGCCCCGTCGCGGCGGCAACTTCGAACGCGCCGATGTCGACCGCCCCGGCAGGACGAGGCGTCCCGTCGATGTCGACCGCGGGAGCGCTCGTTCCAGTTCCATGATTGATCGCAGGCGAACCGCTCCGGAGGCGATAGTCGCCGGCGTTCCAGTTCTCAAAGAGCTGGGCCGGCGTCGCCACGAGTGAGTGAGCGTCCTGTCCCGTGGCAGCCTGCCACTGAGCCAGGGTGAGAATCGAGCCGCCGCCGTTCGTGGTGAACCGCGACGCGACCGCATTGTAGTCGCTCAGCAGTCCCGGCAGACTGTCGGTAGAAACGTCGATCGCCCCGCGGAACGTGTGCTGCGTCACGATGATGTTGTTCAGCACCGTGTTATTCGTTGATTCATTCTGAATGTTCAGCGCCCAGCGACCGTTCGAGGCTTGGTGAATCGTGTTGTTCACGACGCCGTTGCCGCTGGAACCTTCAGCGCCGTCTTCCATAAAGAGCGAAATTCCGCTCGCGTGGTTGTCGTAAAGCAGATTATTCTCGATCCGCGAGTCTTGAACTCCGTCCATGTTGATTCCGCTCCCGCCGCCGAACGCGCCGCCGTTGATGCTCGCGGCGTTGCCGTAGATGCGGTTGCCGCTCACCAGGGCTCCGGTGATGAGGCCGTCGCCGCCGAGGCTGAGATCGCCATTCATGTGGATCCCCGCGCCGTGGTTGCCCCACGTGACGTTATCGCGAATCACCGGTCGGTCGCCGCTGTTGGAGACGTAGATGCCGTGCTCCAGTATCGAGCCGCTCGTTTCGTTGTTCTCGATGAGCAAGTCGTTCACATGTCCGGTAAAGATGCCCCAGCGACCATTGTTATAAGCGTGGACGTTACGAATCGTGACGAACTCGGCCATGTCGTCGTCGAGCCCGACGCTCCGGATGCCCGCGCGCGGCATCCCGGTAATGCTGAAGCCGTCGAGAATGATATGGGACGCGAGTTCGAGATTGATGCCGTCCTGGTTCCCAGCGCCGGCAGTGGGAGAGTTAATGAGAGCGCCCGGTTCGGCGAAGAACTCGATCGGACTCCCCGCGGTTCCGCTCGTATCGAGATAGAATCCTTTGTAATTGCCCGCACGCACGACGACGCGGTCGCCCGGACCGACGACGTCGGCCGCGTGCTGTAGCGTCGCCCACGGGGCAGCGCTCGATCCCGCCGCCGAATTGGCGCCGCCGGGGGCGACGTAGTATTCTGCCCCGCGTGCGAGTCGAATCTGCGCGGCCGCCGCCAGCGCCGCGAGAACACCGTACCAACAGACCTCGAGCCATCGACCCCGGCGCAGCATGATGCGTCTCCTTCCGTTCACAGAAGTCGCGGGTGTCCGTCGCGACTTGGCCCCTGAGCCGCGATTATACGCGACCGCGTGAAGAACGCGAGAATTTCGTCGTGCTAGCGCCGCACGCAAGACTGGCGCCAACAATTGCAATGTTGCATGCAGCTACCGAGTCGCGCTTAACGCGCGTGCAATGGAGGTCATCCTTTCGGAAGCCTCTCATTCGCCTTTTGCAAGGTAGCAATGCTGCGCTGGAGTGCTGCGCTTTCGGCTTGATCCAAACGCGGCGAGAGAACGCTGCAGACGCCCCCAGCTCCAATCACGCTCGGCAGCGAATAGGTGACGCCATCTTTCGCATGAAACGAACCCAAGGGCGCCAGGATCCGCTCGTCGCGCAGAATCGCCTCGGTCAGCCGCGCCGTCACGGCCCCGATGCCGTATTGGCTCGCGCCGATGCCCGCGATGATGTTGATGTTCGCGCTCCGCACCGCTCCCTCGACCTGCTCACGGAAGGCGGCGGCGTTCAGCCCGCGCTGCTGCAATACGTCAGCCAACGGCACGCCGGCGATCGTGACGGCCGACCAGACGAGGACTTCGCTCATCCCGTGCTCGCCGAGAACTTGCGCACTGACCGAGGCGGGGTTGATCTGCAGCACTTCCGCCAGGTGCGTGGCGAATCGCAAGCTATCGAGAAACGTCCCCGTGCTGACGACGCGATCGTGTTTGGCCAGCGTGCGAGTGAGATCGGCCAGCGGGTCCGGCGGATCGGCGACCACCAGCAGCACCGCCTCAGGTGCCACGGCGACGACGCCCGGCACGATCGACTTGAAAATGCCCGCGTTGACGTCGAGCAGCCGCAGCCGTCCCTGTGGGTCGCTCTTGTCGGTGGCGCCCCCCGACTTCTCGTTCGCTCCCGCAGTGATCGCCACCAGCGCGGCGTCTTTCAGATCAGCGGTTGTGCCGCTCCGGATGGTCAGCGCGGGACCGGTCGAAATGCCGTAGCGAAGATCGAGCGCCACCGCGTCGGCCACTTCTTGCCGCACGTCGACCAGCACCAACTCGCGACACGACCCGCGTTCGACCATCGCCGACGCCGCGGCCCGGCCCACCATCCCGACGCCGACGATGCCAACTTTCGACATATTGCGTTCCTTGCTAAAAAATCCCACGTCTTTGCCAGCGAAGCAACTTCTTTCTTCATGTATTGAAGAATACATTCGCTCCCAAATGGGCCAACAACACGAGCCCATTGCCTGCGGAGTGCAATATCAAGGGGACGTAAATGGAACCGCTGCGAATGTATGCCCAAGCCAAGAAAAATCCGCCGAGCTGATTTTCTGGACTCGGGTTACCGTAGACCAGATGCACAACTGCGAATGCAATTCCAGAAACGACAATGGCCCACCGACCGCCGAGCAGGGCCGCCACTCCGACGCACAGCGCTACTCGGTAGATCGCCTCTTCGAGCAGAGGAGTCAAAAGACACATGGGAATAATCCTTGTGCCTAGGGATCGCATTGGTATCAGATGCTGCGGCAATGGATTATCTCCCGCCCGCCATACCGCGAACGCCATGGCTCCGATGACGACGACGGCGGCGAGCAGGCAGCTGCAGATACGAAGCCATCGCCGCCAACCTCCGATGGGTTCGACCAATCCGAGCGCGTCGAGATTGCCCCTAGCTAACGCCAGTTGGATTGCGCAACCAACAAAAGCTAGCGCCCATCTTCCTTCGCTGCTCTCGGGGTAATGGTTGAACCAAATGAGCCACCAGTCGAGAGAGATCACTGCAAGGCTAGCAGTAAACGCCATGACGGCTCGTCGACCCTCAATGGCGGAGCCAATGGTCGTCATCGACGCAGCTCCGCCGAAGCTGGCGCCTGCTTCGAAGAGGTAGGGGACGGCCGCCACACGACGCCCCGACGTTCATATTCCATCTGCTGTTCGACAGCCAGCGCGATCGCCGGAGCGGCGAACCTTTCGACGAGCCACAGCGACAAGTCGAGCCCCGAAGTCACGCCCCCCGCGGTGATGACGTCGCCATCGTCGACAACCCGGGCGCGGACGACGTTGGCGCCAGCCGCGGCAAGATCGTCGATGGCGCCATGATGCGTGATCGCCGCACGCCCGCCCAAAATTCCCGCCGCCGACAGCAGCATGGCCCCCGTGCAGACGGCGGCGATCGTGACGCCGGCGCGATGGTACTCGGCCAACAGCGCCGGAATCTCGCCGCGGTTCACCTCGGCCCGCGCCCCCGCCGCCGAACCGTCGATCCAGCCGCCGCCGGGGACGACGATCAGATCCGGGCGCGGCCCGCTGCCCAACTTGGCGTCGCAGCGCAGCCGCAGTCCGTGCGCCGCGACAATCTCACCCGTCGCCGGCGCCGCCACGAGGCGAACCTCAAACGGCGCCCCCCGCGACGCAGCGTTCATCAGCACCTCGAAGGGAGCAATCGCATCAAGTTCGTCAAAACCGGGATAGAGAAGAACGTCGATTTGCATCGGGGGCGCTCAGTGCCTTCGCGTCAGTGACAATAATCGATTGGCCGGTGTCCTATCATATCGGCAGCCGTTTCAACAATACCGCCGCGCATGAAAAAGGGCCGCAAACCTCGCTGCGATCGCTCGCAAACGAGGCTTACGGCCCGATATTCAATTTCTACAGCCAGAATGCGAAGATTCGTCGCTGCAGGACGTTCCACGCTGATCAGTCGGCAAAGATGCCCGTGCCGTACCAGATGCCGTTGCCGCCGCGACGGATGTCGTAGCCGAACGCCCGATGCCGTCCCGAGACGCCGCGCCAGTGGCCCGACGAACCGCGCCAGCTGCGTACGCAATCGATGCAGGAGTCGATCATGTTCTGGTTGGGCCAGCTTTCGGCGACCACTTCCGACACGGCGCCGCCGGTGGCGCCGCTCAGTTGGTTAAAGCGCGAACCGAAGTTCTGGTGACCCTGCTGGCCAATGCTCGCTTGATAATTCGAGTGGCTGGCCGCCCCGTTGGCGAGCGTAGGGTGATGCGTGCCGTAGGTGCTTTGCGGCGCCTCAGGATGCGTGCGGACGGCCCAGATCATCGTCCGCTGCGTGAGCGTCCCCGGCGGCAGATCGAGAACGACGCTCAGGCTGTTGTTCTGCCAGTGGTAATACTTGCCGCTGGAGTAAGGGAGCACGTTGACGGCGTGGCCGTAGTATGCCGTTCCTTCATTCTTCAGATCGAGCAACACGAACCCGGCCCCGCCCTGCAGTTGCGAGAACGCGGCGAACGACACGAGCCGCTGCAGTTTCCCTTCGACGGTGATCTCCGCTTCGATCGGCAGGCGCAGCCGTTCGACGTTTTGCAGCTTCTTCTGGACGTTGGCGTTAGTCGCCATGTATTGATCAACGCTCGACTGGACGTTGTTCGTCGACGAACTCGTCAGGTTGATCAACAGCATCCGCTTGCTGCGTTTGGCGGCTTGGTACGCCTTGTTGTAGTCGGTGCGCCACTCAAGGCCGCCGACGGTAACGGTCGACGTCTTCTTCTCGCCAGCGGGTTTCTTGGCTTCTTCCTGCTTGGCAGGTTCGGCGGTCTCGCTGGCGACGACCTTTGCTTCTGCAGCCGCTGCTTCGGCTGGTTGAGTCTCAGTCGTTTCGGCCGAGAGGCCGCCGACGAACGTGGTCGAGGCGAGAGTCGCGAGGACGGCCGAGGCGCATAGCTGCTTCGTCAATGCTGAAGCGAACAACATACTCTTCTCCCTAACGCTACTCCGTTCGTCGGTGTTCCATTTCCGACGACCGGCTCCATAAAACGCCGAAAGACGAATCCTTCGCGCGGCACGAAGGTTCGAGTCTAGGGCGAGCCGTGCCTCGCCACAACACGCCGAATCGGCGATTTGCGGGTTTTCGCTGCGCTACGGCGCGACAACGCTAGCCCGTCGCGCATTAGCGATCCGCAACGAACTCTAGAATGGGATGAACCCGCCTCACCGAGGGGGTTGGCGCAAGCGACCGATTGCAGTAACGCCCATGACGGCCGAAAACAACAGCGCACCGGTCGCAGGTTCAGGCACGGCCGTCGCCGCAGCGACGCTCGCGACGCCGCTGCCGAACTGACGCTGCCACACGAGAAAGTCGGCGCCGTCGCTGTCGTTGTCATTGTCGGCGTCGCCGACCGGCGTCGCGCCAAAGGCCGTCTTCCACGCGACGAGGTCGAGCGAGTTGACCTTGCCGTCGTTGTTGAAGTCGGCTGCGTAGTCGACGCCCCCGCCGAGCGTCAGCTTCAAGTCGTAAGCGCCGCGTGACTGATGTTCGCCTTCAAACAATGTGTCAGTGGGGCCGGTCACGGCGAACGTCAGTTGCCCGTTGGCCGGCACGACGCCATCGATCAGTGCATTGAGCGCCCCGCTGCCGCCGCTATCGTCGCTCTCCAACAGCGCGCCCCCCGCACTGAACCAACCAAGCAACGTGTCGACGCCAGACGACGAAGGATCAAGCGTCTCAGCAGTGAAGCTCGCTCCAGCCGTCAGTCCGGTAAACGTGTAAAAGTCGATGTCGGCGAATCCTTCAAACTCAACAAGATTGTCGATGTAAACGTCGTAGCTCCCGCCAATCCAGTCGGCGTCAAAAAAGTCGAACTCGTCAACCACGCTAGGCTGCATCGTTTGCGTCACGGTAAAGCCGTCGATCGCGTCGCCGAAGAAGTCGTAAGGCTGAACGAACACCTCGTACGTCCCGAGTTGATCGTGGGCTCCAGAGAACGATTCGTCGGTGTAGCCGGTGACCGCAAAGCTGATGGATCCGCTGTTCGTCGGGACGTCGGCGATCCCCGACGCAAAGCCGTTGCCGACCGGGCTGCCGTCGTCATCAACGAACTGGATGTCGTCGAACAGTCCCCGCGTTCCTAGCAGCGTATCAGACGGCTGCCGCAGTTCGTCGGAAACCGTCAGCACGCCGGGCCCAAGCAGCGTCGCCGACTCAAAATTCTCGTTCGGCTCAGTCGCCGTCGCCGGTTGCCACGCCAACAGCGACGCCGCGGTCGCAATGAGCATCGTGATGCGCACTCAAGTTCCTTCCGTCAAAAAAATACCGCTGCCGCGTCCGCTTGGCGGAGCAATGCCGGGCCTCGGTCAACGTCTCAAACGCCGGAGACGATCCTTCGCCGGCCGCCACGGCTGACGTGTTCTAGGCGAATCCGCTCCGCTGCTCAACGCAACCGCCGGCGAGCCCGCCGCGAAGCGAAGGGAACCAACCACGCCGCGGCCAGCGCCCAAGCCGCCGGTTCGGGGACTGCTGCGGCCGCGCTTGCTGCACCGCCGCCGGCGAATTGCCGTTGCCAGATCAGCAGATCGGCCCCCGTGACAAAGCCGTCGCCGTCAGCGTCGCCCTGGTTCCGAGCGCCCGCCTGTCCGAAGCCTTGCTTCCACACGTTCAGATCGCTTGAATCGACGACGCCATCGCTGTTGAAATCGGACGCGACGCTGATGCCCAGCGACTTGACCGAGAGCTGTACGGCATTCGACAGATAACTGACGTTCCACCCCAAACCGCCGTCAAGCGTCGGCATGATCAGCGTGCTGAACGAGCCGACCAACGGCTTCGTGCCGGTGAGAATCGTGAAGACGTCGCCGAACGACGGCTCAAAGTTATTGATCAGCGATACTTCCAACCCGCCGCTCAATACTCCAGATCCCATAATATGGAGTTGGTCATATTCAAGTTGTGGGAATTCCCCTCCCAGTTCGATGGCGAGATCGCCGGAGAGAGCTAAATTCCCTTCCACTCCCATAGCCCCCGCCGTATCGCCAGGCGCCAACCGGCCAGGGAAGTTGAACGACCCCTGCACCAAACCGCCGCCCGTCAGCGTTGCCGACGAAGCAAACGTGTGGCCGCCGACGACCTTCAGCGTCGCGCCGGAGGCGACGTTGAACTCCGCCGTCAGCTGTCCCGGCCCCGAGAGCGTCAACTTACCGGCTTCGACGACGTTTGTTCCTCCCAAGTCGACGTCGCCACCGATTGATACGTCCCCGCCGCCCGACAGGTGAATTCCCTCCGCCGCGTTCAACCCGTTGGCCAGCGTAATCTGCGCTCCCGTCCCCAACGCCAACTCCAGCGGAGCTGTCGCTGCCGAGGCGTCGATCACGGTGGAAATTGACATTTGCGCCCCGGCGCCCAGCTCAATCCGCGCCGATTCGGCGGCCACCGTAATCGGACCGCTCAGCGTCGCCTGTCGATCAGCCGCGACGCGCAAGGCGCCCAGGCCGTCGCCGTCGCCCGCCAGATTGAACGGTTCGCCCGTGACGATGTTCTCGGTCAGTGCCGCATAACCGCCCGCTTGCACCGTGGTGGCGCCAAAGTTCGAACCCATCCCGCCAGGGTTCAACAGCAGGGCGCCCGCGCCGGCGGCAATCGTAATCGGCCCGTCGTAGCCCAGGTTGTCGGCAATCGTCGCGACCTCGTTCTCCACGATGATTGCTCCGTTGCCCGTGACGTGATTGATCTCCTCGGCGTCGAGCACCCGCAGGACGCCGTTATTAACGATGCCGGGATGCACGTCCGGAAGCGTGTTCGAGTTAGTGGTCGCCAAGCCGACCTGCAGTTCCGCCCCGTCGTGAATCGTGATCGGACTCGCCATGAAGCTCGCATCGGGCGACGCCAGCACAACCTTGCCCCCTGACTTGATCTCGATCGGACTCACCATGGCATTGGCGTTACCGGTGATCTTGAGCGTCCCCGACTCCACCGTCGTTGGTCCGGCGTACGAGTTCCCCGTGTTAGCCAGTTCCACCTCGCCGTCGCCAGCAATGGTCAGTCCCCCCGTGAGGATCCCGCCGGGACCGCTGAACTTGTAGCTGTCGTCCGTCGTCACCTTCATGCTGAGCGGCGAGACCTGCTGAATAATAGCCACATCTTTGGTCACGGCGGTATCGTCAAACTCCACGTCCAGGCTGGGATAGAATTTCGACTTCACGCCCTCGATGGCAAAGTTCTCGGCGCCGCCGACGTCCCAGTTGCCGCTCACGTCGCCGACCCACACCAGCGTCCCTTCAGGCGCCTGCGACGTCGAAATGCCAAACTGATAGAACTGCACTTCGTTGGCCGCTCCCCGGACGCGGGCGAAATATGTCCCCGGGTCGAGCTGAAAGACGATCGACTCGCCAATGCCAATCGGCGCGGCATTGGCCGACTGCAATACCGTCGACCCATTGGGGGCGATCAAGTCTAAGGAGAGGTTGCTCGACTTGAGCGTGTTGACGCTCGATTCCGAACCCCCTTGCGGACCGACGCTGTACGACGCCCCCAAGGGCATCGCATTCAAGCTCACTTGCTGTCGACTATCCAGCGTAAAGCTGAAAAAGTCCGTGTCGCTGTTGTCGTCGATGCTCAAGAAGTCGATGTCATCGCTGGCCACCAACAGCGAGCCGCCGTCGCCGCCAATCGTCAGCGGTACGCCCAACCCCAGCGTGCCGAGCGGCGTCGCCTTCGCCGCCGTGTTGTTGCCCGTTCCCTTCTCCCAAACGTCGCCGTACAGTCGCTGCAGCGCCAGCACGTCGTCCAACTGCGGGCCGTCAAACGACGTATCAAGGATTGGCTCCATGAGGAACTTCTTCCCCACCGACTCGGAGTGAGCCACGCCCAGCCCATGCATCGCCTCGTGCATGATGATGTTGCGAAACGTTCGGAAATCGTTGGCGGGATCTGCGTAGTAGCTTCCCTGATCGACGTTGATCATCATCTCGCCGAAATCAGGATAGTAATTCGCCGCCAACACGCTCGAACCGGGGCCGTATGTCCGCCCGCCGATGCGCACGTCGCCGCGGACGCCCAATTGGCCGCGACCGCCGTTGCCGCTCGAGAAGAAGGCGCCGTCGTCCTTCGGTTCGTAGATATAGGTCACGCCCGAAATTTCGCTGAGCCGATCAAACGCCGCCTGAAAATGGGTGAACCAAGGCCGCTGCGTGAAGTCGGTCCCCCCCGGCCCCTCGCCGAGCAAACCGTCGAGAAGGCTGATCAGACTGCTGTCGACCGGCCCGCCACCTTCTCCCGGCATCGACGTGCCGTCCTGGGCAATGCTCCAGGTCAATTCAATCGGCGTCCCTATCGCCCCGGTCGAACCGTTGGTGGCCGTATTGTCCCAACGGTCGTCCGCCTCGTAGGCCCTGGCCGACGAGGCGGCGAATGAACAGCAAGTAAGTACGGCAATCGCACTCGTCGACAAGACGTGTGAAAAGCATTGAAAGCGCATGGCGTCCCTCCAAGAAGTCGCCGTGTATTGTGCACACGGGACGCGCCAGATGCAAAAGAGATGCTGAAATTCTTTGCCGCCGTCAAATCAAACGGCGGCCGCCCCGTAAACCGGCGATTCGACGGCCAGCGATTCCCATGGCGACAGACCCGTCTATTTTCGCCCCCAGCACGCTCCTGACAGGGCCGGAAGCGGTTGCGGCATAGTAGTTTGGGCGATTTACAGACACGGCCGTCGATCGTTCGACGCCAGCTAAGAAAAACGACTGGCCGGCGCGACGGATGATCGTCGCCCCGGCCAGTCGAGTTAATTCTTAACAGTCGGCCGGCAACATCACTTGCCGGCCCGTACCGTCGCTATTTCTCCAGAAACGGCAGCTTGTCCGTCTGATGGCCGATCATCTTCCACGCGCCATTCTCTTTCCGAAAGACATTGGTGGCCCGCAGCGAAACCGCGACCGGCTTGCCGTCGATGACGTTTTCGCCAACCTCGCGGCATTGCACGACGGCCAAATCCTGGCCGACCGTCGCCATGATCAGCTCGTGGCGGATTTCGCCCCCCAGCTTCATCTTGGCTTGGACCTCCCAATTGGCGAGCACCTCGTTCCAACCAACGTTCACCGACCCGTCCGGGCCCATGAACGTGACGTCCTCCGCATGCGACCAGACTTCCTTGAACGGATCGGCGTCGCCGATGAACATCGCATTGAGAGCCGCATAGAAACCGGCCGTCGCCTCTTGCACCGTCGACTCGTTCGCTTGGGCCGTGCCGGCGTCGCGGGCCGAAACCGTCGCCGCGAACACAAGCGCGAGCGCTGCCGTTGCCATGACGATCGAGGTTCTCATTTTCCAATGCTCCTAAAGAATGAACCGTGGGGCTTTGGTTGCTGAATGTCGCGCGAGCTTGAACCGCCTGGCTCTGCTGCCCTGAAATGCGGATCGACCCGCAAGCGATATGCGTATGCCCACTGTCCAAGGGTAGGTCACGATAGACGGGGGAAGCCCCCGTTCTAACGCCCCCTAATGAGGTATTTGCCCCTATTTAGAGCGATTTTACGGGGCCGATCGCTTCCCTGTTTGCCGCCTGCCGTTGCGGATTGGAGGCGGTCAAGGTCGGTGCGTAAGCCACCGCTCTACGAAGCCAAGTTCCACAGCGACGAACGACTCCAACACGAGAAACGCCAACGCCCTTTGGGTGGGTGCCCGCACCCACCGCGCTCGGCAAGGAGCAAACCCCGTGTTCGCCATCGGAGAGCGGCTTCAACCGGGCTGATCGAAATCGCTGTCGCCCGGTTGCTCGATTTGGGCGCAAAGTTGCTCAATGGTAGGTATGCCAAATGCATATGGAGTGTCCCACCCTAAAAATCGGTGAGAATAAAGCGACTGTCGCTGCCAAAAACCCAGCGTGATGTGCCGTATCGCACTCTCCTGCGCATTTTAGGGTAACTTCAGGCTTAGCATGGAGCACCCTCTTTGTTAGCTCGACCTCTCAGCGTAGGACCTTGCGATGACCACCAGACGACAGTTTGTGCAGTCTCTTCCCGCGGTGGGAGCCGCCTTCGCCGTCGCGGGTAGTTGGGCCCTTGATGCGAACCCAGCCCGCGCTCAAGCGCCGCTCCCATTGAAGGAGCATTTCCATCCCAAAGGCAAAGCGCCGTCTCGGTTCACGCTCGATGTCCTCCATCAATCCAAAGCGACGCTGCCGTTTGCCGACGAGCGAGATTTCGAGGAGCAGAAGAGGGGCTTTATTGCTCCGATGAAAGAACTCAAGATCATGGCGGACGCTGGCCACGTCGCCTGGGACATGCAGCGGTTTCAGTTTCTGGACGAGCAAGAAGAGTTTGACAGCATTCATCCCTCGCTGCTCCGCCAGTCCGTACTGAACAACAATTACGGACTCTATGAAGTCATCCCAGGCGTCTACCAAGTGCGAGGGTTTGACCTCTCCGATATTTCGTTCGTTCGGGGCAAGACGGGCTGGATCGTGATCGATCCCTTGGTCTCCGCCGAAACGGCTCGGGCGGCGTGGAATCTGTTCCAGGAACATGTAGGTGAGGGACTGCCGGTCTCGGCCGTGATCTACTCGCACTCGCATGCCGACCACTGGGGCGGCGTGCGCGGGATCCTCGACGACGCCGCTGTGAAGGCGAGGAAGATTCCCATCATCGCTCCCCGCAACTTCATGGTGCACACGATTTCGGAGAACGTGTATGCCGGCAACGCCATGAACCGGCGGCTGTTTTACCAGTACGGCCTCCTGTTGCCGGCGAGTCCGCATGGTTATGTCGGCCAGGGCCTCGGTCAGGCCGTCTCATCCGGCGCCGTGGGGCTGATGGCGCCAAATAGATTGATCGAACAGGAAATCGAAGAAATCGACGTCGACGGCGTCCGCATGATTTTTCAGGACACGCCGAACACCGAAGCGCCCACGGAGATGAACACCTACATCCCCGACCTGAAAGCGCTCTGGATGGCGGAGAACGTGATTGCGTCGCTGCACAACATTTACACGCTGCGTGGCGCTCCGGTCCGCGATCCGCTCAACTGGTCGAAATACATCAGCCAGGCCCTCCACCGCTTCGGCGTAGAGGCCGAAGTGATGTTCGCGTCGCACCATTGGCCGCGCTGGGGCAACGCACGCATCCAGGAAGTGCTCCGCGGACAGCGTGACCTGTACGCCAACATGAACAACCAAGTGTTGCACCTCGCCAACCAGGGCGTGACCATCAACGAGATTCACAACGTCTACGAGACGCCGAAGAGCCTACTAGCCAAATGGGACTGCCGCGGCTATCACGGTTCGCCCGAACACAACAGCCGGGGCGTCATTCAGCGTTTCCTCGGCTTCTGGGATGGCAACCCGACGACGCTGATTCCGCTTTCGCCGAGTGACTCGGCGCCCCTCTATGTGGAGATGATGGGCGGCGCAGAGAAGATTCTGCTGCGAGGTCGGGCGCTCCATGACGAAGGCAAATACCTACACGCCCAGGAAATCCTCAACAAGCTGGTCCAGGCTGAGCCGCAGAATCAGGTTGCCAAGGATCTGCTGGCAGATGTGTTCGAGCAGATCGGATACCAGCAGGAGAATCCCGGGCTGCGAAACAGCTTTCTCGCCGCCGCCTACGAACTCCGAACGGGAATTCCGGAGGGCGAAACCGCCGATTCCAGCAGCCCCGACGTAATTCGGGCGATGTCCACCGAGCTGTTCCTCAACTTCCTCGGCATTCGCATGGACAGCCGCAAAGCCGAGGGGATGCGGTTCGCAATCAACCTCATCACGCCAGACAACGGTGAGAAATTCTTGATCGAATTGGAGAACGCCACGCTCACCAATATCCAGGGCTTTCTTGCCGAAACCCCGGATCTGACGCTCACGATCAATCGCGTTGACCTCGAGCAGACGATGATGGGCGCCAAGACGCTGGAAGCTCAGCTTGCGGATGGAACCGCCAAGGCGGAAGGCGACGCAGGCGTCTTGAAGCAGTTGGCGTCGACCATGGTCGATTTCGACCCGCGTTTTGAGATTATGCCAGGGACAAAGCTCAAGGAAACCAAGATCGGGCACGCCGACCCTTACGAAGCCGTTCCGCGCACGACGATCGCGGCGTAGGAGACAGGCGTAGTAGTCGCTCCTTGGTCTGACCGCAACGACGGATTGTTACACAGTCTAGATATCTGATTTTAGCGCCCGTTTTGTGGCGTGGCGGATCAAGTCGTCGACGGTCTGCGGCGGCGTCTTGCCGTGGCAGTACCGTTCCGAGTTGGGCCGCTCGTTAGCTATCATGGTCAATTCACTGATCGAGATCTGATTGGAGGCCCAATGCTGGTCTCCAAGAAGATGCTTAGCCAAGGCATCGGAGATTCCAGGGAAGCACGAACGCCGAATTGATGGGGACGCCGAACTCCATGCTTGCCGAAGTTCTAGAAACCCATCAATCTCGCGAGTCTGACGCTCGGTAGCAACTTTTATCCGGCAAAGCACACCGAAATTCAGACCATTTTCGGGGCCGGACAATAGCCATTTCTATTCAACTCTGCCAGCGGACGCTGGTGACGACCCCGTCGTTGCCGTCGGGGCTGAACAGAAGGGCGTCGTGATGCGTGCGGTATTGGCACAGCAAGCGTGCATTGTGACGCACTTGGCATTCTCCATTTAGTATCAGCGATGCGGATAAGCGTCCTTTCCGGTGAGCGAATCACTCGGCCCTTCTCATTACGGAAAGTCTTTTGAATTACAACGCCAATTCGCAATTTGTGCGTCGTGACAGTCGATCTTTTTGTTAGCGGCGAGTCCCCTAATCCATGGTCGAGATTTCCGCTACGAGGGAATGGCATCCATTCGGTTCACTTCCGCGCGGAGCGCGTCAGAAAATGAGAGTCCTTCAACTCGCCGCTTCTGTCATTGCAATCACGCTCCTCCCAACGCCTGTCTTTGCTCAGCAAGCGGCCAACGACTGGTTCAATCAACCGGCGTCGTATGCTAACGTGTCGGAACAAGTGCCTGACGAGGAAGTTCACGCTTCGACAGTAGACGACTGCTGCGGCGGTGGCCAATCCTGGGAAAAATGTTGTGAGCCGCTGTGGACGGTCAGTGCAGGGGCCGTGATTCTGACCCGCGGGGCCCCGCAATCTAGTCCGATCGCTCGCAACTTCCAGAACACGTCGACGCTGCTCGATGCGAATGAATTCAAATTCAATTGGGCGGCCGGAGCCGATATCAGCGCGGTCCGGCGGGTCGTCAACGTCGATGCCGTTGATGCCATCGACGTTCGATACTACGGGGTGCAGAGTTGGCAGGCGAGCAGCTCGATGGATACGAATGGGTTTTGGAGATTTCCCAATGGCGTCGGGTTATTTCATCCCTCGCACTTAGATTCCGTATGGCGATCACAGTTCTACAGCGCGGAACTGAATGCGCGCCGGAATAGTTCTTACTCATGGCTCACCTCGGTGGCCGGATTTCGCTGGCTGCAACTTAACGATCAACTGAATATTATGCAGAGGCTCGCTGACTCGAGTCGCCACGATTTCGATACGACGACTCGCAATAATCTCTACGGCGTTCAGGTGGGCGCAATCACTAGGATCCTCGATGGCGGCGGGCCACTCGCAATCAGTTGCGCATCGAAAGCCGGCATTTACGGAAACGCTGCCGCGAACCATTGGAACGTCAATTCGACGTTGCTGTCCGCCGATCAACAAGATCAATTTGCATTCGTGGGTGACGTCAATGCATTGGCGAATTACCGAATCTCAGACCATATTGCATTTCAAGGCGGCTACCAACTGCTGTGGATTGAGGGAGTGGCGGTCGCAGGCGACCAATTCGCGGCGATGCATCAACAGACCACCCATGACGGCATCAATAGCACGGGAGGCGCGTTCTTTCATGGCGCCACGGCTGGCCTGACTCTCACTTGGTGATACCGGTAAGATCGGTCGCGTGACGCTCGAATCTAGGCAACTGATTTGTTCGTCAACATGTGGGCCAGAGCACTCGAAGAAGCCCCATTCTCTTGGAATCTCATGCAACTTGTGAGTTGTTCAAACGAAGGGCCTTTTGAAATACAACCCAAGGGTTGTCGGTCGACCGGTCAAGCGCCGCGCCATGAATGCCAGAGGCCAAGCAGGAGCGACACCAAGCTCACAACCGCTGCCGCCCAGAGGACGACAAGATGCCAGTGGCGCCCGCGTGAAGCGTTGCGATCAGCGGGGAGGGGCCGCCGGGATGGATGGCCCACGAGCCGACGTCGGTGCGGGCGAGCCCCTGCTTGGCGAGCCAGCCGTCGACCCACGGGGCCAAACGTGCAGCGATCAGATCGGGCAAGCGCGGGGAGAGAGTCATCTCGAAGCCGTGATCGCCGATTCGCCAGCTCATCAGGTCGGCGGAGTTCGGCACGACGAACGAAGCGTGATCGGCGAGTCGCCAAGCGTCGCCGTCGCCGCAGGTCGAGCGCTCGCCGCGGTCGGGCGACACCACCACGGCCGCGGCGCCGTCGGCGAAGAGGGCGTTGGAGACGATCGTCTGCGGTTGTTCGCTGTATTGAAAGTGGAGGCTGCAGATCTCGGTCGCGCAGACGAGAACGTTGGCGTGGGGGTCGGCCTTGCAATAGGCCTGAGCGACGCGCAAGGCGTTGAGCCCCGCGTGACAGCCCATGAAGCCGACTTGCGTTCGCTGCACGCCGCGCGCGAGAGGGAGTTGGTCGATCAGACCGAGGTCGAACCCTGGCGCCGAGAAACCGGTGCAGGTGGCCGACACAATATGAGTGATCCGTTCGGCAGGGAGGCCCGACGCGGCAATGGCGTCGCGCGCCGCGGCGACGGCGAGCCGCGTCGCCGATTGCTCGTAGAGCGCCATCCGCTGGCCGGTCGAGGGACCGCCGTCGGTGGGCGAGGTGCGGCGCTGAAAGAAGTTCTGCGTCATCGGTTGGCCCTCGACGGGAGGCTCGATGATCACGCAATGCCGCGATGCGACGCCCGAGCGTCGATACAACGTGGCGATGGCTCGCTTGCCGCGTTCCTCCGACGCGATGAGGTCGGTGGCGACGTCGGCGGCTTCGTGTTGCAGGATGGAGTTCTCCGGCACGGCGACGCCGATGCCGCGGATGACGGGGTTCGCTGTCGCCCGCTTGGCGCGATGCGCCGCGGTGCGCACCGGGTTGGCGCGAACAGGCGTGATCCGGGTGGAGGTCATCGTGAGGGGAGTCATGCGGCAATCCTTGCAACGGCTTGGGGTCGATTCAGGCGACGAACAATCGGGGCGGTTAGACTCGGCAGGGCCGCCGCGGCGGCGAAGACGCGGCGCGCGTAGCGAGGTCGGCGGAGGGCGGCGGCCAAGAGACGGTTGACGTACTGGCCGCCGTAGACGTCGCGGCGGAGCGTGCGCTCCCAAGCGGCGGCGAATTCGGGACGCCACTCGCGGCAGGCCTTCAGGGCGAATGGCGCCACGGCGGCGGCCGCGGCGAGCCCCCAGGCCATCCCTTCGCCGGTGATCGGTTCGGTGTAGCCGGCGGCGTCGCCAATCAGGACGATGCGGTGGCCAGCGGTGCGTGCGGGGCGTTGCGTGAGGGGACGCGTGCCGCGGATCGATGCCATTGAGAGCCCGTCGATCGCGGGCAGTTCGCAGCGCGCGATCGTATCGCTGATCCAACGGTCGAGGGCGCCGCGACGGGCGACGGCCGCGTCGATGGCGGCGCCGATGCACAGCCGCCCGTCGGCGAGTCGGGCGACCCCGAGATAGCCGTCATCGGCAAGCGCCATGCTGAGGGTCGCAGGTTCGTAGCCGGAGCTCACCAGCGTTTCACTGGGAGTAACGCCGAGGCCGAGCCGCGAGTTCGCGGCGGTGACGCCGTCGAACTCGGCGAGCCGCTGCAGCGAAGGGCGGCCAAGGCCGTCGGCGACGACGACGAGTTCAGTTGTAATTTCTTTGAGAGTTCCATCCGCCTGGGTGAGTGAGACGGTCCGCGTCGCTGGTTCGCGCACAGTGGTCCCCGCGGCGAGCGGCTCGACGCTCGCTTTCACGCCGGCGAAGAATTGGGCGCCCGCCCGCACCGCAGCCGCGGCGAGCGCGGCGTCGAACGTCGCGCGATTGACGATGGCGCCGACTTGCCCATTGATGGCGACTTGCCGAGCGTCGCGATGGAACACGATCTGCCGCAACGGCGTCGCGAGCTCGTCGCGAAGCGCGTCGCCGAGTCCGCACTGCTGCAGCACCGAGAGGCCGCGTTCGTTGAGGCAGCCGCCGCAGACTTTGTAGCGAGGGCCGACGGTGCGCTCGATGAGCGCGACCCGCAGTCCGGCGCGAGCCAATTGGTAGGCTGCGACCGAGCCGGACGGCCCGGCGCCGATGACGACGACATTCCAGTGCACGGGTGCGTTCATCGCACGAACTCCCGGACGGCGGCGTCGTTTTTCCAGATCAGCGTGAATCGCTCCGGCCAGCGTCGCTGGACGGTAGCTCCCTGAAGTCCCGCGGCATGCGCCAGTTGCAGCGCTTCGGCGGCGGTGAGAGCGCTCCGCACCGATGCGGGGCCATCAAAGTGGACCACGGGCGAGCGGGTCAGTACTTGGCAACCCCATCGCGCGAGCCAGTAGCCGAGGGCCGAACGGCAAAGGTCGTCCATCACGATCGCATGCCGCGCGACGCCGCGGAGGCGGCGGAGCAGGTCGACCGCTTCCGTCTCGTCGAGATGGTGCAAGAAAAGCGAGCTGACGACGGCGTCGTAGGGGCCATGCAGATCGTCGGCGAGGACGTCGGCTTGGAAGAACCGGACATGCTGTAGTCCCGCGCGGCGGGCGAGTTCGCGGGCGGCTTCGACGGCGACTGCGGTTTGATCGCAGCCGAAGAGTTCGACGTTCAAACCGGAGCGTCGTGCGCGTTGCGCGACGCCGAGGGTGACGTCGGCGTTGCCGCAGCCGACGTCGAGGATGCGAAGTCGAGTGAGCCGGCGCTCGCGAGCAATCTGGTGGAGCCGTCGCCAGAGGTGGCCCGCGGTGAGGCTAAACGCATTGATCCGCGCGATGCCGCGGAGCGCGTGGTCGAGGGCCGCGGGGTCGATCCCCGGTTCGTCCATGAGTTCCGGCACGCGTTGTCGATTGCCGATGGCAGGGCCACTCGTCGCGGCCATCGCGGTGCACAACATTTCGGTCGCCGAATCCTTTCAGCTTCACGTCGCGGCAGCGGACTGCGCGGCGCTTGTCGCCTCTTCGTGAAGCGACGTCGTCCGTGATTGATGATGTGGTTATCCGTAACTCAGGCGGCGAGCTTGGTTGAAGTTCGCAAGTTGCTCTCGACGCTCGGCGACGCAGCGATCTATACCATATCGTCGTCGAGCGAGGGGCCTATGGTGCGACGAGTAAGGCCTGCGTGTCAATCGCATCAACCACGTTCGCGCGAACGTTTACGACATCGAAAGGAAACGAGGTCGACAATGGACGGATCTGCAACAAAGTGTGCTGAATCGACGCACATTCGCGAGATTTTCAGCGTGATGATAATGTGTCTCAGTGTCATCGTCGCGACGTCCGCTGACGCGGCTGACGTTCCTGCAAAGCCGCTGGCTCCTGGCGACGTACATGTGGCGAATTCTCGCGTCTACATCCGCGTCGAGAAGACTGGACTCGGACACGTCCACGGCGTCGTCGGCATGCTCAGCTCCGGTCACATCACGCTCGATGCTGATCAAAACGCGGGCCAGCTTGTGTTCGACGCGACCAGCTTTCTCGCCGACGTGGCGTACGCGAGGAAGTACCTCGGCGTCGAAGGTGAAACCGCCGCCCACACGCAGCGCGAAGTGACCGCCAACATGCTTGGCGCCGAGGTCCTCGACGTGAAGCAGTTCCCCACCGCCTCGTTCGACATCGTCTCGACGCGGAAAACGACGCAGCCGAGTCGCCAAGGATTTCCCGTATACGAGTTTGTCGGCGAGTTCACCCTGCATGGCGTCAAACGCCCGCTGCGGTTTCAGGCTGAGGTTGAAAACCGCGGCGAGTTCCTCCGCATCCGCGGGCAGTTCCCGTTACGCCAATCGGAGTATGGCATCAAACCGCTCCGCAAAGCGCTCGGCGCCGTCGGGGTGGCGGACGACTTAGCCGTTCATGGCGACATCATTGTCGTCAACGCGGCGAGGTAATACTCAGCACCGCACCTACGCCTTCTGCTAATCACTCAATACGTCACCGAAGATGCGATTTCTACTTTTGCGGAGTTCCAGCATGGATGCAGCTTGCTCTGATTCGACCGCGATCTGGCGTCGCGCCGTCGGTCTGATCGTCGGCGCGACGGCGCAATTGATGTTCGCCGTGACCGTTATATCGCTCTATCGGTTCCTTTCGGACACAGCCGCCAAATTTGCCGCGCCATCCTCATTTGCAACGATGCTGCTGAGCGACGTTGGCCTCGCGCTCCTGTTCGCCGTGCCGCACAGTCTGCTGCGCTTCCCCAAGGTGCAGTCGGCGATCTGCCGCGTGATTGGTCGAGAGTTCTTCGGCGTCTTCTACTGCATCGTCACCTGCGTTTCGTTGTGGATCGTGTTCTGGGGTTGGCAGGGAAGCGAGCGCGTCGTGTGGGAACTGCACGGTTGGTCGCGCACGGTCGTCGTCATCGCGTTCCATCTCTCGTGGCTGGCGCTCGGCTACAGCTTGCTCCTCACCGGCCTGGGCTACCAGACGGGCTTCACGGAATGGAGTCACTGGGCCCGCCGACTGCCGCTGCCACGTCGTCGCTTTG
The DNA here is from genome assembly GCA_013822725.1 of Pirellula sp. GTDB lineage: Bacteria > Planctomycetota > Planctomycetia > Pirellulales > Lacipirellulaceae > Lacipirellula. Next base: position 326,070 of record PNKX01000001.1, read on the forward strand.
CTCCGACGGGCGCCTATAGCTGGCTACGGCATCCGGTGTATCTCAGTTTCGCCGGGCTGATCTGGTTCACGCCGCGGATGACGCTCGATCATGCTCTCCTCACGGCGGTGTGGTCCGCCTACCTCGCTATCGGCAGCTACTTGAAGGACGAACGCCTAGCTCACTACATGGGGGACGAATATCGACGATATCAGGAGCAGGTTCCAGGCTACCCGCTCGTGCCATCGGGGCCGCTTGGTCGCCGCAAGCTTGGTTAAGGAAGATCGCATGAACCAATTCGTCTCTCAAATCGCCGTCAGGCGATCGTCGACGTGGCCGGTCGCGTCGCCCAACTCGCTCCGCAGCTGGGCCACCTCGCGCCGCAGTTGTTGCTCCACCAAGAATGCATCGCCGCTGTGGAGCATGAAGTTCGCCCCGTGCCGTGCCCACGCCGCCTCCTGCGCCATGTCGCCGTACACCATGTGGACGCCGGCCGCGACGCCCGCGGCGCGCGACTTGGCGATGATCTCGCGCACCGCCGTCTCGAAGCGCGGATGGCCGTACTCCTCAGGCAGGCCGAGGCTGCATGACAGGTCGTGCGGGCCGATCAGCACGACGTCGAGACCGGGGACGCGCAGGATCTCGTCGAGATTCTCCATCGCGGGGACGCTCTCGATGTTCACGACGCACAAGTTCTCGCCGTTGCGCTCCTCAACGTACGCGGCGAGCGCCGGCTCCATCGCGTCGCGCCCGGCGAGGATGGCGGCGCGCCGTTCTCCCTTGAGCGGCCCATACTTCACGGCGCCGACGAGTGTGCGGACTTGCTCCGCCGTTTCGACGTACGGCGCGCACACCCCGCGGGCGCCAGCGTCGAGCATCTTCCCCGCTTCCACCGGACAGAGCGTTGGGATCCGCACGATCGGCGTCAGCCCCAGCGCGGCGTACGCGCGGCACATCCACGAGACAGTCTCGCGGTCGAGCGCGATATGCTCGGTATCGATGAAGACGAAGTCGATGCCGGTCCGCTTCAGCAGCGGCGGCCAGAAGGGAGAGCTCGACACAACCATCGTCCCGTAGACGCGACGGCCGGCGTGGAGCGCTGCTTGGAGGGTATCGCTCATCATGCTCGTTTGTGGGTTTGCAATTGCAGCCCCTGGCTCCGCCAGGGGGTCGGTCACCATGCCGGTTGGCGATGTCCTGCGTTACGCTACCCCCCGGCGGAGCCGGGGGCTACAGGCGCCACGCACTAAGGTTCATCAACGCGTAACAGCCAAACTTCGGCGATCTGGCATCCCCGTCCGGGGCCGCCGCGATCAGGGTTCGATTGCCACTGGAGCGTCAGTTCGCCATTGGCCGTCGCTGCAGGCGGAACGTCGAACTCCACCGGCGATACCGGCTGCGGCTTCGGACGGAAAGGGTGAATTTCGATCTCTTCGCCCTGGTCGTCAATCGCCGCCAGTTTTACCTCCAGATCAAACGACTCGCCGGCGTAAACGACCCGCACCTTGTAACGGGCGTGCGGGTCGAGGTTGTCGTAGTGCATCGTCACCGGCGTCTGATAGAGCCCGTCGACGTGCGTGCACCACGACCGGCGCCAGTTGAGATCGGAACGAAAGCCAACCGTCGGGTGTTCGAGAAACCCTGGATCAACCGAGTAAGAATCGTCGCGCAAAAGATGCGGCTGCGCGACCGGATTCCCCAGATCGTCGTAGAATCCGCCTGGCCCAGGATCGGTCCAATAGAGAATCTCCGCCACAGCTCGTCGCTTCGCATTTTCATCCTCCAGTTCGCGAATCTCTGCAAACCGTCGCTTCAGCCAAACGCGATTGTTCAGCGGCACGTCGAGCTCATCCAGGTTCGCGCCGCGATTGACGTCGATCGCGCCGTACTTCTCGACCGAGAGCTGCATGTGGATGCTCTGAAACAGCGCCTCGGCCAGCTCCTTCACCCGCGCGGCGACAGCATCGTGCGCTGCAGGCGCCTCAGCCCGATCGAGGATCGCTTCCGCCTTCTCAAGCGCCGCACTCGAACCAAGATCATCGGCCTGCGCGAGCACCTCCATCGCCGCCGCCACTTGCGCCGTCTCCTCAATCAGCCGCGCCCGCTGGTAGGCGTCGTAGTGTGCCCGGTAGAGCGCCTGCTGGAATCGCCAGTTCTGCCGCAGCGCCGGCGACGCCGCTTGCTCCAGCTGTTGGAACTGCTGCAGCGTCGTCATCACTTCGATGTTCGTCAGCAGCGGCCCGCGCCAGTTCCGCTCCAAGGCGAGCAATCCTTGCGCGAAGTCTTCTCCCTGCGCGCCGCCGATGAAGTACCGGCCGTAGTCGCGCAGCGTCTCGATCGGCTGCGCCGCCGGATCCCAACCGAGCTGGCTCCAGATCATCTTGTTGACGTCGTCGTTGCAACCCTCGGAGTAGGTGACGACGCCCACGGTATGGTCGCGATACTGCTGGAAGATCGTCGTCTCGTCGAGCGGCCGCGGGTTGATGATCTCGCGCCCCTCGGTCATTGCGTACGCGACGTCCCAATCGGGCACGGGGTACTCGCACCGCATGCTGTGCGTGATGTCGGGATACCCGCGAATCGCCAAGCTACTTGGCAACAACTCCCGCAGCTGCGCCACGCTTACCCGCGTTTGCGGACCATGAATGACGCCCGTCAGCCACGTCGGCTCGGTCTTCAGGAACGCGATCAACTCGTCGAACTGAGGTTGCGTCAGCCCCTGCAACGAAACCCACACTTCGGCGCCGGGGTGCAGTTCCTCCAATTGCCCTGCTTGCCGCTCCAGCAGCACGATCAGCTGCTCCGGCGGCGCTTCGCCCGGATCGCCGAACGGCAAGAAAATCGCATCAACGCGCGGCAGCTTCGCGAGGACGCCGTGCCACTCCGCCAGTCCCGCCTTGATCTCCTCCTCCGTCGCATAACTCGTATCCATTGCCGGATACCAGATCGACACGTCGAGCCCGTAGTCGGCCGCCAGGTGCGACATGCCGACCATCATCTCGAGCGGCGGTCGCGGGAAGTGCGGGCTATCCGCGTCGTCGTCCGAGCGCGGCGGGATCAACTCAATCGTGTTGCAACCGAACACCGCCAGGTCGCGAATGTATTGCTCCCACTGCGGCAGGTCCCAGCCGTCGTAGGAGTTCGTCTTCGGCCGGTAGCCGAGTTGGTGCCCGCGGATCGGCATCGCCGGAGCCGAGGTCACGTCGAGCGCCGCCCGCAGGGCCACGCGATCGCGCGACATCTCCAGCGACCGCAACAACTTCCCGACGCCGAACAAGACGCCGCGCTCGTCGTTGCCGATGACGAACACCGCCGGCGGCTTTCCGTCGGCGATCCTAGTTTCAATGGTAAAGCCTTCGGCGGGGAGCGACTGGCGCGCCGCCAGCTTCGCCGCAGTGTCCGAGTGGTCCGCCAGCGCACTTGCCGGGCCGACCGCAATGACCGGCGTCTCCCCGCCTTCCGGCCAATCGCGCACGACTTCGAGACGTCGCCGCGTTCGCGCTGCAATCTCCTCGACCAGCAGGTTGAGCGCCTTCGCCTCGGGGCCGCTGAGCCCAGCGGGAGCGACGACCGTCGCGCTACTCAGGTCGATCTCGTCGGCGCAAGCCGCGGCGCTGCAGGAACTCCAAAACGAGGCGAGCGCCAACAGCGGAACGCACCACGACGCGACGCGTCCGGTTCGCCGCTGACCAAACCTGCTCGTTGCACCTGCGATCATGTCGCCGCCTCGCATCGTTGAGAGAAGAGCCCCGAGTATAGTCGCGGCGCCGCGGCGCCGAAACCAGTCCCTTGTCGATGCATCGCGCCGACGCCGAGGCCGCCATCACGCGCCGCGAAGCGTCGCACGGCGACGACGCCAGCCGCTCCGGAAGCAGCACGCCCCGCCGATGGCCAATAACGCCGCGGCCGACGGCTCGGGAACAGCCGCCACATGAAACGTCAGCGTGTAGTCGAACGTCGTGTCGATGTCTTGAATCAACAGCGTGTACGCGCCGCTGCCGAGCGGAATGTCAAACGGCGGCTCGTTCGCGTGTTCTTGAATCTTATAGAGCAGATCGACGTCTTCCATCGAACGATCGATATGGGACCAACCCATCAAGAAATTGCCGCCGATGTCGAAGCCGAAGCCGTCGAGCCACGGCTTCCCCGCTTGCAACGCGAAGAAGGCGAGCGCGAACGGGTCGACGTTCTCGTAATTCGTGACCAGGATCGAATCGAGTCGCAACCCCGCCGGAACGGTGAACGCCACGAGATCGTAATCGTTGGTGCCGGCATTGAGGTTCGTCCCCGCCGTTCCCGTGAGCGGGTTGGCGCCGAGTTCCAAGGCCCACGGCGTCGGCGAGGCGGCGACGCCCGAGAGGTCGCCCTGAATCGACTCCGTATAAGCGGCGGCGTTAGCGACGGCGGCGGAGCAGCCGAGCGCGACGACGGCCAGCGCCAGTGCGCGGCCCCAGCAGGCGGATTGTCTCATCTCGTTCCTTATCCAGTGAAGCCTCAAGGATGTTCCGTGAATCGCCCAGCCGCCGCGGCGATTCCTTCTTACTGTAGTCGCTGCCGTCTTGCCGACAACGAGGGAGGCGCGTTGCAGGGGTGCTCTGGAGGCGACTGCTTGGCCGTTGAACTGTGTCGCGAGGGCTTGTGTCGCCTTATGCGTTTTTGGCGACAGGAAGCGTAAGGTCTGGCACGGTAAGAGGTTCGAGTGACGCCGGCGTGGCGTGGGCGACACGACTGGGCGACAGGGCCTGTCGCCTGCGGCGCTGGTTACTGTCGCGTGTCGCCTGGTGTCGCCTGACGCGTTTTTGGCGACAGGACTCCAAACTCGTTGGACGGGTTGGAGTTGCGCTGTCGTTGTCGTGTTGGGCAGGCTCGCGACAGGCGGCGCAGTGACGCCTCTTGCGGCTGCGACGTCCTGGTAGGTGCGTAAGCTGTTAGCGGTCAGCGGTCAGCGGTCAGCCAGACATATAGATTCTTACTGCGCGCAGGGTTCAATGGTCCGCACGTTTGACGACGGCGGCATGGGGGCGATGAGTTGTCAAAGAACGAAGGAGGGGCGTCGCTGCGCGAACCTCCGGCCACGCTCGAACCTAGCGGAGGGAGTGGCCTATTTTCAATAAGCTTATTCGCGGATTTATTTTTGATGTTCTGGGGGGAATTTTGGACGGCGCGGCCGTTTTTGGGGTGAGGCGCAGCGAATCTGGCGGGGCATCGTCTCCAGAGGCCCTTCTTGTCTTCTGCGAAGGAGGAGAGGTTGCCGATTTGACGAGGCGGCGTGAGAAGGGGTCGGGAGCCTTTTGTCGCTGGGGGCGTTGTGCGAAGTGGAAAATCGCTAGCTACTTAAGGTTCATGCCCCCGTTGGGGCGTGGTGATGACGAAAGATCACATAGAATAGCGGCTGTAATCCCATGTCAATGCCGCGCTGTTGTGAGTTTGGCCAATCCGTCTAGGCCACTCGCGGACTTGTGTAACGCACTGCGACTTGATGCACAACAATAGCTATTCCGAAGATTGAACTTCTCCATCCTTGAGTGAATCGCAAGGCTTTTCCGCTTGCGATGGATTGGACTGAGTCTGACGAAGGGTAATCAGCGATTGATTTCTTAAAGCCCTGTACCGATTTGGACCATAGCTCGCAAGCTTAGAAGGTTCAAGCATTCGTAGCCGATAACGCATCCCCTCTACTGTTTTTGCTATCTGCGGGTTAATTAGAAATCGTTCCATTCGATGCGACCTCCCACCGGTCCCAGATTCCTTCGAAGAAAACAAGCTCATCAGCGCTTATTGCATCATGCAGGGGGAAATACTCACCTAAATTCGGTGTGGCGTTAATGGGCGACCATCCTAATGCGTTTCCTTTATCGTCCTTTCTTGCCGCCATTGTGAAAAACTGACCGTAACGGCGAGGTGCTATTCCCACGAAAGGCTCGAAACGTACCCGTTCATTATTTCCAAAAGTGCCGTCCATGTCGATAGAATCTGGGTATAGCTCACGAACAAGACTCTTGGCATACGGTAAACGGTAGATCACCCTCTGTATACCGGCCGCAACTATGTGTCTCGCACACTCGTGGG
>PNKX01000002.1:5000-281213 GCA_013822725.1 Pirellula sp.
AGAATTGGCCGATCTCGTGCAGACGGGCCACGATGGCGCCGAGCTGTGGTATGAGTACCACAGCAACGAATCGGGCGATCCGAACGCGGTTTTGTTTCATGCGCTGGGAGCATGGCGCATCAAGCCGGGGCTACACGACATCCTCTGGAACCCGGCCCTGCTAGCGCCGGCGGCGCAGTTGCTCGACGGCCCAGTCCGCTTCTGGCATGACCAGCTCTTTTGCAAGCCGGCTCACGACGGGGGCGTCGTCGCTTGGCATCAGGACTATTCGTACTGGACGCGCACGAAGCCGATGGCCCATCTCACCTGTTGGATTGGCCTCGATGACGCGACTACTGAGAACGGCTGCGTCCATTACGTTCCTGGTTCGCACCGCTGGCCGTTGCTGCCGACGACCAATCTGGCGAAGGGGATGGACGCCATTCTGGAGGTGCTATCGCCTGAGCAACGGGCCGAATTCAAGCCGGTCCCGTGCGAACTGAAGGCGGGCGAGGCGGTGTTTCATCATCCGCTGATGCTGCACGGCAGCTACGAGAACCGCAGTCCTCGGCCGCGGCGAGCCGTGGTGATCAACCTGTTCCGCGACGGGACGCTGTCCGACGCTGATGAGCCGCTGCTGACGGGAGTCGATGCGATTCCACGCGGCGAGAAGATGAGCGGGCGATTTTTCCCGCTGCTCAGCCAGAAGTGATTCCCAAAGGCGGGGGTGGAAGCCTGTTGGGCACTTCGGACTGGTCGCTTAAGCGACCAGTCAAGCGGCGCGGATAGATACTCGAATACCGGAGAGAGGACTTGAACCTCCACGCCCTTGCGGGCACATGGACCTGAACCATGCGCGTCTGCCAATTCCGCCACTCCGGCGAGTTACGGTCGAACGAGTAACAATCGCAGGTCGAACCGCGAAATTCAAGGGGGGCTGGGGGGGAGTCAGGAATCAGGGGACAGGAGTCAGCAAATGCAGAAAAAACGGCTTGCGTCGTATATCTGAAACCGCAAACTTTCCTGACTCAATACCTCGCCATTCCCGGCTCGACGTCGATGGCCCACTGATCGATCCCGCCGGCCATCGACTGGGCCCGCGCGAACCCTTGCTGCCGCAGCCAATTCGCGACGCGGAGGCTGCGGCCTCCCTTATGGCAGTGGATCACGACGCGGCGGTCTTCATGGCCGGCCAATTCGCCGACGCGTTCGGCGAGGGTGCTCATCGGCAGCAACTGGGCGCCTTCGATCGCGGCAATGGCGTATTCATCGGGCTCGCGGCAATCGATGAAGAGAAAGTCAGCGCCGGCGTCGCGCAACTCCTTCACTTCGGGGATGGAGACTTCGATTGGATCGGCGGGATCGCTCATAACGGCCTGCGAGGGTGCGGAACTCGATGTCAAACCACTATCTTTCGCAGGGGAGCCAGCAAATGGCAAGGGGGCTGGGGAGTGCGAATCTGAAGCCAATATCGTCATTCTGAGCGGAGCGAAGAACCTGGAAGCTCGTTTGATGCGCTAGATTCTTCGCTGAGTTTACCCTGAGGGGACCGAAGGGCTCAGAATGACAAGAATTGCGCTGTTCGATTAACGGCCGAGGACCTGGTCGTAGACTGCGGCAACGTTGCTCGCCATTGCCTCGGCGGAGAACCGGTCCGCATGCCGTGCATGGGCATTGCGGCTAAGCGTCGGATAGTCGACGAGTCCCGAGGTCAATTCATCGATGGCCGCGGCGAGCGAGGCGGCGTCGCCCGGCTGAACCAAGAGGCCATCCTCGCGGTCGACGATCGCTTCCGGCACTCCTTCGACGTCGCTGGCGAGCACTGGCACGCCGGCCGCCATCGCCTCAAGCACCACCATCGGCAAGCCTTCGCCGAACAGGCTGGGGAGCACGAGAGCGTCGATTTGGGCCAGTTCGCTGGCAATGTTCGTGACGAAGCCGGTCCAGGTGATCGCCTCGCCGATGCCTAACCGAGCGACCAGCGCACGGACTTCGGCTTCGTACGCAGGGGTCTCGAACGGGCCGATGGCGCGAAGGCGAACGTCGTTGCCCCCTTGGCGGACTAATTTCAAAGCCTCCAAAAGCACTTCGATTCCCTTGCGGGGACGAAAAAGGGCCGACATGCCGAGCGTCCAAGTCTTCGGCGTCGAATTTCGTGGCCGGACCTCGATCGTCGGCACGCCGTTGGGAACGCAGATGACGTGGCTCGCGAGAAAGCCTTGTTCGATCATGTACCGTCGCACGCTGGGCGAGACGGCGATCAGTCGCGACGCGCGGTGGGCAGCATGCCGTTCCAGCCAGGCATTGGCCATGTTGCGGAACCAGCGCGTCGAGTCGCGGCCGGCGGGGCTGTGAACGTGGTACACCAGCGGGACCTTCGCCAAGCGCGCCGCCTGGTCGGCGACCATCAGCGAGCGGGGCGTGTGGGCGTGGATGATCGAGAACTGTTCGTCGCGAATGAGGGACGCGAGCTTGCGGCCGCAGCTGAAATCGAGCCGGCTACGCATCGGCACCGGATAGAGCGCGGCGTTGCGAAACTTGCGGGCCTCGGGGAAACGCCCCGGTTTGACGCAGGCGAAGGCGACTTCGTAACCACACTCCGGCAGATAGCCGGCCAGTAAGTCCTGCACACGCTCGGCGCCGGAGAAGTGTTCGCCGTTGATCACATGGAGGACGCGGACGAGTCGCGTCGGCGCGAAGAGCTTCACGCTCGGCGGCGCGGGGATCCGACAATCGGCTTCGTCGCCAATAACGCCGGGAAAAGGAAGCGAAACCACCGGCGAAGCGTCAGACATGGCGGGCGGGACCTGGGCCTGCGAAGCGACGGCCTGGGAGAAGCCAAGCCACAACGCAAGCCTATGTCACGCCGGTCTGAGACGCGGTCGGACTGGGGAACTCCGTCCCGCCAGGAATTCAAGCGGCAGGCCAGTGGTAGCGATTATACGGCTGCGGGCGCACTGAAGTGCGCCGCTGCCGGCTGGTCCGGGAGTCCTAACCGACTACCGCTGCAGCGGGGCCTGCGGATCTGGATTCGAGGCCTGAGGCGCCGCTTGGTCCGCCATGACCCGCGTCCAGCCGAGAGGCGTGCGCGGAGCGCTGAAGAGCGTCGGGAACCAGGCCCCGATATTCGTCTCGTTTACCTTCGGATCTTTGAACATGTAGACGTGCCGTTGCTGTCCGCCCGGGAGACGAACTTGAATCGCTTTCGGCTGCATCGTCTTTCGATCGAGCATCACGTCGACCATGTCATAGTTCGCGGCGTCGCTTTGCCAGCGGGGGTAGGCTTCGAGCCAAATCATACTGGGATCGGACTGCTTCGCTCGAATCCAGTAGCGTTCCATCAGCTTCTTCGCCTCGGCGCCGAACAGGAAGGGCAACGGCCCGTCCACAATCTTTTGTCCGCGCATTTCTTCGGGAATGCTGACGACGACTAGCTGCTTCTCGCGGTGGTTGTACTCGTACACCGCTTTGCCGTCGCAGACCCAATGCTCGCCGATTTCATCAGGCTTCGGCGTCCAGTCGCCGGGAACTTTGACGGCCGGGTTTTGAGCGTCCGCCTTGGTCCAACGGCTGATCGAGTCGATCTTGAAACTTCCTTTGTCGGGCTTGGAGAACGACAGTGTGCCGTTGGCCTTGATCAGCGGCGTTTCCGCGCCGGGACCGAAGACGGCGTCGTATTCCCAACGTTCGAAGTCGGAATTGAAGGTGTTCACCTTCGCGCTCGATTCTTCCCACATCTGCAGCAGCCGGAAGACTTCGCCCTGCTCGATTTCCGAAAGCTGAAACGGGGGACCGGGCGGCAACCCAGGAGCGGTTCCCGCAGGTGCGCCGGCGACAGGCGCGCCGCCGTTTGGTCCAGCAGAGGGCTGCCCCAGGACGCCGCCCGCTTGGCCCTGCGGCTGGCCGATGCCGACGGCCGCGACTTGGCTGACTTGGTTGAGCGGTTGCGTCGCGACGGTTCCTGCGCCTGTCGTTGGCTGGTTCCCGGCGACTCCCGGATACTGCTGTCCCTGGACGCCGATCGCGCCCCACGCCATCGAGGAGAGGGAGAGAGTCGATCCGAGCAGAAAACGGCGGAGTTTCATCGCGCTGGTCTCGCGGTGAGGCAATGACGGAGGTGCGGCCGCACGGCGGGGAGCGCCTCGCGGTCGAAATGGGCGCGGAGAATAACAACCTGCCGCCGTGGCCGCGAGGGCAGCTTTCAAGCAATTCGCAGCACTGCCGGCGCGCCGAGACAGGGGGACTGCAACGTTCAAAAAACTAACCGCCAAGGACTCCAAGGTTCGCCAAGGAAATGTGGGGGATTGGGGAACACTAATCAGCGCTAATCTTCGCTAATGGGGATTCATTAGCGCCGATTAGCGAAGATTAGTGTTCTCCCTTTCTTCTTTTTCTTCCGTCGTGCTCGCCGTGCCGTCGTGGTTCAATTGTTCGCCGCAATTCCTTGGCGGTTCATTAAGTCGACTTTGCAATTCTCTCGTGGCGCAGAGTGCTATCGCCCGCCGGCGGGGAGCCGGCGTATCTTGCGTGACGCGACTACTCGATGTTTCCCTGCAACTTTATCTTCACAACTATGCGCCATTTTCTGGCAGGCGCCGGCGGCGAGGTCCAAGATGCTTGAAGAACTTCGTTGGAAGACCAGTCTCTCGGCGACGGCCCTTCATGCGGCGCTCTGCCGTGCGCGAGAAATCCCGGCAGCCGACGCGGCGCTGGGGGAACTGCTGAATCCGCCCGCCGACGCCTTGGTGGCGGAAATCGCCGCCGCCGAATGGCCGCCGCTGTCGCTGCTGGAGCAACTAACGGCGCTGGCGTCGGAGTTCGACAACAATCGCGAACTGGTGACGCGGGCCGCTGCCAAACTCCATTTGCCGGCGCGCGATCCGGCCCTACTGGTTCGCATCGCGGGTGGCATCGCTGATTTGGAAGCGGTTCTCCTCCGCGCGCAGCCGAACCTGGCGGAGGAACTTGCCGTCCGCTGCGGGCCATTGCGCGAGCAGTGGGAAGCAAGAGGTCCTGGGATGCTGCGCGAAATCGCTCGATCTACCGAGGAAACAGTCATCCCAGTCGCGGCGGAGATTGTGCTGGTCGCTCCGTACGCGGGCGGCAATGGGGTCGCTCACGCGGGGCAGAATCGGGTAACGTTCGAGGGGGTGCTGTTCCACCCGTTGCCAGCACTCCCGGAGCCCGTGCGCCTGGCTTGGCTGCTATCGCAACTCAACGCCGACCTGCCGCGGTACGCCGACCTGTTGCCGGCCGGTCGTGGCCCCGACCGCTTCGCCGTGGCGATGTTGGCGCCGGCGCTGGCAGCAGCGCAAGAAGTTGAGCTCGCCGTGTGTGACGAAGCGAGTCTCGCGTCGGCCTTCGAGGCATGGGGCCTTGGCACGGAGTTGCCGAATGATGCTCCCGAGCGGGTTTGGAATTGGTGGAACGTCTGGCTCGACCAGCCGGCGACTTGGCCGGTGGCCGTGGCGGCGCTGGATCGACTGCTAGCATAGGCTGATCTTGACCGCTCGCTGCACGACGCCGATCATCCCCGCCCAAACCCGACCGCGTCGTCCTCGTAGGAAGCGAGCCGTTCGATGATTCTCCGCACTTTTCTCACCCTGGCCCTCGCGGTCGTTGCCGCGGCCGCGTTCGCTCAATCGGCCGTTGTTCCCGCTGTGACTGAGGGGAAGCCGCAGGTCGTCCGCTTCCGCCAGACGCCGGCAGCGGTAGGCGACCACGTGAAGCAGACGCTGAACGTCGATCTCGGTTTGACGACGAAAATCACCCAGTCGGGCCAAACGGCTCACGAAAGCTCCAACCGCATGCGGCGCGAGCAGCAGCGAACGATCGAAGTGACCGAAGTCGCCGAAGGCCGCGCGACCAAAGCCAAGGCGACGTTCACGGTGAGTCGGCGCCAGACGCCGGAAAGCACGAAGCCGGAAGAACTCGTGACGCAGCCAATCGAAGGAAAGTCGTACCTGATGTCCCGCGACGGCGACCGCGTCGTGGTGACCAATCTCGACGGCGCAACCCCTCCCGAAGAAGAGGCCCGGCTCGTCGCGGAATCGCTCGAAAACGTCGGTAAGCCGAATCCGTTCGCCACCTTGCTCGTCGATCGGCCGGTCACGGTCGGCCAGCGCGTGCTTGTGCCCCGCGACGTGGTGCAGTCGCTGCTCGGCTTTGAAGGGCCGATCGGGACGGTCCACCGATTCGAACTGACGCTGCTGCGGATCGAGCCGGCGACGGCCGAACGCCCGTCGCCGGTCGGCGTGTTTCAGGCGGCGATCGAAGTGAAGCCGAACGACGAGTCGCCGCTGTCGATCACGCTGACCGGCGAGATGTCGGTGGAGACGGAGACGTGTCGTTTGACCGAAGTGAAGATGGTCGGCCCAGTGCAACTCTCCAGCATCGAGCGAACGGCGGGCGGCATCTTCCAGTTTTCGGCGGGGGGCGAGTTGAATCTCGCCATCCGCAGCGATTACGCGAAGCAAGTCCGCTAGCGCCCTGTCATTCGACGTCCTGTCATTCTGAGCGCAGCGAAGAATCTCGCACACCCTTCCGGTCATCCCATGCGTTGGCTCATTCTCTTCGTCGCGTTCACCCTCGCCCACCGTACCGTTGACGCGGCGACGCTGACGCTCGAGTCGGCGGCGATGGGCGCGACGGGCCAAGCCATCGGGCCGTCTGTCTCGGCGACCAATTACGTCGGCTGGCGCTTCAAAGTGAACGCCACGACCGCGGTGACGGAAGTCGGCGGCCACCTGGGCGCGATTACGGGGAATCTGTTCGCCGCGATTATCTCGCTCACGGCGCTCGACGCGATGCCGCAAGGCGCGCCATTCACCGACGGCACGGTGAAAGCCAGCACTTCGTTCACGCCCCCGTCGCCGTCGGCCGAGTTTCGTACGCCTCTCTCTATTAGCTTGGCGCCCGGATCGTACGCGCTGATTTTCGGCTCGGGAAAGTTCAATGCCGCCGGCACGGCGATGGCGGCCATCGACGGACAAGCGAACATCGCGCCGACGACGCAGTCCTCCTATGTCTTTTGGAGGCAGACGCTGCCGAACGTCTTCAACTGGACCGTCGGCACGTCGAACAACATTCGGTTCGTCGTCGTTGGCAGCGAAATCGCGGGGCCGACCGACTTCAATATCGACGGCAAAGTCGACGCCAACGATGTTCCGGTATGGAAGGCGGGCTTCGGCGGTTCGGCGCCAGCAGGGATCGCCAACGGCGATGCGAATGCCGACGGCAAGGTCGATGGCGCCGATTTCCTCGCGTGGCAACGCTCGTTGCCTGCGGCGAGTATATCGGCGCCCGCGGCAGGCGTCGTCCCAGAGCCGTCGTCGGCGACGCTCGTGTTCTTCACGCTGTTGGCCGCCTGCCAACGCGTCTTAGTCAGCCGCCGGCGGACGACTTGCGGGTGAATCCTCGGCTTCGGTCGTAGCAGCAGAGTTTGCCCGCTGTTTCCGTTCTTCCTGCTGGACCCGCAGATAGCTCCAGCCGAATGAGCCGATGATGATGGCGATCGTGGCGACGAGATAGCCCACGAACAGCGACGTTGCCAGCGTGCGGTGGGTCCGCGTCCAGCGGTAGACGCGCTCACTGACGCTTTCACGGTGGGCCCGCACTGGCTCGTCGCCGAGCCAGCGTTCGATGTCGTCGGAGAGCGCGCGGGCCGAAACGTACCGCCCTTCCGGCGCCAGCGACAACGCCTTCATACAGATCGACGCCAACGGCCGCGGCAGCCACGGAGCGGCGATGCTCGCGGGGATCACCTTGCCATGCTCGGCGCGAGCGATCATCACTCCCATGTCGTCGTCATCGGCATGAGGCAATTCGCCGGTGAGCATGTGGTAGAGCGTCGCGCCCAAGCTGTAGATGTCGGTCGGCGGGCCGAGTTCGTCGTTCCGCCCTGCCGCTTGTTCGGGGCTCATGTAAGCGGGCGTCCCGATGGTCGTGCCGATGCGGGTCGACGTGGCCCCCCCTTCGCTCTCGGGTTGGCGGACCATCCGTGTCGTCAGCGCGACGTCTTCGTCGGAGCCGATCACCTTCGCGAGCCCCCAATCGACGACGAGCGTCTCGCCATACTTGCCGACCATGATGTTGGAGGGCTTCAGGTCGCGGTGGATCACCCCTTTGCTGTGGGCGTAGTCGACCGCGTTGCAGACGTCGACGAAGCGTTGCAGGAGTTTGCGAAGTTCGGGCATCCGCTCGTTGAGCTTGCTGGCCACGTCAGTCGCATGGAAGCGGTTGAGGACTTCCAGCAGGCTTTCGCCGCGGATCAGCCGCATGGCGTAGTAGGGTCGGCCCGTCGCATCGGCGCCGAGAGCGTAGATCGGCACGATGCCGGGATGTTCCAGCCGGCCGGTGATGCGCGCTTCGAGCAGAAACCGCGCTCGCGAGTCTTCGTCGTCAGCCCATTGCGATTTGATCTGCTTGAGCGCGACGGTCCGCTCGATTTCGTGATCGCGAGCAAGGAAGACGACGCCCAGGCCCCCCTGAGCGTGAACCTGCAGGACGTCGAACCGCTCGCCAGGCGTCAGCGTGGTTGGCAGCGGAGTGACGCCAGTCTTGCTCGGCGGCGATGCGGGCCGGGTGTCGAAAGCGACGTCGGTCGCGAGCGCGACGTCCGACACGCCGCCGACGAGCAGTCGCCGCACGCCGGGAGGCAATTCTCGCAATCGCGAACTCTGGGGATCGACCGCCGTTTCGATCGCTTGGCTTGATACGGCCGACTCCAACTCGGTCCGTTGCTGACGATTGATATCGCCCCGTTGCTCCAGGATTTCCAGTAGCGAGGCGCCCGATCCAGCTTGCCATTGGACGACGGCGCCTTCCAACCGGACGTCATCCAGGAGGCCTCGCTGTTTTGCCAGCAGGCAGAGAAGCAAATCGCGGCTGTTGACGGCGGAGCCCATGATGATGTTGTACCAGCAGCGATTTCGCCGCACCAACCCGCCCAAAAAACGGTTGCCGGAGCCGTAACATCTTGCGTCGGCCGCCGCTTTTAGCAGCAGGCGAGGCGCTACAGGGCGTCTTGCGGTACAATCATGAGTTGAATTCTTTGAATGGGGAGTACCAATCATGCGCTGCCATTTGTCGACCGTCGCTCTAACCGGTTTGCTGCTTGTCGGCCTCTTCGCCGCCGCACCGGCCAAAGCCGTCGCCGGCGATCATTGCTGCCCACCGCCGCCCGTAAAGGTCACGCTGTGCGTCGACGATCCTTGTGATCCCTGTCCCGCCTTTCCCGTGACTGTTTGCGTTCCCGGCTGCTGCGACGCCGCTCCCTGCGTCAGCTGGCGGAACGGCGCCTTTGGCCGCCGCGTCGCCACGTACGTTTGGCCCTCGTGCGGTCATCGCGTCGACGTCGTCGTCACGCGCCGCGGCGAGGTCATCGTTCGCGATTAGTGCGCCTGAGGCCGAACGGCTTTGCCTAAAAAACTGTGGGAGGGGTCTTCGACCCCGAAGCGACGTGGTGACACCACAACGCCTTGTGGTTTTGAGCGTTATCGGCGTCAGAGACGCCTCCCACAATTGATTTGTTGGGCAAGCTGAGGCCGAACGGCTGAGCGGGCGTCACTCCGCTATCAACGGATTTGCGCGAAGCGTCATCCGCTGCTTCAAACACGCAAACTTTGGCAAACGCCTTTGCGGAGAGCGCGGTCACGACGATATATTCCACGACGTGAGGGGCTTTTCTTCGAGGAGGCGTCCCATGAAGCGGTCGCTTGGTTGGCTCTCGTTGTGCGGATGGATCGTGGCTGCGCTCGCGGCGACGTCGCAAGCGCAGACAGTTTCGGTCGATCACTACCAGTTTCTGCCCCGCTTGAGCGTGCTCAACCAGAGTGGCGGGATCGGCGGCTTCGACGTCGACTTCCGGGTGATGGGCAAGTTCGACTTTACGATCGAGCTTGGACCGACGGACGTCTGGCCGCCGCAACATGCGGCCAAGTTTACGAACGTCGATGCCTGGGCCAGTCACCCGATCTTGGCGTATGTGCTGCCGCTTGATCAGACGCTGAACCTGTCGGGACTGACTGGATGGCAGTTGCCCGTGGCGGCGCCGTTCGACGTTTACCAATTTGACGGGACGACGCAGGATGGTTCGTCGGTGAAGTTGATCGCCGCCGAGATCGGCCCGTGGCTCCATCTCCGCGGGGAGACGACTCCGCCGCCCGGAAGCGCCGACTTTTTCACCTACGAACTGAAGGCCGTCGCGCGGCGGAGGCCGTTTGCCGACTTCACGCAGGACGACGCCGTTACCAACGCTGACCTCGCTAAGTGGTCGAGTCGCTTCGGTCTGAAGACAACGTCCCTGGATGCGCTCGATCAGGGAGACGCCAATGGCGACGGCATCGCTGACGGTTCTGATTTTCTCGAGTGGCAACGCCAAGCAGGCGAAGTCGCGCCGGCGCTGGCTAGCCTCGATGCGATGGTCGACGCCGCGCTCGCGACAGTCGCCGCCGCAGAGACGGCGTCGATTGCCGCCGTGCCCGAGCCGACGACGCTCGGCCTGGGCGTCTGTGGCATCGCCGTCGTCCTGCTCCGCCGCCGCAGGCGCTAGAAGTCCGGCAGTCGGCGGTCGATCACTTCCAATCGCGCAGGGCGAGCACCTTCGCGTAGGCGAAGCCTAGCGCGCTCATCGACGTCGCATGCACATCGACGGCCGCCACCCGGCGGCCGTCGAATTCCTGATCGCGGGTCGCGCAGGCGTCGTGAATGACTTCGACTCGATAGCCGAGATCGGCCGCCGCGCGCGTCGCCCCTTCAATGCACATATGGCTCATCGCGCCGACGATGACCAGGTCCTCGACGCCGAGCGATTTGAGCTGGGCGTGGAGATCCGTCCCCTGGAACGAATTGACCTGCTGTTTCACGATGATCTTTTCGCCGGGCAGGGGCGCCACGGAATCGTGAATCTGAACGCCGTCAGAACCGGGACGAAAGAAGGGCGCCTCGGGCGAGGCAAACTCGTGACGAATGTGAATTAATGGCCAGGCCTTGCTGCGGAACTGGTCGAGCACCTCCGCGGACTTCGCGCTCGCCTCGGCGATCCGATCGAGCTCGTAGGCGCCGCCGGGGAAGTAGTCGTTTTGCAGGTCAATGAGCAACAACGCTTTGGGAGTCGGCATCACGGCTTCTCGAAGGGGCGATTGATAGCGAGGCGTCTGGCGAGCACGACAAGGGCCGCCCAATCGACAAACTTTACCTGGTTCGTGGGGAGATTGGAATCTCCGAGCCTCGAGTAGCTCGATGGCCGCCTACATGTCGTCGACTTTGCGACTTCGGCAAGCGCAGCCGGTGAGCGAAGCAATCGCGATGGCGCCAGTCGCACCGCCGTGCGGGGGTTTGCCGTGCCGATGCGCCGTCGGGCGTCGATGAACTCGACAATCTCGCTTAACGTTAGCTGGCAGGACGCCAGTTTCGCATAGCGAAGCGCTCACAGGGAGGTCGGGCAGATGAAGGCGGCATGGAGATTTTTGGGAGCGTCGTCGCTTGTGTGGGCGGCAGGAGTGGCGTCGGCGGTGACGCCGATGGAGACGGCTCTCCACACTCCGGAACTGGTCGACGACGTCAGCTCCGCGGAGACGACCGAGACGGCGTCCATCATCTATGACGCGCAGGTCGCAGAAACCGCTTACAACGGCGGTCGCGGCGATTGCTGCGAAGGCGACTGTGCTGACGAGTGCGGCGACTTGTGCCGTTCGCTTTGTGCGCCGACCTGGAAGGTCCGCGCCGGGGCCGTCATTCTCACGCGTTCGCGTCCCGATCAGGTGGTGTTGGCTCGGCCGCTCGGCGGCTTGATCCAAATCTCCGGCGGCGAGGACTTCGACTTCGGCTACGCCGGCGGCCCGGATATCTCCGTCGAACGCCGGCTCGGCGACGGGCCGAACAGCGTGGAAGTCCGGTACTTCGGCGCCCTCAACTGGAACGCCGCGTACGACTACGGCAACACGGGCGACATTCAGATCGGCCCGATCAACATTCCGTTGGCGTTCGACGTGAACGCCAATTATCAATCGAAGTTGAACAGCACTGAGTTCAACTTCCGCCACCAGCGGTCGGATCGCGTCACGTGGCTCACCGGCTTACGGATCATCGAGGTGAACGAGCAGCTCGATTACAACGTCGACTTCATCGTGCCGAACCTCAGCGGCGTGAGCTGGAATAGCTCCAATCACCTCTACGGCGGTCAGGTTGGGGCCGACGTGGCGCTCTGGCGTCTGAGCGGTCCGCTGTCGGTGAACGGTCTGTTTAAGGCCGGCATCTACGGCAACGACGCCCAGAACGACTTCACCTTCCGCGTGCTCGACACGCCGCTCGTTGAAGGCGGCGCGTCGGACAATCCCGTGGCCTTCGTCGGCGAAATTGGCGTGACCACGGCCTACCAAGTGACGCAGCACTTTGCGATTCGCGGCGGTTACCAACTGCTCTGGATCAGCGAGGTGGCGTTGGCGAGCGATCAGGCCCAGGCGATGATCGACACGCTCGACGTCGACGCCATGAACAGCTCAGGCGACGTGTTCTACCACGGCGCCTTGGTCGGCGGCGAGTTCACTTGGTGAGTCACCCCCGGTCATTGACCGGGGGCTAATGGCGAGCTTGTCGACCGTACAAGACGGAGACGAACAGGGGCCCGCGGCGCTTGCGCCGCGGGCCTTTTTGTTTACAGCAATTCAGCTCGAATGGGGCGTGACGGCAGCTTGACCGCCGGCAACCCGGCGGCGCGGCGCCAGATGCTGATCTGGCCGATGTGCAGCGACTCGTGGTGGAGCAGCAGGTCGGGAAGCATAAATTCGACCGTGGGGTATTGTTTTTCCCATCGCTCCAAGTTTGGCGGACGCGTGAAGTCGCTCGGCTGCGTGTTCAGCAGGGCTTGCGCCACTTCTTCGTGCCCGATTGCGAAGCGATCGACCAGCGTCCGCTTGCTGCCGTAGGGACCGATGTCGTCCAGCGGGCCGTGTCCGGCGAAGCCGAAGAGCGGGTCGTCCTTCGGATCGGCGACCGGCTCGCCGCGCAGGAGTTGGCCGATCACCGGGTGGTACGCGGCGATGTGGCCGACGATCCATGCGGGGTGGTTCATCTTGCCGCCGGGCCGCAGGACGAACTGCTCGTCGTTGAGGTCATCCAGCAGCGCGAGGGCGTAGCCGAGTTGATTGTCCCAGGCGTAGACGATGGAGGCGGGGGTGAACATGGTGGGCTCGATGCTGGTTGGTTGATGCTGGTGACTAGTCGGCGCGAGGACACGCTGGAATTAGCAGAGGTTCGTCGTCCGGCAAGCTACCATGCGCAGCCGCGGCCGGTGATTGGCCAGATCGCTTCGACGCGGTCGTTGCGGATGCAGATGAAATGATCGTGCATGTTGACGGTCGGGTCGCAGTGGCCGGGAATCAGTTTGAGCTTGTGGCCCAGCGGGTAGTCGGGGGCGCCGTTGAGGGCGATGACGCCATGCTCGTCGGAGACGTTCACGTAGGCCGCGGGCGTTTCGTCGGCGAGTTTGGGCAATCCTGAATCGACGCTGGACGACTTCAAGCCCGCGTCGACGACGGCCCGCACGCCGGGGGTGCGGCTCATCACGGTCGTCCAGACGAACAGGCTATGTTGAAACGGCGGCTGGCCCGAGTCGGCCCATTCGTTCGCGGCGTAGTCGGCGTCCATGAAGACATAGGAGCCGGCCTGCAACTCGTTGTAGACGTCGCTCCCCGCTTCAAAGAGAAACGTCCCGGTGCCGCCGCCGGTGACTTTCGGGCAGTCGATCCCCGCGGCGTGCAACAGATCGCGCGTCTGGCCGGCGAGTTCCGCCGCCGAGGCGATCGCGGCGCGGCGTTCCTCGACGCTGCGGCGATGCTGGGCCGAGCCGTGATACGCCTGCAAGCCGGCGAAGCGTAAATGCTGCTTCTCGCCGATGAGCTTGGCCAAACGAACGGCCGGCTCGCCTGGCGCGACGCCGCAGCGCTTGGCGCCGACGTCGATTTCGACCAGCACGTCGAGCGTGGCGTTGCCGGCGCGTGCCATCGCTTCTTCGAGCGCCGTCACTTGCGCCGGATCATCAACGCAAATGGAAAGGCGCGCTCGCTGCGCGACCGCCGCCACCCGCGCGACCTTCTTGGCGCCGACGACCTGGTTCGAGATCAACACGTCGCCGACGCCGCCGTCGACAAGCGCTTCGGCCTCGCTCACCTTCTGGCAACAGACGCCGACGGCGCCGTGGGCGATCTGAGCGAGCGCGATCGTCGGGCATTTGTGCGTTTTGGCATGAGGGCGCAGCTGCCCTGCGAAGTCGGCGATCGACTCCTGCATCAGCCGCAGGTTCGTTTCGAACGCGTCGAGGTCGATCAGCAGGGCAGGGGTATCGACCTCGGCGAGCAACATGCCGACCTCGGCGGCAGGCGAATGCGCCGTTGTGGTCTGGCGGATTGAGCGATCAGCATGGCTGGAAAAAACGGACGACATAGTACTATTTTCGCTTCCCAAACGGAGCGTGCAGCATTGCTATGGAGCGGGGCTCGCGGGTGAGATTTATTAATTAGCGGACGTTTCAGGAGTCGGAGGTCGTTTATAGCGGCGAAATTGCGCAGAATTGATTAGTTCCTGTCCAAAAACTTTGCGTGGTGGCTTTCACGCCTGTCGATCACGTACGCTCATCGCCCGACGTCGACCGAGCATGGCGGAGCCGAAAACCGCCAACAACCAGGGAGTCGGTTCAGGGATGAATGACTTAGTCACGAATCCGAGGTCGTCGAAACGCATGAAATAGATGGATTGGCCATTCTTGTAGGCGCTTACGTTCAAGCTCGTAATCCATTGATCCGCAGGAGCGATAAACCCAAAAAAAGTGTCGTGCGTTGCCAGACTCAACGGAATCTGAGCCGTGGCTAGCTGCGTGCCGCCACCGCTGAAGGTTGCTAGCCCTGTAACTGCGCCGAGTTCATTATATTTTGAGGACAACACGGTAAGCCCAAGTTGCACGATTCGTTCATTGGAAGCCCCCCCCCTGAACGGCGTTTGGAAACTCGAAGACTACCCGAGGTCGAGTGGAGTCGGCTATGACTGTCGACCATGACCCGATCGTAGAGATAGCGGTTCCGGTATCGTTGCTTAGGCCAATCGCCCAGTTTGTCGGGACCTCATAAGTCAGCGAACGAGTGCCAGTGGCTCCAAAATCGACAATATTGGTTTGGCCGCCAACAGCGGACCCGTCGATCACGCCTCCGCGGTCGTTATCGTATGCCAGGCCAACAGTGGTCGCGAATTGAGCGGCCGTCATACTGGAACCGGTGGCCGTAAAGTCGACGACGTTCACGGATATCACATTTTCATCGTATGTTCTGACCGCCTGAACACCGGCCGCCTGACGAGAAATCGCCGCACACAGTGCGCCAGCCAAAAAAACCGCCCCTCGCACTTGGCGAGAGCCGCTGCGGGTTGCATTCATGAGCATTCCTCAATGTGGAAGATCGACGAGGGCAAAACGAGGTATACATTGTAGTTGGGCGAGAGATGTTTCGCGTCAAATTGACGTTTACTGCGGGCGCTGAACGCCAGCTGCAAAAATAGTGGCGGATTTGGGAATGCTTGCGTGTGATGATGCTGCGACGTTTTGCGACGGCTGGTTGTGCCAAGGCGGGGGGGGGGTGCGTAAATGCCGCTCGCGGCGTCGGCAATGAGCGTCGGTTTCAGGCGGCGATCTCAGCTTGCGCACGTCTCCCTAGCGACGGTCAATTTGTCGTGACTGTCGTCATAATCGTTTTTCGCGACAACGGCCCTAAGTCACCGCGTCTCTTAGGTTTAAGTGCTGTTTTTGATGTGACAATGCCGTGTCGCGACAGAATTCGGCGACACCTTGGCTCTCGCAGCCGGCGGCTTGTAGGCTGTTGGCAGCGAAAACTTTTGGACTGATTCGGCGCCGTCCAAAAACTCCTGGAGCATGTCGCAAGTTTCATCGCGACTAAGGTGCGCGAATGATTGCACCATAGCAGATCGCGCGCAAGAGTTGGGCAACTATTATTGGCCGCGCTTGAGGGTGCCGTGAGCCTTTTGCCAATGGGGAGTTTGCTTAGAGTGCAGCGCCGCCATCCCAACACCGTTGGCTCAGCCTAGCTACCGCCGTCGTCGTACGATGCAGAACGCTGCCGCAGCGAACAACACGATTCCCGTCGGTTCAGGAATGGCAACGGCGCTGAACTGAAACCGCATGCCGTGGCCGTCGACGGGCGTCATGTCGAAGCCGCCGGCGATGGTGATGTTGCCGGTGAGGCTGTCGGTCAGCTTGAGGCCAGGAACCGTCGACGACTTGAGATGGAATAAGCCGCCAATAAAATCTTCGACGAAGAGCTGATTGGCGAGATACGTTTCAACCCGATCGGCCGTCACCGGCGTGAAGTCGGGCGGCGCCGCTTGGATGGCCTCGTTGCCGGTGAGGAACAGATTGAGATTGAGTAGACGAGCCGTTTCGGCCGTCGTATCGAGCTCGTAGACGAACGTGCCGCCGATGCCGAAGTCGAGCTCGTACTGGCTGGGGACGCCGCCGGGGATGCCGACCCATGGCGAAGGCTTGTACTCGTACTGGCCACCAGGTTCAATCTGGTAGGTCGTCTGCATGACGGCGGCGGTGGCCGTGGTGACGAGGTTCAGCAGCAACAGAGCGATGGCGAAACGTGTGGCGTTCATGTGCGGCGTCCTGAGGAGAAGAGCATGGGCAATCGAAGCCGAGGTTTGCAGTTTATCTGGTGGGGCGGCGCTGGAAGGGGTCGGGGACTTTTTGCCACTAGCCAAGTTACCGTGGGTGGAGAATCTCCAGTGGCAAAAGGTCCCCGACCCCGTGGAGCTACCCCAGCCGCGGCGGTCACCCTCTCAATCCCGGCGTTGCCGGCAGCCCAAGTTGCAGCGCCGTCGCCCGCCGCCATGCTGGATGGCCGAAGGGAACGCCGCGTGTCACGCAAGTTCGCAACGCGGCCAACTCCGCTTCCGTTTGCACGGCGTTGACCCGCCCCAACCATTCCGCGTGCCGTGGGAGCGGCCAGGGGGCGAGCGGCGCGTCGGTGCGATCGTTGTGCCATTGCCACAGGCTGGAAAAACGCCACGCTTCGGCCCGCTCGACCAAGTTTGCGCGCAGCGGGTTGCGTTCCACATACCGGCAAACCGTGTAGAAATGCTCGTCCGATTCGATCGGAAACGATTTGAAGCGGCCTTGGTAGAGCGGCCCCGTGCCGACCGTTTCGTGCGCCGTGTGCCAACGCGCCGTATGGGTGAGCGTTAGCCACTGGATGGCCGCGGAAAGATCATCGTCGCCGACGGGCCAGACGACGAGATGCCAGTGATTCGGCATGATCACGTAGGCGAGCAGCCGCAGCGGGAACCGCTCTGCGGTTTCAGCCAACAGGCGTTCAAAAGCGAGATAGTCGCCGTCGCTGGCAAAGATGGTTTGCCGGCCGACGGCCCGGTTGAGGACGTGGAAGAGGTGGCCGCCGGTGGCGAAGCGGGGGCGTCGTGGCATGCTGGGCGATTGTAATTCGCCTAATGTGGGTGTGGAAGTAAATTTATGGCGGGATTATTTAGGGCGGTGGCCGGTTGGGGGTGGTACGTGCGAAGGGGGCGGGGACCTTTTGCCACTGGAGATTCTCCATTCAAGGCAACCCCGCCAGTGGCAAAAGGTCCCCTACCCCGTGGAGCGGCCGCATCGCCGTCATGCCGGAAGTCAGCGACGCGGCGGGAGCGGGCGAAGCGTTGCGTTTGGCGGCGCGGTTCGCCCCCGGTTTGAAGAACCGGGGGCTAATTGGGTGTTATGCGCGGTTCTAACGACGTGATGAATGGCCATGGCTGGGGCGCGATGCCCATGGCTTCGTTGTGGCGTTCGACGTAGCGGATCCGGTGGCGGAGGGATGGTTCGGTGAAGCAATAGCGTTTGTCGTAGTCGGCGGTCCAGATCGGGCGGCTGGGGCGGAGGTGGAAGCGGACGGCGTCTTTGGCGCATTTGGCGATGCGCGGAACTTCAGACGGTTGGGCGCCGACGACGAGGTGGAAGTGCCATACGCCCGTGTGGAGGGCGAAGATCGGCGTTGCGAGTCGCGCGGTGAGCGAGCGGCCCATGACGGCGCCGACTTCGTGGAGTTGATCGCGGGCGAACAGAAATGGCGGGTGGGGCATCCGCAGTCGATCGGCGGCTTCGAGACCCGGGCAAGGGGGCATCAGCCGCCCGTCATCAATCCACCCCCGCCGATCGCCGCGGAGCCAGGTGCCGTAGGTCGTCGCCGTGATCATGATGCCCAGGGTCGGTCGCATGGCGGCAATGTAGTGAACGCATGTATAAAATGCAAGTAAAAATATGCCGTGGTTCAGAATTTAATTAGCCCCCGGTTCTTCAAACCGGGGGCGTGGGGCCCGCCATCCCAATCCGGAGCGAACCCATCGTGGGCGATGCCCCCCCGACAGGCAACGGTTCGCCATCGCCGCAACGCCGCCGTGTGACGTCACGGCCGAAGTTGGCGGCGCGACAGGAGCGGACGACGCGGAATATTGGGGCGACGCGGTGCACCCCCGGTTTGAAGAACCGGGGGCTAAAGAGCGTAACGTGCGGGGGTGGATCGCGCGCGTCCACGGCAATCATCGCGGCCCGCACGCGCCGCAATCGCACCAACCCCGCACAACCCCAATCCCTTAGCCCCCGGTTCTTCAAACCGGGGGCGATGACGGCCAACTATCCCCCCACGGATCAACGCCGAAAACGCATTCCCCCAATCCGTCATTCCCCATCGCCATGCCGACGACGGCGCCGCGGGCGCAAGGTTTGGACGAAAGTTGGCGACGCCGCGGGAGCGGGCGGAGCGAGACGTGGCGCGACGCGGATCGCCCCCGGTTTGAAGAACCGGGGGCTAAGGTGAGCGGCGGGGGGAGGGGCGTGGACGGAGCCAGAGGAGGCTAGGGTTGCGGCGGCGATGGGATGGCGGGGAGGTAAGTGGCGTGGAGGGCGTGTTGGCAGGATGCCAGTGGCATACTGCGGCGCTGCGAATGAGTCTACGCGCCGACATCCCGCAGTCGCTTCACTAGAGTTAGCGCCGCGACGACAATAGATGCTAAAAGTTGCGCCGGTTCAGGAACAATTACGGATGACTGTCGCACCCAAGGGTAAGACTCTAGCCCACTTCCTTGTGAGATCGATCTACCAACATTGACTCGATGGAACTGCAAGTCGAATTCTAGTACGCCGGAGTCGATTGAGATTTCCACTCTGCCGTCAATCGTGCGATTTTGAATGCGTCCGAAGTTGGCTGGTGTCGGTGAAAACAAAGATAGTTGGCTGCCGAATGCGGAGAATGCATTGTAGGGAAAGTCGTTGCCTGAAAGATCAACAGTGTGGGTTCCCAGTAGTGATGGCCCGTCGAATAGGGATGCCGTGATAGATCCAATCGGCTGCACATATTGATAAACAAAAAAGTCGGTCAAAAGCCCGTTGATTTGTTCGCTGCCAAAACCAGTCCCAGAGTTGTTTGGCAGAATCTGAAACGAAGTAATAAGTTTTTGGCCGGAACTAAGAGTTGCTGCGCGGGCGTTATTTCGAACTCCAATGAATCCGAAAAGGATGACGAAAATGCCAAAGCAAGCCAGGGTCTTTAGTCTTCGATTTGACATGTATTCTTCGGCGGATCGTGGCAAACGGTTCATGGTTAGATGCGAGGCGCATCAACGGCCAAATAGGCGTAGCGCCTGAATGATCAGACTATAAGCAGGTTCAGTCGCACTTGCCATTGAATAGGAGCGACTCGCACAAAAAGATACTCCGGTTTGAATGGTTGGGGGCAAGATTGGTGGGGGAGGGGCGTGCACGGAGCGCCAGAGGAGGCTAGGGCTGCGGCGGCGGGGGGGAGTTGTTTGGAGGTTTGGAGGCGGGGCGGTGGAGGGCGTGTGCCCGCTTCGGCACTGGCAGGATGCCGGTGGCACCCAGCGTTATCCTTCCAAGAGATTTTTCCAAGCGGAATCCAAGTCCTCGATCGACACCGAAAACGGGATGGAGATTTCAACTGCGGCACTCTCTGGTGGTGCCAGTCTCTGCATCGCATATTGACCGACGCATCTTCGCCGTCCTAAGCGAACGTCGCCCAACTCATGCCAAGAGTTGATGTCAAGTGCGAAGGCACATTCACACACCCCATCGCGAGAGGGCATCCAGAAACACAAATAGTTCAGTTTTCCGTTGTTGCTACGAATCGAGTCAAATCGATCATTTATTAAATGACCTGCGATAGACCGCGTCAACTTCACTTGCCGCATTGATTCACGCGCTGGCACGAGATCTTGACCCTCGACCAATAGCGGAGGAAGTGCGCTGTGTATTTCGTGTAAGGATTCGGCCGGCAAGAACTCTGAGTACAATGCGGCGTGAAAACCGCGTACCCATCTCCAAACTTGATCAGACAAATCAATTCCTGCTAGTACGCCGACCGATTCACCTCCACCGGAGAATTCGAGCGGTTCCACTTCGAGCACTAGATCACCGGCCTCGCTCGGGATTCGATTGTGAATCGGCAAGAATAACTGCCCGATTCGTAAATCAATGTCGCTGTTGCCGCCATTGCACTCACTATGACAGGCGACCTTGATTGGGAAATTGCGGTCGTCGAGGTGAAATGCTGTTCTCGGTGGCAAATGGTCAGGTGTGTTTAGTCTTCCTCCTTCAAAAGTTTGGCCGCATAAGTAGCAGAATTTAAGATTTCTAGCGGAAGAAACATCTCTCTGAGTGGATAGACGGATCATTGTGATACCCGCAAAAAATTCCCAAAAAATAGCCCCCGGCTTGAAGAGCCGGGGGCTAAGTCGTTTTTGGCGTTTTAATGCGGGTGGGAAGTTTCCGCTTGGCGCCCCCGCGACCACCGGTCGCGGCTTTTTTTGCGCGTCGCTTTGGCGTTCCCGGTCCGCTTAATACATGTCATCCATACCCGGCGCGCTCGCCGTCGCCTTGCCGCCCTTTTTCGGGGCTTCGGCGATGAGGGCGTCCGAGGTGAGCAGCAGCGTGGCGACGCTCGAGGCGTTTTGCAGCGCGGTGCGGGTCACCTTCGTCGGGTCGATGACGCCCGCCTTGACCAGGTCTTCGTAGACGTCGGTCGCGGCGTTGTAGCCTTCGTTCCCCTTCGAGGCGATCACCTTCTCGCAGACGATGCCGCCGTCTTGGCCGGCGTTGCTCGCGATCGCAGTGAGCGGCGAGCGGCAGGCGCGGACGACAATCTTGTAGCCCGTTTCCTGGTCTTGGGTGAGACCCTCGGGCTTCACCTTGCTGCTGGCACGCAGGAGGGCGACGCCGCCGCCGGGGAGGATGCCTTCTTCGACCGCCGCGCGGGTGGCGTGGAGGGCGTCTTCGACGCGGGCCTTCTTCTCCTTCATTTCGCTTTCGGTCGCGGCGCCGACGTTGACCTTGGCCACGCCGCCGGCGAGCTTCGCGAGACGCTCTTCGAGCTTTTCGCGATCGTAGTCGCTGGTGGTGTTTTCGATCTCGCGACGGATCTGGTCGATGCGACCCTTGATGTCGCCGCTCTTGCCGGCGCCTTCGATGATGGTGGTGTTGTCCTTGTCGACGATCACCTTCTTGGCGCGACCGAGTTCAGTCAGGCCGATCGAGTCGAGCTTGATGCCGAGATCGTCGAAGATCGCCTGGCCGCCGGTGAGGACGGCGATGTCTTCGAGCATCGCCTTGCGACGATCGCCGAAGCCGGGGGCCTTCACGGCGACGACGTTGAACGTGCCGCGGAGCTTGTTGATGACCAGCGTGGCGAGGGCTTCGCCGTCGATGTCTTCAGCGACGATCAAGAGCGGCTTGCCGGCGTTGACGACGGCTTCGAGGACTGGGACGAGGTCCTTGACGCTCGAGATCTTCTTTTCGTGAACCAGGACGTACGCGTCGTCCAGTTCGCAGGTCATGCTCGTGGGGTTCGAGACGAAGTAGGGGCTGAGGTAGCCGCGGTCGAACTGCATGCCCTCGACCCACTCGACTTCGGTGGCGAGCGACTTGCCTTCATCGACGGTGATGACGCCGTCCTTACCGACCTTCTCCATGGCGGCGGCGAGCATCTTGCCGATTTCGTGGTCGCCGTTGCTGGCGACGGTGCCGACCTGAGCCATCTCTTGGGTCGACTTGATTTTGATCGACATCTTCTTGAGTTCGGCGGTGATATCCTCAACCGCTTTCTCGATGCCTTGCTTCATCTGCACCGGGTTGACGCCGGCGACGACGGCGCGGAGGCCTTCGTTGAAGATCGCTTCGGCCAGGACGGTGGCGGTGGTGGTGCCGTCGCCCGCGACGTCGCTCGTCTTGCTGGCGACTTCCTTGACCATCTGGGCGCCCATGTTTTCGTAGGCGTCTTCCAGTTCAATTTCCTTGGCGACGCTGACGCCGTCCTTGGTGACGGTCGGCGAGCCGAACGACTTCTGCAGGATGACGTTGCGGCCCTTGGGACCGAGCGTGATCTTGACAGCGCGGGCAAGCTTCTGGACGCCGCGACGCATGGCGTCGCGCGCTTCCTGATCGAAGACAATCATTTTGGCCATAGGTGGCTCCGTTTGTTAGCGGGGTTGGATTGTGTGCCGCGGGTGCGCGGCGTGTTGTATTGGCGTGGCTGCGGACGGGACGCCAGGGTTCAGGGTATGGGGTTCAGTTAATTGTTTTCACTGAACCCCGAACCCTGAACCCTAGCCCCTGCGAGCTACTCGATCACGGCAAGAATATCGCTCTCGCTCATGAGCAAAAATTCCTCGTCGTCGATCTCGATCGTTTCGGGGGCGTAGCTGGTGAAGAGGACGCGGTCGCCCTTCTTTACCTGGAGCGAGCCGCGGGTGCCGTCGTCGAGGAGCTTGCCGGTGCCGATGGCGATGATCGTGCCGCGGCTCGGCTTGTCCTTGGCCGAATCGGGCAGGACGATGCCGCCGGCGGTCTTGGTCTGCGATTCCTCGCGTTCGACGACGACCTTGTCGCCGAGGGGTTGCAGCGTGACCTTAGCCTTCTTCTTCGTGGCGGTTGCCATGGAAACGAACCTCCGATGCGTGTGAAAATGCCTGTGTGCAAATATCCCGCGCGACCCGTGACGGGCCGCAGTGCGGGGGTTGAATACGTGTCTTAATGGCTCTTCGTGGCGAGCCGCCGCCTTCATGGCGGCGGTCTTCCAGCGAGCGCAGCCCATCAGTGTGACGGATGGACGACGGCTGGGGGAGGGGCCGGAGGCGCGAAAGGGGTGAATCGCGGCCTAAGCGCAGCCTCTCCGCTGGCGAGAGGTTCAAATGCAAGCTCCGCGCCAATCGGGCGGATTGGCGTAAGGTGCTTGTGGAATGAGAGTTATGGGGATTTAGTGCAAACTTGCCGCACTGCCAGAATGGCGAAGGAGCGACGCGGGGCCAAGAGAAGTGCGAGGGAGGCCTGCCAACGTGGCAGGCAGCCGCGGCTCAACGAGCCGCCGGAGCAGGACGAAAAAGATTAACCGCCAAGGACGCCAAGAACGCCAAGGAAAAACACGAGGATGAACCACGACGGCACAACGGACACGATGAAAATGCAGCAGAGGATGAAGGGATTTCAGTAAATGGCGTCAGCTCATTTGTAGACCACATCATTTCCCCATCGTCGTGCTCGTCGTGCCGTCGTGGTTCAATTCTAAATGCATTTCCTTGGCGCTCTTGGCGTCCTTGGCGGTTCATTCCCCGTATTTGCCGCTCCGGCGGGTCGTTGACCCGCGGCTACTTGAGCAGCTGCCAGCTCGTCACCGCGATCCCCAGCGGCACGAGGTAATAGACGAAGAGCTCGAGCCGGCCGCGGCGGAGCATTCTTAGCAGGACCCAGAGGGCGGCGATGCCGACTAACATCGAAACGACGAAGCCGAGGGCGAGCGTGGGCAGGGGGGTGCTCGTAGTCCCTTTATCGACGGCGTCTTTGATCTTCAGCAGGCCGGCCCCGCCGATGACCGGTATTGCCATCAAAAACGAAAATGTGGCCGCCGCTTCACGCCTCAGACCGAGGCCGACGCCGCTGGAGATGGTGAGCCCGCTGCGCGAGACGCCGGGCAGGATCGCGGCGGCTTGAAAAAAGCCAATAATCACCGCTTTCCATGCGGGCGTAGCGGGGTAGTCGATCGTCCCTTCAGGCGTGCGGCCCAGCCACCAGAGAGCGGCGGCGGTGATGAAGAAGCCAAAGCCGGCAAATAGCGGGCTTTCGAGCAGCCACTTGGTCGTTTCGTCGGGGAGCCCCTTCTCGATGCCGACGCCAATAACGCCGGCGGGAATTGTGGCGGCAATGAGCGGGAGGATCGCACGGCGGTTCGTCGTGAGCAGGCGGATGATCTCGCGGCGGTAGAAAATGAGCACCGAAGCGAGCGTGCCGAGATGCAGCACGATCGTCGTTTCAAGCAGGTCGGGAACTTCCCCCTTGCCGCCGGCTTGCAGCAGCGCGTTGACCACCGCGAGATGCCCGTCGCTGGAGATCGGCAGGAATTCGGTGATTCCCTGGACGATCGCCAGGAGGATCATTTCGAGCGTGGACATGAGCGGCGGGAATGCTGAAGGATGAATGCGGAATGCTGAAGGGAGAGGTAGCCGCGGGTCAACGACCCGCCGGAGCGAAGTTGAGAAGACTAACCACCAAGACACAAAGGCTCCAAGGAAGCACGAAGAAATGCCAAGAGGATTTAGGCGACTGGATTCGTCGCAATCGCTCTACTTGCCTTGCATTTCTTCGTGCGTCTTCGTGCCCTTCGTGTCTTCGTGGTTCGCCTTTGTCTCAGTCGTTCCGGCGGCTCGTTGAGCCACGGCCATCGGCTGCCACACTATAGCTTTCTGCCGACAGGGCCGTCTGGGCCGGTAATTCCAAGCGTTTGGTCACGGTGGCGGCGGCCGGTTGGCCCTTCGCCGTGGCCTGGATAGACTGGCAGTAGGCGACGGGCGCGCTGGTGCGGCCCAGACCTTCGATCAAACAGGAAGTGGCATGGGCGTGCGGTTTGAGTGTCCTGCGGGGCACAAACTTCATGTGAAAGCGGAACTAGCCGGCAAGCGGGGCATTTGCCCCGAGTGCGGGGCGAAGTTCATCGTGCCCAGCTTCAGCGGCGAACGCGTCGCCGAGGACAACGGCGCCGCAACGACGTCGACGGTGGTCGTCAATTCGCACGCGGCGTCGACAGTGACGCCGCCGCCGGTCCCTGGCGCGCGTCCAGCGCTCGCTCCGCCTCCCGAACCGACGGCGTGGTACATCCGCCCGGCCAGCGGCGGCCAGTTCGGCCCGGCGAACGACGAAGCCTTCGCCCAGTGGATCGCCGAAGGACGCGTCTCGGCCGACAGCTGGGTGTGGCGCAACGGCTGGGCCGATTGGAAAGCGGGCGGCGACGCTATCCGCGAGTTCAACAGCCGCCCCCCCGTGGCGTCTATCCCCGCCCCCCCGCCGATCGCTGAGGACGTCGCAGACGAGTTCGAGGACGAGCCAACGATAGACGTCGACTTCACGCGGCCAGCGCCAGCGGTCGTCGCGGCGCCGATCGAAGTATCGCCAGCTGACCAACGCCGCGCCGAAATCAAGCGGCGGAAACAGCAGGTGCGCAATCTCTCCATTTTGCTCGGCATCATCGCGCTGTTGATGCTGGTGGTGCTGATCTTCGTGCTCGCACGCGGCAGCGGGGAAGAGACGCCCGCTGAAGAAGAGCAGCCAGCCGCCGCCGTTCCGGCCGCTCCCGTTGAGGAACCGCCCGCGGAAGAGCCGCCGGCTGAAGCTCCGAGCGATGAGCCGGTTAGCGAGTAGTCGTCAGCGACTGCAGCGACGCGCGAACCGCGAAGGGTGTCGGGAGCCTTTTGCCACTGGCGGCGTTCGATTGATGGCAATCTCCCCAGCGGCAAAAGGCTCCCGACACCGTTGGGCGTGGCGTCTCGTTCGGGCTGATTGGCGATTACAATACGCCGCATGCAAATAGCGCTCGCGATACTATTAGTCTCAACGCTCACAACCAACGGACTGTTCGCCCTGTGGGCGGCGACTTCGCGGCGGCATTGGTTTGTGCGGACAGCGATATACCTGGCGTCCATTTCGTCGCTGCTGCTTGTGCCGGCGTACGAGCCGTTTATCGCTCTCACTCGGCAGGCGACCGTCATCTCCGGCGGCGTGGCGTTGCGGCGCATGTGGGATCGACGTGCTAAAGACGCGTCGGAGGCCAGCGAATCGCCTGCCGCCCGGCGATTCTCATTGTTGACGATGCTGCAGTTGATGGCGCTGCTCGGAGTCACGGCGGCGATCGCGGCTCAAACGTCCACATTTGGTCGCTTGGAGTGGCAGAGCATTGGCGCCATTGGCCTGTGCAGCGGTTTGTCGTTCTCGCTCGTCTACTGGGCCGCAAATCTACGCGGCCGGCGACGGGTTGCAGGCGTCTTGGCGGCTCTGGCGGCATCAACAGTTCTGGGCGGCATCTTGGGAGCCGTCGATTGGTTTGTACTCTCGGCAATAAGCGGCGGCTGGTTGCAGAGTTTTCCCGGGATTGGCTTTGCCGTGTTGGAAGGCGACCGCGAGGCGACGGCATTCATTGCGGAATGGCTCTCGATTCTTCCCGCTAGCGCGCTTGTCATGCTGGTCGTCGTTTGGTTGTGGCAAGCCATGGGCGTCGCCAAGTGTTCCAACCAGCGCAGCCGCTGGCGAATGGGCGCATTGAGAGTTGGCTTGGCGGCGGCATGTTTGATGGTGGCGACGCCAGCCGCACGAGCGCTCTGGTTCCTGCTTACCCCGGAGCCGATTCCAATCGTCGAATTGCCCACCCCCAACGGTTACGACGATTTGCTGGCTGCTCACGGCATGATGAACGACAACTTGCTTGTCAACTCCGGAACATTCGATGGTGCGACCGCGACGAAAGCAGAATTAGTCAAAGCTGCGGCTGAGGTGGACGTCGCGATCAACCGGGTTGAAAAAGGGCTGCACAAGGAATCGATGCGTTCGCTCGATTACGATTCTCGCGACGATCTGGACATCGAAGTGATTCAGGCCAATCGGAGTCTGGCGCGGGCGATGGACGCCGCTGGTCGCTTGGCGGAAATTCAAGGCGACGACGCGACGTCGCTGCGGTGGCGCCTCAACGGAATGAAGCTTGGTTTTGCGTCGCGTCGCGGAGGGCTTATCGTCGATGAACTTGTTGGCTACGCGTGTACAGGAATTGGATGCGCCGGCGTGTACGGCATCAAGGATCGCCTCACGACGCAGCAATGCGAGGAAACGCGTGCCACGGTGGAAACGCTGCTGGCAAGCGCGGAACCGTTCTCAGACGTTGCGTACCGCGATCGAGTCTGGACTCAACATGGCATGGGCTGGATGGCCCACCTCTGGCAATGGCTTGATGATGATCCCGATGCGAACGCGGGCTTCGAGCGGGCTCGCCTGCTGGAACTCGCCAAGTGCCGACTACTCATGGCGGAACTCACGTTGCAGGCCTTCCAGCAACGGCATGGCCGCCTTCCAGAGACTACCCAAGAGCTCCTTGCCGAATCGCCGTCGGCGCTGCCGATCGATCCATTTTCACCAACTAGCGAAGCCGTGCGATTCAAGCGTGCGGGGAGCGGATACGTCCTCTATAGCCTTGGACGAGACGGCGTTGATAACGATGGCGAGCCGCCGACAGACGACATGTCGGCTGCTTTGAGCGAACCGGGCGATTTGAGATTGGACGTTGAATTCAAGCCCCAATCGCAGCTGCCAGCGACCGCCAACGCAGCCGGCGAAGCCGAGAGTGAGGCCGCCGCAGTCGAAGAGAGCGTTGTCGAAGTGGAGGAGAGTGTCGTGGAGGCGCCGGAGAGTAACTAGCCCAAGCGTCGTCAGTCGGCAATCCGGATGGCGTCGGGGCGCTTCTTCTTCGTGCGTCTTCGTGGCCTTCGTGTCTTGGTGGTGACTCTTTCGAGGGCCGCTCCGGCAGGTCGTTGACCTGCGGCTGCTAAGCCGTCGCCAACTCGCGCACCGGCCGTAGTTCCTGCGGCTCCACGAACGCCGCCGTCGCCGTCAGCATGGCGGCGCAGAACGGCACCCACCCGCTCGCTAGCGCGAACGACAGCCAGACCAGCCCGCCAGCGATCACGAAGATCGGCCGGGCCCAGCGGTTCCAGATGAAGACCGGCATCGCCAGGAGGTAGAGCGTGATCGCGTGGCTCCACGCCGCGGTGAGGCGCGGGTGGTCGGCCAAGCCGCTGAGATCGATCAGCGGCATGTTCGGGCGACCGGCGGCGAGGAAGATGCCTTCGCCGCTCCACCACGCCGACTCGGGGGCGGCGAGTTGGGCCCAGCCCATCATCAGGCAGGCGAGCGCGGTGTGGATTTGGATCAGCCGCAGCGAGATGGTGTTGAAGGGGGAAGGGGGAGGGGGGAGGGGGGAAGTGGTCGTGTGGCGGCGCCAGTAGGCTTTCAGTGAGAAGGCGTCGTCGGCTTGGCCGATGCAGAGGTAGACGAGGATGAATGACAGGATAGATTCGAATTCGCCCGTCACGAGCGGCGCCCGCGTGAAGAAGCTGAACGTGACGACCGTCGCTGCGATCGCGGTGATGCGGCCGCCGACGCCGAGCGTGAAGAGGCCGATCACGACGAGCGCGACCCAGTACGCCGGCCAGAGCATGTTCGCCGGGACATAATCGAGCAGTGACCACTGCCCGTCGTAGAGGCTGCGGACCATCTCCAGCGGCAGCATGCCGTCGTCGCCGAACCAGAGCTCGAGGTCAGGGTAGTAGGTGGCGACCGCGTAGAAGGCGAGCAAGCCGGCGGCGATGCGGATCATGCCGAGCGTCGACGCGGGCGATGCGGTGAACCAAAACCGGTTCCACGCAGCGCCCACGGCGGCGTTCAGATCTTCAAAATAAGCAGTCACCGCGTGCATGGTTGATTGGAGCATCATTTAGCCCCCGGTTCTTCAAACCGGGGGTTACTTGCTCGCCCCTCCATCCTTCGCAGCCGTCGAACCAGCGACCAACGCCCGTTGCCCCAAGACCGCCTCACGCGCCCCTTGGTAATGCCCTTCGTTGGGATCCCAGACCATAAAAATCTTGATCGGATCGGGAAGCGGCTTCTCCACGACCTGCTGCCGCAGCCCTCCCTCGCGCATCACGTAGGCGTAGGTGATGTCGGCCTCGATCGCCCGCGGCAGCCGCTTCGACGGGATCTTCACGCAGCGGAGCAGGTACGAATCGGTCGGCAGCCCTTGCGACTTTACCCACCGCTCAGCGACCTGCAACGGCAACTTGGTGCGGAGGTCGTTATTCTCGGCGAACAGCTTATCGAAGAACGCCACATGGTACGCGAGTTGTTGATAACGCTGCCTACGGATACGGGATTGCGTCGCGGCGTTCGGCAGTTCGGCCAGCACCGCGTCGGGATCGTTCGGCTGGGCGTCGACCTTCACCAACTCCAGGCGGTGGACGCCGTCGTCCTCGTCGGCGCCGGCCAAGTGGAAGTCGTACGCCAGATCCATCATCAGCCCGCGCAGGTACTGCCGGGCGAACGGCACGTTGCGGAGCGATTGGCCGACGAGCGACTTCCCGCCGCCGATATTGATGGCCACGCCAATCAGCAGGCAGAAAAGATGCAGGATAATCAGCACCGTGGCGATGCTCTGCCAACTCGGCGGCGCGGCAGAGGCGGCGTTTCGCTTGGATGGCATGTTCGGTCGGCTACGGCGTGGGAGGTGACGACAAACCACCCAGCGTAGGCGCAGCGGGGAAGGGATTCAACCGCCCCGGGCGCCAAGTTCGCCGATCAGCCCGGCGGGCGGACGTAAATCGGGTTCGACAAAATCCAGGGACGCTGTTCATCGGCGACGTTCAGCCAGACTTCGACGCGATAGACTCCCGGCTCGGTCAGGTCGAACGCTAGCGAGCGGCCCTGCTCCTCGCGGATGACTTGTCCGTTACGGATGAGTTTGACGGCTCCCGGCAAAGGCGCCGCGGCCTCCAATCGCAATCCAGCGGGATCGACGATTTGGCTCCCCAGCGGAAATTGTTCGTTGCCTCGCTTCGCCTGAAAGACGAAGCCGCTCGGATCGCCGAGCCAATCGAACGCGACATAGGCCCGCCCGGCGCGCAATGCGTTCCCAACCTCGGCTTCGTTCAAATCGGGGAGGAGCAAATGCGTGCTGACGTGGCGAAAGCTGCGCTCGTAAGGATCGAGATCGACCTCAAGCAACACGTCGCCCGGCTTCTTTCCCGCGACCAGACCGAGCAGCAGCGGATTGTCGGCGGGATCGAGCTCCGCCACCTTCTCGCGCAGCCCGTCCTCGACCAGGACTTTGCCGTCGCCACGGAGCGTCGCCCGCATCCCTTGGTTGTGGTGGGAATCGCCGCCAGCGACGCCGGTATGCGGCGCGATCCGGCAAAGCTCGTCGTAGCGGCGCAGGTAGTCAGCCGGATAGTCGAGCAGCGCGCCGAACGTTTCCTGAGGATACTTTTGCAATCCTGGCAGCAATGACAACAACCCGAGCGGGGAACTCACCGCCGCCAAGAATCGCGTTTCATCCTTCACGTCGGCGTGAGTGTTGTAAATCTCGCTGCCAGTGAGCCCCGCGATTTTCCAATCCATGCGCTCTTCGAGATGGCAGAGAAAAATCATGCCGTCGTCGCGCTTCACTAAGTCGGCGAACTGTTGCGAGGAGTCGGTTACTTCGCGTTGAATGCTTTTCGCGGGGTAGGCGAGGAATCCGCCCGTTTCGGCGCCGGGAATCAACAGGATGCCGTCGTTCACGCCGCGGTGGCCGTCACTGTAGTAATCGTAGTGGCGGGCCGGGTGCTCGCTGAACATGATCACGTCGACGCCAGCCGCCTTTGCTCCGGCGACGATTTCGTCGATCTGACCGCGACTGTCGTGCGAGAAGGCCGAATGGGCATGGAGGACGGCGCGATAGTCGCGGAAGCCGCTTTCTAACTCGACTGGTCGTCGTTCGGCGGCCAATCGTTCAATGGCGGCGTGCGTGGCGGCCAGTCGATCGAGCCGCATCCGCTCCAGTGACTCGGCGTTGACTAGGCCAGCCGTGAGCAACGCCGCGCAAGTAAAGGCAACAAACAGGCGGAGGTTCTTCATCGTTCGTAGTTCGCACGACCGTGAGCTTCGACGCGCGTTCGCGTCCCATTCGTTCGCAATGCTCGCCGAGTAGGCAGCCTACGCATTGAGCTTCGGCGAAGGATCATCGGCCACGTTGACCCAGACGTGGACGTGCGGGGCCCCGCGGAAGTGCCACACGAATGACGGGCCTTCGAGCCGCCAGTTGTCCCAGACTTTGTCGTTGCCGATATCGCCCGGCTGGAAGAAGGCCAAGCTGCAGGCGTCGATTCCGCCCTGGGCCTTCAGGCAGGCGAGGGCTTCGTCGCGATCGCCTTGGCGGAACGGTTCGACCAGCTTGCGGAGGACTTCTTGCACGCGGCCCTTTTGATCGGTGGAGAGCTCCGTGACGGGAATGCCGGCGAACATGCCGTCGGCGCCGCGGAATCCCACGTTCCCCTCGCTGGGCAAGCTGCTGACCAGCGCCAGTTTCTGCTGCTTGCCGTCGAGCGCCTGATACAGCTTGTTCGCTTCGACTGCTTGCGGCCAGAAGACGTTGCCTTCGTGGTCGGCTTCTTCGTCGAACGTCCCCGTCGGATCGTGACCGTAGAAAATGGGGCCGCCGAAGGCGACATGCTCGGCCGAGTCGCCGTCGCAGCGGAGCGTCATATGTCGGCCGGTGACGACGAATTCGCTCTTTCCCGCGCCGGGCGTGCCGAAGATCGCGATGCTGTTGTTCAATCCAAACCCGCCCGCGTCGTCGTCTTGCTGTTTGTCGTAGCGTTCATGCCATTCCGGAGCGATGATGCCGCGATAGATGGCGTGAATCATCTCCTGCTGATCGGCCGTGTAGAACTTACTGTCGATCGTTTCGTCGGTGATGCTCCAGTTGTTGGAGACGCGGGTACGGAGCAGGCCTCGCTCTTTGTCTTGGTGATCCCAGGCGAAGCAGATTTTCTCGCGCTGGCCGGGCGTGAGCGACTCGTACAGCAGCTTCACCAGCGATTCGGCGGTTGGGGCCCCTGAGCCAATGGACTCGGCCGTGGTCGCTTCAGCGCCCATGGCTAGCGGTGAAAGATAAGCCGCGGCGCCGAGGGCGAGCGCCGACTGTCCGGCCCGTTCGAAAAACTCACGCCGATGGAGAGGCAAGTGCGACATGACGATGCTCCTGAGCGCCTGGGAGAAGATCAATCTATTAGACTCCACGGCAGCCGCGGGTCAACGACTGGCGGAGCGGCAAAGACGGGGATTGAACCGCCAAGGACGTCAAGAGCGCCAAGGAAATACGAAGATTGAACCACTACGGCACGGATACGACGAAAGACATAGAGATAGAAGCTTGCAGAATGTGGTCAGTAGGATTCCCGTTTTATGAAATTCCCTTGCGTCATGTCCGTTGTGCCGTCGTGGTTCAATTCAGTGATTTCCTTCCTTGGCCCTCTTGGCGTCCTTGGCGGTTCAATTCTTCGTTGATTTTGGCGGTTTAATCGAGCGACTGGCCGGAATGCGAACCGGCACTAAACTTACAGGGTATCTAGACCGCCCCTCCACGAGCTCGCACGCCATGTCCGACTTTCGCGCCGCCCCGCCGCAGTCTGCCGATTCGCAGCAGGACGCCTATCCTCACATTTACGTGAAGGATACCGACGTCGGTTTGCCGAGCTTTCAGACCACCGGCTTTGGTCGCTACAGCGATTTCAAACCATTGGCGAGCGGCGGTTCGGCCCAACTGCGGACCTGCCGTGACAAGACGCTGGGGCGCACAGTGGTCATGAAGACGCTGCATCCTCACCTGGCGAACAACGCTTATATGCAATCGCGGTTCCTGCGCGAGGCGCGCGTCACCGCCCAGTTGCAGCATCCCGTGACCGTGCCGGTGTACGACTTGGGCCGTGACACCGAAGACCGACTCTACTTCACGATGAAGAAGGTCGAAGGCGAGACGGTGCGTAGCATTATCGAACGCCAGGCCAATGGGGACGAACAAGCGCTCACTCATTTTGGTCTGGAGCGGATGTTGGGCGTGCTGATTCAGGTTTGCAACGGCTTGGCGTACGCGCACGCGCACGGCGTCGTCCATCGCGACGTGAAGCCGGAGAACATGCTCGTCGGCGCCTTCGGCGAGGCGGTGCTGCTTGATTGGGGGGTCGCCAAGGTGTGGGCCGACGAGGAGAGCGAAGGGGACGCGCGGATTATGGAGCATCAGATCCTCACCGACGTCAACCAACGCCCCGGGACGCCGCTCTACATGTCGCCGGAGCAAGTTCGCGGCGGGAGCGACGAGATCGACGCCCGCACCGACGTCTACAGCGCCGGCGCCGTGCTGTACGAAGTGCTGACGCTGACCGAACCGCTGCGAGGCAAGCAGGTACACGAAACCTTCCAGAAGATCGTCAACGAAATGCCGCCGCCGCCGCGCGAGCGAGCGCCGTCGCGGCAGATCCCCGCGGCGCTGGCCGACATTGCAATGAAGGCGATGGCCAAGCGGCCGGACGAACGGTTCCAGACGATGGAAGAGATGATCGAAGCGATCCGCGGCTTTCGCGGGCGAGCGCTGGAATCAGCGGGATAAGAGGGGAAAAAGACTAACCGCCAAGGACGCCAAGGTTCGCCAAGGAAATGCAAGAGTTTTACCACTACGGCACAACGAGCACGACGAGATTGCAAAAAAACGTCGATAAATTTGTTAAATACGACCGACTTTCCTTGGTATTTATCTATTACTTCGTTGTGTCCGCCGTGTCGTTGTGGTTCAATTCTTCTCCGCATGTCCTTGGCGAACCTTGGCGTCCTTGGCGGTTCAATTTCTTCTTCTTACTTCTGGCAACGGCGGCAGAAGAACGTGGAACGTTGCGTCTGGACGATGCGCTCGATTGCCCCCTTCTGGCAACGAGGGCAGGTCTCGCCCGCTTTGGCGTAGACGCGGTGCTGGTTTTGGTAGCCGCCTGATTTGTTCAGGGCGTTGCGGTAGGTGCCGTCGCTGAGGGTGGAGCCTTCGTAGCGGATGGCCAGTTCGAGAACTTCCAGCGCAGCGGCGGCGATCGCTTGCCACTGGGCCGGCTTAAGTTCGCGGCAGGAACGCTCGGGGTGAATGCCGGCGAGGTGGAGAATCTCCGACGCGTAAAGGTTGCCGATGCCAGCGACGGCTCGCTGGTCGAGCAGGGCCACCTTCACCGCTCGTTGCGAACGACCGAGCCGCTCGCGGTACAGTTCGGCCGTCATGACCAGGGCGTCGGGGCCGAGGGCATCGAGGCCGAACGTCTGCTCGAACTCGCGTTCACTCAACAAGCGGACGTTGCCGAGGCCGCGGCGATCCCAGTAGACGAGCTCCTTCGCCCCGCCGCCGCGGAACTGGAAACGAACGCGGGCGTAGAGCGGATCGAGCGGTTCGTCGAGCAGCAGCAGGCCAGTCATGCGCGGTTCGAAGATGATCGCGTCGCCGCGGTCGAGCCAAAGGACGACGCGCTTGCCGGCGCGGGCGGTCCGCTCGATGCGGGCGCCCTCGACGCGGCGGCGGAACGCAGGGACGCCGGGCGTGAGTGCGATCGGCTTACGCGGGCAGGGGAGCCGTTCGAAGGCGATGATCTTCGCCCCGACGATCGGCTCGACGCCGCGGCGCATCGTTTCGACTTCAGGGAGTTCGGGCATGAAGACTTACCACCAAGACACGAAGAGCACGAAGAAGCACCAAGAAATGCAGGAGAGAAAGAATAGACGGAACCGCCGATCAACGCGAATCAACGCGGATATAAGAAGGGAGTCAGAAAATGATATTCACATTAACTTCGACCCATCCCGTTCATCTGCGTTCATCGGCGGTTCCATAATTCCTTGGCATTTTCCTTAGTGCGTCTTTGTGCCCTTCGTGCCTTGGTGGTTGCATTTTCATTGGTCAAGGCGCAAAAAAAAACCGCCGCGGGGAGGACGAGCCTCTCCGCGGCGGGCGTTCGCTAACAGTTGTCACGCTCGGGCGTGAAGTTAAACCACCGATCAGTTGGTGGTGATGACTTCGCCGCCGTTGCGGGTGACCTGCCACATGTAGACGTTGCGGTCGACGTTGGCGTTGATCGCCGCGCCGTGACCGTCGCCGAACCCGTGGAGGACGATGTCGCCCGAGTGGGCGCTCGACGGACCAAAGACGCGAGCGCTCGTCGGATGATGGGCATAAGGCTTGGCGTAAAAGTATGCCTTGCCCGGCGTTTTCGACACGTCTTCTACACCCGGAGCTGCTTCCGTCGCCGACGTTTCGCCGCCGGCCCGTTTGACGTTTTGGCCGACATTCAATGCGAGCTGGCCTGGCGTGCTCGTATCGCCATCTTTGCCAAATCGGAGAGCAAGAGTTTGCCCCGAATTCGCAGGTATCGTAGGAGTGCCGGCGGAAGTGAGCTTCTTCACCACTCCTGGCCACCCTGGATCGACGGCTACGACATAGGAGGACAAGCCGCTGAGCCAGCTCGTAAAGTTCTCGTCGCGCGATTCGGTGAACATGATCGTGTTCGACGTGCCGTCACGCGAAAGACCCGCATGCGTCGCACCCCGGATCTTCGTGAACGTCGTGGTATCCGCAGCA
This sequence comes from Pirellula sp., assembly GCA_013822725.1. Taxonomy (GTDB): domain Bacteria; phylum Planctomycetota; class Planctomycetia; order Pirellulales; family Lacipirellulaceae; genus Lacipirellula. The sequence goes on from PNKX01000002.1 coordinate 40,544, forward strand.
GTCGTACGATTCCAGAATGGAATGGCGCCATTGCCGCCCAGTTGCTTGCGGTTGGTGGCGCTCGTTTGGCTATCGTAGAGCGAGCCAGCGGTGCCGCCGCCGCCGGTGTCTTGGGCGCCGGTAGTTCCTGAAGCGCCTTCGGCATTGTAGTGCGTCGAAGCCACGGCGACGTAATTGCCAGCGGCGAAATTAACGTTGTTCAGCTTCAAGATCTTCGACGTGTCGGCACCCGGGAAACTAGGGCACTTGAACGCTTCGACTTGAATCTCATGGGCGTATCGGTTGGGGGTGCCAGCCGCGGCGCCAGGGATCAGGTCGAGACCCTGATTGGCAGCAGTCACCGGTCCGATATTGAACTTGGACTGCACGGTCCCGACGGTCGCATCGCGAAGTCGGTTGTAGAGAGGCTGTTGCTCCATGTAGGGCAGGATCTGCACCAACCAGCTGTACCCGTCGCCGTCAGTGATCGACGCCGGATTGGACACGTTGTTCGGGCTGGTCAACTGATTGGCGACGATGCCGGCCTTGCCCTGTGACGGGGCCGTCGAGGCGAGCGGGAAGAACAGCCGCGCGCTCTCATGGTTGTTACAACCGAGCGAAATTTGCTTGATGTTATTCAAGCACGAATTGCGCCGGGCCGCTTCGCGGGCCGCTTGCACGGCCGGCAGCAGTAGCGCCACCAGCACGCCGATGATCGCGATGACCACCAGCAGCTCGACGAGGGTAAAACCTCGTACCTTTCGGTTCTTTTCCATCGTGTACCTCCTTCAGGGGAAAATGGAAATGAAAAAAAAGAAAACAAGTCCGACGGGGGATAAATGGAATCCCGGCGGATTAAAAAACAGTCGAGGATCGCCCGCCACGCGTCGGGGACGAAGAAGAGTTGAAGGTCTCTTGCGGACGAGTCGGAGGTCAGGAACTTGTTGCCACTGGAGGCGTTCCTTGCAGAACAATCCTCTGAGTGGCAAAAGGATCCTGACCCCTTTCGCTGCAAGCTCCTCTAACGCCTCTTCACGCGGCAAGCATTTACGAGCCTATCGTCAGAAAAGACGGTCGCCTCGCTACTGCCCTAGCTGGAGCTTCCTGTACCGTAACAGTTTAGGCGAATTAGGCCTCTGCTGTCAAACAAATTAGAGGGGGCGGCGTTCAGGTTCGGGGGTGATGTCGGCGGTAGGCAGTGGGCAGTGAAAAAACGTTCTTCCACCTGCCTACCGCCTATCGCCCACTGCTTCCCGCATCATCGGCAGCTGGTGTACGATTGTTCCATGGAAACGGACGCCCGACTGGTGGTCGCAATTGGGTTGAGTGGGGAGCCGCAACGCGAGGCCCTGCTGCGCAAGTACCGTGATCTGTTGCGGTTAGGGGGACTTGGCGAGCGTCGGCGGACGCTCTGGTTGGCGCCGACGCAGGGAGTCGCCCGCGACGTGCGCGAAAGGCTGGCGTTGTCTTCGGCGGGAGGGTTGCTCGACCCCGGGGTGACGACCTTCGCCGGGTTTGCCGCCGGGGTGGTCCGTGACGGGGCACGGCCGCTGCGGCCAATTACGACGCTTCAGCGCCGCCGGCTCGTGCGGCAGGTCATCGCCCAGGCGGCTGCTGAGAGGGCTCTCAAGTATTTCGCCCCGGTCGGCGGCTCGACCGGGTTGGTGAACTTGGTCGACGAGACGATCGCCCGGCTCCGGCGGCGGGACGTGCCGGCCAAGGAGTTCGCCCGCCAACATCGCCGCGGGGCGCCCCGGCTGCGGGAGTTGGCTGGACTTTACGCCCAGTACGAACAATGGCTCGACCAACAGCAGTTGGTCGACGCCGAGGGAATGTTTCGGTCGGCCCGTGATCGGATGATCGCCGAGCCGGCGGTGGCGACGGGGATTCGGCTGGCGGTGGTCGACGGTTTTACCGACTTCACGACGCCGCAGCTGGCGATGCTACGGCTATTGGCCGAGCGGGCGGAGCGCGTGGTCATCACGCTGCCGGGCGAGGCGGGAGCAGGGGAGCGGCGCGACCTGTTTGCGCGGACGATCGCGACGCGAACGCAATTGGTCGAGGAGTTTGGCGCCACCGTTGAATGGGAGGGCGAGGCTCCCGCCGAGCCAGAAGTGGTAAAGGGGAATGCAAGCGGGGCAACGTCGAGCGGCGGCTCGGCGGGAGCCTCGCCCTCCCGGGTTAGTTGGCCGGCGATTGAGCACCTGCGTCGCAATCTGTTCCGCAGCTATCGGCAGCTGGAACCCGCCTCCGCCGCCACGCGCGATTCGCTCGATCGAATCGAAATCGTCGCCGCGAGCAGCGTGCGGGCCGAGATCGAGGAAATCGCTCGCCGCGTGAAGACGCTGCTCGTCGAGGGGACGTCGCCGAGTGATGTCGCCGTGGCGTTTCGTTCAACCTTCGACGTCGCCGACCGCGTGCGGCAGGCGTTCGACGATTTTGGCATCCCGTATTATCTCGATGCTTCGCGCCGGCTCAACGCGACGCCGCTGGTGCGGAGTCTGCTGAACGTGCTGCGGCTGGAGGTTGAGGATTGGCCCTATCGGCGGGTGCTGCATGTGGTGGGAGATCGGTCGCTGGCGTGGTGGGAAGAGTCGAAAGCGGATGAGGGTAGTGGGGCGTCTACGCGTGGAGCGGTGGAGTGGCTCGTGCGGCAGGGGCAGTTGCCGACGGGGCGTGAGGCGTTATTGGCGCTGCTCGGCGAGAAGGAACGGGAGGGCGAGGCTCCCGCCGAGCCGGAAGTGCCAATTGAGAATGTAAAAAAGGTGACGTCGACTGGCGACTCGGCAGGAGCCTCGCCCTCCCGAGGGGAACAGCGTTCGCTGTTTGACGAAGCGGATGAGGATGACGACCCGTTTGGCGATGAGCTCACTTCGACGAAGGACGCTTCGCAGCCATCGCGGTTGCTGGCAGAGCTCGACGCCCGCGGGTTCGACTCGCGTGCGGCGGCAGCGCGGCTGCGTGGTTTTTCGGAGCTGCTCAACGGCTTGCCGCGGTCGGCGACGATCGGCCGGTGGGTCGACGCGGTGGAGAAATTGGCGGCGAGCTTGGGACTCTTCGAGGACAGGTCGCTCGATAGGGCTTCCCCCCTCCCCAACCCTCCCCTCCAGGGGGAGGGAGCCGGAAAGAATGCGCGGCGGGAGTGGGCGGTGTTGGTCGAGGGCCTCCACTCCGCGGCGCACGTCGATGCTTGGGCCGAGGTCGAGCAAACCAAACTTTCGCTTAGCGAGTTCGTCGACCTCCTGGCCACCACCGCAAACGAGCTCCCGGCGCCGGAGCCGCGCGATGCGACGGGGCGCGTGCAGGTGCTTTCGGCCGAGAACATGCGCCATCTGCGGCCGCGGCACTTGTTCGTCGGCGGCCTGAGCGAACTGGCGTTCCCCGCCGGTCGCAGCGGCGGAGCCGACGCCGCGAACGACGATCCCGAAGCGCCCAGCGACACGCCCGCCGACGCCCGCAGCGACGAAATGCTGCTTTTCTTTGAGACGGTCACCGCTCCGACGGAGACGCTCACCCTCAGTTATCCCGCGCTCGACGCCAAAGCGCAGCCGCTGCCGGCGAGCCCCTTTCTGGTGGAACTCGAGCGCTGTTTCGGCGAGACCAAGATCAAGCGGACGGTCCAGTCGCTCAGCTACGAACACCAGCATGGCGACGCGCCGCTGTCACGGAGCGACGTCCGCCGGCATGCCGTGCTGAGCGCGCACGACACGCGCGATCGCAAGCCCGACGTGAAACTTCTCGCGGCTCTCGTGCGTTCGCCGCGCTATGGCGAGATTGGCCGTTCGATCCTCGAAGGGATCCATACTGTCGCCGGTCGCAGCGAGCGGAAAACGTTCGGGGCGTTTGAAGGAATTTTCTTCTCCGACGCCGCCCGCGCGAGGCTGCTTGCGCACTATGGCTCCGACTACATTTGGAGCCCCAGCCGGCTCGAAACGTACGCCGCCTGTCCCTTCCGCTTCTTCGGCGAGCATCTGCTCAAGCTCGAACCGCTGCCGGAGCTCGCGCTGGAGAGCGATCTGGCGCGCCGCGGGAGCTTGCTTCACGAAACGCTGGCCCGGCTCTATGACGTCATCAACGCCCTCAACGACAAAGGGCCGCAGCCGCCGCCTGAAGTGGTCGCCAGCAATTTTCAGGAGATGCTCGACCGCGTCGTCGGCGAGCGGCCGCGGCGCGGGCTCGATCGGGCGCTCGTCGAAATTGAGCGCCGGCAGATCGCCGCGTGGGCCGAGCAATTCGCGCGACAGCATGATGAGTACTCAGCCGCGTGGCCGCAACTCGACGGCACGCTGAAGGCGACTTACTTCGAAGCTCGCTTTGGCCCGAAGAATCGCCGCAGCGAATCGACTGACGACGCGACGCTTTCGACCGACGATCCGTATCAACTGAAGATTGGCGAAGAACAAATCCGCTTCACGGGGCAGATCGACCGGATCGACGTCGGCCAAGTCGGCGGCGTGAAGGTGTTCAACGTGATCGACTACAAAACCTCCGCCAAGCAAAAGGTCGACGACGCCAAGATGCGCGCCGGGACGCAATTGCAGTTGCCCCTCTACGCCATGGCGGTCGCGGAGTTACTGCTGGCGGAGCAGGAAGCGGTCGGGTTGTCGGCCGGGTATTGGAGCATTCGCGGCAAGGGATTTGGCGCCGGGGCGAAGTCGGGGGGGCCGTTGTCGCTCAGCGAGATTGAAAAGGGAGTGCTGCGTGAGGCGGCCGCTTGGCCTGAACTTAAGGGCGCTCTCATCCAGCGGATCGGCGAGATCGTCGACGGCATTCGGCAGGGGTGGTTTCCGGTGTTCAACGAAGACAAGGATTGCGGGCAGTATTGTCCGTTGAGTACGGGGTGCCGGATCGCTCACGTTCGTAGTCTCGAAAAACGTTGGCTGCCACCGGTGGGAGACGCCACATGAACGCCGCCACCGAACGCCCGCTGACGCCGCAGCAGCGCGCCGCGCTCGACGCCCGCGACGTGAGCGTTTCGCTCTCCGCCGGCGCCGGCTGCGGCAAGACGTTTGTGCTGACCGAGCGGTTCCTCTCGCACGTCGACCCGACGCAGATCGAGCCGGCGCAGCTGGAAGAGTTGGTGGCGATCACCTTCACCGACGCCGCCGCGCGCGAAATGCGCGACCGGGTTCGCCGCCGTTGTTTCGAACGCCTGCAAAGCGCCAAGGACGAGCGTGAGGCGGCGGCGTGGCAGCGGCTGATGCGGTCGATGGACGGCGCCCGCATCAGCACGATTCACTCCTTCTGCACGCAGTTGCTGCGGGGCCATGCCGTCGAGGCGGGGCTCGATCCGCAGTTCGAAGTGCTCGACGCCGCCACGGCGGAGTTGATGAAGCTGGAGACGGTCGACGATCGGCTCCGGTCGCTGCTGCTCGACGGCAATGAAGATGTGCTCAACCTCGCGGCAAAGCGCGGGCTCGACCGGGTGCGCAGCGACGTGACGGCGCTCGCCGGGCCGCTCGCGATGCCAGCGATTGAACGGTGGCGCGAGGCGACCGTTGCAGACGTCGTCGCGCGCTGGCAGCAGTATCTCGCCGAAGAAGCGGCGCCGGCGGCGATCAGCGATCTCCTGGCGAGTGACGAGGCCCACCGCCTGCGGCTGGCGTGCCAATCTTCGCTCGCCGCGAGCGACAAACTCTATCAGCACCTCGATGATCTGCTGCGGGCATTGCAGCTTGTTCCCTCGCCGGCGTCGAATGAGAAGCAAGATGGCCGGGTCACCGTCGCCGTAGCCCAGGCGACGCTCGACTATCTCCGCGACCTGGCCAAGGTGCAGGGCAAATGCACGGCGAAAGATTGGCACGACGCCGAGGATTACAATGAGTACAAGAACGCGTGCGAGGCGTTTCGCAAGCGGATTGATAAGAGCTTGCTGAAGAAATCGTTCGACGCCGCCGGCGCCCGCGAGGCGGCGGGGCAGGGGCTGGCGTTACTGCGGTTGGTCGGCGACGTGACCGGCGCGCTGGAACGCGCCAAGTCGCGACGGAATCAACTGGAGTTCGACGACCTCCTCGCGCGGGCTCACCGCCTACTCACCGCGCCGGGCAACGATGCGATCCGCAACGAAGTCGCCGGGAGCACGCAGCTGCTCATGGTCGACGAGTTTCAAGATACGAACCCGCTGCAGGTGGCGATCATCAAGGCCTTCTGCGGCGACGATTGGAGCGAACGCGGTCTCTTTGCAGTCGGCGATTTCAAGCAGTCGATCTACCGCTTCAACGGCGCCGAGCCGCGCGTTTCGATCGACCTGCGCAATGCCCTGTCGCCTGCGGGGCGGCTGTCGCTCACGCGGAACTTCCGCAGCCAACCGGCGGTCACCGACTTTGTGAACGCGGTGTTCCACGGGGCGTTCGAGCAGTACGAACCGCTCGTCCCCGCGCGCCCGCAAGCGACGCCGACACCCGCCGTCGAGTTTCTGTGGACGCCCGGCGAAAATAGTCTGGGAGACGACGGCCAGGAGATTGCCGACGCGGCCGTCGACGCCGCGGGAGCACCGCTCAAGCTCAAACGCAGTCGCCGCGCTGGAGCCGCGCGCGAGGCTCGCGAGATGGAGGCGCATTGGATTGCGCGGCGGCTGGTGCAACTCCTCAAGTCCGAGGAGCGGATCGTCGTCGACATGCACGGCGACCGAGCTGAGCCCCGGCCGCTGAAGCTGGGCGACATCGCCATCTTGCTCCGCACGCTCAGCGATGCGCAAGTGTACGAAGAAGCGTTGCGAGCCCACGGCCTCAGCTACTATCTCGCCGGCGGGCATGCGTTTTACTCGCAACAAGAGATCTACGATGTGCTCAATCTCTTCCGCGCCGTGTCGAGCGAAGTCGACGAAATTGCGCTCGCCGGTGCGCTGCGGAGCCCGCTCTTCTCGCTCGCCGATGAGACGCTCTACTGGCTCGTCGAACGGCACAAGTCGCTCAACGCGGCGCTCGCAGCTGCGCATGAGCTCCCTGCCGCGCTGGAAGTGATCGAAGCAGCGAAAGTCCGTCGCGCCGCCGCCACGATGCAGAACCTTCGTGACGAAAAAGACCGCCTGCTCGTCGCCGATCTCTTCACGCTCGCGATGGAACTGACCGGTTACGACGCCGTCCTCCTCACCGAGTTCCTCGGCCCGCGCAAAGCGGCGAACATCGAAAAGCTGATCGAACAGGCCCGCACGCTCGACCGGAGTTCGCCCGGAGACTTGCCGGGCTTCATCACGCAGCTGTCGGAGTTCGTCTCGCGGGCGCCGAAGGAAGCCCTCGCGGCGACGCAGTCGGAGGGAGACGTCATCCGGATCATGACGATCCACTATTCGAAGGGACTCGAGTTCCCGCTGGTCGTCCTTCCCGATCTCGATCGCCAGCGGCATGCCGGGATGACGCTGCCGGTGCTCGACGAAAATCTTGGCCCGCTCGTTTCCATCGACGCCGAGGAGAAGGAGGGGATCATCGGCATCGACCTCTATCGCCACGCCGAGGATGTGTTGGAACTCGAAGAGCGGCGGCGGTTGCTGTACGTCGCCTGCACGCGAGCAGCCGATTACTTATTGCTCAGCAGCAGCATTGACGATCCCGAGAAGCCGAAGCGAGACTGGCTACAACTGATCGATCAGCAAATCAGTTTGGTCGACGGCACGTTGCGACAGCCGCTGCCCGAGGGATATCAATCGCCTCACATACGCGTGACGACCGAGTACCCGCAGATTGACGACGAGAAATCGAAGCAGTCGCGCGGCGCCGACTTGGAAAAGCTGGTGGCGAAGACGCGCGAGTTGGCGGCCAAGGGCGCCGGTGAGTTGCCGCGCGGGAGCGAAGCGATTTCGGCCGATCCCTCAGCGCGGCGGCGGTTTTCGTTCTCGCAGTTGACCGGCGCGCTGGCGCTGCAGGCGGAAGAAGATGACGCAAGGCTTGATCGTGACCCGGCAGAGCGAGTCGCAGCGGCGTCTCTAGAAGGGGGCCGCGAAGGGCGGGCGCTCGGTTCGCTCGTTCATGCCGTCTTAGAACGGCTCGACTTCCAACGGCCGCAACCGGTCGACAAACTGTGCGCGTCGCTCGCATCGCTGTTGCCCGATCAGCCGCAGGAGAAGACAGTCGCGCGCGCGGCGAAGTTGGTCGAGCAGTTCCTGGCTTCGCCCCGTGCGTCTGAACTAGCGGCGGCGAACGTGATCCGCCGCGAGGTCGAATTCCTCCTCCCCTGGCCGCCAACGGGCGATCAGCCGACGCAGCGGTATTTCCACGGTTTCATCGACTGCCTCTACCAGGGCGCCGATAGTCGCTGGCGGCTGCTCGATTTCAAGACGAATCGCGTGACGGCCGAGAATCTCGCCGCGGTCGCGAACCAATACGAGCTGCAATTGCTCGTCTACACCCTGGCGGTGGAACAAGCCCTTGGCGAACCTCCGGCAGAGGTGGCGCTGTTGCTGCTGGACGGCGGGCGCGAACACGGTTTCAATTGGTCTGAAGCAGAGCGGCTAAAAGGCCTGCGTCGAATCGACGCTGCCATGGCGAGTCTACTCGCCGCCCCGAACTAGAGGTTTCACGGCAACCGGTGGACGATCAACCAACCCAACGCGAATTCGCTCTCGACGTCGTCTGCCAACTGCGCACCGCGGGGCACGAGGCGTTGTGGGCGGGGGGCTGCGTCCGCGATCAATTGCTGGGGCTGCCGCCGAAGGATTACGACGTCGCCACCAGTGCGCACCCCGATCAAGTGCGCGAACTCTTCGGCCGACGCCGCACCTTGGCGATTGGCGCCGCGTTCGGCGTGATCTCTGTGTTAGCGCGGAAGCCGCTCGATCCCATCGAGGTCGCAACCTTCCGCACCGACGGCGACTATCTCGACGGCCGCCGGCCCGAGTCGGTGGCCTTCAGCGACGCGCGGCATGACGCCGAGCGCCGCGACTTCACCGTGAACGGCCTCTTCTTCGACCCGGTCGCCGAAGAAGTGGTCGACTACGTCGGCGGCGTCGCCGATCTCGAGGCGCGCATCTTGCGAGCGATCGGCGATCCGCTGAAACGCTTCAGCGAAGACAAGCTGCGACTGCTGCGAGCGGTTCGATTCGCAGCGACCTACGACCTGGCTTTAGAACCGTCCACGCTGCACGCGGTGCAAGCGATGGCCGCAGAAGTGTCGCAAGTGAGCGGCGAGCGGATCGGGGCTGAATTGCGTCGTATCGTCGTCCACAAGTCGCGAGCGCGCGGAGCGCTCCTGCTGGCAGAGGCGCAGTTGTTGCCGCCGATCTTGCCCGAACTCGCGTCTCATGCGGCGGCGAACGACGGGCTCTGGGAAGCGGCGCTCAGTCGGCTCGAACAGCTGCAGCACGCGACCGTGCCGCTGGGATTAGCCGCGCTGTTTTTTGACATGTTCGACGCTGCTCAAGTGCGAGGGATTGGCCGACGGCTGCGGCTCTCGAACAAAGAGATCGATCGCACCGCGTGGCTGCTCGCACAACTGCCGGCGATGCTCGACGCGGCGTCGTTGCCTTGGCCGCGTTTGCAGCGGCTGCTGATTCACGACGGTCGCGACGAACTGCTCGCCCTGCTCGCAGCCGCCCGCCCGGCCGACGATGCCGGACTTGCACGCTGCCGCGCGCAACTCGCGCGGCCGATCGAGGAACTCAATCCGCCGCCGCTCGTCACCGGCGACGACCTCATCCGCCATGGCGTGCGGGCCGGCCGGCACTTTTCGGCGCTGCTGGAACACCTGCGCGACCAGCAACTCGCTCGCGAGATTTTCACTGCGGACGAGGCCGTCGCCGCCGCCCGTCGCTGGCTAGCGGATCAACCGTCAGACAGTTGAGCGATAGAGTTGAGCGGTAGACGAATCGCCCGCCGCGGCGTACGATCGGTCCCCAACGGCGACCGCGCCGGTTCCCACGGTTCATCAGCCATTGGAGTCACGCTCGATGTCACTCTTTCCCGCGGATTTCGATGCGTTTGCCCTCTTGGCCCAAGCGGCTGAGGCAGCCGGACCACAGATCGACGGGCCCTTCGTCATTCGCCTGTTGAGTCGCGTGGTCCATATCATGTTCGCCATTATTATCGGCGGCGGCTTGTTTTACTTGCGGGCCGTGTTAGCGCCGGCGGGAGCCGACGCCTGCTTTGCGAATCGCCGGACGGTCTGGGCCCGCTGGGTCGGGATCGCGACGTTCTTCTTGATCGCCAGCGGCCTATACAACTACATCATGTTCGTTCGCGAGGCGAAGGCGGCGGGGGCGCCGTTGCCGTCCGCCTATCACATGCTCTTCGGCGTGAAATTCCTGCTCGCCCTCTTCGTCTTCTTCGTTGCGGCGATCCTGGCCGGCAAGACGTCGCTCGCCGACAAGTTCCGCGGCAACATGGGGCGCTGGCTGAACCTCGCCTGGACCGCGGTGATGGCGATCATCATCATCGGGGCGATGATGCGGACGTATCACTAAGCCGGCGCGAATGACCAACTTTTCTCAGCGACTAGAAGGCTCCTCATGGATAAAAAAGCAAAGAAGCGGATCGAAGTCATTCGGCAAAAGTTGGGAACGCTCCAGCAGCAACTCGCCGGCGCCAAGCAGCAGCCCGACGACCCGCAAGAGCCGGCGCGCTTGCAGGCCGAGATCGATAAGCTGCAGGAAGAGATGACGAAGCTTAAGGCGAGCTAGCGGTGGGCTAGATTGGATGATGGACAGGATAACAGGATTGAGAGGATCGACAGGATCAATATAGAGATTGTAAAGCGATCCGGACGAGACAAGCTCATTTTGGTTTTCATCCCGTCAATCCAAAATATCCTGTGATCCTGTCCAGTCTTTCATCGCGGCGGCCTAATTGCCGTTCGTCTGCCAGTTCTTGATCGCTTCTACCGGGTAGAACAACATCAAGACGTTGAGCAGCAGGCTGTCGCGGATCCACAGCACCAGCACGACTTCAATGCCGACGAACAGGGCCAGCGTCCAGCGCCAACCGATCTTGCCGGCGATGGCGAACCCGATGACGCACGACAGCAGATCGCCGAGCGAGTTGATCACGGAATCGCCCGTGTATCCCAGGGCCGCCGTCGCCTCGCGGTAGCGGTTGATCACGAAGGCCGAATTCTCGACGATCTCCCACGACGCTTCGATCGCCGTCGCCGCAACGAGCCGCGTTTGCCAGCTCGCGCGGGGCGCCAGCCAGGCGAGAAACCAGTAGAAGATCAGCCCATGCTGCAGGTGGGTGAGGCTATACGGGTCGAGCAGATGCTGCGAAGTGTGCTCGCTGTAGGCGTCGGCGATCCAGAACAGCAGCGTGCGGCACTCGCAGAACCAGACCCGTCCCTCCAACCGCACGACGAGCACCATCACAGCCGTGATCGCGGCGACGGCGAGCGCGGCCCAGTGTCGTTTCATCCGCGCGGGGGCCATGTCGTGTCCGCTGCGTTGGGTGAGCCGAATCAAGCCGCTGGCTTGCCGGCCAGTTGATGCGAATCGTCGACGCGGCGGCCAGGCGACGTCGCGGGCTGCGGCGCGGGCGTCGGCACATCGGCGATCGGCTGCGACTCATCGGCTTCAAACGCCCGTTCGCGAGCAGCGTTGCGCGTCTCCTCTGCCGAGATCGCCTCATCTTGCGTCGCGGCCGCAGTCGTCTCGCCGGCGCTGGCAGCAACGTCATTCGTCTCGCCGAATTCCCAGAAAAACTCCGCAAGCAGTTCGTATCCTTGCGTCAGGACCGCGTCGAAGTCGAGCGCCTGCTTGTCGATCGGCTGCCCCCCGCTGCCGAAAATCCGCTCGGCGGGACGTTGCGTCAGCGGCGCCACACGAAGCGACGACGATGCGGCCGGCTCCGCGGCGGTCTCTTCCTGCACGACGTGAGCGGAGCGGCGCCACTCCACCGTCGGCAGCGGCACGAAGCCCGCCAGCGGCGTTTGGACTGGCTCATCGATTGGCATCGGCGTGGGGTTCGGGATCGGCTCCGTGCCTGGCTCGGTCGGCGGAGTCTCTTCTTCCGGCAGCGCGGCCGTCAGCCGCTCCGCGAAATCGTAACCGTTCAGATCCATTCCCGGCAGCACGACGATCTGGCTGAGGAGGTCGTTCGCCTCGACCCAGCCGCCGTCGATGCCGAGCCAATCGGGGCCGTCGTCGAAGCCGCTCGGCTGCGTCTCGCGAATGGCGTAGACGCCCGGCTCGAGCGCGGGGAAGTCGTAGTTCCCATCGACGTCGGTGAAGACCTCGGCCAGGAGGCGTCCGTCGCTAGTGAGCAACTCGACGCGAACTCCCGCGATGCCGTCATCGCCCGGTTGGTAGACGCCGTCGTCGGCGCTCGCCGCAAACACGCGGCCCGCGATGCTTCCCGGCAAGAACAAGTCGCCGTCGGGGAGCATGATTTCGCCGGCAGGTCGCTCCAACAGCGGCGGCGACAAGTCAGCCGCCATCAACAGCCGCGTTTCCATCCGCTCAAAGCGACAAGCGCGGCGACACGCTGGCGAGCAGTGGGACATGGGCGTTGAGGGCGGGGGAGCTTGGCAGGGCGTAGGCTGGAACGCGCTCGGCGGGAGGGGGCGCGCACGAATGCACGGCGGCGCACTGACGCCATGGCGCGGCGTCTGCCGAAAGCTCATCGGACGGACGCGTCGTGCGGGTTGAGAGCGCGGTAAACCTTAACGGTTATGCCGACGAGACGCGCCTCTCGCAGCCCCCGGCTCCGCCGGGGGGTCGGTCACCATGTCGGTAGACATCGTCCCGCGATGCGCTACCCCCTGGCGGAGCCAGGAGCTGGAATTGCCAGTGGCCCACATCAATGGTTGAACAGGAACGCCGGGCTGTTAATCAGCGCCCAAGCCAAGTCCTGCACCGAAGCCAGACGCGGGTTCTCCAAAAGTTTGCCCGCCTGTTGCAGCGAACGATACTCCGCATCGGTCGCCAGATAATAGTCAAGCAGCTTCGTCCGTTCCGGCGCGCTAAGTTCCCTGGCGGCCAGCAAAGGCCGCCACGACGCGGGATGAGCCGGCCGAGCGAGCGGCGGCTCGGCGTCGGTCGCCGACAGCCGGAACTTGCCGAGCAGGTGATTGCCCGTGGAGAACTGCTGATCGAGTTCAATGACCAGCCGCGTCCCCGCCTCTGCCTTGATCGGACGGGCCAGGCCGAAGATCGCCGCGTGGTCGCGTCCAAACTCCGCGGCGACGGCCCAGCCAGTATCTGGTTTGCCGTCGATCGCGCCCTCCACGGCGTAGCCTCCCTGGCTGAAGTCGGCCTCGGCGTGGCGAATCTTCAAACGCCGCCGTTCGTCTGGTGCTCCTGCCTCAGCGAGAAACGCCCGAAATTCGTGCAATACGAAGTTACCGTCGTCGGCGCGACCGGGGCCTTTGGCCGGGTAGCGATCATCGGCCAGCGCTTCGAGTCGCAGCGAACGAATTTCGGTGAGGGGCGCTTCAAAGACGAGCGTGTAGGTCCCTTGGCCCGTGGGGCCAGTCGAGACGACGGAACCGTCGTCCTGCGCCGCGAGATCGGCGCCCATGCTCGCCGTCGCTTCGAGCGGCGCCAGAACGCGCCAATCGACCGGGCGATTCGCTTGCCGCCAAGTTTCAAACCCTGGTTCGAGCGCGGCAGCCCGCGCGGCGACGGCGGCGGCCAGCGTCGCCCCTTCATCGCCGGGCGTTGCCAGCATCTCGACGCCCGCGGCTCGCTCCTCGGCGGAGGGGGCCCGATTGAGGACCCGCAAGAAGACCTCGTCGACGAGTGTGCCGTTATCAGGCGTGCTCGCTTCCAGCTTCGCCAGTTCACTCTGCGGGTCGTCGATCGCCGCGGCGAACGTCGGGCCGTTCAGCAGCGCCATCACCGGGCCGAGTTGCAGTTCGCTGGAGCGTTCGCATTCGCAGCCGCTCTCGCGCGCCGGGCGGCCAAGCTTCGACAGCAGCCCGCTCTCGAGTTCGATCATCGAATCAGGCAGCGCCGCCGCGCGCGTGCCGGGCGGCACGCCGGGAAGCTGCGAGGTCGAACCGACCACGCGATGCACGGCGTCGTACAGCGCCTCGGCCGGCAGGCGGCGGGGGAGGGCGTGCGAGTAGTTCCGCGCGTCGTCGGCGTTCCAGCGATTCGTCTGATGCGACAGCTGGTAGGTGCGCGAGTTGCAAATCGTGCGGATCAGTTGTCGCACGTCGAATTTACTGGCAATGAACTCCTCGGTTAGCTTGTCGAGCAATTCCGGATTCGTGGGCGGGTTGCCGGCGCGGATGTCGTCGATTGGTTCGATCAGCCCGACTCCCATCAAATGGGCCCACACGCGATTGACGTAGCTGCGGGCGAAGTACGGATTGTCGGCCGCGGTGATCCACGCTGCGGTGCGCTGGCGGAGCGTCTGGCTCGCCTGTTCGTTCTCAGGAACGCCCGTACTGACTTCAAAGGGGAACTTCGCCGGCGTCGGCTGGCTGGTGCGCAGATGGATCATTTTGCCGCCGGGGGCGTCAGTGATCATCTCGAACAACGGCTGCGCCGCCTCGACCGCCGATCCCGCCACCGTGCGATCGCCGCTCTCGGGATCCTTCTCCAGCTTGACGTCGGCGAAGAACGCCGCCCAACCGTAGTAGTTGTCTTGCGTCCACTTTTCGAACGGGTGGTCATGGCACTTGTTGCAGTTGAAGCGCACGCCGAGGAAGACCTGCGTCGAGGTCTCCGCCATCAAGTCGGGCGTTCGCAGCACTTTGAAGTAACTGCCGGCGGGATGCTCGCGGTTCGATCCGGTGGAGGTAAAGACCTCGCGCACGAATTGATCGTAGGGGCGGTTCTCGGCGATCGCAGCGCGAATCCATTGTCGGTAGCCGGCGGCGCCTTCGCCGCCGAGGAACTTGCCGTTCACCATCAGCAGGTCGGCCCAGCGGTTGGTCCAATGCTCGATGTAGTCTTCGCTGCCGATCAATTGATCGACGATCGCGGCTCGCTTCGCGCGGCTCTCGCTGGGGTCGGCGAGGAAGGCGCGCACCTGGTCGGCCGTCGGCGGCAAGCCGGTCAGGTCGAGGTGGATGCGTCGCAGGAATTCTTGATCGGTGCAGAGCCCGCTGGCGGCGATCTTCATCCGTGCCAGCTTCGCGTCGACCAGTTCGTCGATTTCGTTGTAGATCGGCTGCGGCGAACTTTCGAACCCGGCCCGATCGCCCATCACCGTGAGCGTCGTCGCCGCGTAGGCGCCTTCGTAGCGGGCCAGCAGCGGCGCTTCGCCGCGGCGGATGGCGGTGACGTGGCCAGCTTTATCTGCGGACGCGATTTCCAGCTCGCCGCTTTCGATAAACGCGTCTTCGGTGACGTCGCGTTCGCTGCCGTCGGTGTAGCGAGCGAGAACCTGCATCGCGATCGTTTGCCCCTCGGCGTCGACGACCGGGTTCTGCGGGGCGAGCGTGATCGACACGACGCGCGGCGCATCAGGATTGTAGCGGGCGCCTTCGGCAATCCAGCGACGCATCACTTCGTAACGTCGCGAGCCGACTTCGGTCACCGCGTTGCCGCCGTGCGGCACCATGCCAATCGACTTGAGCAGCATGAGGCTCTGTTCAGGGCTGGCCAGATTAATGCGCCGGGCGGCGAGGTCATCGGTGAGGGCTCGGTGATCGCCGAGCGGGTTGTAGCCGCGCAGCGAAAGTTGGAAGCCGTTTTGTCCTTCGCGCGATCCGTGGCAGGTGCCGGCGTTGCAGCCGAGCTTGCCGAGGACGGGCATGACGTCGGTGAGGAATTCGACCGGCGGCTGCGCGGGCGTCGCGGCCGCGCTGGCGACGGAAGCGGCATTCGGCTCGCCATTGGGACCGTCAGGAGCGGTCAATTCGAACGCATCGACCTGGGCGAGTAACTTGCCGTCGGCCGGGTCGAACAATCGAATCACGCCATCGGCCCCGCCCGTAACCAGCGCCTTGCTGTCCGCGCTGAAGGCCAGGGCGTACACAGGAGGAAGCTCGCCGGCGGCCGTCGAAACGACATCGGCGCCTTCACGGTTGTAGGCTTCGATCCGGGCGCGCTCTTCGCCGGAGCGCTGGTCGATCGTCTTCCCCTGAATCAGCTTCACGTCATCCGGCGGCAGGAAGGCGTCGGGGACGTTGAACAACTGCACATGGCCATGCCCGGCGTCGCTGCTGGCCGCGGCGAGACGCGTCCCGTCGGGGCTGAACGCCACGGCGAAGATCCGACCCGGCATCGTCGGATAGGCCCGCACGAGGTTGCTGTCGTCGCCGATTTTGCGCTCGACGACGCGGTGCATCATGTACGTCCGCGGAATTCCTTCGCCGCCCCCCGAAGCCACGAGGTCGCGTTGGGGGTGACGAGCGATCGCAAAGATCGGCCCCCCCGGCACGCCGGGCGAGATGTTCGTGATGTTGTCGATGAAGCGGCCTGAGCCGGCTTCGGTCAGCTTAAGCGTCTGATCGCGCGAACCGCTGACGACGTACTTGCCGTCGGTCGAAAACACGGCGTCGAGGATCCAATCGGCATGGGCGCCTTGCTCGATTAACTGAGCGCCGTCGTTTGCTTTCACGACGCGGAGGTTCGTGTCGGCGCCGCCGAACGCAATCGATTGACCGTCGGGGCTCCACGCAACGCCGCTCAGTGTTTCGGCCGTGGCGTTACGAGACAATAGCAACTCGCCGCTGGCGACGTCCCAGACTTGCAGTTCGCCCAGTTCGCCCGGCAGCCCGCCGACGACCGCCAGCTGCTTGCCATCGGGCGAGAATCGCAGCGATTCGATCCGCGACGCGAGGCCGATCAAGCGGCGCACGACGACGCGCTCGCTGCGCGCGGCCGCCGCGGCGTCGAGCAGCAGCGTCTCGTTGACGCCCGAGATTGCAATCAGCGCCCCGTCGGGTGAGACGTCGAGCGCGGTGATCGTCGCCGGTTTCACATAGATTGGCGGATGTTCGGCGTTGAACTGCGGGCGATCATGCTCAACGTCGATCTTGGCGCCGTCGGCAACCCAGCGGCGGAGCAGCGCGATCTGCTCGGCGTGGAGCGGCTTGCCATCTTTGGGCATCGCCGCGACGCCCGAGTCGTCGGGAGTGATTTGGGCGAGCAACTCGCTGGCGTCGACTTGCCCCGGCGTGATCACCAGAGCGCCGCTGTCGCCTTCGCCGAACAGCCCTGTGCGCGAGGTGAGATCGACGCCCCCTTCCGCGCGCGCCGGCTGATGGCAACCTTGGCAGTGGGCCCGCAAGATGGGCAAAATCTCGCGCTGGTAACTGATCTCAGCGGAGGCGACGGGCGCAACCGCGTCGGCCCAGGTCGAGCCGCACAAGATTGTCATCGCGTACGCGAGCGCCAGCAGCGGGAGGCGCAATAAATCAACGGCATAACGCGGCATGAAAAGCACCTTGGGCGGTGGGCCGGGGAGACCATTCGATTATAACCGCATTGCCCCGGAAAAGGGGATGCCCTGGTTGCGCTGCTGTCCCGCCTCAACCCGCAAAGACGACACAATCGGGCCCTAGCGAAGGACCTCGCCTTCGAGCGCGGCAGACGCCATGAGCAGTTCAAAATACGGGGAGATTAACCACGAAAGAGACGAAAGCCGCGAAAGAAGCAGGATAAGAAATGCTAGAGGAACTCACCGCTGATAGACGCTGATGGTCGCTGATAAATGGCCTCGGTTATCTTTCCTCTTGGAATTATTAGCGCTCGTTAGCGTTCATTAGCGGTGCTGACTCTATTCATCGCATCCTACTTTCGTTCTTTCCGTTTCTTTCGTGGTTAATCTCCCCGCATTTCACCACCACCCCAGCAGCTTCCAATACGGCAGCCCGACGCCGAGCCACACGACCAAGTGGAACATCGCCACGCCGAACCCCACGGCGAACCATCGCCGCGTCGTCACGTAGTCGAACCCTGAGTAGATCACCACGGGTCCCGTCGAGTAGTTGGTGAGGCAGCCGCACAGGTTCGAAAAGTACGAAATCATCGCCACGATCAGCAGAGGCGGGCTGTCGGCCGCTTTCGCCACGACGAAAAACGCGGCGCCCATCGCGACGATGTGCCCCGTGAGCATC
This sequence comes from Pirellula sp., assembly GCA_013822725.1. Taxonomy (GTDB): domain Bacteria; phylum Planctomycetota; class Planctomycetia; order Pirellulales; family Lacipirellulaceae; genus Lacipirellula. The sequence goes on from PNKX01000002.1 coordinate 58,457, forward strand.
GAGAACGCGTACATCGAAAAGAAGTAAATCAGCGCGAGCGCCACGGCGGCGACCACGCCATGCAGCCCGACGACTTGCTCTTTCATGAGGTCGGCGAACCAGCCAATGACGCCTTCGCTTTTCAGATATTTGGCGATGCCGACCAGTCCGCCCAACCAAATGATCGCGTCCCACGCTGCCCGGTCGCCGGTGAAATCTTGCCAGCGGTCGATTTTCAGGATGAGGATCACCGCAATGCCGGTGAGCGCGATTCCCGCCGAGTAGACGCCGTGCCACGGCTCGAAGGCCCAGGCGACGACCATCGCGAGTAGCAGCACCCCAAGGGCGATTTGGGGCGTGTTCCACGGGCCCATCTCGCGAAGTTCGTCGACCGCTTCTTGCCGAGCGGCGGGCGAATGCGTGAGGTCCGGGCGGTGGAGTTTGTAGATGACCAGCGGTAGCAGTGCAAAGCTGACGAGGCCCATTGGCCAGCTTCCCCACAGCCAGGTCGGCCAATCCCATTGCACGTCGAAGACGTCGCGGGCGAAGACGCCCAACTGCGGGTTGGCCGCCATGCCGGTGAAAAACATCGCGGCCGCAATGAGATTGGCATGGGCGCCGCACAGCATGAGATAGCCGCCCGTTTGCCGCCGTTCGCCGCCGGGCGAGGCGCCGAGCGCCAAGGCGAGGGCGTTCACGATCGGCGCCATCACAGCGCCGCCGCGCGCCGTGTTCGACGGAATGATTGGGCCGAGCAGCAGTTCCGAACCGGCAATTGCGTATCCCAGGCCGAGCGTCGTGCGCCCCAGCGAGCGGATGAGCAGCAACGCGATCCGCCGGCCAAACCCTGTTCGCACCACCGTCCCGGAGAGCAAGAACGCGGACGCAACGAGCCACACCGTGGCGTCGGAGTAACCGCTCAGCATCCCTTCGACGGCCTTCGACCCGTCGCCATAGGCGCCGGCGAGCAGCAAGGTGACGAGCCCGATGAGGACCATCGGTCCCATCGGCAGCGGGCGAGAAAGAAAGCCGACGATCGTGGCGGTGAAGACGGCGGCGAACCACCACGCATTCGCGGAGAGACCTTCCGGCGGCCCGGCGGCGATCATGCCGCCGCCCACGGCGAGCACCGGCGCCCAACGTCCCAAGAACCTGCCCGCGTGGCGCCAGGAATCACTCAAGCCGCCGCTCCGTGCGCTTTATTGCTGCGTAATTCGACGAGATCTTCCATTCTTGGAAGACTGGTCAGGATCACAGGATGAAAAGGATTGACTGGATTAAGGAGCCGTTAGAGGCAATTCAAAAGTCGATCAGTTCCCGCAATGTTTGGCTCTGCAGGAATTTTAGTGGCTCAAAGCTCGGCAGCCGCAACGCGGCGAAAGTTAATAGCCAGGGGCGTCAGCCCCTGGAAACAGTATTCGTAGAATTCGTAGCCCCAACGGGGCGACAGTGGTTGGGGGGTGGCGCGCTACTGTCGCCCCGTCGGGGCTAAAGACGAGTCATGCCCCCTTCCAGGGGCTAACGCCCCTGGCTATTTACTGCCGGCCCTTCGGGCCTGAAATCACTCACTGATTCCCTGAAGAACCCAACCTTTTATCCCGTCGATCCAATCAATCCTGTAATCCTGTCAAAAAAATCAATCGACTCAGCCTACTGCGGCACCGCCTCCGCTGGATTGATCAGCGAATTCGGCCCCGCCGCATCCCCCGGCTCCGCTCGCTTCGGCACCGGCATTCCAGCCTTACGAGCCTTGTAAGCTTCGATCGCCCCGGCGAACTTCCGCTGCTGGTCGTTGATTTCCAGCAGTTCCCACAACACGAACCGATTGGCGACTTCTTCGTCCTCCAAGCTCAAGTCGAGCTGTTCGAGGACGACGGCGTAGTCCTCGATGAACTCCATCAAGTCGCCGCCGGTGGTCGAGTCGCGCGGCATTTCGGGGAACTGGTCGAGCGCCTTCCCCCATTCGACGAAGCTCTGTTCATAGAGTTCCCTCGCTCCCTCGGGATCGCCCTCGGCGAATCGCTTCTCCGCCTGGTGGGCGAAGTCGCGCGCCTTGAGCGATTCGGGCGACTGTTCCAAGTCGCAGCGAATCCGCCAATACTCGTAGTTGGCGACGTCGCGATTGCTGCTGATCAGATTCGCCCGGCGGTTCGCATCTTCGATCTGCGCCGCCAGACTCTGCGCCTTGGCCGCATTTTCCGGTTTGTCCTTGGCGATGCGGGCGGCAATCTTTGGCACGCTGACGTCCATCAATCCCAGCGCTTCCGTATGCCATTTTTGTTCGTCAGCGGACGGATCGGCGGGAAGCGCTTCCCACACCCGCCGCTGGTCCGCGGTCAGTTGCCCTTGGGCCTCTTCCTTCATCTTCGCTTCGATGCCCGGATCAAGGGCGTCGAGCTCGTTGCGCAGCCGCGCGGCCTCGAGCTTCCACTTATTCTCGTCGACCAACTTAATCATGAAATCGTCGGTCGAGGGCATTTCACGCTCGCCGTACTCCTTCCAGAGTCGGCCGCCGTCGCGCCAGGCCCGTTTCGCTGTTTCACCGAAGATGCCTTCTTCTTCGATCGCCTCGGCGTAGCTGATTTGCGACCGCGCGGGGGAATCGAAGAACGTCGTCGGGTTCATCGTCGAAAGGGACTGTCCCTTTTCATCGACTGATGCGACCGCCTGCTCGTACCAATGCTTCGACGCGAGCCAATTGTCGCGGAGCGTCGGGTCGTCGTTCGGGTTGAGATCTTCGTCGAGCTTGTAGAGCTTGCGATAGATCTCATGCTCGTCGGCGCGGCCGACCTTGTTGCCGGTGAACCAGCCGAGGTCGTCGAGCAATCGGGGATGGTCGCGGTTGTAGCCGATGCCGTCCATGAGGTACTCGATCCCCTGCTTCACGTAATAGAATCGATCGCGGACGTTGTCGAGTTCCACCGATACGTTGTACGAGAGGTTCCACGCTTGGTACTGCCAAACCTTCACGAAGTAAGGCTGGAGGCGGGCGAGTTGTTCGAGGGTCGACTGGAACGCGGTCCAGTCCTCGGTCTTCTTGTAGTTGTTGGCGGCGTTCCAAAGCATCGTCACGGCGATGCCGCGGAGGCCGAGCGTCGCCAGGCGGATCGTTTCGCTAGCGGGGTCGATGGCGCCAAGGTCGGCCTGGCCGAGCCGGGCTTCGGTCCGTTCTTGCGCGAGCTTGCCCCCTTGGTCGCCAGGGCTGGAGGGTCGGCCGAGCCAGACGATCGGTACCGCGACCATCATCAGGATCAGCAGGTAGACCATCTTGCGGAAGAAGGAATTATTCGAATTCATCGTTCTGCACCGATTCGTAGGTCAGACCACAGGGCCGACGGCGTTGTAGTCTCGAGTCACTTAATCCAACTTACGCGGCGATGGCTGCTTTCGGTTCGGTCGAGTCTGTTAAAACGCGACTTACTTAGCCACCTCGCGGGTCCGCAACAGGAAGTACCCGAGAATCGACAAGCCAATGACGTAGCCCAAACAGACCGTCACGTCCTGGAACACGCGGTCCCACGGCACATTGTACCCGTCGGCCGCGTAGCGGACCGTGCTGAAGCTGCGGAAGTCGGGCAGCGTCTGCGCCACGGCCCACATGATCGGCTTGGCAAAGTACTTGTCGAAGCCACTTACCAGGTTGTTCAGCAACGTGTCTTCCAGCTGCACCATCACGTTGGCCTGGGTTGCGATGCGAACGACCGACTCCGCCGGACCGCCGCCGTACGACTTGCCGGTGGCAATGTCGACGAAGTCCTGCCGCCAGAAGCCGAGGATGATGAACCCGACGACAAACAGCATCGCCACCGGGCCGCTGACCAGCGTACTGATCGTGACGCCGACCGACACGACGATCACCGCCTGAACCCAGATGCTGACGCAAACCTTGGCGAAGCTCGCGATCGGCGAGCCGTCAGGATGGCGGATGTAACAGTCGGCCTGAGCGAAGCCGAAGTATTGGCCGCGGTCGAGGCACTTCACCAGCACCTCAATCTTGCCATCCTTGCTCACAAGGTCCTTGAACAGGTCGATCTCCTGCCGCGACTGCGAGAGGAGTTTCCGCGGGATGTCGATGTCATCGACCTGCTGATCTTGGGCGTCGAAAGGCAGCGGCTCGCTCGTGAGCTGAGACTCTGGATTACGGAGTTGGATCGTTCCCTGCAGCGCCTGGCCGATGACCCCCTTATGGGTCTTGAAGACGCGTACAATCAGCGACAGCGGCAGCGAGCGTTCGGCCTCCGGCGGTTTCGGATCGACCGCATCGCTCACGTTGTCGAACGTCCAGATGGCGGTCGCCGGGGTGTTGCCGTCGATGAAGCTGCGGTAGGTCCATTCACTGCCGACGCTGATGCCGGTATCCTTCGCGGCCCCGGAGCGGTCGATGAACCGCAACTTCCCATACTGCGGGACGCGAGCGCGGATGAAACCCAGCGGCGGCGAGACGCGGTACTTGTTCTCGCCAATCGACTCGATCGCGTGCGTGTGGCCGTTTTCGACAGTCGTCTCGCCATTCCCCTCGGCGTCGAGCGTGAGCTCATGCCGGTGGCCGGCGTCGCGGGAGGTGGTTCCCTTCTTGCCGGCGTCCTCGCCGGCCGGGCCGGTGACGACTTGGAAGCTCTCAAGCTCCACCGTATGCGAATGGTCGAGCGAGCGGACGACGAAGATATAGCTGCCGACCCCCATGATCGCCAACAGCCCGGTGATCACGATCGTGAAGCCGATGATCCGCCCGAGAATAATCTCACCGGCGCGCACCGGCTTGGTCACGACGGTGTAAATCGTCTTCGTCTTAAAGTCATTCGGCAGGCTGAAGGCGCTGAGCAGCAGCGCCACGCCCAATACTAGATAAGTCGAGGCCGTCAACACGAAGCTGAGGTAGAGCCGCGCCGGCTCTTGGTGATTCGTGCTGAGGAACCAGTTCGCAAACAGCAGCACCAGGAAAAAGACGCCCAGCGCCACCGCGACGCGGCGCCGCATCGACTCTTTGATCGCCAGTCGCGCAATCGCCCAGACGCGGCGCGGCGCGGTTTGCAGCAGCTCGCTCAGCCCCTCGCTGACCGTCTTATAAGTGACGTCGCCGCCCCGGAGGATGCCGTAGCGCGACGCGGCGATCGCGAAGCCAATCACCAGCGCCGCCATCGCGACGCCGAGAAAGACGAAGAAGAAGCTCGGCAACGCGCCAAGCGAATTCTCGCCGCCGGTGAGCAGCCACTGGAAATATGGGAGTAGTTGTTGTTCGACGACCATTGGGAAGGAGAGGCATCAGGCCGCAGGCGTCAGGCTGCAGGCTTTAGGTTGAGGTGGTCAATAAGGGCTTCTCTTCGGAACGGTTGCTCTTTCAGTCCAGAAGCCTGCCGTCTGGAGGCTGCAGCCTGACTACTTCACTCCCGCGCGGCGGCCAGGACGAGCCTCGCTGTCGCGAACGATGTCGAGGAACAGTTCTTCGAGCGTGGTCGTCGGATTGTCGAGCGACACTAATTCGCCATGGTGGCGAGATATGACGTCCCGCAGCTCTTGCTGGCAATCGACCGAGAGGTTTTTCGCCCGAATCTGGGTGACGTCGGCCACCTTGAGCAACTCGTCGACCCGGCCTAGCTCCTTCAACTCGCCCTGATGGAGAATTGCGATCCGGTCGCAAACGTCTTGCACGTCGGCGAGCAGATGGCTGCACATGACGATCGTCTTTCCCTCGTCCTTGAGACGCAGGATCATATCCTTCATCTCACGAGTGCCGATCGGGTCGAGGCCGCTCGTCGGCTCGTCGAGCATGATCAACTCGGGATCGTTGATCAGCGCCTGGGCCAGGCCGATACGGCGCGTCATGCCCTTGGAGTATTCTTGCAGCTGCCGCTTGCGGGCCTTCTGCAGGCCGACCATTTCGATCAATTCGTCGATCCGTTGGCGACGGACATCGGACGGCATATCGAACAGCCGGCCGTAGAAGTCGAGCGTCTCGTCGGCGGTAAGAAACCGATAGAGGTACGACTCTTCCGGCAGGTAGCCGAGTCGCTCGTTCTTGGCGACGTCGCTGGCCGGCTTGCCGAAGACGAGCGCCTCTCCCTCGGTCGGGAACAGCAGCCCGAGCAGCAGCTTGATGGTCGTCGTCTTGCCGGAGCCGTTCGGCCCCAGCAGCCCGAAGACCTCGCCGCGGCGGACTTCCAAGTCGAGGCCCTTAAGGGCTCGGACTTTTTGACGGCCCCAGAAATCGCGATAAACCTTCGACAAGGCCCGCGTTTGGAGAATGATTTCTTCGCTCATAAAGGCGATCGTGGGTCAGCGAATCGGAGAAGAATGACGGCTTGGTCGGGGTCGGCGCAGCCGCCGCGAGGCGTTTAGCCGACATGCTAGCGAGAATCCGACGTAACACGCACTACGACGGCGGGACGGCAATGGTTCAGCAGTCCCAGAAGGTCTGCGCCAGGCTCGTCCTAACTCGCTCCAAGTGAAACGCCGAGTATAAGTTGCGGCTAAAGCAGCCACAAGGAGCGGCAGGCCTGACGAGAGGGTGTTCGCCGCCCCGAAGGGACCAGCCCGTCGACCCGTGCGACACAATCCGTCTAGCCCGAAGTGACAGTGCGTAGATGCCATCGTGGGGTGGCACGCTCAGAGGTACTCCGATGGGCGTGGCTGCCCCTGTGATAGTTCGCCACGCCCTGCGGAGTACCTTAGGGCGTGCCACCCTGGGCCGATCGGGATTTGCCCGAGCCAAGACGTCTTTACCGCGGCGTTTGCGCCACGGTCGCCGCCCGCAGCGGAATATACCGCACGGTAATCGCGTCCACCTGCGCCCGCCCGACCCCGCCTAAGGCGATCGTGAGCCGCATCTCGGCCCCCGGCGTCGGCACGCGTAGCATGCGAAACGGCCGCCAGGCGGGCGACGATTCGACCCGAATCGCTCCCTCCTCGCCGCCGACCGAGTCAAAAATCACCAGCGGATCAGCCAGCCCGAGCGGCGCCTCGGCAACCCGTACCAGTCCGCTGATTTCAACGAGGTGTCCTGGCATTGTCTGCAGCGGCGGCGAGGTCACCCACACCGGCGCAGCGGGGAGCGCCGGCGGCGTTCCCCCAGGGTTTTCGCTTTGCACCTGGAGTTCCAAGCAGTAGGAACCCTGCCCGGGGGCCTCGGGGGAGAGTCTCACCGCCGTCTTGACGCCGGCCGGAGGCTGCTCGATCCGCTGCCACCCGCTCTGCAGCAACTCGTTGAGGTCTTCGAAGTCTCCACCCGGCACCGCTTGCGGTGGCGAGCCGACCTGAACCGCCGTTTCCAACGCATGCAACTCGGCCAGCGTCGTCCAATCGAGCGGCAACGGCGCCGAGCCGGGGGGAAGCGACGGAGCCGCGGTCGTGGCAATTCGATGCAAAATTTCATCGAGCAACCGCTCCGCCTCCGCCGCGCAGGCAAAAGCGGCAGCGTAGTCGCGTCGTCGCATCGTCTCGACGATGGCAGTCATCTGGGCGTCGACCGGCGCCAATTCGGCTCGCGCTTCGATACCCGACAACATTCCCAGCGCCTGGGCCGCCTGTTGCCGCCGCAGCGCTGCCAAATCGACTCGCGCCTGGGCGGCCCGTGGTGCGTGTTGCCGCAAGTAACGCTCGATGTGCGAGTAAGCGTATCCATCCTCGGTCACCAGGAGGAAGGCGTCATCAGGCAGATGGTCGACCGTGATTTGCAGTCCGCCAGTTACCCGCTTCGCCGGCAGTCGTTGCGACCCCGCAATCGAGAGCAAATAAGCGTCCGAAGACTCGGGGACGCCTGGCAGTTTGAACGAGATCGGCTGTGGGTTGGTCTTCCCACCCGGAGCCAAGGCTTGGTCGCTCCAGCGCATCGGCACGATCAGGTGCGAGCGCTCCACCTTCACCACCAAACCGCTCAGGTCGCCGCGGCTTGAGTGGGCGACAGTCGCCGACTTGCCCCCGGCGAGCCAAGGCTCCGCCAGACCGAGCCGCAGGTTGGTCAACTCTAGTGCCAACCCCCGAATCTGATTCTCCGGCTCCCCCCCCGCGAGGCTTGCCTGGGACTGAAAGCAAAACCCGCGGGGCGAAACGCTGAACGCCGCCGCCGTCGCCATCGTCAGGTCATGGAACGTCGCCGGCACGATCGCCGCTGAACTCCCTCGCAAGGCGCCCAGCTGCGACGCGAAGTGCGAACCGCAGTGCGTTTCCACGTTGACCCACAACGGCGTGCCGCCTCGCACCAGCCGCCGCTGCTGACCGAGCCACGCTCCATAAGCAGGCCAAGAAATCGTCGAGCCAAGCGTCGGCCGACCAATCATCACGAGGTCGGCAATCCGGCTCGCCTCGCGCGTCATCCCAGTTGGCCGTAGCAGTACCGGCCGCGACGGGACAGATTCGAAATACTCGATCGCCTGCGACCAGCGGTGGCAAAGCTCCAGATCGCCCGGCTGGGTGAGCGTCCCCAAATCCCACGCCATCACTTGCGAAAATCGCCCGTCGAGCGGCAAGGTCCGCATCTGCTCCGGCGTCGGCGGTTCGCAGACGATGAACATCCCCAACCGCTGCGCCGCCGCAATTTCGCTGTCGATGGGCGGCCGCCCCATCCAGACGGCGTCGAACCCCAGCTTCTGCAGGAACTCCAGCGGTTCCCCCTGCCACTGGATAATCCGCGGCACCGTCGGAGGCTTGCCGCTTAGCGCCGCCACCGCCGGCGTCGCATTAGCCACCGCGGTTTCAAACGCCGCCGGCATGACCGGGCTCGCCGAGACGACGCCGTTGGGAGTCGAACCGGGAGCGTTGCCCCCGACGTTCAGCACGCCGTACATCGCCACCTGATCGACCCACAAGTCGGTGTTTCCAGGTCCGCCCGGCGCGAGAATCACCAATTGCGAAACATAGGCGCCCCGTTCGTCCATGGCGCCCCCGAAGTGGGCGCGTGCGACTCGCGCCTGGGCCGGCAGCTCCTTGGCGAGCTCGCGGAAGTCTAGCTGCTCCCAATCGCCGCCACGACCATTCTTGTTGGAACGAATGAGCAACCGCCGCGCTTCCCCCGTTTCGGGATCGATCGCCCGTGGCAGCACCACCGTCGCCGCCAACTGGGCGCCAGGGCGACTGCAGGCGACCCACGCCGCAAGCCGCGTCTCGCCCAGCACGATCGCCGCCGGCAGGTCGTACGCGAGTTGTGCCGAGCTTCCCGGGGCGACCGAGACGACGACCCGCTCCGAGGCGCTGCCAAATCGGCTCCGGCCAGCTTCAATTGCCTGACCTATCACCCGCACGTCGGCTGACGGATTGAGGAGTTTGAGCGTCGGCGTCGCGTCGTCCATATTGTCCAGCAACACGGGAGACGATTGCGCCGCTTCGATCGATTGAGCGGGCGCTGCCCCGCAAATCGGCCATGCAAGTATTGCAAATGCGATTGAGAACCATGCGCAGAGTCGACAATCGCGTGCGCAACAACTTCGCTTTGTCGTCTCCATGCATACAATCGCTGTGGCCAGACAAGAAATGACGACGCCGCTCGCGGACGCGGCGTCGCTCTCCCACGATCGCCGAGCGGCGGTCAGGCGTCGGACCAGCATGTTGCGGCAGGGCAACATCGGTCGGCAGCCTCGCGGCTCGTCGTAACTTGGGCTTGTATCAGTCTTTCCGCACAGGGGCCAGATCAAGTCGAGGCGTTTCCGCCACAGGCAGGGTGGCAGCACGACTCGAACCGCCAAATGCTTGCTGCACGTTAACTCTTTTCACTACAATGCTTTGCAGCAACGGGGCGTTGGTCTGGAATGACCGTGGCACGAGCAGTGCCTTAGAGGGTGGCCTCAGCAAGCCACCCGGAGACGCACGATGAACAACACGCCCGATTCGATCGCGACCACTCAGGACCAGATCCCTGCCGACCTCCTTCGCTTGTCGGAGGCGATCCACAGCCTGCCGGCGCCGTACGCCGCACAGCTCGCTCCGCTGGTCGACGCCGTCATGGAAAGCACCAAACGCCGTCGCCGGATTCTCACTCTGGTCCAGGACGCTCTCAGCCAGCTCCGCCTCGACATGAAGTACCTGATGTTCGATTTGGAAGCGACTCGTCGCGAACGGGACGAATATCGGCTAAAGTTGGAGGAGTAACAGAGAGGCGACCGCTGGCGACAAGGGGCACTGTCGCGCGGACGGCGCTCGAGGAGATCCATAGCGGCGGTTCTCCGACGGTTCCAACTTCCCCGCTGACTTTCCCCTAACGGCTCGCTCGGCAGCGCTTTCGAGACAGCCCACCAGTGCGCGATGACCACCACCCTCACTGCTGAGAAGCTGGCGCAGCGGGCCGTCGACGTCAACGTTCTGACCGAACAGGACTTGAACGGCGTCTGGGCTGAGTTCGGCACGCGGGCCGTCGACTACGAACCCTTCAAGCAAACGCTCGTCCGCCGCGGGCTGCTGACCAACTATCAGCTCGACCGACTGATCGAAGGGTATCGCAACGGCTTTTTCTACGGCGACTACAAAATCCTGTATGGCGTCGGCGCCGGAACATTCGCCAGAGTGTTCCGCGCCACGCACATCCATACGGGCGAACTCTTCGCCGTGAAGGTCCTGCGCAGCCGGTATAGCCGTGCCGGCGGCGACGACAAACGCGACCTTTTCCGTCGCGAGGGGGAACTCGGCGCCCAGCTGAAGCACCCCAACATCGTCGGCATCCACGAGGTTGTCTCGAGCGGCGCCGTCAATTACATCGTGATGGACTTCGTCGAGGGGCAGAACCTTCGCGACTTCTACAAGGTCCGCGGCAAGTTCGATCCGCTCCACGCCACCCGCATCGCCGCCGACATGATGGCGGGGTTGAATTACGCGTTCCTCAAGGGGATCACGCACCGCGACTTGAAGATGTCGAACGTCATTGTCGCCAGCGACGGCGACGCCAAGATCCTCGACTTCGGCCTCGCCGGCATGGAAGGCGCCGAAGCCGACGAAGCGAATCCCCGCACCATCGATTACGCCGGCCTCGAACGGGCCACCAACGTCCGTAAGGACGACACCCGCAGCGATATCTTTTTCTCGGGCTGCATCTACTACCAGATGCTCAGCGGCAAGCCCGCCCTCGCTGAAACGCGCGAACGCTCGCAGCGGCTCAGCAAGTCGCGGTTTATGGACATCAAACCGCTGCTCGACGTCGCCCCCAACGTGCCGCTGCCGATGGCGCGGGTCGTCACCAAGTCGCTCGAACTCGACCCCGCGCGCCGCTACCAGACGCCGGGCGAAATGCTCGCCGATCTCAAGGTCGCCGCCAAGCGCGTCGCCGAGGCGAAGGACAATCCCGCCCTCCTGGAAGAGCAAGCCAAACTCGAAGGCCAAGACGACGCCGGCGAACCGCGGAAGTTGATGATCGTCGAGTCCGATCACAAGATGCAGGACCTCTTCCGCGAACTCTTCAAGAAGCAAGGCTACCGCGTCCTGGTGACCACCGATCCGGAACGCCTCTTTCAGCGGATCTACGACGACGTCAAGGCGTTCGACGTCATCATGCTCAGCTCCGGCCAACTCGGCCGCGAAGCGCTCGAAGCGTTCAACAAGCTCGGCGACGACATGCGTACCAAACGGATCCCCACGGTGCTGCTCCTCGGCGAAGGCCACGGCGCCCTCGAGGGTGAAGCACCAACAAACGCCAGTCGCATCGTCGTAAAGATGCCGCTCAAAGGCAGCGAACTCCGCGCCGCGATTCTGAAAGCCCTCGCAGGCAAGTAGCCCCGCCGGACTGGTCGCTTAAGCGACCAGTCCGAACCCGCCCAAGAGTTAGAGTACAATACCCTGCGGCGCCACAAGCTTTCCAACAATAAAACCCTCCCAGGCGGGACCTGATACATTGTCCCCATGCTGATTCACGCCGGTTTTGAAGCCGCCTTCGATTTCGCGGCGCCGACCACGGTGCTGTTGATGGGCAATATCCATCCGACGCGGACCGCGTCGATCCGCCGGCTCGAACGCCTGACGGTCACCCCCGCGGGCGCCGTCAACGGGTACTTCGACCTCTACGGCAACCAATGCGGGCGAACGACCGTCCCCGCCGGCCGCGTGACGTTTCGGGCCGACGCCGTGGTGGAAGATAGCGGATTACCCGACGCCCAGGCGCCGCAGGCTCGTCAGCATCCGGTCCATGAACTCCCCGACGACGTGCTCCATTACCTCCTCGCCAGCCGTTACTGCGAGGTCGACAGCGAACTGCGAGACACGGCCTGGAAACTGTTTGGCCATTTGCCGGCTGGTTGGCCGTTGGTGCAGGCGGTCTGCGACTTCGTCCACCGCCATATTCGCTTCGACTATTTGAAAGCCCGCGCGAATCGCACCGCGCTCGAAGTCTACCGCGAGCGCGTCGGCGTCTGCCGCGACTACATGCACCTCGCGGTGACATTCTGCCGCTCGCTCAACATCCCGGCTAGATACTGCACCGGTTACCTCGGCGACATCGGCGTCCCGCGGCAAGCCGCGCCGATGGACTTCAGCGCGTGGTTTGAAGTTTACCTGGGCGCCGCATGGCAATCCTTCGACGCCCGCAACAATACGCCGCGGATCGGCCGCATTCTGATGGCCCGCGGCCGCGACGCCGCCGACGTCGCGCTCACGACGACTTTTGGGGCGAATCAGCTATCCTCGTTCCGCGTCTGGACTGACGAAGTGCAAGCGGGTGTTTTCTAAGAAATGTCGTATAGCGGCACTGGAATCCTACCAGTGAGAAGTGGGCACTCGCTCGACAAAAAATCGACTGAATCGTCAGAAAAAGCGTTACCGGCACGAGATTTCCGCAGTGGCGTGAATCCCCGCGCACGCCTACGATGACAGGTGGAGGGGAGATCCTCTCTCACTGACCGGCCCTCGGCCATATGGTCGATCCCTTTCCCCACGCCGCAGCGTCTCATCGCGGCGACTTCTTCTATTGGAAAGGCGATGCCATGCTCGGCCGCAACCAACTCTCGGACAAGGATCTTCTGAAGGCGGTTAACCAACGCTTGATGCGCTCGGGAACCGGTTCGCAGTCCCGCGTCACCGCGAATGTCGCGAAGGGAATGGTCACGTTGACCGGCACGCTGCAGTACGCCATCCAACGAGCCCCCATCATGAAAGCGGTGCAAAGCGTGCCGGGCATTGGACGTATCGTCGATCAGATGGTGCTCGTCCAGAAGAAGCCGCAGCAGTAATTCTCTTTGTCCCTGTGCGCACCGCTGGCCTGGATTCGGCGCTGTACTGGTCGTATTGACTCTCGATCGGCCGAGCGTCGACCGAACGCCGCGACGCGGACCGTCGCCCTTTTACTGGTGAGCGCCCTATGGTTCGCAATACTGATTTCCGCAAGCTTGGCTTCATCGGCGACTACCTGCCCCGCAAATGCGGCATCGCCACGTTTACCGCCGACCTGTTCGGCGCGGTCGCCGCCCAGTACCCGTCGATCGACTGCTGCGTCGTGCCGGTCAACGATATCGCCGAAGGCTACGACTACCCCCGTGAAGTGCAGTTCGAGTTCGAGCAGCAAGACCTCGATTCCTATCGCCGCGCGGCCGACTTTCTCAACTTCAGCAACATCGACGTCGTTTCGCTGCAGCACGAGTACGGCATCTTCGGCGGCCAGGCGGGGCGGCACATCCTCGCGCTGCTGCGAGACGTCCGCATGCCGGTGGTGACGACTCTCCATACCGTGTTGAAAGAGCCCTCGCCCGACCAACGCCGCGTGCTGCGGGAACTGGCTGAGATCTCCTCGCGACTCGTCGTGATGTCGCAGCGCGGCCGCGAGTTCCTGCTCGACGTCTACGGCGTCCCCGCGGCGAAGATCGACGTCATCGCCCACGGCATCCCCGACATGCCCTTCGTCGATCCGAATGCGTCGAAGGAACAATTCGGCGTCGAGGGGAAGCACGTCATCCTCACGTTCGGCCTCCTCTCCCCGAACAAGGGGATCGAGTTCGCCCTCCAAGCCTTGCCGGAGATCATTCGCGAGTTCCCCAACGTCGTGTACATCGTCCTTGGCGCCACCCATCCAAACCTCGTCCGCGAGCAGGGCGAAACCTACCGGCTCAGCCTGGAACGGATGGCGAGCGACCTCGGCGTGCGCAAGAACGTCATCTTCTACAATCGCTTCGTCGAAAGGCACGAGCTGATCGAATTCATCGCCGCCGCCGACATCTACCTCACCCCCTACCTGGAACCGGCGCAAATTACCTCCGGCACGCTCGCGTACGCCTTCGGTTGCGGCAAGCCGGTCGTTTCCACGCCCTATTGGCATGCCGAGGAACTGCTGGCCGACAACCGCGGCGCCCTCGTGCCGTTCCGCGACTCCAGTGCCATCGCCCAGCAAATCTGCAGCCTCATTCGCGACGAACCGCGCCGCCACGCCATGGGCCGGCAAGCCTACACGCTCGGGCGCGAGATGATCTGGAGCCACGTCGCCCACCTTTACATGAATTCGTTTCAGCAAGCGCGGCGCGTTCGCTTCGATCGCCCGGTGAAGCCGCTGGCGATTCAAACGCTCGACGAACGCCCCTGGGAACTCCCCAAGTGGCGGCTTGAGCATCTACTCCGCATGACCGACTCGTGTGGCCTGCTGCAACACGCCAAGTACACCCTCCCCAACTTCGCCGAAGGCTACTGCACCGACGACAACGCTCGCGGCCTGCAGTTCGCAATGGCGCTCGAAGAGATGGGGCTCGACACGCTCGAGACCCAACGGGCGACGACGCGCTACGCCGCGTTCCTCGACGCGGCGTTCGACCCCGAGCAGCGACGCTTCCGCAATTTCCTGACCTTCGACCGCCGCTGGGTCCACGAAGACATCCTCGGTTCCGACGATTGCTTTGGCCGCGCGATGTGCGCTCTCGGCGCCTGCATCGGCCGTTCAAAACAACGCAGCCTGCAATGCTGGGCGATGGAAGTCTTCCATCAAGCGCTGCCCACGAGCGTCGAGATCAACTCGCCGCGAGCCTGGGCGTCGACTCTCATGGGGATCGACCAGTACCTCCGCCGCTTCGGCGGTGATCGGGCCGTGACGCAGGTCCGCACCGCGCTCGTCGAGCGATTAGTCGACCTTCACGAGCGGGCCTCCTCGCTAACGTGGCCCTGGTTTGAAGAGACGCTCAGCTACGACAACGCGGCGCTGTCGCATGCGTTGATCCTCAGCGGTCGCGCCAGCGGCGACGCCGCGGTGCAAGACTTGGGGCTCCGCTCGCTCGAGTGGCTCGTGGGAGTCCAACGCGCCCCACGCGGTCACTTTCGCCCCATCGGCAGCGACGGCTTCCACAAGCGCGGCGGCCCGCGGGCCGACTTCGATCAACAGCCGATCGAGGCCTGGGCCACTGTGGCGGCCTGCGTCGAAGCCTACCGCACGACCGAAGAGTCGTCGTGGCTCAACGAAGCAAGGCTTGCCTTCGAATGGTTCCTGGGCCGCAACGACCTTGGCGTCGAACTCTACGACGCCAGCACCGGCGGCTGCCACGACGGGTTACATGCCGACCGCGTCAACGAGAACCAAGGCGCCGAATCGACGCTGGCGTTTTTGCTCTCGCTCGCCGAGTTGCAGCAACTCGAAAGTTCCCTAGCAGCCTTCCGCCGCGCCGCCGAAGCGGCGGCCGATTTACAGCCCCGGCCTCTGGCCGGGGGTGGCGTTGCGTAACGAACTGCTCGAACGAAGCAATAGATTCCCCCCATGCGGAGCACGGAATTGGTTCTAACTCGTCAACCGATCCAACAACCGCTCCACCGACACCATCCCAAACCGCGTCGTCGTGTCCGAAGTCGCGAACGGAATATACAACTGGTCGCTGTGGATCATCGCCCCGCACGTGTAAGCGACGTTCGGCACGTAGCCGTCGCGTTCCTTCTCGGTCGGCACGATCAACGGTTCGTCGAGCACGCCAATGATCCGCTGCGGATCGTCGCGATCTAGCAACATCGCCCCGATGCAATACGTCCGCATCGGCCCCACGCCGTGCGTGAGCAAGATCCAACCCTCAGACGTCTCCAGCGGCGAGCCGCAGTTGCCGATCTGCACAAACTCCCAGGGTTGCTTCGGCGTCTGCAGCAGGTCGGCCGTTTCCCAGAAGTGAACGTTGTCCGACCGCATGATGTAGAGATTCTCGCCGTCGATCCGCGAGCACATCACGTAGTTGCCGTCGATCTTCCGCGGGAACAGGGCGAGTCCCTTGTTCAGCGCCTTCGCGCCGTTGAGCGTGTGAACGCCGATCGTCTGGAAATCGCTCGTCTCGATTAACTCCGGCAGCGTCCGAAATCCGTCGTAGGCCGTACAGGTGCCGAAGTAAGTGACGGCGCCGTCGTCATGCACGAAACGCACCAGCCGCAGGTCTTCCATGCCGCGGCTCTCGTTGATGGTCTGCGGGAAAATGACCAGTTCCGAAGCCTCCGCGTCGGCCGGAAGTTTCAACTGGTAGTTCGACATCGCCAGCCAGCGAATTCCCTGCACGGAGTCTTCCGAACGAATCAACTCCGGCTCGCGCTCCCGCACGGCGATCACCGCCTGCTCCAACTGCGTCATCGTGAATGACGCGGGAAGGCTGTTCATCACCGCCTCTGCAATGCGCCGCGGCACGCCAATGTCGCCGAGCTTCCGCGCGAACAGCACTTTGTCGAACTGCTTGTCAGGCATCACGCTGATCGGACTGGTGTGCCGACTCAGCGGATCTACCTGAACTCGTTGATCGGAGTAGATGATGCCGGTCCGAAAGACGATCGACGAAACATGCCCCTCGCCAGTCGCCCGCAGGCTCATGATGAACCGGACCGCCCCATCGGGGAGATCTTGTTGATTCAGGTGCGGGACGATCGACGGATTGAACAACGCCGCCGATTCGATCGAGTACTCCATCGTGAAGTACGAGCCGAGCAACAGCCGGCGGTTGAGATCGACGTCGCTCCCATTCCCGAGCAAAACCGCCGCGTTGCGGAAGTTCTGCTCCAGAATCGACACAATGTTGCTATGCCGCGTCCGAAATCGCTGGAAGACTTCATCCAGCAGCCGCGCGACTTCATCGTCGTCTAGCTGAGCGATCCGCTCGACGATGTTCTCCATCCGACCCTTGCTGCCTGGGTCGAAGAAGCGGGTAATGACGCGGCGATTGTCGCTGGCGAACGTGACCGGCAGGCGCTTGACGGCCAACGGCTTGCGGCGACTCGATCTCTTGGCTGATGACATCGATGGCGCTTGCTCATGCGCGTCTCCAATGGTGCTTGTGCGACGGCGACGGCTGGCGCTGAGGCGACGTGACGTTCAACTGGCTGGGGGAGCAGTTTAGCCCGCCGGGCTGCTCTAAGGGCACCCCAACTCCTTCTCCAACTGGTGGATTTTCTCCACCCGCCGCTCGTGGCGGCCTCCCTCAAAGGGGGTCGTCAGCCACACCTCGACCATCCGCTCGACGGTCCGCGGGCTGAGCATGTCGGCCGAAAGGCAGAGCACATTGAGGTCGTTGTGCCGGCGGCTGATTTCGGCAGTCACTTCGTCGTTGCAGGGCGCCGCGCGGACGCCGGAGAATTTGTTGGCCGTGACCGCCATCCCGATGCCGGTGCCGCAGATCAGCACGCCGCGCTCGGCGGCGCCCTGGCTCACCTTCTTCGCCACCAGCACGGCGAAGTCGGGGTAGTCGACCGATTCGGTGCCACACGTCCCCTCGTCGAGCACTTCGTGCCCCTTGGAACGGAGCATCCCGATGATCTGCTCCTTCAAGTGGTAACCGCGATGGTCGCTGCCGATGGCGATTCGCATGGGACTCTGCCTCTGAAAAAGGCGCCTCAACAAGCGCCGAAAAATTGAATCAAACGCACCGCTGGACTGGTCGCTTAAGCGACCAGTCCGAACCCTCGCTTGGGTTCGCCTCACTCTCACCTACCTACTACTGCAACTTCAACGCCCGCACCTGCTTCCGCAGCGCATCCTCAATCGTCAGCGCACACTGCTCGTACACCTCCGCCGGATGCCCGATCGGGTCTTCAATATCCGTGTTGTCGGGCTGCACCAACAGCGTCCGCGTCGCCGCCTCCGGCCAGCGTCGTATGATTGCTTGCCGATGGGCGCCCGTCAGCGCGAAAATCACGTCGGCCTGCCGCACTAGCTTCTCAGTGAGCGGTTGCGATTCGTGCCGCGTCAGGTCGAGCCCGCGCTGCTTCATCGTGGCAATCGCCTCGGGCGCCGCGCTGCCGCCCGGCGACGCCGAGACGCCGGCCGACGAGATCAGCACGCCGCGCTGTTCCACTTCTTCAATCTTGCAGCCCAGTTGTTCCGCCACGAGTTTGCGCATTAGCGCCTCGGCCATCGGGCTGCGACATGTGTTGCCGGTGCAAACGATGACGATCAACATACTCGCCAGCCGTTCTAGCGCCGACGCGGGGACGACCCCCTCGCGCAGGCATTCGTAAGAATCGTCGCGAGCCCGCACCACCGTCGACGGTTGCCCATACCGGCAAGGGCCGTCGTCGATCACCAGGCCGACATGCGAACCCAAGCTCCGAATCGCCTCTTCCGCCGTGACCGCGTCAGGCTGTCCCGAAACATTGGCGCTCGTCAGCGCGATCGGACCGGCGAGCATATGCAGCACGTCGAGCACCGCGCTGTGAGCCGGCACCCGCAGCCCCACTTCGCCGTTCGGCGCTACTGCCGCGCGTACTTCCTCGGGCAGTTGCCGCAGCAGGCTCTCGTCACCCCCATGCTTCACTACCAGCGTAATCGGCCCCGGCCAACAGCGACGAGCGAGGCGTTGCGCCTTCACCCCCAGCGACGGCGCGTAGTCGAGGGCGTCTTCGACGCTCCGAATCGCCAGCGCCAGCGGCGCGTTGTGGGCCCGCCCCTTCGCTTCGAAAATCCGCCGCACGCCGTCGGCGCGGCGCGCGCTCGCGGCTAGCCCGTACACGGTTTCGGTCGGGAAGACGACGAGCTTCCCCTCAGCCAGCGTTTGCACGGCCCGATGGACCACGTCGCGGCTGTCTTCAGTCTTGCGGAGATTAATGACGACGGGGGGCATATTTCCAAGCAATCGAGCCGCGGCGCCCACTCCTTAAGAGACACGGTCCCTAGTAGAGATGACAACGCCTGAGCGAGCCGCCACAATGAATGCGGCGGACTGAACCAGTGAATGTGCGGACCGGTTCCCCAGCCGCGCGTCCGTGAAACGCGACAGCTTGCAGCACCCGACCCCAGCGCTGCCCCCACAGACGAACAAAGATGTTGAACTATACTGCTGCTCGCCGCGGACGGTCAAGCAGCGGACGGACGACGGCAATCAACGAAAGTTACGATACGGTAATGGGTTAGAGCGACGGTGTCGGGAACCTTTTGCCGCTGGAAGCAATCCCTTCCAAGCAATGTCCCCAGTGGCACAAGGTTCCCGACACCGTCCTACTCTCCACTCCTCAAGCGGAACCTAATTCTTGCCCCTAAACGGCCAACGTCGAGTCGGCGCCCACCCCATCGCGGTCGCGATTGTGGCCTTCATGGCAGCGGCGTCGAGTGGTTGTATCGATTCCACGGGCGGCGCCGGCCCGGCGCCCGACCTTCTCTGGGGCGTCCAAGGGATCGAACCGGGCCAACTCCAAAAGCCGCGAGCCATCGCCATCGACGCGAACGACCAAGTTTACCTCGTCGACATGACCGCCCGCATTCAGGTTTACGACGACCAGGGCAAATATCTCCGCGGCTGGAAGACCCCGGTGAGCGTCAACGGTCGCCCGACGGGACTCAGCATCGCCAAGAATGGCCACGTCTGGGTTCCCGACACTCATTACTATCGCATGCTGGCGTACGATCGCGACGGCGCGCCGGTCGATGCCGAAAACCTCGGCGGCGTCATGGGCCCCGGCCCCGGCGAGTTCGCCTGGGTGACCGACGTCGTCGAGGATAGCGAAGGCTCGATTTACGTCTCCGAATACGGCGACACCGACAGAATCCAGAAATTCTCGCGGGATGGCAAATTTCTCCTACAATGGGGCGGCACCGGCGAAGAGCCAGGACAGTTCCGCCGCCCGCAGAGCATGGCCGTCGACCCCGACGACAACATTTGGGTCGCCGATGCCTGCAATCATCGGATCCAAATCTTCGACAAGGAGGGGAAGCTTATCAATCAATGGGGCGGGGAAGGCTCGGCGCCGGGACAGCTCTACTATCCATACGGCCTCGCGCTCGACGGCAAAGGTCATCTCTATGTCTGCGAGTACGGCAACCACCGCGTGCAGAAGTTCACCCTCGACGGGAAATCAGTAGGAACCTGGGGAACCCACGGCCGCGAACCAGGCCAACTTCACAATCCGTGGGCGATCGCATTCGACAGCAAAGGTCGACTTTACGTCCTCGACTCCAGCAACAACCGCGTGCAGCGCGTGGCGTTTTAAATTCAAATGCGGGGAGATTTACCACGAAACACACGAAAAAGACGAAAGAGGAAAAAGACAAAATGCATTAGCCCGCGAATCACGCGAATCTGCGCGAATAAAAGACGAGCGTTTATTGAATTTTATTAGCGTCCATTCGCGTGATTCGCGGGCAATCTCCCCGCCTTTCTTTCGTACCTTTCGTCTGTTTCGTGGTTAAAAGGCATTTCCTAAACCATGTTTGAACACTCCATCGCCTTCGACCGACCGGCCTACCTAGCGCTCCTCGCGCTAATCCCAGTCATGTGGTGGCTAGGCTATCGCAGTCTCGCCGGCCTCGGTCGTTGGCGTCGTTGGATGGCCCTCACACTGCGCACGCTCGTGATGATGCTCGTCATCTTCGCGTTGGCCGACGTCCAATACCAACGCCGCAGCGAAGGACTCACCGTCGTCTACTTGCTTGACCAATCGCTCAGCGTTCCCGCCGCTCAGCGCGGCGAGATGATCGATTACGTCCGTAACTCGATCAAGCAACATCGCGACAGCGCCGCCGGCGATCGCTTCGCGGTCATCGTCTTCGGTCGCGACGCCGAAGTGGAAATCCCGCCCGTCGCCGTCAACGAAGCTCTCCACGGCAAAGTCGAAAGCGTTCTCGATCCCGAGTACACCGACCTCGCCACCGCCATCCAACGGGCGAAGGCCATCTTCCCCTACGACACCGCGAAGCGGATCGTCCTCGTGACCGACGGCAACCAGAACGTCGGCAACGGCTACCGCGAGGCCCGCACCGCCGCCGATGCGGGGGTGAGCATCGATGTCGTCCCCGTTTACCTCGAACCGCGCGGCGAGATCGCTGTCGAAAAGCTCGACATCCCTGCCGGCGTCCGTCGCGGCCAGCCGTTCGACATGCGCATCGTCGTCCGCAACGACGCGAAGCCCGGCGACGACCGCCCCGTGAAGGGCAAACTCGTCGTCGTTCGCAAGGCGGGCCAGCGCGAAGAGACGATCGCCGAGGAAGACGTCACCGTCGCCCCCGGCAAGCAGGTCTTCACGATCCCGCAGGAGATCGACCAGCCCGACTTCTACACCTACGAAGCCCGCTTCGTCGCCGCCGATCCGGTCGCCGACGCGATGGCGCAAAACAACGTCGCCTCCGCCTTCACCCATATCCGCGGCAAGGGCCAGGTCCTGCTGATCGAGAACACCGAACACCGCGGCGACTTCGACTACCTCGCCGACCGCCTCCGCAGCGAAGAAATTGAAGTCACCATCGTCGGCAGCGACCAGCTCTTCAACTCGCTCGCCGAGTTGCAGCGCTACGACGCCGTCGTCCTCGCCAACGTCTCCCGCAGCAGCGTCGACGACGTCGACAACGTCGCCAGCTTCAGCGACGAACAGATCGACATGCTCGTCCGCAACACACGCGAGCTCGGCTGCGGCCTCGTGATGATCGGCGGCCCCGACACCTACGGCGCCGGCGGTTGGGCCAATACGAAGCTCGAAGAAGCGATGCCGGTCGACTTCACGATCAAAAGCGCCCAGGTCGTCCCCGTCGGCGCCCTCTGCCTGATGATGCACGCCGGCGAAATCCCGCAGTCGAACTACTGGCAAAAGCGCATCGCCGTCGAATCAATCAAAACTCTCGGCGCCCGCGACTACTGCGGCCTCGTCCAGTGGAACGGCACCGACCAGTGGCTGTGGGGCCAATCGCAAGGGGGCATGATCCGCGTCGGCCCCGGCCGGCAGATGATGCTCGCCCGCATCGACCGGATGGCGATCGGCGACATGCCCGCCTTCGACGGCGGCATGAAGATGGCCGCCGCCGGCTTCACGAAGCTCACCGACGCCGCCGTCAAGCACATGATCATCATCAGCGACGGCGACCCGGCCCCGCCAAGCAACGCGACGATGAGCGCCTTCGTCAAACAAAACGTCAAGATCAGCACCGTCGCCGTCGGCTCCCACGGCACGCTCGGCAGCCAGGTGATGCGCGACATCTCCACCAAAACCGGCGGCAAGTATTACGAAGTCAAAAACTCCAATGCTCTGCCGAAGATCTATCAACGCGAAGCCCGCCGCATCGCCCGCCCGCTCGTCTACGAACCGCCCGATCCGATGCAGCCCATCGTCGAATCGGGCGAGCACGAAATCCTCCGCGGCGTCGAAGGTGGCCTCCCGCCATTCAAGGGGTACGTCCTCACGCAGCTCAAAGAGAACCCGCTCGTCGAAGTGATCCTTCGCTCGCCGCGCCCCGAGAAGCCCGAGAACTCGACGCTCCTGGCCGCGTGGACCTACGGCGCCGGCAAAGCGGTCGCCCTCACCACCGACGCCGGCGCCCGCTGGACCAGCGACTGGACCAGCTGGGACGGCTACGACAAGTTCTTCAGCCAGGTGATCCGCTGGGCGATGCGTCCCACCGGCGACGTCGGCAACTTCACCGTCGCCACCGACGTTCGTGACGGCAAGACCGAGGTCGTCGTCACCGCGATGGACGCCGACGACGAGTTCCTCAACAACCAGTCGATGACCGCCGCCGCGGTGACCCCCGACATGAAGTCGGTCCCCATCGCCATCGAGCAGGTCGCCCCCGGCCGCTACGTCGGCTCGTTCCCCTCCGAGATGGCCGGCAGTTACTTGATCGTCGTCAACCCCGGCGACGGCAAGGCCCCCATCCGCACCGGGGTGAACGTCGGCTACTCCGCCGAGTACACCGACAACGAAACGAACCTCGCGCTCCTCAATTCGCTCGCCAAGATTCCCGCCGGCGACGGCCCCGCCGGCGTCTTCGTCGATCCCGGCCTCAGCGAGGTCGCCTTCGCCAAAGAAATCACCCAGAACCCATTCCGCCGCGACCTGCCCCCCGCCATCATGAACCAGTCGATCTGGCCCTGGTTGGTGGTGCTCGGCAGTTGCCTCTTCTGGGGCGACGTCTTTATCCGCCGCGTGCAGGTCAATCTCGACTGGCTCTGGGTCGCCATCGGCCGCCTCCGTGATAAAATCCTCGGCCGCGTCCGCGAGGTCGAAGTCCCCGAAACGATGAGCCGCCTCCGCAGCCGCAAACAACAAATCGACGAACAAATCGAAGGCCGCCGCACGACCGCCCGCTTCGAAATCACCTACCCTACCGCCGCCGCCGGGCCGCTGCCGACCGAACTCGATCCAACGGCCACGCTCCCCAAGGGCCCCACATCGCAGCCAACGATGAAACCCGACGCCCCCGAAGCCGAGTCCTACACCGAGCGCCTCCTCAAAGCCAAAAAGCAAGTCTGGCGCGACCGGGACGAAGAGAAATAAGAATTGAATTGAATTGAACCACGACGGCACGACGGACACGACGACAAATACCGTAAACAAAAACGTCAATCGCCCCTCTCCAATGATTGAATCAACGCCAAGCGCATTTAGCCGCGGGCGATAGCCCGCGATCCCGCCGCCAGCGGCGGGGCTAAATGGTCCCAACTGCATCCAACGTTCGTGGTAAAAAATCTCCCCGCATTCTCGTCGTGCCCGTTGTGCCGTCGTGGTGAATAACTTTTAGAACAGAGAAAGACCCCATACATGAGCGACGGTCCCTCCATCGAAAAGCAAGCCGCTGAGTTCGCCGCCCGCTACAAAGCCGTGCGCGATCAAATCGGCCGCGTCATCGTCGGCCACGACGACATCGTCCACGGCGTCCTCACCTGCCTCTTCGTCGGCGGCCACTGCCTCCTCGAAGGCGTCCCCGGCCTCGGCAAAACGCTCCTCGTCCGCACGCTGGCCGAAACGCTCGACCTGCAGTTCTCGCGCATCCAGTTCACCCCCGACCTGATGCCCGCCGACATCCTCGGCACGAACATGGTCGTCGAAAACCCCGACGGCCGCCGCTCGTTCGAATTCCAAAAGGGCCCGATCTTCAGCCAGATCTGCCTCGCCGACGAAATCAACCGCGCCACGCCGAAAACCCAGTCGGCCATGCTCGAAACGATGCAGGAGAAGAAGGTCAGCATCGCCGGCAAAGTCTTCCCGATGGACCCGCCGTTCTTCGTGATGGCGACGCAGAACCCGCTCGAGCAAGAAGGCACCTACCCCCTCCCCGAAGCCCAACTCGACCGCTTCTTCTTCAAACTGATCGTCGGCTACTCGAGCCGCGAGGAACTTTCGACGATCATCGATCGCACCACCCGCGGCGTCGACGTGAAGCCCGAAAAGGTGATGGACGGCCGCGAGATCGTGAAGTGGCAGCAGCTCGTCCGCGAAGTGATCATCGCCCCCCACGTGCAGGACTACATCGTCCGCCTGACGCTCGCCACCCACCCCGGCGGCAAGCTCGCCCAACCGATTACCGACCAATACCTCCGCTGGGGCGCCAGCCCCCGCGGCGCCCAAACCGTCGCCCTCGCTTCGAAAGTGCGAGCCCTCCTCGGCGGCCGCTACAACGTCAGCTTCGAAGACGTCCGCCGCGTCTACCTCCCTGCCATGCGCCACCGCGTGATCCTCAACTTCGAAGCCCAAGCCGAAGGCATCGACACCGACCACGTCCTCGCCGAGATCCTCAAGAAGGTGAGCGAGAAGGGCGAAGACGCCAAAGTGGCGTGAGGCGCAATCCGTGCATAAAAAGAGCTCCCTGGGCAAGCGACTGCCCCAGGGAGCTCACGTTTTCAGTCTGCTGCAGCACGACCGCGGTTGAAGGCGTTTCATGCCCTCATGGCAGCGCTAAATTCGGCTCCTACGCCGCACGGCAAGCATTAGCGGCGTCGCTGCGAACAGGAGCGCCAGCGCGCTCGGTTCGGGCACGCCAATCCTCGCCACGTACCCTTCAGTAGACCCTCCCGGCACGGAGGGCCCCCCGCCCAAATCGAACGTTGTTCCGGCGATGTAAGCCCCTCCGGTCCCGTCGGCCGCCACTCCGCTGGCGTCGTCTGGAATGCCTGGACTAACGGAGCCAAGTTGCCGAGTCCATTGCAGCGTCCCGGCCGCGGCAAAACTGCTCAAAAAAGCATCCCCTGCTCCGAGTTGGGGACCGCCGAGGCTCCCCATCGTTTCACCCGAAAGAAAGGCATTCCCCAGCGCGTCGGTCGACACATCGAGACCCTTGTCGCTTGCGCCCGTTCCGAGTTGCTGAGTCCACAAAGAGGTCCCGTCTGCAGCGTACTTGCTCAGCATGGCGTCGAACCCGCCCGCGTTGGGGCCTCCGAGGCTGCCATCGGTATACCCAGAGAGATAGATGTTGCCGAGGCTATCAACCGACACCCCGGTGTTAACGTCCTGGCCGGGGGTCGAGAGTTCCCGGTCCCACAGCAGAGTGCCAGCGGCGTCGTACTTATTCAGAAAGGCGTCGGAGCCCACCCCGAATTGGTTGCCCTTCGTGCGGCCCGCAATGTAGACGCTCCCCAATCCGTCGACGGCCACGCCCAACGCCTGGTCATATCCGGAAGTGCCGAACTGTTGCGTCCATAAGAGCGAACCATCGACGGCGTACTTGCTCAAAAACGCGTCGTCGCCCCCCTTGTTAAACCCATTTAAGTTGCCTTGGGTATAGCCCGAAATATAGAGGCTGCCCGTTCCATCGACCGCGACGCCAGTGGCATAGTCCCCTGCACCGCTCTCCAGCAGCCGACTCCAGATCTGCGTTCCATTGGCGTCGAACTTGCCGACGTGAGCTGCAGGCAAATCTCCAGCGCTTATGCCGTACGTGTGGCCGGCGACGTAGACGTTCCCCAGTCCGTCCGCTGCCACGCCTTCGCTGAAATGATGGTTGCGTTCGCGGTACTTCTTCGCCCATTTCAGGTTGCCGGCGTCGTCATACTTCAGCAAGAGCGCTTCCGTCTGCCGGGAGCTGGCGGTCGCAGAGCCCGAGACGTAGACGCTTCCCAATCCATCCGCCGACACGTCAGTCAGAAAGTCAGGGGCGCCAGTTCCATAGTTCCTGATCCACTCGCCGCGCGCTGTCCCAATTGACCCCACGCACGCAGCAACTGCCGTCGCACAAATCAGACAACGGTTCCTCGCGAAAGATCGAACCACGCTGAATGAAATCATTAGACGCCTCCTCTGATGAAACGAGAGTAGATGGCCGCTAAAAACTGTCGTCCCGAGTAACTAGCAATGAAACTGAAGGAACGGAATAAGATTTATGTACTCGATTGATTGAGACGCATGCTACCTAAATTGTCTCGTTAAGTCAAAAGAATTGACGCTCTGGAATCGCGAGCGGCCTCAGTACTTCGGTCATTTCGGTCAATCGCTGAGGGCTGACATTCGCTGCGCCGTGTGATTCGAAGCCGCTCCTTCGGGCCGTCAAGTCCCCATTCTTGGCCGCACGCACGCGCCAAGAATTCTGGAAACTACCCTACAGAAAGTGGCCACCTACCTCGCTAGGATCAAATCATCGCCTTCACCCTCTCGATAGCCCTTCAAGCGCCGAGTTAGCGATGATTCCAGACCTACGCGGCCTCCGTCTCACCAAACGCCAGCGTCGCCGTTACGAGGAGATGCTCCAAACCTACATCGGCGAGGAGTTTGTACCGGCTGAGCCGCCGCCGCCCACGCCGCTCCGCTGCTTCGCCGATCTGCCCGAGCAGCCGCAAGAGTGGCTCTGGCCCGGCCGCATTCCCTGCGGCGCGCTGACGCTCCTCTGTGGCGACCAAGGCCGGGGCAAGTCACTCCTCACGCTCGACATGGCCGCCCGCGTCTCCGCTGGATTGCCCTGGCCCCACGGCGGCCCGCCTGCGGAACCGGGCGACGTGCTCATCTTCTCCGCCGAAGATTCTCTCAGCCGCACCGTCCGCAACCGCCTCCTCGCCGCCGGCGCCGACCTCGATCGCGTCCACTACATCGACACGGCCCATTGGAGCAACGCGGCGTACGTTCCTGAGAATCAGCAGCCTTCCCGCGTCGTGAAGTCGCATTTCGGCAAGATTCCGCGTCCCTGCTGGGATTCGCTTCACCGTGACGTTCGCCACCTGCGCGGCGCCCTCACGGCGCTCCCCAAATGTCGCCTGGTGATCATCGATCCGTTCACCGCGTATCTCGATCAGGTCGATCTCTATCTCGACGAGCCCGAAGAGATTCGCGTCGCGCTGGCGCCGTTGACGATCCTAGCCGACCAATCGAACGCCGCCATCATCGCGGTGGTCCATCGCGACGGCCAGCAGCGGCTGCAAAGCGGCCAAAAGCGCAACGGCCTCCGCACCCTCGCCGGCATGGCCCGCGCCGCTTACCTGATCGATCGCGTCGACGCAGGCGACTATTCCAGCGCCCTCATCCCAGTAAAAAACAACCACGGCGACGCGGCGACGCTGGCGCCCTTCAACGTCGGCGCCGGCGCGAACGGCATTTCGCAACTGGAATGGTCGCCGGAAGCGACGCCGCTGGCGATGGATCGACCCCACGACGCGGATTCGTCGACTCCCACATCGGCAGGATCCCCGCTCCGCGGCGTCAAGGTACGCCGCGCAATGAAATGGTTGCAGCGAACATTGGTTGCCGGACCGGTTACAAGCCAAGATCTGCTGGCTCAAGCCGAAGCTGCTGGCATCAGCGAGCGCTCCCTGCGACGGGCAAAGGCACGACTGGGCGTGCAATCCAGCAATCGTGGGATAGTCGGCCAGCCGTGGCTCTGCGCCCTCCCGACGTTGGGCGTCGAAAACGATCATGTCGGCCAACAGCACTTGGCCGACACGGCCGACATGGCCAACATGGCCGAGACGCAAAATCCCGAAGTTTTTCCAACAATCGCCCCCGCCGCATCATCTACAATTCCAGAAACCAACGCCGCCTAACAGAACCATGATGACGCCCGCCACCACACAACGCCCATTTAGCCCCGCCCGCTCGCGGCGGGTCGGGCGTCACGCGCGGGCTACCGCCCGCGGCTAAATGGCCGCACTTTGAAATCACGAACCACCCGCGCCGCAACTGACAACTGACAACTGACAACTGACCACGGACAACTGACGCCAGCCCAATGTCAACCGTCACCGCACCATCGCCGAAGCCAAAGGCCGAAATCCTCACCCCCGAGCTCCTCGCGCAGCTCGAGCGGCTGGAGCTCGTCACCCGCAAAATCTTCCGCGGCCGGATGAAGGGCGAACGCCGCAGCAAGCGCAAAGGCCAAAGCGTCGAGTTCGCCGACTTCCGCAATTACGTCGCCGGCGACGACCTCCGGCTCCTCGACTGGAACCTCTACGCCCGGCTCGACAAGCTGATCATCAAGCTCTTCATGGAAGAAGAGGATCTCCACTTCTACACGCTGATCGACGCCAGCATGTCGATGGATTTCGGCACGCCGACGAAGCTCGAATATGCCAAGCAACTCGCCGCCGCCCTCGGGTTCATCGGCCTCGTCCGCGGCGACCGCGTCCGCATCGAAAGCATCGGCCAACCCGCCAGCTACCGCGGCCCCGTCCTGCGCGGCCGGTCGAATGTTTGGCGAATGATCAAGCAACTCGACGAAATGGTCCCCGGCGAAAACATGCCGCTGACCACCGGCGTGAAGAACTTCTGCATCCGCAATCCCGGCAAGGGGATCGTGCTGCTCATCAGCGACCTGATGGACAAGCAAGGTTACGAAGCGGCTCTCCGCTACTTCGTTTCCAACGAAATGGACTGCTACGTCATCCACCTACTGTCGCAGGAAGAACTGCAACCCGACGTGAAGGGCGATTTGAAGCTCGTCGACTGCGAAGACGCCGACGAAGCCGAAGTGACGATCAGCGCCCCGCTGCTCGCCCGCTACCAACAAACCCTCGCCGCCTTCACCCGCGGCGCCCAAGAATTCTGCTCCCGCCGCGGCATCCACTACATGCTCGCCAACAACCAGCTCCCGGTAGCCGACCTCGTCGGCCAACATCTTCGTAGACGGGGACTTGTACGATGAGTCAGGCCGACTTCGGGGGAATGACGAATTCCCGAATGACGAATGACGAATGTCGGAACGAAGAGGGGCAGGTCTATGACCTGGAAGAGCGAACAGCCGCTTTTGGCGAGGCCGTCATTGACTTCACGTTAAGCATCAAGCGTAATGCCATCATTTCGCCATTACTGACGCAGCTAATTCGTTCCGCGACGAGCGTCGGCGCCAATTACTGCGAAGCCGACGACGCTGAATCGAAGAAGGATTTTCGTCACAAGATCGCACTATGCCGGAAGGAAGCGAGAGAGACAAAGTATTGGTTTCAGATGGTAGTGAGAGCAGCTCCAGAAGCCAAGGAAACGGCACGCTTATTGTGGAAGGAAGCCAACGAACTACACCTGATCTTCTCCAAGATCCGCAGATCCTGCGATAAGGCCTAGCCCCATGCGTATTCCCATTCGTCATTCGTCATTCGTCATTTAATCATTCCTTATTTTATGGGCGAATTATTCCGCAACACAATCGGCCCCGCCGGCTGGCTCGCCATCGGGCTCGTCCCGCCGGCGATCTTTGCGCTTTACTTCCTCAAGCTCAAACGCCAGCCGCTGGAGGTCCCTAGCACCTATCTCTGGACGAAGGTGATCGAGGACCTCCACGTGAACAGCATCTGGCAACGGCTCCGCCAGAATCTGCTCCTCTTCCTTCAACTGCTGCTAGTCGCCCTCGCCATCTTTGCCCTGCTCCGGCCAGGGTGGCAGGGCGAATCGCTCAGCGGCCGCAAGTTCATCTTCCTCGTCGATCGTTCGGCTAGCATGTCGGCCACCGATGGCGACGGCGATGCGACGCGGCTCGATGCCGCGAAGAAGCGCATCACCGCGCTCATCGACCAGATGGATTCTGACATGTCGGCGATGATCATCGCCTACGACGACGAACCCGACGTGGTCCAGGAATTTACCGACAACCGTCGGCTCCTCCGCGAGGCGCTCGACCGAATCGAACCGACCTCGAAGCCAACGAACATCCGCGGGGCGCTGGAACTCGCCAGCGGCTTCGCCAATCCTGAGCGCGTCTCGATCGAAGAGGGGGGCGCCGAGTTCGACGCCACCGTGCAGGAGCCAGTCGAACTTTACGTCTTCAGCGACGGTCGCTTTGGCGCGGTCGAGGGATTCTCGCTCGGCAATCTCAACGCCAAGTATCTTCCCATCGGCACGGTCGAGGCGAACAACCTCGCGATCACGGCGTTCAACACGCGCCGCAACGATAGCCGTCCCGAAGATCGCCAGGCGTTCGTGCAGGTCGCCAATTTCAGCGACGCGCCGCAGACCGGCGCCATCCAACTGTTCCTCGACGGGCAACTGCTCGACGCCGCCGAGGCGACCGTCCCCGCTGGAGACGTCGTCGGCACGACCTTTAACCTTGGCGATGCACCGACAGGCAAGTTGGAAGCCCGGCTCGACCCGCCAGCCGATTTGAAGGACCGGTTGAAGCTCGACAACCGCGGCTTTGCGGTGCTCGATCCGCAGAAGCAAACGCGGATCTTGCTCGTGACCCCCGGCAACAATGCCTTGGAGCTCGCCCTCACCACCGGCCGGGCGAAGCGGCTTGGCAAGGTCGACAAGATCGCTCCCGATGCCATCGGCACGCCTGACTTCAAGCAGCGGATGGAATCTGAGACGTACGACCTGGTGATCTTCGACCAGTGCGCTCCGGCCAAGCCCGAGGAGATGCCGCTCGCCAATACGCTCTTCATCGGCCGCCTGCCGCCGCTGCCGGGCTGGGCCGAGAAGTCGTCGCAAGAGAAAGTTAGCGCCCCGCAAATCATCGACTGGCAGCGGAGCCATCCGCTGCTGAACCTCGTCGAACTCGGCAACGTCGGCGTCGTCGATAGCCTGATTGTGCGTCCGCCCGCCGGCGGCAAGGTGCTGGTCGATTCGACGAAGGGCCCGATCATGGCGATCGCCCCCCGCGACGGTTATGAGGACGCGGTGTTGGGCTTCGAGATTGTCGGTCAGAACGCCGAGGGCGAGCGCACAGCGAACACCAACTGGCCCCGATATTTCAGCTTTCCCAACTTCTGCTTGAACGTTTTTCAATATCTCGGCGGCGCCTCGGCCGATGGCCAGAACGAGGTGATCCATCCCGGCGAGCCGGCGGAGATCGACCTCCCAGAGACCAAGGACGCCCTCACGGTGGTGCTGCCCGATGGCTCGAAGCGAGCCATCGACTCCCCCGAAGCTGGAAAATTGGTGTTTCACGAGACAGATCAGCCCGGCTCGTACGAAGTCCAAGCAGGGGGCAACGTGCTGGCCCGGTTCGCCGTGAACCTCTTCGACCGCGAAGAGAGCGACGTCCGGCTCCGCGCCCGCCAGGATGGCGAGAAGGGGCTCCAGGAGGTTGAGTCGCTTTCGATCGGTTACGTCGACGTTGCGGCCGAAAGCCCGTCGTCGCCGGTCCGGAAAGAGCTTTGGACGGCGCTCCTCCTGGCGGCACTGGCCGTGCTGGTTTTAGAGTGGTATATCTATAACCGGCGAGTGTACATCTGATGGCGGACGACCCGGTAGTTGCGAACATGCAGGCGGCGGCACGTCGTTTGCCTTTCTGGGCTCTGACCATGCGGGCTTCCAGGCGGGGCCCGAGTTCATTCGCCATCATCTGCTGAGGACGCGGCGGCATGCCCAAAACCATCAAGCCACCGAAGGCTCGAAAACCCAAGGGTGACCGCAAAGCCCTCCACCGGCTGATCGAGAACGACCTCATCCGTCGCGTCAGCTACACTGAGTACCGCGACAAGGTCCAGCGGGTCTACGGCGGGCCGAAGGGCGCGCTTCTCACCGTGGCGAGCATGGTGTCGCTGCACATCCCCCTCGGCGAGCGGGTTTTCCGCTCGCGCAAGTTCGACCTCCGCGGCGCCAAGTCGTTTCTCGACGTCGGCAGCGGCGCCGGACAGCTGGCCGGGCATCTGCTGAAGTACGGCGATCCCGACGCCTCGATCACCTGCACCGATCTTTCGCAACAGATGCTCCGCCGGGCGCGTAACCGGCTCAAGAGCGACCGGCCGCGGTTCGTCTCCTGCGACTTGTCGCAGCTGCCGTTCGCCGACGGAGCGTTCGACTGCATCACCTGCGGCTACGTGCTGGAGCATCTCCCCAACGCCGAGACGGGCCTCGCCGAGATGTCCCGCGTGCTGCAGCGCGGCGGCCGGATGTTTCTGCTGACGACCGAGGACAGCTTCTCGGGCGCCTGGACGAGCCGCCTCTGGTACTGCCGCACCTACAACCGCAAAGAGTTGATGCGGCTCTGCGAGGAATTGGGCCTCCACTGGAAGCAAGAGATCTGGTTCACGCGGATGCACAAAGCCTTCCGCGCCGGCGGCATCTGCGTCGAGATCGAAAAACGCTAACCCCACGCGACGCCCACATTAGCCCCCGGTTCTTCAAACCGGGGGCCTCGCGCCCTCAAAGCCGCAGAAACAACTGCCGCCGATACATCCAATAACAAATCAGCCAAATAAACGCCCCCACCGCCAGATCCTGCAACAGCGGCTCCCACGCCGGCCCGAAGACCGTAAACATTCCCCCGCCAAAGTGTCGTAGGTAGTTTTCCAGCGTCCACCGCGCGATGAGATGAATCATCGCATAGGCCGCGATAGAGTTCATGCCGACGACGACGGCCGGAAACGCCCACCGCCGCCAGCCGCCAAGATCGACGATCGCGTACAGCAGGCCCAGCGTCAGCAGCGACAACCCGCCCGCCGCTAGCGTAAAACTCGGCGTCCAGATCTTCTTGACGACCGGACAAACGCCGCCGAAGTGACACGCCACGCCGAGCAGCAAGGCCGCAGCTCCGCTGCCCAGCAAGATCGCAAGTTTGCGCTTCCCCGGTTGGTCGCCGCGAAGTAGTTCCCCCGCGAGCAGCCCGAAGATCATCGTTGCCAGCGACGGGACGAAGTTCAGAGTGTTGTAGCCCCCGCCGTTCGCCACCCACGGCTCCGGCCGGGGGAAGAGATTCAAGAACCAAGTATCGAAGAAATGAGCCGGGTGGGTATTCTTATTCCAGTGGGCCCAGAACCCGTCGTAATAAGCGTGTCCGCTGACCGCAGCGAGATCATAGTCGGCCGTCGGCAGCGGCCAGAGAGCGAATAGAAGCCAATAGCCAACGAGGATGCCGAGTGCGACGCCGAGTTGAACTTTCCAGCCACGGTTCCAGAGGAGGAACAGAAAAACGTAGCCGAGGCCGATTTGCGTGACGACGTCTTCGAGCGTCCAGTTGGTCGCACCGTCCCCTTCGGAACGGAGGAAGACCCCGATGAGAATCAGCAGCAGCGACCGGTAAACGGCATGTCCCAGCATGCGACCGAACGAGTGGCCCCGCCGTTCTCGCGCCGCGTAGGAGAACGCCACGGAGGCCCCGACGACGAACATGAACGACGGCTGGATCATGTCCCAAACGACGATCCCGGCCCATTCGACATGCTCGAACTGGCTGACGATCGATTGCACCCAAGGCGAGTCGGGATACGCTTCGCGGACGTCGGACGTCCAGCCGTTGGGTCCGTCGAGGAAGACCAACAGCAACATCACCAACCCACGGTAGACGTCGATCGACGCCAACCGCTGCGAAGAAGGAGCCTCTTTCGTCGCTGCGACCGCTGGCTGCTGCATCACCCCTCCCCCAGCCCCCGCCCATCGTGGGAAGGGGAACAGAATGGCTGTGTCTTCGATGCCGACAACCGATAGTTGTAGCGCCCTTAGAGCACCGCGTCGAGGTCGCCCTTCCAACGGACGAACCCTTCGATCGCTTCGTACTCGGCGAGGCCAAGCTTATCGTAGGTTTCCGCGGTCGTGCGATTTCGCTGTTCGGCCCGTTGCCAGAACTCACGGGGGTCGTTGCCGGGGAACAGTGCCCGGTCCTTTTGCGATTCGTGCTTGAAGATCGCGGCCCGCTTCCGCAGGAGTTCCTGCGGGCTGAGCGGCACTGCCATTTCAATTTGATGAGGGCCCCATTCCTGCCAGGCTCCGCGGTAGAGCCAGACCTGGCACTGCTGATACCAGTCGTCCCCTTCGCGTTCGATCTGCTTGCAAGCCTGCAGGATGGCGCTGAGGCAGGTCCGGTGCGTGCCGTGGGGATCGCTGAGGTCGCCTGCCGCGTAGACCTGATGCGGCTGGACCTTGCGGAGCAGATCAACGGTGATGCGAATATCGTCCGCCGACAGCGGCTTCTTGCGCACGCGGCCCGTTTCGTAAAAGGGCATGTCCATGAAATGTAGTTGCGCTTCCGGAATGTTGCAGCAGCGGGTCGCGGCCCGCGCCTCGGCCCGGCGGATTGTTCCCTTGATGAACTGCACTTCGGGGCTGTCGACCTGCCCCTGTTGCTTGTGCTTCACGAACTCGTCGATGTGCCGTTCGAACTCAGCCGTACGGTCGGGATCGATATTGAAGTGCCGATTGAACTCCGAGATGAAGTCCATGAACGTAATCGCATCATCGTCGAAGACCGCGATGTTGCCCGACGTCTGGTAGGCGACGTGGACCTCGTGCCCCTGATCGACGAGCCGAATGAGCGTGCCGCCCATCGAGATCACGTCGTCGTCGGGATGAGGCGAGAAAATCAGCACCCGCTTAGGGAAGCAACCCTCGCCGAAGCGGAGCGAATCGCCAGCGCGGCGGGCGTGATCAGGCTTGCCGCCCGGCCAGCCGGTAATCGTCTGCTGCAACTCGCGGAAAACCTCGATGTTGATGTTGTACGCGCGGCCCTGGCTTGCCAGCAGGTCCTGGAGGCCTTCCTCGTTGTAGTCCTCTTCCGTCAGCTTGAGGATCGGCTTCTTCACTTGCAGCGCGAGCCACATGACCGCTTTGCGAATCGTCGCCTGATCCCAGTTTACGGGGCCGACCAGCCATGGGCTGCGACGGCGGGTGAGCGCATCCGCGGCGGCGTCATCGAGCACGAACTGAGCGTTCGAGTGAGTCTGCAGGAAGCTCGCAGCGACGATCGCGGAAATCTCGCCTTCGACCGCCTTCGCGACGACCGACGACTTCCCTTCGCCGAAGGCCATCAGGATGACCTGCTTCGCTTCGAGAATCGTGCCGACGCCCATCGTGATCGCCCGGCGCGGGACATTCTCTTCAGCGAAGAAGTCGCTGGCCGCGTCGCGACGCGTCTTTTTGTCGAGCGTGATCATCCGAGTCCGGCTGTCGCGACCTGAGCCAGGCTCGTTGAAGCCGATGTGCCCCGTGCGGCCGATACCGAGGAGCTGAACGTCGATGCCGCCGGCTTCGACGATCATTGCTTCGTACTTGCGGCAATACTCTTCGACCTCAGTATCAACAATCGTTCCGTCGGGGACGTGGACGTTTTCCTCGAGGATGTCGACGTGATCGAACAAGTTCTCGTGCATGAACCGGACGTAGCTTTGGAGCTCGTCAGGCTGCATGGGAAAGTATTCGTCGAGATTGAAGGTCACGACGTTCTGAAACGATAGCCCCTCTTCCTTGTGGAGTCGAATTAGTTCGCTGTAGACGCCGACCGGCGTGCTGCCGGTGGCGAGGCCGAGAATCGCCGGACGACCTTGCGCTTGCCGCTCGCGGATGAGGTCGGCGATTTCGGCGGCGACCGCTTTGCTGGCTTCGCCGGCGTGACGGTAAACGCGGCAGGGAATCTTCTCAGGGCAGGAGCTGTGATCGTGCATGGGAATGAAGGGTGCGTCGGTGCGGTGAAGGTTGCCGGCGGCGGGCGATTCGGTCGTGCTCATAACGT
This sequence comes from Pirellula sp., assembly GCA_013822725.1. Classification (GTDB taxonomy): domain Bacteria; phylum Planctomycetota; class Planctomycetia; order Pirellulales; family Lacipirellulaceae; genus Lacipirellula. Next base: position 94,320 of record PNKX01000002.1, read on the forward strand.
GGGGCTGGAAAACTTGCTCGTATGCGAATGTGATTTGACGTTTCGAAAGCGGATACGACTTAGTAAGTCATGCGCTTTCGCGAGTGGGAATCTCTCATTCTAGCCGAGTTAGCTGGCGATGCGAGACGCGGCGATGCTGGCGGCTTCCATATCACAAATCTTCACGGCGTCTTCCGCTAGGCGTCCGTTGAGAATCTCGCTTTCCTGATTTTTGCGCACACTTTCAATAACATTGCGCAGCTCCGCGACGAAGGCGTCTAGCGGGTCGCCGCTGCCGAGTTCGACGTGCTCCGCTTTGCCGTTTTCGTCGAGAATCGTCGGCGGGCAAAGGTAGGATCCCTCGCCGTTGAGGACGGAGAACTCGAAGAGCAGCGTCGCTCGTTCGAGGTGGATTTCGAAGCCGTGATTGAAGGCCCGACCTTGTTGATCGGTCGTGCCGCTGGTCGCTTCGACGACGCAGTCGCTGTTGGGAAAGCTGAAGAAGCTGTGCCAGAATTCAGGGAGCCCTTCGCGGGTGCGGCCGCGGCTGATGACGTTGTTCGGCATGCCGAACAATAGCCGAATAAAGTGGGCGTCGTGAACATGGAGGTCGAACAGGGGGCCGCCGACCTGATCGGCCTTCCAATAATTCTTGAGCCACGCGGGGTTCGAGATCACGCGGCGGAAGGCGCCGCCACGGAGAGCGCCGTAGCGGCCGCTGGTCACGGCTTCGTAGGCCCAGGCATATTCGGGGAAGAATGGCAGGACATGGCCGACGAAGAGCTTGCGGTCGGCTGCGGAGGCCGCGGCCGACATTCGCTGGCATTCGGCGAGCGAGAGCGACATCGGCTTTTCGCAGAAGACGTTCTTCCCGGCGGCGAGCGCCTTGATCGTCGCCTCGGCATGAAGGGCAGGGGGGAGCGTTACGTCGACGAGGTCGAGCTTCGTTGACGCGAGCATTTCGTCGAGGCTCGTGAACGTTGCGACGCCACTGAGGTCCATCTGCTCGCCGGCGGGACCGAAGTTTCCCTTGATGTCGGTCCAATCGCCGGTCAGGCGGCGCTCATTCGTTTCGCAAATGGCGGCGACGCGTACGCCGGGAATGTTCCGGTAGCTGAGGTAGTGGATCATCCCCATGAACCCCAGGCCGACGATGCCGACTTCGATCATCTATTGTTCCTTTAGGTATAAGTGAACCACGACGGCACGACGAGCACGACGGAATAGGGAATGCAGTGAGTGACGAAAGTGATTCAAGCTACCTTCTTTCGTCGTGACCTTCGTGCCGTCGTGGTAAGTTGTCTTCGACCATCACTGAGAAAGCTCGCGCTTCAGTGATTCCAGCGTTTCGATGGCGGCGGCGATTTCGGCCTTCTGTCGTACCGGCTCCTGCGGGATCTCACGTTCGATCGTGAGCGGGCCCGTGTAGCCGATTTCGTTGAGCGTGCGGAGGTACGCCGCGAAGTCGACAGCGCCTTTGCCGAGGGCGACTTCGGCGCCCCACGTTTTGCCTGGCTGATCGGACCAGGTGGCGTCCTTGCAGTGGATGCTGCGGACGTACTTGCCAAGCGTCTTCAGCGCGGGGATCGGTTCACCGCAGCCGTAGAGGATCATGTTGGCCGGGTCGAAGTTGATGAAGAGGTTGTCGCGTTCGACGTCTTGCAGAAAGGCGAGCAGGACGTCGGCCGGCTCTTGGCCCGTTTCGAGATGGATCGCCTGGCCGTTTTTCTTGACGTAGTCGCAGACGTCGCGCGTGACGTTCAGCACGTCGCGGTATTCGCTCGTCGTGCGGTCGTGCGGGACGAAGCCAAGGTGCAGGCCGACCGTTTTCACTCCCATCAGATTGGCGAAGTCGGCAATCTCTTTCAGCTCAGCCGTCCGCTCAGCACGCATGGCAAGCGGGACCAAGCCGATGGTTTGCTCCACCGTGGGAATGTCGGCGTAGCTTTCGCCTTCGAAACCGGCGAAGACGACCGTCACCTGGATGCCGAGTTTTTCGAGCCGCGCGACGAACTCTTTCGCCCGCTCGGGGGTGCGCGATTCGCGGTGGGGGGTGTGGAGATGCACTGTCGGCACGCCCAGTTCATGGGCGACGTCGGGATTCACGCCCAGTCCGGCGTCGATGCTGACGAACACGCCAATCGGCCACTTGATCATATCTGTTTCCTTGAGAGATTTTTGGAACTGCAGAGAAACGTCGGTAGGTGGCGCGAGCTGTCAGCTATCAGCGGTCAGCTTTCAGCCAGACAGATAAAGTTGATTGTGCGGGGCGGGCTCAACAACTATCTGCGTTTATTCGCGTTTATCTGCGGTTCCCTATTCTTGTTTGTTTAGTCCTGCACTAGCAGCGTTTGGTCCATGCGCTTGGCCACGTCGGCGAGCCACTCGCGATCGCCGCCGGCGACTTCGGCCGTACACCAGCCGGAGAAGCCGATTTCGCGGAGGGCTTGGCGCACGGCGGGCCAATTGACGTCGCCTTCGCCGATCTTGGCGTCGAACCCTTTCTCCGTGCTCCACTCCTTCACGTCAAGTTTGACGATGCGGGCGCCGAGCGTGCGGATCCAATTCTGGCTGGGCGAGAACTTCACGACGTTGCCGATGTCGAAGTAGGAGGCGACCCAAGGGTTGGCGATTTCGTCGAGGTAGTCGCGAAGCTGCTCGGGAGTTTCGCAGAAGCCATTCCAGACGTTTTCGATCAGCACTTGGACGCCGAGCTTGCTGGCGAGCGGCAAGACCTGGCGGATCCCTTCGATCGAACGCTTCCACACGTGATCGTGCGTCTCGTCGGCGCCATTGACGCGACCAGGAACCAGCAGCACTGAGAAGCCGCCGAAGGCGTGGCAATCGAGAATCGCCTGGCGAAGAATCGCGACTCCCTCCTCGCGGACTTTCGCATCGGGCGAGGAGAGCCGCACGTCCCAATGCTTCATATCAACGAGGCCATGGACCGGCAGGCCGGTGGCGTCGCTTGCTTTGCGAACTTCCTCGGCGGAGAAATCAGCCGGGCTGATCAGTTCCATGCCGTCGTAGCCGAGTTCTTTGCAGATTTTGAAGTGATCGAGAACTGTCGGAGCGTCCGCGATCATCCCCCACTTCACTGCTTTGTAGAGTTCGAGCTTTTTCTGAGTCGGCGCTGCGGCGGCGGTGGCGACATCAGCCGCTGTGGCAGCGCCGAGCTGCGTCGAGACTAGACCTGCGGCGGCAACGGCGGCGGTTCGACCTAAGAATTGGCGGCGGTTCGATGCCTGTTTGAGCGGTGGGTGGGTGTTCATCGCAAATCCTCCATCGGCCAACGGTGCGGGAGCAGCGGGTCGCGAACCCACCATGATGGGGAGTTTTCCGGCGGTTGTCTCCCCAGTGATTTGCAATTTCTTGTACAGAATTTGCGCTTTGCGGCGTTACAATGGGGCCCAATCAGTTATTTCCGGCCCAGTCAGGACCATTGGGGTGGCACGCCCTAAGGAACTCCGCAGGGCGTGGCGGATCCCTCATCGCGGCGACCACGCCCATCGGAGTACCTCTGGACGTGCCACCCGCAACTGTGCGCCAACTCGCAACCTCAGCGAAGTCCACATCGACCATGCAGCCATCGTTCGAAAAACTGATTCCCCCCACTGGTAGCTCGATTCGCTGCTTTGACCGCAGCATTATCGAGAAGCCGGCCGGCTGGCACTACCACCCGGAAGTCGAAATCTGCTTCACCGAGCGCGGTTCCGGCACCCGCTTCGTCGGCGACCACATCGGCAACTACGGCGACGGCGATTTGGTGCTGCTCGGCGCGAACTTGCCGCACCACTGGGCGTCGGATGAGTTTCGCGGGCAGAAGTATGATCGCCATGCGGCGATTGTCGTGCAGTTCGATCCAGTGCAGTTTGGTACGCAATTCTTTGGTCTGCCAGAAATGGCGGAAACCGTCGAATTGCTGGAACGCGCCGGCCGCGGGCTCCATGTCACTGGCAGGACGCGGCGATTCGTCGCCGACGCCGCGCGGGAGATGCTAGAGCAGTCGCCGGCGGCGCGCCTGCTGTCATTGCTCAATATCCTGCATTTGCTGTCCCGCTCGGCCGAGCTTGTGCCGTTGGCGAGCCCCGGGTTCGCACCGACGTTCCGCCCCAGGCTGCAGAATCGGCTGAACCGCGTCTGCAAACATATCCACGACCATCTGGCCGATCCGGGGCTCAATCAGGGCGATCTTGCGAAGTTGGCGGGGATGCACCCCTCGGCCTTCAGCCGGTTTTTCAAGAACGGCACCCAGCGGACGGTCACCGATTACGTGAACGAGCTGCGCATCGGGCTGGCGTCGCGGTTATTGCTCGAGACTGAGCTAAGCATCCTTGAGATATGTCTCCGCTCGGGGTATGAAAATGCGTCGAACTTCAATCGGCGTTTCCGCGAGTACCGCGGCATGACGCCGCGAGAGTTTCGTGCCGCGCATCGGGCGCCTGGCGGCCCTCTCGAGCGATTGCTCGAGGGAGACCCGTACGCCGCGGCTACTGCCTGACGGTCCCACCTTCCCCCCACCTTCCGCGACGTGTGCCATGGCTGCCAACGGCGACTCCCATTCCGAATTGCGCCGCGAGATCGATGATCTGGGGCGCATGTTCGGCGCGACGATCACGCGCTTTGCGGGTGATGACGGGCTGGAACTGGTCGAGCGAGTCCGTGGCTTGGCCCGCTCGATGCGCGAAGGGAACGCGGAGGCGGGGGCGGCGCTGAAGGCGCTGCTGGCGGAGCTCGATGAGGCCCAACTGAAGGTCGTCGTCCGGAGCTTCAGTATCTTTCTCGAACTCGCCAACCTTGCTGAGGATCGGCAGCGGATTCGGACACTGCAGCAGCGCGAGGAGGCGTCGTATCCCGAACCGCGGAAGGAATCGATCCGCGACGCGATCGCCGCGTTCAAAAGCCGCGGGCTGACGGCTTCCGAAGTGCAGACCCTGGTCAATCGCGTGGCGATTGAACTAGTCCTCACCGCTCACCCGACCGAAGCGAAGCGCCGCTCGGTGCGGCGAATTTTGCGACGGATTCATCACACGCTCGCCGAGCGCGACGCCCAGCAGGGGCAATCGCGGCAGCAAACGCGGATCAATCGCCAACTGCAGAGCGAGATGGAAATGCTCTGGCAGACCGATTTCATTCGCCCGCGGCGGCCGACGGTGCTTGACGAAGTCGCCCGCGGACTCGCGTTCCTGCCCGTGCTATGGGAAGAAGCGCCGGCGCTGATCGACGAACTGCGGCAGGCGCTCGAGGAGAATTACCCCAACGTCCGCCTGCAGCACGATCCGCCGCTGATTCGCTACGGCTCGTGGATGGGGGGCGATCGCGACGGCAATCCGTTCGTCACGCCCGACATCACGCGGCAGACGCTCGAACGGCTTCGCACGACCGCGATCGATCTCCATCTGGAAACGTGCGGGCTGCTGTCGAAGTTCCTCAGCATCTCCGATCGCGAGACGCCGCCGCCGCCGGCTCTCGTGACGGCGATCAACCGCGTTGGCGCCGCGTATCCGGCGCTGGCGGAGGAATTGAAGGTCCAACGACCGTTGGAGTCTTACCGCCAATGGCTCCATGCCATCGAATGGCGGCTCTTGCGCACGGCGGAGGTTTCGCTCGCTGCCGACGCCACGGCGCTTCCGGTAGGCGCCTATGCGTCGGCCGAGGAACTCTGGGCCGACGTCAACGTCATCGCTGACGCTCTCACAGCGACGCGCAACGCCAATACCGAAATCGTCGAGGTCCAGCCTTGGCTCGATCAGATTCTGCTTTTCGGTTTCCACACCGAGCGCCTCGACGTGCGGCAACACTCCGGCGTCTACCGCGCGGTGATTGATGAACTGTGGCAAGAGATGGGCATCGTCGAACCAGGCGCGTCGCTGGATGAACCGACGCGCTGCGATCGCTTGCTGCAAACTTTGCGGCGACCGATTCCCGCGGCGACGGCCGATCGTTCGCCCGCGGCTGCCGAGACGCTGGATCTCTTCGCGTTGCTCCGGCGCGTGGGGCGACGCTTCGGCATGAGCGCCGTGGGGGGCCATGTCGTCAGCATGACCGAGTACCCCAGCGACATCATGTCGGTCCTCTGGTTCTGGCGGGCGTCGGAAGCGGTCGACGGCGGCCATCGCGGCGATGCGCAACTGTTGCTGCCGATCGTGCCGCTGTTCGAAACGATCGGCGATCTCAAGGGCGCGGCGGCGACGTTCCGTACGATGCTCGAAAAGCCCGCTTATCGCGAGCATCTGCGGGGGTTGAAGAACCAACAGATGATCATGATCGGCTACTCCGACAGCACGAAGGACGGCGGCTACGTCGCCGCGCAATGGGCGTTGTTCCAGGCGCAGATCGAGCTGCAGCAGATCGCCGACGAGTTCGGCGTCACGCTCACGTTCTTCCACGGTCGCGGCGGCGCGCTCGGCCGCGGCGGCGGCCCGGCGGCTCGTAGCATTCTGTCGCTGCCGACCGAAGCGTTTTCGGGTTCGTTGCGCCTCACCGAGCAAGGCGAAGTGCTGGCCGAACGGTACGACAATCCTTACATTGCGCACCGCCACTTGGAGCAGGTCGCCTGGTCAACGCTCACCGCCGCCTCGCGACGCCCCCGGCAGACGCCGACGGAGTGGCAAGAAGCGATGGATCGCCTCGGCGCCGAATCGCTCGCCGCGTACCGGCGGTTCGTTGATCATCCAGCATTTAGCGAATACTATCGCGCGGCGACGCCGATCAACGCGATCGAACGCCTGCCGATTGGCTCGCGCCCGTCGAAGCGCAAGGCCGGCGGCCGCATCGAAGACCTCCGGGCGATCCCGTGGGTCTTCTCGTGGACGCAGAACCGCTGCTTGATTCCGGCGTGGTTCGGCATCGGCGCCGCATGTGAGTCGCTGACTGCGACGGAGCCTTCCATGGCGGCCGTCCTGGCGAACATGTACCGCAAGTGGTCGTTCTTCACGGCGATGATCGATAACGCCTCGCTCGCGCTGGCCAAGGCGAACATGACCGTCTTTGAGCAGTACGCCCAGCTGGCCTCCAGCATCGACGGCGCGGCCGAACTTACGGCAACGATTGTCGCGGAGTACGACCGCTCGCGCCGGGCGATCCTCGACATCACCGGCAGCCGCGAGTTGCTCGATGAAGTCCCCTGGCTGCAGCGCTCGATCGGCATCCGCAACGGCTATGTCGATCCGCTCAACATGATTCAGGTGGAACTTCTCCAGCGCAGCGCACGGGCGCCTGAGTTGCCCGGCGAGTTGGAGCATCTCACCAACCTCACGGTCAAAGGCCTCTCCACCGGCATGCGGACGACAGGTTAGCCGTCGTGGACTTCGCAAAACGAAGCAACGTCTCCGCAAAATCGAGAGGTATTTGGCCCTGTTGCGCTAGCGAGCCTTCTTGCCCTTTGGAGTAAGATGAGAACTGGAACAGACTCTCAACTTCTCCCTGAGGCATTTGATGGTGAGCATCCGCTTTCGCCATTTTCCGATGTGCGCGGCCATCGTCGGCGCACTCGCGGTGAACGTCGTGCTGGTGGAGGGCGCTGCGGCTCAAAGCAGCGGCGTCTCCGCTTGGGGAGCCGCCGACTTTCGGATCTGGGGGTACGTTCCGAATTGGACGACTGTCCCGCAAATCAACAACTTCAGCACGAACGGCATCTACGATCACGTTTCGGACGTCCTCTATTTCGGCGGCGTGCAGCCGAAATCGAACGGCACTCTTCATTACTACTACGGGAACGCGACTCAGAATGCCACGAATCACATCGCGGCGTTGAAAACCGCTTCGCAGTCGCACGGATTCAACCTCCACTCAAGCATGTTTACCGTCAACGGCGGCGAAACAGACGACGTGTGGAATGCGATCGTTTCGAACCCCACGACGAGGGCTACGTTCGTCAACAATGTGAAGAACTTTCTCGTCGCCAACAACATGAAGGGCTACAACCTCGACTGGGAACGCCCCGGCGATGCAACCGAATGGGGCAACTACACCCAGTTGGCTCGTGAACTGCGTGCGGCTCTCAACCCGCTCGGGATCGAAGTGTCGGTTTGCGACTACGGTAGCACGGACTATAGCTGGGACAATACGTCGCAGTTCGATGCGAAGGTTTACGACCAACTCTTTGTCATGAGCTACCATCTCACCGCCTCCTCCACAGGGACCTACACAAATCAGAAGCTCAATCTGACGCAGCAAGGCGCGGCGAAGGCGTTTTCCAACGACCAGATCGGCATCGGCTTCGGCACCTGGGGCGCGGGCGGGCCCGCGACAGTGAGCTTACAGACGATCGTCAACGCGAATCCGAACTTGCCCTATGACGCCCTCACGTTTACCGGCACCATCAACGACATCAACGGCGTCTCTCGCACCGGCACCTGGAACATCGAAAGCCGCAAGCAAGTGCGCGAGAAGGTGCAGTTGGCCATCGACCGCGGCATGCCGGGGTTGTTCTCCTGGACGATGCACTACGACGCCGCAGGCCAATACAGCCTCCATCGCGTCGCTCACCATTACGCGATGGTGAAGAAGCAGATGCCTGATTTGAATCTCGACGGCGTCGTCGACGCCGCCGACGCCAACGCGCTCGCCGACAACATGGGAACCGTTCCTGGCGCGACCGGAACGGCGACGGCCGCAGAGTTCGAGAACTTTTACATGAGCGGCAATTGGGAAAAGGGTGACCGCGACGGAAACGGTTTTGTGAATCAAGCCGACGCTAGTTGGCTGGCGACACGATACGCCGCCATCGGAGTGGCACTGCCCGATCGTCTCGCCTACTCCGGCACGTTTGAGAAATTTAATAATTCGGTTGGACTGGTCGGCCGTTGGGCGGCAGGACAGGCTCGTTCCGGACTCGAAGAAACGGGTAATTTTACTCAACACAACCCCAACCAACTTGAGTTCGTCGGAACCGGACTAGGTGCGGGCAAGTTCCGCAACACGAGCGTGACGATTCGAAATCAGAATTCGTCCGAAGCTGCGAGCGCCATCAATGCGGGGCAACGCACAATGCGCGCCGACCTCGCCGCGCCCATTGACCTATCCGCGGACGGCGAAACTTTCATTACGTTCCTCGTTCGCCAGAACACCGCCGGCCTGTCCGCATCGCAACTCAGTTCCGCCAATCGCATCCTCTCGCTGGAAATGTTGGACGCCAACGGCGTCAGCCAGTACGACTTCTCCTTCCACGGCCAACAGACCGATTTCAGCATCCGCAGTCAGGCCGACGCCGCAGGCGCCGACGTGCAAACCGATGGCTTCGCCGCCGACGCCGCGTACCTGTTCGTCGGCAAGCTTTCCGGCAACGGCGCCGGCGCCAACACGCTGCAGGCCTCGTTGTTCGCCAACGGGGCTAACGTCGCCAATTTCGCGGATCCCCAGTTTCAGTGGATGCTCACGGCCGAAGGGGGAGCAGGTTTCAACCCGCTGATCACGGATCTCCAGTTCAAAAGCCTGTTCGAAGGGAGCTTCACCGTTAGCAATGGGTCGGCGGGGAGAGCGACTTTTTCGCGTCGCCGATCGCCGGCGACTTCAACGCCGACGGCATTGTTGAGATCGACGACCTCGATCGCTGGCAAGCCGGCGTTGGTATCGAGGGGAACGCCACCCATTGGGATGGAGACGCCAATGGCGACCAAATCGTTGACGGAGCCGACCTGCTCATTTGGCAACGCAACATCGGCATGACGGCCAGCACAGTCGCCGCCAACGCTGTCCCCGAACCAAACGCCGTCGTCTTGGTTGCCATCTGCCTCGCCGCGTTGGCGACCGGCAGTCGAGGACAGGGCGTTCGATTGAGATCAAAGAAGAATTAGTAGCCGAGGCGGGAGTCGAACCCGCACGAGGGTTACCCCTCACTGGATTTTAAGGTCTGAACAAATCCGTACGAAACCCAGCGAATGCCGCGTTTAGCCGAGACTTCCAGTGTCTTGAACAGGTCTGAACCGGTCTGAACCTCTGCATGAGGCGTGGAAGGCGTGGCACGCACCTGGCGACATGCCATGAACAACCGCCAAGCCATCCTCGCTCGCCTCAAAGTCCTGATCGAAGCCCGCAAGTTAGCTGTCCGAATCCGAATCATCGACCGGCCCTTTGCCCAACTCGCCAGCGTCTGCCTGCTGCTCGCCTTGCTGCCGCTCCCGGCCAACGCTCGCACTGTCTCCAGGCCGGTCGCCGTCCGAGGCGAACCGTCATTGTCATCAACAGGCATCAAGCCTCCACTAGGCGCATTACAAAGCCGTGCATGCACAGCCATCATCCGGAGCCGCGGAGAAAACGTCGAAATGCCATATGTCCTTGAGGTGCACTAGATGCGTCACCCTCCAACGGAGCCCTGCCGGATATCGTCGCCGCGGGGATGCATCCACGTGTCATGATCCATCGCGAAACTAAAAATACAAGCACGTCACCAACCCCAATCCTTGGGGCATCGCCTTCACCATCATCGAGGGCGATTGCAGTAGCATGGATTAACACGACAATCCCGACAGCAAGCCACGAGGCGGTTTTCCTATCGAGGGGACGGCGTTCGATGATGTAGCGAATGGTCAGCGTTGGAGTCAATACAATCCCGCACGCTAAAGCAAACACGACAATCGGAGTCGCAATCAAGGGGGATTTATCATTTGGCGGTTGCAATGATTGCAATGATGGTTTTTCGCTTGCTACGGCCGACATTAATTCATCCTGGAAATGCGACGATGGCTGTCCTGCAGTCCACTTGTCGGTGAGCACAATGCTATTGGCCATCAGGTAAAATAGCGGCTTGTACATATCCATCCGCTGCGCGAGTTCTGTCTCATAACCAACAGGACCGCGTATTCCGAACATAATCTCTACCAGGGTATTCTCGCACAAGAACCTGATCGTCCAGGCGTGCGTCAGAAATCTTATACCGAGGCGTTCATGGACCATGGTGTACTCGACTATTCCAGCCGGACTGGCTTCAAGTTGCGTCGCCTGCGTGGCAATGAGGGTCGCTTTCTCAGGGATCGTCTCTTGGAGAACCGCAGTAGAGAACAAGTCCTGTCGATCTTGGTCTGTAATTATTTCTCCAGGCGACAGTGGCAAATTCTTGGTTGCTATGGTTACCATTTCCGGACCATGACCATCCTGACTGACAAACTTGTGCACAACGTTCGGTAGTTGACCTTCGGCTGCTCTCCAACTCATTGGGTACGAGAAACTAAGACGTGCCCCCTTGGATTTCCCGTGTCCATGCGTTTGAAACGTCTGAATCCAGCCGTCTTGGAATTCTCGTTTTGGATTTGCCATGTACAGTGGGTTCGCCGATAACAACGCTGCCCGCATTTCTATGGGCAAGGTGCCTTTGGTCCGGGCTTGAACTTCGCTCAGAAAGTCAACTGCCTCCTGCTTTGTGACAAGACGACTCCCAGTCACCGTCGCGAGTTGTGTTTGCAGTTTACTCTTGATCGCTGGCCAATCTTCACCAAACCTATCAGACAACACAGTCTCTAGGTGAATGAAGCCCTTCCCTAAAGCACTCTTCTCAAACGCCAGCCGAGTCGAATATGCTTCGTCGGTTAGGTTTAGAAAGTCCTCGTTAATAGATTGCAATTGTAAATGTTGTCCAAACACAAAAGCATACGCGTTCGCCAACTCCTGCGTTGGATACAGATACAGAGGTTGCTTTCCTTGAATTGCTATGGCATACGCCTTCGCAAACGTCACCGTAGGAGTTGACGTCGCTTCGGAGTGTGGCTCATCGCTTGGCACAGCGAGTGGTGCGCACAGGACAACGGCTAAAAAAAACGTGACCATTGTTTGTAACTCGCGTAAAAGGAGGTCACAAGGTCCGGGGGAACGTGTTTGGACCAAGTCACGAAAATGGTTCTGCACGAGGTTAGCATTCCAGGAATATGCCATTCCCGTGATATTCAAATATATCTTCCCTCTGTGAATGTGTCCGAAAAAGTAGAATGTGAAGATGCAATTGAATAGCCGTGGGACGTATTTGCTGTCCAACGAGATCGGTAATGCCGGTGTGACGTTGCGAAAAGCCAACATCCGCACAAGCACAATTCAGGAAGGTGGAACAGCGGACAACATGGTTGTGTGCCAAAGACGGATGACCATTTCCGAAATGGCAAGTATGTGTGTGTCAATTGTGAATTCGCCGACGAAGGCTCCAAGCTCATTGACGATGCAACCAGTTCGCTACAGCCTCGTCTCCGTAAAGATGGCAGTGAAGGTAGATGGCCCGTTCTTGGCGGGTCGTAAATTCAACGTCTATGCCCTACCGCCGTTTCAATCGTCAGTGCCGCCACGAGCTATGCAGAAGCGATTCGGAAGGTTAACTTTTTTCAAGCTACACCATCCGGCTAGTGGGCTTTTCGACCGCGCCAGCACTCGTTATAAAGTGACATGCTCGCCCAACTCGACACGATTAACCGCCAGCTAGCCAAGATTGCGACGGTCGAGGACGCTAAGGAAGTCCGCGACAAGGCGGAGGCGTTGGGTCGATACTACAAGCAGCAAAGAGGTTGCAAAGAGATAGAGCGACAAGCAACGATCATCCGACTCCACGCTGAGCGGATCATCGGGCAGTTGCTAAGTGCTTCAGTCAAAAGGGGTTCCAAAAATGACCCTGGGGCACATATCCCGCAAGGCATCACCGGCAAGCAGTCTGCGACGTGGCAGATGGTGGCCCGTGTGCCTAAGCCGTTGTTCGACGGCTATGTGAGCGGCGGCGGGACGCTTTCCACTAAAGGCTTAGTGAAGATCGCTCACGATGTTCGGCGGCAACGCGCGAACGCGCGAGGCCCGGCGTCCGGCGGCAACGTCTACTCCGGCGACATGTGGCAATTGAATGATCGGCTTGCCGATGGTTCCGTCGACCTGTTTCTGAGCGATCCGCCGTATCAGCAAGATTCGCTGGACTGCTACAGCCGCCTAGCTGAACTTGCAGCGGCGAAACTGAAAGACGGTGGGCTCTGCGCGGTCTATTGCGGCTCTTATTATCTGCCAGAGATTATGCAGCGGATGGGGGCTCATCTCACATATTACTGGACGTTCGCTCTCGTGCTCAGTGCGAACAGCGCCCGCATCAACAACCGCCGAGTCTTCCAAGCGTGGAAGCCTGTTCTCGCCTTCGCTAAAGGCAAGCCAGACCACGACTGGTTGGGCGACGTAATCCGCGGCACCAAAGAGAAGAGTGACCACGATTGGCAGCAAGCGGTGAGCGAGAGCGAGTATCTTATCTCTGCTCTTACCCGCCCGCGCGAACTTGTTTGCGACCCCTACGTCGGCAGCGGCACCACGCTCGTTGCCGCCAAGAATCTCAACCGCCAGTGGATCGGCACCGAAGCTGACGCGACTGTTGCCCGTGGGGCTCGGCGGCGGTTGCTCGCGTCGTAGCCGCCCCGCCAACAATCGATGCCCCCGCGGAGCCCTCGGGTTCCACAGGCTTTTTTGTTGCCTAGAATGAATGCCAGCCAAAGGCTATACTATTGCCCTATGAGGCTTGAAATCAAAACAAGCGTTCTAGGGCGGCAATCGCTTGGCTACGATTGCCCCCATTGCGAAACGGGTCTAGCTTCGCCGCTAGACGACGCTGGCAAGGATGATAGTTGCCCGGAATGCGGCCAGTCGTTTGCGGTCCCCGGCAGCGATGAACGCCACAAGATTAGAGCCGGGGAGCAACAGCGACGGGAGCAGCTACGAGCAGAGAAACAACGGAAGCTAAAAGCCGCACGCACAACGGCCGGCAATGTACTGCCTTACGTTGCATGGGTCGCTTTGCTTGGCGGCTCACCCGCTGCCAATTGGGCAACGGATAAACTAGACCCCGCTGTTACCGCCCATGCCGAAGATGAACGAGAGTATAAGGCAGCATTAGGAGAGCATGACGCAGAGATTGCGAAGCTAAATGAAACGACAGTCTACCACACTGCCTACGGCTACGCTTATCACCGCCACTACCACTATGCGGGGCGCAACTACTCCATTGGCTTAGCCGACGCCGTTCGATCCTACAGCCCTTGTGGGACCTGTAGTCCGCCCTATGTCGAACTTCCCGACGCTCCAAAGAAACCAACGCTCAAGCGTTCGCTAGGTTGGCGTGCCGCTGGTTGGGGAATGTGGATCGGAATGGTTGCCGCTCCGCTCGGAGCGTTGTTTGGGCTGTCGATTCAAGAAAAACGTGAACAGGAGCGAGCCGCGTAATATGCTCTGCATTTTCAAAGCCTTTGGGGCATGGTTTCTCTTGTTTCTGCTCTGTATCAATCTGCTAGGGCAGGTTGTTCGCGGCTTCTATTGGCGTCCTATTGAATTTGAGCCGGTATCAGAACGGCTCTCTGTGGTACTCGGAAATGAGAATCGCAAAGCGATGATCGGGAACGTCGTTTGGACGCTCATTGTTGCCTGCCTACTCGGCGGCTTACTGTACGCACTTCACCACTATTGGAATGCGTACCTTGTCGGCGCGGCTGCCATGATCCTGGTAGGCCGGATGCCTGATTTACTTTGGGAGATTCGCCACGGCAGGAGCGGCCCAAAGGGGCAAGGCGTGCTCTATGTAATTGGGGTTGTACTCGTCATCGCAGCGTTGCCGGTGGTCTGGTATGCACTCTGCCGTGTGCCGCCGCAGTGACGAATCTAAAAAAGCCGCAGCCCTGTCTCTGCCCCGGTTATCGCACGGCTGTCGGGGCTTTTCGTTGGCAGGTGGGCTATAAAATCTCGGGCCGCGGGGCTCGGCGTCGGCTAGAGGCCGCGTAGGCCTGCAATATGTCAGGTTCATAAGTGCATCAAATCGCAGACGTTGCGTCGCGCGATCTTAACCATTCCTGATTGCACTTCGTTTGACGGTACTTCCATATACTCCGCTAGCTTCGACAGTAGACGGTATGCAAACATCTGATTGAAATGGACCAGAAGTTCGGGAGAGAACGGGAACCGACCGCCTCTGCGGATAGCCGAGTAGGACGAATGCGTCGCCCCACAAAGCTGCGGGTAAATGAAGTCATACTCCGACTTGTACCCAATCGCCTCCGCCTGAAAGGGGAGTGGCTCAGACTGTTTGAACCACTCTCGCGGTAATTTTTTGTCTGGATTGATGCCATAGAGTTTGCAGAGTCGATCAAACTCGGCCTTATAGTTTGCCTCGGCGATGGCGCGGTTTGGGCTCGCGGCGAGGTGTCTCGTCATATCAGTCTCGCCCGCATCGATAACCTGCACGGCTCGCCGGTGTTCAATCACGGCGAAGTCCAGGAATCTCCGTGCTCGATAGTCACTGTCCCTTTCAAGAATGAATAGTCCCTGAATCATTGCATCGTAGATAACCCTGAGAATTACGGCACCATCCCATGTCCAGTCGTGGGTATTAGCTTCGTAAAGACATTGCAGGCTGTTACCCGATTGCACGATCCTGCTCATCAGGGCTTGAATGGCTTCGACAACGTCGTCTCTCTTCGAGGCGACGTTAATGCGACTGACCAGTTCATTTCCGGCCCCGTTCCAAAAGGCGATTGACTCTGATTCGGTGGTCGGTGGTTTCATAAAGTTATTATTCCGCACACTCGTCATTCATCGACCGTCCCCATCCACCGCGGCTCTGATTCCACGATGCCCTTCGGTGCGGGACCGCGGGTACGCTTAGTTGGCGTGAACGCTTACACAACTACAAAGCCCCGCGGAGCCAAGTGGTTTCACGGGGCTTGTTTAAGGGATCATCCCGAGACGACGCTTGGCCTCATCAATGAGCAGTGCAGTCATTACGCCAAGGGGCACGCTCAGCAGACTCTTGCCGGCGGAGCCCAAGCGTTCTTTCGCTTGATTCCACACCGTATCATCTCGCGCGGCGTCAAGGAACTCATATCCTTGCCACGTCAAATGACGAATCTCCGCCATCGGAGTCGGGTCACCCAGCGATGTAGCGTCCATGACTTCTGCGAGCCCCGCTTCTCCAAGTAGGTAGCAATGAAAGCCGACTTGCTCCTCGCTGTAGCCGTCGAACGTGAGCGGATCATCATCCGGTTCGTACGATTCCACTGCGAGGAGAATGGTACGAATTAGCTCCATGTCTCGCTTCATACTTCCGCTCCCTGCGGGCAATGCAAAGGTATCGACATGACGCAGATTCTAATTTCCGCTATCCAGAATTGCTAGCCTAGGCAGCTAACTTACGAGTCTTCCCGTCAAGGTCGCAAATTATGACGTGCCTCAATCCTCTCCCTCCGAGTTATCATCCGCACGAAGGACCGTGAGACATAGAACGCGCGAGCCAGTGCAGCCACACTCTCCCCGGCCTTCCAGCGTCGGCATAGCACGGCTTTTGTTTGTTCCCATGTCATTGATTACTCCATAAGAGAGACCGCCCCGGAATCATCCGGAGCGGCCTTAGGTCGCTTCGCGACAAGCACGGCAATTGAAAAGAGAGCGAGGAACCCTCCACGCGCCCCCGCTCCTTTGCCGCCCAACGAAGGGCGACGCCCTTTATTGAAAACCCGCCGGCAGTGGCTCTACCGGCGGGGAGTCACTGAGTGGGTATCAACTCAGAGCCTCATTAGTCAAGCGAAGCCAACTGTGCCGTTTTCAACTCTGCAAGCGTGTACTGCTCCAGTGGCTTAGTCGGCAAGAACCCACCGTCGCGGAGCGTCGTGATCCGCGACGTTTGCCCGGCGGTCAACGCGGCGAAGGCAACGGCCTTTTCATCCGTGCCGTCAGTTCTGCTGCCCTTGGTGTACGGGTAGGCCGTTCCCGTGACCTGATCGACATACGATCGTTGATTCTCGCCGGGGCCACGTTGAACTGAGTGAAATGGAACGCTCATAAGATAATCTCCGAAAGGTTAGGCTCGCAACATGCGAGCAAGGGTTGAATGGAAAGCCGGCCGCCCCATACGGAGCGACCGGCGAGCCCTGCGTTGTGTGCCACCGCAAGGCTCAGGAGTTAGCTGCCGATGATCAATGCCCAGTGAATCTTCAAATTGACGGTCGTTGGCGTGAGCATCATTCCGAGGATGATGACACGGTCACCAATCGTATTTGGAAATACATTGGTCACTCCGCCCGGAACCGTGGGACTCAAATACAGACACTCGCCGGGAGCGAAGTTCCACGCTTCGCAGGTGAACGGTCCGGACGTTGTGTAGCTTCCTTGCTGGCCAGGGCCGTAGGCTCCGTTGGCGAGTCCAACTGCGAGGGAAGCGGCGTCGGAGCCGTGTGCCAGTGCGAGGTCGACGTGATTGGTGCCGCTTACACGGACGACGTTGCCACGAACAACCGCAGAATCAAACGTCGCCTTGGCGGTTGTGTCGCCGAAAGGTACAGGCGATGGCATTCCGCGCGGACCCGCTCCGCCCCGTTCACCATCTCGCCCCGTGTCTCCCTTCGCAGCGACCACAGCCCACTGGCGGCCGGGTGGCTCACGATCCTTGTTGTCTCTCACGCAGAGGTACGATGAACCGTCGTTGGTGACCACGTCACCTTCGCTGTAGCTGCGATAGGCGGACCAGTCGCCGACGTAGGTCCACCCGCGCGGGGGCTCGGCGTCATTGCCGTCGCGGCCATCTTTGCTGTCGACACCATCACGCCCGTCGACACCGTTTCTGCCGGGCTCGCCGCCCATGGCCAAGTCGGGATCGACAACTAAATCGTCACGATATTTGATGATCATGCTGATTCCCTCAATTCTTGAAGGCGGAGACCCGCCGGCGTCTCCCACAACTGAGCCCAGATGGCCGCCTCTAAATCGCGACCCGGCGCGAGACCGGTGGAGAGTGCGATTTGAGTGTGCCTCTCGGCTTCGTAACCGAGATGAATTTCAAGCTGCCGCCGCTCAAGGCGTAGGCGGTCCGATTCCATCCCCCTCTGAAGTTCAGTTAAGGCGGAGGACAGTTCGCTCTGGCGGTTGCGAACGTCTTCAAGGTCCGCCGCCTCCGCCGCACGAGATACGGCCTCCGCCGTTGCGACGGCAACCGCCGCCACGGCGGAACTGTGGGTACTGATCCACTCGGCGTGAGTGGCCTTTCGCCGCAGAACGGCTTGAGCCCGGACGCCGTAGACGCCGCGGGCTTTCAGTTTTGCGAGGGCTTCTGCCTCACTGACCTGTAGACAAATGAACTGATCCGCGGCGATGATCGTGACCTTGTCGCCATACCATTTAGCCAGCATCACGCACCTCCGTTCGCTTCAAGAGTGGCTTCCAACGCCGCCGTGTCGCCCAAGAATGCCGCATCCATCGCCGCGAAGGCCGCGGCGAGTTGCTCCGGCGGAGCACCTGAAGCCAGAAGATTGCTTGTGTAGCTGTTGCCCTTCGACAACAGGTCATCGCCTTCAACTGGCACACGCACGGTCACCGTCTGAGCAGAGCCGAGAGCATCGACCTTGGCTTGAGCCGCGGCTAACTCGGCGGTTGCTGTCTCACGAACGGCTAACTTGCGGGCTTCTTCTACCGCCAAGAGCGACTTCAGTTGCGACCGAATCCAGCCTTCATCGGCACCAACGATGGAGAGTGCGGCAACGAGTTGCTCCGCTTTGACGACTTCGGAGCGGTCGCGTGTGAAGTCGTTTTCAGCTTCGGCGAGTAGTCGCTTCGCTTCAATCAAGCCACTCTTGATCAACGGACGCTCTGCCCATTCGGAGGCCTCCGCCGTGGCCTCCGCCACCTCTTGACCTTGGAACCGATGGGCCTTCAGGGCTGCGAGCATCACTTCTCTTGGCGATAATCCGGGCCTGTAAATATCGGCTTCGATCTTGTTTTTTGCCCCACGGATGCTTGCCTCAAGCCCCGCGTATTTCTCAGGCTGGATGCTGAGAGGCACCTTGAACGCAGCATCGTTCATCTTCTGAACGTCATCGCGCGAATCGGGTCGCGTCGCCTCTCGGGTTATCTTCGTGTACTCCTCATGCGTCACCGCCTCGCTGAACGTCTTGAACGTCTTTGGGTCGAGCGTCGAAAAGTACAAACCGTTTTCTGTTTTCTTGATCATTGTCTAACTCCATGTTGGATTGGTTAAAAAAGCGAACGGGGCTAGCTAGGCCCCATTCGATTCGCTCATTCAATCGGGACGGCCCAACGAGGGCCATTGGCCGATTGAATAAGGCCCCGGCGTCGGTACTCCGGCACGATCCGACGACAACGGTCTTTGCGTAGGCCTGTCAGTGAAGAAGTGAGGTCGCGACCTCTATACCGCGTGCTCGCGGTGTATTGGGCGGCAGAGAGCCACAAGAATTCAGTTTCGCGCGATCTTTTCCAAGCTGTCCGCGATGCGATTCAAGATAGGCGCGAAAACGAGTCGGAAGTCGTTAAGAAGTTTTGCTAGTTGTTCTGGTGTCATTGTTATCTCCGCTAATGGTTGGTTGTTCTCCCTTCGTAGCCTCTCGGTTCTTGAGTCTGCGACGCTTGTCACGACGCCACTTGGCGTTGTACAGCAAGTGTGCTGCATACGATGACGGATTCAGCATGCGGTGGACAGTCGACTGCGATCGATCAACGAGGATGCCAATGGTCTCATAACTTAAACCCGCAGCACGAAGCATGGAAATGCGAGCCATCTCGTCATAGGTTCCCGGCACCAGCATGTCGCGGCGGAAGAGTGAGAGACGTGGCATGATTGTTACTCACCAAGTGCTCCATTGTTCTTCGGATCAAGTTTGCGGAGATACTCGTTGAGTTCATCTTCATTCCATCGATTCGCGCCACCCAACTTCACGGGAGCGGGAAGAGTTCCACTCGCCACGAGACGGCGGATTGATCTTTCGCTGAGACTCAGCAGTCGTTGCACTTGTGCTTGTTTTAGGTACTTAGGCATGGTCTTGGTCCTTTGGTGTGAGTGCCGTCGAATCGACCGGCGGAAGCTGCGAGACGGGAGGAGGTACTTCGGAAATGTTCACGACGCGAATTCCTTCGATGATCATCAATTTGCCATCGCCCTTCGCGTCATGCGGCAGATGTTGGTGGCCGGCTTGACGCTTAGCTCGGCGCGGAGGTCTGGTTCCCGACACGACTTTACATAACTCGCCGGGGAAGGATTTCTGTCCGATGCGGTCGGCATTGTTGTCCGCCTGCCACGACAGGTAAAACTTATACAGTGCGTCGCTGGATACAGATGACGCCTTATCAATTTCAATGTGATCGTCAACGAAGGCTTGCAGTGGCGACGACGACTCCGCGAACGATTGCAGAGCATGTAGTGACGACTCAGGCAGTTTGCAGTGACCGCGCGAATAGAGCCGCTTGAAACCTTCCAGTGCCCAGTTCAAGATTCCCGACATCTCGGGTTTCAACTTGTCGAAGAATTGGGGATCGGGATCGATGATCTTACGTTGGAAGTAAAGAATCCACAGGCGTCGACGCAATGACCCTTGGCTGTCTTTCATGTGAGCCAACAGGTTATTGGAGTTGAGCATCGGCGTCGGGGGATGTGTTAGCTTCACGAAATCCTTGTTCTTGGCGTCGACGCTGTTTCGATCTTGTCCGGAGAATCTCTTGAGGAGCAGGACGAATGTCGCGATGGTCCGCGGGTCCTGGTCCTCTGCCTCAGGGACGCCGAGAACACTCTTTCCTTGGAGGTCTGCCTGTCCGAAGCCTCGCAGGGCTTGTCCGATTTCACGAGACTCTCCATAGGTGCCGGCAATCTCCAGCGTCGTCAGCATGAAGATGCCTTTGCCACCTCCCCCTGTGCCTTCGATTAGCAAGATGTACTGGCCGCCGAAGCCGCGGAAGATCGCAAAGCCCATCGCCTCTTGGAGGTTGCGAATCTCTTCATCCGTGAAGAATAGGTCTTTGAGGTACTTGAACCAGTTCGGAGTATCGACGAACGTCGGATCGTAAGGTACGTCGCTGGCGAAGCGATGGAACAACTCCGGAGAGCGGCCGTCATGGAAGTGAGGCTCATCCAATGCGTATGCCACCGGGTTTAACAAGCCATTGCCGACAGCGAACACGTTGTTGGCGTCAGCCCATGCAGGCGAATCGATGACTGGCGCACCCACCCACCATTGTGATTCACGATCCTTGATGGTGATTTGCGTAAGACTCTGGATCTCCCGAAGAATGAGCGAAAACCCTTTGTCGTCCAATTTGAATCCAATTTGCCGCGCCATCGCTTTCAAGAGCGGCAGCAGCAATGTCTTCAAGGCTTCGCGAGACAGGGGGATATACTTGCCTTCCCAGTAGGCGTAGCGGTTGTCTTCGTCCAATGCGTAGAACGTCCGCAACGTCTCCAGAGCAAACTTGGCGAGTAGTTCCGCCGGGTCCTGAACCACTGGGCAAGGGCTTCCTATCGCCTGCTCAAGATCAGCGAGAGTGCATCCCTTGCACTTTTCATGAAAGCACGAAGGCTCCACGCGACCGTCTTTGAATACATAGATTGCGAATGAACCGTCGTTTTGATCAGGGCGAAGGGGGCAAACGCGCGATCGCACGATGCTGACGTGGCCCTCGTGTGTCGTCGACTTATGGCCAAACTCCGATTCCCTCAACCATTTCTCGATCAATGCGACGTTGGCACCGTGACGCGAACTACGCGGCTTCGCTGCCTTCGGCTTCGTTGGTGTCTTGTTGTGTAATTGAACTACCATTCAGAATCCTCGTTGCGATACGCTCGCCGTGGCGAACATTTAGGGTGCCAATGAGTCGAGTCAATCTGCCTGCGTTGGAGCAGGAAACATCGACGCAAGAGAACTGCTCTTTGAGTCCGTGGAGAAAACGCTTCACCAGATCATTCGATTCCCGGTCGGTGGGGTAGTCGCACTCATAAATCAGGCCATAGCCGTTGCCTGTGTCGTTCTCCATTAGCACTGGCCAACCGAGATACTTCTTAATCTCATTCTTCTGACGTTCGGCTTCCTCTTTTGGAACATCGTGGCCGTCAACGTCGATCAGAACGCGCGTTCGGCGCTGAATCATCGCATCGCGAATCGACGAGCCGGGGCGGGGGCGGACGATTTCGTACTGAGGCTTGAGTGGGTTCAGATTGACGTAGACGGCGTTGTATTGCTCAGCCAGCCAGAGCACTTGTTCAATGGGCTCCGTGAGGTCGATCGGCCAAAGCACCTGCATGTTAGGAGCACGCAGGTCGTGCGGCTTCCGAGCAATCACGGCCACCGGATGACGCATTAGTTGTAAGTAGGTTTCGATCGTCGGTCGGTCGGGTGCGAGCATGGTTTGGGCCCCAAGGTGATGGAGTGAGTTAGTCTCTCCCTCTTGTTGTTGTGCCAACACGTCGGCCAAAGCCGGTCACCAAGGAATAATTCCGGAAAAAGTTTCTTGACGAGAGGCCGCCGGGATTCCGGGGTGGTTTAGAAGACAGGCAGGACAGGAATCGGAGCCATTCTCATTCATCCGTCGCCAGCAATGCATTGGTCTTACATATGTGCTCATATGTATTAATGAAATCACTTAGTGGAGACGTTGACCAATAATGGGGTAAATGCCTGTCCAGCCTGTCCTCGGATAGTGGTCCGACCCACGCCGGAGTTGGCTCGCGATAACCTTGGCCGTCCCTACCCATCCGCCGGCGCGTTCGCCCGCGACGATCAGAATTGGCACAACCGCCGACAACCCTGCGATCATCGCTCTCCCGACAGGGTGCTTTTCCAAAGCACCCTACTTGTGCCGTCTACGCCCGCCGGCCGGCGAAATCTTCCGAGGATTCCGTAACAGTCGGTTTGACGAACGATGAGCCGAATGTTATATTTCGGATATGAAGGCGATTATTGCCTACTACCGCGTGTCGACCAAACGCCAAGGCGTCTCCGGACTAGGTCTCGACGACCAACGAGCCGCGGTGAGGGCCTATGCGGCATCCACGGGTTCCAGGATCGTCGCTGAGTTCACCGAAGTGGAAACGGGCAAGCGGAGTGACCGTCCCGAGCTAGCGGCCGCTGTGGCTCGTGCGAGGGCTTCCCGTGGCACGTTGGTAATCGGCAAATTGGATCGGTTGGCGCGGAACGTCTATTTCGTGTCGGGACTCATGGAATCCAAGGTCCCGTTCGTCGCCTGCGACAACCCTCATGCCACTCCGCTCACGATCCACATTCTGGCCGCCGTTGCTGAGAATGAGGCTAGGGCCATTAGCGATCGCACTAAGGCCGCCCTCGCGCAGGCGAAGCGTAGGGGCGTACTGCTTGGGACGCACAATCCCCTGAACAACATCAACTGGCGGAAGGGGAAGCGGAACGGCTTGGCCAAGGCCGTAGCTAAGGCAGCGGACGTACGCAGCAAGGCTCGCAGCGACTCCTATGGCTTCCTTATGCCAGAGGTCCATGCAATGCGTGAGACCGGGCTGTCGTACGCTGCGATCGCAACCAAGCTGAATGACGCTGGCCACGTTACCACCACTGGCAAAGCCTTCGCTGCAATGACTGTGCAGCGTCTCATCTCATGAGGGTGCCCGCCGCGGTCGGCATGAGGGAGGTCGGTCGGGTCGGCATGAGGGAGGTCGGTCGGGTCGTGGCGGTGATGCGTTCTATTCTGATTGTCGGGGCTAGCTGCCGTAGAGGGTGTGACGTTCTCGGGCGGCCAGACGAAAACGCATTCCGCGCGTAGCCGTTACCGCGCGGAATCGCTAGATCGATGGCCACCGGTGGTCGGTGGAAATGATGTTCCGGCGTCCTCTGAATGTGGGCGGTCGCACGGCTATTTTGAATTATTTTTCGGGATTGTTTCCGACCCAAAATCGGACCAACTTTGCGAAATCCTCGGGGATTATTGCAATTCGGACTAAACACAACAAATACAACAATTTGAGGCGAAAGCAAATACTTCAAAAAAGAAATTAGATGGGTAGAGTTGCGGTATCTGCCACCTTTTCTTGGAGCCCTCGCAATGCTACCCTGTGAAACCTTAGAAGAATTCTTGAACCACGTCGAAACCGTGCCCATTGATGAACTGATTCAATGGTCCCGGACGGTGCCCATCGTAGTGCCGGAGGTCGATCTCGACATTTTGCGCCGACAACTTTCCGACCCGCAATGGCGAGCGGAGAGCATGGAACTGCCTGAGTATTTTAGTCACGACCCAATTGACTCCGGGTACAGCATTGAAGATGCAATGTCGCTTCTGCTGCGGTTCCAGACCAACGAAGCGGATATCTGCCATCGACTGCACGCGGCAACGCAAGCTGGCTGGCTGGGCAAACGTCCTGATTGCGATTTGTACGACCCCGTTTATGACGTGATTGATCGTGTGACCGCCGCGTTGAGGGCTCGGTATCCAGAAATTGGCAACTGGGTGGAACCGGGTTGACACAAAACAAGTGCGGAGAGACCTCAGGGCGAGGTCTCCGCACTTGGAGCCGCGTGGTAGATGACTGTCGAAGAATCATATCGCCAATACGTCGAACAAACCAAGAGTGCAGAGGCGGCCGCCTTGCTGGTGCTCGCCGATTTGCGCCGAGAGGTGATGACGCCTCCGCAAGTAGCCGAACTGCTCGGCGTCTCACCGGAGACCGTCATCTCGTGGATTAGGACGCGGATGTTGAAGGCATCCAACCTCGCCACCGGCCCGCGTCCATCGTATCGCGTGACTCGCGCGGCCCTGGACGACTTTCTAGACTCACGCGCCCTCTAAGTACCACGCACGCACTTGCTCGCAGCAAGCCTTGATCTTGTCATCAAAGGTCTTCTGGCGATACACGCTCGCCATGTCGTTCTTGCTCCATCCGCAGATGGCATCAATAACCGACTGAGAAGCATCGGCCACCGTGACCCAGGTCCGCTTGAGTGAATAGAAGCCATGGCTTTCGACCTCGCACGCCTCGCATAGTGCGGCGAACTCTTTCGACACCCTGAATCGATCCCAACCAGGGTTCGGCGCGGTGAGTGCTTCGACGGTCTCCGGCCACAACCAGCATCGTCTCTTAATGCCCGTTTTCACTCTCGCGAAGTTGTGCCACTCGCCTTGTGGGCCGGGGAAGAATTCACAATCCTTTGGGCCGAACGCGGCATTGATGCCCATGAGTATTTGCCACCGGAACTCCGGTGCCGCTGCGGCGACTAGCTTGCGAACATCGGCGGCTTCGTAGAGCCTCTCGCCGGCCGCTTCCTTGGCTGCCCTCATGAGTTTCTGAGACGGAGCCTTCAGAGGCTTGCCCGCGGCGGGGAAGATCATTCTGGCGATAACCAGCCGACGCTTCATGGTCGCCGGGCCTAGCGTTGCCTTACGCTTCCCCTTCGACAGTGCCACGCGGAGGGTGTTGAAGTCTAAAGAGTCAATCGCGCGACCACGTCCGAAATGATCTTCGATGACCTTGCAGGTGACTTGGTACTCTGAGTACGTCACCGGCGTTATGTCGCCGGTGACAAGTTGGGCTTCCTTCTCTGCCTTGAAGCCGTCGACAACGTGGCCGACTGTCTTGGCGGGCACCACGCCTTTGATGAAGGCCCGATACTTATCGAGAGCGGCCTTAGGGTCCTTCCAAGGACCAAAGTATCTTATTTTCCCTCCGATACGCGCCGCCCACGAACCACAAGAATGGGCGTAGAGGGGGAAGGTCGCGTAAGGCTTCTTCGGCTTTTCCATTATCGCAAGTATAGGTCTTGGAGGCGTGGGAGGCGTGGGAGAGGCGTGGGATCCTATTCTAGCCTAAACAACCCATTCCATCAAAACTTGCTTGCAAAGCCTGTAAAACAAGGATATACTGCAGTAGCCGAGGCGGGAGTCGAACCCGCACGGGAGTTACCTCCCACTGGATTTTAAGTCCAGAGCGTCTGCCATTCCGCCACTCGGCCCTCTCGCGCGGCGTTTGCGACGCCGCCGTGCGGGCATTTGAACATTCGCGGTTTTCCGGTGCAAGTCGGCCAATTCCTGCGAAGGCCTGCCGCATTGGGTCCGCGCCATCGCGAATGCCCCTGCGGTTTGTCGTCCGCGTCACTTGTGCGTTTGTTACTATAGGTCACGCGGCATCACGCGGGCGGCGCTCATGCGCGCGAACCGCATTTCAAAAACAAGTAGTCGAGCGGTGGTGTCACCGCCTTAAGCTTCGGAATCGCATGGATCAAGCATTCATCACCGGCAATGCCGCCATTCTCGCCACTCTTACCGGCATTTGCGCCTTTTACTTCTGGTTGGAAAAGGCGACGCGCTGGCGGCTATTTCAGTACGTGCCGCCGCTGGTCTTCATCTATCTGACTCCCGTACTGCTCGCCAATAGCGGGCATATTGCGGCGCTTCTGCAGGGGCGCATGCCCAGCGAAACGGCGAGCGCTGCAGGCACGACGGACGCGATCCGCAACGTCTTGCCGACCTCATCGCCGGCTTACGACGTCATCAAGGATTTTGCCTTGCCGATGATGCTCGTGCTGATGCTGCTCAACGTCGACGTCGCCCGCGCGATTCGCGTCGTTGGCAAGGGGGTCGGCGTCATGCTGATTGGCTCGCTGGGCGTCGTCGTCGGAGCGGTCGTCGGGTATGCCTGCGTGATGCATTGGCTTGGGCCTGACACTTGGAAATCGTACGGCGCCCTCACGGGCAGTTGGGTCGGCGGCACCGGTAATCTGGCGGCGGTGAGCGAAGCACTCAACGCCGACGGGACCCAGGTTGGGCTCGCCGTGTTGGCCGATACGGCGCTGCTCCTGGTGTGGTTGCCTCTCATGCTTGCTTCCAAGAAGATCGCTGGGCCGTTCGCGCGGTTCGCGCGCGTTGATGCCGACCGCGTCGCCCATCTCGACGCCATTGCGATGTCGGAACAAGAGACGTCGCCGGCTGCTAACTATCAGGACTACCTGTTGCTGCTGTTCGTGGCATTCGCCGTGACGGCGTTTTCGCAGTGGGCCACTGCGACGATCTCGGCGGCGCTCGCTGCACGCGATCTGGTTTGGCCGGTGCAATTCAGCGAAAGCACCTGCCGAATTCTGCTGATCACCACGCTCGGGCTGTTGCTGTCGTTCACTCCGCTGCGCAAGGTCCCCTCCAGCCGCCATCTCGGCATGGCGCTCGTGTTCATCTTTATGGCTCAAACGGGCGCCACCGCGAATCTCGCGAAGGCGGCGGAGCAAGCCGTGCCGTTTCTCATTGGCGCCGCCATCTGCATTTCGATCCACGGCTTCTTTTGTCTGGCCGCCGCGAAGTTTTTGCGGGTCGACATCCACACCGCGGCCATCGCCAGCGCCGCGAACATCGGCGGGATCGCCACCGCTTCCTGCGTCGCGGCGCATCACAAGGAAAGCCTGATGCCCGCCGCCGTGCTGCTCGCTCTGCTCGGCTACGCCATCGGGAACTACGCCGGCCTTCTGACGGCTGCGATCTGCGAGAGCTTGTAGCCCCCGGCTCCGCCGGGGGGTCGCGCCGCCTACCGCTTGCGGCATGGAGCGCGAATCGACCCCCGGGCGGAGCCCGGGGCTGAAAACGCTGAGTGATCTATATCGCTTACAGCTGATCCGGCCGCTCGGCAATCGGCTGCCCCGCTCCGCTCGCAATACGATTGATCGCATTCAGCTGCGCACAGGTGCTCGCTTCCACGGTATCGGTCGACGTCCCGCGACCGCGGTATAACTGGCCGTTGTACTCCAGTTCGACCATCGCCTCAGCGACGGCGTCTTTACCTCGCGTCGCGCTCTGTACGCGGTAGTCGCGCAACACCGCCGTGATGCCGGTCAGCGTCTCGATCGCGTGAAACAACGCATCGAGCGGGCCGTCGCCGTAGGTTTCGGTCTGCTTTTGTTCCTCATTCCCGCGGCGAACAGTCAGCGTCACGGTCGGCGACTCGCCGCTCGAAGCTCTCACCTCGTAACCGACGAACTGCCAAGCGTCGAACACCTCGGCGTTCCGCTGCTCGATCAGCGCGGCGATGTCGCCGTCGTAGATTTCCTTCTTCTTGTCGGCCAGTTTCTTGAACGCCTCAAACACCGAATCGAGGTGTTCCGGCGTCAAGTGATAGCCCAGCGCCATGGCGCGATCGGCCAGGGCAGCGCGTCCCGAATGCTTGCCGAGCACCAAATCGGTCTTCGTAAAGCCGACGTCTTCCGGCCGCATGATTTCGTAGGTCGAACGCTCCTTGAGCATCCCGTCCTGGTGAATGCCCGCCTCGTGGGCAAAGGCGTTGCGGCCGACGATCGCCTTGTTCCGCTGCACCACCATGCCGGTGATGCCGGAAACGAGGCGACTGGTCGGCACCAAACGAGGCGTGTTGATTCCCGTCGACGCTTGGTAGTAATCGTGCCGCGTCCG
This sequence comes from Pirellula sp., assembly GCA_013822725.1. Taxonomy (GTDB): domain Bacteria; phylum Planctomycetota; class Planctomycetia; order Pirellulales; family Lacipirellulaceae; genus Lacipirellula. The sequence goes on from PNKX01000002.1 coordinate 122,412, forward strand.
GAGAGCCATCACCACCTCTTCGAGCGAGCAGTTGCCGGCCCGCTCGCCGAGGCCGTTGATCGTGCACTCGACTTGTCCCGCGCCGGCTTCGATGGCCGACAGGCTGTTCGCCACTGCGAGGCCGAGGTCGTTGTGGCAATGAACGCTGATCACCGCCTTGTCGATGTTTGGCACGCGTTCGCGGAGATTGCGAATGACGCCGCCGTAGTGGGCCGGCGTCGCGTAGCCAACCGTGTCGGGGATATTGACCGTCGTCGCCCCCGCGGCGATCGCCGCTTCGACGACGCGGCAGAGGAAGTCGGGCTCGGTGCGGGCGGCGTCCTCGGGCGAGAACTCAATGTTGTCGCACAGATTGCGGGCCCGCTTCACGCCGGCGATCGCCCGTTCGACAATCTCGTCCATCCCCATGCGCAGCTTGAACTCGCGGTGGATCGCGCTCGTGGCGAGGAAGACGTGAATGCGCGTATCGGGCGCCCCCTTAAGCGCTTCGCCGGCGCGGTCGATGTCTTTCTCGTTGCAACGGGCAAGACCGCAGATCGTGGCGCCGCGCACCGTTTGGGCGATGCGTCGCACCGATTCGAAATCGCCCGGCGACGCGATCGGGAAGCCCGCCTCGATTACGTCGACTCCCAGATCGACCAGCGCCTGCGCGACCTCGAGCTTTTCGTCGAGGTTCATGCTGCAGCCCGGCGATTGCTCGCCGTCGCGAAGCGTCGTGTCGAAAATGATGATGCGGCGCGCGTCGGTGGTAGACATGGCGGTGGGGAACTAGGTGATGAAGTGAGTAGGTGAGTAAGTAGCCGTTAAAGCCCGTGGACGTCATTCTGAGCGGAGCGAAGAATCTGGAAGCTCGGTCGACGTGCTAGATCCTTCGCTTCGCTCAGGATGACCGCTCTGCTTTGGATGGCAGGTCGGTCAACAAAAAAACCCCGAAGCCTTAAGGCTTCAGGGTTCTGACAATTCTCGCGATCAAGATGCAGACGAACCCTAAGCCTTGCCCCCGGCAAGTAGCAGTAGTAGCAGGCTGTTGAGGTTCAGGGCTAACATCGGTAACTTTTCGGTTTCTTGTAGGCAGCGAGTGGCTGCCTTGATTCTGTTCTAGCTGACCAACTAGCAAGGGTCAAGGTTCGCACTTGGACGCATAGCGATCTGGTATGATTTCCCCACCCCTACCCGCTACATTGAGGGGCATGGAAGAGCCGCAAGCCCTGGAAGTCCTAACCGCAACTCTGTGGGCTCTGCTCGTCTGCCACTGCGAGAATTGCGACAGCGTCGTCAACCTGCCTCCGTGGGACGATCCGCCCTGGAACGGCGACGTGTACGAATGGGCTGCCCACATGGCGCCGGGCCTCAAAGCTCTTGGATGGACGACGGGCAAGGAGTGGTCGCTTCTGTGTCCGACATGCTCCGAAAAACTTTCCTAGCAACACACTGTTAGGACAGTATTCTCTTGGCATCCTTGGCGGTTCAATCCTCAAAGCTTGGCCGTTCGCCTACTGAGCGATGAAAAACCGCGAGTCGCTCCCGCCGGGACCGATTTCGAACCGCACGCGTTTGGCGCAACGCGGGCAGTGGCCGATGTATTCGGTTCCGGCCCGGTTGGCGTAAATCCGGGAGTAGACGTCGCAGCAGGCGAACTGTACCCCCAGATACCGCGACGATTCGCGGCGGCCGTCAGTGGCCAATCCGGCCGGGGCCGGTACGGGGCTGCTCAGGTCAAGAAGTTGGCCGTTCATGGCGGCGCCTCTGTAGTAAATGGAGGGACGTAATTTTTCAAATGAGTCGGCTAGCCACTGGCATTTTGCCAGTGGTATTCGAATGTCGCGCCAATCGCCAAATGCAGGCCTCAAAGCGTACGTCGTCCGCCGCTACGCCGCAGCGTCAATTTTTCCGCTAGCGCCGCTATCTCCGGCATGGCCGCTTTTAACGGACCGCTCAACGGCCGTCTTCACGCTAGCAACCCCCCGTTTGCCTTGCGGCGCCAGCGTCGTTTTCCTACCATCCGCCGCCCGCGTCGATAGGCCGCGCAGCGAACGGCCGCGTTGAAAGTAGCTCGCTGCGAATCAGACCCGTAACGCCGTTTTTTCGGCTAGCGTTCGTTCCATCATGTTCGTCGATTTTGAAGTCACTCACTGTTCTCGCCAATGCGGCGCCAGCGGACGAACCCTCGCGCCGGGCGAGACGTACTTCTCGACGCTGCAGATGGAAGAGGGCAAACCGGTGCGACGCGACTGCAGCGCGGAAGAGTGGCGCGGCGCGCCGGAAGGCGCCATCGCCTGGTGGAAAGCAATCGTGCCGCGCGGCGACGCATCGAAACCGAAGCTCGCGCCGCAAGACGTGCTGCTGAACCTGTTCACGGAGCTGGCCGAGCAGCCCGACGAAGCCGACTTTCGTTACGTGTTGGGCCTGCTGCTCATTCGGCGGCGGATTTTGAAGCTAGATGAAACGCGACGCGACGCGACGGGCGAGATCATGGTGCTGGAATGCCCGCGTCGCAACGAAACATATGAACTCAGAGCGACGACGCCTGATCCCACGCAAACCGAGCAGTTGCAGCAGCGCATGATCGAGCTGCTCTACGGCGGCGAGTGAAGGAGACTCTCGACATGCGGCAAGGCAACAATATTTCCCCTCCCTTGAAGGGAGGGGCTAGGGGAGGGATTCCCGACACTCGTAGCAACGAAGCGGTTAGCCAAAACCCCTCACCCAACCTCTCCCCTCGGGGGAGAGGGGCTTGGATGTCGTTTCTGCTGCTGGGACTTGTGTTCTGCACGACCGGCGCCTCCTGCACACGCACCATGCGCAGCCCGTTTGCCGCCTGGCAGCCGCCGGCGCCGCAGGTGCTGATGACCGGTTCCTCGCTCGATCAGGTGATCACCGCCGTCAACGCCAACGCGGCGCGCATCCAAAGCATTCAAACCAACAACGCGTCGATCACCGTCCCCGGGATGCCGGGCATTCCGCTCCTCGGCGGCAAGATCGCGGCCCAGCGACCTGGTCGCTTCCATCTAGTGGCCGGCACGGCGCTCACCGGCGACGAAGTCGACATGGGCTCGAACGACGAGCTCTTTTGGTTCTGGGTAAAACGGAACGAACCGCCGGCCCTGTTCTACGCGCGCCACAATCAATTCGCCGGCAGCGCCGCCCAGCGGCTGATGCCGATCGAACCGCAGTGGCTGCTCGATGCCATCGGCTTCACCGAGTTCCGCCCCGGCGACGTCCACACCGGTCCGACGGCCCTCGGCAGCGGCAAGGTAGAGATTCAGTCGGTGATGCAGACGCGTACCGGACAGCTGACGAAGCGAACCGTCGTCGACGCGACGCGGGCGTGGGTGCTGGAGCAGCATGTCTACGACGCGCAGGGAACGCTCATCGCCAGCGCGGTGGCCAAGTCGCATAAGTTCTACCAGCAGGCGAACGTCTCGTTGCCCGACGACGTCGAAATCCGCATCCCCGCGAGCGAACTGTCGCTGTCGATCGAGATGGGAACGGTCGAGATCAACACCCTCGGCGAGAATCCCCAACTCTGGGCGATGCCGACGAAGCCTGGCGTCCCGCTGACCGACCTCGGCGCCTCGCAGGCCAACGCCGCCACGCCGCGAATGGGCGATCAAATCACCGACGCCAATTGGTACGGTCCTGGTCCGGCGGTCGGGCAGGTTCATCCCGCGGGCGTGCCAATGAGCATCCCGGTCGCTCCCGCGACCGCAGGCTTGGCGACGATGGCGCCTCCCCTAGCGACGACTCAACCAACGGGACCCGCGCCGCAGTTCATTCATCCTTCCGGAGTGGAACTGCCGGCAGCGTCGGTCGCGCAGCAACAGTCGCCGTATCCGACAATGCAGCAACTCCCCGCCGCCGGCGTCGCGGGTTCTACGACATTCACGCGTTGATGGCTCCCGCCGTGGTGGGCAAGGCGAGCCGGCAGCGTAAGCTGCCGGGTGTGCGAACGCGCTGGTTCATCCGGGAGCTCACGCTCCCGGCTCACCGAGATTTGAATGGAGCGCCATCACCGCCGCTTAGGGCCCATTCCAAATCCCTCGCTGCGCCCGCTTCGCCTCCTGCTGAGCCTTGCGCAACCGTTCCTTCTTCCGCGGACTAAAATCGTACCCCAACGTCGCCCGCGCTAGTCCGGCTCGCACCAACTCCTCGTTTAGCAGTCGATCGCCGCTCCACGCGAACGACAGGAAGCGGCCATGCTGGTCGACTGATTCGCCATCGACCTCGAACCGCATCTGGCCGCCAGCGGCTTGAACAAATTGCTTCGTGAACGCGCTCGCTTCGGGCCCCCACGGTTCGACGGGCGAATCAGGCTTTACCGACTCCGGCGAGTTGACTCCCTGCAACCTTACGCGGCGATGCCCGTCGATCAGCAGCGTGTCGCCGTCGACCACGCGCTCGACGCGGTAGACGCCCGGAGGCAGCCCGACGCCGGGCGGGCGGTTCCCGTTTGCCGGCTCTGTCCAATCGCCGCTCCACCAACGGAAGAGCGCTAGGAGAACAACGCCGATGACCGCCGCTAACTCTCGCCAGTAAGCACGGCGATAGCGTCTCATGGGCTGCGGCGCGACAGGTGAACTCTAATCGCGGATGAGAAGAGAGAGGTCGGCGTTCAGTTCTGGCTGAAGCCGAGTTCATGCAATGCAACGCGCCCGAGCGGATTCTTCACGTAGGCGTTGCGACAGTTGCTGCAGAGGTCGTAACGCTTCTGCTGATAGACCTCTTCGCTGATCCGTTCGTCGTCGACGTCATCGAGCCGGTCGAGAATATCTTGTATTTCTTGCAAATGGTCGTGCTCGTCGTCCGACTCGTCCTGCATCGGATCGAGCGCGGCGTAGACCTCCACGCGGACGACGTAACGCAACTCCTGTTCGGGATCGATCGGCCGTTTGCAGCAATCGCACGTGTAGTGAAGCATGACCAGCGTCCTCTGCGACAAGTTCGTAATCGACACGCTCTGTTCCGTTGAGCGCCCCTCAAGATTCATCCTAACGAGGGGATGAAGCAGCTCGCAAGATAATCCGTTGATCTTTCTGGGAGGCAGCTGAATTGAATCGCAATGCCAGTGGCGATGACATCAACTGCGTCACGCAGTCATCGTCGACGCGCGCAGCCCCATCCTTGTGAAGGTCCTCTCCTGTGGCAAATGCCGTGCCTAATGTGCGGTTTGTGCGATTTTACATGGAGCTTGCAGCATAGCGTCGCCACGCGCTGGAATAGCGCAAACTGCCGGCTATCGACGCCGCGCGTCCTGTGCCGCAGCCTATGAATATTTGCCGCGTCGTTGGTCTATGCCTCTGTGAAATCGCGCATTCCAAGCTGGTTTTGCGGAAATGGGGGGACTAGAATACAGGGGACGCCACTCGCTGCCGTCGACTGAGGAAGCATCGGACTTATCGTTTGATGTTCATGCAGTCGCCGCTTCGAAGGCGCGACTTTGGTCTCGGGTCCCGGGCGCTGCCGCGTCCCGCCTGGCAGCGTCTCCTTCACACGCCGTTAGCGCTCGCAGCCTAGATTCTGGGCATCGATCGCAGCGAAGAAGCGCACGGTTCGCTTAGCCGCGATCGCGTGAGCTTCTCCGCTCGGGGTGCAGGCGGGAATGGCCCTGTCGTCGGCATTCGGCGGCATGCATGTTGGGGAGACTAGCGCGAATGTCGACCGTCGAATCGAGCGGATTGAACGCCAGCGTCCTCGTTCTCAACCGGCATTACATCGCCGTCCACGTGATCAACGTGCGGCGTGCCGTCGGACTATTGGTCAACGCCCTGGCCGAAGTGATTCACATCGAGGATGGCCAGTATTCCAATCACGACTTCGAGTCGTGGCGGGAAATCAGCGAACTGCGGGCGACGTTCAAAGAGCGCTCTCCCCACGAAGACTGGATCCGCAGCGTCAACTTTGAAGTTTGCGTACCGCGCGTCTTACGATTGCTCCATTACGATCGTTTGCCAAAGCAGCAGGTGCGGCTCAACCGGCGAAACATCTTCGCCCGCGACGCGAACCTCTGCCAATACTGCGGCAAGAAGTTTCCCACGAGCGAACTGAGCCTCGACCACGTTCTGCCGACTTGCCGCGGCGGCGGCGCGAGTTGGGAGAACCTGGTCTGCGCCTGCGTCCGCTGCAACGTCCGCAAGGGGGGCCGCACGCCGCAGGAGGCGGGCATGAAGCTCATTCAGAAGCCGGTCCGTCCGAAACGGAGCCCGATGCTGACGATCAAACTCGGCAATCCCAAGTACGCCAGCTGGAAGAACTTTCTCGACAGCGCGTACTGGACAGTTGATTTGAAGTAGAACTCGCATTGCAGCCCCCGGCTCCGCCGGGGGGTAGCGCTACGCAAGACGACGTCTATCGGAATGGTGACCGACCCCCCGGCGGAGCCGGGGGCTGCAATACGCAGCAACCATCCGTCACGCACACCAACAAAAAAACGGCCTTCGACAGACATGCTGTCGAAGGCCGTTTGATTTCGATGCTCAAGCCGAATTGCCAGCCTAGGGATCAACCCTCGGCAAGCGGCTCTTTCTTTTCCGTAATCACCGGGCACTGCGGCGCCATCTCGGCGTTCAGTTCCGTGAAGCCCTTCCACTCTTCCGGCACGTTGTCTTCGTGGAAGATCGCCTCGACGGGGCATTCCGGCACGCACGCTTCGCAGTCGATGCATTCGTCGGGGTGAATATACAAGATCTGTTCACCCTCGTAGAAGCACTCGACCGGGCATACCACCACGCAGTCGGTGTATTTGCAAGCGAAGCAAGGCTCGCACACAACGTGGGTCATCGTCGGAATTCTCCTTCTATCGCGGCAACACGAATGGATGGACTGGCTAATCGCCTCGGCGTTTCCGCCGCGGAATCCAAAATCTGTCCGCTCGTCGGACCGAAGTTGTATCGTAGCACTCTCGCCAAACGGCCGACAAGTATTGATGAGCGAACGAGTTTCGGCCACGCCGACCTTGCTCGCCGCGGCAATCTTAGATTCGGCTAGTAGCAGCGTCAACCCGAGGAAAACCTTGCCCAATCGGACGTTTCCCCGCGATTTTCGGGACTTTCGCCCCGTTTGCGCTCGGCTCCCGGCGACTTTGTCTTGCTCCGCGCTTCCCTGCTATCTAGAATCGGATGGAGCGGTCGCGACCCGTGGCGCTATTCGCTCACAAGGCCAGGAGCTGTGGGGCTCAACCGATAAGGTGGTGAATCGACGTGGCGCTTTCCGACATTGACCGCAATCTGCTGGAACGCTGTCTTGCCCGCAAGCCGCGGGCGTGGGAAGACTTTGTTGATCGTTTTACCGGCCTCGTGATTCACGTCGTGAATCACACGGCTCGCTGCCGGTCGATCATGCTCAGTTCGGCTGATCGCGAAGATCTCACGGCCGACGTGCTGCTGGCCATCGTTCGCGACGATTTCGCCGTCCTCCGGCACTTCCGCGGCAAGAGCAGCCTCGCGACCTACCTGACGGTCGTGGCCCGCCGCATCGTCGTCCGGAAGCTGGTCGACACTCGCACAGCCACCTCGCTTGGCGCCGCCGCCGATGCGGTCGCCGGCGCCGACGGCGCTTCGAGCGAGCAACGGATTACCGACCGCGAAGAGGTCGAGCAACTCATGGAGCAGCTCGACGACAGCGAAGCGGCCGTCGTGCGGATGTATCACCTGGAGGGGAAGACCTACCAGGAAATCAGCCGCACCACCGGGATGCCGACGAACAGCGTCGGCCCGATGCTAACTCGCGCTCGCGCGAAGTTACGCAATGCCGGCGCCCGGTAGCCCTCGTTCCCACGCTCTGCGTGGGAACGCAATCATCGACGCTCCGCGTCGCAAACTGAGCATCTGGCATCGTCGTAATTGCCGCAGAGCGGCATAGCGTGCGTTCCCACGCAGAGCGTGGGAACGATGCATCCTTCGCTCCGCTCAGGATGACCTATTCAGAATCCTGGTCCGCGCAGATCGATCGTGCCGCTTGGCCAACCGTCGCCGCCAGGGTATCTCAGCACCACCTCGTCCCAGAATGGGCAAGTCTTCGGTCCGTCTCCCAGCGAGTTAATGATCGTGTTCTGCACCGGCACGGCGCCGAGCTTTTCGTAGAACCCGCGCACCAAATGGTTTGTTTGGAACAAGGCGAACGGAAACTCGCCGGCGTCGACCAAGCCGAACGCCGCCCGCACCACCAACTCGCCTAGTCCGCGGCCGCGCACCGCCGCATCAGTGCAGACTCGCGCCAAGCCTCCAATCACCATCTCGCCTTGCGTCGTTCGAATCTCGCGCGGCAGCACCGCTGCGTGAGCAATCACGCGATCGTCCTCAACCACGACCAAAGACCGCGGCGCCAGTCCGAGCTGGCCGCGAAACTCGCGCGACAAGGCGAGTTGCTGCTCCGCTCGATCGGCGGCGGTGAGGTGCGGCTTCGGCCAGACCTGAGCGATCAGATCGCCAATCTGCTTGGCCTGAGCGGGAGTGAAATCGCGCACGTCCCAGATTTCGACGGGCATAGCGGCAATCACGATGGACGATCCTCGTAGCGAACTGGAGTGGCGTTACCCTAACAAAGGGTACGTTACGCCGCCAAGCGAGGATCGCGCCGCGGGCTGAAATCGGCCCTTCTCAGGGCAACGCTTACCGAGATTTTGCCGGTTCGTTCCGACCGCGTGAGACCAAAAACCGGCTCGATCGCACCGAACGGTAAAACTGCGACCAGCCCTCATTCGTCGCCCAAGGCCTCTTTGATCAGCGACGAAAGGTCGAAATCGCCGGCGTCGATCGAGTCGAAGATCGATTCGTTGATCGTCCGCGCATCGTAGTCGGCTACCTTGGCGAGGATCTTCGCAATCTCGTCGAGGGTGTGCCCGCGCTCAGAGAGCCAGGCGACTAACTCGGCGTGACGCGGGTCGGCGTTATCTGACATATGGAACGGCCCTGCACTGAAAAAATTTGCATCGGCGACCTTAACCGGGCAGTTAGAGCATACCATACGCGCGGCGGCCGCTCGCTTGTCACGCGACTTCTTCCCAGCGGTTGGGCAGGGGGAGTAAGCTGAATTGTCGTCACGCTTCGGCGTTTGCCATTCATCCTTCGACCCGCGAGGGCGATTGCCATGCCCACCTTTGCCGTCATCCTTCCCGCCGCGGGGCGCAGCACGCGCTTTCGCGATCAGAACTACAAAAAGCCGTTCGCCAATCTCGGCGGCCGAGCGGTGTGGCTTCATTCGGCGGAGCGGTTTCTCAATCGCAAAGACGTCAAGCAGGTGATCGTCGTCGTCGCCGACGAGGACCGCGAGGAGTTTGGTCGCAAGTTTGGCGCGAACTTGGCGATTATGGGGGTCGAGGTCTGCAGCGGCGGGGCAGAGCGAACTGACTCGATACAGAATGCGTTGGCGAAGGTTCGAGACGAAATCGATTTCGTTGCCATCCATGATGCGGCGCGTCCCTGCACGGCGGATAAGTTGATCGACCAAGTCTTTGCCGCCGCGGAGCAGCACGGCGCCGCGATCTTGGCGATTCCGGTTGCCGCGACGCTCAAGCGTGCTGCGCCAGGCAAGCCGGCGATGATTGCCGAAACGGTCGACCGCGCCGGCCTCTGGGAAGCCCAGACGCCACAGGTCTTTCGTCGGGAACTGATCAACAAAGCCTACGCAGCTCGCACGGCCGCATTGACGGACGATGCCCAACTCGTCGAGCGAATGGGGGCGTCGGTCGCGTTGGTGGAGGGTTCCGCGATGAACCTCAAGATCACCACGAAGGACGATCTTCGCCTCGCCGAGCAAATCCTCAAAGTGCTGCCCAAAGCCAAGCCCGAGGGATTCTCGCACCCCTTTGCGGGCGACGACTTGTGGCGATAGCCCCGGGAATCAGCGATTTATGATTTAGGATTTCTGATTTATGATGGGCTGTCACCTAACCGCAACGAGTTTGTTTTGGCAGTGCCCAATCTGAAATCCTAAATCTCAAATCATCAATCCTTTCCAATGTCTTTCTTCGCAGACCTCCAATGGCGCGGCCTCGTTCACCAAGCCACCGATCCAGCGCTTGGCGCTTGGCTCGATGAAAAATCGCGCACCATCTACGTCGGCTTCGATCCGACGGCCGACAGCCTCCACGTCGGTCACTTGCTCGGCGTGATGATGCTCCGCCGTTTTCAGCGGGCGGGCCATCGGCCGATTGCCGTCGTTGGCGGCGCCACGGGGATGATCGGCGATCCGAGCGGTAAAAGCGCTGAACGGAATCTGCTCAGCAAGGAGCAATTGCAGCTCAACATCGACGGCATGAAGCGACAGATGGAGCAGTTCATCGACTTCGATGAAAGCCAACCGCGGGCGCTTCTCTTGAACAACTTTGATTGGACGGGCCCTTGGAGCTACCTGGAGTTCCTCCGCGACATCGGCAAAAATTTTCCGGTGAACGTCATGCTCGCCAAGGACTCGGTGAAGAGCCGGCTCGGCCGTGGCGACGACGGCGACGCGCAGGCGGGGATGAGCTACACCGAATTCAGCTACATGCTGCTCCAGGCCTACGACTTTGTGCATCTGCATGACCGGCACAGCTGCGAATTGCAGGCGGGCGGCAGCGACCAGTGGGGGAACATCACCGCGGGGATCGATCTTGCTCGCAGGATGCGCGGCGCTCACTTGCACGGCTTCACTTGGCCGCTGCTCACGAAGAGCGACGGGGCCAAAATGGGCAAGACAGAGTCAGGCGCTATTTGGCTCGACCCCGTCCGGACTAGTCCCTACCAATTTTATCAGTACTGGTTCAACGTCGACGACGCCGACGCAGCCAACTGCCTGCGACTACTCACCGAACTTTCGCAGGCCGAAATCGAAGCACTCGATGCATTGCGCTTGGCTGACGCCGCGAAGCGTGAAAGTCAGCGGCGGCTGGCCGAGGAACTGACGAAGCTCGTTCATGGCGACGCTGGTTTGAAGGCCGCGAAACAGGCGACCGACATCTTCTTCGGCGCCGAGATCAGCGATCTCACCGACAAGGAACTTGGACAGATCTTCGCCGACGTGCCGAGCAAGGAGTTGCCGGCGTCGACGCTGCAGGGCGCCGGGCTTTCGGTGATCGACGCGCTCGTGGAAGCGGGGCTGGCTGCGAGTAAAGGCGAAGCGCGCCGGACCGTGACGCAGGGGGGGGCCTACGTCAACAATCGGCGGGTCGACGGAGTCGATGCGTCCCTCACGCCGAGTAGCCTAGCGAGCGAAACAGTCGTGGTTCTTCGCAGCGGCAAGAAAAAATATGCCCTGCTCCGTTTCGCCTGATAGGCTAGCCGCATGCTTCGCACCCCGGAACAGTTGCGAGCGGACGCGCTCCGTATTTGGCGGGCCGGCCTCGACGCCGTTCGCTCGCCGCAGTTGATCTTCGACGCGGTCGAAGTCGAGGGTTCGACGCTGCGCCTCGGCGATGAATTCTTCGACTTAAATGCGATCGACCGCATCGGCGTCGTCGGCGGCGGCAAGGCGGCTGCCGGGATGGCGGTGGCGCTGGAACAGGCGCTCGGGCCGCGGATCTTACGGGCCAAGCACGTTCATGGGCTTGTGAACGTTCCGGCCGATTGCCTCCAGCCAACCGATGCGATCCGACTGCACGCTGGTCGGCCTGCCGGCGTCAACGAGCCGACCAGCGAGGGAGTCGCCGGGGTTCGCGAGATGCTGCGGATCGTCGCCGAACTCGGTCCGCGCGACCTTTGCATTTGCTTGATCAGCGGCGGCGGCTCAGCCTTGCTGCCAGCGCCGATCGACGGCTTTGCGTTGGAAGACAAAGTCGCGCTGACGCGCGAGATGTCGGCTCGCGGCGCCACGATCGAGCAGATGAACGCCGTTCGTCGCGCCCTGAGTCGCGTGAAGGGGGGCGGGCTCGCGGCGGCTTGCCGGGCGGGGAGGTTGGTGGCGCTCATTCTCTCTGACGTTCCTGGCGATGACTTGGCGGCGATCTCGTCGGGGCCGACCATGCTGGGGGCCGCTAAGCCGCGAGCGGCGATGGAGGTTATCGAAGCGCTGTCGTTGGCCGCGATTCCTGCCGGCGCCAACGCTCAGGCATTGTTGCGAGAGCGGATGGCAGCGGACGGTGAGCAGGAACCGGCTGCGAATCCGTTCGGCTGCGAGATCTCCAACCTGCTGATCGGCAACAACGCCACCGCCGTCGACGGGGCCGGCGTTGAGGCCGAGCGGCTGGGCTACAGCCACGCGATGGTTTCGGCCAACGCCCCCGAGGGACTGGTCGAGGAAGTCGCCGCCGGCATTGTGACGATGGCCCGGCGGATGCGCGACGAGCCGGGGCCTGACTGCCTGATCAGCGGCGGCGAGCCAACGGTCCGCCTGGCGCCCGCCGCCGAGCGGGGGAGGGGAGGGCGCAATCAGCAGCTCTGCCTGGCGGCCCTGGCGGAGCTTGCCGACTGGCGGCGGCTCTGCCTCCTCTCGGGCGGCACCGACGGCGAGGATGGCCCCACCGACGCCGCTGGGGCCTGTGTGGACGAACTGATCGCCGCGGAGGTGCAACGGCTTCATCTCGATCCGCGGCCATCGCTGGCCCGCAACGACGCTTACACGTTCTTCGACGCCGTCGGTGGGTTGCTGCGGACCGGGCCGACGCATACGAACGTCTGCGATCTGCGAGTTTTGACGGTGAGTCGCGCCGACTGACGGCTGGCGGGCGACCGTTCAACAACATCGAGAAATCGCTAGTCTGCCAAGGGCGCCATGTCTGCCGTGTCTGCCATGTGTTATTGGCAGACATGGGGACAGAATGGACAAAACGCTGGCCGATGTGCGCAGCGGTTCCGTTGCCGCCGTGGAGTTCAGTTTCTGCGGCGGAGGATTTGAATTAATTGAGTTGTCAAAGAACGGATTGTGTTCATGTGTATAGTAATGGATTGAGTGGCCGTTTTCTAGTGAGCGCATAAAAAAGCCCCCAGTTTGAAGAACCGGGGGCTAAGAGTTGATGTGGCTTTGGCGATTGGGCTTAGTCCCACCACCATTGGTTGGCGGGGAGGCTGCTCAGGTCGATCGAGGCCTTCGCCTTGGCGACGGCGCCATCTTTGTCGGTGATGCGGTTCTCGGCGTCGACCGCCTGGTTGGCGCGAATCTCCACGCCGCCGCCGACGGGGGTCATCAGGCGGTTGCCCTTCCACATGCTGTTCACCGCGGTGGCGACTTGCTTGGGGGCGTTGTAGGTTTCGACCGAGTAAGCGGCCTCGTCGCCGAGGGCGCCGAGGTTGATCTCGGCCTGGCCGTAGAGGTCTTGCTGTTGGATGAAGGCCGCGGCGACGAGCAGGTCGACGCAGTTGCGGAGCTGGCCGTAAACGGGCGCCTGTTCGGCGAGTTCGTTGTACTTTTCGGTGAAGCTCTTGGTGAACTTCTTGCTGGCCGGGCTTTGGGCGGCCGTGCCGGAGCGTTCGCCGCCGGCGCCGACGACTTCATCTTCGCCGACCAGCTTCACGCCCGTGCCGACGAACTCCGCGGCGAGGCCGTCCTCGGCCACCTTGATCCGCTGATAGTCAGGCACGAAATACCAACGTTGCAGAGCATTGCGAGCGATCGAAGCCGGGTTCGACATGGCAACGAAGCTGGCGATGTTCACCGGCGGCTCTTCGAGGCCGATGCCAATGAGCTTCATCCGGTAATCGGCTTCGACCAGCACCTGGGCGAAGTGAGTGTCGGCCGGGACGCCGCCGACGGTGATCACCTGCAGGCCGAGGCTTTCGCGGAGGCCGTCGACAATGAACTGCTCGTCGCCGGGGCCGATTTGGCGACCCATCTGGCTAAGGAACTGTTGCATCTGCATCAGGCCCTCTTGGGTCGGATCGATCGAACAGTAGACGAGCGAGTTCTTCTTGCCGTTGGGGGCGAAGGTCCGCAGGGCGACGGCGAGGTCTTCCAATTCCAGAATCGGTTGCCCCGAATTCCAGCCGACGACGCGGCCGTCGGGAGTCTCGACCCAACCTTCAGCAGGACCGGCGAGAACGATGTCTTTGGTTTCGGGGTAGTAGAAGACGTACTTCACGCGGGTGAGGCCCGCGAGGTTCCGCATCATTTCGTCGGGGGCTTGGCCGGCGGCGACCGCCGCGTCCATCTGCTTGATTAAGCGGGTGAGCGAGACCTTGCGGAGCTTGCTCGGCTGGAAGACGTCTTGCCCGAGTTCGGCCTGCGCTTGTTCGATGCGCGTCTGCATCAACTGGCCGGTCGGGTCGCTCTTTTCGAGACGCTTCAGCACGCCGTCGGCGTCGACGGCGACGCCGGAGAAGGCGCCGGTGCCGATCGTCCCGCCGCCGCCCGTACCTTGTGCGAGTGCGGTCGTCGTGATCGCGAGAGCGAGCAGGGCGGCCACGCAGCGAGCGGCGCGTAGTAACGACGAGTACGACGACATGACGACCTCAGCAGGATCTAAATGGTTTGATGCGAGCGACCGAGTGTGCAAACCGCTGGCCAGGGCCTGAAACGGATGCGCGGTCAAACTTCTCTGTTCGTGCCTAAGCCATCTGGGGAGATGGCCTCGATGGTTCCTAACAGCCCGGCCCAGCCGTCGTTTCGGATTGGCGAAACGGCGTAAACTGGGCAAGGGCCGATGCTTCTGATCTTAATTGCGGTCGGGCGGGGAAGCAAGAATTCGCCTCCCTTTGGGGCGTTCTTAGGGAATTTTAACCGCCCAGGACGCCAAGGACGCCAAGGGAAAGCGGGGAGGAATTGAACCACGACGGCACTACGGACACGACGAAACGAACGGGAACAGAAGTAGCCCGCGAATCACGCGAATCTGCGCGAATGAAGGAGCCAATATGAATTTCATTCGCGTCAATTCGCGTGATTCGCGGGTAAACTCTTCCCTTCCCTTGGGTCCAGGGCGGTTTTTCTGATGAGCGCCGAGGCCGAAGAATCGGCAGAATTGGCGTGAACCGCCGCGGTGAGGCGAAAAAGCAACGTCTCGCGTGGGATTCTGGCCTCACTCTCTTATCTAGGCGCTACATTTTACCAGCCGTGCCCCTGCGCGGACGGTCGCCGTGCGCTCCTTGCGCCGGCGATCCGTTGGCCGCAGGGCGGTTGTCCGCCTCCCCACATGTTTTCGCTCCCCCCTTACCGCCGTCGTTTCCTCGTGCCGCTGGCGATTGCCTGCGTGCTGTTGGACGCCGGCTGCGCGGGGTTGCGCTGTCCGCGCTGTCCACGGATCGACCCTACCGGCGAGCGGTGCCTCGTTTGGCCGAAGGACGACGCCCAGGCCGCGACCTTGGCGACCGTCGCCCCGCCGGCGACCGTCTTTCCCGCGGCGACGGCGACGCTGCCGGCCATTCCGGGAAATGCGGTGGCTCCGCCGGTGACGACCGACCCTGTTTTCCCCCAGCCCGAATTGCCGGCTGTGGCGGCCGCGGCGCCAGGCGTTCCTATTTCGCCGGTGTCGGCGCAGGTTGCCACGCCGCAAGATCGGCTCACCCTCACGCCTGAACGGATCCTCGCGCCGGTGGGCACTGAGGTCGTGCTCAAGGCGAACATCTGCACGACCGACGGCTACACGCTGGCCGAGCAGAAAATTGAGTGGATGCTCGCCCGCAACGGCGTTGGCGAGTTCGTCGAAGTCAGCGGGAAGGGCGCCTTCCATCCGTCGATCTATCCCTGGAACGCCGGGTCGAAAAAAGACAACTATCTCGCCACGGGTTACACCGCCAACGGCCCGCACTGCATCAATCGCGGCACGCCCGATCCGAGCGACGACGTGAACATTCTGCGCGGCGACGCGTGGGTGACGGTTACCTCGCCGCTCGAAGGGACGAGCAGCGTGACCGCGTTCACTCCGACGGTCGAATCGTGGAACCTGCGAAAGCAGATCGCGACGATTTACTGGGTCGACGTCCAGTGGACCTTCCCGCCGGCAGCCGTGACGAGCGGCGGCCGCGAGACGCTGATGACGCAGGTCAATCGCCAAACCGACGGTACGCCGCTCGCCGGTTGGATTGTGCGGTACGAAGTCTCGGACGGGAGCGGCGTCGCCGCGAGCGGGGCCGGGCGGGTGAGCGAGGTGGTGACCGACGCCGAGGGGCGCGCTTCGGTGCAGGTGTCGCCGACGGCCGCTGGCGCCGCGAGTTCGAAGATTGATATGCAACTGGTGCGGCCTGCCAATTTCGGTGGGAGCGATTCGCCGCGGCTGGTGATTGGCAATGGTTCGACGATCGTCAACTGGTCGGGGGGATCGACTTATGTCCCTTCGACGTCGACGCCGCTCACGCCGGTGACGCCGACGACGCCGAGCATTCCGACCGTGCCGACCACGCCGCCGTTGTCGACCACTCCTCCGGCCACGACTACGCCGCCGGTCGCAGGTCCCGCGAAGCTGGAACTTAACGTGCAAGCGCCGCAGAGCGCCCTGGTTGGCACGAAGTTGCGCGCTGTGGCGACCATTCGCAACACCGGTCAATCGGCCGCCACGAACGTTGTGCTGACAGACCGTTTCGATCAGGGACTTCTCTTCCCGCTCGATCCGTCACGAAACATGATCGAAAACAAAGGGATCGGCACGATCGGCCCCGGGGAAACCCGGACCGTGCCGATCGACCTCGACGTTTCCAAAGCGGGCTCGCTCTGCCAAGACGTAACGGTGGAATTCGCCGGCGGCAATCCGGTGAGCCAACGGGTTTGCGTGTCGGCTTCCGAACCTGCGCCGCAGCGAAACGCCTCGTTTAACATCAAGATCGACGCGCCGACGTCGGCTCAACAGAACCAAACGGTGGCCGTTGACGTGATCGTGACCAACACGGGCGAAGTCCCGCTTACCGACCTACAGATCACTCAGGAGTTCCCGTTAGCCGTCATTCAGCCCCAACCGACGGAGCAGGGAGCCGAAGTGATCAGCGGTAAAATCAAGCAAACGATCGACCGGCTTGAGCGAGGCGCTAAGAAGACGTTTCGAGTGAACTGCTTTTTGCGGCAAGCGACGCGGGCGACGATCTTCGCGGATGTCACGGCGGAAACCGACCAGGCGGGGTCGCGCATCAGAACTTCGGATGACGCAACGATTGAGATTCTGCCTTTGAGCGGCGCAGCAACGCAGGGAGGCGGAGTCGCCTCGCCGCCGACAAATCAGCCGCTGGCGATCGGCGTTCAGATCGGTACGGCGCCGGCCCGCGAAGGGGACGCGCCGTCGTTGCGCGTCGGCACGCGGTCCAGCTGCGAAGTGTTGGTCCGCAATACGACGACGGCGCCGCAGACGAACATGGCGATACGAGTCTATTTCCCGCCGGAGCTTGCCCCCGACTTAAACGCCCTCGAGGGCCCGCCGGGGACGACGGCCAAGTTGGCCGGCGGCGCCGTGGAGTTCACGCCTGTGGCAACCATCGCTCCCAATGAACTGCTGCACTTTAAAATCCCCGTGAACGCGATCGCGGCCGGCAATGTGAAGGTCGACGTCCAGGCGGTCAGCAGCGCGGCGCCCGCGCAGGGCGGCGTCATCACGAAGTCGCAGAATGTGCAAGTCTTGGGAAATCGGCTGTAGTTCAAACGGCGTGGAACGTGGTGAGGCTCCCGAACCCGTTGGCATCGCCACTCTGTTCACCGGCCTACCAATCGGCGACGATGAACGCATGCCGCGCTTTGTTCTGCTCCGTCACGAGTGTCAGCCGTCGTTCGGCAAGCCGAGTCACTGGGACTTGATGCTGGAGCGCGACGGCGTGCTGCTGACGTGGAGTTTGCCGGCGCTGCCCGCCGCCTGGGGCGGAGAGGGAGGCTTGGCGGCCGAGCAGATCGCCGCGACGCGGTTGGCCGATCACCGGATCGCTTATCTCGACTACGAGGGCCCGATCAGCGGCGATCGAGGCGTCGTGACGCGCGTCGACGGCGGGGAGTATGAAGTTCTCAGCGATGCAGGCGGCGTGCTTCGAGTTCGACTCCGAGGCATGAGATCTGGCGACGTGGTTGAATTGCGCTTGTGATTCGCGGAGCGTCGGCAGGCCGGCTCACGACTCATCAGGCGACTCGTTTTCAGGCCTGAAAGGTCGCGCCATGATAGCCCAGGGCGCAGCCCTGGGTAGAATCCGAGTGCAAAAGCAATAGAGCCCTGAAGGGGCGCGCTAGTTCATCCGCGCACAAGCGCGTCCTTTCAGGGCTACGTGGTATGAAATGATCTCAACCCAGGGCTGCGCCCTGGGCTATCGCAGCGCGGCCCGTTGGGCCTCAATGCTCAACGGTGCCTGTGCGGATCGGGCTATATCCGATTTCGACTCTGCAAGGACGCTGAACGCAGCACTGCCGCTGCTTGGTTCACGCTACGGTCTTACTGAACAGCGGCAGCCGCCGCAGCTGCTGCGGCCGCGCTCGCCGCCGCCTTGGCTCGCTGGGAGATGCCGTCGGCGCGGCTCGACGCCTTTCGCGGCGTCGCCGTTCCAGCGAGGGCTAACTCGCCGTCGCGAAGTTCAATCTCTTCCAGCCGGCGGACTTCGTCGTCCGTCGACAGGGCGTTGGTGACGCCGACGAGCATCACCGGGTCGCCTTCGTGTTCGATCAACTTCACCGCGATCTGCAACTCGCCGGCGCCGCGGTTGACGTGCTCGACGACTTTGATCAGCGGCAATGGGAGCACGCCGATGCGGGCCTTGCGTAAACGGAGGCCGGCGACGTCGTGACTGGCCATGAACGGCTCGCCCTCGATCGTCACCACGGCTCGAATCTGTTCCCCCTCGTAGCGATAGCCGATCAGGCAGCGGCCAGCGACGAACGAGACGCGCGGGTCGACCACTTCGGGCGGCAGTAGCGTCGGGTACTTCTCCTTGAGGATGGTGGCGAGCCAGCCGTTAACTTCGGCGTCGCTGAAGATCGACTCCCAGCGGCCGGTCGTTTCGGCCTGGTCGACGAGATCAGCGACGCGGTTTTCCATCCGCTCGCCCGCTTCACGCGCTTCGGCCGGTTTCGTGGCGACCGCGGCGGCGTAGAAGGGATCGACGGCTTGGGTTGCCTTGAAGAGAAAGGCGCCTGCGGTTGCTGTCACTGCTAGCACGACCATGGCGATGATGGCAGGCCAGCGACGGCGGCGGGGCTGGGGCGGCGGGGGCGTTTGGGAATCCATAGGAAGTCACGTCTCCAACGGCTCGCCCAGGCGGGGGAGGTGCAAAATGGTAGGTCGCGGCGTGGTGGAGGTCAATTTTTGAGGGGATGGCGCTACTGGGATTTGGGAGCTGTTCGGCCGTATGAATTGCTGCCAACCTTTCGTGCAGAAAACGCCCATTTAGCCCCGCCGCTTGCGGCGGGAAGCGGGCTAGCGCCCGCTGCTAAATGGTTCCTGCGGGGTGGGAGGCTTGATGGCGCTTCGAAATCGTTGCTTCTTCTCGTTTCCTGCCGGGCGGCATTTTTCGAGTGGCGTTGACCCTTTGCCTATCTTCACTAAAATCTTTCCACTCTTGACCTTAGCGAAATTCCAGCCCCGCCGCGGCCCAAATTTGCCCGCCGACCGCCCCTCAGTTTCATGACGCTTACCGCTCCATCGATGACCGACCAACCTAGCCCTAGCGACGACGAAGCCTCTCGCGATCAATCCTTTTTGGAGGCGGCCCGCCGCGCCAAACTTGCCCGCATTATCGAGCTGGGCCACGACCCGTGGGGGACGCGGTTCGACGATCGGCAGTTGATCGGCGAGATTCGTGCGCGAGCGAGTGAGATCGTCTACCGGAAGGCCGACGGGGCGAACATCACGCTGCCGTCGTTGGAGACCGAGGAAGAACGCGCCGCGTTTCGGCCCTGGATCGCCGAGCAAGGCGCGGGCGAAATCGTCGGCCCGCAAGTTCGCGCGGCCGGTCGCATCATCTTGTCGCGCGACAAGGGAAAGCTGCTGTTCATCGACATCCGCGACATGACGGGCCAACTGCAGCTGTTCATCGGCCGCGATCAGGTCGGCGAGAGTTGGGACTTGGCTCAATGCTTTGACCTCGGCGACATCATCGGGGTGGACGGGACGCTCCGCCGCACGAAGACGGGCGAACTGTCGATCTTCGCCGACCGGCTCCATATCTTGACCAAGTCGATCGAAACTCCGCCAGAAAAACATAGCGGCCTGCAAGACGCCGAGCTACGGACGCGGCAGCGGTATCTCGATCTCACTTACAATGAAGGGGTGCTCGACCGGTTTCTCGATCGGACGCGGATCGTCTCGTCAATTCGCAAGACGCTCGGTGACCGCGGCTTCGTCGAAGTTGAAGGGCCGACGCTCCACACGATCGCCGGCGGCGCCGCGGCCCGGCCGTTCACGACGCATCACAATACGCTCGATCTCGACCTGTTCATGCGGATCGCGCTGGAGTTGCACCTCAAGCGACTGTTGGTCGGCGGCGTCGAGCGGGTCTACGAGCTCGGCCGCGTCTACCGCAATGAGGGGATCAGCCCGAAGCATAACCCCGAGTTCACGATGCTCGAGGTCTATCAGGCGTACGGCGATTACCGTTCGATGATGGACCTCACCGAGGAATGCATCTGCGAGGCGATTCATGCGATTCGCGGAGCCGGTGACGGCAAGCCGACTTCGTACAGCATTGAATTCGCGGGGAAGGCGGTCGATTTCAAGCCGCCTTTCAAGCGGGCGACGTACGCGGAGTTGTTCCAACAGCATGCGGGCGTCGATCCGACCGATTCCGCCGCAGTCGTCGCGCTGGCGAAGAAGCTTGGCATCGAAACGGCCGGCCGGCATCCCGACGTGATCAAGAACGACGTCTTCGAGGCGAAGGTTGAGGACGCGCTCGAAGGGCCGATCTTCGTGATCGACTACCCGGCCAGCATCTGCCCGCTAACGAAGCGGAAGGCGAGCGACCCGGCGGTGGCGGAACGGTTCGAGCTGTTCATCGGCGGGATGGAAATTGCCAACGCCTATACCGAGTTGAACGACCCCGACCTGCAGGAAGAGCTGTTCCGTAGCCAACTGGCGGGGATGAGCGACGAAGATTCTATGGCGAAGATGGATCACGATTTCATCCGCGCGCTGCGGCACGGCATGCCGCCCGCGGGGGGACTCGGCATCGGCATCGACCGGCTGGTGATGCTGCTGACGGGGACGCAGTCGATTCGTGATGTGATTTTGTTCCCGGTGTTAAGGCCGGAGAAATGACTTTGGGCATGCTTCGAAGTATTTCCAGCCGCGATTTGGTCGCTACAGCAGCAATCCTTTGGCTGACGACATTTACCGGCAAGCTAAGCGCTCAAGTTCCGCGTGAACAACCCAATCCCCCCGTCTCAATCGAAGAGGTCGTTCAGATTCTGGCGCCCAAGGTGGTTGACGTTGAACTCTTGGGAGCGACCGCTTTTCCACCAGAGATAGATGCAATCATTCTCAAATTCAGGGTTGGAATTACAGAGAATAAGGAGTGGTTTCTCCAAGCCACAAAGACAGCTAACGGCCCGATTCCCTACGATAAACGCATGGGAATTACGGAAGATGAGCATCAGCGAATGTTTGACTTCCTTAAGTCCGAAGTTCGAGTAGGTCCGATTGGTCGAGGCCGCATTAGGTTTAAGCGAAGCAAGGACGAAGGCCAACTATTAATTTTCAACGTTGAGGGCGTGCCTCAGCTTGATGGAATCGTAATCGACGTTCCGAAACAAGAACTCAGTACGAGGTGGGGTAAAACTCATGAGTTCGAGCACGTCCACGCCAGCAAAGAACAGCGTGCGACGGGGCCTTGGAAGGCGTTCGGTTGGCGGCTGGAAGAGGGTTCGGTTGACGAAGGTAACTATAGGATCGTGCAGTTTTAAGTCGGGCGGCATGTGGATTCAGGAAAATCGCTGATAAGTATTCGAGCTATCGCCTCTGGGCCAGATGGCGAACTTGAAAAGGCAGAGGCATTTGTTCGGTTCGAGTGACTGCACGCCGTCATGAAATACTAGATCGCTCAATCCCAAGGACGGGACCATGTACAAACTCCTCCTCTGCTGGCGTTACCTGCGCACGCGCTACATCGCGCTCCTCTGCATTGTGAGCGTAACGCTCGGCGTGGCGACGATGATCGTCGTCAACAGCGTCATGGCAGGGTTCACGCATGAGATGCAGGGGCGGCTCAACGGGATGTTGGGCGATCTGATCGTCCGCACCCGCAGCCTTGACGGCGCGCTCGACGCCGAGGCCCACATGGTGAAGATCCGCGAGGCGGCGGGCGACGTCGTCGTCGGCATGTCGCCGACGGTGCATGTGCCGGCGCTGCTGACGATGATGGTCGGCGGCGAAATGATGCCGCGACAGATTACGGTAGTGGGGATTGATGAGGCGACTTACGCCAACGTCAGTCAGTTCGGCGATTTTTTGCAGCATCCTGAGAATCGCAAGCAACTTTCGTTCAACCTCCGTGACGACGGTTACGATGTGCTCGACCACCAGGTTCCCTCGGCCGACGCGAAGCCGCGGGAAGTCATGCGCGACGCTGGCTGGAAGTACCGTGCGTACAAGGCGATGCTGGCGAAGCAACGCGCCGCAGACCAGAAGCGGCTCCTCGACCTGAAAAACGCGGCAGAAGCAAGCACGGCGCCGGAGGGAGCCGCTCCAGTCGTCGATCCGTTTGCGGCTGCGATCGCCGCCTCGGGCGAAGAGCCGGAAGGGCGCGACTTCGATCCCGCCACCGAACAAAACACCGGCATCGTGCTAGGCATCGGCATTTGCGGGTTTCGCACTCCCGACGGCGAAGATCACTTCCTCGGCCTGCCGGGCGACGACGTCAAAGTAAGCTTTTTGCTCGCGGTGACGCCGCCGAAAATCGTCAGCCAGGATTGCACCGTCGTCGATTTTTATGAAAGCAAGATGAGCGAGTACGACGCCGACTTTGCCTTCATGCCGTTGCGCAAATTACAGGAGGCGCGGGGAATGATCGACCCGACGACTGGCATCGGCAAGTTCTCGACGATTCAGATCAAGCTGAAGCCGGGGGCCGACGCCAATGCGATTCGCGATAAGATTCAGGAAGCCTTCCCGGTGCAGTTCTACCAGGTGAGCACTTGGCGCGACGAGCAAGGCGCCCTGCTCGCCGCCGTGCAGATGGAGACGGCGGTGCTCAACGTGCTGCTGTTCATGATCATCGCCGTCGCGGGCTTCGGCATCCTGGCGATCTTCTTCATGATCGTCGTCGAGAAGACGCGGGACATCGGCATCCTGAAGTCGCTCGGCGCCTCGGGCTGGGGGATCATGGGAATCTTTCTGTCTTACGGTTTGAGCCTCGGGATTGTGGGCGCCGGCGTCGGCACGATCCTGGGACTGCTATTCGTCGCCAACATCAACGAGATCGCCGACCTGTTGGGCCAGGTAACGGGGCAGCCAGTATTCGACCCGTCGGTTTATTACTTCTACAAGATTCCGACCATCGTTGAGCCGCTCACGGTGGCGTGGATTGCTTCGGGCGCCGTGTTCATCGCCGTCATGGCGAGCGTGCTGCCGGCGCGCCGCGCGGCGACGCTGCATCCGGTGAGAGCGTTGAGGTACGAGTAATTGGAAATCCAATCTAAGGTTTGAGCAGCACGCCCCGAGGTATTCAGGAATTTGCATCCGCAATCAGCCCCGGCAGGGGCGGCATATTGTAGCCAGGGGCGCAAGCCCCTGGTGACGCGCCGTTTAAATTCATCAAAGCCCCGCGAGGGGCGACATCCCTCGTTTTTATTGGGAACAGTGTCGCCCCTCGCGGGGCTCAGAAACGCCTAAACGCTCCGGACCAGGGGCTCGCGCCCCTGGCTACATCATGTCGCCCCTCTCGGGGCTGACTAACTGATTTCTCGCCGTCACATCGAGACCAAGAACATGAGCCGCCCGCTTCACGAATCTGCGACGAGCGCCGCTGGAATGATCACGCCGCGGCGTGCGGCCGATGCCCCGCGTGTGCCGGCGGCCGCCAACGGCGACGTCCGGACGCTCGCCGACTTACAGCGGCGCGTCGAACCGTCGTCGGCTGTCAATCCGCTAGTGCCGAACGTGGGCGTTCACCTTGGCTGCCGCAATTTGTTCAAGAGCTACCGCAAGGGCGCTATCGGCATCCCCGTGCTGCAGGGAATCGATCTCGACGTGCACGAGGGCGAGTTCCTCGCGATCGTAGGCCAAAGCGGCTGCGGCAAGAGCACGTTGCTGCACCTTCTCGGGACGCTCGATCAGCCTGATGCCGGCGAAGTCTTCTTCCAGCGGCATCGCATCGACAATCTCCCCTCCGCCTCGCGCGACATGCTGCGCAATCGCCACTTCGGCATGATCTTTCAGTTTTATCACTTGCTGCCGGAACTCACGACGCTCGAAAATATTCTGGCGCCGGCCTTTATCGCGGAATCGACGTTCGGTTACTGGATGCGCCGCGGAGCCTATCGGCGGCGAGCGTTTGAACTGTTGGAACTGGTCGGCCTCGGCCACCGGGCGAAGCACAAGCCGCGGGAACTCTCCGGGGGCGAAATGCAGCGGGCCGCCATCGCCCGGGCGCTCTTGCTCAAGCCCAAAGTGCTGCTGGCCGACGAGCCGACGGGGAACCTCGATCGCTCGACCGGCGAGTCGGTGATGCAAACGCTCGGCGAGTTGAATGACCGGGAAAAGCTCACTATAGTCATGGTGACCCACGACCCCTGGATCGCCGGACAGGCCGACCGGACGGTAAAGCTTGTCGAAGGCCGGATTGCGGTCGGCTGACCGTGAAAGCCACCGGCTCCGCCGGTGGACGAACCGGGCGTTGACGCTTTTTTGCGACATCGTCCACCGGCGGAGCCGGTGGCTTGGAATGTTTCGTCCGGCGCCGTCCGAACCTGCGACAATCGCGACCCCTCTTTACGGGAAATCGTCCATTCCCTTCGGAGGCCGCGCCATGTCGACCGTCGCCCAATACAACCCGCACGCCCCCTCGAAAGCGAAGATGTCACGACAGGTTTACATCAACGGCAAACTCGTCCCCGCCGAGCAGGCGACGGTCAGCGTCTTCGATCATGGGCTGCTGTACGGCGACGGCGTGTTCGAAGGGCTACGGAGTTACGGCGGCAAAGTCTTCAAGCTCGACGAGCATGTCCGCCGGCTGTTTGAATCGGCGCTCGCCATCCGGCTGAGCGTGCCGATGTTGCAGCCCGAAATGGCCAAGGCGATCGACGACACGGTCGCCGCCAACGGCATCAAGGACGGCTACATCCGTGCGGTGATCACCCGCGGCGCCGGCACGTTGGGGCTCGACCCCAATCGCTGCAGCAATCCGCAGATCATCATCATCGCCGACTCGATCAGTCTCTATCCGCAAGAGTTCTACGACAACGGCCTGGAACTGATCACTTCGAGCGTCATCCGCAATCATCCGGCGGCCCTCAGCCCCCGGATCAAGTCGCTCAACTACCTAAACAACATTCTCGCCAAGATCGAGGGTTTGAAGGCGGGTTGTGTCGAAGCGCTGATGCTCAATCACAAGGGCGAGGTCGCCGAGTGTACGGGCGATAACATTTTTCTGGTGAAAAAGGGGAAACTCTACACGCCGCCGCTCGACGCCGGCATCCTCGAAGGGGTCACCCGCAACGCGGTGCTGGAGCTCGCCTCTGAGGCGGGCATTCAATCATCCGAGTCGGCGATCACTAAGCACGACGTCTACGTCGCCGACGAATGCTTCCTCACCGGCACAGCCGCGGAGATCATTCCGGTGGTGAAGGTCGACGACCGCGTGATCGGCAGCGGCAAGCCGGGGCCGATGACGAAGGAATTGACCGAGGCGTTTCATACGCTGGTACGGGCGTAGGTTGCGGCGATCACTCAATCGCTCGTTTCGTGATATAATTCTGTCATGACGCTTAAACTTACCCCTGAACAGCGCGTAGCAATCGAGGCACAGTCGCCGGGTCGTCCGATTCAGGTTGAAGACGAGCAGACCAAGCGCGTCTATTGGCTCGTTTCGCAGGAGGATGTTCCGTCACTTTGGACGGACTATCTACACCACCAGGTCGAAGCGGGACTGCAAGCCATTGCGAAGGGTGAAATCGTCGACTGGAATCCAGAGGCGATGAAGGAACGTGCTCGCCAAGCCGCTCGTCATGACGGCGCTTCGCGATGACTCGCCGTCATCGGCTTTCTTCGGCGGCTGAGAAGGATATCGCCGAAATCGTCGAATATTTGGCGAAGGTGAATTTGGATGCGGCGCTGAAGTTGATTGATCAATTCACTGAGCGTTTTCAAATGCTCGAAGCTCAGCCAGAGATTGGCGAGCGCTATTCAGACCCGCGCCGCGGATTGCGACGCACATCCGTCGGCAACTATGTGATCATCTATCAGATCGTCGATGACGCTGTTTTAATCGTACGAGTGGCGCACGGTGCGCGAAACTGGCACGAACTGCTATAACGCGCCCGAGTGTGGCCAACTTATTTCGACTGCCCGCGAACCACGTCCTTGCCAGTCTTTGCGGCAATGAATTGCTCGTTGTCGACCTTCTTGAAGTTCGCGAGGTGGGCTTGCGCCTCATCGAGCCGTTGGCGATCTTCGCGCGCTAGATTCCAGAAGAACGTGTGGGTCGCCTTCACGATGTTCTTCTCGTCGCCGCCGAGGGTGCGCTTGATCTCCACCGGCACGACGCCATGCTTGGCGAACGCGGCGTCGAGCGCGAGGCGAGGACCAGGCGGGGGCGAATTGAACATCATGGCCGTCAGTTCGGCGTAGCGGTCGGTGAACTCGCGGTAGCGCGTGAGCTTGGCCGCGTCGTCAGCCTTCATCGTCGCGGCCCGGTAGGTCCATTCCTTGTTGGCCAGCGTCAGGCTGCCCGATTCAACGTCGAAGGTTTCCTCAAACGTCGGCTTTGCGGCGAACCTCAGCAGCGGGTCTTTATGCTCCGAGGCCCACTCAGTCATCTTGTGCATGAGTTTTTCGACGCGATCGACGTCGACGTCGGTCCGGCGCTCGCGCACCGTGTCGAGCAGAATGAACTGCCCTGACTTTCCTTCCTGGCCTTGGCGGTAGACGATGATCTGCTGCGGGTTGTCAATAAATTCATAGACGGCCGCTTTTTCGAACACGGTGACTGTGTGGCTCACCGATTTGGGTTCTTCGCCTACGAAGATCTCGGTCTCGATACGGAATTCCTGTCCTGCGGCGCGTGGCGATTCGGCCGCCAGGAGCAGCGAAAACGTGGCGGCGAAGATAATAAAGGACCAGCCGAAGCAATGGCGAGCCATGGAGGAACTCCCTTCCGTGCAGCGCGGGGAACACGATCTCAAACGGCCGGGAGCATACGAAAGCAGGCGTTTGGCGTAAACGCCGATCGCGTTTTGTCACGCGGAGGCGGCGGAGAGGGTGATAGCACCCAAGACAGATTGGCGGGTGGCACGCCCAGAAGGTACTCCGATGGACGTGGTCGCGCTGAAGACGGGTTCTCCACGCCCTGCGGAGTACCTTAGGGCGTGCCACCCTGAGTCGCTTCGGCGTCGAGCCGCCAGTCGGCGAGGTGGATCTCGACCGACGATCGCCCGCGGTAGCGGTTGATCACTGGCCGGAAGGCGATCGACAGCTCGCCGTCGATCGCTGCTAGCTCTTCCTCCCAGTCGCCGCCGCCGAAGGCCACGGCGCGAATTTTCACCCCCTCCTGGTCGAACATCATCGAGAGATGCCGACCCGCCCCCCCGATACGCTTGGGGCGTTCGGCGAGCCGCACGTTGCTGGCGCAGAGGACTGGCCGCAGGTTGCCGTGACCAAAGGGGGCGAGACTTTCGATCTGCTGCACGGTGCGCTGAGTGAGGCAGTGGAGGGCGGTCTCGGCGTCGACGAACAGCTCAGCCAAGCGCGAGCCGCCGCCGAGCTCGCGGGCCGCGACCTCGCAGAACTTGCGGCGGAAGGCAGGGAGATTCGCTTCGGTGACCTTCAGCCCCGCGGCCGCGGCGTGCCCGCCGTGACTCGCCAGCAACTCGCCGCACTCGGCGAGGGCAGCGTGGAGGTTGAACCCCGGAACGCTGCGAGCCGAGCCGATGCCTGGCTTGACGCCCAGCTTGTCGAGCGCGATCACGATCGCGGGGCGGTGAAACTTGTCGGCGATCCGTCCGGCGACGATGCCGATGATGCCGGGATGCCAATCGTGGTCGGCGAGGACGAGCGCCGCATCGCGGGCGGGATCGAACCGCTCGCGGGCCTGCTTCTCGGCCCCGCGGAGGATGCTCCGCTCCATCGATTGACGCTCGAGATTGAGCTCGTCGATGTACTGGGCCAGCTTTTCGGCCCGGACTTCGCTGTCGGTGGTGAGGAGCTCGATCCCAAGCTCCGCCTGGCCAAGCCGGCCAGTGGCGTTCAGACGCGGGCCGATCGAGAAGCCGAGGTCTTCGCACTCCAGGGCGTGCTTTTCGTGGAGCTTGATTTGCCGCATCAGGGCCGTCATGCCGACCGTGGGATAGGCGGTGAGGCTTTGCAGGCCGTGCCGGACGAGAATCCGGTTTTCGTCGATCAGCGGCACAACGTCGGCGACGGTGCCGATCGCGGCGAGTCCGACGGCCTGCAGCAGGAAGAGCCGCATCCGCTCGCTGACTTTTTTATTCTCCGACACCCGCTGGCAGAGGGCCCAGGCGAGCTTGAACGCGACGGCGGCGCCGCAGAGCCCGGTGAAGGGATAATCGCTGCCGGGGAGGGCCGGGTGGACCAGCGCCGCCGCGGCGGGCAGCACGTCGTCCATCTGGTGATGGTCGGTGACAATCAGCGTCAGTCCGAGTTCGGCGGCCAGCTTCGCTTCGGCGACGCTGCAGATGCCGCAGTCGACCGTCACCACGACGTCGGCGCCTTGCTCGGCAAGTTTGGCAATCGCTTCGGAATTCAGGCCGTACCCTTCGTCGATGCGATGGGGAACGTAGAAATCGACGTTGGCGTCGAGCAGCCGCAGGCAGCGGAGCAGGATCGACGTGGCCGTCATCCCGTCGGCGTCGTAGTCGCCGTAAATGGTGATCCGCCGCTTCGCCTGGAGAGCCGCGTAGAGCAGGTCGGCCGCTTGCGGGACGCCGGGGAGTAACTCGGGGTCGCGCAGGCCGTTGAGCTTCGGCTCGAGAAACTGCTTCACCGCCGCGAGCTCGTGAATGCCGCGGGCGAGCAGCAACTGGGCGACCACGGCCGGCACCCCGGCCGCTCGCTCTAAGTCGGCGATGCGAGCCGGATCATGCGGGGCAAGGCGCCATTGTTTGGGCATGGACGAGGCTCCGCCTGCTCAGCCGCGAGGGTTGAACCCAACCAGCCGCGGGTCAACGACCCGCCGGGACGGCGCGCAAGAGTTCGACCGCCCTCAAAAAACGACCGCAGAAGAAATTACTTCTTCTTCTCAACATGCATCGTGTGCTTGCGCAAGCGGGGGCAGAACTTGCTGAGCTTCAGCTTTTCGCCGCCCGACTTCCGGCGGAGCGTGTAGTTGTAATCGCCCGTCTCCTCGCACACGAGGAACACGGTTTCCACTTTCTTCTTCCGCTTGCCGGTCTTCGCCATGACGTTACCTACTATCCCAACGCAAAAAACTCTTGATTCCCGGGTCGCGAGCGCGACTCCTGCCGCCCGGGCGGCCTAGGTAGCCCAGCATTTTATGGACTTTTGTCGGGCAACGCCAGTGGGGCCTGGCAATCGCCCGCGGCTGTTGTTTTGAGCGGAGGCTCTTTGCTTCCGGGCGGTTATCAGCATCGGAAAGCGGCGGCCTGGCTATAATTGGCAAGTCGCGACGCCTCCCACGCCGATCGGAACAGACGGCTTGTCCTCCTCACTGGCCAATTCCCCGCCTGATTTTCCTGAACCGCCTGCATCGCCGGCGCCGTTCCCACCGCCTCCTCCGACCCTCTCCGAAGAGGCGGACGCTACGCCTGAAACACCTCCCGCGACTCCCTCAATGGCCGGTGATGCGGAGTCTGCGTCGGCCCTGCCGCCGCGTCAGCGACTCGTCGAGTGGCTAGAGGAATCGGGCCTGTTGGCATGGCTTTCCAGTGCCGTGGTTCACGGGTCGATGGTGATCGTACTCTCCTTGGCGATCCTCTCGGCGCCTAGCAATAAGCCAAGCGGCGTCGAAGGCGCCATCGAGATCGCCGCGTCTGAAGACCTCGACATTGCTCTCGACGAAGGGCTGATAGACTCCCCGGAGATTCCTCTGCCAATGGAATCGACAGGGCCGTCGCTGGGGAACTTTGAGATTGGGGACGAAATTTCGCTCCCCGGAGCTCGGAGCGATACGATCGGTTCGCCCACCGGCGACGCCCCGACGCCGCAGATCGGCATTCCTTTTTCAGAGACGGCGTCGATCGCCGGCAACGCGGGCGAGGCCGGCGTCGTCGGCGTCGTCGGCAGCCCGTTCGAGTCGCTCACCAATCCGCTGGCCTCGCGCGGCGGGGGGCTCGAAGGTCGAACCTTGGAGAACCGCCGCGCCGCCGCGCTCTCTGGTGGCGGCACCTTGCGGAGCGAGGCGGCCGTGGAGGCGGCGCTCAAGTGGTTCTCCGAGCATCAATGGTCCGACGGCGGCTGGCGATTCGACCTGGGGGCCTGTCCTCGTTGCAACGGCGCCTGTAAGGATTCGGGTTCAAACAATTCGAGCACGGCGGCGACGGGGCTCGCGCTGCTTTGCTACCTAGGCGCCGGCTATACCCACGAGCAAGGAGACTACAAAGAGCAGGTGCATCGCGGACTTCTCTTCCTGCAGGAGAAGATGATCGTCAGTTCTCACGGCGGCGATCTGCGCGACCACGACACGATGTATGCGCAAGGAATTGCCACGCTCGCGCTCACCGAAGCGTATGCGATGACGCACGATCGCGATCTCCGCGAATCAGTGGG
Organism: Pirellula sp.; assembly: GCA_013822725.1. Taxonomy (GTDB): domain Bacteria; phylum Planctomycetota; class Planctomycetia; order Pirellulales; family Lacipirellulaceae; genus Lacipirellula. The sequence goes on from PNKX01000002.1 coordinate 153,103, forward strand.
GCATGCGATTCAATTCATCCTCGACGCCCAGTACGAAGACGGCGGCTGGCGCTATTCCCCCAATTGGGAATCGCCTGCGCGCGGCGATACGACCGTCACCGGTTGGCAGGTTGCGGCGCTGCGGAGTGCGAGTCTGACCGACATCGAATTGCCGTCAGAGCTCTGGGCGAAGATTGGCAGGTATCTCGACAGCGTCCAGTACGATGACGGGCAGAACTACCTCTACGTGCAGGGCGATAATCCGAATCGCCGCACCGCCGCCACGCCCATCGGACTCCTGTGCCGCATGATTGGCGGCTGGAAGAAAGATTACCGTCCCCTGCGACAGAGCGTCGTCCGGCTCGGCCGAGCGACGCCCAGCGCCAAGGACGTCTATTTCAACTACTACGCTTCCCAGGTCCTCCACCACGTTGGAGGACAGAGTTGGCAGCGCTGGAACCCGCAGATGCGTGAGTACCTCATCGCTACCCAGGCGAAGGATGGCCACGAGCGCGGGAGCTGGTACTTCTCCGAACCGCACAGTTCGACAGGGGGCCGGCTCTACACCACCGCGATGGCCACGATGACCCTGGAGGTCTACTACCGTTATATGCCGCTCTATAAGGAAGCATTTGTCGATCGCACTCCTAACGGGGCCGTGGTAGAAGAACCTGACGCGAATCGCGAACGGCGCGATTAGCGGCTCGTTCGCAGGAACAAATAAGGCGCCTGAGGCGGCAGGCGCGGCACACGCCGCGCACCGCCGCGCCTCAGGCAGGTGGAAGGAAAAGTCCGGCCACACGTTGGAGGGCGCCAAACGCTGCTTGGTCCGGACTTTCCCCGTTGGGGTTTCGAAAAATCCACTAAGCCGCGACCGGTGGTCGCGGGCATTCGTACGATTCCGCGACCACCGGTCGCGGCTTTGTAACGTCATCCGACAATTCATGCGTCATTCTGAGCGCAGCGAAGGATCTAGAGCGACGACGGTCGGCGCGAAGCCCACCCCGTCCGCATTCCCGGCTCAGCGCCAACGACGCCGAGCCGACCGAGCCTCAACGGCCAACATGTGTCCCGCGTCCCCCAGGTCAGGCCCGGGTTGCAACTGGCGCGGGCGATGCGCCATGAGCTCTAGATTCTTCGCTCCACTCAGACTTCCACGCGCCAGGCCGCCGGCGTGCGCAGCAGCAGGACGTGGGGTAAACCCGCGCACGCACGCCGACGGCCAGACCTGACAGGGATTGCTGCGTCGAAACGCGATGCAGACGAAGCTGCGCGGTTCGACAATCGGACAAGGAAGGAAACGAGGCAGGATAAGTAGCGAGATAAGTGCAGTCGCCGCGTCGAAGGAAAGGGCCAGACGACCACGGCGTGGCCGGCGGACGTCAGCAACTCGTCACCGGCAATTGAAATCTAGGTCGGGATTTCGGGATGTCAAATGAACTAGAAAGATTTCTTGCAGCCCCGGGCTCCGGCCGGGGGTAGCGGTACGCGGGGCGACGCCTGCCGGCATGGTGACCGACCCCCGGGCGGAGCCCGGGGCTACTTCCACTCCGGTTTGCGGCCTTCGAGGAGTGCGGCGATGCCTTCGCCGGCCGCTTCGGTGGTGCGGGCCGTCGCTGCCATCACGGCCCCGGAGGAGAGTTGGGTCGCGAGTTCTTCGCCCAGCGTCTCGTTAAGCAATCGCTTCGTCAGCTGCATCGCCTCGGGCGCCCCCGCCGCGCAGGCCTTGGCCACTTCCATCGCCCGGGCCCAGACCAGTTCTTCGCCAATCACTTCGTGGAACAACCCGATCCGATGGGCTTCCGCCGCGTCGATGGTTGTTCCCGTCAGCAGCAGCCGTGCCGCTTGCCCGGCGCCGATCCGAAACGAAATGAGCGGCGCCGCCAGTCCAGCGACCATGCCATACCGCGCATCGGGCAGGCCAAGCGACGCTCCCTCGCTTGCCACCACGATGTCGGCCGCGGCCACGAGCGCAGCTCCGGCCGAAATCGCCGGGCCGTTCACCGCCGCGATGATCGGCTTGGTGATTTCCATCATCCGCACGACGAGGTCGCGAAAATCGGCCGCGTCGGCGCCCCAATCCTCTTCCGGCGCCTCCGACTCCTGGCTCGTCTGCATCTCGCCGACGTCGGCGCCGAGCGAAAAGCTGTCGCCGGCGCCAGTGATGATGATCGCCCGCACCCGCTTCTCGAGATACAGATCGTCGATCGCCTCGATCAGCTGCTGCACCATCGACCGCGTCAGCGCGTTGCCAAAGTCAGGGCGATTGAGCACGATCGTCCCCGCGGCGTCGTGGACCTTCACTTCAATGGCATTGCTGGGCATGTACATGAGTGACCAGTTCTGAGTTCTAGATGATTACTTGAGTCTTAGAAGATTAACCGCCAAGGACGCCAAGGACGCCAAGGGGAAGAAATCAGATTTTTGGAACCGCTGATGAACGCAAATTGACATAGCGAACGATAGAGATTGAACTAGATTTCTTCTTGATTTGATCTGCGTTCATTCGCGTTCATCGGCGGTTTCAGTTCTCGCATTGTTTCCTTGGCGCTCTTGGCGTCCTTGGCGGTTCAGTTTTATACCCACTCCCGCGCCACCCGCGTCTCCACCGCGATGTCGACGGCGTCGCGCGGGACGCGTACTGGCCAGCGGTCGCAGTGGACGTGGACTGCTGGCCGGCCCGACGACAGCCGCATGTGGGGCCGATGGGCCGCCGCCAGTTTGACGACTTGCTCCGCGAATTGCTGACATTCGCCGCGAGATTTCGACTGGAACGCCAGATGGAGCCAGCCGCCGGCAGTTCCCTGCAACTCTTCGACGGTCAACAAACCAGCGCCATCGCTGCGTAAACTCGTCCGTGCCATCGTCGCCAGATGTTGCCGCCAACGGCGATCGGAAGCTGCCGAGAACTCGATGAGCGCCTCGACGGCGAAGCCTGCTTCGTAGAGGACTTCGAGTTCCCAGCAATCGTCGCTCGCCGCACCTTGAGCTCCGCTAATTGCCAGCTGGCCGGGCCCCGCAACGCCGCACTTGAGGGTTGAACAACGCTCCCGCACATCGGCATGTCGGTTAGCATTCGTCAGTGGTTCCGCTTCGCGCAACCACTGTTGCAAGCGAGTTGCTGCGGCGCCATCCGCTCGAGCCGGTTCCACCAAGATTTCGCCCGCCTCGTTGATCTCTACCCGATTAGGTCGCCACGCGATTTCTCCTGCTTCTGCGACGCTGAACGCTTCCCAATCGATCCAAGTTGCCGCCCGCGCCGCTGCCGCGGCGGCGGCGAGCAGATCGTGCTGGTCCCATTTCCAGCCGAAGCGTTGGGCGCTCGCGGCCGTCAGCGGGGCCGACCCGTCGAACGCTCCGGCCACAATCACCCGAGCGTGTTCAGCCAGCGCCAGGGCCAACGGCCCCGCCCCCAACTGCAGGTCGGCTGCCAGCACCGGCGCCTTCAATTCCCGCCAGGGGGCGCCTGTCTCGTGATTGTCGAGGTTGATCCCGTCCCCTTCGAGCATCTCCAAGATCGGCTGCAGATTGCTCCCGCGAACTGCGGCCAGCGGCATCTCACCGCACCCCGCCTCGACCAGGACGGCTGCCGCCCGTTCGACGCAGGAAAAGGCGCTCGCCCACCCCGCCGAAGCGATCACATGCAGCTGCGGGTCGAGGTAAAGCGCTTTCACGATCGCCCGGAGCGCCACGCCAAATCCGACGGCGTACTCCGGTATCTCTGCCGGAGCGGTTCCCTCAACGCTTGTCCATCGAGGGCGCGGGTAGTCGAGCTGCAAGAAATCGAGCTGCCCCGACTCGGCTAAATCCTCGATCCCGAGCGGGGCGCCTTCGCTGTCGCATTGCAATCTTCCAAAACGCATATGCCGATTGTGCGTAAGATTCCGAGCGAAGGGGTACGTTGAATTTCAGGAACACCGCCACGCCGCTCTCGTGGCGAAATTGCACCGCCGAGCGACCTCCCGCACTCGCCGCGACGCTGCCCGCCTCGTCGAAAATCGCTCGCAGCAAACACTTTACGCCTTTTGAAACCGCCGGACAACCGCGCGGCGGCACGACCTATGCATCTCGTCCGCTCCACTCTCTTCCAACGCCACCGCCGAGCCACTTCATGAGGAAGCCCCCAGTGTCGACGAAGCCACGCTCACGCACCCAAGTCAATGGATCTGCCTCGCCGCTGGGGAATAAAGGGGGCAGCCCCGCCGCCGGTCGCAATACTCGGCCGAAGCCGCAAGCCGAAGACGTCCCGCACCTCGAGGATGAAGAAGCCGCGGAAGTCGACGCCCACGAAGACGAATTCGAATCGGCCGAGATCGAAGGCGACGCCGCGATCGACGACCCCGTCCGCATGTACCTGATGCAGATGGGCGAGATCCCGATGCTCAACCGCGACAACGAAGTCGCCGCCGCCATCCAGATCGAATCGACCCGCCGTCGCTTCCGCCGGACGATGCTCTGCAGCGACTACATGCTCCACGCCGCGGTCGACCTGCTCCAAAAAGTCGCCGACGGCACGCTGCGGCTTGATCGCACGATCGAGATCTCGGTCACCAACACTACCGAGAAGAAGCGGATTCTCAAGCGGATCGCCCCGAACCTCGCTACCGCCCGCGAACTGCTCGGCCTGAACCAGAAAGACTACCGCCGCGCCGTCAGCCGCCGCACCTCCGTCGCCGAGAAGCACCGCTACTGGCGCCGGATGATCGCTCGCCGCAACAAGGTCATTCGCTTAGTCGAAGAGCTGAACCTCCGCATTCAACGCCTCACCCCCCTGATGTCGCAGTTGCACGAGATCAGCGAGCGGATGTGGTCGCTCAAGTCGCAACTCGCCCAGGCGGAACAATCGTTCCACCACGCCAACGAGCACGAACTTCGCCACGAGCTTCGCTACCTGATGCGGATCACGCAAGAAACCCCCGCGACGCTTCGTCGGCTCACCTCGCGAACTCTCCGCCGCAAGGAATCCTACGACGCCGCCAAGCGTGACCTCTCGGCCGCCAATCTGCGGTTGGTCGTCTCGATCGCCAAGCGGTATCGCAATCGCGGCATGAGCTTCCTCGACCTCATCCAAGAAGGCAACACCGGCTTGATGCGGGCCGTCGACAAGTTCGAACATGCCCGCGGGTTCAAGTTCAGCACCTACGCCACCTGGTGGATTCGCCAAGCGATCACCCGGGCCATCGCCGACCAGAGCCGCACGATTCGTCTACCGGTCCACATGATCGATACGATGAGCAAGATTCGGGCGGTCACCACCGACTTCGTCCAACTGCACGGCCGCGAACCGAATCCGGAAGAGATCGCCGAACTAGCCGGTCTGTCGGTCGACGACGCCCGTTGCGTCCACAAGATGACCCGCCAGCCGCTGTCGCTCGACCAGCCGGTCGGCGATCACGAAGACAACTACTTCGGCGAGTTCCTCGAAGAACATCGCGAGGAAGATCCGCTCTACGACACGCACATGGAAGCGCTGAAGGCCCGGCTCGAAGAGGTGATGACCGAGCTGACCTACCGCGAACGCGAGATTCTGCGTCTCCGTTACGGCCTGGCCGACGGCTACACCTACACGCTCGAAGAAGTCGGCAAAATTTTCTCAGTGACTCGCGAACGGGTGCGGCAGATCGAGTCGAAGGCGGTTCGCAAGCTGCAGAGTCCCTATCGCTCGCGGGCCCTCACCGGGTTCCTCGACGGCGTCGAACCGATGCCGATGGACGTGCCGTAAGGTACGTCAGGCTTTCGAGCTTGTCGCAAAACAGTCGTCGGGCATGGTGGTCCGTTGAAGAGCAATGAGGGCGCGCCTGCCGCGCCCATGTCCAGGAACTGTAGATGACCACCTTGCCCATTGATGAAGTCGCCACGCAACTGGCGGAACTTATCCGCAAGCTTGCCCCCGGAGAAGAAATCATCATCGTCGACGGCGATTCGCCGGTGGCGAAGCTGTCGTCGATGACGAAGGCCGATCTGCCGGTCCTGCGTCGACTCGCCGCTGCCGAGGCAGTTCCGGCCGCCGCAGTCGAAGACGAGCACGTCAACGACTTCGCGCGTTACATGACCTGAACTAGCGACGGCTGAGCGAGACGATCTGAGCTCAGGCCGAACGCGCCGCGAACGAGTCGATCTCCAGCCGCACGAGCTCATCGACCACTTCGGCCGCACTCTCGGGCCGGCGCATCGGTTCTTTCGCGAGCATCCGCGCGATCAACGACGCCACTTCCGGCGGCGTCTCGGGCCGGCGTACCGTCACGCAATCGGGCTTCGTCTCGCGGTGTTGCCGAATGAGCGACTCCGCATCGCGGCCAACGAACGGCACCGTGCCGGTGATCACTTCGTAGAGCGTCACGCCGAGGCTATAGACGTCGCTCTGCGGCGAGGCCGATAGCGACGACGTGAGCGCCTCGGGCGCCAGGTAGTTGAGGGTCCCGTAAACCGGGCGCGACGACCAATGCCGGCTTTCGCCCGGCGTGTGGACGAACCCGAGGTCGACCAGCGTCGCGTGCCCGTCGGGGGCGACGACGATGTTCGCCGGTTTCACGTCGGAGTGGATCATCCGCGCCGTTGTGTGGAGCGCGTCGAGCGCCTCGGCCACCTGGCGAGCGATCCACAGCGTCACCGCCATCGGCAGGCGACGCTGTTGTTCGAGAATCTTCGCCAGCGAGCGCCCTTCGAGCTTCGGGCTCACCGTGTAAAACGGCGGCTGGTCGACGCCGGCCGAAAGCACCGGCAGTAGGTGCGGGTGCGAGACCTTGCGCCCTACCCACGCGGCGCGGCGTTGCATCTCGATCGCATGGGCGTCGCGCCACCATTCCTTGCGCAACACCTTCACGACGTACGACGCGGGCCCGTCGGCCGCGCCTTCGGCAGGCCGGGCGACGTAGACACGCGCCAATTCGCTCTCGCTAATCATCCGAACCAATTGCCAGGGGCCAATGCGGCCGACCAGCTTGCGTTCGAGATTGACGGGAGTGTGAGCTGCGGGATGTTTGGTGGCGAACGATCTCTCGACAGTAGCCATTCGTGGTGTACTTCGCTCCGGACAATCTGGGTCACGTGCGCGGACCAGCAGCGCGAACTGTCGCTGGCGCCAACGCGGGATCGGCGGCGGGAATGCCGACCCCAAGACAGCAAATCGGCCGAACGGACCGCGGCGCTCAGTCCGAACGGGCCGATTTTGCCGACCGCGACCGGCGAGCGTGAAGCTGGGAAACCGGCGCACTGTTTAACGTGACGCGAGGAGAAATTGCAGCCCCGGGCTCCGCCCGGGGGTCGGCCTGCAGCGCGCACGACGTCGATTAGCTGGCGACGCGACCCCCCGGCGGAGCCGGGGGCTGCAAGGCGTTTCAGCCGCCGACGTAGCGTGCATGCACGACGCGGGCTTCGGCAATGTCATCGGTCCCGCCGACGATCGCCCGCCCATCGGCGAAGACGGTAATCCGGTACTGTTCAACCTCCAGCCGCAGCAAGAACGGATTCACGGAAACTTTCCCGACCGACTGAAGTTTCGCCGCAAGTTGGGCGAGAGAAGTCGGCTCCCCGCCGGGCGACGCAAGCTGCACGGCGTTGCGCCCGCAGAGCGAAATCGCCGCAGCGCCGCGGCGGCCTTCGAGCCAGGGGAAGTCGCGATCGACGCAGGTGCGGCAGCGCGGCTCCTCGACGGCGCGGGCGATGCCGATCGAGCGGAGTTGGTTGTTCCAGAGGTCGATCACCGCCAATCGCCGGTTGACTGCCTCGCGATGGCCGCTCAAGATTTTCAGCGCCTCGGCCGACTGCAGGGCGGCGATCGTCGCGACGATGGGGCCGATGACGCCGGCCGTTTCGCACGTGGGCTGAAGTTCCGCCGGCGGCGGCTCGGGGAGCAGACAACTGAGGCACGCCGTCTCGCCAGGTAGGATGGCGAGCATCTGCCCCTCGGCGCCGACGCAGCCGCCGAAGACCCACGGGACGTTGTTCGCCACGGCGAAATCGTTGAGCAGGTAGCGCGTCTCAAAATTGTCGGTGCCGTCGACGATCACATCAACGCTTGCGGCCAAGCGCGCCATGTTCGCGGCCGTGACGTCGGCGACTTCGGCCTCGATCGTGACCTCAGAATTAATCTGCCGGAGCCGTCGCGCCGCAGCGACCGCCTTCGGCAATTCCTCAGCGACGTCGCGCTCGTCGAAGAGGACCTGCCGATGGAGGTTGTCACGTTCGAGAAAATCGCGATCAACGATCCGCACGAATCCAACGCCGGCCCGGACGAGTTGGTCGGCGATGACGCTACCGAGGGCGCCGCACCCGCAAACCAGCGCTCGGGACGCCAGCAGTCGACGTTGCCCTTCCTCGCCGAGCGAGGCGAAACGCATCTGGCGGCGGTAGCGATCGAGTTGCGGGTCAGAATGACTCATGGAAATGCTGCCGTTGTCGCGGTCTCAAAGAAGAGAACCGCCAAGGACGCCAAGAGCGCCAAGGAAAGACGGGGAGTGTAACCGCCGATGAACGTGCCTGTGAAGAACTTAGTTTTCGTTAATCGCCAGAATGGTCATTATTGAATCAAGTTCCCTGCATTCCCTTGGCGCTCTTGGCGTCCTTGGCGGTTCATTCTTTATTCGTTGATATTCCCGACAAAGTATCCCGCCAAATCAAACTCCGGCGCCAGTTCCGCCTGCAGGCGATCACATGCGGCGCGGGCCTGCTCAAAGTCAGCGTAAGTCGCTCCGCCGCGAATCGCAACGACTGGCCGACCGCAGCTGGCCATCCACGCGGGCGGTCGCTCGCCATCGTCGAGCGCTGCCACGATCACCCCCACGCCGTTTGCCATGGAGTTGGCATCGTCCCAATCGAGCGAATCAAACCGCTGCGCTAACAAGATTCCCGACGCCCCGCACGGAAGTTCCCTCGCCAATTCCAGCCGCTCGCGGCTTAGCGCTAATATCGCCGCCGCCGGCTGCCAGGTGAGTTCTTCCACAAGCGTCACCAAGTCCCCGGCGAACTCGGTGGCGTCGACGATTGCGAGCGTTCCCCATCGGGACGCCGCTGCAAGAGCAGCGTCATCGGTGGCGCCGAGTACGACGGCAGATTCGGCCGCATGGGCCCGTTGAGCGGCCTGCTCGTTGAGCGAATAGCACTCCGCGCCTCGCACGACGATCCGCTCGCCGCCGAGTCGCAGGTTCCGGCCATGGGCAATCAACTGCCCCAAACCGAGCGAATGAATTTCTCCGTCGCTAAGCTCGCCGGTGCGCCGCAGTTCATAGAGAAACGGCATCGACGGCGACCAATAGCAGGGCTCGGTCACCAGAAACTCCACGCTACCGTCGCTGGTCGCTCGGTTGCGAAACGTCGACGCCAGCGTTCGCCCATACTCGCAACGCGGGCCGTACAGTTCCCACACGCCGCTGAGATCAATGTCGTCGCTCGCCACGAGCGTCACGCGCACGCTCGATTCGGTCGCTTCGCTCAACTGGACGCAGACGCCGTCAATCATCCGATTCAGTCGCGACGCGCGCCAACTCCTCCGCCAGGTAAGGCCCCGTCACCGAGGCCTCGTTTCGCGCCACTTCCTCCGGCGTACCGACGGCGACGACGCGACCTCCCATCTCCGCGGGGCCGGGACCAATGTCGATGATGTAGTCGGCCGCGCGCATCATCTGCAGGTTGTGCTCGACGACGATCAGCGAGTGTCCCATCGAGACGAGCGAATCGAAGCACTCGATCAGCTGCATCACGTCGGAGAAGTGGAGCCCCGTCGTTGGTTCGTCGAGGACGAACAGGGTCCGCCCGCGCCGGGCCGCCGAAACGTAGTTGGCGAGTTTCAGCCGCTGCGATTCGCCGCCGCTGAGGGTGTTCGCCGGTTGTCCAAGCCGTAGGTAGTCGAGCCCCACGTCGATCAGGCATTTGAGCCGCGCGAGCACCTTCTTGTGGCCGCGGAAGAAGTTAAACGCTTCGCGCACCGAGAGGTTGAGCACGTCGGCGATACTCAGTCCGCGGTACTTCACCTCCAGCACTTCGCGGCGATAGCGGGCGCCATGGCACTCGGGGCACTTCATGTAGACGTCGGCCATGAAGCGCATGTCGATCTTCTTGTAGCCGTCGCCTTGGCAGGCCTCGCAGCGACCTTCTTCGGCGTTGAAGCTGAAGTGGCCCGCCTTGAACGAGCGGGCTTTCGCTTCGGTCGTCTCGGCGAACAGCAGGCGAATCGGATCAAACGCCTTCACGTAGGTGACCGGGTTTGAGCGGGGCGTCCGGCCAATCGGACTTTGGTCGACGCGGAGAGCGCCTTCGATCTGCCCGGCGCCGATGAGGTCGTCGAACTCCTCCGGCTTTTCGGCTTCGATCCGCAACTTTTGCGCTACCGCCGGGAAGAGCGTCTGCTGCACCAGCGTGCTCTTGCCGGCGCCGCTGACGCCGGTCACCACGCAGAGGAGCCCCAGCGGGAACTCCACCGACACGTTTTGCAAATTGTTGCCACGGGCGCCGACCAGCTTGAGCCAGCCATGCGTCGCCGCACGACGCGAGCCGCGGTCGGCGCCGATCCGTCGCCCCGCGAGCCATTCGCCGGTGCGGCTCTCGGGATGTTCCAGCATCTCGGCCGGCGAGCCCTGAAAAATCACCTTCCCGCCGAACTCCCCGGCGCCGGGGCCCATTTCGACCACATGCTCGGCCGCCTGAATCAGCGACGGCTCATGCTCCACGAGCGCGACCGTATTTCCACGCGCGCACAGGCCGCGCACCGCTTCAACCAGCCGCGGCAAGTCGGCCGGGTGCAGACCCGCCGAAGGTTCGTCGAGGACGTACAGCATCCCGGTGAGATTTGACCCGAGCGCCGCGGTGAGGGCGACGCGCTGCGCCTCGCCGCCGCTAAGCGTTCGCAACGACCTTTCGATCGCCAAGTGGCCGACGCCGACGCGCTCCAAATAGTTCAGCCGCGACGTCACCTGGTCTACGAGCAACTGTCCAACCGAGCGTTGCCACTCGCTCAGCACCAATCCGCGCAGCCAGGCGAGCGCTTCGCTCACGCGCATCGCCATGACCTCGGCGATGTTCCAGCCGCCGATCCGCACGGCGAGGGCTTCGGGCTTCAGCCGGGCGCCGGCGCACGCGGGGCAGGGGTAGTAGCTCCGCCAACGGCTAAGAAAGACGCGGATGTGCATCTTGTACTTCCGCCGTTCCAGCCAGTTGAAAAAGCCGGCGAGCCCGCCGAACTTCTTCTCCGGCACCCCCTCGCGAATCAGCCGCAGCTGCTCGTCGTTCAATTCGCGGAACGGCACGTCGACCGGGATGCCGTGCTTCGGCGCCAGCGCGAGCAGTTCTTCCAACTCATGGGCGTAGGCGGGCGTGTTCCACGGCGCGATCGCTCCGTCGCGCAGCGATTTCTCAGCATCGGGGACGACCCGCTGCATGTCGACGTCGATGATGTTGCCGAACCCCTCGCACGCCTTGCAGGCGCCGAGCGGGTTGTTGTAGTTGAGCAACTGCGGTTCGACGTCGGGGTACTGGATCCCGCAGCGCTCGCAGCGCAAACGGCGGCTGAAGCGGCGCTTGAGCCAAGTGCGGCCGTCGAGCGGTACGGGGTCGGGACTCTTTTGCGACTGGGGGGATTCGTGGCCAATTGCGTCTTCCAGTCGCAAAAGAGTCCCGACCCCTTTTTCGCTGCCCCCTTCCACGCCGCTCTCCTCAATCCAAGCCACCGCTGCCCCGCGTCCCGCCTCCAGCGCGCTCTCAAGCGAATCACGCAACCGCGTCGCTCCTTCTGGCTGAGCGGTCACGCGATCGACCACGACCTCGATCTCTTTAAGTTCCGTCAGTCGCGACGCCAACTCCGGGCCAATTTCCTCGGTCTTCCCCACCAACACGCAGCGGCGATAGCCGAGGGCCGCCAAGTCGCCCAGCCACTCCTCGGCGTTCCGCTCCTTGCCGCGCTGCGAGGTAAAGCCAAGCATCACGCGCGTCCCGCTCGGCAGCCGCAGCAGTTCGTCCGCCGCCGATTCGGCCGAGTCGCGTTCCACGCGCTCGCCGCATTCGTAGCAAATCACTTCGCCGAGACGCGCGAACAGGAGTTGCAGATGCTCGTTCACCTGCGTCGAACTGCCGACCGTCGCTCGGCTCGAACGGCTCACGTTCTTCCGTGCGACCGCGACCGAGGGGGGGATCCCTTCGATGCTTTCCGCCGCCGGCTTGTCGAGCTGTTCCAGAAACTGCCGTGTATAAGTCGAAAAACTTTCGACGTACCGCCGCTGCCCCTCGGTGTAGAGGGTGTCGAGCGCGAGGCTCGTCTTGCCGCTGCCGCTCACCCCGCAAAAAGCGATCAGCCGCCGATGGGGCAGGTCGAGATCAACCTGCTTGAGATTGTGGACCGCCACCCCGCGCAGTCGAATCATCGGCGGCGATCCATGGGCATTCACGCGGTCGGTCCTCTTCCTATCGTCGTCAGCAAGGTCTGGGCAAACCGCTCAGTGTACCGCGCTCTGAGGGCGCCCCGCCACCGGGTTGGCCGCTATAATCAGTTGCTGCACTCCTGGACGCCTGCATGCCCGCTAAAAAAACCTTCAACCCGTTCTACGTCCTCCTCATCCCCGCTGGGCTCGTCTTCGCGGTGACGGCGTTCGCTTACGGCTACATGGCGTTCCAGGCGGTGAACGCCATCCGCGCCGAGGCTGGCGCCCACGCCGGCCACCCGTTGTTCCAATGGCTCCGCGCCCATGGCGACGCGGCGCTGCTAATCGAACTCGCGCTGCTGGCGGTCCTCACCGTGGCAGCCATCGCGACGGATAAAATCTGGGACCGTGCGGCCCAGGAGCGTCAAGAAAGTAATCTCGAATCACCCAGACCCGAAGACGCCAAGGAATTGAGTACGAAGTGAAACCGCCGATGAACGCCGATAGAAGGCAAGACAGACAATATCTCGGTCCGTTGAGTTTTTCCAAGCATCCGCGCTCCCGAATTCCCTTCGTGCTTCCTTCGTGCCTTTGTGCCTTCGTGGTTAATCCCCCAAGCCACCACCTAACCAGTCAACATCATGAAGATCAAACACAATGCCGAAGTCCCCCTGAACGACGTCACCATGGAAGGCGCCGCCGGCTGCAAGGTCCGCTGGCTCGTCGGCGAGGCCGACGCCGCACCGAACTTTGCGATGCGGCAGTTCGAACTCGAACCGGGGGGCCATACGCCACGGCATTTTCATCCATACGAGCATGAGATCTTCGTGCTCGAAGGCGAAGGAGTGATCGTCGACGGCGACGAACAACGGCCATTGCGGCCCGGCGACGTGGTCCTCGTCTCGCCCGACGACGTCCACCAATTCCGCAACGTCGGCCGCACTCCCTTCAAGATGCTTTGCCTCATCCCGAACTCAGCGGCCGACAAGAAGGTGACCGTAGTGCCGGAGTGCGGCATCGAGAAGTAGATTGGGATGACGCTCCACTCGGAGACCCGCCTACGCTAAAATTCGTCGCATGCCCGACGACATTCAACAGCAGCTCGACGCCCTCCGCGCCGAAATCCGCGTACACGACCGCGCGTACTACGTCGAAGCCGCGCCGACGATCAGCGATCTCGAATACGACCGCCTGCTCAGTCGGCTGAAGGAACTCGAGGCGGCGCATCCCGAACTCGTCACGCCCGATAGTCCTACGCAGCGCGTCGGCGACGCACCGATTCCTGAGTTAAACTCGGTCGTCCATCGCATCCCAATGATGTCGATGGACAACACCTACAGCCTGGAAGAACTGCAGAAATATGGCGAGCGGACCGCCAAACTCCTCCCAGGCGAAGAGATTGCTTGGGACGTCGAGCTGAAGATCGACGGCGTCGCGATCTCGATCACCTACGAAAACGGCCTCCTCGTACAGGCCGCCACGCGGGGCGACGGGCAGGTGGGCGACGACGTCACTCACAACATCCGTACGATCGGCGACATCCCGCTGCGACTAGCCGGCGATCATCCGCCCCGGGTGGTCGAAGTCCGCGGCGAAGTTTACATGAACAACACCGACTTGGCGGATATCAACGCCAAGCGGCAGGAAGCGGGACAAAAGCTCTACGCCAACACCCGCAATACGGCCGCCGGCGCCGTACGCCTGCTCGACCCGAGGTTGGCCGCTCAACTGAAGCTCCGGTTCTTCTGCCACGGCGTTGGCTACAGCGAGGGGCTCGCGGCGGCATCGCACTCCGAATTTCTTAAGCTCGCCAAACAATGGGGCCTGCCAGCCACGCCGCTCGTCGAGCGGTTCGACGATTTCGACTCCGCAGCCGCGCATTGTGAGTCGCTGATCGAGCGGCTCCACGATTTCGACTTTGAGGTCGACGGCTTGGTGCTCAAGGTCGACCGCTTCGACCAACGCGAACGGCTTGGCGCCACGAGTAAAGCCCCTCGTTGGCTCGTCGCCTACAAGTTCGAGAAGTATGAAGCGACGACCAAGGTGAACAACATCTTCATCACCGTCGGCAAAAGCGGCGCCCTCACGCCGACGGCTGATTTGGAGCCGGTACAAATCGCCGGCACGACCGTAAGCCGCGCCGGGCTGCATAACGTCGAAGAGATCGCCCGCAAAGACGTCCGCGTCGGCGATACCGTCGTCGTCGAAAAAGCGGGGAAGATCATCCCGCATATCGTCCGCGTCGAGAAACATCTGCGGCCCGACGACGCCGAGCCATTCGTCTATCCGACTCACTGTCCCGAGTGCGGCAGTGAACTCGAAAAGGATGAAGGCGGCGTCTTCATCCGCTGTTTGAATCCGGCCTGTCCGGCTCAGCTCGGCCAGCGGCTCCTCTACTTCGCCAGCCGATCGGCGATGGATATCGAAGGCCTCGGCGAAAAGCTTGCCGAGCAACTCATTGCCGAAAAGTACGTCAACGACCTCGCCGATCTCTACGCATTAACCACCGAACGTCTGACGCAACTCGAACGGATGGGCGCCAAGTCGGCGCAGAACCTCGTCGACAACATCGCCGCCAGCAAGTCGCGCGGCTTGGCTCGCGTCCTGAACGCCCTATCGATTCGCCACGTCGGCGTCCGTGGCGCCGCGACGCTCGCCGGGCACTTCGGTTCGATCGACGCCATGCTGGAGGCGAGCGTCGAAGAACTCGCCGCCGTCGAGGAGATCGGCCCGATCATCGCCGCCAGCATCCACGATTTTCTCCACAACGAAGCAGGCCAGCGCGCGATCGAGCAGCTTCGCGCCGCCGGCCTCGACATGACGGCGCCCAAACGCGAACGTCCGCCAGAAGGTCCGCTCACCGGCAAAACGGTCGTCGTCACCGGCACGCTCGAAAAATACACGCGCGAAGAGATCGAGGGGCTCATCGAAGTCCACGGCGGGAAGGCGGGCAAAAGCGTTTCGAAGAAAACCGCCTACCTCGTCGCCGGCGCCGAAGCGGGTAGCAAGCTGGAAAAGGCTCAAACTCTCGGCGTGCCGATCCTCACGGAGGACGACTTCGAAAAGCTGATCGCGTCAGATCACAACACAGAGCCCTCAGCTGAATAAAAGCCACTGGCTCTGCCGGAGCACGAACCTCTCGCCAACGATGCCTGTCCCCACTCCGTCCACCGCCAGAGGCGGTGGCTTCTGTTGGAATTGGGCGACGACGATGGAGAAACGAATGATCCCTCCCACCAACCCCGCCGGCGAGTACCTCCCCGAGCCGCACCTCACCGACGCTCGCCGCACTGAGTTAATCGCCGTCATCGAACAAGCGCCGCGCGAACTGGAGCAAGCCGTCGCCGGCCTCGACGATGCGCAGCTCGACGCGAAGTACCGCAACTGGTCGATCCGCCAAATCGTCCAGCACATCGCCGACAGTCACGCCCACAGCTACATCCGCTGCAAGTGGACGCTTACCGAAGAGCAGCCGCTGATCAAGGCGTATGACGAAAACAAATGGTCCGATTTGCCCGACACCCGCGCCGGCGACGTGACGGCGCCGCTGGCGATGCTCGCCGGCGTCCACCGCTGTTGGGTGCAATTGCTGCGGGCGATGACGCCCGCCGACTTCGCCCGCAGCTTCAATCACCCCGAGACGGGCAAAGCGGTCGTCCTCAACGACGCCCTCAGCTACTACGCCTGGCATGGCCGGCATCATACGGCGCAGATTACTTGGCTGCGCCAGCAGCATGGTTGGTAGGGAGGGGATTCGAGAAGTATTGGCACGCGCTTTCCACTGTCGATAGAATGGAGGCTGTGCCGCAGCGATTTTACGATTGGAGCTACTCAATGCTCGCCGATATCCCTAACTACGATCAGCTTTCCATTGCCGCCAAACTCCAGCTGGTGGACGAAATCTGGAAAGACATTGCCACGTCAGGCGAGCCCTTTCCAAGTGACGAATGGGACCGCGCAGAACTGGAGCAACGCGTCGCCGAATCAAAGGCCGACCCTTCCGGCCTGCTGACTCGCGAAGAAATGTGGCGTCGCGTGGACGAACCTCGTGGGTAGTACGTTACGCTTCCATCCTCGTGTTCCCGACGACATTCGGAAAGCGAGGGATTGGTATTCCAATGCGTCGGCCGCTGTCGCTCGCCGCTTGCAGCGCTCGGTCGACGTGACGTTCGACCAGATCCCTCGTCGCCGCAACTCATGGCGATTCTATTCGAGGATATTGAACTTAGGGCCTGGAAGGTCCCGCGATTTCCCCATGTAGTCCTTTATCGCGTCGACGGCGACGTCGTTGTGATCGAGGCGCTACGACACGGCGCTGGCGATCCAGAGATATCGCGAGCACTGGGAAGCAACGACTAACGGAAAAAAAGCCAACACGCTTCACCCTTCCGCCGCCCGCCCCGTCGACTTCCGCACAATCAGATCCGCCCCGACTTTAATCGTCGTCGGCGGGCTCTCGTACATCTCCCCGTCGAGCCGATCGAGAATCAACTGCGCCGCCCGCCGCCCGATCTCCCGCGGCCGTTGCCGCATCGTCGTCAGCGCCGGCCGCAAGTTCGCTGTGAAATCGAGGTCGGCGAACCCCACCACCGACAAGTCTCGAGGGATCTCAATCCCCAACTCCGCCGCCGCTTCGTAGAGATAGAGCGCTTCATGGTCAGTCACGGCGAACACCGCCGTCGGTCGCGGCGATTGCGACAGAATCTCACGAGCAATCTCCAGGCCGTCGGTGCCCCAGGCGTTCAGTCGCCAACTCTTGACCGGGGCGCCGTTGAGGTCTTCGACGGCTTGCTCAAAACATTCGCGCCGCCGCACGGCCCACGCCTGCCACGCCGCTTCACGCGACGACAAGCACGCGATCTGTTTGTGGCCCAGACTGATGAGATGCTCGGCTACCGCCCGAGCGCTGGCCGCTTCGTCGGTTTCGATCGAGTCGGCGATTTGATCTTCCGAATACTCGTGGTCGATTACCGCCACCGGGACTTTGCGTTCAATCAGCTCGCGAAAATGATCGTAGTACGCGACCGCGAACGACGGCCACAGGATCAGTCCGTCGACCCGTCGATCGAGCAGCCGGCTGATCTGCTTGAACCCTTCGTCCTCATCCTTTTCGAAGTGCGGCATCTCCTGGCAGTCGCCGACCCATACGGTGATCGGCAGATAGTCGGCCTGAGCCAGCACCATGTGGATCCCGGCCAGCACGTCGACCCAGAACGAATCGAACGGCGGAATCATCACGCCAATCGTGCGCGTTCGTCCGGTCTGCATCCCGCTGACGAGCAGGTTACGCCGCCAACCCAACTCGCGGGCCGCTTCGAGGACGCGGACGCACGTCTCCTCGCCGAACCGCTGCCGCTCGCCGCGCAGAATGCGCGACGCCGCGCTCAGCGAGACGTTCGCCTTCGCCGCCACATCCTTCAGTCGCGGAACCTGCGAAGAACTAGCCATGCGTCATCCCCCTCCCTAGAAGGAGGGGCCAGGGGAGGGATTTCAGATCTATCTGTAGGGTGGGTGCTCGCACCCATCTCTACCGTATCCAGAACGATCGGCGTCAAAATCCTAACCACAGGCCAACGCCTAAGGTGGGTGCGAGCACGCCACCCTACAACGTCTCAGCCGACGTCGCACAACTACTTGCCATTCCGATGTCGCCTCTCCCCCGCTCAAGATTCTACTATCTCGACAGCCCGCCCCAGCAGCAATCGCCCGAATTCCGCGGTTCCGAATTTTCCGCTGTTAAACTAGTTGAACGTTCCCGGGCGGCTAGTTAGACTCGAATTCAGGCGGCGACGAAGCCGCTGCGCGCCGCCGACTCGGCAAGTGGGGCATCGCGATCGTACCAAAGCGGGCACGACCCAAATCGGGCACGACGCAGTTGCCGAGCCCCTTGGCGCGCCCTCGCACTTCTCTTCCACAGGATTTGCCTCGGATGCCAGACCAATTGACCCCCGCGACCGCCGGCGGAACCGCTCTCGCCAGCAAAACCAAGGGCTCGGCGCGTGGCAAGCTCGCCGCCTCGCCCGCCGCTATCCCGTGGCAAGAGCGCCCCGCAGGACTGAAAGACGTTGTCTGGCGTCACTCGGCCAACCCCGTGATCGGCCGCCGCCCCCTTCCCGACGTCATGGGGATCTACAACAGCGCGGTCATTCCCTTCGGCGACGGCTTCGCCGCCGTCTTCCGCTTGGAAGACCGCACCCGCTTCCCGCGGCTCCACATGGGTTGGAGCGACGACGGCCTGCAATGGCACATCGAGCCGGCGCCGATCGTCTTCCAAAACCGTCCTGGCGACGGCGACGAAGTGAGCGACTACGCTTACGACCCGCGCGTGGTGAAGATCGAAGACAAATACTACATCACCTGGTGCGGCGGCACGAACGGCCCGACGATCAGCGTCGCGACGACGACCGACTTCCAGGAATTCACCCGCCTCGACAACGCCTTCTTGCCGCACAATCGTAACGGCGTCCTCTTCCCGCGGCGGATCGACGGCAAGTATTTCATGCTGAGCCGTCCGAGCGACAACGGCCACACCCCCTTCGGCGACATCTACATCAGCCAAAGCCCCGACATGGTCCACTGGGGCAAGCACCGCAAGGTGATGGGCCGCGGCGGCGACGAGCATGGCCTCTGGTGGCAGCGCACCAAAATCGGCGCCGGCCCGGTGCCGATCGAGACCGACGACGGCTGGCTGATGATCTACCACGGCGTCCTGGATACCTGCAACGGCTTCGTCTACCACATGGGCGCCGCGATCCTCGATCTCGACGAACCGTGGAAGGTAACCTACCGCTGCAAGAACATCCTCTTGGCGCCAGAAGCCGACTACGAGGTCTTCGGCCACGTCCCGAACGTCGTTTTCCCGGTCGCGGCTTTGTGCGATCAGGAGCAAGACCGGTTGGCCGTCTACTACGGCGCCGCCGATACGGTGACCTGCCTCTGCTACTCGCGACTGAGCGAGCTGATCAGCTACATTAAGGAGAACTCGCTGGTCTTCTAAAGTCTTTTGCAGCCCCGGGCTCCGCCCGGGGGTCGCTTCGCTCCAACGCGACGTTTGGCGTGCTTCAAACCGACCCCCGGGCGGAGCCCGGGCTGATATAAAACAGCCGTTCGGCAATCTCATCGTCTGCACTCACCAGAAGGGCCAGGACTGTGCGCCTTCAACTCCTCGACATCTCCATTCTCCTTGTCTACTTCGTCGCCACGATCCTGATCGGACTCTGGGTCTCGCGCCGCGGCAGCAAGGATCTCGACTCCTACTTCCTCGGCGGCAAGTCGCTTCCTTGGTACGTCCTCGGCGTTTCCGACGCGTCGGGAATGTTCGACATCAGCGGCACGATGGTGATGGTTTTCTGGCTCTTCGTCTACGGGCTGAAGAGCATCTGGCTTCCCTTCGTCTGGCCGGTCTTCAACCAGATATTCTTGATGATGTTCCTCAGCGCCTGGTTGCGGCGCTCGAACGTCCTCACCGGCGCCGAGTGGATCCAGTTCCGCTTCGGCCGCGGCACGGGGGCCAATCTCGCGCATCTCAGCGTTGTGCTGTTCGCCGTGCTGAACGTCATCGGCATGCTCGCCTACGCGTTCAAGGGGATCGGCAAGTTCGCTGAACGGATGCTCCCCTGGAATCTGCAGACAATGCTCGCCGAGGCGGCGCCGTCGCTCTTCTCCACCGATTCGGCGGCCCTACTCAACAACGAAAACCTCTACGCGCTGATCATCCTGCTCCTCACCTCTCTCTACGCCATCAAGGGCGGCATGGTCAGCGTCGTCATCACCGAAGTGATGCAGTTCTTCGTGCTGACCATCACCTCTGTCATCATCGGCATCACGGCGATGTACAAAGTCTCGCCCGAAATGATCCGACAGGCGGTTCCCGAAGGGTGGTACAGCCCCTTCTTCGGCCGCACGTTGGGGCTTGATTGGAGCAGCCTCCTCGAACAAGCCAACGTCGTCATCCGCGAGGATGGCAACGAGCTCTTCGCCATCGCCTTCGGCCTGATGTTCTTCAAGGGCGTCCTCGCCAGCCTCGCCGGTCCGGCGCCCAACTACGACATGCAGCGGATTCTCGCCACCCGCACCCCCCGCGAAGCCTGCCTCATGAACGGCATGGTCAACCTGGTCCTCTACTTCCCCCGCTACATGATGATCACCGGCATCACCGTGCTGGCAATCGCCTTCTCGATGGAAGAGATGCGCACCCTCAAGGCCGACCAGTTTGAGGAACTGCTCCCCATCGTCCTCTCCCGCCATATCCCTACGGGCGTCGTCGGACTGCTGCTCGCCGGCCTGATGGCGGCTTTCATGTCGAACTTCGCCGCCACGCTCAACGCGGCGCCGGCGTACATCGTCAACGACGTCTACAAGCGGTTTATGAACCCCGACTGCACGCCGCGTCGCGCCGTCGCGCTCAGCCGGCTTGCCTCGATGGTGGTCCTCGCCGTCGGCATCGCCTTCGGCATGCTCACCACCCGCATTACCGGCGTGATGATGTGGATCGTCGGCGCCCTCTACACCGGCTACGTCATGGCCAACGTGCTGAAATGGTACTGGTGGCGGTTCAACGGTTACGGCTACTTCTGGGGGATGGTGAGCGGCATTGGCGCCGCCATGATCGCCTCCGAGGTTGCCGCCAACGCCAGCGTCAAAGCCTGGTTCATCGAGCACATCGGCAACATGAATTCCCTCTACCTCATCCCGCCGATCCTCGTCGCCTCCGCCGTCGGCTGCCTCGCCGGCACTCTCCTCACCCCCCCGGAAGACGAAGCGACGCTCCTCAATTTCTACGCGAAAACCCGCCCGTGGGGCGCCTGGGGACCGATCCGCGACAAAGCGGTCGCCACGATTCCCGGCTTCCAGCCCAACCACGACTTCCGCCTGAACATGTTCAACGTCGCCATCGGCATCGTCTGGCAACTCTGCTTGACGACGCTGCCGATCTACGTCGTCCTGCAACAATGGAACTGGGCGGCTCCGGTAGCCGCGACCCTTGTGGCGACCAGCATCGTATTGAAGTTGACCTGGTTCGACCGGCTGGAGATCAACGAGGCCTGAACGCGAGCCCGGGCGTCCTCGTTTGCCCTCGACTGGCGGCGAATCGCGATCGTCGCGAAGGGCGAAAACCGCGCCGCTCGGAGGTTCCAGTAAATCACATTAGGAAGCACTAGTTTCCCGTGCTCGACAGTGTCCAGCCGTGGATTACCGAAACTTTCCGTCGCTCGCCACAAGCCCCTCCGGACGCAAATCGTATTTTGCGTCAAAGACTGCGCAAAGCACCGGGAAAGGTCCGTCGCTTATTTTTCTCGGGGAAATTATAAATGGTGTAGAAGCCGTTGACGGAATGAGTCAATTGACGCCCACCGAGCAACAGGCAGACGGCAGCCGCTCGTGAATCGAGTTTCGGGCATGAAGCTCGAATCAATGAGGCGATCAACTGACCGCTCGCAGTCTTCGACTTTTCTTCATGTTTTATTCATCACGCCGTCGCCAGCTGGAACTCTACTAGCGAGTCGTGCGTCCATTTTTTAAATGAGTTGCGATTTAAGGGCTGAACATCGATGGCCAAGCGAATTCAATCGTGCGTCACTGCCGATCAGACGTCACGCTCCCAGTCAGCGCGTCGGGGCGCCTTCACCTTGGTGGAGTTGTTAGTTGTGATCGCTATCATCGGCGTGCTGGTCGCCCTGCTGCTGCCGGCCGTGCAAGCCGCGCGCGAGGCGGCCCGCCGTTCGCAATGCGTCAACAACCTCAAACAAATAGGACTGGCGGCGCAGAACTATCACGCCACTAACAATAAATTCCCTTTGGGCGTCGTGATGCAGGAAGGATCTATGTGGTCGCTCTACCTGGCGCCCTACATGGAGCAGCAATCGATTCGCAATCTGGTGACGCTCAATAAATTCACGATTCGAAATGGGGAATTCAAGCAGGATAACGACAACTGCAATTGGGCCTACCCCTCCCCCTACACCACCGAGCAAATTCAAGCCCTCCCGAACTTCGCCGATTACAAGAATCTGATCGCTTGCGAAACGCCAGTTTCAGTCTATCAATGTCCCTCCGCAGGTTACCGCGGAGGGCAGTTCGATAAGTCGGCGGACTGGGTGGTGATGAAGCGTCAACCCTGTTCGTATGTTGGCAACGCTTCTGGCATCGCTACCGACCAGAATGGAACGACTGAGCCGTTGCTCAACAGGCATGTCAAGATGCGAGCGCTCGACGGCGTTCTCTTTACGTACAGCGAGATCGGAATGAAGCATGTTATTGACGGCACTTCGAATACGATGTTCGTAGGCGAAGCGTTCCATGACTTCGAAGCCGTGGAGCAAAGTGGGGGAAGGCCCGAGTCCGGTCTCGGCAATCGCCAGGATCATTGGTACTTCGGCAGTGATGACATCGATACTGGCGATGGCTCCGATCCGTCGGAAGGACTCGGATCGACTGGCGTTCCCATCAACTTGCAGAACCTCGGTCCCAATCAGTGCGCAATCGCAGGATCTCCCGAATGTCGGAAACTACAGCTTTCCTTTGGCAGCGTTCACCCTGGCGGCATGAATGCCGTCAATTGCGATGGATCAGTCGCCTATATCACCGAAGATATCGACGCCGTTCCGTGGAGCGCCCTCGGTACTCGTGACTCGCAAGTCACGATCAAGTAAAGTCGACGTCGGAATTTCATGCGCCGGTTAGCTCCGAGGAACGCCCAGGATGGTTGGTTTGTCTGTGTTGAAGTCGTTAGATTCCGCTCGATGGGCAATGACCTTTTCCTTGCTCGCCTTGATCCTCTCCGGGTGCGGCGAAACTGAAAAAGGCCCGCCGCCGGCGGCTCAGCTATTTCTGGAGGCCCAGCAAGCGATTGCCAAGGGAGACCCCACAGCCGCTCTGACGGCATTGCAGGCGTCGATCGATGCCGATCCAAATGAGTATTCCTACATGGAGCGCATCAAGATCAACGGCAAGCAAGGCAACGACGCCGCCGTCGAAGCGGACGTGCAGGAGATTCTCAAACTCAACTCGAAGAATCGCGATATCGATTGGATTCGCGCAGAAATGAAGAAGCCCGCCGCGGCGCGGTTCGACGGCTCGACGACGCCGCCGAGCGCCAGGAAATAATTTTAGCCCCCGGTTCTTCAAGCCGGGGGCCACGCGGTCACCACGCCGCCCCCGTCCCTTCCACGCGCAAGACGATCTCCTCGGCGAGCGACTCCCCCCGCCCCTCCTCTGCGTCTCCGCGCCTCTGCAAGAGATTTCCCCAGCGTCTCGCGGCCAAAAAAATCTCGCAACTAGGGTGCAGATTTCGGCCACCTGACTCGCTAGGATCGAACAGGTGCCGCGGTTCTCAAGCCGCCGCCGCACTCAGGCCCAAAGCGAGCCGGGGCGTCCCGCCCCCCGGCGCCTCCTCCCCGCGCACGAACCGGCCAAATCCCACCGAGTTTTGTCCAAGCTCACAGGGTGTTGTCCACGCAGTCGTGACAATTCAAATCACTACGTCCACGCGAGAAATACACCCAACCTTCATTCTCTAGCCCCCGTATTGTCACGTCTAATCGACTTCGCGTCGGTGACAATACGGCGCTCTTTGAAAAAACGAGATCACCGACGAGCCCTCTTCATGCGACCTCAACTCATCAAGCTCGCGCTCCTCATTCTCACCATATTGCCGGCCGCGGCGGTCCACGCCGAACTCCACGGCTTTATCACCCCCCGCGGCGACCAACTTTACGACGGCGACAAACCATTTCGGTTTATCTCCTTTAATATTCCCAACCTGCAACTCGTCGAAGATAACTTCGCCCCCGGCGCCAACACGGCGTGGGCGTGGCCCAATGAGTTCGAGTTAAACGACGCCCTCTCCTCGATCCGGCAGATGGGGGGCACGGTCGCGCGGACGTACGTTCTTAGCGTCCGCCGCGCAGGCTCCGACATGGGCGACCACGTCTACGTCCGCGGCCCTGGCGACTTCAACGAGGAGGCGTTCCGCTCGCTCGATCTCGCTCTCGAGGCGGCGAACAAGCATGGCGTTCGGCTGATCGTCCCGCTCGTCGACAACTGGAAATGGCAGGGCGGCGTCGCCGAGTACGCGGCTTTTCGCGACAAGCCGGCCGAGGCGTTTTGGACCGACGAACAAGTAATCGCCGACTTCGAGGCGACCGTGCGTCACGTTCTCAATCGGGTGAACACTCGCACTGGCGTCGCCTACCGCGACGACCCAGCGATCCTCGGTTGGGAAACCGGCAACGAACTCGACGCCCCCCCGGCGTGGACTACCCGGATCGCGAAGCTGATCAAGTCGCTCGATCCCAACCATTTGGTGATCGACGGCTACTCCCTCCACGGCGTCCGCGAGGAGTCGCTCGCCGACCCGAACATCGACGTAGTGACGACGCACCATTACCCCAACGTCGGGAAGGGAGAGTACGTCGCACCGATCCGCGAGGCGCGGGCCAAGAGTCGCGGGCGAAAACCGTACTTCGTCGGCGAGTTCGGTTTTATCCCGCCTGAGGAGATCGGCGCCGTCTACGACGAGGTGATCGAGAGCGGCGTCAGCGGGGCGCTTCTCTGGAGCTTGCGATTCCACCACCGCGCCGGCGGCTTCTACTGGCACTCCGAACCGGCGGGGGAGGGCGTCTACAAAGCGTACCATTGGCCCGGCTTCGCCAGCGGCGACAAGTGCGGCGAGCGCGACGTCATGCGACTCACCCGCGAGAAGGCGTACCAGATCCGCGGCGAGGAGCCGCCGGCGCCGGAGGTTCCGGCAGCGCCGCGGCTGCTACCGATTGCAGACGCGGCGGCCATCAGCTGGCAGGGGAGTGCGGGCGCGTCGAGCTACCTCGTCGAGCGTTCGACTAACGCAGCGGGGCCGTGGATGGTCGTCGCCGACGCCGTCGACGACACGGCGGTCCAATATCGGCCCCTCTTCAGCGACGCAACCGCGGAGCCGGGGCGAAGCTACTTCTACCGCGTGACGGCCCAGGACCCCGCGGGCAAGTCGGCGGCGTCGAACGTCGTCGGTCCCGTAGCCGTAACGCACCAGACGCTCGTCGACGAGTGCCGTGACCTCTCGCTCGTTGCGAAGACAGTCGGCAAAGTGGAGCCAACCACCGGCGACGACCGCCGCCGTCGTGAAGATCTCCACCGGCTCAGAATCCCAGCCGGCGGGGCGGTGATCTACCGAGTCGACGCCCCCATTAATTCGTGGGAGGCGACATTCTTCATCGTGGATGGAGCCGTCAACGGGGCGAATCTCGTCGATGCGGCGATCTCCAAAGACGGGGCCGAATTTCTGCCGCTGGCCGTCGACGCCAAGCTCCTAGACGGCAACGAAGTCGACAAGGACTACGGATACTTGCCTCGTCTGGCCCTTTCGGCCCGTGGCATCCCGCGCGAGGCCAGATTCGTGAAGCTCACCCCCCGACAGGGGGTGGAGCTTTCAAAAATCGCAGTTCGCACTGATGGCCCGAAAGCAGGCACGAATCATCCTGGTAAAACCCCCGTAAAAAAACGCGGGACCCAGTGAAAAATGGTAGACAGACCGTGCCTCGCTGGTTATTATGCCGGTGTTCAACTATTTGAGCGTGTTTTGGCAAGAACCTGCTCAAGTATTTGAACGACCCAGGCAAACTTATCCGTGCGGACCTTTCGAGCCACCTCAACGGCACCCTGTTCTAGGTTCCCGTTTGGCGGCTGACTCCGGCCAGGCAAATTTCATCAAGCGCATGGTGGTGCACACCGCGTCGCTGTTGAACAACGCTTGGCGGCTGAGCTTGCCCCTCAATTAACACTGTTCGCCTCGTCGTCGAATTGCGACGTCGAGACTTTTCGCTCCGGCAACATCGCTCGTTCTTTTCAACTCTGAGGTGGGAGGAGTCTCATGATGAAGTGCGGTAAGGCAACTTGGCTAGCGGCGACCGCGATCGCCGCGTTCGCTTGGGGAAACGTAGCGCAGGCACAGCTCCCCGGCGTCCTGTACACCTGGAACGGCACCGGGAATATCCAGCAGTGGAAGCAGAACTTCGGGACGAACCTCGGCCTACTGGATAATCTCACAGCGGGGCAGCTGACGATTATCGAGACCGGGCCGGTCACCGGCGAAATGTCGATCAGCGACGACGCGAATCGGCGCCTGGAGAGCAGCACCGCCGGCGGCGGGCTTGATCTCACGGGACTTAGTTCTTTGGAGTTCGACCTCGGCCACAGCGGCGCGAATCCAGTCAACGTCCAGTTCTACGTGCAAGCTTCGACGGGCTTCAACTTCGTCGCCCTGGGCGCCGACGTCCCCGTGCTGCCTGGCACGAACACGTACTCGCTTCCGTTGGCCGGGTTGAGTTACGCCCAGCAGGCTTACATTCGCACGATCGGCTTCACCGTTCGCGCTCACGCGACCGATCCGCCGTTGGTGTGGGGATTGAAGGAAGTTCGCAGCGTCGGCACGCCGCTGACGATTCGCGACCTGGCGACCCATGACCTGGGGACGTCCGACAGCGGCCGGCAAGGCGCCTTCGTCAATTTCGACAACGCTTCGGTGCTCGGCAATGACGGCGGCCAGAACCAGACGGGCCTGTCGCAGAACGTGTCGGGCAGCGGCTCGCTCCAGTGGACCGACAAGGGCGGGGGCGCCGGCGCCGCCATCGCTTGGGGCAACGGCACGGTGTTCAACGGCAACACGTTCAACGAACGGCTGACCAGCCTCAACGGCTATCAGACGGTCACTTATCGCATGTCGGCGGCCGACGTCGCCGGCGGCGGTCAGGGGGGCGCGATCGACGTACAAGCCTATTTCCAGACGGGATCGGGCTTTACCTATCAATCGCCGGGCACGTTGTCGCTGCCGATCGACGGCGCCTTCCACGATCTCACGTTCAACATCTCGGGAATGACCGACTTGCAGAATGTGCAGATTTCGGGGGTGAACCTCGGGGCGCACGCTTCCGACGCAATCATCAACGTCGACTTGATTCGTTACTCGGCCATTCCGGAGCCGACCGCGTTGGCGCTTGCCGGGCTCGGTTCGCTCGCCGGATTGGCGATTCGTAGACGTACTCGATAGACAGCTTTGAAGTTGTTCGTCGCGTCGGTCCGAGGAGTTAATTCCTCGGACCGACGACGATGAATCTTGTCCAGCGTTCAAATGGGAATAGAGATCAGAACTCAGCCACGGCGGCGCCTGCGGGCACGACCGAATGCACTAGGAGAGATGGAGCTATGAGTAGCATCTTTCGGAGTCGAATTGTCGCGAATTGCGCGACGGTCCTCATGACGCTCGGCGGCCTGATTGCCGGGACCGCCCATGCTCAAGGGCTGCTGTACTCCTTCGAAACTCCCGACAACGTCGACACGCCAGCGGTCAACGAAGGGTTAGAGGGTTGGGGCCTCACGGGGTTTGGCAATGCGATTGGCGTCACGACGTCGACCAGCGGAGCCAGCCAAGGGACGCACAGCATGTTGGTCGAAAAAGCGCCCGGCTTCAGCTGGGACGTCAACACGTCGGTTTCGGCGGGAAATGCGGCAATCTACGACAAGTTTAACGCGGTCGCCGCCAATCCGGCCGGGTACACGCTCGATTTCGACGTGACGCTGACGCCCGATAGCTTCTCGAGCGTCAGCACGCCTGGCAGCTTCTTCCTGCTGAACGTCGCCGCGAACAGCGATGCGCCAAACTTCCCTTCGGTCTTCAATGTCTCGCCGAACTTGCTGAACCAGGTCGGCAAGTTTCCCATCAGCGTTCCGATGACGAGTTTGCCGATCGCGCAAGACTCCAGTTACTACCAACTCAACATCGGGTCGAACAGCACCCACACGAACGGGCCGAACGGCGAAGGGATCAAGTACTACGTCGACAACATCCGTTTCACCGCACTGCCGAATTACGTGACGACGAAGCTTTTTTCCTGGGAGACGCCGGACAATCCGGAAACGGCGGCTAACGAGCAGTACGAAGGTTGGACGGAAGGATTCGGCGTGGGGCACGTCCACTCCATCAGCAATTTGGGCGCGACCGACGGGGCCTCGACGTTGCAGATCGACCGGACGAGCGTTTCTTCGGGGTTCAGCTGGGGAAGCCAATTTGCCGTCAACGGCGGCGCCGCGAACCCGGCTGGTCAGGCGATCATCGACCAGTTGGTGGCCGGCATCAACGGCGCCACGTCGATCGCATTTGACGTTCGCTTTGACGATTCGTTCCCCAACTCGCCGACCTTCACGAAGTTCGGGCTCCACATCACCGATCACCGTTCGGACAACAGCTACAGTTTCTTTGGCGGCGAAGGCCCGAGCTTCAACGGCGTCCAGACGATTGGCGACATGGTGACGGTCACGATCCCGCTGACCAGCCTCGTCGACGGCACGCGCGGGTCGCTGCCCAGCGCCGGTCTGACTGTTGGCACCGACTTCTTGCGAATCGGGCTGTCGACGAACACCAGCGGCGGCGGCATTTACCAGATCGACAACTTTCGGCTCTTGTCGGTGGCGCCGACGCTCGCAGCCGACTTCAACGACGACACGAAGGTTGACGCTGCCGACCTGCTCATTTGGAAGAACGGCTTTGGGACGGGCGCGAACGGCGATGCGGACGGCGACGGCGATTCGGACGGCGCCGACTACTTGGTCTGGCAACGTGAGTTTGGCAGCGGCGTGACGGCGAACGCAGCGGTTGGCGCCGTCCCGGAGCCGACGTCGTTGCTGTTAGCCTCAGGGCTGTTGTTGGCGGCAGCGGCCTGTCGCAGACGCTAGGAGCGGCTGGCGGGTTGATTTATCGCCTTTCAACGTTGCGTGAAATGCGTCGCCCAGAGAGAGGGCCCATCGGGCGACCGACGCGTAGGAACAGCAGAATGGGTATCCGTGCCACGGAGGAATACATGACTCTCCGCAATGAGCGCCGTGCGAGTCGCTCTGCATTTACGCTCGTGGAACTGTTGGTGGTCATCGCCATCATCGGCGTGCTGGTGGCGCTGTTGCTGCCGGCGGTGCAGGCGGCCCGTGAAGCGGCGCGGCGGACGAAGTGCGCAAACAATCTGCGCAACCTGGCGCTAGGCGTCATCAACCATCACGATACGAAGCTGCACTTCCCAGTGCCGACGAATAATCGCGAAGGAACGAACGACGATCCGATTCGTGATCAGCGGCTCTTCTCGAACTGGGCGATCGCCACGCTGCCGTACATCGAGCAGCAGGCGTTGTTCAAGCGGTTTCAGATCAGCGACGCGATTCGGTTGTGGAATCCGGGCAATGACGTCAATCTCGAACCGCGCGGCCAGGAAATCGAGGTGATGCTCTGCCCGAGCGATGAGGGGCAGGGGCAGAAGTTCGCGGACAGCGGCGGCAACTGGGCGCGCGGCAACTACGGGTTGAACGGCTTTCAATTCTGGCCCAATTCATTCCTGGCTCGAGAGGCGGCGGGCGACGGCGCCGCGGGAACGACTGATTTCTCCAAATACCTCGACTTTGTCATTGGCATGGGCGGAATTAACGGCCCCAAGATGAACATCAAGCGGATCACCGACGGCACGACGAACACGATCATGATCGCTGAAATGCGGGTCGGCTTGAGCCCGCGCGATCGTCGCGGGGTCTGGGCGATGGGGATGTGCGGTTCCAACTTTCATTGCCGTCACGCCTACAATGGCGTGACGGGTCCGAACTCTTGCAAGGATGGCGGTGACGACACCTACGGCGCGCCGAACATCATCGCCGACGTCGGCGAGGCGACGATGCGTCAGGAGTGCATGCATACGAACGAGGATAACAGCGGCCAGTCGACGGTCCGCAGTCGACATGCAGGCGGCGCGTTTGTCGCGATGGCCGACGGCAGCGTGAAGTTCGTCAGCGACTTTATCGACGGCGGCAGCGTTGGGACGGGCGGCTACTTGGGTTCCACCCCGCCCGGCGTTGATATTCAGGAGAAGAACTTCGGAGCTTGGCAGCGGCTGAACGTCTCGGCCGACGGTTTCGTCGTCTCTCAACCCGATACTTAACGGATAGGCAATTCGCAGGAGCAGGCGTCGATGTCGAAGGAATGGTGGAAACGGGCCGCGCTGATCTTTGCATCGGCTGCGCTCTTCGGATGCGGCGATGCCAGTCCATTCGACTATGTGCAGGTCTCGGGCAAGTTGACGTACGAAGATGGCACGCCCATACCGGCAGGCGGAATGGAACTGCAGTTTTTTGCTCAGGACGCCAAACCGGTCAACGGCGCTCACCCCCGACCGGCCGGAACGAAAGTCGACGCGAGCGGCAACTTTGCCAACGTCACCAGTTACAAATACGGCGACGGATTAGTGCTCGGCAAGCACAAAGTGTCGATCGACTATGCGACCGACGCCAAGGGAAAACTGCTTGTTCCGAAAGACTACACGCATGGCGGGACGACCTCGCTGATCATTGAGATCACGGAAGATTCGGCGGATGTTCCGCTGGAAATCAAAGTCCCGCGACCTTAGAAGTCTCGCGGACAAGGGAGTTCAGCTTGTTTTCGCGCGTCGTCCAACATCTTCGTGTAGCTGCTTGGTTCTTGCTGGCAATGGCCGCGGCAGAGCCAGACGCCATCTTCGCACAGAACCTGCGCTATGAAGCCGAAACGGCGCAGCGCACCGGCGTCAACGTCGCGAACTCCGTCGGCGGCTACTCAGGTACCGGTTACGTCACCGGCTTCGACAGCGGCGCTGGGACCGACAAGGTCCAGTGGCAGGTCGACGTTCCCAACGGCCTCTACGAAATGTGGGTCGGCTATCGCTCGCAGTTTGGCCAGAAGGGGTACAACTTTCACGTCGACGGCGAAGCGGGGAGCGGCATGTTCGATCAGTCGAACACGTTCACGTCCGACCGCGCTGGGCTGTTCAATTTGCAGAATCCCACGAACACGTTTTCCATCGAACAGAGCTGGGGTTACTACGACGTCGACTACGTCGAGTTCCGGCCGTTCACGCCGCCGACGCTGTCGCCGGTGTCGCCGCAACTGGTCGATGAACAGGCGAACGCCCGCACGCGGTTCTTAATGAACTACCTCACCGATATGTACGGTGAGAAGACGCTCTCGGGCCAGCAGCACAACGTCAGCCAGAACCAGTCGTTTCCTGGGGCGTCGTATCTCGCCAAGTCGGGAGGACTGACGCCGGCGATTCGGGGATCGGACTTCATCGAGTACTCGCCGTCACGGCGGCAATTCGGGTCGAACCCCCGCAACGAGACGGAACAGACGATCGCCTGGGCCCAGCAGACGGGCGGCGTCGTCTCGATGATGTGGCACTGGAACGCCCCGGCGAACCTGATCAATCAAACCGGCAAAGAATGGTGGCGCGGCTTCTACACCGACGCCACGACATTCAATCTTCCCGGTGCGTTGGCGAACCCGAGCGGCAACGACTATCAATTGCTGCTGCGCGACATCGACGCCATCGCCGTCGAGTTGCAGAAGTTCGAAACGGCTGGCGTGCCAGTCATCTGGCGACCGCTGCACGAGGCCCAAGGGGGCTGGTTCTGGTGGGGAGCTCACGGGCCCGAGACATATAAGCAACTTTGGAATCTCACGTACGATCGGCTCACGGAACACCATGGCCTGCATAA
This sequence comes from Pirellula sp., assembly GCA_013822725.1. GTDB lineage: Bacteria > Planctomycetota > Planctomycetia > Pirellulales > Lacipirellulaceae > Lacipirellula. Next base: position 184,980 of record PNKX01000002.1, read on the forward strand.
TCTCATCTGGGAGTTCACCTCTTCCGCGGCGGAGGGCAACTTCCTCGATTGGTATCCCGGCGACGACGTCGTCGACATGATCGGCCTCGACGTTTACACCGACGCCAGCGCGAGCATGAGCGGCCAGTGGTACGACATGGTCGAAGAGTACGACGGTCGCAAGATGATCGCCCTCTCAGAAACGGGCACGCTGCCCAACGCCAACGTGATGGATCAGTGGGATATCAACTGGAGTTATTTTTCGCCCTGGAGCGGGTCGTTCGTCGACGCCTTCACCGCCCAGCAGCTGCAAGCGACGCTGGGGCACGAGAACATCATCACGCTCAACGAGTTGCCAATGATGCCCTGGAACGCCGCGGCGCCGCAGTCGGGCGATTTTAATGACGATGGGATCGTCGACGGCGCCGACCTGCTCGTGTGGCAGCAGCAACTCGGGCAAAGCGGCGATCTGGCCGCGGACGGCAACGGCGATGGCGCCGTCGATGCGGACGATCTGGCCGTGTGGCGTAGTCAGTTCGGCCAAACCGGCGGGGCGACCATTCAACAAGGAAGCGTGCCCGAACCGGCTGCCATGGCCCTGCTGGGGATGGGCGTGGCGAGCCTGATTGCCGCGCATCGTTCGCAACGACGCCACGGGCGTTGCTAGCGTCGGGATCGTGGCCTGCAATCGATCTTGACCCATCTGCCGAACTGGGACACATTCGCACGATCTTGCGCTGGCCGGAGGCCCGCGCTTCCCCCGCATACTTGCTTTCTGCGCAATGGAGTGACGTGATGAAGCGAGACCTCGACCTGGCCCGCCAGCTGCTGCTGGAAATCGAAAACCGCGGCGCCGATTGTTCCGTGAGCGTCCTACGCACCGGCCCGAACCACGAGGCCGAGGAGCGCGTGCGCTACCACCTGCGTCTGCTGATCGACGCTGGACTGCTCAAGGAAGTCGACCGCACCGCCGGCGGCGTCCCCTGCCTGCGCCTGACCGACGCGGGCCACGAGACGATCGAACTGACCCGCAACGAATCGCGTTGGCGCGAGGCGAAGTTCACCTGCCAGGAGCGGATCGGCGGCCTGTCGCTCGGCGTCATTCGCAGTCTGCTCACGCACTGGGCGTTCTCGACGCCGCGGGTTCGTCCCCGTCACCGTTACACGATGGAGGCCCCGGCGCTCGTCGAAGGCCGTTACCGCGGCCGGCGTTCGCCCTATCGGTTCGAACCGTTCCTGGAGAGCGAAGTCGACGCGATCGCTGATGACGACGTCCGTTACGTCCGCGTGCGTCCGACCCGCCTCGACGGCTGGCGGTACGACGGGCTCGAGACGGAAGCCGTTCGCCCGGCCGACTTCGCCCTCGAACCGACGCTACCGGAATACCTGCTGTAGCCGGCAGTGGGCAGTGGGGTGAAACCCCACACGCCGCTGAACTATCGACATCGTTTCACGAACCGCCGCCTCCGCGTCGAGGCGGCGGTTTTTTTCGTTGGCGCCGGTTACGCAGCCCGCTCGCGGCCGCAAACGGCCCCAATTCCGCCGCTCTCCCGCATCCAACGCCGCTCGACCCGCGAAACGTTGGCATGCGGCAGCGAATTGCTATCATCGGCGCGGGAGTGAGCGGGCTCGTCTGCGCGCGGTTGCTCGCGACGCTGCACGACGTCACCCTCTTCGAAGCCGATGACCGCCTCGGCGGGCATGCCCGGACGGTGGAGTTCGCAGCCTACGGCCAACCGTACGCCGCCGACGCCGGCTTCATGGTCTTCAACGACCGGACTTATCCCAACTTTATCCGGCTGTTGAAGCTACTCAACGTCGCCTCGCAGCCAAGCGACATGAGCTTCAGCGTGCGCGTCGACGGGCGCGATCTCGAGTACCAAGGGAGCTCGCTGAACGGCCTCTTCGCCCAGCGGCGCAACCTCGCCCGGCCGAGCTTCCTGCGAATGCTGCGCGACATTGTGCGGTTCAATCGCGAGGCGTCGCAGTCGCTTGCCAGCGATTTGATCGACGCTCCCGATCTCACGCTCGGCGAGTTCGTGAGAGGCGGCGGCTATGGGCATGAGTTTCGCGACCACTATCTGCTGCCGATGACCGCCGCCATTTGGTCGGCGCCGCCGCAAGCGGTCGAGCAATTTCCCGCCGCGTTCTTATTCCGCTTCTTTCAGAATCATGGCCTGATCCAACTTCGTGATCGTCCGCCATGGCGGACGATCACCGGCGGCTCAAGGCGCTACGTCGCCGCGCTCACGGAGCCGCTCCGTGAGCTGGGCGCCATTCGGGCGAGCACCCCCATCGCCGCGGTGGAGCGTCGCGAGTCAGTCGGCGTCATCGTTCACGACGCCGCGGGCCATGCGGAACTGTTCGACGTCGCCGTCCTAGCGACGCACGCTCCGCAGGCGCTGCGCCTGCTTGCCGATCCGACGCCGACCGAACGACGGATCCTGGGCGCGTTCGCTAATCAGCGAAACGTCGCGGTGCTTCACACCGATCAGAGCCAACTCCCCCGCCGGCAGCGGGCCTGGGCCAGTTGGAACTATCGCGTCGGCGGAGACGTAACCCGCCATGCCACCGTAACTTACGACTTGAACCGGTTGCAGGGAATCGGCGCGCCGGGGCCGATTTGCCTGACGCTGAATCCAGACGCCCCGATCGCGGCGAAGAGCGTGATAACTACGTTTGAGTTCGCCCACCCGCTCTATTCCACCGCCGCCATCGCGGCGCAGCGCGAGTGGCCGCAACTCCACCAGCACGATGCGACCTCGTTTTGCGGCGCCTATTGGGGGAATGGCTTTCATGAAGACGGCGTCAACAGTGCCCTCGCAGTGTGCCGGCGTTTCGGCGTAGGACTCGACGACCTCGTTCCATGCAAAGCTGTCTCTACCAGGGAAGCGTCTTCCACGCTCGCCGCGAGCCGGTGAGCCATCGCTTTCGCTACTCAGTGGCGATGGCATACCTCGACCTCGACGAGGCGACGCAACTGTTGCGCGAGAGTTGGCTGGCGTCGGCGTCCCGCTGGTCGCCGGTGGGGTTTCGAGCGGCTGATCATTTGTGGGGCGTTGAAACTTCAAACCATGACGACGACCCGTCTGATGCACCCGCGCGTCTTGCCGACGAAGTTCGCCGCCATGTCGCGAGGGAGACTGGCCGCAGTTGCGCTGGGCCCGTCCGCTTGCTCACACAACTGCGGCAATTTGGCTGTTATTTCAGTCCGCTGAATCTTTTCTACTGCTTCGCTGATAAGAGCGCAGGCGCACCACAGGCGATTGTCGCCGAAGTGAGCAATACTCCGTGGAACGAACGGCGGCTCTATCTTCTCCACACTGGGAATCAAGTAGCGGGGCAGGGGAGCGCGCTTCGTTACCGTCATGCAAAGGACTTTCACGTCTCGCCTTTCATGGGTCTCGACGCGACGTACGACTGGCGCCTCTCGATTCCCGACGAGCAGCTCCGCGTTCGCATTCGTTCGACCAGCGGGGCCGGACCGCCGTTCGACGCGGCGATGTCGCTCCGGCGTCGCCCCTGGAGCGATCGCGCCCTGGCCGCAACGTTGCTCCGATTTCCCGTCTCCAGTTTGCAAACCCTCGCCGCGATTTATTGGCAAGCCTTTCGACTCTGGCAGAAGCGATGTCCGTTTCATCCCCATCCGAACTCGATCCCCGCCGCCGCCTGACCAAGCGTGGCCGACGCGGCGTCGAGTCGACTGAATTCGTCGCGGCTCCGCTCCCACTCGGCGTCACGACGCGTTGGCTCCGTGGGCGAATCATCAGCCGCTTGGCGTCGCTCGACCTGCGCGACGTTGAAATCGCCGACGCCGCCGGCGTTCATGCGTTTGGTCTGATCGAGAAAGCCAACGACAGTAGCGGCGATGGCGATCGTGCCGCGCGGATCGAAGTTCTTGATCCCCGCTTCTATCGCTCGGTCGCCTGCGGCGGCAGCCTTGGCTTCGGCCGCGCGTACGTCGACGGCGAATGGACCACGCCTGACCTGCCGACCCTGCTGCAGCGACTTGCTCGGGCCACGGTAGGCAACGCCCGCGTCGAAGGCCCCGCCACCTGGCCGGCACGAATCGCCCGCACAATTCGGCAACTCGGCCGCCGCAACACCCGTCGCGGCAGCCGGCGCAACATCCACGCCCACTACGATTTGAGAAACGAGTTCTTCGCGTTGTTTCTCGACGAGTCGATGACCTATTCCAGTGGCCTCTTTGAAGGCCCGGAGACGACGCTCGCCGAGTCGCAGATCGCCAAGTACGACCGAATCGCCCAGCGATTGCAGCTGAACCAGCGCGATCACGTCGTCGAGATCGGCTGCGGTTGGGGTGGCTTTGCCGAACATGCGGCGAGTCGTTACGGTTGTCGCGTGACTGGCGTCACGATCTCGCAAGCACAGTTCGACTACGCCCGTCGCCGGATTGCTGCGGCGGGGCTAGATGATCGCGTCGAAATTCGCCTCTGCGACTACCGCGATCTGCAGGGCCGCTACGACAAACTCGCGTCGATCGAAATGATCGAAGCGGTCGGCCACGAGTTTCTGCCGACGTTTTTTGCCAAGTGCTCGTCGCTGCTCAAACCCACGGGATTGATGATGCTGCAGGCGATCACGATTCCCGATCAGCGCTATCGGCACTACCGCCGCAGCGTCGACTTCATTCAGGAGTACGTTTTTCCGGGCGGCAATGTGCCGTCGGTTGGCGCCATCTGCGACGCGGTCGCCGCGTCGACGGACCTGCGGCTGCTGGAACTCGCCGACTTCGCCGGTGACTATGCCCGCACGCTCCTCGCGTGGCGGGAGGCGTGCCAGGCGAACGCCGCTCGCATCGCGGCGCTAGGTTTCGACGACCGTTTTCAGCGGACGTGGGACTACTACCTCTGCTATTGCGCCGCTGGTTTTCTGGAGCGGCAGATCGGGCTGGCCCACATCCTGCTCGCCAAACCGCAGGCTCGATAACGCTATGTTATTCGACGTCGTTCTGCCGCTGGCGATTGGCCTTGCCGCCTCGTCTCTCGTGATGGCGGCGCTTTGGTTCGTCCAACGGCGAACCGGTAACGCCGGGATTGTCGACGTGGCGTGGGCGGGCCTCGTGGGACTGTTGGGGCTCTTCTTCGCCGCGTGGCCGGCGGGGATCCTTTGGCTGCGCATGCTGGCCGGCGCCATGATCGCCGGCTGGTCGCTGCGGCTCACGATCTATCTCTTTCGTCGCGTCGTCGGTCACCCCGAAGAGGGACGCTACGCCGAACTACGTCGACGTTGGGGCGATCAGGCTGAGCGAAAACTTTTCAGCTTCTTCCAAATTCAAGCCCTCGCTGCATGGTTATTCGCCACACCAAACATGGCGATTGCTCGTAGCGCGACCCCCCCGCGAGAGTGGTGCGTTGCCTTCGCGGTTGTTCTCTGGTTCATGGGAGTCGGCGGCGTTTCCCTGGCGGATTGGCAACTTGCCAGGTTCAAACGGCGTCCGGAAGCGAAGAGCCGTACCTGCCGCGAAGGTCTCTGGCGGTACTCGCGGCATCCCAACTACTTCTTCGAATGGCTGCACTGGAACAGTTACATTCTGCTAGCGACCACATCCAGTTTCTGGTGGGCTCCCGTATTGGTCGCATGCGGGCTACTTTACTTGCTGCTTTTCGTCACCGGCATAAAGCCGACTGAAGCGCAAGCCATAGCCTCCCGCGGCGACGATTATCGTGACTACCAACGGACGACGAGTCCATTCTTTCCGTGGCCGCCGCGAACCAAATGATCGCGTCGCATCGGAAAATCGTGGATCATGGAGATCCACGATGATTTGCCAGCGCTGCGACGTTTGACTTGCTACCCTCTGAAGACTGCACCTCGAATTACATCTATGTTGATCACGCTCGCCGAGCGGCGGATGCTTCCCGACGCGGTCATCCGCATGGGCATCCGGCGGATACTGGAACAGCGCCTGCAATGCGAACACGAAGCACTGCCGCATGACGCGGTGAAGCGTGCTGCGCTGCTACGCGCTCAATTCGCCACGGGCCCGATCGCCGAGGAAACCGACGCCGCCCGTCGCCAGCACTACGAGGCGCCGACGGAGCTGTTCCAGGAGATGCTCGGCCCGCGCTTGAAATACAGCGGTTGCCTCTGGGAGCCGGGCGTCGAAGACCTCTCCGCCGCGGAAGAGGCGATGCTCGCCCTCACCTGCAAGCGGGCTGGCATTGCCGACGGGCAGCGGATCCTCGATCTCGGCTGCGGGTGGGGTTCGCTTTCGCTCTGGATGGCCGAGCGTTATCCAAACGCCGACATCGTCGCGGCGTCGAATTCTCGCACGCAGCATCAGTTCATCATGAAGCAGGCCCTAGCGCGCGGCTTGCTCAACGTGCGACACGTCGTACTCAACGTGGCTGACTTTGCCAAGGAAGAGCTCGACCCGTCGGGAGCGCTCGACCTCGGCGCCGACTGGCAATTCGATCGCATCGTCTCGATCGAAATGTTCGAGCACATGCACAACGTCGAACGGCTGCTGCAACACCTCGCCGGGTGGCTCCACTCCGACGGCAGGCTGTTCGTCCATATTTTCTGCCATCGCGATTTATTTTATCGCTTTGTCGATGAGGGGCGAAACGACTGGATGGCGCGGCACTTCTTCACCGGCGGAGCGATGCCGCCGCTCGATCTCTTTGAGCATGTTCACGGTCCCCTGCGGCTGGAGCAACGGTGGGAAGTCGGCGGAGAGCACTACGCTAGGACGAGCCGCGCGTGGCTCGATAACCTCGACGCGGCGCGCGACGTCGTGCTGCATAGATTCCAGCAAGATCTCACCCCCGCCGCGGCCCGCCAACAACTCCAGCGCTGGCGGATGTTCGTCATGGCGTGCGAAGAACTATTCGCCTACGACGCCGGCCGAGAGTGGCTCGTGAGCCACCATCGGCTGGCGCCGTTATAGACGGACTCGCTGAATGTCGCCGCGAGCTCTCATTCTTCTGCCGCATTAGCACTGTTTTCACGCTAGATTGCCGTCAACCGCGTCGCTTCGTTAAAACAGAGGCGTACGCATCACCATTCAGCTAGTCCCGGGCGGCAGCGAGCGATGACTAAATTCTTTCGATCCATGCGATTGGCGATGGGGATCGCCTTGAGCTTCGTTATTTCTTCACAGTCGATGAACCGACTTTCAGCAGCCGAAGTCGTCGAGCAGTTGCAACAATATATCCGTGAGGCCAACGCTGCTGAGCATCCCGGCGATCGCGAGGCCCTGCGCGCGGAAATTCGGCGTCTGCAAGAATCGCTGGGAGGATCGCAAGTCGATCAGTTTCAGTCGCTGCGAGAGCAAGGCTTCGGCGTTCCCACAGCGCCTGCTCGATCCCGGGAAGACCGGTCGATTCCGCGCGACGCGATTCGTGCCTTGCGCGACGCTGCGGCGCACCTCGACGTGACGGCCAATCGGCTGGAGCAGCTGGAACTCTTCACGCAGGCGGACGACCTCCGGCAACAGGCGCAGCGATTGCGAGTCGATGCCCGCGGGATGTCTGGGGTCCAACCAGTGCCCGCGCAGGCGCCAACGCCGGGGCCCAGGCCCGCAGCCTGGGGCGAACCGCAACTCGACCTTCAGCAGCTTTGGCGTGACAATGCGCCGACGCCGCGCGACCCGCCGACGCCGGGCCGCAATGCTCTGGAGCCCCGACTTGAGCCAGTCCCTCAGCCGGAAATCCCGAGCGACCCCCCCAAACCGCAACCGCTGCTCGATTCGCCCGAGGCGACTCCCCAGCCCGATATCGAAATTGAGGGCTGACGTTCGATGTGCGCCACAATCCCGAACCATCGCCCCGCCCCGCCGACCGCCACGCCCATTTAGCCCCGCCGCTCGCGGCGGGAGGCGGCCCAAGGCCCGCCGCTAAATGGTTCAACCGGCATGGGCGCCACCACGGTGGCCGCTCCCGTGGAAGGCGCGGTGGAACGCCGCCGACGTTGATTGACAGGCGCACCCTGCCTCACTAGCCTAAAAGGTTACGGGCGGAACGTTTACGCAAACTCGGCAAGGGCCGAGGGCGCCGCGGCGTCGCCCCCTTTTCGGGTCGCTCCGCGAACGTTCGCCGCGCCGATCCACACGCTTCGCTTCCGGAACTCGCAGCAGAGAAGACGCCGCCATGGCTGATCGATTCGGGGACTTTCTCATTAAGAAGGGGATCATCGGTCCCGAACAGCTCCAAGAAGCGGAGACTGTCGCCAAGTCGCGCCGGCTGAAGTTGCAGGACGCCATCGTGCAGCTCGGCTACGCCAACGGTGAGCAAATCGCCAAATCCCTCGCAAAGCTCCACGGCTACGAGTACTACGACCTGAACAACGTCCCGATTCCGCCCGCGGTTGTGGAACTCGTGCCCGAATCGGTCGCCCGCGAAAACGCGGTGATTCCGTTTTCGGAAGAGAACGGCGCCCTCAAGGTGCTGGTCAGCGATCCGCAAGATTTCGAAACCTTCGACAAGCTGCAGTTCATTCTCAACCGCAAGATCGAAATCGGCGTCTCGACCAAGGAAAGCATCCTCGAAGCGATCAACCGCAACTACGGCCAGGTCGACGGCGAATCGGCTGACTCGATGTTGCAGGAATTCACTGATACGGCGATCGACTTCACCGAAACCGAGGACGACGCCACGAGCGATTCCGACGACGTCGTCGATGAAACCAGCGCCCCGATCGTCCGGCTCGTCCAGCTGATGATCGGCGAAGCGGTCCAGCTGCGGGCCTCCGACATTCACGTCGAGCCGTTCGAAGACCGCGTCCGTATCCGTTACCGCATCGACGGCATGCTGGTCGAACGCGACAGCCCGCCGCGGCGTTTGCTCGGCGCCCTGCTGAGCCGTATTAAGATTCTCGCCAAGATGGACATTGCCGAGCGCCGTCGCTGCCAGGACGGCCGGATCAAGATCACCGCCGGCGGCAAGGAGCTTGACCTCCGCGTCAGCATGTTGCCGACGAACCACGGCCAATCGTGCGTCATGCGGCTGTTGGACAAAGACAACATCAAAGTCGGCGTCCGGCAGCTTGGCCTGTCGGAGAAAGACTTCAAGGCGTTCAAAGGCCTGATCCGCCGCCCGAACGGCATTTTGCTCGTCACCGGCCCGACCGGTTCGGGCAAGACGACGACGCTCTACGCGGCGATGAACGAACTGAATCGGCCCGATCGCAAAATCATCACGGCCGAAGACCCGGTCGAGTATTACCTCCCCGGCGTCAATCAGGTCGAAGTCCGTCACAATATCGGGCTCGACTTCGCCAAGATCATCAAAGCGATGCTCCGGCAGGCGCCGAACGTGATTCTCGTCGGCGAAATGCGCGACCACGAAACGGCCTCGATGGGCATTCAGGCGTCGCTCACGGGTCACTTGGTGTTCAGCACCCTTCACACCAACGACGCCCCGGGCGCCATTACCCGCATGGTCGACATCGGCGTCCCGGCATATTTGGTGGCTGGCAGCGTCATCGGCGTGCTGGCTCAGCGGCTGGTCCGCGTCAACTGTGCGAAGTGCAAACAGCCCTTCACGCCATCGCCGGCCCAGCTCGAATTATCCGGCATCACTCCCGAGCAAGCCGCCGGCGCCACCTTCATGAAGGGGGTCGGCTGCTCCCACTGCGGCAAGAGCGGCTACCGCGGCCGCATCGGCATTTACGAGCTAATGCAGATGAACTCGAAGGTCCGGGAACTTTCGTTCCAGGGGGCCTCGACCCTCGACATCCGCAAGGCGGCCGTGAAGCAGGGGATGACCACCCTCTACGACGACGGCATTCTCAAGACAATGCAGGGCATCACCACGCTGGACGAAGTCTTCCGCGTCTCCAAACGCGAGCAGACCGAGTAAGCGGCGGCCCACCGCACTTCCCGCCAATATGTAGCCAACCGCTAGCCGGAGGGCCACGCCCTCCGGACCGCGGCGCCGCTCCCGGATCGCGTGGCGATCCGGCTGGTTAAAGCGGTCTTCACGCCCCCGCCCGACCGGCATTATCCCGTTGAAACACTTGAGTTTAGCCCTCGCGCCCGACATAATGCCAAAGTAGGCGCAGAGCAATTTTCAAGGGGGGAGCGCGGAGCACTCGGCCGCGTTGGCCGGAACAGCCGACGCCTCGCCGCCTCCTTGCCTGGGCCGCTGGCTTTTCACGGGAAGAGGCTTCCCGGATGGCGCTGCTCGCCCATCGCTGTGCGCGTACGTGACGGGAAAGAATCAATGGGAACGATCCTCATCGACAAACTCCTCTCTGCTCAAGTCAAGCAGGGAGCGAGCGATCTTCATATCGCCGTCGGGCAGCCGCCGGTGCTGCGCCTGCACGGCCACATGCAGAAGCTCAAGACCAAAGTGCTTGAGCCCGCCGACACAATGGCGCTGATGAAAAGCATCACGCCCGAGCGCTGCCAACAAGAATTCCAAGAAACCGGCAGCGCCGACTTCGGCTTCGCCTTCGGCGATCAAGCTCGCTTCCGCGTCTCGGTCTTCCGCCAGAAGGGCAACGTCTCGATGGTTCTCCGGCAGATCCCGGTGAACCTGATGTCGATGGATCAACTCGGCCTGCCGCCGATCTTCAAAGAAATGATTCTGCGGCCGCGCGGTTTGCTGCTCGTCACCGGCCCGACCGGTTCGGGCAAGTCGACGTCGCTCGCGGCGATGGTCGACCACCTCAATACCACGGTCGACCATCACATCATCACGATCGAAGACCCGATCGAATTCTACCACAATCACAAAAAGTCGACGGTCAACCAACGCGAAGTCGGCGTCGACGTGACGTCGTTCGCCGAAGCGATTCGTCGCGCGTTGCGGCAAGACCCCGACGTCATCCTCGTCGGCGAATTGCGAGACCTTGAAACGATTGAAGCCGCCATCACCGCGGCTGAAACGGGCCACGTCGTGTTCGGCACGCTCCATACGTCGAGCGCCGCCGGCACGATCAACCGCGTTATCGACGTGTTCCCGAGCCATCAACAGGATCAGATCCGTACGCAGCTAGCCACCGCGATCATCGGCATTTTGGCCCAGCAGCTCGTCCCCCGCATCGGCGGCGGCCGCGTCGCCGCGTTCGAGACGCTCGTGGTCACCCCCGGCATCGCGAACCTGATCCGCGAAAACAAGATCTTCCGCATCACCTCGGCCATTCAAACCGGCTCGAAGTACGGCATGCAGCTCCTCGACGACCATTTGTTCCAGCACTGGCGGAACGAGGTGGCCACTAAAGAAGATGTCATGATGAAGTCGAACAGCCCCGACGACCTCGCCAAACGCATCGCCGCCGCCGAACGGGGCATCTTCGACGAACCGCAAGCCAACGAAGGCAACGGATAGTCTTTAAGTAAATATTCTCGCAAAGTCGCAAAGACGCCAAGAAAACGCAAAGAAGACAAAACGACTGGAACGTAAGGCCGAACGAAGATGACTTCTCTTCTTTGCGAAACTTTGCGCCTTAGCGCCTTTGCGAGAGAAAATCAACTCACCATAAAAACAGCATCCTGACGCGCAAGCCATGGCCCAACGCCGCATCGGACAAATCCTGGTCGACCTCGGTTACGTCTCCGACGACCAGCTTGAATTGCTGCTCGAAGAGCAACATCAGCGCTCCGGCCAACTCCTCGGCCAGGTCGCGCAGGACATGGGCCTGATCAACGACGATCAGCTCGCCCAGGCTCTCGCCGAACAGCTTCACCTCCGCGTCGTCACGGTCACCGATCTCACGATCGACCCGAAGGTGATCGCCATGGTCACCGAACCGATGGCGCAGATGTATCGCATCATCCCCACCGAGTTCGACGGCAACACGCTCACCGTCGCCATGTGCGACCCGCAGAACCTCGGCGTTCAGGACGAGCTCCGCACCTTCCTCGGCTTCAACATTCGCGTCGTCGTCGCCACCGAGCCTGGCATCCTCAAGGCCCTCGAACGCTACTACGGCGACAGCACCGAAAGCGTCGAGTCGATCGTCACGGCGATGGAGGAGGATTCTGAACTCGCCGCCGCCGCCGCGAAGGTCGCCGGCAACTCGGTCGACCTCACCAGCGTCGAGGCCCTGGCCGACAGCGCCCCGGTCCGCAAGCTCCTCAACATGGTGCTGCTGCTGGCGATCAAGGACCACGCGAGCGACTTGCACTTTGAGCCGTTCGAGGACGAGTTCCGCATTCGCATCAAGGCCGACGGCGTCCTCTACGAAATGGTGCCGCCTCCCCGCCACTTGGCCTTCGCGATCACCACCCGCATCAAGGTCATGGCGAACCTCGACATCGCCGAGCGCCGCATCCCGCAAGATGGTCGCATCGAGCTCACCGTCGGCGGTCACCCGGTCGATCTCCGCGTCAGCGTCCTGCCGACCATGTTCGGCGAGAGCGTCGTCATGCGGGTGCTCGATCGCTCGGTCGTTTCGCTCGACCTGAGAAAGGTCGGCCTCGACGACAAGACGATGGGACAGTTTCGCGTCGCCATCTCGAAGCCGAACGGCATTGTCCTGGTAACCGGGCCGACCGGTTCCGGCAAGACGACGACCCTCTACTCGGCTCTCAACGAGCTCAACACGATCCACGACAAGCTGATCACCACCGAGGACCCGGTCGAGTACGACATGGAGGGGATCATCCAAGTCCCCATCGACGCCTCGATCGGCAACACCTTCGCCGCCTGCCTGCGGGCCATTCTCCGGCAAGATCCCGACAAGATCCTCGTCGGCGAGATCCGCGACCTTGAAACGGCCGAAATCGCCGTCCAAGCGTCGCTCACCGGCCACATGGTCTTTAGCACGCTCCACACGAACGACGCCCCCAGCACGGTCACCCGCCTCAAAGATATGGGCGTGCCGGTCTTCATGATCAGCGCCACGGTCGAGGCGATTCTCGCCCAACGGCTGGTCCGCCGCGTCTGCACCAAATGCCGCGAAGAGCATACTCCCAGCAAGGAAATGCTCGACGATTTGGAGCTTTCGCCCGCCGACCTGAAGGGAAAACGCTTTTTTCGTGGCTCTGGTTGCGAAAATTGCAACAATACTGGGTACAAGGGGCGCGTCGGTCTGTTCGAACTGATGATCATGAACAACGAGCTCCGCGAACTCATCATGCAGAACGCCTCGACCGACGATTTGCGCACCGCCGCCCAAAAGTCGGGCATGGTCACCCTCCGCGACGCCGGCATGGCAGCCTGCTTCGAAGGAACCACCACCGCCGAAGAAGTCATCCGCGAAACGATTATGGAAGCGTAGGGAGACAGCTGTCAGCGATCAGCCGTCAGCTTTCAGTCAGATTGTGAGTTTGAATGAAAGCCCCGTGAGGGGCGAAAGAATGTAGCCAGGGGCGTAAGCCCCTGGAAAAGCGACGAACAAAAACCAAAAGCCCCGGAGGGGCGGCACTGATCCACTCGACTCAGAGAACAGTGCCGCCCCTTACGGGGCTACGAGAAACAACTCGCCTTAACACCGGGGGCTCACGCCCCCGGCTACATGATGCCGCCCCTTCGGGGCTCCGGAACCGATCAACGCCTTTCAGGGCGATACGCAAGTCGAGGAACAGGGCAGACAATGAGCCTTCAAGCTGACAGCTAATCGCTGACCGCTGAAAGCTCGTTCCGCAGGAACGCAACTATGCCAACATTCCAATTCGAGGCGATGGACTCCACGGGAGCGGAGATCAAGGACGTCATTGACGCCGCCACCGAGGAAGATGCGCAAGCGACTATCCGCCAGATGGGGTACTTCGTTACGAAGATCTCCGTCAAGAAGGCTCGCAAAAAGGCCGGAGCCGCCGGCGGAGCCAAGAAGAAGCGCGGCTTCGTCTTCGGCGGCGTCCGTTCCAAGGATCTCACCGCGTTCACTCGCCAGCTCTCCATTCTTCAGGACGCCGGTCTGCCGATTCTCCGTTCGCTCCGCATCCTGGGCGAGCAAGCTAAGCCTGGCCGCCTGAAATACTCCCTCGAAGACACCTGCGAAGCGATCGAGGGCGGCGACACCCTCTCCGAGGCGATGGCCAAATCGCCCAAGGCTTTCGACCGCCTCTACGTCAACATGATCAAGGCCGGCGAGGCGGGCGGCGCCCTCGAAGTCATCCTCCAGCGTCTCGCCGACTTCAAGGAACGGGCCGAATCCCTCAAGCGCAAGGTCAAGTCGGCGATGATCTACCCGGTCGTCGTCGTGACGGTCGCCGTCGGCATCTTGACCTTCATCATGATCAAGATCGTCCCGAGCTTTCAGTCCATCTTCGAGGACTTCGATCTCGATCTCCCCGTCCTCACCGTCTACCTGATCAACGTCGCCAACTGGTGCCAGGAGTATTGGTACCTCATTCCCGGCATACCGGTCGCCATCTGGCTCACGATCAAGCTTATTCGCAAGTTCAAGCATGGCCGCGTCGGTTGGGACCAGTTCATCATCAAGGTGCCGATCTTCGGCAACCTGATCGAAAAGAACATCATGGCCCGCACCTCGCGGACCCTGGGCACCCTGATCGCTTCCGGCGTGCCGATTCTCGAGGCCCTCAACATCACGCGCGAAACGGCCGGCAACGCGATTTTCGAACGCATGTTCTCCAAAATCAGCGAGCGGATCCGCGAGGGCGACGCCATCGCCGCCCCGATGAAGGAATACTCCCGCCTCAGCTTCCACCCCGTCGCCGCCTTCTTCTGGTTCTGCTTCATCGGCGGCCCCATCGGCCTCTTGATCTACATGATGAAGTACCGCCAACGGGTGGTCGACGACATCGTGGTGAACATGGTCGACGTCGGCGAGGAAACGGGCGAGCTCGACACGATGCTCTACAAGGTGGCCGACACCTACGACGAAGAAGTCGCCGTCCTCACCGACGGCCTGACGAAGCTGATGGAACCGCTGCTGATCATCTTCCTCGGCGGCGCCGTCGGCTTCATCGTCATCGCGCTGTTCGTCCCCCTGGTCGACCTCATCAACAACCTGTCGGGCTAAGAACCCTGTCGGGCCAGACCCCTGTCAGGCTGCGGCAAGAACCCTGTCACCCTGAGCCCGAACCCTGTCACCCCGAGGTACTCCGAGGGGTCCGCCCTGAGTACCAAAAGGTCGAACCACGACGGACACGACGAAAAACTACCAGGATTTGGAACCGCCGATAGACGCCGATGAACGCAAATGGTTGAGAAACCGAGGCGACTCGTTTTTCAAATCCTCAATCTGCGTCCATCCGCGTTCATCGGCGGTTCCATTTTTCGTCTTTTCGTTGTGTCCGTCGTGTCGTCGTGGTTAGTTCCCAGCTGCCCAGAAAGCAGTTAAACTCCATCCGGCACACAGTTTGCGGTTGCTAGCGGAGTCTCGTGCGAACTTGCAGTTTTCCGCGGACTTGCGTCGGGGGGCGCCTTATTCTGCCTTGCGAAATCAACCAGAAAGTCTCAATCCGATACCCTCTCCCTCGCGGGAACAGGGCAGGGTGACGGGTTTCGTGGCCCATTCGCAATCCGGAATGATGCCCTTTTCCCACAACAGTCCGCCACCGCCGCCTACGCCCAACGCGTGGCGGACCGCCTAAACCCAAAAAAGCCGCGACCGCCGGTCGCGGGCATTTGTCCCCCAAAAACCCCAACCGGCCGCCCAGCCTCGCCAGCCCAGCCGCCGACAAGCACAGACAAACGATCCAGACAAGGAGTTCAGGACCCATGCAAGATTCGCAGCCCACAGCCGTCAGCCGTCAGGCGACGCTTTCCGCTCGCCGCCAGGCGTTCACCCTCACCGAGCTCCTGATCGTCATCGCGATCATCGGCGTCCTGGCCGGCCTGATCGCCGCGGCGGCGGTCAATGCCCTGCGGTCGGCCCGGCGCAGCCAGACCATTCTGGAGATCAAAAATATCTCCGGGGCGATTGAGAATTTTAAGAATGACAACGGCGTATATCCGCCGAACGGAATGAATCCCAATCCGCAAAACAACCCGCCGGCCAACTCGCCGGCGAAGTTGGTGCAAAGCGATTTTCAGAGAATGATCGCGAAGGCCTTTACAGGGAATGCTGAACCGCCCGTGCTTGCTCTGGCGCTGTGCGGTCAGAATACCAGCGGCGGAACAGGTCAAAACCTCCAGAACGGCATGTCGGGAGCCGAGGCCCTCTATTTCTGGCTTGGTGGGTTTAGCAGCGACAAGAAGTTTCCCATCTCTGGTCCAGGCGGACCTTCTTTTCCAGTCGATGGTCCGGACGGCGGAGTCGAGGTTTTAGAGAGTCGGATCGGAGGATATGAATTCGACCGCAGTCGTCTAGGGGGGGGCAGCGGCGATGAAATCCAAAGCGGCGCCGCATTCAACGGCCGTTACTTGCTGTATAGCGTCGATTTGAATCAGAACGGCACGATCGACAATAACGCCGGAGAAAATCGTCGAATTAACTTCTGGCATTACAAACCCAAGGGTTCCACGCAGCCGCTCGTTTACTTCGATACTTCTCGCCATAAGCCATACCAATACGATCCGTACGCATCGGCGACCGCGAATACCATTTTTCCGTTAAAGAAATTGCGGGAGGGTGTGACGACGGCTAGCACGATGCGTGACGTGGCGTACATCGACAACAAGTATCAGATCCTTCATTGCGGACTCGACGACGATTGGGGCGACTTCGGCGTGAGTGCCAGTAGCACCACGGAGCCCGATGATTTGATCCTGTTTCCTGCAGGGCCATATATCGGGCCGGTGGCCGACACGCTGACTAACTTCGCCGACGGCACGCTCGCCGACGCTTCGGAGGAATAAGCATGATGAAGCCCTGTGGAATGCCGAATGCGGAATGCGGAATGAAGTTCCAAGCGAATCGCTGCGCGCCTTCGCTCCCCCTTCAGCCTTCAGCATTCAACCTTCAGCATTCGCAGCCTCGCCGCGGCGTCACCCTGATCGAGCTCCTGATCACCATGACCATCATGGCGATCATCAGCGCCGCCATCCTCGGCACCGCCGCCGCCGCGATTGAAGGGGCGCGAGAGAAGAAGACGCAGAGCCTCATCGCCAAGATCCACACGCTGTTGATGGAGCGTTACGCGTCTTACGAAACGCGGCGGATTGACGTGAACCCATTGATCACACAGGCGATTGATCAGTGGGTGTCTGATACCGTTGCTGCTGCAAGCGATAAGCAACTGGCATTTCGGAACGCTTCGATTGTTCGTGGCCAAATGATCGCTGACGCTCGTTTGCTCGGCGTTCGCGAGTTGATGAAAAAGGAGATGCCCGATCGTTGGGACGACGTTCAATATGTGCCGGTTTTGTTAACGAAGCCGCCAGCGCTTGCTGAGACTTACTATCGTCGATATCAGCAGATTCAATCGCACCCTGAAGCCGGTACTTACCAATCCGCCGAATGCCTCTACATGGTGATCATGATGGCCACCGGCGATGGCGAGGCTCGGACCTTATTTTCCAAGCAGGATATCGGAGACACTGACAGCGACGGTGCGCCGGAATTCCTGGATGGTTGGGGAAATCCGATCCGTTGGCTTCGTTGGCCATCGGGAGTCGTTTCCGATCTTCAGCCGGTCAACGCGACAGGAGGGCGCCCGAGTGACGTGGATCATGATCCTTTCGATCCCTACCGCAGAGACGCGCTTAACGTTCTGACGCCGGATATCAATTTGTACCCATCGGTCCTAAAAGGCGCTGTTCAAAACAACCTGCGAACGCGAATTCAGAAGGCCACTAGTGCGAATCGAACCGATTTAACGGCGTATCGACTAGTACCCTTCGTTTACTCGCACGGGCCCGATGGTGAAGCGACGTTTAAGCTGCCTAGACCTACTGACGCACCGATAGATCCCTACTACGAAACTACAGACGGGTTCCAAGCAGGCGATCCTGTTCCTGATGAATTGGATGCGTTGAAAGACAACATCACCAACCACCTCCTCGAATACTAACCGCCGACAGCCGCCTCCAAACGACGACTTGCGAGCCCCGACTAAGCCTGGTCGGAGCCGCCGACCGAGAGACGCAGACATGACTAAGAACAGCGGAAAGCAGAAAGTGGAATGCGGAATGAATGCCGTCAAGGATCGCTCTCCGCGCACCGATCGTCTTCGTCATTCACACCGCGGCCTCACCCTTATCGAACTCCTGATCACCATCGTCATCATGGTGACAGTCCTCGCCGGCGCACTCCCGCTCCTCTCCCCGAACAACAACAGCCGCAAGCTCCGCGAAGCCTCGCGACAACTCAACTCGCTCTTCGCCCAGGCCCAAGCTCAAGCCGCCCGCGACGGCCGCCCCGTCGGCGTCGCCTTCCGCGAGTCGGGGACGAGCGCCCCTTACAGCGGCATGGCCATGGAAGCGTACATGATCGCCGAACCCGCGCCATTCACCGGCTTCAGCGAGCATTCCCGCGTGACTGTCATCAAGCCCCGCGCTGACGAAAAATTAACCTACGGCCAGCAAGAGGACGGCAACACCAACGGCAATGGCGGCACGCTGTTCGACCCACGTTATCGCGGCTACGGCTTGTGGGAGCTGGCGTTCTTGCTCTACGGTTCGGAAGACCCAATTCCGCCCCGCATGGTCCGCAATGGCGACGTGATCAACGTCAATGGCAATCTGTTCCTGATCGTCGACGACGGCGGCTCGACCGAGGGCGCTCATCAAGTCGATCAGGCGACGGGCTACATTATGCCGACCGGTTACCTGCTCGCCATTTGGCTCAATTACGATGGCCAACAGATGGCACTCGGAGCTCAACGCACTTACGCTTTCGCCCGGCAGCCGGTGAACACCTCCGAGCAACCGCTGCAGTTTCCCCGCGGCGTCGGCATCGATTTGGTGGCGTCCGGAGCCGACGGGTTGAACGTACCGGGGCAATTCGACGAAGTCTTGCCCATTACCTCTACGAAGATCACTCCGCTGACGATCGGCATCATGTTCAGCCCGAACGGTTCGCTCGACGCGCTGTACGTCGATGGCGTCCGAAAAGATGGGGTCGATCAGGTTTACTTTCTAATGGGCCTCTTTGAGAACGGCAACTCTGAAGCCCAAGACCCCGCCGACTACGACTTCACCGCTGGTACTGACATTACAGACGACGAGCTCGCCCAGCGGCGCACTCGCATCAATTGGCTGAACGCCGACAGTCGCTGGGTGAGCGTAAACCGCGCCGGCCGTATTATCACGACTGAGAACAATATCAGCTTCGATCCGCGCATTGCGGATTACTCAAATAATATCAGCGGTACCGAGCAGGAGCAGAATCGAGTAAGGATCAATCGACAGCTGAACGGAATCGGCAATTACCCAGGCGCCCGCCAAAACGCCAACCGAATGTCCGGCTCCACTGGCCGCTAAACGCACATACTCATGATCAACCTACACCGCCACTTCCGAGCCGCGAACCACCCCGGCCGCGCCCCGCGCACCGCGATCGCTCCCCTTGCGTTTCTGGCCGACGGCCGACAGCCGACGGCCGACAGCCGCCGCTACGCGGCCCGCCGCGGCATTTCGCTCCTCGAAGTCCTCATTTCGATGTTCGTCCTCCTCTTCGGCCTCATGGGCGTCGCCTCCATCTTCCCGGTCGGCAACCACTACGCCGGCAAAGGCGAACAATTCGACCGCGGCTCCGCCCTCGCCGAATCCGCCTTCGCCGACCTCAAAGCCCGTGGGATGCTGGAGCCCGAGCATTGGTACTACGCCAACCATCCCGTTGCCGACGCTCAGATCGTTCCTGCGACCGGTACGTCGACGCAACCGCCGAGCCCTTCGCCAGTGTTACAGCCGGCTCCATTCTCGGACTTTAATGTCCCGCTATCGACCGCTAACAATACCGGCCCTGGCTACGCGTTTGTCATCGATCCGATGGGGGCTGCCCTTGGAATCTATGGACCCCAGGGCAATTACAACCCGACGACGGCAATCGCCGCGAATCTCGACTACTTCCCTTACGCCAGCCTCGTCGGCGCCAGCACGCCCGACGGAGCCCCCAACACGCTCATGCCCAATGGATGGCAGCAGAACTTGCCCGCCAAAGCGGGCCTCATCGGTAATCGTTGGCCTCTGCGCCGCGTCAGTCTGCAGCAGTCGGCCAACTGGCTCCTCACGCCGCGCGTCGCCGAAACCATCTTCCGACTCCACGACGACGTCACCAACGAACTCCCCAAAGAAAACGACCGCCCCGGCATCCAGCGCTGGACCGCCGTCGATTCCAGAGGCGGCACGCCGAACAACACTCCCAACGACCCCTCCGACGACACTCTCCTCGCCCGCTCTTACACCGGCAACTATTCCTGGCTCGCCACCGTCGTCCCCACGTCGGCCGACAGCCTTGCCGCATTGCAACCGCTCAACTCTCGCTTCGGCAGCGATCTGTACGAGGTTTCCGTCGCCGTCTTCAACAAACGCGAGCCCCTCCCCCCGTCGGCCGCCACCGAACGGCTGATCGAAGCCCAAATGCTGCAAGGCAATGAATTAGTCATCTACGGCACGAATTCCGATCCCAACCTCGCTATCGAAAACGTCGACAACGCCGCCGAAGGCATCCGTGCCGGCAATTGGATCGCCGTCGCCGGCGTCCACCCGACCACCGGCGCCTTCCTGCTGAAGTGGTACCGCATCCTCTCGATCGACAACGAAACGCAAGAGAACCAGCAGATACTCAACGCTACTGGAAGCCTCACGGGAAACTACCCCGTCCGCCGCGCCATGCTCGACGGCCCCGACTGGCCGCTAGCTGACCTCGGCAGCGGCGTTCGCGCAGATATCACCCCTCGCGCCATCCTCCTCCCCGGCGTCATCAGCGTCGCCACGCAAATGCTGCCGATGGAGAGCGCACAGTAAGAAAAGAAATGCTGGATGCTAGTCGCTGGATCGCTTCGCAAGCAACAAGCAACCAGCATCAAGCAACCGACCGCTGAAAGCCGACCGCAACGCCACACCGCATACTTGGGGCAAACAAGTATCACAGGATAGACCAGTCATGTTTCGCCGCACCCCGCGTCATTCCAGAAGCGCATCGCCGTCGTCGCACGCCGCCCGCCGCGCCCGCGTCGCTCGCACCAGCCGCGCCACGCCGGCGCGCCGCGCCCGTCTGCTCACGCGCCGCGCGAAGCTCAACGCCGCCCGCCGCCCCCGCCGCGGCGTCCTCCTGCTGGTCGTCCTCAGCCTGCTGGTCCTGTTCCTGATGGTCGGCCTGGCCTTCGTCATCACGGCGAAGCAATCGGAAAAGGCCGCCAAGAGCGCGATGAAGGCCTCCGTCCGCCTCGCCGGCGAAGCCGCCCAAGCCGACCTCCTCGACGAGGTCCTCCATCAAATCATCCGCGACACGAACAACCCGCACAGCAGCCTCCGCTTCCACTCGCTCCTGGGCGACATGTACGGCAACGACGGGTTGAAGGGGGTGATCGACGTCACGTCGCCGCCCAATTTCGCCGGTAATCGCATTGGCGGAGTAACTGGACTTGGCGTTACCGGCGGCCAAATGCTCGAGTTTGACATTTCAACCGTGGCCGGCACGCTCCGCGACTTTTACGGCAACATGGTCGACGGGGCCAATCAGCCTCTCGTTTTCGCAAACGTCGACAATGCCTACAACGGCCAAGTCCTCACGTTCCTCAGCGGCGCCGCTAAAGGCCGCAGCACGCGCATCGTCGGCTTCACCCCGCCGAACACCTTTCGCGTGATGAACGTGCAGTTGGAAGACGGCTCGTTGATCTCGAATCCCGCAACGCAACTCGCCAATGCGCGCGTCCTCATCAACGGTCGTCCTTTCAGCGGGACAGGAGTTGGTTTCAATCCTTGGGCATTTCCAGGGAACGGGACTACTCCGCCTGATCCTAAATTGAATGCAAGTGAAGTCATGCCGGGCGGACTGGGCACGTTTCCGCTGGCGCTGATGCCGAACGCTGCGTTCTTGCTTCCCTCATCTGTTATCCAGTTGCCAATCACATCGGGGACGCTTCCGACCGGCGCGACTTATTACCCATACATTGCGCCCAGCAATGTCAGCGGCTATCTGGATTACAACGGCCGCGGCGGTGCGAACGAGTCCTACGACGCCGTCGATTATCAGAACATGCCGCTGGCGTACGTCCCTGCTCCGCGCGGCGGCACAACGCTGCAAGAAACAGTCCTCACCGATGTGACAGGCGTATTGCCCACAGATCTCGGCACGATGGTGATTCCCTCGTGGCACCGCCCGGAACTGATCCAGTACTGGGCCAACTCCAACAACTCGCCGTTTAAGAATGGGACCGACGGCGTCCGCTCTTCAAATCTTGCCGGCAACGCGATGACGCTCCGGCGCGTCTTGATGCGTCCCAACTGGCTCGACCACCCGAATTTCACTGGCAGCAATCCCGAGCTCGCCGCTATTCCGTCCGGCTCCGCGGGTTGGGGCCAAAAGCTCGCCCGCATGGTCTACGGCCCCTGGGACGTCGACAACGACAACGACGGCTATCGCGACAGCGTTTGGGTCGACGTCGGCCTGCCGGTCATGGCTGGCCCGAACGGCAAGCTGGTGAAGCCGCTCGTCGCGGTCCTCATCACCGACATGGATGGCCGTCTGAACGTCAACGCCCACGGAACATGCGATTTGGCGGAAGTTTGGAATGCGCCCAGCAGCAACACGCAGCTCACCGGCATGACCGCCACCACCCCCTTTGCGGATCCGAACACCATCATTGCCAACGATGCGACCAAATCCGACGTAGCGCCGCATGGCGTCGGCTACGGCCCGGCGGAGATTAGCCTCACGGCCGCCATTGGTATCCAAGATTTTAGACGCGTCCTCGTCGGCGGAAATGACGCTTCCGGCAAATTTATCCCCGGCCGATATGGATTTCCAACAAACGGCTCGGGGATTATACGCCCCGGCATTGCGGAAGAGGTCGACGCGCTCTCGCAGATTTCGATGAACGGCTGGCCGCAACGCGCCAACAATTTGTCGAGTTTCGCGACGCCTCCCGATCTCCGCGCCCGCTACGGGATAGGTCTCAATATGCTCGGCCAGGCTGTTTCCGAGTCGACGCTTGCCAATGTGATTTCCAGTCCAGGGAATACCGAAGATCTCGTCACCGATTCCCCTTATGAATTGAATCTGTCTCAAAAGACCGCCGCCGGCGTTCAAGGCGTTCAGGGCGGCAACTCCGCTACCGACGCCCCCTTTACCGTCGCCGAACTGGAGCGCGTGCTCCGCATGTACGACAACGACGCTGGCACCCTCCCGCCGCGACTGGCGCTTCTGTCGGGCGTCGCTGGCGATCCAGGCGATCGACTCAAGCTCACTACCGATAGTTTCGATGTACCGACGCCGAACGTGTCGCTGCCGCACGAGATGGAAACCTTGCTGACGTCAGACGTGAAGTATCGTCGCCAGCCCCATTCCGCTGCGGAGCTGATGGAAATCCGCGTGCGCGCCGCTTTGTTTCCTGGCGTTGACGACAGGAAGTTCCCCGTCCCGCTCAAAGTCCCGGCGGAAGCCAATCAGGTCCGCGCCATCGTGCGCCGCCTGCTCGCCCCTGAATTGGCAAGCGGCGTTCGTTTGAACATTAATCGTCCGCTCGGCAACGGCCAAGACGATAACGGCAACGGCGTCGTTGACGAGCCGGGTGAGTTCATCGACGGGGACGGCAACGGCGTCTACAACCCTGGAACCGACCAAGAGACCCCGGCGTGGAATCTCGCCGGCGGGGGAACGACGCGCCCTGCCGCGTTCGCCGAATTCGGAACGCCCCGGTTTC
The DNA here is from genome assembly GCA_013822725.1 of Pirellula sp. GTDB lineage: Bacteria > Planctomycetota > Planctomycetia > Pirellulales > Lacipirellulaceae > Lacipirellula. Next base: position 208,591 of record PNKX01000002.1, read on the forward strand.
CGATCATGGCTGTCGAGATTCAACCAGCGGCTGGCAATCCCAATGGCCAGGTCGGTACGGTCGATCACCGCCATTTGATGGCGCGCCATCTTTATGTGTTGGCGCTAACGCTCACGGCTGAGGAAGATTACGGCACGCGTACCGCGACCGTCCAGGATCAGGAATTCGCCCGTAATTTGGCCCAATGGGCCGTGAACGTCGTCGACTTCCGCGATCCCGACAATATCATGACGCCGTTTGAATACGACGTGAATCCCTTCGACGGCTGGGACGTCGATGGTTTCATCGGGGCTTCTCCCGGCCCCGACGGCATCTTGGGGACCGCTGACGACGTGCCGTCGCCCGACGGCGACGGCGAGCGTGCCAGCCAACTAGATGCGGCCAATCGAACGCTTGGACCGGAACTGCGCGGGCTCGTCTGGGGCGCGGAGCGTCCCGAATTGCTCATGACCGAAACCCTCGCTTGGCATGACCGTCGCACCGACGACACCCCCTCCGAAGATGTTTACAAAGGGAATAATCGCTTCGAGGGGACGGTCAATGCGAAGCTGTTCGATCCCGATGATCCAACGGCTGATAAAGACTACGACCAACTCGTCCGTCCGCGCGGCGGGTTGTTCGTGGAACTGTATAACCCGTGGCCGGCTGATCCTGCTGCCAACGCCGATACGCATCGCCGTAGGAGCGGCAATGATCTCGGCGTTGAACTTGGCGGCGTCGCGACAGATGGGACGACGAGATCGCCGGTATGGCGGATGGCAATCTGCAAGCGCGGCGCGGGCCCCAAGCCCATCCTTGAAGCCGATATTGCCAAATGGGATCCGGACCATTACGACGATAAATTCCGGCCTTACACCACGCACGACGTTCGCTACGACCGGACGATCTACTTCGGCGGCATTCCTGGAAAAGATAGTCTTCAAGGCGCCGCTTTCCATAACGATCTTACGAAGAACGAGACGCCATCCGTGCGTCCAGGTCGCTATCTGGTCGTCGGCTCCGGGAAGGAAACCGAAGACGGCGTCTACGAAACCCCAATCGGCGACCGCAAAGGCGCCCGCAATCCTGCGCTGCAGAAGCCTCAACGTCGTATCGAACTGATCACCTCGCGCGCCAGCGGACAAGCGCTCTCCAACCGCGTACGCATGCTGGATTGCGTCGACGATCCGACGGCTGCCAAGCTGCGGGACCCCGTCGGTCAGTACGACCTCCAGGCGCCGGCTGACGATGGCTCGATACTGCCTCGCGTCGTGGGCGACGCCGCGCCATTACAGTCGATGACCGAAGTTGCCATCATTGATCAAGTCAGCGCGGACGGCACGACGTCTGAGTATCGACGCCTGTCGTTAACCGAACCGGCCCGTGGGTATCCCGTCAAAAAGGGAGATGCCACGTGGAATCCGAACAAGGAGCAGTACGAGGCGCAAGGAGCCTCTCGGCCGTTGGATATTCCTCTGGACGGTCCGATGGGCGGTCAGAGCGCGCTTGATGCCCAGGGCATCGACTGGCCGTACGCTTACCCGATTGACCCGGTGCTGACGCAGATTCGCGGAGCCACGCCGCAAAGCAACACTGATCCCCGCGGCGATAACGGAGCCGCGTACGGCTATCTCTACCTTCAGCGCTTGGCAAATCCGCTGCTGCCATGGAACCCTGAACCAGGGCATCCGGACCACCAGACCGGCAAGCCGGTGAATCCTTACATGACTGTCGACGGGATGCCGTCGAACGTCACGGTTTTCAACAGCCGCGGGAATGCCGAGGGAAAAGAGGAGCCAGATGGGGATAATCCCGATGGCAAGCAGGCCAGCGAGCCCCGCAATAACTTTGCCAGTGTCCAACGTGGCTACACCGCTCGGGAGCAAGCCAAGGCAGATCCCAACTACGCCTCCAGCTTGTGGGGACGCGAGGCGCCGACGCTCGTGCGGAAGCGCGGGGGCAAAAACGACCAGGACATGCTCACGACGCCCATGAGCGATTTGCGCCGCCTTCCCTTGCAGCGCGAGGATGACAACTGGTTTAACTCGGTGCCAATGTCGTCTCTGGGATTTCTGAATAAGCCGCTGCAAGACCCGGCGCCGGCGGCAACGGGGCTGCGCAAGCAAATTGTCCCGAGCCAAACCAAGACCTTCGAGTGGCTGACTTGGAACAATCGACCCTTCGTCAGCGGCAATGAGTTAATGCTCGTTCCCCGGGTGCGCTCGTCGCAATTGATTCCGCAGTTCTCCAGCGCGGAATCGCCGCCGGACCCCAACTGGAAAGAGTACGATTTGCCCCCCTCTCCGGAGCCGACGCCGAAGTCTGGCCCCCAGCAGGTCACTCCGTTCCGACATTTGGCCGGGTTCTTCTACGAGGAAGCTGGTGCAGCGACGCCCCCTCTCGGCTTGCCGCTCCACCTTTATCGCGTCTTGGAATACGTCCACACCCCGTCGCTATTCGTCGGCTCCCAGACCTGGATGGATCCTTCCGCCGATCGCTTCGGTATGACCGTGACGTTGCCCGCGGCGACGGCGCTTGAATCCGACCCGCGACTTTTCCTCCGGCCTCCGTTCAATACGATCTCGGAGTTCCGCGAACCAGGTCGGGTGAATATCAATACCTTGCCAGGCAAAGACGTGTGGGATGGCATATTCCACGGTTCGGCCAAAGCTGATGGCAGTGTTGATCCGCGCGTTCATCCGGGACCGGACGACGATCACTTTGCCTCGTCCCGCCGAGGCTACGGGATATTGGACGCACCGGCGACGATGCTCGATTCAGAGAATCCTACGATGTTCGCCAATCCCTTCCGTGCCCCCGATGCGGGCAATTTGGTTCCCTTGCCTCAACTCGTGCGTAAGGGAGTCGACGTGGGACTTTTGCGCAGTACTCAGCCGACGCCGACTGGCCCTGGAGGCAAACCGCTCTTTGCCGTCCATTCGGACGCGCCATTCAACGATACCGATCGCAATCCTTATTTCCGGTATCAGCCGATGACCAGAGTCAACAACCTGGTGACCGGTCGGTCGAACGTCTATGCGGTGTGGGTGACGATCGGTTTCTTTGAAGTTGAAGAGGTGCCCAATTGGAATACGGCTACCCCAACTGAGCTAAATAAGGACAATTTCAACCAGGATCAATCGCTCTATAACCGCGTTTACCCCGAAGGTTACACGTTCGGCCGCGAGGATGGAGTCGACGTCGGCAACACCCGCCGGCTCCGCGGCTTCTACATGATCGACCGCACCCAAATGGCCGGCTTCGAACCGGGCGCCGACCACAACGTCGAAAATGTCGTCCGCCTTCGTCGCCGCATTGAGTGATCGAAAGAAGACAACCGGTCATAAATCATCGGGTACGATGACTATACGTCTGTCCACAAATCTTCCTGCTGGGCTATAGAAATCGGCCACCTACTCTGAGACAATAAACCGCCAGAACGCCCGAAAACGCTGCTCCCAAAGCCTGCTGCGAGCCGAGCGGCGTCAGCCCTCGGTTCCCCCAGCAACTGACAACCGACCGCCCCACAACCAATTGACCCCGTTTTGTCCACTCCCCAGTGACAAAACCCGCCGCGCCGCGGCCAGCCAAAATAGGCCCGTTTTCCGGCTATTTTGCCCCCGCCCGTAGCGCACGGTGAGCGAAAACGGTCAGTGATGTCACCAAGAATCACCTTTCACTAACGGACAAAACCCGCCAATCCGGCAACCACCCAAAACACGCCCATTGAGCCCCGCGCCGTCAGGCCGGGCCCCACAATCTGCTGGCACTTTTAAGACTTTCCAACGATCATAGACAACACGGGGCAAGACACCGGCGACGGCGAAGCTGTGCGCCACGACCGGTGAGCATTGAAAGACGAAGAGGAACATGATGAAGCGTTGCAACTGGCGGCACTCCGCGACAACTTGGTTCAAGCGACAGGGGACGGTCGCGCTTCTCGCGGCCGCAGGGCTCGGCTCGATGCATTCCGCCGCCCTCGCCGACGTCATCGGCATCGGCGACGTGTTTCCTTTCAAAGTTGTCGATGGAGAAGAGGTTCCAGATCTTCCTCAGTTTGGCAACGAAGGCGAAAATCCTGCGCTCCCTTCCATCCCATTGATTATCGTTGGCGGCACCGGCGACAACGTCGGCGGCACGGCAGCGGGCCAGTTGACGATCGACATCCCGGCAGATACGTTTCCGCTCATTTCGGAAAATGCAATCATTGGCGGCAATACCTTCGGGCTTGGCTTAGCGCGAGTTGTCGGTCTTAACTCGCAATGGACCATCAACCAGTCGCTCACCATTGGTGAGCAGGGCCAGGGTTTCCTGGAAATTATCGCCGGCGGTCGGCTCTTTACCGACCCTGATCAGCAAGTATCCACGGCCGACTTCGACCTGATCTTGGGCGACATCGCAGGTTCGCAAGGGTTCGCAGTCGTCGACGGCTTCGGTTCGATACTGGTCAATACGCGCGTCTCCGTCGGCTATGAAGGCTTCGGCGACGTCCAAATTCTTAACTCGGCCCGCATGGAAACCTGGCAGACAGCCAGCATCGGCACCGAAGTTCAAACCAGCGAGAACGGGCTCGGACAAGGCTACGTTCTCGTCGACGGCATCGGGAGTCGTTGGAACGTCGGCGTGTTCCCGACGCCTGCTTCGTCGAACGCGGAAATGGACCTGCTGCTAGGCGAGGAAGGCCGCGGCACGCTCGAGATCACCAACCAAGCCCGCGTCCGCGTCGGGCGCGACACGATCATCGGCGAGCAGGCGGATTCCTTCGGCGAGGCGATCGTCACTGGACGCAACTCGCTGCTCTGGACCTTTGAACACATGATTGTCGGCAGAGCTGCGGGAAACTCCACCGGCGTCGTCAACATCAATGACAAGGCGATGGTTCGGAACGACGAGTCGACGACCATCAACCGGCTCGGCACGATCAACCTCAACGACGGCACACTCCTCACCCCGCTCGTCACGAACAACGACGGCATCATCCGCGGCGCCGGCACCGTCGACGCCCCCGTGGTGATCAACAACGGTGACATCCGCAATGCGGCCGCCGTCGCCAACCTTCGCGAGAAGCTTCTCTTCACCGGCGCCGTCACGAACAATGTCGGCTCGGTGATTGAGTCCCAGGGCGGCGAGATGGAATTTCAGGGCTTGGTCACCAACAACGGGCAAATCTTCGGTCGCGACGCCATCTTCCGTTTCCGCTCAGGCGTCGCCGGGACCGGCGGCGAGATGTTCGTTGGTAATTCGACGATCGAGTCTCCGCTACCGTTGGCGGTCGCGTCGCTGACTGTTGACGACAGCGGCAGCTCGACCGTGATCGGCGATCTGACTCTCTCGGGCAACTTGAACATGGAGATCGGATTCACTTTCAGCAAACTCTTCGTCACCGGCGACGCCAATCTCGGCGGAGCGCTGAACATCTCGCTCGGCAGCGGTTTTATCCCGTACGTCGGCCAGAGATGGGAGATCATCGCCGCCGGCGACGTCACCGGCGCCTTCGCCTCGGTGAATGCACCGCCGATTGCAGGCGTTAACTGGGGCGTGCAGACGATCGGCAATAGCGCGTTCTTGACGACGAATTTCATTTCCACTCCTGGCACGGGCGCCGACTTCAACGGCGACGGTATCGTCAACGGTGACGACCTCGCGATCTGGCAATCGAACTTCGGCGTCGGCAACCCGCCCCCGCCGGCCACGCAGGCCCAGGGCGACGCCAACGGCGACGGTGTCGTCGACGGTGCGGACTTCCTGCTGATCCAGCAGCGTTTTGGTCTACCCCCTTCTGTCGCCGTGGCGGCCGCTGTGCCGGAACCGAGTTCGGTGCTGCTAGCCTTAGCCGCGTTCGGCTTGCCGTTGGCGGCCCGTCGGCGTCGGAGCTAAGGAGAGCGGAGCTAAGGAGCGACGACGGGTGCAGCCGCGACCGGCCCTGCTATAGTTAGCGAATGGCAAACCGTGCAAACCTTGGCGACTCGTTCGGCGTGATCCTGCTCGTGCTGGCGGTGGTCGGCGGCGCGTTGCTGCTGCTGACTTCGCCCGGCGGCGGGGGAAGTTCGCTGCAGGTCGGCACGCCGATGCCGACCTTGGCCGTCGACGGTTGGCTCAACGTTCCGCAGGGTGAGACCCTAGATCTGGCGGGCAAGGTCGTCGTCGTTGATCTCTGGGCGACTTGGTGCGGGCCGTGTCGGGAAGAAATCCCACGGCTGGCGAAGGTCGTCGAGAAGTACCAACCGCTCGGCGTGGCGTTCGTCGGCCTCACCAGCGAGACGAAACGCGACGTCCCGAAGATCGAGGAGTTCCTCGCCAAGCGGCCGGAGTTCACTTGGCCCGTCGGCTGGGGGGCGATGGAGTTCTTCGACGCGCTGCCGATCGAAGGGATTCCGACGCTGCTCGTCTTCGGCCGCGACGGCAAGCTCCGTTGGTCGTCGGTCGGGGCAGGGCAGCCGGGGCTGGAGTCGGCTCTCGACGCGGTGCTCGCCGAAGCGAAATAAGTCGAGCCTCGCGTTTGCCGTTCGCGTTTGCCTAAGCTGCTACAGCGGCTCGCGGACGTAAACGACGCGCGGCTTGTGCTTCGACGAAGCCTGCAGCGTCGTGTGATCGGTCGCGTACCGCAGCCGTTCGCGGCGGCGCTCCGGGACGCGGAAGTTGTCACCCTTCTGGAAGATGACCATCGGCAGCGGCATCTCGCCGAAAGCTCGCGTACCGGCGAGTTGGGCGGGGTACCAGTAGCCCTTGCCATCCTCTTCTTCGAGATAAAACTCGGCGTACTGGTGGTTATCAACCCACACCATGCGGGCCGGCACTTTCATCGTGCGGCACATGGCGACGAAGAGAGCCGACATCCCGTAGCAGTCGGCTCCGCCGTCCTCGAGAGCCTTGGTGGCCGGCATGTCCTCGGCGCCGTTGAGATATTTGACTTTGACGCGGACGAAGTCGTAGAGAGCTTCTACTCGCTCCCAATCGGTTAGCTTTTCGATCTTGGCGGCTAGGGCGGCTTCCTCCGCTTCCGAGAGTTTTTCCTTTTTCGCTTTCTTTATCGGCGGCTTTTCCTTCTTCTCGTCTTTCGCTTCGGCGACGGGCGGTTGCGAAAGCGGCGGTTGCGAGGGGTCGCCAATCCCATTGGCGCCAAGAGCGGCGGAGGCCTTTCTCGTCTCGTCGTCTTTGACGCGCAGCTGCAGCGCTTCCTCCACCGCATCTTTGATCTCGCGATCGTTCACGTCGATGAACGGGCTGGCGAGCAGGAATCCCTTCAAATCGCGCGACGCTTTCTTGGGGATGTGAAGCGTCGCCGTCTCCGTCGGCGCCAGAACCGGCTTGGTTTCAATCTCGTACGTGACGACCGAAGTCGCCGTTTGACGGGACGGCAGTTTCGGGATCGAGATCAGCATCTGCTTGGCGCCGGGAATGGCCAACTTGACGTCGGGGAGCGTGCGAAACTCGACCGTGCCGAGGTCGGCGGGGAATTCTTCCTCGGTGACCGTCACTTTCTGTTCGGTGCAATCAAGCGGCACGGCGACCATCATGAAGATGTCGCGCACTTCGCCCCCCTTCGCCTCGACGCGACCGCCAATGCGCATCCGCGTGATGATTGGCGAGCCGTAGGTTGGCGCCGCGGGCGATGGAGCAGTGTTCGCCTGGTCGTCCTGCTTGGCGTCATCCTGTTTCTTGATGACGTCGCCCGCTTCCGCGCCCTTTGCCTCAGGCTCATCAGCGATCGAGAAACCAGCGCTGAAAACGATGGATACGGCGCAAGTAAGCGCCAAGAAGGCGACGGCGGCAAACGGGCGGAGCGTCACGGCAATACTTCCCAGTAGCGTCGAAGATCGGACTATTTCAGCATAGCCCAAGGGGCGCGACGCGGCGAATTTGCCGAAGATGCGGACCAGTGCGATTGGGATGAGACGCCGGTGCGGCTCGCCGTAGTCCGCCCTTTTTCCACGGGCCGCGGATGCAGCAGTAGACCGCCAAGATCGGCGTTGCGAACATCTCGCCGGATCGCGAGGCGAGACAAGAAATCAAAAGAAAATCATCGGAGCCGCCCGGCCGCGTTCAGGATGGCGCGGGTCGAGCGGCTCCGATGTAAATATCGTTCGTTAGCGACAGTGAGTTCTCGCTTAGGGGGCTTGGTCGCTCAACGGAGTCGGCGAAACGACCGTTCCTGGCGGCAAAGTGTTCATCGGGGCGCTCATCATCGCTCCGTCGCCGCCGCCGGCGCAGTTGCACGACTCGCCGCCCGTGGCGTATCCGCCGCCGCCGTAGCCCATGGTCACCATGCCGTTGGCACACGGATCGGCGCAGGGATCAGCGCATTGGTCCATGCAGGAGTCAACCGGCATGCACATCGGAGCCTGCGGCACGCACATGGGGCCGGCCATCATCGGCGCGCCCATCATCGGCTGAGCCATCGGCGTCCCCATGGCAAGGGGCGCTCCGAGCACGGCCGGCGCCGCCATCGCGGTTCCGCACGGCGAGCCTTTGTGAAACAGGTTTCTGCAGCGGCCGATGCAGCTCGAGCATCCGCTGCTCGCGGCGAGGGTAGTCGCCAGCGCCATCAGAATCGTCAATTTCCTCATGACTTGATACTCCGCTGCCAGCGCACTGTAGCGAAGGCGTAGAAGGGGGGAGGGGTGTTTTGCTTCAGGAGGGCAAAACGGAGGGTCCGGCAACTCTACAACACGTGGCATGATGTGCAAACGCAACGCACGTTTTTTTTCGACCTCATAGCTTCCGCCTGCGCGCAGAAAAAATGCTACGCTTGTGCGGGTAGAAACTGCGCACCTGCCCGCAAGAGTCGTCGGTCATACGTAGTGCGCTAGTCGTGCAGATGGGACGGAATCTGCGCTGGACGGTCATGACGGATTGGGCGACTAGTTTGATCGACCGCGCTCGTGCGCAGGCCGCGACGACCATGCTCTTGGCATGGGCGGTAGTGCGCGGACTGAGCGCAGCGCATGGCGCCGACGTGACGCCGGCGAGCGCCGTTTCGCCGGTGTTGGAAGCGCCCGTCACGTTCGATTCTCAAACTAATGCGGGCGATCAGGTTTACATGATCAGCACGCGATCGATCGGCACGCAGTGCGAGCCGTCGATCATGTCGTCCGGCTTGCAAATCGAAGCGCACGACGGCGTCGGCGGTTCAACCGGCTGGCGGACTCTTTCTTGGAGCGAGCTTTCGACCGAACTAAGCAACCCTGTACCGACGATCGTCTACATCCACGGCAACCGCGTCGATTGCGGCTACTCGAAGTCGCACGGCCTCGCGATGTATCGCTCGCTGGCCGCGCGCAATCATGGCGACGGACCGATCCGCTTCGTCATTTGGTCGTGGCCGTCGTCGCAGATTCGAGGTCAGGTTCGCGACTATCAGGTGAAAGCGGCCCGCACGAAGCAAGTCGGTTGGCAATTGGCGTGGACCATCGATCAGCTGCCGGCTGAAACGCCGCTCGCAGTGATTGGCTACAGCTATGGGGCGCGCGTCGCCACCGGGGCATTGCATTTGTTGGCTGGCGGCCGACTCGGTTCGCTGGAACTTGCCCAGCGCAGCCACCCCCAACGTCCGCCGATGCGAGCGGCGTTCGTCGCCGCGGCGCTCGACGCCAACTGGATTCGTCCCGGCGGCTACCATGGTCGAGCGCTGGAGCAAGTCGACGAACTCCTGCTGGTGAACAACCACCTCGACCCGGCGATGCGGTTTTATCATCTCGCCATGGAAAGCGGCGCGCGCCCGCTCGGCTACGGCGGGCCGCGCGGCCTCGGCCAGTTCACCGGCCGCGTCCGTTCCGTCGACGTCACCAGCGCCGTGGGGCGTCACCATGCGATTGAAGAGTATCTGGCCTCGTCGAGCCGCGTGACGCGCGTGCTGGAGCAGGTTGCTCAATTCCCGGCGCGCTTGCAAGAAGAACAGGGCGAGACGGAAACGGAACTCGCCGCGCGGCCGTAATTGCCTTTCATCGGGTAGCGCTGGTTGGCGTACTCGCCTACCAGGGCGGCGCAGCCGCAAGAGGCATCACTCCAAAGGCCGCGACGTGTCCGAAATCGCTCAAGCGCAACGTGCCTCCTGCGGCTGCGCCGTCCCGGTAGCCGCTGACGGCGGCAACCGGGGCTACCCACTTCATTGACGGTGGCACGCCGCGGTATGCGCCGCCATACTTAAGACCATGAACCTCAGCCAAGCCTATTTCAGCGGCGCGTGGATGCCGCTGCAAGACGCCCAAATCCCGCTCAGCGACGTCGGCTTCGGCCTCGGCGTCACGGTGGTCGAACGCCTCCGCACCTTCGCCGGCCGCCCCTTCCGCGTTGAAGAACATCTCACGCGGCTTGAGCGCTCGCTCGAAATCGTCGGCTGGAACGCGGCATCGATCGTCGACGAAGTGCGGCAGGCCGTGGCCGCTTTCCCCGACGTCAACGCCGAGTTGATGGCCCCTGGCGACGATTGGTACATCGCCATCTTCGTCACGCCCGGCGACACCCCGGCCGCGACTCAGCCGCGAATCGGCGTCCACGGCGGACCATTGCCGTTCGCCGGCTGGGCCGACAAGTTCGAGACCGGCGTCGACGTAGTCATTACCGACGTTCGTCAAACCCCTGCCAACTGCTGGCCGCCGGAACTAAAGTGCCGCAGCCGGATGCACTACTATCTCGCCGATCAGGAAGCGGCCCGCCGCCAGCCCGGCGCGCGAGCCGTGCTGCTCAACCAACAAGGTTTCATCGGCGAAGCGTCGACGGCGAACGTCGTCGCCTATTACACAGGCCGTGGACTTGTCACGCCTCGCATCGACGGCGTGCTGCCCGGCATCAGCCAGCAGGTGCTGTTCGAACTCGCTGACGCAGCGGGCGTCGCTCACGTCGAAGCCGACCTGACGCCGCAAGAGTTTGCCGCGGCCGACGAACTTTTCATCACCAGCACCTCGATTTGCCTTCAGCCGATTGTGCGGGTGGATGGCCAGACGGTGGGTAACGGCCGCCCTGGCCCGCTTTACCGCCAACTACTGACCGCCTGGAGCGAAAAAGTGGGGGTCGACATCGCGGCGCAGGCCCGCCAGTTCGCCAGCAGATAACCGGGCGCTAGGTCCTACCAATTTCCTTTGCGCCTTCGCGCCTTTGCGTGAGACAGGTCTTTCTTGAATCCCACGCAAAGGCGCGAAGGCGCAAAGAAATACGGCGATGAAAGTTCGCAATTTCTCTGAGGAAAAATCTTGAAAATGGCCACTCAATTTGGTAGTGTACGGATGGATATTTGATGGCTGGCTGAAACTCCTGCGTGGCCGCAGTTGCCAGCCTTTTGTTCTTTGACAATCGACTACAACCTTCGTCCGGGTGGCACGCCCTGAAAGGGCGTGGTAGTCCCTGCGCGCTCACCACGCCCTTCCAAGGCGTGCCACCCAACAAAAGCGCCCGTGTTGGCCAAAAACTCTTGGCCGACATGGCCGACACGGCCAACTTGGCCGACATGCAAAAAACAGGCAAAAATTGAAAGCGTCCAAGTCTGCCAAAAACTATTGGCAGACTTGGCACACATGGCACACATTGGCAGACGGCAATGTAGCAGGCGCACTCGGCACTCCGCGTGCCGTTGTCAATGGGTACGCTTCAACCAACGCCAAGAAAGAATGGGACGCGGGTTCGCGCGGATTTAGCGGATGAACGCGGAGCCTATGGCGCCAACCCGCGAAGATCCGCCGAATCAGCGAAATCCGCGTCCCATTCGTCGTCCCTGCGGGCGGGCCTGAGGAGAAGTATTCGCTGAGCCCTCCGGGCTGCCGCCGCTCGGCTATATCACCGATCCCGATTCCGTTAGAATTGTGGGTCTATCGCCTGTTCCCAACGATCATCTAACGCACGCTTGACGCTATGTTCGAAGCCCTCCAAGACGGTCTCTCCGGCGCCTTCAAAACCCTCCGCGGGCAGGGGAAGCTCTCCGAATCGAACATGCGCGACGGGCTCAAACTCGTCGAGCGTTCGTTGCTGGAGGCCGACGTCAGCTTCGGCGTCGTCCGCGACTTCATGAAGCGGATTACCGACGAGGCGGTCGGCGACACGGTGCTGAAGTCGCTCAATCCGAGCCAGCAGGTCGTCGGCGTCGTCTACCAGGCCCTCATCGATTTCATGGGGCCGGTTGATCATTCCCTGCATTTGAAGGGTAAGGATAGCATCACCGTCCTGATGATGTGCGGTCTGCAGGGCTCGGGCAAAACAACCACCAGCGGCAAGCTTGGCAGGTTGTTGAAGGCCGCGGGCCGTTCGCCGCTGATGGTGGCGTGCGACCTCCAGCGTCCGGCGGCTATTGATCAGCTCCATATCATTGGCGAGCAGCTCGGCGTGCCGGTCTTTTCCGACCGCACGCAGAAGGATCCGGTCGCCGTGACGAAGGCGGCCCAGGCCCACGCGAAAAAGATCGGCGCCGACGTGCTGATCCTCGATACGGCCGGCCGGCTTCACGTCGACGAAGCCCTCATGGAGGAGCTGAAGCGGGTCGACCGCCAGGCAATGCCCGACCAGGTGCTGCTAGTGATCGACAGCATGACCGGTCAGGACGCGGTCAACAGTGCCAAGGCGTTCAACGAAGCGCTCGAACTCGACGGCGTCATTCTCACGAAGCTCGACGGCGACGCTCGCGGCGGCGCCGCCCTGTCTGTGAAGCATGTCACCGGCGTGCCGATCAAGTTCATCGGCGTCGGCGAACATCTCGACGCCCTCGAAGAATTCCACCCCGACCGGATGGCGGGCCGCATCCTGGGGCAGGGCGATATTCTCACGCTCGTCGAGAAGGCACAACGCGAGTTCGACCAGGATGAAATGCTCGCTCAGGAAGAGCGGCTGAAGAAAGGCGAGTTCACGCTCGACGACTTCCGCAAGCAGATGAGCCAGATCAGCCGGCTCGGCCCGCTGCAAAAGGTGATGGGGATGATCCCCGGCATGGGGTCGCTCATGAAGCACCTCGACGACGTCGACGCCGAGCAGGGAATGAAGCGGATGCTCGGAATCGTCGACTCGATGACCGCCGACGAAAAGCGGAATCCGACGAAAGTGATCGATCAGGGACGCCGCCGCCGGATTGCCGCGGGATCGGGGGTCGAACCGCACGAAGTGAATGAACTGGTCAAGCAGTTCAGCGCCATGTCGCAGGTGATGACCGCCATGGCCGGTAAGGGAGTGAAGGACCGAATGAAGATGGTCCGCGAGCTTCAAAGCGGGGCGATGTCGAACCCGGCGGGGCAACTCTCCCGGCAGAAGCAAAGTTCCGGGAAACGGTTGTCGCCGCAGGAAAAGGCGAAACTTAAGAAACAGCGGGAAAAAGAAATGCGGAAGCGCCGCCGGGGCGATAAGGGGTAGCAGCGAACTTGGGGCCTAATCTGCCCAAAAACCTTCGCCACACCCCACTTGCCAGCTACCCCCTCTTTCTGGCAAGATACGGGATTCCCGTCTGGCCCCTAAGCTATGCCTGGGCGGGCACTTGTGAATCGTGAAGACGATTCACGCACCGAATTAGGAGATGGAATTGTGGCGGTATGCATCCGCATGAAGAAGATGGGCCGTGCCCATCGCGCCTTCTTTCGTATTTGTGCGACCGACAAGCGCGCCCCGCGCGACGGTCGCGTGCTCGAAGAATTGGGCACCTACGACCCGTCGGTCCCTGACACCGATGCGCGGGCGTTGTTCAACAAAGAACGCGTCTCTCATTGGCTGAGCGTTGGCGCCCAGCCGAGCGAGAAGGTCGCGATTCTGATCAAGAAGTACGGCCCCAACGGCACGCATCTTGAGCAGCAGGAAAAGGCGATCGCGAAGCTGAAGGGCCCGAAGGTCGTTCCCGACGCCGGTCCGGCTGCTCCGTCGCTGAAGAAGCTGGCTGAAGAGGCCGCCGCCAAGGCTGCTGCCGAAGCCGCCGCTGCGAAGGCTGCCGAGGAAGCTGCTGCCGCGAAGGCCGCTGAAGAAGCCGCTGCCGCCGAAGCCAGTGCCGCCGCCGAGGCGCCCGCTGCTGAAGAGGCTGCGGCTCCCGCGGCTGAAGGTTAATCCACCGGCGAACAGCTAAGGAGCCGTCCGACCATGCGGTTCGACGTCCTCACGCTGTTCCCGGAAATGTTTTCGGGATACCTGACGCAGAGTTTGCTGAAGCTGGCCATCGACAAGTCGATCGTGTCGGTGGAACTGCACAACATCCGCGACTGGGCCCAAGACAAGCATCGTTCGGTCGACGATCGTCCCTACGGGGGCGGTCCTGGCATGGTGATCATGCCGGGACCAGCGATTGACGCGGTCGAAGCGGTGCAGAAGCAGGACGAAACGCCGGGGCGAGTGATCATGCTCACCCCGCAGGGCCGGCCGCTCAACCAGCGGCTGGTCGAAGAGTTGGCGACCCATCCGCGGCTGCTGCTACTGTGCGGCCGCTACGAAGGGTTCGACCAGCGCGTGATCGACATATTGGAGCCTGAGGAAGTCTCGATCGGCGACTTCATCATCAACGGCGGCGAAGTCGCCGCGATGGTGGTGATCGACGCGGTCATCCGACTGGTTCCGGGAGTGTTGGGCGACGAAGATAGCGGCCGGTACGATTCGTTTTCGACCGGCAATCGGCTATTGGAATTCGCCCAGTACACCCGCCCGCGCGAGTACCGCGGTTTGGAAGTGCCGGAAGTGTTGCTTTCGGGCGACCACCCAAAAATAGCCAAATGGCGCGAAGAGAGCAGTTTGGAACGGACGAGAAAGCAGCGTCCCGACCTGCTGAACGAATAGAAATACTTTCACCACGGAGACCACAGAGAGCACAGAGAAAAGAGCCGGCAGCAACGCATGGTTCTCTGTGTCATCTGTGTTCTCTGTGGTTAATCCCAAGCGAATTTTTCATTACGGATTGCCAAGATGAGCCAGCAAATCCTCGCCAGCGTCGAGAAGTCGAGCCTCAAGCCGGCTGACGAAGTCCAGATGTTTGAGATCGGCGACACCGTCGACGTTCACACGAAGATTCTCGAAGGCGAAAAGGAGCGGATTCAGGTCTTCTCCGGCGTCGTGATCGCTCGCAGTGGTTCGGGCTCGAGGGAGATGTTCACCGTCCGTCGCATCGTCTCCGGCGAAGGCGTCGAGCGGAAGTTCCCGCTCCATTCGCCCCGCATCGCCAAGATCGACGTCAAGCGGAGCGCAGTCGTTCGCCGGGCCAAGCTTTACTACATGCGGGAACGCTCGGGCAAGTCGGCCCGTCTCCGCGAACGCCGCAGCGAGCAAGCCGGCACCGACAAGAAGTAGTTGATTGCCGACTTGCGGCATGGCAAATGGCAATTAGGCTGGGGCGAGGCCCCCACCTTTTTTGCTACACCGCCCATGTCGATCAAGAGCTGGATTGCCGAGCGTTGGCGCCCCCTCTCCTTTGGCGAGCGGGGCGAAGTCGTTGCGGCTCGCTATCTGCGCCGCCAGGGTTACCGCATCGTCGTCACCCGACGCCGAATGCGTTACGGCGAGATCGACGTCATCGCCGTCGATGGCCGAACTGTCGTCTTCGTCGAAGTGAAAACGCGGCGGAGCGCGGGGGCCGTCCGTCCGGCGATCTCCGTCGACGCCGTGCGCCGACAGCGTATGACTCGCGCCGCCAATGCCTTTCTCAAATCGCACGGCCTGTTGCAACGCTGTGCGGCTCGGTTCGACATTGTCGAGGTCGTGTGGCCCATCGACGCCCCGCAACCGACGATCACGCACCATGTGAACGCCTTCCCTGCTGAGGGAAGCGGCCAGTTCTTCCGGTAATTTAGCGGCGATTCGCAGGGCTGCGCGCCTCCCCCCTCGCTGGCTAGAATGCAATGGTTCGCGGCAGCCAGGCTGGCGCCCCGCGGGCAGTCCCTCCCTCCCACCTTCACGGAAGGCCCAGAGCGTATGACCAAGCACATTTTCGTCACCGGCGGCGTCGTCAGCTCTCTGGGAAAAGGTCTCACCAGCGCCTCGATTGGCATGCTGCTCGAGCGTCGCGGCCTGAAGGTGCGGATGCAGAAGCTCGATCCGTACATCAACGTCGACCCGGGCACGATGAGCCCCTATCAGCACGGCGAGGTCTACGTTCTCGACGACGGCAGCGAGACTGACCTCGATCTGGGGCACTATGAGCGATTTACCAACTCGCCGCTCACGCGAGATTCGAACTACACGACCGGCCAAATTTACCTGTCGGTCATCAATAAGGAACGCGCCGGCGAGTTCCTCGGCAAGACGGTGCAGGTGATCCCGCATATCACCAACGAAATCAAGTCGGTGATCCAGCGGCTTGGCGAAGGCGACGTCGACGTCGTGATCACCGAGATCGGCGGTACGGTCGGCGACATCGAGAGCTTGCCGTTCCTCGAAGCGATTCGACAATTCGCCCTCGACGTCGGCAAGCAGAATTGCCTGTACATTCACCTGACGCTCGTGCCGTACCTTAAGGCGGCACGTGAGCTGAAGACGAAGCCGACGCAACACTCGGTCGGCCAGTTGCGCGAGATCGGCATCCAGCCCGACGTGCTCATCTGCCGCACCGAGCAGCCCATCAGCCGCGAAGATCGCGAAAAGATCGCCCTCTTCTGCAACATCTCGATCGATGCGGTCATTGAAGAACGAGACAAAGATTTCTCGATCTACGAGGTCCCCCTTAGCTTGGTCGAGCACAAGCTCGACGGGCTCATCTGCAAACAACTCGGCTTGAAGACGCCGGAGCCGGTGATCGACGACTGGCGTGAACTGCTCCGCAGGCTTCGCAATCCTGATCACGAAGTGAGCATCGCGGTCGTCGGTAAGTATGCCGAGCATCGCGACGCGTATAAGTCGATCTACGAGTCGATCGACCACGCCGGCATGGCAAATTCCTCGCAGGTGCGGATCGCCCGCATCAAGAGCGAGGAACTCGAAGCCGAAGGCCCCGAGCGAATGCTGGCCGGTTACGACGGTATTTTGGTTCCGGGCGGTTTCGGCGAGCGCGGCATCGAGGGGAAGATCGCGGCGATTCGCTACGCCCGCGAAAAGGGCGTTCCCTTCTTCGGCATCTGCCTTGGCATGCAGTGCGCCGTGATCGAGTTCGCCCGTAACGTCTGCGGGCTCGAAGGCGCCCACTCGACTGAGTTCGACAAGGAAACCCGCCACGGCGTCATTTGCCTGCTCGACGACCAGAAGACGGTCACCGACAAGGGCGGCACGATGCGTCTCGGAGCCTACCCGGCCAAGCTTGATCCTGAAAGCCACTCGGCGAAGGCGTATGGCGCCGAAGTCGTGTCGGAACGGCATCGCCATCGTTACGAGCTCAATAACGTCTACCGGCAGCAGTTCGTGGCCAACGGAATGCGAATCGCCGGGACAAGCCCCGACGGATCGCTCGCCGAGATCGTCGAACTGCCGGGCCATCGTTGGTTCGTTGCGGTGCAGTACCACCCCGAGTTCAAGTCGAAGCCGACCGACGCCCACCCGCTGTTCGCTGGGTTCATTGGCGCCGCGATCGAGCACCACGCCGCGAAGCACTCTGGCGGCGCCGAGGGCAAAAAAACAACGCCCCGGACGTCGCACCAAGAAGCATAACGACAGTTCAACTCGCAAGCGGAGTGCCAACGATGAGCGCCGAAAAGAAGATCATTATCGACGAAGATTGGAAGTCGCAGGTCGCTGCTGAGAAAGAGGCGGCGCTCCGCCAGCCGGAAGGCGATGAGGCCGACGCTGAAGCGATCGGCGAATTGCCAGAAGCCTCCTTCGAGCTACTGATCTCGACGTTCGTGACCGAAGCGATGGTGGCGCTGGGGCAGTTCCCGCATCCGGGAACGGGCGAGATCGAAGCCGACGCTGGGCACGCCAAGTTCGCGATCGACATGATCGAAGTGATCGTCGAGAAGACGAAGGGTAACCTCGACCCTATGGAAGAGCAGGGGATCAAAGACATCCTGCATCAGCTGCGGATGGCGTTCATCGCCGTCACGCAGGGGCCGAAATAAAAGCCACCGGCTCTGCCGGTGGACGAACTATCGGCGGGCCGGTGATGTAATTAGTCCCCCGGCGGAGCCGGAGGCTTCCATAAAAAATGCCGCGCCCAGCCGGCAGGAGATGCGGGTCCCCTTTGCCGATTAGCCTACCAGTAGACTTGCATCCCGAACCGGGTGACAACGGACGGGTGGTGAAAGGCTAACCGTGCCGGCCAAGCGCGACGTGTCTTAGCTGCTCGTTTTGTCATTCTGAGCAGAGCGAAGAATCTGGAAACTCGTTTGAGACGCCAGATCCTTCGCTGCACTCAGGATGACGACTTCTTCCTCACCCCAGCGTTACTCAGTTAACTGATCGAACAACTGCCGGAACCCCGGCATCTGTTCGCCGATGTGTTGGCTCCAACTTTCCGGCCGCCAGATCTCGACGCACACCGCGGCTCCGACGATCAGCACGTTGCCCCCCGGTTCGACTCCCAGGAACTCCCGGAAGGCGTCTGGGATCGCAATTCGCCCGCGTCCTGCAATGGGCACAGTGCGGTGCCGCGTCGACAGGAGCCGGCCGAAGAGCTGCACGCTTTCGGTTCGGCGGTCGAGTCGGCCGCTGCGGATCTTGCTCTTCATCAGCTCGACGCCCGCGTCGAGCCAGCCTTGCCACTGAGCAGTGTTCCAGAGGCTGAGGCACCCGGGGCGCTCTTTGGCCAGGGTGCAGCCTTCGGATCCTCTCGCTAGCGGCTCGACCCATTCCGGCGGGAGCGAGAGGCGGTAGCGATCATCGATCGCACGGGGCCACTCGCCAAGGAACAGGTCGTGAGCTTCGATCATGCCGGTGGCAGTTGCCGGTGTTTGTTAAACCTCCATGTTGCTGTGGGCAGGAAACCCACGAAAATTTCTGATGCAGTCTAGTATTGGGTCTCCGTCCCCAATTGTATTCGTTCGGCTGATTCTACCTGCCGCGCGCACCTTCGCAAGCCCCGGCCTTTCAACTTGCTAGCATTTTCAGGGATTCGCCCGATCGCGCTCAGTTAGCGGCGCGAGTCCTTGCGAATCTGAGCGAACCAGTCCGCCCATGAATCAGGGTGGCGGAGAATGGGCCAATGTCGTATTTCTAGGCCCCCGAGCGGACCCCGCGGTCCGCCGCTCGCCGTGCGCCTCCTAGCCACCCGTCAAATTCATGGACGATCGCGTCGTTATCACCGGCATCGGCATGGTCACTGCCGTCGGGCAGGACCGCGAGTCGACGTGGCATGCCGTGAAGGCGGGCCGCAACGGCGTCCAAAAACTTTGCGGGATGCCGGGGATCCCCGACGGTCTCCTGCTCGGCGCCACCGTGGAAGGCGTTCCGCTCGACCGCTTCGGCGATCGCAACTTCCCGATTGCGATGGCTGCGGCGCGTGAAGCGCTCGAAGACAGCCGTCTCGACCTCAGACGCTGCGACCGCTCGCGGATCGCAAGTTCCTACGGCACCTGCGGCGGCCCAACCCCCTGGATGGCAGAGGAGTACGCCCGCCGCGCGGGAACGACTCAAATCAAACCGTGGTGGGAGAACCTGCTCTACTCCGCCGTCCCGACGCGAGTGGCAAACCGTCTCGGCATCTACGGACCGCGACTGGTCAACTCGACCGCCTGCGCCACCGGCTCGATCGCGACGATCAACGGGATGCGCGCGATCCTCGACGGCCAGGCCGACATCGCGTTCGTCGGTTCCGCCCAGACGCTCCACCCGATCCTCTCCGCCGGGTTTTACAATATGCGGGTCTTGGCCAATGCCGACGATCCTGCCGTGGCTTGCCGACCGTTCGATGCGAACCGCACGGGTTTTGTCATGGGCGAAGGGGCGGCGACGCTCGTGTTGGAGCGACTCAGTTCCGCTCGCGCCCGCGGGGCGTCGATTTACGCCGAGATCCTCGGCGGCGCGCTGATGAGCGACTCAACGCACGTCACCGACCTCAGCGCCGACAGCCGGCCGCTCACGCACCTGCTCGATCGCACGTTGCGGAAGTCGAATCTCGTGCCAAGCGACGTCGCCTACATCAACGCCCACGGCACCGGCACGAAGCAGAACGACGCGATGGAAACCCGCGGCATCCGCGCCGCCTTCGGCTCGGCCGCCAACCACCTTTGCATCAGCACGATCAAAGCCAACTTGGGCCATCTCGTGAACGCCGCCGGCGCCGTGGAACTGGCCATCACCGCGATGGCCCTCCGCGACGGTTTCGCCCCGCCGACGGTGAACTTGACGCATCCCGACCCCGACTGCGACCTCGATTGCGTCCCGTTGATCGGCCGCCGTCGGGCGCTCGAACACGCGGTCAAAATCTCGATCGCCTTCGGCGGCCACCTTGCCGCGATTGCGCTGCGACGTTGGTCGGGCGCGGGCGAACGCTGCGAACCGGCGCCGGCGGCGATGCTACGGTTGGCTGCCTAACGAAGATCGCGTTTCGGGCTCACTTGGCGCGACGCTGCACCGCGTACCCCATTTGAATCGGCCACGTTGGCGGGCCGCCCAATTCTTGTTCGGCTTTGATCGCCCAATAGGGCTCGCGCAACAGCTCGCGACCGAGGAAGACGAGGTCCGCGTCGCCGCCGGTGATGATTTCGTTCGCCTGCTTCGCTTCCACAATCAGCCCCACGGCTCCGGTAGCGATTCCCGCCTCGTCCCGAATCTGTCGCGCGAAGAGGACTTGATACCCCTTCGCCACCGGGATCCGCGCCTTCGGCGTGAGGGCGCCTGAAGAAACGTCAATGAGGTCGACGCCGCGGGCTTTCAGTTCGCGACAGAGCACGACCGATTGCGCCCCATCCCAGCCGCCGTCGACCCAATCGGTCGCCGAAATCCGCGTGAAGAGCGGCATGTCAGCGGGCATGACGCTGCGCAGTTCCTCTGCCACTCGCAGAAGTAATCGCATGCGGTTTTCAATCGAACCCCCGTACTCGTCAGTCCGTTGGTTGCTCAGCGGCGAGAGAAACTCGTGGAGCAAGTAACCGTGCGCCGCGTGGATCTCCAGAACCTTGAATCCTGCTTCGATCGCCCGCTGGGCCGCGGCGACGAACGCCGCTACGACCACATCGATGCCAGCGGCGTCGAGTTGCTCGGGCATGGGACTTCCCTCGTCAAAAGCCAACGGGCTTGGCCCCCACACCGGCCGCCAGCCCCCTTGCTCCGGCGTCAGCGGGGCCCCGCCGCGCCAGGGAGCGTCGCAGCTCGCTTTGCGACCGGCGTGAGCCAGTTGAATGCTCGGGACCGCGCCCTGCGATTCGACGAACCGCGCAATCCGCGCCAGCGGTTCGATGTGGTCATCGCTCCAGATCCCCATGTCGCCGGGCGAGATCCGCCCATCGCGCGTGATCGCCGTCGCCTCGACCACCACCAATCCGACGCCGCCGGCCGCGCGGCTGCCGAGGTGGACGAGATGCCAATCGTTCGCTAGTCCCTCTTCTGCCGAGTATTGGCACATGGGCGACATGACGATGCGATTGCGGAGTGTCACGCCGCGCACCGTCCACGGCGTCAGGAGATCGACGTCGGGGACCTCGCGGTCGTGATCGGCGGCCGAAGGACAGCCGTGGCGGGACGAATCGGGGGAAGCATTGTTGGTTGGAGTCATGTTCGGGTCTCGCCATGCTTGAGAGTCGGTTGCTGAGCAAAGGTCGCTCTAGCATGACAAAACTCGATCATTTTGAGAACGACCTGCCAATAAGCGACGCGATGTTTACGCGAGGTATTCATTCCCGCTTGATCTGATCGCCCAACTCGGCGAGGCGATATTCAAGTCGGAGCATCTGCTCGCGCGTAGCGAGTTCGGCGGCAGCCATCCGGCTATCGAGGCTCCAAAACTGGCAGATGACAAGGAATACCAGTGCGAAGAGGACGTGAAACGTGGAAGCGGGCTCGGATGCGGCGCTCATCCCTCGAATCATGGCCATCGCAGTGAGCAGCACAGCCGCCGTCGTAATATAAGTTGTCACTGCGATCAGCGATTTCTTGGAGTGCTTCTTTTGCCAAAGATCGCGCGCGATCGGAAAACAAGCCGCGGCAAAACCAACGAGAAGCGCCAGCCAGCCGACCTGGACAGCCGGTTTCGCGTCAACCACAAGCAAATTGCGCACGAGAGTCGCGCATCCCAGCGTTAATATAACTAATAGAAAAACACCGGGCGCCGCTTTTCGCGGCGTGAGCGGCTCGGCCAGCATCGCATCAAGCTCCGCCTGATAGGATCGCCGCAATGCGGGGCTGATCTCCTCGGCGTTGATCAAACGTTGCACGAGATCGACAGGCTTATCCGACATAGGATGCTCCTTTCAAGAGAATCGCGCGGAGGGCGGCTTTGGCGTAATGGAGGCGAGACTTCACGGTGCCGACGGGGATTTCGAGCAGCGTCGAGAGTTCTTCCAGCGTGAGGTCGTCGAGGAAGAAAAGGCTAAGGATTTCACGCTGGTGGATGGGGAGCTGGTCGAGAGCGCGATGGACTTGTTCGGCGTTTTCGAAGGCAGCGTTGTCGTCACTGCTACGGTCGTCGGCCAGTTGTTCGGGAAAGCTTTCAACTTCCGGCGGTCTGACGCGAAAGCGACTGATCGTGGCGTGGCGGGCGGTCGTGTAGAGGTACGCCGGGAGCGTGCGCGGATCGCGGAGTTTGTGGAGCGAGCGGAGGAGCTTGAGCCACGTTTCTTGCAGGAGTTCCCAGGCGTCGGCCTCGGTCGGGGCGAGCCGGCGGAGGTAGAAGAATAGGGACCGTTCCCAAAGCTTCACGATCTCAGCGAAAGCATCGCGGTCGCCGCGTTGCCAGCGGACTACTAACAGCGCCGACTCGATCAGTTGCTTGTCGGGGGGCAAGGCGCGGCCTGCGGGTGGAGGGCGTGGTTAGTTTAGCGATAACTGGCAGGACGCTGGCGAAGGGATGAGGTTCAAACGTCCTGGGGGAAAGTACGGGTTCGCCGCTTGAACCCGCCAGCGGCTATAATAGGGTCGTTGCCCATCAGAAATTGGGCCGCTCGTCGAGCTGCCGTGCGGTAAAGCGTTTGACTTAAGGAGCCGGATTGTGGCCATTCAACATGCAGCGCCGGGCGAGGTGATCGACATCCGTCCGTTGGCGGATCGACTCGTGCAATCTGTCACGAGCACTTTGATCAAGTCAGAACGGTTGGAGGTGATTCGACTTGTCGTCCCTGCCGGGAAGGTGATCCCGCCGCATAAGGTGGCCGGGCCAATCACCGTCCAGTGCTTGGAGGGCCGCATCGAGTTTGAAGCCAGCGGCAGTCGGCGCCTCTTAGGGGCAGGCGAAATGTTGTACCTGACGGGGGATGAACTCCATTCGCTGAAGGGAATTGAAGACTCATCGGTGCTGGTGACGATTCAGCTTGCGCCGAAGGTCGGGTAATGGCGAGCGCACCCCCAACACACCGCGAATAGCAGTAAGCTCAGCAAACTACGCCATCGGATGCGTCCATGGCGCACGATAGGGACGAGCCAGCCGCCCGTTCGCTTCGTCATCGCCGACGATCTTTCCCGCGGCGGCGTCCCACTTCAGGCTGCGGCCGAGATCCATCGAGAGGTTCGCCAAAATGCAGCTGGCCGAACTGATGTGCCCCTGCTCGATGTTGCTCACGGGCAGCCGCTTTTCCTGACGGGCGGCGAGGAAGTCCTGCATGTGCCGGCGGGTGGCGGCGGCGGCGAACATTTCCGTCTCTTTGTGTTGCTCATCCTCGGGGAATTTGCCGCGTTCGTCGAGATGGTCGCCATGTTCGACGTTGCCGTCGCCGTGCGGCTTGAAGTCGTAGCTGTGGACGCTCAGCTTCAGCGTCCCTTTGTCGCCGTAGAGCGTAGCGCCCCAGGGGTACTCAGGGTCGGCCGGCTCGCCCCAGTTCCGTTGCGTCCACACGACTTGGAGGTCGGGGTATTCAAACGTCGCGGTTTGCGTGTCCGCGATTGTGGCGATCGACTTCTTATCTCGAATGAAGACGCCGCCGTCAGCGGAGATACTGGTCGGCCAGCCGAGGTCGAGGAAGTACCGCACGACGTCGAACATGTGGACGCAGAGATCGCCAATCTGGCCATTGCTAAAGTTGCGGAAGTCGCGCCAACTGCGGGGGTGAATCTGCGGGTGGAAATCGAGCCACGGAGCGGGGCCGACGTACATTTCCCAATCGAGATTGGCGGGCGGCGTCGCTTTCGGCGGAAAGCCGCCGGGGCCGCCGTAGTAACTGTGGACGTCGACGAACGCCACCTTGCCGAGTTTGCCGCTCTTGATGTAGCGATCACGGGCTTCGATCAGATGCGGCGTACTGCGGCGTTGCAGACCGACTTGCACGGTGCGGCCCGTCCGCTTCGCGGCGGCGACCATCGTTTGGCCTTCAGCAACGTCGACGCTGATCGGCTTCTGGCAATAAACGTCGGTGCCCGCTTCGACGGCGGCGATCATCGGCAGGGCGTGCCAGTGGTCAGGGGTGGCGATGTTGATGATGTCGGGCTTCTGTTCGGCGAGCAGCTGGCGATAGTCGCCGTAGATTGGGGGCTTCTTCTTGGAGGGTTGCCGCTGGGCGACGAGATCGGCGGCGCCGTCGGCCATTGTTGAGTCGACGTCGCAGAGTCCGACGACGTCGACCGGAGCGACTTGCATCAAGTGAAAGAGGTCGGTCTTGCCGTACCAGCCGCAGCCGATCGTGGCGACGCGAAGCGGCTTGTCGCCAGCGGCAGCGAAGGCCCGCGGTTGAATCGCGGCGACGGCAGAGGCAAAGGCGGCGGTATGCAGAAAATCGCGGCGATTCATGGAGTGGCTCTGGGGAGAAATGCTAACCACGAAGGCACAAAGACACCAAGGAAAGCACGAAGGGAAGAAAAGGAACGGGAACGCTAATCTTCGCTGATCTGCGCTAATTTAGTCAATTAGCTCAGGCTTGGCGTTCAAGAGAACTGCAAAGTCGTATCGTTGAACCGCCAAGGACGCCAAGAGCGCCAAGAAAATGCGAGGGAAATAATGAACCGCAAATCGCACGAATCTCCGCAAATAAGGCCCTTGATTGAAATTCATTCGCGCAGATTCGCGCGATTCGCGGTAAAGTTCTTGGCTCTTCGCCTTGGCGCTCTTGGCGTCCTTGGCGGTTAGTTATCGAACCTCGCAGATGAGCGTTATAGCGAGGTCCTTCGTGCTTCAGTGGTCAATGGCACGTATGCTCACCCGGCAGAGAGCTGTTACAGTGTTCGCCTTCGAGCTCCGTCTCGATTGTGATGTGCTCGAACTCCCGGTTGCGCAACAGGCGGTAGAGCTCACCCTTCGCGGCGCAGATTTCCTCGCGAGTCGTACCGGCCCGCATCAGCAGGTGCGTGGCGATGACGTGCCGTTCGCCGTCGAGGGTCCAGGTGTAGGTGTCGTGAAGGTCGACGACGTTAGGTAGGGCGAGGGCCTCCTGTCGGAATTTGTCGACGTCGAAATCGGCTGGCGCCGCTTGCAGGAAGACGAGCGCCACCTTCTTCAAATTCCGGACGACGTTGAATAGCACGAAGGCAGAGATGCCGAGCGAGAGGATCGGGTCGATGATCGGCACGTCCCAGAACGACATGATTACGCCGCCGATGAGGACGGCGACCCAGCCGAGCGTATCTTCGAGCAGATGCCACGTGGCGACTTGCTCGTTGAGCGAGCGTCCGCCGCGCAGCCGCCACGCGGCGGCGCCATTGGCCAGCACGCCGACGACGGCCAGCGCCACCATGCCGCCGGCGCGGACTTCCTTCGGTTCAAACAGCCGATGGACCGATTCCCAAACGACGAAGCTGAGGCCGATGATCAGCACGCAGCCAGTGATGAGCGCGCCAAGGGCCGAGAGGCGGCGGTAGCCGTAGGTGAACTTGTCGTTCGCCTCGCGATCCGAGACTCCCTGGAGGTACCACGCGAGGCCAAGCGAAATGCAGTCGCCAGCGTCATGCACGGCGTCGCTGAGGATCGCGACGCTGCCGGTCCAGAGGCCGCCGGCGATCTCGATGAACGTGAAGACGAAGTTGACGAAGAACGCGAAGCGCAGGTTCTTGCCGGCGGGATGGGGGTGATCGTGCATTGCGAAGTCGTCGTAGTATTTGTAGCCTCGGGCTCCGCCCGGGGGTCGGCTCGAAGTAAAGGAACAGTTTGCGTCAGGGCAACGCGACCCCCGGGCGGAGCCCGGGGCTGCAGTGGCAGTTGCCATAGTGTAGGTCAGGCTGGGAAGTGCGGCCTATGGCGAATATTGGGCCGCGTGTCACGCGAGAAAGGCCGACCTACGAATCGCCCAACGTCCGCTTGCGGCGCAGCAAATGATGATAGTGCTGGGCGAAGCGGTGGGCCTCGTCACGCACATACTGCAGCAACCGCAGCGCGAAGGCGTGGCGGCTGAGGCGAATCGGCTCGTCGCGGCCCATCACGTAGATCAGTTCTTCCTTCTTCGCGAGCGACAGCACGAGCGGCGGTGTGATGCCGAGCGTTTCGAACGCCGTGAGGGCTTTGCCAAGCTGCCCTTTGCCGCCGTCGATGAGCAAGATGTCGGGGAAGACATCTCCCTGCGTGCTAAGCCGGCGGAAGCGGCGGGCGACCACTTCGTGCATGCTGGCGTAGTCGTCGATCCCCTGCACCTCGCGGATGCGGTAGCGGCGGTAGCCAGGCTTGAACGGCAAGCCGTCGATGAACTGAACGAGGCTCGCCACTGTTTCGGTTCCGCCGAGATGAGCGATGTCGCACCCTTCGATCGTGCGCGGCTGGACATCGAGCTTCAGCACCTTCTGCAGCCCGGCGAGTCCTTTTTTCGGATCGATGTAAAAAACCTCAGGCTGCTCATTCTTCTCAAGGTCGCCGCGGTCTTCGAGCGACTCGAGCATTTGGATTTCATCGCGCAGCTTCGCAGCTTGCTCGAAGCGGCGGGCAGAGGCCGCCTCTAGCATCTCAGCTCGCATCTCGGCGAGCAGCGGCTTGCGGCCGCCGTCGAGAAATTTACGCAGGCGATTAATATCCTTGCGATACTCCTCTTTCGAGATGCGCAGATTGCAAGGCGCCGTGCATTGCCGGATCGACGCCAACAGGCAGGGGCGGAACCAGCGCCAGCGGTCGTCGCTCTCTTCGATGTCGAGCGGGCAAGTGCGGAATTTGAAGACCCGCTGCAACACCTGCAGCGCGCCGCGCAGCGAACTGACGTTCGCGAACGGGCCGTACAGCTTCACCCCGCTGGAGCGTGGCGTGCGGGTGATTTCGACCCGCGGGAAATCTTCGTGCGTGGTGATCTGCAAGTAAGGAAACGTTTTGTCGTCGCGGAGATCGCGGTTGAACTTCGGCTGGATATCCTTCACCAGTCGGGCTTCTTTGAGCAAGGCGTCGACTTCACCCTCGGTCTCCATGAAGTCGATGTCGTACGCCTCGAGCACCAACTGCGACGTGCGCGAATCTTCGGCGGCCGCCTTGAGAAAATAGCTGCCGGCACGGGCGCGAAGGTTCTTCGCCTTGCCGATGTAGATCACGCGGCCGAGCTTGTCCTGGAAGAGGTAGACGCCCGGAGTGTCGGGGAATTGTGTGCGGACCTTTTCGGCGGCGCGGAGGAAGAACTCCACCTGCGACTTCGGCAAGTCGGCCGGAACCTCAGGCACGGCTTCCTGCGGCGGCAATTCGTTGGCTTCGGGGGCGTCCATGCGTGAATTGTAGCGCAGCGCTTAGCCCCCGGTCAGTGACCGGGGGGCCGAATCAAGGAAAACCCATGTCTCTACACCCCCGCAAACGCCCGCATATCGGCTTCCATCGCTAGCAGCCGCTGGTCAAGCATCTGCTTCGCATCTTCAAGATTCGCCAACTGCTCCGGCGGTTCGTAGGTGAACATGTAGAGCTTGATCTTCGGCTCCGTGCCGCTCGGCCGAATCGCGACGTAGTTCCCTTCGAGCGCCAAATCGAGAATCACCAAATCGCCGAGCGGCCCGTCGAACGGCCGCTTGCCGCCGGCGGCGAGCGTCACCGTCTGGTCGAAGTAGTCGCGAACCTGCACGACGGCAGCCCCGGCGACCGTCTTCGGCGCCGCGGTCCGGAACTGTTCCATCACCTCTTTCATCCGCAGCATCCCTTCGCTGCCCGGCATCTGCACCGAGACAGTCCGTTCCATGTGAACGCCATGCTGCCAGAAGAGATCGTCGAGCTTTTGGTGGAGCGTTTTCTTTTGCGACTTCAGCTTGGCCGCCAACTCGCACAGCAGCATCGCTGCGAGGCCGCCATCCTTGTCGCGAACGTAGCCGCCAGCCATGTAGCCGTGCGATTCCTCAGTGCCATAAATGAACTTGTCGGCCCCTTCGCGATCGATGACGCCGGCGATCCACTTGAAGCCGACGAGGTTATTGCCAAAAGTCTTCACGCCGTAGCTGTCGCCGATGCGGCGCGTGAGCTCGGTGGTGACGAGCGTTTTGACGATGAAGTTTTCGGGCGAGAGCTTGCCGAGCGTTTTCCGCGAGTCGAGCACATAGTCGGCCAGCAACGCGCCGATCTCGTTGCCGTTGAGCGTCAGCCACTGCGCGCCGGCCGCGGGCGTGAGCGGGGCCGCGCAACCAATGCGGTCGCAGTCGGGATCAGTCGCCACGGCGAGGTCGGCCCCGATATGGCTGCAGTGAGCGATCATTGTGTCGAAGACATGCGGATTCTCGGGGTTAGAGACATGCCCCGGCACGTTCGGAAAGTCGCCGTCCGGCTTCGCATGGAGGCTGAATAGCTCGACATCCTTGAACCCGTCAGCGGCGAGCACCGGCAGCACTGCGCTGGCGCCAACGCCATGGAGCGGCGAGTAGACGATCTTCAGGTCGCGCGGGCCAGGGAGGGCTTGCGTCAGCACCGCTTCGACGTACTTCGGATCGATTTCATCTTGGCAGATTTCAATGCGGCCGTCGGCCACCGACGTATCGAACGGCACGCGCTCGATGGCGCCAACCGACATCACCCGGTCGATCACCCCCTTGTCGTGCGGCGGCAACAGCTGCCCGCCGGTCGACCAATACGCCTTCACCGCGTTGTCGCTCGGCGGATTGTGGCTCGCCGTCACCATGATGCCGCACGACGCTTGCTTGTACCGCACGGTGAACGACAGTTCCGGCGTACTGCGGTAGCCTTGCAGGAAGAAAACCCGGAAACCGCTCGCCACCATGATCTCCGCACAGAGCCGGGCGAAGTGCTCCGACCGATGCCGCGTGTCGTACGCCAGTGCGCACGACAGGTTCCCGTCGACGCCGAGTTGCCCCTTCACGTACTCGGCCAGGCCCTGAGCGCTCTCGCCGATCGTACGGTCGTTGATCGCGTTCGACCCCACCGGATACATCCGCCCGCGCCGGCCCCCCGTGCCGAACGGAATCACCGTCCAGAAGACGTCGTCGAGAGTTTGCCACTGTCCCGACTCGATCATCTCCGCCACCTGCGGGGCATACTCGCCGTAGCGGGCTTCGGTGAGCCAGGCGGTGATATTCTTCTGGGCCGTGCTGGTCAGTTTGCCGGTCTCGACGGCTTGGCGGACGAGGGCGAGCGAGTTGTCGTAGGACATAGGGTGGGGTTCCAGTGAGGGAGGGAACCGGGCTGGTTCGCTAATCAGCAGGTTGGCCTGGAAGGGCGATTTAACGTACACCATAGTGGAGCGAGGGGGAAGTTGGCGGACGCGAAGGAGGAAGGGCGAATGCGGAATGCTGAATGGGGAATGGGGAGGAGCAACTGCCGCTGCGGGGCAGTTTGTTTCGTCGCCGTTGCTGCAGTGTTGAGTACCGGCGTGTTCGCGGCAGAGCAGGCGGGGCCGGTGAAGCGCGCGAAGCCGCCGGTTTGGTCTCAGGACGTACTCGATGAGTTTTTCGTCGACGCCCGCGAGCAACTCGTCGGCGAGCGACCTGCCAAACAGACCGCCGCCGTGGTCACGACTTCAGCAGCAGGGCAGGGGAGTGCGGCCGCGGCCGGCGCCGAAGCTGGCGGGGTGGCGCCCTGGTCGCAAGTGATCAGCGGCGACGCGCTCGCGGCCGAAGTGAAACGGATCGCCGCTAGCCTGCGCGAACCATTGGCGAATCCCGCCAAGTTCAAAAGCGGCGGTTACAAAGACTGCCGCGGCGCGTTCAACGAACTTGCCGCCCTGTTCGCAGTCATCGCCGAGTACGACGGCGACGTCCGCTGGAAGGACGACGCCCCGGCGCTCCGCGACGCGTTCGCCAGAGCGGCGCGCAATTGCAAAACGGGAACCGATGAAACGTTCGCCGCAGGCGCCGAACTGCAAACTCAACTTGACGACCTCATCCGCGGCGAGCGTCTCGGCGGCAAGCCGGCCCCCGCGCCGGAGCGGTGGAGCGACCTCGCCGATCGTCCGCTGCTGATGGCCCGCATGGAAACAGCGTTGCAGGAAGGAATCTCGCCGGCGCTGTCCAACGCCCGCGAGTTCTCTCGCAAAGCCGTCGACGTCCAGCAAGCAGCGGAAGTCCTTTCGATGCTTGCCGCGCTCATCGATCGCGAAGAATTCGAGTACTGGGACGACGAGACCTTTAAGGGGCACAGCAGTGACCTACGCGCGGCGTCCCGCGAGTTGAGCCGCGCCGCAGCTGACGTCAACTACGAAGCCGCCCGCTCCGCCGCCGGCAGAGCCAGCCAAGCGTGCAGCGCCTGCCATGAAGGGTATCGTGGGTAGCGTCGACGTTACTTCCGCATGCGAAAAATTGCCCGCCAGTCCGCCGGCGTGGACAGCGCCGCCGTCGCCCCGCCATGGTACTCGCGTACCAGGTCGATGCTGTAGTAAATGTGCGGATCAACGCCGCGCGCCGTTTCGAGCAGATCGCTCGTCCGCCGCCGTGGAGCAATCACAAAGATCATCGTATTCGGCCCCTCGGCGCCAATCCCCTGAAACGTCGTCGGGCGCCAACCCGCGATGCTCAACGCCGACGCAATCGCTCCGCCCGCTTGCGACGAGAACATGCGGATCACGACGATGCCCATGGCAATCTTTCGTTCGATCTGAATGCCGACCGCGTTCCCCGCGGCGAAGCCGGCGCAGTACGCCAGCATCAACAGCGGATTCTTCTCGATCCCCATCAGCGCCTGGGCGACGGCCGTCAGCCAGACGAACGTTTCAAAGAACCCCAGCACTACCGAGAGCTTGACGCGTCCCTGCACCACCGAGATCGTCCGCAGCGTGCCGAGCGACACGTCGATGATCCGCAGCGTGAAGATGACAAGCGCGGCGAGCACTGGGTGAAGCGTGACCAATGATTCCATCTTTCTTTTTGCCCTTCCGTCTCAGTTTTTTTGACAGGATCACAGGATAGCGCGGATCAACAGGATGGACTGCCTTGCTTCATCATCCTGTCTATCCGCGACATCCTGTGATCCTGTCCAGTCTTCAACAAGCGAGATGCGCGCACCTTCGACGAAACTCGTTGTATAGGCTGCCGCGATCCGTTCCATAGGCAGAATGTCGAGAAATCGCCGAGTTTACGCCCATTGGTCACCCCTCTATAATTCCCGCTTACCCCAGCGGGATTGGGTGCAATCATGACCGAGCCTGAAGGATGTGCGACTGTGGCTGAACATGTGGTGATTATTGGCAGCGGACCCGCGGGATGGACCTCGGCGATCTACACGGCGCGGGCCAACCTTACCCCGCTCGTGTTTGAGGGCGCCATCACCGAAGAGAATCGCCAGGTCGGCACGCTGCCGCTGGGGCAACTCGCCCTTACCACGGAGGTCGAGAACTTCCCCGGCTTCCCGAAGGGCGACCTAAGCCACTATCTTCGCTCGGCTCTCGACGAAGAGAATCACTACCTCGCCGACATGCATCACCAGGAAGGCTGCTCTGGCCCCGAACTGATGCACCTGATGCGGAAACAAGCGCAGAACTTCGGCACGCGCATCGAAACCGACGACGTCGTGTCGATAGATTTCAGCAAGCGGCCGTTCGTCCTCCACACGCTGAGCGGGCAGCGGGTCGAAGCGCAGTCGATCATCGTCGCCACTGGCGCCCGCGCGAATTATCTCGGCTTGCCGTCGGAAGATATGTACAAGAACCGCGGCGTCAGCGCCTGTGCGGTCTGCGACGGCGCCCTGCCGCGATTCCGCAACAAGCCGCTGGTGGTCGTCGGCGGCGGCGATTCGGCCGTCGAAGAGGCCGACTACCTCTCGAAGTTCGGCAGCGTCGTCCACATGATCCATCGCCGTGATCAATTGCGGGCGTCAAAGATTATGGCGGACCGCGCGCTGGCCAATCCGAAGATCAACATTCAGTGGAACACCGAAGTCGACGAGGTGATCGGCGACGATGCGACCGGCGTCAAGGGCGTGCGGCTGAAGTCGACGACTGGCGATAATAAGACGATCGAACTCGACGCGACGGGTATGTTCGTCGCCATCGGCCACACGCCGAACACCCGGTTCCTCGAAGGGCAACTTGAGATGACGCCCAAGAAGTACCTCAAGTGGACGGTGCCGTTCCGCACCAACACGAGCGTCGAAGGCGTCTTCGCCGCGGGCGACGTGGCGGACGACTACTATCGGCAAGCGGTCACCGCCGCCGGCAGCGGCTGCATGGCGGCGATTGATGCCGAACGGTGGTTAGCCTCGCAGGGACTGTAGGGTTTTCAGCCCCCGGCTCCGCCGGGGGGTAACGCATCGGATAGCCAACCGCATCAAGCCCCTGGCGGAGCCAGGGGCTGCAAGCGCGCTTGGCGCCACATTGCACCAGGGATGACGCGATGGAAAAGCTCTCAGTCTGGGCCGCCCGACAAGCAGACGCGATCGGCAAGCAGGCGACGCTGCAAGGTTGGGTTCGCACCCGTCGCGACTCGAAGGGGGGCTTTAGCTTCATCGAGCTTAACGACGGCTCCTGCCTCGCCAATATTCAGATCGTCGCCGATGCGCAACTACCGAACTACGAAGCGGAAGTGAAGCATCTGAGCGCCGGCTGCAGCGTGACGGTGCACGGCGAAGTGAAACCGTCCGGCGGCAAAGAACAGGCGACCGAGCTTCTCGCCAGCGAGGTGATCGTCCACGGTCTCGCCGATCCCGACGCTTACCCACTGCAGAAAAAGCGTCACACGCTCGAAAAACTCCGCGAGTGGGCCCACCTCCGTCCGCGCACCAACACGATGGGCGCCGTGATGCGGGTCCGCAACCGCATCTGCCGTTCGATTCACGATTTCTTCCAGGAGGAAGGTTTTCTCTACGTCCACACGCCGATCATCACCGCCAGTGACTGCGAAGGCGCCGGCGAGATGTTCCGCGTCAGCACGATCGACCCTGCCAACCCGCCGAAGACCGCCGACGGCAAGGTCGACTACGCTCAGGACTTTTTCGGCAAGCCAGCCTATCTCACCGTCTCGGGACAACTTGAAGGCGAGATCTACGCCACGGCGCTCGGCAAAATCTACACGTTCGGCCCGACGTTTCGCGCGGAGAATTCGAACACCTCGCGCCACTTGGCCGAGTTCTGGATGATCGAGCCCGAGGCGGCGTTCTTCGATCTCTACGACGACATGTCGCTGGCCGAACGGTTCCTCAAGCGAATCGTGGGCGACGTGCTGACGCATTGCCAGGAAGACATGGCGTTCTTCCAAGAGCGGATCGACGACACGATCATGGCGGCGCTCGAAACGGTTCGGGACCGCGACTTCTTGCGACTCAGCTATACCGAGGCAGTCGACATCCTGGAGCAGTCGGGCGAGAAATTCGAGTACCCAGTGAAGTGGGGCGCCGACCTTCAGGCGGAACACGAGCGCTACCTCACCGAGAAGAAGTTCAACGCCCCGGTCATTTTGTACGACTACCCGCGCGGCATCAAGGCTTTCTACATGCGGGTGAATGACGACGGGAAAACGGTCCGCGCGATGGATGTGCTCGTCCCGCGCGTCGGCGAGATCATCGGCGGCAGCCAGCGCGAAGAACGGCTAGAGGTGTTGATCGAGCGGATGAAGGAACAGGGGCTCAACCCCGACGACTACTGGTGGTACCTCGACCTCCGCCGCTTCGGCACAGTGCCGCACGCCGGCTTCGGCCTCGGCCTCGAACGGATCGTCCAATTCGTCACCGGCATGGCCAACATCCGCGACGTGATCCCGTTCCCCCGCACGCCGGGCAGCGCGGAATTTTGATTGAACTAAAGAAATGCCATTTAACACAGAGAAAAAATTCGGCCCGCGAATCACGCGAATCTGCGCTAATAGTTTTGTTGTAAGCGAACGCGATAACGAGCCAATAACAGAGCAACTATTTCATTCGCGAAAATTCGCGTGATTCGCGGGCTGTCTTTACCGCATTCTGTGATCTCTGTGTTTAAGTTTCTCTGTATTCAAGCAAGTACCTGAGCCCAGCCATGATCCTCGAAGAAATGACCACCGTCGAAGTCGAAGCCGCACTCAAAACGTGTCGCAGCGTCTTCATCCCCTTCGGCGTCATGGAAGCCCACGGACCCCATCTGCCACTGTCGACCGACACGATCCAGGCCTACGACGCCGGCAAGCGCGCCGCGGCGCTCGTCCCGCTGTTCGTCGCCCCGCCGATTCCCTACGGCTACTGCCGTAGTCTGGGCGGTCACGTCGGCACGATTAGCGTCAGCGCCGAAACCGTGCGGGCGCTGGTCCGCGACGTCGTCCAGTCGCTCTACCAATCGGGCCTGCGGAACTTCATCCTCTACTCCGGCCACGCCAGCGCCCTGCAAATGGCGTCGATCGAGGAAGCGGCCGAGCGACTCCTGCGCAGCTGTCCCGACGCGAACATTGCGATCGTGCTGGAGTACGACGTGTTGCTAAAACGGATGGCCGGCATCATCGAAACCGCGGGCGACATGCACGCGGGCGAGATCGAAACTTCGCGACTGCTGTCGATCTGCCCTGACCTAGTCCGGACGGAATTGCTGCCCGAAGAAAGTGGCCGCGAAACGCCGAAGCCGCTGCTGGTGCGCGACGTACGCCGCTACTGGCCCAGCTCGGTGCTGGGCGCCCCGCGAAAAGCGACCGCGGAAAAGGGAGAGCGACTCGGAGCCATCGTCGCCGAGTATCTCGCCGACCTAGTCAAACGGATGGAAGCCTTCGAGCCGCACTAAGTGCTCGACATTCTAGCCCCTGGCTCCGCCAGGGGGTCGGTCGCCATACCAGTAAGCGTCATCCCGCGTAGCGCCCTACCGGCGGAGCCGGGGGCTAACAGCTACCGCTGCATCGCTTGCACGAGCACCGCCAAGATCGGCGCTAGGGCGCTGCAAACGGCAAAGACGAGGAAACCTGTCGGCGGCGGCGTGCGCCGCAACCGAAACACCGCTGGCAGTAGCATCAGCGACAAGAACCCGATCGCCGCCGCCGAGAATAACAGCAACTGGCTCAGCATGCGGGCCCCGGAGAGCTGCGGATTCGCTTCCGCATAAAGATGCGCCGCCACTGCGGCGATGTTGCAGAGGAAGACCGTCGTTACCGAGACGGTCCACGCCACGGTTGCGGCGTCGGAGGTGCGCGTTTCGCCCGGGCCGTGATCGACGTGCCGAACCTGTTTCTGACGCCGCGGTTTGATCTTGCGTTTAGACATCGCGAGGGCCGCCTCCTGCGAGGGAAGAGAAGTAACGGTTCACGATACGAAGTTTTCCCAAATTGGCAACTCCGTCCTGGGAATCTGGCCATTTCGTATGCAGAAGAAGACTAACCGCCAAGGACGCCAAGGAAATGCGGGAGGAATTAAACCACGACGACACAACGAGCACGACAGAGCATCGAGCCAGCCAATCCTTATTCTCTTTGCATTTCTTTGCGCCTTCGCGCCTTTGCGTGAGACTATTCCGAAAGTCTCACGCAAAGGCGCGAAGGAAGGCGGGGTAATTCTCGCTTTCCTTGGCGAACCTTGGCGGTTCAAAAAAAGAACCCTCAGTGCAAGTCACCAGAAACAAGGCGCGATTGTATCGACGTCTGGCCAAGTTCCCGCCGATTAATTCGAGTCATCAAACCGCCTCGTGCAGTCCCATGAGGTAGATTTGCGTTGAAGTCGGTCTGCGTCTGCCGGTCGGCTTCCCAACTTATCCCGCCCCTTTTCAAGTTGCGGCGCTGCCACGACGCTCTTCGGCCCCGGCCGAGCGGAGCGACGCGAGTGGTCGGCCCGCACTCGTCAGGCTTCGCTCATGGTCGGCGTTGCGTCGTTGGACGCGCGATCGATCGCGGCGCGGCCGCGCTATCCGTCCGCCGATTTGTTCTTCGCACCATCAGGCTCTCCACTACGGCTATGGTCGAATTTCGATCGATCGACACGCTTCGCCAGGCGCTCGCGCCGGTGGAGGCGTTGCGAGGGGAACAATCTGAACTCGAATCGTGGGTCCGCGAATCGTTCGCCACGCTCGATTCGCTCCATGGCGAGCTCTCCGACTGGCAGCGGGACCTGACGCGGCAGCAAGCGCTGCTCGATCAGCGTCAGGCGGCCGTTGACGACGCCGGCGATGCGCTTACGCAGATCGCCGAGTACGAGGAGCGGCTCGCCGAGGCCGATCAGCAGTATCGGCAACTCGAAGCCGAGAATGCCGAGCAGCTGCAGACGCTCGAAGAGGTTGAGCGGCAACTCGCGGTGGCGAAGGCCGAGCTGCGGGTGCTGCATCGTGACGGCCATGAGCATATCGAAGAACGCCGTCAGTGGCTCGCCGAGTTGCGCGAACTGCGGCGCACGATGGAGGCGCAGGGTTCGCTGCTGCAGCGGCTCACGGAGCGCCCGGCCGAGGGGGATGGGGACGGCGCCTCTGAGAGCGCCGTCCACGGGAGCGACGGTTCCGAAGAGCCGGCGGTAGGCGACGACGACGTTGCCTGTCGCTCAGCAGAGCTGCGGCGGCGGGCCGATTCGCGCCGCGCCGCCCAGCGCCGGCCATCTTGAGCCCCGTCGGCTCGTGTCTTCTAGCTCCCCTTTTCTCCGTATCGTTCATAGGCGGCTTGACAATGGCAAACAACTTCAGCATGCATGGTCCCCACCGACGCTCCTTGAAGCAAGCGGCCGCCCAGATTCCGCCTACGGTCCCGCTTGATCCCGAGTCGCGCGAAGCGAACGAACTGCTCGAAGCGCTCGACGACGCCATGTTCGAAGCGATCGCGGGCGATGAAGCGTCGCTCGCACGCGCTCACGACCTCTGGCAGCGAGCCGTCGCCGCGGTCGGCGGCGATCGCGTCGAGGAATCGCGCGAGCAGTATCTGCGATTCGCCGTGGAAACGACCAAACAATGCGCCGCCGGTGAAGTCCGCGAGCCGGCGAAAATGCTCGCCGCGGTGGAGGTAATCGCCTGGTTAACCCGCGGCGCGGCCTAGCGGGAGCTTAGAGCCGGGCGGGGTGGCACGCCCTAAGGTACTCCGCAGGGCGTGGCGAACCCTGTAGCACGGCAACCACGCCCATCAGAGTACCTCTGGGCGTGCCACCCATGATCGATGCCATATTCTACCCTTCCGGATACTGCCGGCAGTACTCATACAGAGCCATCGTCGTCGCCGTCGCCACGTTGTAGCTGAACGGCAACCCCCACACCGGAATCTCCACGACGTCGTGCAGCAGCTTGAGCAAGTCAGGCGTCAGCCCTGTCCGCTCGTTGCCGATCACCAGCGCCGTCTTCCGCTGGAACTGGAAGTGGTGCATATCGTGCGAATCGGTCGTCTGCTCCAGGCCGACCAGCCGGTAGCCCTCCTCGCGTAGCCGCTCCAGCACCGGCGGCAGCGTCCGGCGGACTTCGATCGTGATCGTATCGGCCCCGTCACGGGCGATCTTGCGATCGAGGCTCGCCTGACCGGTGCAGACAATCCGGTCGAGCCCGCAGCAACTCGCCACGCGAGCAATCCGCGAGAGATTGATGTTACTCCGCATCGGAGCGCACACGATCAGCAACTCGCGCGGCTGGGTAAGTTCGCGGAGGGGCTTATGACGCAAGTGTTCGAAGCTCATGGAAAGCGATTCTAGCAGCCTGCCGCTTTCGATTCAGGCGGTCCAGCAAAACCGTCAAATCGAAGATTAACCGCCAAGGACGCCAAGGTTCGCCGAGGAAATGCGGCAAGAGTTGAACCACGACGATAAAACGAGCACGACGGAGTATTGAGCCAGCCAATCCTTATTTTCTTTGCATTTCTTTGCGCCTTCGCGCCTTTGCGTGAGACTTTCGGAATTGTTTCACGCAAAGGCGCGAAGGCGCAAAGGAAGACGGGGTAATTCTGGCTTTCCTTGGCGAACCTTGGCGTCCTTGGCGGTTCAAAAAAGAATGCCGTCGCCGTTCGCCTGTCAGGAGGCCGACTTCTTTGCCGCGAACGTCCCGTCCGGTAAGCTAACAACGGCGGCAGCTGACGGCCACCGGCGTGGCGTTCAATCCTCTTTCACCTCCACTGCACAGCCGCATGCGTCTGGAAGGCCGATCGCTGTTCCCCTGGATCGCCGGCGCGGCGATTCTCTTCTCGATTGGCTGGGCGCTGAACCGCGGCCAACTCCCGCCCGCCGACTTCACCTTCGTCAACGGCACGGAAGTAAAAAGCCTCGACCCGGCGATCGTCACTGGCCAGCCTGAGAACCGGATGATCAACGCCCTCTTCGAAGGGCTGACCAGTTGGAATCCTGAAACGCTGAAGCCCGAGCCTGGCGCCGCCGAGCGGTGGGACGTCTCCGACGACCTGCTGACGTACACGTTCCATCTCCGCAAAGATGCGAAGTGGTCCGACGGCTCGCCGGTCACGGCCCACGACTTCCTCTACTCGATGCGGCGATTCCTCGATCCCCGCACCGCGGCCGAGTATTCCTACCAGGCGTGGTACGTGAAGAACGCCAAAAAATACAGCGGCGGCGGCCGCGCAGTGCGCCCAGGCAATAACGTCGAGGTCGAACTCAACGTCGACCCCGACGGCGTGAACTCCATCCGCGGCGAGCTGGTCCGCGGCAAACTGGTTCGCATCGAAAACAAGGCTGACCAGGAACTGCAAGGCGAGGATCTCGACAAGGCCGCCGCCGACGCGACGCTCAACATCGAAGACTGGACCTTCGTCATCGCCACCGAGGCCGGCGAGGAACGCTTCCGCTACGCCGACGATGCGTTCGCCGCGCGCAACGATCCAGCCGACGGCGAACGCTTCGCCCGCCAAATCTTGCTCGATCTCCACGACGTCGGCATGCGCGTCGTCGACGACCACACGATCGAATTCACGCTCGAAAACCCCACCCCTTACTTCCTGAATCTGCTCGGCTTCTACCCCCTCTTTCCGGTGCAGCAGAAGTGCGTCGAAGCATATGGTTCCCCGCAATGGACCGACGTCGAGAACATCGTCTGCAACGGACCGTTCAAGCCGGAGTTCCGCCACTTGCGCGATCGGACGCGGGTGGTGAAGAACGAGCACTACTGGGATCGCGACAACGTCAAACTCAACAGCGTCGACTTCCTCGCCGTCGAGTCGAGCACCACCGCGCTCAACCTCTATCTCACCGGCGAAGTCGACTGGATTTACGACGTCCCCGCCGCCGCGTTGCGAACGCTGTTGCAGGAGCAGCCGCCGCGCGACGATATCAACCCGCAGCCGATGCTCAACACGTACTTCTATCTACTCAACACGAAACGCAAGCCGTTCGACGACGTACGAGTTCGCAAGGCCCTCTCGATGGCGATGGATCGCACGGAGCTCACCGGGCGTCTGCTGGGCGCCGGCGAACTCCCGACCTACAGCCTAGTTCCCCCGGGCCTGCCGGGTTACGACCCGCCGCAAAGTCCGCACGAAAACGTCGCCGAGGCCCAACGCCTGTTGGCGGAAGCCGGCTACCCCGGCGGCCGCGGCTTTCCCACGATCGAGATTCTCTACAACACGCACGAAGGCCATCAGGCGATCGCCCAACTGATTCGCAAGCAGTGGCAGCAGAACCTCGGCATCAAGGTCCGCACCCGCAACGAGGAGTGGGCCACCTTCAACTCCAGCCAACGGCAACTCAACTTCGACGTCAGCCGTCGCGGCTGGATCGGCGACTACGCCGACCCCAACACGTTCCTCGATATGTTTGTCACCGGCGGCGAGAACAACTGCACCGGCTGGGGCAACGCCGAGTACGATAAGCTGATCGCCGATGCCGCCGTCGAAACCGATCCGACCGAACGCCTCGCCATCCTCCGTCAGGCCGAGACAATCCTCATGGACGAGCAGCCGATCATCCCGTTCTACGACTATGTCAGCAAGAACATGGTGAAGCCCTACGTCCGCGGCTTTTACAACAACATCCAAGACACCCACCCCCTCTCGGCCCTCTCAATCGACCACGACGAACAAACGCCCAACCCGTTCATGCGAGGACGGGAATGATCAACTTCATTGGCAAGCGTCTCTTCTGGCTGCTGATAACAATGTGGGCGGTGTTCACCGTCTCGTTCATCTTGATGCGCAGCGTGCCGGGCGGGCCGTTCGATCGCGAGAAGGCGGTGGCGCCCGAGATCAAGCGGAACCTTGAACGCCGTTACAACCTCGACAAGCCTGTGCTGGTGCAATACGGCCTCGAACTGCAGCGAGTCTTCCTGCACGGCGATCTCGGCCACTGCATGAACATCGCCGACGCGAGCGTGAACTACGTGATCGCCCAAGGTCTGCCGATCTCCGCCGCCCTCGGCATCCTGGCGATGACGTTTGCCGTGAGCTTTGGCGTCCTCACCGGCGTCGTTGCGGCGGCGATGCGCGGCAGCCCGCTCGACGTGGGCCTCCGCTTGGCGGCGACGGCAGGAATCGCCTTGCCGAACTTCGTCGTCGCAGGCATCTGCATCCTGCTCTTCGTCTTCTGGATCCCGCTCCTCCCGGCGGCGGGGTGGGGGAGCCTCTCGCAACTCGTGCTCCCGGCGTTCTGCCTCGGCGCCCCCTACGCGGCCGAGGTCGCGCGGATCACGCGCACCAGCATGCTCGACGCCCTCTCCCACGACTACATCCGCACCGCCAGAGCGAAAGGGGTGAGCCGGACCCGCGTCGTCCTCGTCCACGGCCTCCGCAACTCGCTCCTCCCCGTGGTCTCGTTCCTCGGCCCGGCGGTGGCCGGCATCCTCACCGGTTCGCTGATCGTCGAACAAATCTTCGGCATCCCCGGCCTCGGCGTCTATTTCGTCAAATCAGCGCTGCAGCGAGACTACACCCTCTCGATGGGCGTCGTGCTGCTTTATACGCTCGTCCTCTACACGATGAACTTCCTCGTCGACCTCTCCTACGCCTACCTCGACCCCCGCGTGGAGCTGGAATGAGCTCGGTAATCATCAACTTAAGTTTCTCGCAAAGGCGCGAAGGCGCAAAGAAAACGCAAAGAAATCAATTCTTCGTCTTCTTTGCGCGTCCTTTGCGCCTTCGCGCCTTTGCGTGAGACATAAAACCCAACGATGTCAGACGAGCCAAAACAACAGACCGCCGGAACCTCGCTCGCCCGCGATGCCTGGCGTCGGCTGCGCCGCGATTGGGCCGCGATGGGCGCGCTCGCCACGCTGGTTACCGTCTGCCTCCTCGCCGCCGTCACTCCGATCCTCCCGCTGCAGCCCCCCGACCGCGTCCAGACCGACCTGCAGTACAAGCCTCCCACGCTCAAGCCCCTCTGGATCGACGGCTTCACCCTCAACCTCGACGCAATCAAACAGGCCCCCGCCGAAGTTGCCAAGCTCCGCGATCAACTCCCTGAACTCGAAACCGCCCACCGCGAAGCCGACGAAGCCTTCCGCGCCGCCGAAGCAAAGCTCGCCGCCGACCTGCCGCCGCTCGAACGCGAAGCCCAACTCGAACCCGCCCGCCAAGCCCGCAACGCCGCCTTCGAAGCTCTCGTCCGCAAGAACGCCGAGATCGGCGACACCATCCAAGCCCCCTACACCCAAGCCGGCTTCGCCGAACTCGGCCCGGTCAGCCGCTGGATGGTCCGCGCCCGTTACGCCATGTTCGGCGAGTCGCAAGTCAACTCGCTCTGCGGCCGCGACCTCTTCGGCCGCGACGTCCTCTCGCGAGTCTTCTGGGGCGCTCGCATTTCTCTGATGGTCGGCCTCGTGGCGACGATGGTTTCGCTCGTGATCGGCGTCACTTACGGCGCCGTCGCCGGTTTCTTTGGCGGCTGGCTCGACAACGCGATGATGCGCTTCGTCGATTTGCTCTACTCGATCCCCTTCATCTTCGTGGTGATCTTCATCATCACGATCCTCAACGACGACAGTACGCCCGAAAGCTGGGGCACCCGCCTCGCTTACCTCGGCATCAACAAGATCACCGTCTTCTATCTCGTCGTCGGCGCCATCTACTGGCTGACGATGGCCCGCGTTGTGCGCGGCCAGGTGATCTCGCTCAAAACCGAACCGTTCGTCGAAGCCGCCCGCTCGCTTGGCGCCGGCAGCTGGCGCATCATCTTCCGCCATCTGCTGCCGAACGTCTCGAGCGTCGTGCTTGTCTACCTCACGCTCACCATCCCGCGGGTGATGCTCTTCGAGGCGTTCCTGTCATTCCTCGGCCTCGGCGTCGAAGCCCCCGACGTCTCTTGGGGCCTCCTGGCAAAAGAAGGCATCGAAGTCCTCTCGCCAGTGCAAATCTACTGGTGGCTCGTCCTCTTCCCCAGCCTCGCGCTAGGAGCCACGCTCCTCGCGCTCAACTTCTTAGGCGACGGCCTCCGCGACGCGCTCGATCCGCGAATGAAAGACCGCTAAGCGGAGAAGATAAACCGCCAAGGACGCCAAGAGCGCCAAGGAAAATACGGAGGCGGTTGAACCACGACGGCACAACGGGCACGACGCAAGAGTAGACCAGTCAAACTCTACTCGTGGTCGTATTTTCTTTGCGCCTTTGCGTGAGATCTAAATCAAGATTGTCTCACGCAAAGGCGCGAAGGCGCAAAGGAAGACGGGGTGCTTGTAGTTTTCCTTGGCGAACCTTGGCGTCCTTGGCGGTTCAATTCTTCTTCTTAGCCAACAAGTCCAGCGAAGCAGCGGTGAGCGTCCGCACCCCAGTCGTCAGCGTCCCATCGATGTCGGGATAAAACAGCGGCGAGTGGAGCGATGGCGCCAGCGTCCCGTCCGTTTCGTACTTTGTCAGCCGCGCCTGATCGACCGCCCCCACCGCGATCATCAGAATCGGCACACCGGCGCGCCCGTAAGCTCCAAAGTCCTCGCCGCCCATCGACGGCTCCGATTCCTCGACTTTGTCGGCGCCCAGTTCCTTCCAAATCACCGGCTCCAAACGCTTCGCGAGATCGGCGTCGTTTGCCAGCGCCGGCGTCCCGTCCGACACCGTGATGTCAGGTTTCGGCGCCCCCGTACTCGCCGCCGCGGCGTTCGCCTTCCGCTCGATCGCGTCGAGAATCTGCTTTCGCACTTCGGGCGTGTAGCTCCGCACGGTCAGTTGCAGCGTGCAGTCGTCGCTGATGACGTTGTGCTTTGCCCCGCCATGGATCGAACCGACCGTCACCACCACCGGCTCGATCGGCTTCACCTCGCGGCTGGCGATCGTCTGCAGGTCGAGCACTAGCTTCGCCGCGATGACGATCGGGTCGATCGTCATATGCGGATAGGCGCCGTGGCCACCCTTGCCGTGGATGACAATGTCGACGCTGTCGACGTTCGCCATCGCATATCCTGGCCGCCACGCGACGTGACCCGTGGGGCGATCGGCCGCCACATGAAGCGCCAGCGCGTAGTCGGGTCGCGGAAAGCGCCGGAACAGCCCGTCATCAAGCATCGCCTGCGCCCCGGCGCCCTTTTCCTCGGCCGGCTGAAAGATCGGCACGAGCGTCCCGCTCCACAGGTCGCGATGGGTCGCCAGATACTCAAGCGTCCCCATCAGCATCGTCATGTGCATGTCGTGCCCGCACGCATGCATGACGCCGACGGTGGCCCCGCGGGCGTCGCGCACCTTCACCTGCGAGGCGTACGGCAGGCCAGTCTCTTCCACCACCGGAAGCCCATCCATGTCGGCCCGCAACAGCAGCGTCGGTCCGTCGCCGTTCTTCAACACGCCGACGACGCCATGGCCGCCCACTTTTTCGGTGACGGTGAAGCCGAGCTTGCGTAGCTGCTCGGCCATTTTCGCCGCCGTTTTCTCCTCCTCGTGCGACAGCTCCGGCGTCTCATGGAGCGACTTGTAAAACTGGGTAAGCTCGGGCGTGGCTTTCTTCAGCCAACCGGTCACCGGCTCGGTGCCGCTGACGGGGGGGAGGGCGCCAGCCAGCAGGAAAAAAAAGCACCAGAATGGATTGGCGAGAGAAACCGCGCGCGTTACACTTCGGGCATTCATACGACCGCTCTTGTTTATTGGAGCCGCTGTGAGTTCATCGCTCGCAGCGGCTCCTCTTATTTGATGACAAGAAGCAAGCCGACCGCGGCAGGGCTGATTGTAATCGCCCGGCCGGCCGCTGCCATTCTCTTCCCCGGCCAAAAAATGCGTCGCCGCCAAGGACGCCAAGAGCGCCAAGGGAATGCGAGGAAGAGGGAACACGCTAATCTGCGCTAATCATCGCTAATAGGATTTTGATCAGCGAAGATTAGCGTTCCCTCAAATTCCTAGTATGTATCTCGTCCGTATCTCTTTCGTGGTGTTCGTCGTGCCATCGTGGTTCAACCCTCCCCGCATTTCCTTGGCGCACTTGGCGTCCTTGGCGGTTCAATTCTTCTCTTCGCCCTTAACCCCAAGCCTGGCTATTTTTCAGAGCGAGCAGCTTCGGCACCACGCTCCGTAGCGCCCGAGCGCGGTGGCTGATCGCCGATTTCACCAGCGGTCCCAGTTGGCCGAACGTTTGGTGGTACTCGACCACCTCGAACAGCGGATCGTACCCAAACCCGTTCGCCCCTGCCGGTTCAAACACCATCCGACCACGGCAGATATCGGCGCTCTCGGCCCGAATTTCCCCGCGCGGATCGGCCACCGCCACATGGCAGACGTAGTGTGCCGTCCGTTTGGCGAGCGGCAGATCGCCTAGCTCGGCGAGCAGCTTGGCGTTGTTGTCGGCGTCGGTCGCATTCTCGCCCGCATACCGCGCCGAATAGACGCCCGGCTGCCCCCCCAAGGCGTCGACGGCCAGCCCGCTGTCGTCGGCCATCACCCACGCCCCCAAATGCAGCGCCTGCTCCGCCGCCTTCTTCCGCGCGTTGTAGGCAAACGTATCGCCATCCTCCACGACGTCGAGAATTGGCCGCCCCGTTTCCTTCAGCGTCTGCA
Source organism: Pirellula sp. (assembly GCA_013822725.1). Lineage (GTDB taxonomy): Bacteria > Planctomycetota > Planctomycetia > Pirellulales > Lacipirellulaceae > Lacipirellula. The sequence continues at coordinate 253,582 of PNKX01000002.1, forward strand.
CCTCAAACCCAAACGGGGCGAGCAGCTCCTGCAGCTCCAGCCCCTTCTTCAAATTGGTGGTTCCAATAACCAGTCGATGAGCCGGCATGATTCGACGTCGCCCCAAGAGTCCATTAGCCCCCGGTCAGTGACCGGGGGAAGAATTCTCGCAACCTCCACTCTTGAAAATGGCCACCAAAGATGATAGTGTACATGGGAATACGTCTCGGCTTCCGTTTCACTGCAATCAAACCGCCAAATAGGCGACAGACCAAGCGACGCCGTCACAGCCGCTTGCGGCTTAGTGCTCTTTGAAAACTGATCTCACCCCAGCCAGCTGGCCGTCGGCGAATTCATGCGACGGGAACGGGCATGATGCGCACGTCGCCACCAGGAGTACCCTAAAAAGCGCCCGAGACGGCCAAAAAAACTTGGCCGACACGGCCGACATGGCCGCCTCGCGATTTGTCGCTCGAATCGACAGCTCCATGTCTGCCAAAAACCACTGGCAGACATGGCAGAGTTGGCAGACATGGCAGAGAAGCCGCCACGGAAAAACCGCCAATGGGCGCAGATGAACGCAAATTATTCCTATCTGCGTCTATCCGCGTTCATCCGCGGTTTAAAACTTCTTCTTCCGTCGTGCTCGCCGTGCCGTCGTGGTTCAATCCACGCCGTTACTTCCGCACGTAAGCCGAACTCACCGACTGCTTCGGCGCCTCGATCGGCGTCGGCTGAATATCAAACGGCAGCCCGACGAAGTCCTTCGGATGGAAACCATCCATCGCTTCGCCGAACGACTTCGAGAATCGCTGGTCGAATTCGCTGAGGACTTTTTCCTCAGTATGCTCGGCCTTTTGGATATCTTCGCTGTCGGCGCCGATGGCCTGATAGGTGGCTCGTTCGAACCCGACGTTCGGCGTCGAGGCGCCAAACGTGTTGACGATGATCTGGGCCTCGCGAGTCGAGGCCGTCAGTTGGCCGTACTGGTTTCGCTGTAAATCGTCGAACGACCCGACGGTGACGTAGCTCTCATAGCGATCGTGAAATTCGTACGCTTCCCAACCCTTGCTCCGCAGGGCGACGGCCAGTTTGTGTGCTTTGTCGACGGCAACCACCAACGCGTCGTCTTCCTGGGCGCGACGAACCGAAGTCCCGTCGGCAGTTCCGTTGTTCGCTTCCTTCAACGATGTCTTGCCGCCGAACGTCGCCACCTTAATCGTGTACTTGCCAGGGCACTTCAGCAGCGAGTGCTCAAAATCCTTATTCCACTTAGCCACTTCGGGGTCGACGCCGACCGGGGCGAAATACTCCTTCGGCAGGACCGGATTCCGCGTAATAAATGCGTGCCCCATCGGTCCGCGATTGACCTGTTTGCCGAGCTTTTGCTTCACCGTACGTTGTAGCTGCCGCACCGTGACTAGGCTTTGGGAAGTCGCTTCGCCCGACTCCACCTTGAGGCTTTCGGGATCGAGCGTTTTGATCCGATCGAGCAGGGCCTGGGCCTCGGCGTCGTCGATGTGCTGAAACTCCCCGACCAGCACCGCGTGCTCCAAGATCTGATTGCCTCGTTGGTAGCGCCGTTTGATCGGCGCGCCGTAGTTGTCGATGCCGCGTCCCGGCCGCTCGTCCTCCAGTTTGAAGGTCATCGCGTAGTAGTAAGCGGGCAGGTTGAACTTGGTCCGCAACTCGGTGACGAGCTCGCGGGCCTCGGTTTCGCCCCCTTCGCCGTTGAACGACATCGCCATGATCAGCCAGGGGCCGTTTTTCTCGGTCAGCGTGTAGTCGCCGTTCGGATCGGCCTCGACCCGCTTACGCGGCATCACCTGGCGCCAAAACGGCTCGGCGGCCTCGCTGCACGGAAGCGAACTGGCCAGCGTCATCGTTAAACTGACGAGGCTGCACAGTCGAAGAGCGAAAGGTAAACGAACGGTCATAGTCAATTCCGCGGTCGGGAGACGCGTGGTTCAGGCCGGGCATTTGTCCCGGCTGGATTTGCGCGGGGGAAAATAGCAAAGAGCAACGACCCGCGCCCAGGGCGGATTGGGGCGCCGCTAGCTGTCAGGCGCTCCTGCCCCAGCCGCTCGCGGCTTAGCGACTTTTTCGTGAAAAACAGGGGCCGGAGAAGCCGGCCAGAACCGTCGCACGGCCATTTGCCGGCGAAATTCCCTCATTTCATCCAAGAGCCTCAAGCCCCTGGCGAATCACCCGGAACGACCCGCTATAGTGGTAATGACGGTCCCGCGGCGGTGCGGGCCCGTCGCTCAGGTTACTCGTCGCTGCAGATTAAAGTGACTCAGAACGGGGAAATAACGATGCGTGAATTCTTACTCGGAATGTGGTTAGCCATCGCGGTCGTGGCGGCAGGCCCGGCTGTTCGCTCGTTTGCCGACGAGTCGCCCGCCAAGGACGAAAAGTCGACGGCGGCTGAGAAGGCGGACGACAAGCAGGCCGATGAAGCCAAGTCTGCTGACAAGAAGGAAGCCGACGAGAAAGCGTCCAAGGATGACGACAAGGCCGAAGCCAAGAAGCTGAAGGCCAAGAAGGAAGCGGCTGCCAAGGCCGAAGCCGACAAGGCTGCCAAGAAAGAAGCCGAGAAAAAGGAGTCGACGAAGGCTGAGGAGAAGGACGCCGACAAAAAGGAAACGAAAGCGGCCGAGAAGAAGGTCCGCATCGCTTACATCATCATCGATGGCGCCCTACCCGAATCGCCCGGCGAGATGTCGCTCTTCGGCGACCTCGGCGTCGACCTTCGCAAGACGATGGCCCGCCTCGAAAAGGCGGGAGAAGACGAAACAATCGCCGGCGTGATTCTCCAAATCGACGCCGCTCCCGGCCGCGGCAAGCTCAACGAACTCCGCAGCGCGATCAAGCGCGTCCAAGGCAAGGGGAAGAAGGTCTACGCCCTGCTCGAATCGGCGATGGGCCCGCAGTACCAACTCGCCTCGGCCTGCGACGAAATCATCCTCCCTGAGTCGGGCGAAGTCCTCCTCCCTGGCGTGCGGGCCGAGTTCTCGTTCTACAAAGACCTGTTCGCGAAAGTGGGCGTCGAAGCCGATATGCTCCACGTCGGCGATTTCAAAGGAGCCGCCGAGCCCTATACGCGCGACAGCCTCAGCGAGCCGGTTCGCAAGAACATGACCGCGCTGATCGACGACCTGTACGACGAGATGCTGACCACCATCGCATCCGATCGCGACATCAAGATCGACGAAATCCGCAAATTGGTCGATCAGGGCCTGCTGATGGCCTCCGAGGCCAAAGAGGCCGGCTTGGTCGATCGCGTTATTTACCCCGACCAATTCCGCGACGCGTTGCAGGCTGAGTACAAAGCCGACAAGCTCGTTTACGTCGAGAATTACGCCAAGCAAAAGGTCGATACCGACTTCAGCGGCCCGATGGGGATGATGAAGCTCTTCCAGTCGATGATGGGCGAAGGCCGCAACGGCAGCGGCGACAGCGCTCCGAAGATCGCCGTCGTTTACGCCGTCGGCCCGATCATGAGCGGCAAGAGCCAAAGCAGCCTGATGGGCGGCACGTCGATGGGCTCGACCACCATTGTCGAAGCCTTGCAAGAAGCCGCGAAGGATGAAACGGTCAAAGCGATCGTCCTCCGCGTCGATAGCCCCGGCGGTTCGGCGCTGGCCAGCGACTTGATCTGGCGGCAGACGCAAGCGATCGACAAGCCGATCATTGCCAGCATGGGCGACGTCGCCGCCAGCGGCGGGTACTACATCTCGATGGGCGCCGACCGCATCTTCGCCGAGCCCGGAACCGTCACTGGTTCGATCGGCGTCGTCGGCGGCAAGCTGGCGATGAAGGGGGTTTATGACAAGCTCGGCATCGACACCGAGTCGATCTCGCGCGGCGAAAACAGCGGCATCTTCTCGACGACCGACAAGTTCTCCGAATCAGAACGCAAGGTCGTCGAACGGATGATGAAGGTCGTCTATGAGCAGTTCACCTCGAAGGCGGCCGAAGGTCGCAAGATGAAGCAGGAAGATCTCGAAAAACTCGCCGGCGGCCAAGTCTACACCGGCCGCGTCGCCAAGCGGCTCGGCTTGATCGACGAAGTCGGCACGCTGCGCGACTCGATCCAAGCAGCCAAACGGCAGGCTGGGCTCGATCCCGACAAGAAGGTTGAACTGATCGTCCTGCCGAAGCCGGAAAACCCCTTCGAGGCCCTTCTCGGCGGCAATATGGACGCCGAACGCGAAGCCGAAGCCCGCGTGATCGCTGGCCTGACCTCGCTCGCCCCGGAACTACGCGGCGTGCTGCAGCATGCCCTGCAACTCCGCCAGGCGATGCGCGAACCGGTGGCGTTGATGATGCCGTATTGGTTCGAAATTAAGTAACGCCCCTGTTTAAGCAATTGATTGTGTGCAGTCGGTGCCCGTCGATGGCGTCAGGCGGTCGCATGCAACGAAGCATCCTCGTCCGCCTATGCCTTTTTTGAGCTTCAATTCCGGTCAACGAGAGCGCTTGTTGCTCGCTGCCGCGGCGTCAGTGCTTTTACTGACATCGTGCCGGCCATCCGCTGTGGATTCGACAACGCATGATTCCAGTGCAGCGGCGAAGGAGATAGATCAATCGCCCGCACTATCCAACTCCGACGCCGGCCCCTCTCAGAACGAATCGGGCCGAGCGTTGGCTACGCGATGGTGCGGCAACTGTCATCTCGCGCCTGAACCCGGCGATTTGCCGCGTGAGCGGTGGCCCTTCGTCATTAAATGGATGGGCAATTATCTTGGCTACCCGTATGAGCAGGATGACATCAAGAAGCTGATCTATCCGACGCTAATCGCGACAAAGCCCTTCGTCACCCGCGAGGAACTCGCCGCCATCGAGGACTATTATGTTTCGGGCGCGCCGGAAAATGTCGAACCCGCCTTTCCGCGAGACCGGCCGCTTCCGATTGCCACGCTATTCAAACCCGAGAGTTGGCCCGGATACCCGCAGGCCGTCACGGTTTCACTTGTTGCCATCGATGGACCGCGTCGACGTCTTTATGTCGGCACTGTTGACGATTCGTTTCTGCGTATTTTTAGTTCCGACGGAAATTTGTTGAAACGAATCAATTGCGATCAGAATCAGGCGGTGGAAGTGCGCCCGACGAGCGAAGGAATCGATTTGGCGTTGATCGGCGATATTGGCGTCGACATGGGTCGCGGTACGGTGCACAAGATCTTCGGCGTCGGCGATCAGCCTGGACCATTGAGCGCATCCCGAATCGTTACGGGGTTTTACCGAACCAGCGGCGCCGCCTGGGGCGATCTTGATCATGACGGCAACGAAGACGTCGTGCTCGCCGGTTTCGGCGATTACGCCGATGGGGCGCTGTCATGGTTCGCCGTCAAACCGGGAGAAGAGCCCATTCGCCGCGACCTGCGGGTCGGCTCCGGCGCACTTGACGCGGTCGTCGATGACGTCGATCACGACGGCGATCTCGACGTGCTGAGCATTGTCGCTCAAGGTCATCAGGAAATGCTGTGGTTCGAAAACGACGGGAAAGGGCATTTTCAATCGCACCAATTGTGGAAAGAGCGATCGATCCTGGGCTACAACTCTTTTCAATGGATTGATTTCAACGGCGACGGAAAAAAAGATCTCGTCGTCGCGAGCGGTAACAACATGGAAATGCCCGACCCGCCAATCAAGCCAGTGCATGGCGTCTACGTTTACCTCCAGACCGGTCCCATGCAGTTCACGAAAACGTACTTCCTGCGCATGGACGGCGCGACGAAGGCCTTAGCCCACGACTACGACAACGACGGCGACTTCGACGTTGCCGCAATTTCCGCGTACCCCGATTGGCGCGCCGAATCGCCGGTGGCGTTCGCGCTGTTTACCAACGAAGGAGAGGGCCGGTTTACCCCCTCCACCATTCCCCCGTCTTTCTCCGGCCAGCCGATCACGATGGACGCAGGCGATCTCGATGGGGACGGCGACCTTGACCTCGCGATAGGTGGCGCCAGTTGGAAGCCTCTGTTGCCCGAACCTTGGCTTTCCAAGGCTGACGAGAGAATCAAGAAGGCCCCCTCTGTTGTCGTCTTATGGAACAAATCGTCAACGTCGGACAGTCCGAGCATCTCGCAAGAGTAGGCTTGCTGCTGCTCGGCAATCCGATTCTGGAGCGGAAGGCGAATGTGCGGACGACGCGCCACTGCGACTCGTCATCGGCGGAGGCGCGAACAGCTTTCTACGGCGCCACCCAGATGCGCCTTTGCGGGTTCACAAACGCCCAACAAATAGCACCCGTAAGGAAGACGCCGGCGAATAGCAGCAAGATAAAGTTCCAGTTCTCGGTCAAATGGAAAAGCCTCCCTACGATCACGGGGCAAGCGGCTGCCGCGAAATTGCCGGACATATTCATCAGTCCCGAAACCTGCGGTACTCGCGCACCGCCGATATCGATGGTGGCGGCGAAAGCGCACGGTCCTGCAAAGGCGGCGCAGAAAGCGCCAAACGCCAACAGTAGCACTGCGATCTCCGTGCTTTCCACAAACCAGGCGCCCAGAATCACGATCGAACAGGTCCCTAGAGAGACAGCGCCAACTCCGCAGCGGCTGACGCGAAGACTTCGGGTTCGGTTCCAGATCCAATCCGTAAGCAATCCGCCAAAGATGCAGCCCAGCAGGGCGCCAGCGAGGACGACGCCCTGCAAGTACCCTGATTTTTCCACGGAGACGCCGCGCGTCACCTGTAAGAAAGTCGGAAACCAACTGGCGAAGAACATGTACCCCGCCGAGCGGCAGATTTGCTGACCGCAAAGCCACCACATGGTTGGATTACGCGAGATTGTCAGCAGTTCTCTCAGTTCACTGGCATTGCTCTTGAGATTCGGGTCCTCGGCGTCGCGACCTGATCGAATCAATGCGAGCTCGCTGGAGTCGGGCGGGAGCGCCTCCGTCGGGTCATCGCGAAAGCGTGCGAAGAAACCTACGGTCCACAAGAATCCCGGCATTGCGAACGCTACGAATACCGATCGCCAGCCCAACGTGGCCAACATAACGCCCGTGAGGCCGCTGGCCGCAATGGCGCCGACCTGCATTCCCGCTGCCAGTATTCCCCAACCAATGGAACGTTGTGAAAGCGGCATCCAGTGACCGACTGAGTTGCACGTTGCCGGGATGAGCCCAGCTTGAGCGACTCCCATGGTCAATTGCGCGACAATTAACAACAAGAATCCAGGCGCTACGCCGATTCCTAGCATCGCCACGGACCATCCGAGGGCAAATACGGATAACGCAATGCGCGTTCCAAGACGCTGTGCAAACCAACCGCTGGGAACTTGAAAGACGGCATAGCTCCAGAAGAAGGCGCCCATGAACCAGCCCGATTGTTCCAGCGTCAGCCCTAGCTCTTCGCGAATGGCGCTTTCCGTCACGCCGATCGCGTTGCGGCAAAGATAAGCCAAGCCTGCGCCCACAGTGAGCCAGCCCAGAGCGCCATAGCGAGCCGTTGCTAATCGTTTGATCACTTAAACGACCGCCTGCAGTCGGGCAAAAAGACGATCGACTTCGGCTCGAGTTTCGACATCGAGCTCCCACTTAACGGGCGGCGCCTGAATCGCGTTACTGAAGAGCCCGCGTTTCATCAGGAGATGTTTTTCAATTGCTAGAAATCCATCGAGTCCGCCTTGCAGCTGCAAGGCGACCAGGGCGCTGATAGGAAGCGACAATTGATAGATGCGCTCTTCGTCGCCGACTTTGAGCGCGTGCCAAAGGGCGACGATTCCATCAAGCAGATCTGTTCCTGGCATCGTCCCGACAATGCCGCGGCGGTAGCAATCGACGAGATTGATTCCGCCTGAACCTTCAAAAATTCGAGCCGCGCCGCGACTCGCATCACGCAGCTTCGAGAGATTCGGGCCGAGGGGACTTGCTTCAGGCTTGAATAGTATTCGTTCCGGTCCGAATCTATCCAGTAAACTCAAGTAGATGCTCAAATCGATGGGAGCGCCGACGTAGCTTGAGGCGTCTTGCACGATTAATGGAATCGAGACGCTGTCGGCAATGGTCGCAAAATAATCTCGCGTCGCTGCGGTTCCCAACGAAACTGCCACGGGCGGAATCGCCATGACGGCGCTGGCCCCAAGACTTTCGGCATGTTCAGCGAACTCCGCCGCTTCCCCTGCGCTCTCTGCGCCGACGCTAATGACGGAGAAGCCGCGGTCCTTAGCCGCCCGACAAACTAGCGACGCCAGCTCGCGGCGGCCAGCGTCGCCAAGCCGCAGAATCTCGCTAACCATCGCGACGACGACGCCGTCTGCGCCCGTCTCAAAAGCCCAGTCGATTTCTCGCTGCAGCGCAACGGCGTCGATCTGACGCTCTGGAGTGAAGGGCGTCTGCAGAACGGGAAGAACGCCGTGCAGTTGATCGTCAATCGCTGAGGACATCGCGAATAGCCTGAGTCATGGTTTCCAGGACGCGTTCAAGACTCCCGCGGTCGAACGGGGTTTGCCACACGGGATAGACGTCTGTTTCATAAAGCTCCGCCGGCGGAAGGTAGGCGAGTGAGCCGTTGATCAGGTTCATGCACACAATCGCGTGTGCTGGGAACCGGCGACGCAGTTCCTTCTGCAGCGCTGAATAGGCTTCGCAGAACGTGCCGATGAGCACCGCGTCGCCAATTTTCCACACGTTGATGGTCAGATCGTATGTTGAACCATCGCCCACTCCCTGGCGAACATTGCGCTTTCGACGCAACCGTTCTTCAAACGTGCGGTCTGCACAGGCCAGACGCTGTTTTTCCAGCTCTGCGGCGGAGGGCCAATCCTTTAACGGCAATTCGACGGACGTTTGAACCGCTCGCAATTGGTGCGACGGCTGGCTGGGCTGATGCTTCCAGACCGCAAGCGGGGCGCCCGACTCAACGACTTGTTCAAAATCTAATTGCATGCCTGGCGGTTCCATGCCTTGCAGCGTGCTTAAAGCCGCCAGGCCGAGTTGCTTGCCGTGCCGATCCGCCACCGCTGCGTCACCCACATATTGAAAGCGAGGCGCTAGTTCGCCGCAGGCGCCGAGCAGGAACACAGCGGGCGCAGCAGTGGCATTCTGGATGGTCTCACGCATGGCGCCGACGTAGTCGGGCGAGATCGCTTCGTTTTCCCAAGCGAGGGTCGTCGGATGACAGGCATAGTTGACCAGCGTCGCTCGAATTCGACCGGTCGTATCCGTCACTCTGCCGACGAGCATCGCATCGTCAGCGTCGACGTTCGGACTGTAGCCGCAGACAAATCGTTGCTTTTGAGGATCGGGGTCGGGAAGATCGCGATTGGCGGCCAAGTCGCAGCGTCCAAGGCGCCATTCCATCGTCCCCTCGAACTGCGAGTCGAGGGACTCGCGAACTGCGTTCACTGTCGCACCGAACAGCGCCTCCATCCAAGTTCGATGCAGGGCGCTTCCGGGCAGCGAATCGTCCGCATCCATCAGCGGCGGAGCCGAATGGGTATGGCTGAGCGCAAAAATTACATTGGCAGATTCCGCCGAGAGCTCATCAAGCAAACGTCGCTGGAAGCTTCTGAAAGTCGCCGGCGATTTCCACCAGCCGAGATCGGCGTCGATCAACACTAGCGGCTGCCCACCTTCCAAAGAGGCTAACGAAACGGCTGTGAGGTTCAACGGTCGGTGGACGGAACGGGCCTGGTCGTGCTTTGCGGCGCCCCAGTTGCGGGCATAAATGCCGACTGGCGGCGTAATGTCCGCCCTAGCAATGCCGATTCGGCCATGGAACGATGCGTGACGTAAGGGGCGAGGCTGATTCGAATTCATGACTACCAATCTCCAACGGCTCCGTCGGCGTAAAACACCCGCTGCAGAACTTCTTGCTGGAACGGGTGCCTCCTGATCTCATCCTCGTTCACGGAGACGCCCAAGCCGGGCGCCGTATTTCGCGTGACTGTCCGAGTAGTTCGATCGATAGTAAAAGATTCTTGAACAACGTCTCGTCTCCAAGGAACGTCCGCATGGACTGCTTCGCAGATGACGTAACCCGGCTGCGAGAAACCAAATTCCAGCGAGGCGGCGGTGCTTATCGGTCCCTGTGGATTGTGCGGCGCCAGCGCAATGCGATAGGCGTCCGCCAGAGCCGCAATGCGACGAGCTTCGCTCAACCCGCCGCAATGGGTGATGTCAAGCTGGCAGACGTCGCACGCACGTTGAGCAAATAAGTCGCGAAACCCAGCGAGATGCGTTATTCGTTCGCCGGTGGCGATGGGAGTGCTGACGGCGGCGTTAATGGCAGCTAGGCCTTCTATACTTTCGGGCCAGCAGGGTTCCTCTAGAAAATAAAGCCCGTAGGGTTCGAGTGCTTTCGCAAATTGCATCCCCATTGCCGGCGATGGTCGCGCGTGGCAATCAACCATGATGTCGACGTCGTCGCCGACGGCTTCGCGCATCGCGGAGACGCACGCATCGGCGGCCTTGATTTGCTTGAGCCCTTCGATCGGCATCGTGGGAGGCACTGCCATCGACTTGAAGGCGGTGAAGCCTTCGGACACGGCTTGCTGAGCTAGCTCAGCGAAACGTTTGGCGTTATCGACCGGCGTTCGGTAAAAATGCTCCATGTCGCCGCCGCCAAGGTGGCAATACAGCCGAATGAAATCGCGCACGGGGCCGCCCCAGAGTTTGTGACAGGGGACGCCGTGTAGCTTCCCGACGATGTCCCACAGCGCTATGTCAATTCCGGCAATCGCCGTTGATCGGACGATGTTGCCGCCGTGCCAAAAGTGCTGTCGCCACATCATCTGCCAGAGATGCTCGATGCTCGTGGGATCCTCGCCGATCAACAGTTGCGATAGATCCTCAATCGCGCCTACCACGCTGCGAGTATGCCATTCCAGCGTCGCTTCGCCCCAGCCGAAGAGACCGGGCTCATTCGTGACGACTTTCACGAAAACCCAATTGCGCATCCGGGCGTGACACACAAGAGTTTCAATGGCGGTGATCTTCATGCGGTTCTCGAAATTCATCGTTCTGCGGACTCTGCGGACGTTAGGCCGCACGGTTAGGGAACGAATTTGATGCAGGCGGGATTGGGGACGGTGATCTCATGCGCGGATCGCGTGAGCTTGCCGGAAGCTGAGTCGATATTGTGGACGACGATGTTGTTGGAATCTTGATTTGCTGAAAGTAGAAACTTGCCGGTGGGATCGATGCTGAAATGGCGTGGGGTGCGCCCTCCCGACGGATGCTGACCCAACGGCGTTAGCAGGCCTGTGGCTGGATTGATCGCGAACATGGCAATCGAGTCATGCCCGCGGTTGGAAGCGTACAGGAATTTGCCGCTGGGATGGACGACGATCTCGGCGGTGAGATTATCGACGATGGCGTCTGTTGGGAGAGTGGAGAGCGTCTGAATCGCCTCGAGAACGCCGCGCTCGGGATCGTACCGCATGGCCGTCACAGTGCTGTCGAGTTCATTGACGACATAGGCGGACTTGCCGTTGGGATGAAATGCGAAATGGCGCGGGGCGGCTCCGGGCGAGGATTGTAGCGCCGGCGGATCGTGTGGAGTGAGCGTCCCGGCCGTGGAGTCGAATCGATAGATGAAGATTTCATCAGTCCCAGCGTCGGCGACGAACGCGTAACGGTTGGCCGCGTCGAGATTGATGGAGTGCGGGTGCGGCTGTCGTTGTCGGACGTTGTGAACGCTTGAACCATGATGCTGCACGGTCGTCGTTGCCGGCCCAAGCTTGCCGTCGGCGTCGATCGGCAACACGGCCGCGTTCCCTCTGAGATAGTTGACGACCAGCGCATGCTGCCCTTGCTGATCGAGCGATAGATGGCAAGGCAAGGCGCCGGCGGAGGATTGATGATTGATCAGCGCAAGATCGCCCGTGTCGGCGTCGATGTGGAACGCAGCGATGGCGCCACCCTTTGAATCCACGTATTCATCAATCTCGCAAGCGGCGTAAAGGCATTGCCGGCTTGGATGGATCGCAAGAAACGACGCATTGGCGACGTTGCCGGCGCGGCCGACGAGTTGGAGCTCCCCCGATTCCGGATTCAGTTCGGCTTGGTAAATCCCCTGAGAAGCGCCCAATGCCAGGGTTCCGATGTAAAGCCGAGTCTTTCCCGCTGATGGCAATTGGCCGCCGTGGCATGGTGCGGCGACCATACAGGCGAACAAAACGGTAGCGATTTGGCGAGCGATCATTGATGCAGCAGCCATGATGAGGCTCTCACTTCTTTGCCAGATCCGCGACGACGCCGCCGAGCGCATCACAAACAATGTCAGCTATTGCTTTACCTTTAGCTGCACTTGCTTTGGTCGGGTCGCCCCATGCGCCGTTGAGTGAGATCTGCTTCATCGATCGATACAGCGACACTCGCGAGGGTCGCAACAAGTCCTCTTCGGCCCAGTCATAAGTCGGCATGTCGTTGGCTCGCGGTCCGATCGCGTCCATACGCACCGACTTCGGCGCGAAATGCATTAACAGCGACGTTTCGAACTCGCACGCATGTCCGACGCCTCCCGGCCCTGATTCATTCAAAGGGGCGAGCGCTTCGGTCACTGTCCGCCACCAACTGGCGACGGCAATTTGGCACTCGTGATAAGCCGCGCCGAATTTCTCCAGCAAAACCTGGCAAACCCCGCGATTCCCGCCATGCGCGTTAAGAACGAGAAAATTTCGAAATCCATGACGTTGCGCCGAAGTCAGATATTGCTCGCAAACGCTGGCAAACGTTTCATGCGTTAGCGTTAAGCTGCCTGGAAAATCCATGTGGTGTTCCGAGCAACCCACGGCCACCGTTGGCAATACCAAGACCGACGAGCCTAGGCGAGCATTCAATTGCTCCGCAAAGAATTCGGCGATCATCCGGTCGGTCGCCAACGGCAAATGGGGGCCATGCTGCTCGACCGCCGCCACCGGCAACACGACCGGCGTTGCGCGATCAATCGCGCCGAATTCGGGGCTTGAAAGCTCTTGCCAATTCATAACTTATTTACGGTTTGTAGGTTGCGAGTCAGGTGGAGCAACTGCGATAGCACGCTCGTACGTCACCGATAACCGGGCGGAATTATGGGCTGGAGGGCATGGTCCACGCTTCATCGAAGAACCCCGACTGGATGACTGTCTCTGCGACCAGCGGGGCAGGCTCAGCAGAAGAGTTGTCGCCAACCTTCAAGACGGCCCAGTCGCCGAGACGTGGAAAGACCATGTAGCTCGATCGCAATTCCGCATCGTGATAGGTGTGACCGCTATTGAGGACGACGTAGCGCCCTTCAGCGCCGGCGAGCGGGTTGGGGTTAATCAATTGAACGCCGTGGTCTGCGGCGGCGTACTTCTTCGCGCCCAGTTGGATCGCATCGCGCGTCCACTGGACGGGGAGATCGGGGAGAACTTTTTCAATCCAGAGATTACTGCCAGGATCGCCGAACAGGATCAGATTCGAACGCCGCACATCGTCAACCGTCACCTCGACGTCGTCCTTGACGGGAAGATAGCCGCGATAGTGGCGGCGCCACTCGTCGGCGAAGCGTTTTAAGTTGGCGTCGGCCCACGACGCAACGGCTGGGTTCCACGCCTTGCCCGTACCGCGGACGCACAGGAACGGTCGTGCGAAGGCATCGTCGATCGGGCCTTGGAGCCCTGGCCGCTTGCCGGTCAGAGTTGCTGCGTCGAGGGCGCCCCGGCAACTCCAACTGCCGTTTTGCTTCTCGAAAACGATTGGTTGAGCGACGCCGCCGGAGAGAGCGGGCAGGGGGATGCGAGCGCCGGCAATTGTCACAGACCCGCCTTCGCGCGGTATGGCCGGCGCGTGAATGGCAAATCGCGTGATGTTTTTCGGTTCGGCCAGAATAATGGAACCGTCATCATCAACGCGGGCATCGATCTCAGCGCGTTGGTATTGTTCTGCGAGTCCGAGCACTTCAATCCAGCGGCAACGGCTGAACTTGAGCGTCCACGTGACAAAGCGAATATGCTTCGGAAACGGGTCAGACCCCCGAGCGGCCAGTTCCCCGAGTAGATCGAGTTGCTTTTGCATCACCTCAGCGGTAATGCTGTGCCCGGCGCCGCGATCGACGAGACTCGTGAGAGAGAGTCCCTCTTCCGCAAAAGTCTTTTCGATAAGCAAGTGCGACGAATAGTACGGGTCTTGGTCCCCCATGGCTGCCACCACAGGCACCATCTGGGCGTTCGCCGCGTAGTCGACGGCGTCGACGAGGTGCAGCATCGTTTTTTGCCAGGGAGTCAACGGGTCGAGGCGTATGAAGTGTTCCCATGGCGAGTTTGAGAACACGATGGTGTCCACGGGACCTGCGGCAGGGCCGATGGCCGCAAATCGGTCTGGCCGTTTCAAGCCGAGCGCCCATGTACCTACGCCTCCAAGCGAACTGCCGCGCAACACGATCCGAGACCGATCGATGTTGTAGTCGCGAGCAACTGCCTCGATGGCCTCGAAGACATCGGTTTCACCTTCGAAGCGATATGAGTTCTCGCCGAGTCGCCCCATGGGGTGGACTTCAATGAATGGATTCGACGGTGCGGGCGCGTCAGCAGCCCAGGGGGCGTCGCTCGCTTCGAGATAGAGCAGTTCGCCAATTCCCGTCGCGGGAGTGCTGCCGTGAAGAACGACGTCGAGGCGCATCGGCTTGGTAGGGTCGTAGCCTTCCGGGATCACTAAACAATATGGTTGCACTGAGCCATCGACTTCGGAGACGAAGCCACGCGCGCTCCGCCCACGCCGCTCGGTCCACGGATGCTGGCCGGCGGCCAGAGCATCGACCCGTTTCTGAGCTTCAGCCAGCCCGTACTTCACCAATCCGCGACTTTTGGCGTCGTTGACTGGTCCGAAGTCGAGCGCCCAGACGACGCCTTTGACAAAAATCTGCGCGTCGGCCCAACGGTCTAACGACACGTTCGGCGCCTCACGCAGTGCGGCGAGTCGATCCTGCAGCGGCTTCAATTCGGCAAAGAAGGCAGCTCGCTCGGCTTCCGTAAGCGGCTTGGAGGCGATATCCGGCTCTGCGGCCATTGCACTAAATGGCGATGTCGGCGTCGTCACGATAGACAGCGTTAGCAAGTAGGCGAGAATGACTTTGACGGCCTGCATCTCGATCGACCCACGATGAATCAAACTTCGCAAGCTGCTAACGGATCGCCGCGCTTGCGCTTGGCCGGCTGTTACAAACAAAATGTTTGTCATGCCACAATCTCCTGAACAACCTTGCCATGCACGTCCGTGAGGCGGTGATGTCGGCCTTGGTAGAAATACGTTAGTTGAGTGTGATCGATGCCCAAACAGTGGAGCAGCGTGGCGTGCAAGTCGTGAACGTGGACCGGATTTTCAATGACGTTGTATGAATGCTCGTCGGTTTGACCGAAGCTAAGGCCCGGCTTGATGCCGCCGCCGGCAATCCAGACGGTAAAACAACGCGGATGATGGTCTCGGCCGTAAGTTTCGGGCGTGAGCTGCCCCTGGCAGTAAACGGTACGGCCGAACTCGCCTCCCCAGATCACGAGCGTTTCATCGAGCAGTCCGCGTTGCGCTAAATCCGTCACTAGTGCGGCGGCCGGCTGATCGGTGTCACGGCACTGGCCGGGAAGCTGTTCGGGCAGCTTTGTATGTTGGTCCCAGCCACGGTGGAAGAGTTCGACAAAACGGACGCCGCGTTCCGAGAGACGACGGGCAAGCAGACAATTGGCCGCGAACGTACCTGGCTTGCGCGCTTCCGGACCGTACATGTCGATCGCACTAGCGGACTCGTCCGCCAGGTTGGTCAAGTCAGGAACAGACATTTGCATGCGGTAAGCCAATTCATATTGGGCAATGCGAGTCGCGATCTCTGGGTCGGCATATTTATCGAGTTGCAACTGGTTGAGTCGCGATAAATCGTCGAGCATTCGCCGCCGCGTCGAGTCATCGATCCCCGGGGGATTGGAGAGATGAAGGACAGGTTCGCCCGACCCGCGAAACTTGATGCCTTGGTATTTCGTCGGCAGAAAGCCGCTGCCCCAGAGGCGATCGTACAGCGGCTGATCGTTGGGGTTGCCGGTTCCTTGGGAGACTAACGCGACGAACGCCGGCAGGTCCAGATTCTGGGTTCCCAATCCATAGGAAAGCCAGGCCCCAATGCTTGGCCGCCCAGCCAATTGCGTCCCGGTCTGAAAGAACGTAATCGCAGGGTCGTGATTGATAGCTTCGGTGAACATCGACTTGACGAAACAGAGCCGATCCGCGATTCGCGAAGTGTGCGGCAGCAACTCGCTTACCCACGCGCCGCTTTGCCCGTGCTGGGCGAATTTGTATTTGGAAGCGGCGATTGGGAAACTCGCCTGGCCGGACGTCATGCCCGTTAGACGCTGGCCACGACGCACCGACCCCGGCAGTTCGCCGCCGCCCCACTCGCGCAATCGCGGCTTGTAGTCGAACAAGTCGATCTGCGAGGGACCTCCTGATTGAAACAGGTAAATTACCCGTTTCGCCTTCGGTGCAAAGTGCGTCAGCCCCGGCGCGGCGTCGCTGCTCTTAGCTGCCCGAGCGGACGGTTGGTCGAGCAACGAAGACAATGCCGCTGCGCCAATGCCCAAGCCAGCAGCGCTAAAGAAGTGACGCCGCGACGTCGGCAAAGTGTGGAGGAGTTGCTGACTCATACGCTCGATGCTCACGGCTTGGTGATCGTCTCGTCTAAGTTCAAAATCAGATTCGCCGTCGCCGTGTAGGCGGCCAATTCAGTCACGTCCAGCGTTTTGTCGCGTGGCGATTCTCCCAGGGCAAGCAGGTTGGACGCGGCTTCGGGGCGCCGCCGGTAATGCTCCAAGTGCCGGGCCAGGCCGGAGCTGAGAATACTCGCCTCATCCGGCGTCGGAGCGCGAACAAGCACTAACCGAAACATGGTTTCCAAGCGTGCTTGAGACGTCTTATTCTCCTCACGCAGCACTCGCTCGGCTAACTTTCGCGCCGCTTCGACGAACGTCACCTCATTCATAAGCGCCAATGCTTGCAACGGCGTATTGGTGCGCGTCTGCAATACGCGGCACGACTCGCGGCCAGCGGCGTCGAAAGCGATCATCGTAGGAGGGGCTGCGGTCCGTTTCCAAAACGTGTACAAGCTGCGGCGGTAGAGCGCTTCGCCGTGGTCCTGCTTAAAATCGGCGTCGCCTAGTTCCTTCCATAGCCCGACAGGCTGGTACGGAAAAACGGACGGCCCGCCGATCTCTTGAGTCAGCAAGTCGCTGACCGCAAGCGCCTGATCGCGAACCATTTCGGCCGACAGCCGCAGACGCGGCCCACGGGCAAGCAGGCGGTTTTCGGGATCGCGCTGCGTTAGCATCGGCGTCATTTGAGATGATTGCCGATAGGTGGCGCTCATCACAATCGACTTGTGGAGCGCCTTCACATTCCAGCCGCGCGATATGAACTCGATCGCCAGAAAGTCCAAGAGCTCAGGATGACTTGGCCGTTCTCCTTGTGACCCAAAATCGTTGACAGTCTTGACCAAACCTTGGCCGAAGTACAACTGCCAGATTCGGTTGACCGTTACTCTCGCCGTCAGAGGATTTTGCGGCGAGACCAGCCAGCGGGCGAAATCTAAACGGTTGTGAATCGACGGTTGCCCCTCCCAACTGACGCTGGCGGGCACGCCGGGCAACACTCGCTCCGCCGGCTTGTCGTATTCGCCGCGCGTTAGTACAAACGTGGCCCGCTGCTCAGGCAGTTCCTGCATTACCATCGTGGTGGGAATCGTTTGATCCAGCTTCATTTTTTGCTTTTCCAACTCGAGCAATTTCGAGCGGATCTCAGCGGTTGAAGCGGGAGCATGACGGTCGAGAAAGCAGGCCGCCAGTTTTTTTGATTGAGCGGGAGATCGTTCTGCGGCAGGCAAAGCCGCAATCACATGGAGAGGCGTCGAGTTTGCCGACACTTCCGCCTCCTCGGCTAACAACTTACGGCCGTAAATCCGTAGTTCGTCAAGCTTACCGGCATACCGCGGTCCGGGCCCTCCGGCGCCAATGCGCAGCAGCGATTTCGTCTTAAACGTCTGGTTTAGTTCGTCGACCAACACATTAAGTGGCGCGGGCTGGCCGTCGAGGTAGATCTTCACGCCCGTCGCCGCACGCGAACCGTCGTACGTAACGACAACGTGTCGCCAGCGGTTCATCTCCAGCGGCTCGGTAGTTTCTACGCGTAGGGCATCGTCGAGCCAGCGCACAATCAAATTCAACTGCAATTTGCCACGGTCGAGTTGCAGCGTGTAACCGCTTGCATCGGCCGCTTCTTCCATGCGGCCCAGCATCACGCCATCAGCCGTTTGCGGCTGAACCCACAGGCTAATCGAGAACGGGTCCAAAAAGCCGAAAGACGCCACGTCGCCAACGTCGATCCTTTGCTCGCCGGAAAATTCCGCAGCCGCGCCAATTTGGCCGACGGGAAACGTGAGATTGGCTTGGTTCGCTGCAACCTTGCCCGAGGGATTGCAGCGGTCGACAATGCTTCCATCCAACGGCAGATCAACCAGAAGGCCATCGCCAGGCCACCAATCTCTCGAGGGTTCGTCGCGTAAGGTTTTTTCCCAAGTGGCTTGAGCCTCGTCAATTTGGGGCCGCTGTGCATCGAGTTCTGCGCGACAAGCGGCCAACTGCTCTTCGATTTCGCGCAAGTTCGCCTGCTGCTTAGGCGTTGGTGATTTGATTTGGGGATCGGAATTTCCGTACTTGGTCGCCCGGCCGCGCTCCGGCACATTATTGAACAGCGCGAACAGTTGATAGAACTCTCTTTGCGAAACCGGGTCGAATTTGTGATCGTGGCAACGTGCGCAACCCAGCGTTAGTCCCAACCAGACCGTGGCCGTGGTATCGACTCGATCGACGACGTACTCCACCGCATATTCCTGCGGAATAATGCCCCCTTCGGCATTACCACGATGGTTGCGGTTAAAGCCAGTGGCGATTTGTTGGTCCAGCGTGGCGCCTTCCAGCATGTCGCCGGCCAACTGCTCGATGGTGAACTGGTCGAACGGCATGTTGCGATTCAGCGCATCGATCACCCAATCGCGCCACCGCCACATATGACGGATGCCGTCGCTTTGATAGCCATTCGTGTCGGCGTAGCGCGCCGCATCGAGCCAATCGGTCGCCATCCTCTCGCCGAATCGAGGCGAAGCCAACAGTCGATCCACGACTTTTTCATATGCTTGGGACGATTGATCCGTTTGGAATGATTCAAGCTCCTCAAGCGTTGGCGGCAAGCCGGTTAGATCGAGCGTCACGCGACGTAGCAGCGCTGATTTGTCGGCTTCCGCAGACGGCTGCAAGCCTTCCGATTCGAGCCTTGCCAGCACGAACCTATCCCACACTTCGCGAGGCCATTCGGGATTACTTACCTTGGGTAAGGCTGGCCGCTCGGGTGGAATTAGCGACCAATGCTTTTGCCATGAGGCCCCTCCCTGAATCCAGCGCTGCAGCACGTCACGCTGCGTCGCCGTTAACTTGCGAGCTGAGTCCGGCGGCGGCATCAGCTCGCTATCGTCTGCGGACATGATTCGCCGGACCAACTCGCTTCCGGAGGCGTTACCCGGCACGATGGCACGGTTGCCGCTTTCCAGCTCTGCAAATGCGCCGTCTTGCGTATCCAAACGTAAGTTGGCTTGGCGCTGTGCCTCGTCAGGCCCGTGGCAATGGAAACAGTTATCAGACAAGATTGGCCGAATGTCCCGGTTGAATGTCAGATCGGCGCTGAATTCTACTCCTAGTACGGAGCGGGTCCACAAGGGGGAAACGACGATCGCAAGCAGTACGGCGGATTGTGTGATACTGGCGAACATCAACGCTTAGTCGGCCCTATAACGTTTAAGTGATCGATTGTTTACAGCGTTACTGTCGTCACGCAACGCTCTCGGCGTTGATGTGACCTCGACGCAGCGTGGAATTGCGAACGTCAAACTACGCGATGATCTCGCTAATTGGATTGCCATGGTCGATCTCCAGTCGCTTTCGACCGGGGACCTCTAGCTGGCGGGAGTCAAGACCAAGCTGCTTGAGAATCGTCGCGTGGATATCGGTGACGTAGTGGCGATTCTCGACGGCATGAAACCCGATTTCGTCGGTGGCGCCATGCACGACGCCTCGTTTCAACCCGCCGCCGGCCATCCAGACGGTGAAACCGAAAATATGGTGGTCGCGACCATCGGCTCCCTGAGATCCGGGCGTTCGGCCAAACTCGGTGGCAAACACGACGAGCGTTTCATCGAGCAACCCTCGACGGTCGAGATCCTCGATCAACGCTGCGATCGGTTGGTCGACTTCCAGCGCCAGGCCGGCGCACGCTTTGAGATTCGAGTGAGCATCCCAGGCGCCGGCGCCTGGGCCGCCATGTTGAATCTGAATAAAGCGCACACCGCGCTCCACGAACCGACGCGCCGCTAACAGTTGGGCGGCGAAATTGCCGCAGTGAGGCAAGTCGATGCCGTACAGCGCTTTCGTCTCCGCCGTTTCTTGGGAGAAGTCGATCACGTCCGGCACCGAGCGTTGCATTCGAAATGCCAACTCATACGAGGCAATCCTCGCGGCGAGTGCGCTATCCTGCGGATGCTGGACGCCGCGCATCGCGTTGAGTTCGTGAATCAGGTTGGCGCCTACGCGTTGCTCCTCAGCCGAGAACGATCGCTCGGGCCGGCAAAAATCGAGCGGATTCTCGGGGTCAACGCGCAGCGGCACCGCATCATGGGCGGGCCCCAGGTAGAAGCCGTCGCTCTTGTTCCAATAGGGACGAGCGCCGATCGAAATGAATTGCGGCAGGTTATCGTTCAGCGAGCCCAGCCCGTAGTCCACCCATGCGCCAAGCGTCGGAAACTCGCCGTCGTTCATGTGGCGACCAGAATGGAACTGCACCTGCGCCCCATGATTGCTGTCGGTCGTCCACATCGAGCGGACAATGGCTAGTCGATCGACGTTGGTGCCAATGTGAGGAAACCAGTCACTGACTTCAATTCCGCTTTCGCCATGCTTCCGAAAGCCGACTTGCAAGGGGTAGAGGGTGTTGCGCTGATTGCCGTTGGCGTCGGGAACGATCACGCGTTCGAGGGCCAGTTTCTTAGGATCCTGCGTATCCGCGAACGGCGTTTCGGCAATCGTCTTGCCGCCATACTTGGTCAGCATCGGTTTGGGATCGAAGCTTTCCATGTGGCTGACGCCGCCATTCATGAATAGCCAGATCACGCTTTTCGCTTTCGGCGCGAAGTGGGGGCGCCCAGTTGGCGGCGACCATTGATGTTCGCTGCCATATCCGTCTCGCTGCAGCATCGCGCTGAGGGCCAAACCGGCGCACCCCATCCCCATGCCGGTGAGAAAAGACCGACGAGAGCTCGATCGGCAAACGTGTTCGTGATGATCGATGTATTTCATAGATCAGTCTCTCGACTTGATATGCCGCTCAACGAATCGTGACGAAGTCATTGTGATTAAATAGCGCCCAGACAAGGTTCTGTCTGGCGCGATCGACCGCATCATTCGCCGGCGTGCCGGGTATTTTTCGCCAGGACTCCAGAGCTTGTGCGCTCGCGCGGACTTCCTCGCTATCCGCTTCAGTGCCGAGTACCGTCTCGAAAGCCCGACGAATAAATTCTTCGTCGTCGGGTTGAGGCCCTGCCGGGGCGGTGGGCTGCGAGAGACGTTCGGCTATCTGTCGTGCGGCGTCGTGGACTAGTCCGCTATTGCTTAGCGCCAGGGCCTGCTGGGGGACGATGCTTTGATCGCGACGGTAGCATTCCTTGACGGCCGCTTCGTCGAACGTGCTGAGGAACAAATTGCGTTCATTATTCGAATGGAAGAAATACAAGCTACGTCGCCTCGAGTCAGTTTGAGCGTCCATCGGGACAGAGGGCCCGCCGCGCGACAGGTCTAGCGTTCCTGCGAGTGATAAAACGGAATCACGCACCACCTGGGACTCGAGCCGGATCGGCAGACGCCGCCAAAGTCGGTGATTGTCAGGATCCTTGACCAGATTGGCGTCCATGCCGACCGTTGAGGACGACATGCGATAGGCCGATGATGTCACGATCAAACGGTGTAGATGTTTCATGTCCCAGCCGCTCTCGATCAATTCGGCGGCCAGCCAGTCGAGTAATTCCGGATGAGTCGGCGGAGTTCCTTTGCGCCCAAAGTCGAAGACAGTCGGGACCAGCGGCGTGCCCATGTGACGCGCCCAGATATGGTTGACGGCGACGCGCGCCGTCAGCGGATTGCGGCGATCCGTGATCCACGCGGCCAGCGCCGATCGCCGACCAGTGCTCACGGCTGGGAATTCCACTAATGGATCGTCTTCCAGAGTTGAAATTGTTCTTGTTGGCGTCCACTTCGCGCCCGCCAGGGAAGTAAAACGATCGGCCGAAGTGACCGCCGTTGTAGCGCTCTGCTCTGCTTTGGCGAGCGCTTCACGGGCAACTGTAAGCTCCGTTTTCAGGGTAGCTTTCTTATCCTCCGGTGAGCAGCGATGCTTAAACTCAAGATCCGCCACCGCGTAGTGCGCTTTCGCGACGGCGGCGCGGCGTTCCGCTTTTACGGCTACGGCCGCAGTAGAAGCCTCGGCTTCCGCGAGTTTAGCCTCACCTGAAGCGTCGTCCGCCTTGGCCCACGCCGCCCGCATGGCCGCAGCGCGCTTCTCGACGCTTTCCAATTCGATTCGCGCTGCCTCTAAGGCGAACGTCGCTGCATGCAATCCCACCCGGGCTTCTGCGACAGACGTTTCGACTGACGCGCGCTTACTCTCATCAGGCGTCGAAGACTTGACCAACTCCTCGAGTTGCTTGGACGCCGTCGCATACTTTTCTCCCGCGGCAACGTTCGCCGCCTCGGCGTCGGCCAGCTTTTTTCGCGCCGTCGTTAGATAAGTTTCCAGCACCCAGGGCCGACGCTCGGGCTGCCAAGCTTCCTTTGGCAATGGCACAGGCTGAATGGCGAGGTCGGTGAAGGCCAGTATCTCAGGCACTCCTGGCGTAATCGCCGTCGACTTGTCGGGCTGCCCCTCTTGTCCCCGTTCAAATCGATACGTTGGGAGGTCGAGCAGCCCGTCGAAAACTCGCGGAATGCCATCGCGAGCGAGGTCAGGTTCGTCCGGAACCAGGTCTAGCCGCGCCTGATACGGCTCGAAGAACGCCCGCATGCGGTAGAAGTCGACCTGGTCTATCGGGTCGAATTTGTGGTCATGGCACTTCGCACAGTTCATCGTCAGCCCGAGAAGTCCCTTGCTGACATGCTCGACCGTCTCCTCCATCCACACATGGCGGAAAAACAACGCCCAGTTCCGCGCGAGAAAGCCGGTGGCTCGCAGCTTGTCAGAGTCGTTGGGATAGAGCTCGTCGGCGGCAAGCATTAAACGAATCATCTCGTCGTACGGCATATTGGCGTTGATGGATTCGACAATCCAATCTCGCCAATGCCAAATATGGGGTTGGCTGTTCCGCAGCTGGTCTCCTAAACCCCACCAATCGCTGTAGCGCCAGATGTCCATCCAGTGGCGGCCCCACCGCTCTCCGTGGCGCGGATCGGCCAGCAAACGATCAACGAGCAGATCGTACTGGCCGTCACCTGATTCGACGCCGATCTGCTTCACTTCCTCCACTGTGGGTGGAAGTCCAATAAGATCGAGGTAGAGCCGTCGCACCAGTAGCTCGCGCGACGCTTCGACCTGCGGGGTTAGCCCAGACTGCTCGTGCTTCTGAGCGATGAATGCATCAATGGGAGTTCTTACCCATACGGAATTCGCAACTTGCGGTACGATTGGCCTGACGATCGGCCGAAACGCCCAGTGATCGCGTGGGTCTTGTTCCGGCTGTTCGTCGGCCGGCGCTGGCGCTTGTTGGGCAATCCATGTCTGTAGGGCGGCGATCTGCTCTGGTTTCAGCGGCTGACCCTCGCCCGGCATCCGCTCAGCTTCGTCCGTCGCTGTGACACGTTGAACTAAAAGACTCGCTAACGGTTCTCCCGGCGTGATCGCCGCCCCGCTATCGCCTCCTTCAATCGCGAACTTCGCCGTGTCTAGTCGCAGGCCGCCCTCTTGCTTGAGGGCTCCGTGGCATGCGTAACAACGCTCTGCCAGGACCGGCTTGATTTGTTTTAGATAGTCGACCGACTCAGCCGCCGTAACTGACGTGGATGATGTCAGGAGCGTCAGGATGATTGAAAAGAAGCAAGCTACCCATGCGGTCGTGGACGACAGGCAGAGAGTATGTCGCTTGAGGGCCGCTGCCGGCGGCAGGACTTGTGTCGCGCGGGCGGGTTCTGGTGATTCGTGGCTCACCAGTTGTTGCCAATCCAAATCTATCGCGCCCATCGCATGTCGCATGTGCTTGCGAGCGCCTAAAGCGATTTCAATTCGCTTGGCGACAGAGCGCTCCAAGCGACTGCCGGATGAGACGATCCCAAACGTACTGTTCCGTTTGGTGATGGTCATGTCCGGGTAGTTAGCGGTTAACTTCACCATTGAGTCCACTGCCATACCGTACAGAGTTCTTCGATTAGCTCTTGAGTGCTAGCAACTAACGGAGCCTGCGAATGGAGGCTAAACTCTCTGTAAAAGTTTGCCTTTGGCGACAATATACTTGCTATTGGCGCCAAAGGCAAGTATGTTGTTGGCATGTCAATCGCCGCCTATATCAAAGACGACCTCGCAGCCCAGCTGCTGTCAGGTCGGGAGTTGCCGGTCGAGCTTACGTTCGAATCGCTTGCCGAGCACTACAACGTCAGCTATTCGCCGGTACGGGCCGCTGTCGCAGAGTTGATTGACGAAGGGCTGCTCGAGAAAGGAGTCAATCGCCGGCTAAGGGCGACTGCTCCTCTGACTGCAAATTTGCAGAATCGCGAAACGCCGAAGCAGCCGGAGTTGCCAGGCGATCCGTATGAAATTGTTGCCAGCGACCTCGTTAAGCTCAGTTTTCAGGGAGATCCCGTTTACCTGCGCGAGGAAGCAACGGCCGACAAGTATGACATTAGCCGCTCCGCGATCCGCAATATCCTCCACCGACTGGCCGGCGAAGGCATGCTCGATCACATTCCGCGCCGCGGCTGGCGGCTGAGGCCTTTTCGGCAGGACGATCTTCGTGCGTTCGTCGAAGTGCGTGAGGTCCTGGAGCTGAAGGCGTTGGATCTATCTCGGCGGAAGCTCGACCCCGATATCTTGAAGCAGATTCTCAAGGCGAACGAGCTGCCGAAATCGTCTGAAGCTCGGCTCCATGTAGATGAATCGTTACACGACTACCTTATCGTCACGGCGGGGAATGCGTACATCCGGGACTTCTTCGAACGTCAGGGGCGTTACCACCGGTTACTGTTTCAGTGGGAAGACCATGATCGCGCGGCGGCGATTGAGACCATCCGCCAACATCGCGAGATCCTGACGGCTTTGTTGATGAGGAAGTGGTCGGCGGCCAGAAAAGAGCTGTCGCATCACATCCTTAATAACCACCCAATTCTGAGTAGGATCGGTGAAAGCAGCTAGATATAAAAATTAAGTAGCGGAGTTAGAAGAGTCATTTAACGGGCTGCAGAGATCGTGGCAGTTCCGCTAACAGCCGCCCTGGACCCATGCCTTCAATGTATCGCGTCCTAGTTACCGACGTTGCTTGGCCCGATATGGAGATCGAGCGCGCGATACTGCGCGAAGCCGATGCCACGCTGATCGTGGCTAGTCAAACGAATGTGGAATTCCTAGCGGAGGCGGCAGCGGATTGCGATGCCATAATGACCAATTGGGCCAAGGTTCCCGAAGCAGTCATTGCCGCCGCGACTCGTTGCAAAATCGTTTCGCGACTCGGCGTTGGACTCGATAATATTGACGTCGAGGCCGCGACGAGACGAGGAATCCTCGTTACAAACGTGCCTGATTACTGCACCGTCGAAGTTGCGGAGCACGCGCTGGCCTTGATGCTGACGCTCGCCCGCAAGGTTGCGTTCTATCATTGCGAAACAAAACAGGGTAGCTACGACTTGCAAAAGGGCCCGTCGCTGAAGCGGATAGAAGGGCAGACGCTAGGCATCGTGGGCTTGGGCGGCATCGGGCGCAAGCTGGCGGAAAAAGCTGCTGCTCTGGGCGTCAACGTATTGGCGACTGGCCGTACGCGAAAACATCCGTCGGAATTGCCCGTCGGAGTTTCCTGGTGTGATCTAAATGATCTACTGACTCAGAGCGACTATATCAGCCTACACGTGCCGCTCACGTCGGAAACGAAGCATTTGATTGGCGCCGAGCAATTGGCTCGCATGAAATCTTCGGCCTACCTCATCAACACGGCCAGGGGCGGACTGATTGACCATGCGGCATTGGCGTCGGCGCTAAACGCCGGTCAACTCGCTGGCGCGGCGCTCGACGTCCAAGATACGGAACCACCGGATTTGTCGCGGCCCCCCTACAACGATAGTCGCGTAGTCGTCACGCCTCATGCGGCCTTCGTATCGGTCGAGTCGCTTAGCAACCTACGGACTCGCGCTGCCCGGCAAGTAGCGACCTGTCTACAAGGCGGTTTGCCTGAGCATCTAGTTAATCCAAACGCGATGCGGCATCGAAGTTACTCGAACCAGTAGTAGTCATTTTGCAATTTGACTTCACGCATTCAGGGAAAGTCGATGTTTGTTAGCGCACGATCAGGCGTGCTGACGTGAATACGTCGCTAACTATTGAACGTCAAGTCGGAGCCGCTTCGAACCGGACAGCGCTGGTGACATTTGGCGATGGCGAATTTGAGTCTTCGAACGGGGGCCAGGCGCAACTTCGAGAGGCGGTTGGTAGGGGGCGATCTGGTTTCATTGAACGCTCAAGGCGAGATTTAGCGACTGGCGACCTAGCTCTGCGCGACTAGTTGCGCCACTCACCGTCACAGGCGGTAAGAAGGGGCAGTCGCAACCTTCCTGAATTCGCAATTCCGACATGGGGCCGCGATTGAGATGATCAATTCCTTCACCGACAGGAGTGGAGCCAGCTAAATGACGCTACTCACCGTATATGAACTCACTTGAAAGAGGCCAGGAGCCCGCCTGCTGCCCGCGGGAATGCGTCATAAAACGCGGGCGTCAATCAAATTTCGGCGTAAATCCCCACTATTTCGGAAGAATCTTCTTGGAGTTATGTCCAATCGCCCTTACGATATGAGCGTCGATGCTTCTAAACGATCTATAAGTGTGTTCACTGTTTCTCGTTTAGCGCTGACTTCCAGGTGGCGGCCTGAGGCGTTATTTCATGACTTGGGCGGTCGCTGGAGGATCAAAATGCGTCGTTCGACAATGAACCGCGTTGCAGTCTCTTCTTGGGTTCAATCGGTCCGCTTTGTCGCCCGCAGTGGAAGCGTACGATCGCTATTACCGCTATTGGCTCAACAACTCAGTCCGTCATCTGCTCGTTGGCAGACTGGTCGGACCAACAATACGTTACAACGGCCGTTGCGCTGCGGCGCGACTTCAACTCTAGCAGGAACGTCGACGACGTTGGTCTGTGATGTTGAACAATCTAGTTGTAGATCGCGCACGGCAACGTCCCTTGTCGTTTCAACCTGTCAACTAAACTCGGCTCATGTGAGACCGTAGTTGATGCTTCGCCCATAGTGTCTTTCAGATCTCGTTCTTTTAGCCGGGATGCCCCAGGAGTTTCTCAATGATCGGCAAGTTTCTAGTCAAATGCAGTTTGGCTGCGGTCGTCGTGCAGTTCTTTGTTTCAAAC
>PNKX01000003.1 GCA_013822725.1 Pirellula sp.
TTAACGTCCTAAGACCCTGAATTATTAGTGGAAATTAGCGTGGATTAGTGTTCCCAGAATTCCTCACTTATTTTCTTCCCATCCGCGCCATCAGCGAAATCCGCGGTTTCTCGTACTTCATCTGCCATGCGAACCATCTTCCTAACGATCATCGCTCTTACCTCTACCTTCACTCACGCCCACGCCGCTGCTCCGCGCCCAACGAACATCGTCACCCGCGAAGAGTGGAAGTCCGACCCCGCTCCCATCCCCGACAATCGCAAGCACACGCCGCGCTACATCACGCTCCACCATGCCGGGGTCCTCTGGACCAACAGCCAAACGCCCGAACAGTTCATTCGCAACATGCAGGCCTGGGGCAAGCGTCGTCCCGAGATCGAACAGCCGCCGCGCAACACCTACTGGCCCGACCTCGCCTACCACTTCCTCATCGCCCCCGACGGCCGGATCTTCGAAGGCCGACCTGTCGAGTACGAACCCGAGTCGAACACCAAATACGAACTCGCCGGCAACCTCGGCGTCGAAATGATGGGCGACTTCAACCAGCAGCGCCCGAGCCCCGCGCAGCTTGAATCAGCCGTCCGCCTCACCGCCTGGCTCGCCGACGAACACAAGATCAAGGCCGACGACATCCGCACCCACCAAGACGCCGCCCCCAACAGCACCACCTGCCCCGGCGCCGACTTCTACCGCTACTTCAAATCCGGCGAATTCAAGCAGTGGGTCGCCCAAGTCCAACAAGGCGAGCAGCCAAGCATCACCCCCGGCGCCCCGCTCCCCGACGGCCCAACCGAAGTGATCACCGACACTAAGAAAAAGTAGCCGCGGCTCAACGAGCCGCCGGAGCCCCCAGTTTAGGCAAGTCGCTTCGCCTTCGTCAGTCCTAGCGTTATCCACGCCAAAGCCAGCAGCAACAACGCCGACGGTTCGGGCACAGCCGCTGAAACGGCGACCAGCGGAGTTGCAGCCCCAAAGTTCGCCTGCCAGATCGCCAAGTCTGACGCAACCGGTCCTCCAGGGGACTCCCCTCGTTGCCAGACGAGAAAGTCGGCGCCGTCAACGCGGCCATTCCCATCGAAATCGCCCGACAATAGAACGATAGCCCCCTCCAGCGTAAGAGCGGTTAGCGCGTAATCGACGTACAAGGTGATCACGTACTCATCGAATCCCTTCAACAGCGCGGTGCTCCCCAAATAATTCGGCGTCGTATCGTAAGAAAAGCTGCTGCCATAGTAGCCGCTGGCGTTGAAGTAGAGCGGATCGTTGAATCCGTCTTCGCCCTGCAGCTTCGGCATAATCTCAATGTTGGCGCCGGCTCCAGCCGTATTGGCGAGCAACTTCGCCGTGAACGCCGTGAGGTCAAAAACGTCGCCGTCGACGCGCTGCAACGTGAGTCGCGCTTTGTAATCCGTCACCCCCGGCGGCGGCGTGGTCACCGCTTGGGCCTCCACGCCCTCGGGCCAAGGCACGCGCACGGTCCGTCCGATCGGATCGGGCCCAATGCCGCCGGTGAACAATTTGTCTCTGGTGTAAGTGAAGAGATAACCGTTGCTGCTGATCGTATCCCAGGTAACCCCAGACGCCACCGGCGTCGCGATCTGCGCGTCATCGAAAAACACGACGGTCGCCCCTTGCGCTGCCCTGCTGTAAAGCCAGCACAGCAGCATTGCGGTGGCGAGAGCTTTGGAGCGTTTCATGGCTCCCTCCTTATGTGCTCCCTCGATGCCGGACTGACGCATCGGGGACGCTTTGCAATCGCCCAAAGGCCCGTCAACCGAAAGTGGCTGACGGGCCTCCGGTCAGTGACGCGAACGCATGGCCGCGTTAGCCGGCGACTCCGCGTCGGCGTCGGCTCAACGCCACGCCGGCCAAGCCCATGCTGAGCAGCGCGAGCGTGGCCGGCTCAGGAACGACGAACGGCGCCAGATTGAACGCAGCATTCTGCGCGCCGATGAACTCGCCGACCGCTTCCGGAAACAACTCGGCGTCCTCAACCTGCGCCTCGCCTTCATCGTTGTACGGACCAACGTACTTGTAAAATTCATACCGGCGCGTCACCGATTCGGAATCAACCGCCATATCGTCGTGGCCGCTGTCCAGTTCGTCCACGCCATTCTTCCCAGCCTGGAGCAACTGCCACTCGATCTCGATTTCCGCCGGCTCCGAACCATCCGGAACGGCGGGGTCGCCCGGCACGAGATGCTCCAACTCCGCAGGCTCCGCCGCCTCGGTGACGAATACTTTGACCCACATCGCTTCGCCGAACAGATCTTTAGGATGTTCTTTCGGTAACGCTGGGATCACCGCTTGGACGGCTGCGGGCGCCGCTGGATTCGCAGGCGGCTGCACGTTCCAAACCGGCGCGGGGACTTTGACGTTCGAACCCGACGCGATCAGATTGCCCGCCGCGTCCCCTAGCAACCACCCGTAAGTAGTATTCGTGGGGTTGCCGTTGAGGGCGACGCCGAAGTGTTCACCACCCAGCGTTTCGTAGTTGGGGTCGCCGCCGTACGCCGGATAGAAGCATTCGTGTCCGCCCGTCGGAAATGGCCCCGCCGGAATCGGCGTCCCGACCGCCCAATTCGTCCCGTCAAACCCGCTCGCATACCGCACGATGCTTCCCGTCGCAGTCGCCGTGACCGTCGGGTCGCCGTAGCGAATGTATGGGTTCCCAAAAGTGTAAAAAATCTCGGTGGGGCTAATTCCTTCGAGTTCTATTTCAAAGCCCCGACAGATTTCCCCCGTATCGTTAACCACGTCGAAGTTGCTCAAACTCCCAAACATCGTTTGCGCTTGCACAGGCGTCTGGCTCCAAGCGAGCGCCAGCGCCGCCGCGAGCAATGGTTGAATCATCTTCATCATGAGATCCCCTCCCTAAATAAATAGATGGCGAGTCGTTAACCTCTTATCAAAGGGAAGCTGCTCGCCGGTCAACTCTCCGCCAACTTTTTTTCTAACGACCAAGAACCGCGCCGCCCAATTCCACCTCGCACAGTGAGGCGCGCCCAAAAGCACAGCGACGGAAAAGCTCGTCGACGGCTAACGCCCACAAAACTGGGCTTTCCCGCCACGGCCCGCATCTTGCGATATCACAACAGTTGCTAGACGCAACTCGCAGACCAGTTGATAATCCGCGCCATTCAAGCCGCGACTCAAGAGACCGCGATCACAGAACAACTGCGGGAATCTGCAAGCTTAATCTTGTGTTCCCCACTGACGGCGACCATGGTGAGGAACCGGCATGTCTGCCGCCAATGACCAAGTCTGTGCATTGATCTGACAACTGAGAAGCATCGAGGGCGCCATGTTGCTAAGTCATCCGGAACAGCACCGCACCGACCGCATCGGCTGGCTCCGCGCCGCCGTGCTCGGCGCCAACGACGGCATCGTCTCCACCGCCAGCCTCGTCGTCGGCGTCGCCGCCGCGAACGCCGCCAGCAGCGAGATTCTCGTCGCCGGCGTCGCGGGACTTGTAGCAGGCGCCATGTCGATGGCCGCCGGCGAATACGTCTCGGTCAGTTCGCAGGCTGATACGGAACAGGCCGACCTCAATCGTGAGCGAGGCGAACTCGCCGCCGACGGCGAATTCGAGCGGAACGAGCTCGCTGCCATCTACGTCAGTCGCGGCCTGCAGCCCGAGCTGGCGCAACAGGTCGCCGAACAACTGATGGCGCACGACGCCCTGACTACCCACGCTCGCGACGAACTCGGCATTTCCGAAATCACGACCGCGCGGCCCATCCAAGCCGCACTCGCGTCAGCTGCTACCTTCGCCGTCGGCGCCGCGATCCCCCTGCTGACGGTCCTGATCGCGCCGACCACAATGCTGATTCCCGCCGTGATCGGAACTTCTGTTATGCTCCTCGCGCTGCTGGGAGGATTCGGAGCCATGCCGGCGGCGCTCCCGTCGTCAAAGCGGCTTGGCGGGTCACTTTCTGGGGCGCCCTCGCCATGGCGCTCACCGCCACCGTTGGAGCCCTCTTCGGCGCGGCGGTATGAGATGGCGCCGTGGTTCACACTCACTTCCGCGAGCGCCAGCGATCACTCGACAACCTTAGTCGCGACCCGATCATTCCGCACTCGTCCCACATAGACGAACTGTCCCAGCATCCCGCAAGCCCCGCTCAAGAGCAGCGTGCAAAGCAGATCCCCCACCGGAATAAAAAACTCCTGCTGGAACCGCCCCCGGGATTGCCGCCACTGCTGCACCGCGACCGGATTTCGATAGTCAACTAGCTCGGGCCCCGCCACCAGCGGAAAGATCGCCGTCATCAACCGCGTCGTCGGCAACCGGCTCCCCGTCCCCAACAACTCCGGCAACACAAACGCCTGCACCAGGATCCACGCGAGCACCCCCACCGCAAACGCCCGCCGCGCCCTGCGATCCACAACCGCAACAATCGCCGCCCAAGTGGCGGCAAGGCCCACCAGCAGCGACAGCGCCGCCAGCCACCACTCATTGGCGAACAACAGAGCGCCAAAGCTGAGCGCCACGATCGTGGTCCAGAGAAACAGGCTGCGAATCGTCAGACGAAACGGCGAGGCGAATTGGTCGTTGCTCATGGGATGAGATTCTAGAGCAACGCATTGAGAAACCCCAACATGTCGAGAATGATGTCGCACATAAGTTGGAGTTAAATCCCGCAGATTGTCAATTTAGACCGGAAACTGAAAACGCGAGATGTTGTAGGCCCCAACCTGGCGATCACTATGATGAACAAAGCCAAATCCCTCATACAACGCCTTCAACTTTGCTCTTGCGGCGTCGCAGTCCAGGCGGACGAAGCGCCGATTCAAAGAACGGGCTCGCTCGACCGCCCATTCTATTAGCGCGTTGGAGACGTCGCCGCCGGCAAACTCTCGTCTCACGGCAAGGCGATGCAGGAATACTGATTCATTTGCCGGCACGTCAGGCCAGAACAACTCATCCTCCAGCTGAAACTTCACGACCCCCGCCGCCTTGCCGCCGCGTTCTGCCAGAAAGAACTCCCCCGCATCGATGTCGGCAACGATGTGAGATGCTGACAGTTCATTCTCTCGCCAGAGCGGCATACCGCGCTGCTCCAGCCAACGCGCTGCCTCGCTGAGAACGTCAGAGACGACCTCAGCATCTTTTCGAGTCGCTTGTCGGATAGAGGAATCCATGGCGTTTTACCGAGTCGTTTCGTGCCTCCCTTTCGATCAGTACGGGCGGAACCTTTCCTTTAATTCGATCATGGACGATGGAAGCTAGCTTCGCCATCGTGATGTTTTTCATTTCTCGCTGCCGATCGTCAGTTCCCAACATTCGTCGCGAAGAAAAATCTCGAAGCTACCCTAGAGAAAATGGCCACCTAACCCGCTAGGATCAAATCGGGACCGCATCTGGGCGTCACTGTCGCGGCGTGTGACAATGCTGAGCGCTTGCGTTGGCCGAAGGCCTGCCACACCGTAGCCTAGGGCAACGCCCTAGGTGCCATGGCGTACCTCGCACGCTTTGGCTGAAAGCCATACGCACTGCAAACCAGTGGAAGAAGTTTCAGTCGACTCACCGAGCAAGCGAACTGTCGCCAAAAGCACCGATTTCTGTCGCCCGCCAGTCGCGACACAAACTTAGGAGGACGACAAAATGCGCAAGCCTTCGCCAGCACAAGGCTTCCGCCGGCGACGCAATTCCGAAGCTCCGCCACACGCGCTATCTGTCGCCAAAAACGCGCTTCGCGACACATACGACAACAACCGCACCGCCCATTGCCGTCGCTCCGCCGTGCGACACAATCTTACGCCGACGACGCAAATCGCAACTCGTCGCCAGTACAAGAGTTCCGCAGGCGACCGTTTGCAGAAGCTTGAACCTGAGAAATCACTGTCGCCAATTCTTCATCAAGCGACAATAACGCCATCGGCGACAAGTAGGCGGCGTCACTTCGCCAGCGCCCGCAGCTTCTCGACGAGTCGATCAAAGTTCTCGGTCCGCTCCCCCGGCAACGCCTCGACCCGTGCCAACAGCTTCGCCGCTTCGTCTCGATCAAGCGTCAATTCCTCAATCGTCGAACCAACTACCCCAGCTTTGCTCGGCAGCAGCAACGCCCGCGGCGGCGTTTCAACCGTCGCCCCATCCGCCAGCGTCACCCGAAATCGCGCGCTCACCACGGCAACCGCGGCGGGCGCCTCCTTCGATCGCTCCCACGTCACAAAGCCGCACGCCACGCCGTCGCCTCGCGCGGGAATCTCGGTCGGATGGCCTGCAAGCATGTCGACCCGGCAAGCGTCGGTGGCGATCACTTCAAGGTCGTCGCGGCCTGCAGGCGCCTTGGATCCCGGCAGAACGATCCCACCAAGTACCTCGATGCTGATCCCGTCAACGTCGGTCGCCGCACCGCCCGAGTTCGCCAGCGCAATCACAAACGGCAGCGGCGACTGCGACTCGTCGACTCGCGTCTCCACAAACGAGACCTTCGCCCCGCCGGCTTCACCCCGACAGCCGGCAACGAGTAGAATCAACGACCCAGCGAAGAGAAGTTTGACCATCGCTCAAGAATACCCGATCGCGAACAAGGAGGAACGATGAAATTTTCACGGAACACGGCGTCCATTGCAGCAGCGTCGCTTGCACTGATCACCCTAGCGACCCTCGGCGGCTGGACTCAAGCGGCCAACTGGGCCCAATGGCGCGGACCGGATCGCGACGGCATCTCTGCGGAAAAGGGGCTGCTCAAGCGCTGGCCGGCCGAGGGGCCGAAGCTCGCCTGGCAAGCCGACGAGCTCGGCGACGGCTACTCCACCCCCGCCATCGTCGGCGATCGCATTTACCTCCTCGGCAACGAGGGCTTAGAGGATGAGTACGTCCTCTGTCTCAACGCCGCCGGCGGCGAAAAGATCTGGCGCACGCGCATCGGCAACGTCGGCAACCCCGACCAGCGGCCCCCTTATCCAGGGGCGCGGTCAACGCCTACCGTCGACGGCGACGCCCTCTACGCCCTCGGTTCCGACGGCGACCTCGCCCGTCTCGACGTCAAGACCGGCGAGATCGCGTGGACTAAAAATCTCCGCACCGACTTCGGCGGCAAGCCAGGCGTGTGGGCCTATTCGGAGTCGCCCCTCGTCGACGGCGACGTCGTGATCGCCACCCCCGGCGGCGACGAAGCGACGATCGTCGGTCTCAACAAGGCGACCGGCGAACTCGTTTGGAAGTCGGCGATCCCCGAAATGGAAGCCGCCTACGCCTCCGCCGTGAAGGCCGACCTCGCCGGCCGGACGCAATACGTGCAGTTCCTCTCGAAGGGACTCGTCGGCGTCGACGCGGCAAGCGGCGAACTCCTCTGGCAATACGACCACACCGCGCAGGGGAGCATGGCGAACATCCCCACCCCAGTCGTCGACGGCGACTTCATCTACAGCGCCAGCGGCAAGGGGGGCGGCGGTTTGGTAAAGATCGTCGCTAAAGGCGACAAGTTCGAGGCAGAAGAAATCTACTTCGAACCGCAACTCCCCCGCGCGATCGGGGGCTCGGTCCTCATCGGCGATCATCTCTACGGCACGAGCAGCGACTCGCTCATGTGCGTCGAATTCGCCACCGGCGAGGTCGTCTGGCGCGACCGCTCGATCGGCGCGGCCGGCGTCTGCTACGCCGACGGCCTGCTCTACCTCCACGGCGAGAACGGCGACGTCGCGCTCGTCGAAGCGACCCCCACGGAATACCGCGAGGTCGGTAAGTTCACTCCGCCGAACGCCCCCGATCGCGGCAAGTCCAAGGCGTGGGCCTACCCCGTCGTCGCCGACGGCAAGCTCTACGTGTTCGACTGGGGCACGCTCTGGTGCTTCGATGTGAAGAAGTAAGGCTGGTACGCAACAGCAGCGAGAACGGCCGACTACTGAGGAAACTGCTTCTCAGGACCGGTCAGTTCGATGAGGATCGACTCGGTCCCAGCGGCCGGCACTTCCGCCGTGAGACCGCTTTGATCGAGAAAAGTGTATTGCGCCGGAATGAGCGATTCGCCGAGAACGAACTCGCCGGCGGTCTTTTGCGCTTGTTGAGAAGGCCGTTGCGATGCGTAACAGGTCACCTTCACTTTGTGCGGACCGATGATGGCGCCGTCGAACTCCGCGAACGTGCTTAGACGAAATGACCCGTCGGGCTGAATCGCAGCCCCCGACGGTTGCCCCTGCGCCGGTTGAAAACCGACGCTGCCGTAGGGCAAAGGTTTACCGTTGTAGGTCACCTTGCCGCTCACAGGAGCCACGGCGGGTTTGTCCGAGCAACCCGACAACGAGGCCGCAAGACCCAACAATGCGATGGAAAGAAGTGGTTTGATATGCATCCTGCCAATGGCGAAGAGTCAGCTTCGCCAACGAGTAACGGTTGCTGGGCGCGGTTAAGATGAACGCGCGTTCAAAAGACAAAGACTTAGAACTGCAGACTAACGACCTCGTCGCCGTTCACGGTCGCAACGTCCTTGTAAACTTCCAGTTCAACGCTGTCAGCAATTTTATGAACGCTGCCGTCGATGAACACGAACTGCGTAATGCCGGGATGGAAGCTCCCCATGGGCAAATGGTTGAAGTTCGTTGGCGTTCCAGCAATGCAGTTCGCAGCGTTGCGGACCACGCAAGCATTGGGCGGAGTCTCGGCGACCTTCATGTTGTAAGGGCCGTCCGTGAAACCTGCCAAGTACCAAGGTCGCGTATTTCCCGGTGCCTCTTCCACCAACGCGCTGAAGCAACAGTCGCGGTGGACAAACTCGCCGATCATCAGCGAATTGCTCTGGCCGTCCGAAATCTCTTCCAGCTTTCTGGCGTACCCGACGAGGGTTTTCGGTTGAAACGTGCTTGTACCGGCAACTTCGATCATCGTGAACGCGCCGTTGTCGGGCAGTCGCCCGAACGAGGAATTGTAAAGCGTTTCGCCCCGATTCCGCACGGCGCCAGCGACTCCCGAGTACGAACTGAGCGCTCCCAATTGATATTCAAACCCTGGCTGAGCCGACTGAGTGACTTTCGAATCTGGCCAAGCCGGACACATGAACGACTCGATCACCACATCCTTGGCCGGATCGTCAAACACCTGCCGGCCGGCTTTCTTGTAGTCGAGAACCAGTTGGTTGTAAGTCGTCTGCCCCTCGATGTACTGCAACAAACTGGTGAACATCCCTCGTTTCGAGAAGTTCAGCCCATCTTTGACGTCCTGCGCCGTGCGATCATACCCCGCCGGCAACGTTCCCTTCGCGGCCGCGTAGTTCTGCGCGGCCAAGCCCATCTGCTTCAGGTTATTGCTGCATTGTGCGCGGCGCGCGGCCTCACGCGCGGCTTGTACCGCCGGCAGCAGCAGCGCTACCAGGACGCCGATGATTGCAATGACGACAAGCAACTCCACCAGCGTAAAGGCGCTGGCCGCAGGCGTTTTTAAGCGGTTTTTGGGCAAGGCTTCCATTCATAGACCTCTACAAACGAACTCACGAAAACTGACTCAATTCAATCGCGGGAGGCGCGCTAAGCCTCGCGGCGAGCGTCAGCGTGATCAACAACGAGTATCCTGCCCCCAAGCAGACGCTCGAATTGTCGCGCCGCGCTAGCCGCGAGGCAACTTTCGATCAAGTTTCTCTAATAGGGAAGTTCAATGAATCCGTCTCGGCGCCAGGATCATCCGCCGCCGGAGGGCCGCGCAGGCCAGTCCCACGGCAGCCAAAGCGACCGTACCGGGCTCCGGTACGACCCCGACGGCCGCGGCAGCCGGCGCCGTGCCGAACTGGCCCTGCCAAACCGTCAGGTCGGCGTCGTTAACGTTTCCGTCGCCGTCGGCGTCACCGGTGGAGTTATCTGGTTGAGCCGACAGCCCGAACCCGCGCTGCCAAATCAGGAAGTCGCTCCCGTCAACGATGCCGTCCGAGTTTAAGTCGGCATCTTCGGCCGTCGCCGCATCGCGCGTCAACGTGAAGGCTTGAATGCCGTTATTAGTGCTCATCGCGTAGACGACGACGCTATTGCCGTTGACCGCTCCAAACTTTACGGACCCGGTGCCGTTTCCGTTGGGAAATTGGTTGGGACCAAGCTCCGGATCGTTGATCGGCAGATTGCTTCCTTCGGCGATTTTTCGCTCTGCGACCGTTCCAGCGGGATTGGTTTGGTCATAGACGAAAAGTCTGGACCGGACGATCGCGGACGTCGAGCTGGTTGCCTCGACCATCGCCAAGAGCGGGCGACCGTCGACCGTGGCAAAATCTAACGGGCGGAGCGAAGCACCATCGGAGCCAATACTCAGGGCCAGCGTGCCGGTCGTGCCGCTGACGTCAACCTGACGAGCGAACTGCTCCTGCCCGATGGTCCCCGAACCTTGCTTCCCGATAATCGTATCAGCGTCGGTAAAGGTGATGCCGAGCCGGAAGTCGCCCGGCTCGGGCGGATTGCCGGCGATCGCGATGCTGGAGGCGGTGAAGGTCGACCCGTCGGCGGTGGTCAGCAGACCAAAGCCGTTGTTCCCCGCCACGGCCGGGGAGTTGCCGTATCCGACCGCGATGCGAGTCTCAGCGCCGCTGCCGAACACGTCCAGCGAGTCGCCGACGCGGGCGCCAGCCAAGACAGGGCCGCTGTAGGCCAGCGTCGGCTCCGTCGCCGATTCGTTAGCCCAGCGGTAGATATTGAACGCACTGCTGCCGCTGTTGACGGTGAGATTCCCGATGTAAATGGCGCCGTCGTCGGCAACGCCCACCATATTCGTCGTAAATGTGCCGCCCGCGATGATGCCAGAACCCTGATTGAGCGCGCCGACGTCGACGCCCGTCGTTCCGTTAAGAATGCGGATGCCGTTACCGGCGATGCTGCGACTCACGACGATCAGATTGCCGGTCGTGGGGTTGTAGGCCATGCCCCGCTCGAGATTCCCTCCATTCACTGCAGTGTTGGTTAGCGTGTTTCCCAAATAGCTGTAGAATCCAGCCTCAAGCGAGTCAGTGCCGGCGGCGTCGCCCGGCAACACTTCGAACGGCGCGCGCCAGCCATCCCCTCCGCCGAACGTGTTTAAGGGCGCGAGAGTGGCGCCATCGGCGGCGGCGGCGAAGGTGAAGGCCGCTCCCAGTGCGCCGCTCGTTCCGATACTCTTGACGAGGCCTGCTATTCCGAAGCGCATGATGTTCCTCATTGAAGATTTAGATTGAGGACTCGCGACTAATCGCGCCTGTTCCTGAAGTCTTATGAAGAAATAGGGTTGAATTGCATGCCCGCGCCGCCGACGGCAATTGGGCCGTCGGCGGCCAGGCGATTTCAGCAATACACGGACTAATTAGCAGCACGACTGCCGCCGCAACCATATCAGCGAGACGCCAGCAAAGGACAGCAGCATCAGGCTGGTCGGTTCGGGAACACCAACGCCGCGCAAGTCGAACGATTGGATGCCTTGGTTGGTCGACATGGCATAAATCGTGGCGCCGGTGCCGCTGATCGCCCCGAATTTGACGCTTCCCACGGCGTTCCCATTGCCGGCCAACACGCCGCTGGTGGTCGTTCCCGAAACGATTAGCACCGGCACCGTCGGCGTCGTCACGTCGTACACCCGCAGCGTCGAATTGTTGGCGTCGACAACGGCCAGGACAGGCACGCCGCCCACCACCGCGTAATCCATCGCCATCTCACCGCCGCTGGTGAGCGTGCCCGAGCCGAGGCCGGTTCCGGCAGCACCCAAATAGCTCGTCAACCGCAGCGGCGCCGCGGCAGGCGAGGCGCCTGTCTGCTTACCCCAGACATCGTTGGCGCTCCCAGCGAACGTCAGCCCGAGGCGAAAGTCGCCGGTCGCTGGCCCAGCCGGAGCAAAGCTGGTGACGGCGGTCGCACCACTGGAGGTGATCACGCTGTAGCCAACGGCGCCGCTCGTTCCCGCGACGATCGTCGTGCCGGTGCCGGCACCGTAAACATCGAGCGAGTCGCCGTTACGAGGAGTGCCCGCGTAGCCGGAGATTGTCGAGTTGAGGAAAGTCGTCGGTGCAGCGGCGGCTTCATTCGTCCATTGATAGACTTTGAACGCCCCAGAAGTGACGTTGGTTTGGAGATTCGCTACGTAAATGGCGCCGTCGTTGGCCACGCCAACGGCACTCGTGGTGAATGTTCCGCCGCTGATCACGCCGCTGCCTTGATTTAAGAAACCAACGTCTGCGCCGGTCGCTCCGTTCAGGACGCGGATACCATTGCCGGCCGTGCTACGACTCACCAGGATCAGGTTGCCGCTCGTCGAATTGTAAGCCAACCCGCGTTCGAGGCTGCCGGTGCCCAGATAGCTGTAAATTCCGCCAGGCCCCGTGCCTGGCGTGTCTCCGGCGAGTACTTCGCCGGGCGAACGCCAACCGTCGCCGCCGCCGAATGAGGCCGACGCGGTGAGCGTCGCCGCCGACAGCTGGCCTGCGGCCATTAGGACGACTGCGGTCGCCAGTATCCAACGATTGAGATGAGACTTCATTAGCGGGCCCTCCGAAGAAGAATTCCTAAACAGCAAGAGATGTACGTCAACGTGCATGCGACTGCTAACGAAGGTCGTCAACAATCGCTTGATCGCTACTACGGGAGCCATGGGAACGACCAACCGAGTGCGGCGTGAGGTCTCATCGAAACGCGGCCCCGCTCGACGGAAAATCCTAGATTGGCAGCGAACCCCAGCTCGAGCGCCTTTCGTCGTTCTGCCCAACGGCGAGCGCCTGCCGGGATTCCCTCTGATGCATCCTAGTAGTGAGGTAGAAACGCCACAAACACTAGTCGCGCAATATTTTCCATAGGGTGCGCACACGATTATCGCTGCACCTCCGCCCCTTGGGAGGCGACTTAAATCAAACGCACCTGCCGCGTCTGCTCCATTCAAATAGTTTTTAACGGCACGCTAGGAGTAGCGAGCCCGCTAGAGCAGCGCGCAGAACTAACTAGCTGCGGGTCAGCTTCCTTCTGAAAGCCAGCGGCGTGCAGCCGAACTGTTTGCGGAAAGCCACGCCGAATTGGGTGGCGCCTGCGTACCCACATGCGGCTGAAATCGCCTCAACGGAAAGGTCCGACTGCGTGAGCAAGTCACGGCCGCGCTCCAATCGCAGGCGGCGAATCTCCTCCGCGGGTAAGCGACCAATGCGTCGCTTGAATTGCAGTTCCAAATAGCGACGCGAAACCGGCACTTCCCGTAAAACGTCCTCGACTCCGATGCCTCGAAAAGCATGCGTCTGGATGAAACGCAGCGCCTGGACGATCATCGGATCGTCGATCGCCAACACGTCGGTCGATTGCTTGCCGACGACTTGCACCGGCGGGATAAGCACCGGCTCCGTAGGCGCCGGATCGCCCTGCATCATCCGATCAAGCAGCGCCGCCGCTTCGTGCCCAATGCGCTGGCTTGCGACCGCAATGCTTGAGAGCGGCGGCGAGCTCAGATTGCAGAGGAATTCATCGGTGTCGCCGGCCAGAATCGCAATTTCATCCGGGACGCGAATCTTCTCCAGGCTGCAAATCTCGGTCAGTTGGCGACCGCGACGCGCATCGACCGCCAGAATCGCCACTGGCTTGGGGAGGTGGCTCAGCCAGCGATGAATGCGGTTGTGCTCTTCGTCTCGGCTGATGCGTCGACCGCCCCGATAGCCGGGGCGGTAAACGTGGCAATCGTGCCCCTCGGCCGTGACGGCCGCGAAGAAAGCTTGAGCCCCCTTCTTTGAGTATTCATGACTAGGTGGTGCGAAATAAGCGAAGTGAGTAAACCCGCGTTCGCGAAAATGACCCAGCGCCAGCGCCGCCCAAGAATGCTCGTCGGTGGTGACCTGGCCGACTCCTTCCTGGTTTTCGAACACATTGTCGACGTTGACAGCCGGCAATCCGGCGCGAGCGATTTCCTCCAAATGAAGCGGCGTACTAACACGTGCGATGATGCCGTCGCCCCGCCAACGATCGGGAAGCGACCAACCCTGACTATGGTCCCGCGGATCGATCAGCAGATTCCACGGCCCGTACTTGCCTGCGTAGTCGGCGACCCCTTCGACGACGCTCCGCCCCCAGCTGTTGTCGGTTTCGACCAGCACGGCGATCTGCAGGATGCGATTTTTCGTGAGAACAGCCATACCACCACTCCAACTCAACGGCTCGATCCACCCAACGCAGGGGGCGACAATTTCCATCGTAACATGGCTATGCGCATCCTATGGAAAAAAATGCGCGGATACTGAGGCGACTCTCCACGACCGCTGATAAACTACGAAACGGCTTCTTTCCATGAGTCGCGATCAGGTCCTAGCTTGGAATCAACTCCCCTAACTCGATCAGTCGGGCTACTGGCCGCATCCTCCGGAGACGGGGTCGAGGCGGCCGTGATCGATACCGACGGGCGGGACGAAATCGTTCCGCTGGGGGGAGTGTCGTTGCCTTACGACAAGCGGCTCCGCTGGCGAGTGCTCGAGGCTACGCAGAACGATCTGCCGACGACGGAGATTCTTCGACTGGAGAAGCAGCTAACGGAGCAACTGGCCGAGGCGTTCGCCAAGTTGCGCGCGGAGTTCCCGGCGGAGACCGAGGGGATCGAGGTCGTTGGCCTTCACGGACATACCCTGCGACACATCCCAAGCGAGGGGCTCACCTACCAACTCGGCAATCCTTGGCAGCTGGCCGAAGCGATCAAATTTCCAGTCGTCAGCGACTTTCGCCGGCACGACATGGCGATCGGCGGACAGGGGGCTCCGCTGGCGGCGATGTTTCATTGGGCTCACATGGCCTACGAGCCACGGCCCGCGCTTATGCTGCATCTCGGTTCGGTGGCGAGCGTCACTTGGCTCAGCGAGGAGAACGAAATTATCGCCGGCGATACTGGGCCTGGCGTCGGCTTGCTGAACGAGTGGGTGCAGGAGATGGCGGAGTTGCCGCACGACCTCGACGGTCGCGTCTCCTGCGAGGGCCAGGTCGACGAAGAGATCGTCCGCACCGCACTGGAAGCGTCCTTCTTCGCCCGCTCGTTGCCGAAGGCGGCGGACCGGTATGAGTTCGATCACGTCGACGTCTCGGGGCTGAGCGTTGCGGATGGCGCGGCGACGTTGTGCGCCATCACAGTGGAGGCGTTCGCTCGGGCTGCGAAGCAATTGCCCGAACTGCCAAAACTGTTATGGATCACCGGTCCCGGCAGCGAGCATCCTGTGATCCGCCAGATGCTGGCCGCTCATTTCCCGACGGTCCGTAACGTTTCCGAACGCGGGCTCAATCCGCTGACGATGTCCGCGGAAGCCATCGCTTGGCTTGCCGTGCGGCACCTGAAGCGTTTGCCTATCACCACTCCTGAAACGACCGGGTGCCGCACCGCCGATAGTGCGGGGTTGCTGGCACTGCCTTACACCTTCCAATCGTAGGATTGCAACGCGAGTAACATGGCTGTGAAACGAATTGGCTTTGTCGACTACCGCCTCGACAACTACCACGCCAAGGTTTATCTCAAGGCGCTGCGCGGCCCTTTGGCAAGTCGCGGTTACGAAGTTGCCGGCGCGACGGCGCTGGAGCGCGGCGTCAGCCGCGCGTGGGCCGAGGAACGCGGCTTGGCGTATTACAACAGCGTTGAAGCGCTGAACGAAGCGGTCGACTGCTTTATCATCCTGGCCCCGTCGAATCCAGAACTCCATCTGGAGATGTGCCAAGAGGTGCTCCCGCTCGGAAAGCCGACGTTCGTCGACAAGACGTTCGCCCCCGATGAGTTGACCGCGCGGGCGATCTTCGCCCTGGCCGATGCGTGCGACGTGCCGATTCAAACGACTTCGGCGCTGCGGAGCACGGCCGTGCAATCGTTCGTCCGCGAGTTGCCGTCGCCGGTGCAGAGCATGACCATCTTCTCGTCGGGAACTTCGTTCGCCGAGTATGGCATTCATCCCGTCGAGCTGGCCGTCAGCTGCATGGGGCACGACGCGCAGCGGGTGATGCGAATGGGTCCGGAACTTCACCCGCAGTGGCTCCTGCAATTCTCTGACGACCGCAATGTG
Source organism: Pirellula sp. (assembly GCA_013822725.1). Taxonomy (GTDB): domain Bacteria; phylum Planctomycetota; class Planctomycetia; order Pirellulales; family Lacipirellulaceae; genus Lacipirellula. The sequence continues at coordinate 15,942 of PNKX01000003.1, forward strand.
ATCATCGACTTCAACCCGGAAATCGATATTCCCTTCAGCGCGATCGTTTCGACGCAGCAGGGTCGCGATCAGATCGAAGTCGACGGCGCAACGCTGTTCCTAGATGCGGCGGCCAGCATTCTCGACTTTTTTGATTCGGGCAAGCCATTGGTTGATCGCCGCGAATCGCTGATGGTCAGGCGCATCCTCGACGTTGCGATGAGCGATCGTGCCCATGATGCTTTTGTCAGCTTGCGTGCGCCCGAAGGTGCCACGGGGACGGCCCCGGCGCCCCACTGGGACCGCGATCTCGCCGGCAAACAGGCGAGAACCGACGCGACGAACCAAGTTCGCCGCTAGTCGGCGGCAAGCGCTCGCCTTCAATCCATAACAACATACTTTCGAACAGGCCGCAGTGACGTGAAGCAGATCGGAATCATCGGCGCGGGAGCCATTGGACAGAAACACGCCGAAGCGGCGCGCGACGCCGGCGCCGCGGTGCGCTGGATTGCCGACACGAGTTTCGCGCGCGCAGCCGAATTGGCCGAGAAGTTTGGCGGTGCGCCTTGCGACTCCGCCGACACCGTGTTGAACGACGACGCCGTCGACGCCATGGTGATTGGCGTCCCGAACCGCTTGCATCATCCGCTGGCGATCGCGGCGCTCAAGGCGGGCAAGGACCTGTTGCTCGAGAAGCCAATGGCCCTCACGGCGAGCCAGTGCGAGGAGATCAACGACGTCGCGACCCGCACTGGTCGCATCGTGCAGATCGGCTTCGTCCATCGCTACACCGCGGTCGGCAAGCTCGCCAAGCAAGTGGTCGACGAGGGCCGGTTGGGGCACATCTACCACGCGAAGGCCCACCTCCACATCCGTCGCGGCGTTCCTGGCCTCGGCAAGTGGTTTACAACGAAGTCGGTGGCCGGCGGCGGCGCGTTGATCGACGTCGGCGTCCACCTGATTGACTTGGCGCTGTCGACCCTCGGCTACCCCGAGGTCGCCGACGTCAGCGGCCAGGTTTACTCGACGTTCGGCCGTCGCATGCGGGGCTATGTTTACGAGAACATGTGGGCCGGTCCGCCCGATTGGGACGGAGTCTGCGACGTCGAGGACGCCGCCCACGCGTTTATTCGCTTCCGCAACGGCGCGACGCTCGAACTCGACGTCGCCTGGGCGGGAAATTTTCCCGAACCCGCGATCCCCGCGTCGCTGATGGGGTTCTTCGGCGACGCCGGCGGAATGACATTTGAACTCTTTGGCGATCACGCGACATTGACTTCGGAACGCGACGGAGCGCTTGTCGACGAGCGACTCGAAGCGCCGGCTGCCGAGCCGTTCCGTGACCAGTTTGCCGACTTCCTGCGGAGCATCGAGACGCGTGAAGTGACCGGGGCGAATGGCTGTCAGGGCGAAGTCGTTCAGCGGATCGTGGACGAGATTTACCTGAACAGCCTCCCGCAGCAGGCCGCCGTCGAAGCGTAGCCGCCGCGTATGATTGAGATCGTCGTCCGTTCGATTCGCCTCTCCAAGGTTTGCTCGCGCTAGATGCCTGCGCTCGGATCCCATACCGCCGACCTGCTGGTGATCGCCGCCTATCTGGCGGCGACGCTGATCATTGGCTTGTGGGCGCACCGGCTATTGCGCACTGGTCCCGAGGACGAAGAGAGTTACTACCTCGCTGACCGTCGCGTCCCCGCGTGGATGAATGGAGTGTCGTACGCCGCGACCGCGATCAACGCCGACGTGGCGCCGCTGTACTGCGGCATGGCGGCGGTGATTGGGTTGCCGGTCGCGTGGTTCTACCTGTCGCGGTTCGGGCTCGCGTGGATGATCGTCGCGATGCTCTTTGCCGCGCGCTGGCGACAACTCAACATCCGCACGGGGCCCGAGTTCTACGCGCTCCGCTTCGGCGGCCGCGGCGCCCGCTTAGTGCGCATCTACACGGCGCTGTTCGCGGTGGCGGTGAGCATGGTTCCCTGGATCGGCGCCGGGTTGCTCGGAACGCACAAGATCATGCAGCCAGTCTTGGGGATCGAGAGCAAGTGGGCGACCCTGGCGTGCGTCGTGCCGTTGGTCGCCGGGTACGTGTGGGTCTCGGGGTTCGCCGGGGTGCTGATCACCGACGTGTTCCAATCCGCCGTGATCGTCGTCGCCAGCGCGGCGCTGTTGATCGCCGTGCTGATCAACGTCGGCGGGCCGTCCGAGTTGGCCGAAGCGATCAAGGTTGCTCACCCCGCCGAGCAGGGCGAGATTCTCTCGTCGCTGCCAGCGCCGGGGCACGAGATTTTGGGGCCGCTGCTGGTGGTCGCGTGGCTGATCGTCCCCACGATTGGCCGAGGCGGGAGCGTCGATCTCGACGGGCAGCGCATCTTTTCCTGCCGCACCGCGCGCGAAGCGGCGAAGGTGACCATTTGGGGTCAACTCGCGATGTTCGTCATGCTGCTGCTGATCACGCTCCCCGTGCTGGGGATGCTCGCCAAGCATCCCGATCTTTACCACGCCACGCGCGGCGATCGCGAGCAGGTCTATGGGTTGATGCTCGTCGAATACCTCCCGCCCGGCGTGCTGGGACTTGTCGTGGCCGGCGCGCTGGCGAGCGTGATGTCGACGATCAGCGGCTACTTGAATTACGGATCGCAGACGGTCGTAAACGATGTGCTGCGCCAACTCTTCCCCAACGCGGCGCTGCTCGATCCCCGCCACCCGCGCGTGCTGTGGGTCGGTCGCGCGATTACGCTGGTGATTCTGCTCGCCGGCGTCTGGGTGATGCAGGCCTCCGACTCGCTCTTCCGCATCGCCATGGTGATCAGCGGGATGTTCGCTGCGTCGGCCGCGTACTACTGGGCCCAGTGGTGGTGGTGGCGCGCGAACCTCGCTTCGTGGGTCGCCGCCATGGTGGGCGGGCCTGTAATCTACTTCTTTCTCGACTGGTTGCTGCCGCAATCGGCTTGGTGGAACGCTCAACTCGCCGCCGGCGAGGCGGCGATCGATGCGCTGGCGATGCTCCACGCGATGATCGGGATCGTGCTGACGACGTGCTTGTGGGTCGTCGTCGCACTCCTGACGAAGCCGGAGAGTGACGAGACGCTCACGTCGTTCTACCTCCGCGCTCGCCCACTTGGTTGGTGGGAACCAGTGCGACGGATGATCGCCGCTGAAGTCCCGCAGCAATCCTCTGCGCCCGTTACGCCGTCGCTGCCGGCCGAGCCGCGTTTTCTGCTGCTCGGCGGGCTTGGCGTCGCCCTCGTCGGCGCCGCGTGGATCGCCGCGGGGGTGCTGGGGGTTTCTCAACTCACGGTCGGCAACTGTACCGTCGCCGCGGGCCTGTTGATCGCGGCCGCGGCGGGCGGATTCGTATTTCGTTACTTGTTCGACTGGCACATGAATCGGTTGGAGGCTGACTGAAGCCATGGCGTGTTCCTCGAAGACAGTTCCGTGTTGTTTACTGATGGCCGCGGTCATCGCGTCGATTGGATTGAATCCCGCAGTGGCCGCTGACGTCGAGAAATCGACTGTCGTTGAACTGAACGACTACGACGTGATCATCGCCGGCGGATCGACCGCCGCGTTTGCGGCCGCCATTGCCGCCGCTGAGAGCGGAGCCCGTACGGCGCTCTTGGAGCCGACCGACTGGGTCGGCGGTCAGCTTACGAGCAGCGGCGTCCCTGCGGTCGATGAGGCTTGGCATACGATCAAGGCCAAGGCGCCTGACACGCAGTCGTACAGCGTCGCCAAGGTCGCCCGCGACCCGGCAAACATCACGCCGAGCTTTCACGCCCTGATGAAGGGGCTCGAGAATCCTGCCGACTGCTGGGTGAGTCGGTTCTGCTACTGTCCAGACAGCTTCGTCCGTCAACTCGCGCCGCTGGAGAAGAAAGTGAGCGACAAACTCACGGTCTATCTCGACACGGTCGTGAAAAACGTCGAGATGAGCGCCGACGGCAAGCGGATCGTCTCGATCACGGCGATCGAACGGAAGCCGAAACCAGGGGTGCTGCACAAAGGTTACGACCGGCTGCCGTCGCAGGATCTAGCTGACTGGTACTCGCCGCAAGATTCGACTCGCTTCTCGAAGCGGGTCCTCCGCTTTGGTTCTGTTGCCGGTGCGAAGCGGGCGCCGGTGTTCATCGAAGCGACTGAGTGGGGCGAAATTCTCGCGCTGGCCGACGCGCCGTATCTGCAAGGGGTCGAGTCGACCGACGGCGGCCTCGCGGGGGACGACCGCACCGGCCAGGCGACCGTCTACTGCTTCGTCGAAGAGTTCCTCGAGAACCCTGCCGACGAGCCGAAGTCGAATGTGCCGCTCGACCGGATGGGGTTTGCGACGTACGAAGGTCGTCCCGACGCGTGGAACCAGGTTTGGACTTACCGCCGCATCCGTGGGGAAGGGGTGCCGGCGGCGGGCGATCTCTGTCTGCAGAACTGGGGGTACTCCGCCAAGGTCGGCAATGGCGGAAACGACTATCCCTTCGGGTACCTCTTTCCTTCGAAAGCCGATGCCGCCGCCACGCGGGACGACTGGCAGGGGGGCATCGACGTCGCCGTGCTCGCAGGTGCTGAGGAGCGGGCCCTGGGTTGGCACGAGTGGTTCAAACAGAACACGCCAGAGGGGATCGATCCCAAGCAGATTGTGCTGAACTCCTCAGTGTTGGGGACCGGCCACGGACTCGCAAAGCTGCCGTATATTCGCGACACGCGCCGTTCGATCGGACTGGACGGGTATGTGTTGCCAATGGCCGACATGGTGGGCGACAGCGCCGATCGGACGGGGACGAAGTTCGACGACCGGATCGCCCTGGGCGCCTACCCAGCCGACATTCATCCGATCGTGGGGCGTGAATTCCCGAAGTACATCTACGCCTATCACGACACGTTGCCGTTCTACATTCCGTTCCGGTCGCTGACGAACGAGCAGGTCGAGAACATGCTGGTCGCCGGGAAGACGATGGCGCAGAGCTTCATGGCTAACTCGGCGACGCGACTCCATCCGACCGAATGGTCGACCGGAACCGCCGCCGGAGTGGCCGCAGCGTACATGGCAAAGACGGGAAAGACGTCGCGGCAGGCGCTAGAGTCGATCGCCGAGGTGCAGGAGCTCGTCAACAAGATGACTCCAATCGACTGGACGGTGCCGAAGGATGCGCTCCACGAGGTGACGACGAAGTAGTCGGTCGCGGTCGTCTCTAACGCTCCAGCGGGTCGTTGACCCGCGGCTACTGCGTGAAGCGGTGTGGACTCATTGGTCCATTGTGGCAATGCGAAACAATTTATCCGCGCCGCCACTTTCTGGCGATTCTGGCGCCTATTTGCTTGGACATTTCGTCCCGACGCGTAGACTAACCGCTGCGCAGGAGCAGCGCTGAGGCGAAGTCGCGTTCGTCCTCGCTTGTCTTCAGTGCGTGCGGCGATTCGTTCGCCCGCGCCGGGAAGGGACTCATGAGTACGCGCCGGATGGCGAGCCCCCCGCACATTACGGGGCTCGTCGGAACGGGGAGGCTTGTCGGGTCGTCAGTCGCGACATGTCGCTTGCGCGGTGAGATTGCGCGCTTTGCGCAGTTTGCGTCGAACGTGCTCATCACTGGGCCAAGCGGCACCGGAAAGGAACTCGTTGCGCGCGAAGTCCATGCCCAGAGCGCCCGCGCGGACCGTCCTTTCGTGCCGGTTGATTGCGCGTCGCTCGTCGGTGAGCTGATGGCAAGCCAACTCTTTGGCCACGTCGCCGGTGCTTTCACCGGGGCCAACTGCGAGGCGCTAGGTTGTTTCCAGGCGGCCAACGGCGGCACGCTTTTCTTGGACGAAATTGGCGAACTCGAGCTACCGCTACAGGCGAAGCTGCTGCGCGTGCTGCAAGAGCGCGTCGTGACGCCAGTCGGCAGCTACGAAGGCCGGCCGATCGACGTGCGCGTCGTGGCGGCGACGAACCGGAACTTGCTCCATGAAGTGCGGGCCGGGCGGTTCCGCGAAGATCTCTACTATCGACTGCATGTGGTCCATTTGCAGACTGTTCCACTGCGGGAGCGGCCGTCCGACATTCCCGAGTTGGCGGCGGCGTTTCTGCGGCAATTGGCGTCGGACGGGTTACCTGCTTGCGAGCTTGCCGATGACGCTTGCGCGCCGCTGACGGCGTACGACTGGCAAGGGAACGTGCGGCAGTTGCGGAACGTGTTGGAGCAGGCGGTGATCGAGGCCCAGGGGCCGCTGCTGCATGCGGGGGACCTGACGGCGCTGCTTGAAGAGGAGTGGGAGCAGGAAGAACCGAATCGCTGCGATGAACTTGGCGCCGAGTGCAGCGAGGTTGAATCTGCCGCTGTCGAAATTGAACCGAAGCGCGTCAGCGCCGGTCGACTCACATGGACGACGTTGGCGGAGATGGAGCGGGAGCATCTTGTGAGGACGTTGGACCTCACCTTCTTTAATCGCGCCGCCGCGGCGCGGCTGCTGGGAATTAGCCGGCAGGCGTTGTTGCGGAAGATGGAGCGTCATGGGATTGCCGGGCCTGAGTTCTAGGCTGCGTCTTGCTGTTTGCTGAGAGCTGCGCACCAGGGTGCGCGAAAGCCTTCATGCGGCGTCAAGTACTGACTACTCGGTACTCTGAACTTGATCGCCCTGCAACATCCGCCGCAGCTCATGCCCCCAGTGTCAAAGGTTTTCATGAGATAGCGATTGGATAGGGGGCTACACGGCGGCGCGTCCGGATTCGGACGTTTTGCCGGTGATTCAGCTCCGGCATTCACGTCCGGATGCGGACGCTTCTATTCTTTTATCGGACGCCTCGATCGCTTGATCGCGACGTGTCTTCTGCGCGAGAGCGAACCAACTCGCTACGGCGACGCGACTTGCGCTGATTCTTGCCGACGTCTCAGCGGTTTGGCGCGCGGCGTGCTTTAAGAGAGGCGTTCGATAAGACGGAAACGCGAGCTGATGGAAGCCGCGGTTGCGCCGCGCACTGCTGGCGAGCCGGCAGCGGCGCCCAAAGCATGGGAGGACGCTCATGAACGCTACAACTCGGCGAGTCGACGACTTGATTGTCGTCGATGCTGCGCCTGACGACTACGCACCGCTCTTCTTGGACGAGCGGCTGCACGATATTCCTTGCCGACAGTTCGCTTCGGGTGAAGCGGCGCTGCGGCAGTTTGACCCATCCCGGGCGACCTTGTGGATGGTGAATACGCGGCTCCCCGACATGACGGGAGTCAGCTTCTTGGAACTGCTCCGACAGCGCGTGCGGCGCTGTCCGGTCTTTCTGATCTCCGATGAGCATTCGCTCGAAGATGAACTTGCGGCTCGCGCTGCGGGAGCCTCGGCGTATCTCTGCAAGCCAGTCAACGGAGCTTGGCTGCGACTTTGTCGGGACGCGATCTCGCGGCCGGCGCAGCGGCGGGGGGCGCCGCAGTCGATGAGCTAGAGAGCATTTCTGATTCGCGCCGCCGATTCGATCGGCAAGCGGCCCGACCCACAGCGGAGACGGGGGTTGAGCAGCCTAACCGTAGCACCCATCTATCAGACAATCGACGCCAATTCAACTTTCCATAAGGAGTGATCTCATGACCGTGGCCTATGTCCTGCCGTTTGATCTGGAACAAGAGAACTGCGACTCGTTCGGCGAGTTGTCGGGCTTTCAGAAGGTGCGGCCAAACCGCGACGGGCATATGCCGGTGGGAAGCGACCGAGCGCGGCACCGGAGCAGCCGGCGAAACCAACCCTGGCGGAATCGACGCGGGAGCGCCTCGCGGGCGACGTCGAAATGATGCGACCTCGACTGCAACGCTAACTGAATATGCGCCTATCGATTTGGGAGCGGCGCTTCGTCGACCTTGGGCTCGGCGGGAGTCTTGCCCTCCCAAAATATTTCTCAACCTTATCTCGACACCGGGAGTGATCTCATGACACCACAATTTTTGAAGCGTTTCTGTTCCGTCGCTGCGGCGGCATTGGCGATCGTCGCCGTTTGGAGCGGCGCGGCGGCGGCGATTCCGATTCCATTGTTCAACACCGGGACCGACCCCGTGAACGCTGCCTGGGGGGCGGCCAACGTTCCCGACATTCATTACTTTTACACGTTGTCGCCCACGGCCGGACCGCCCGTGACGGTCGACGCCACCGGCTATCCGATCGCCGGTGGACCGTGGGTGGCGAACAATGCGAACTCGCGGTGGATCGGCCCTGACCAGTTCAGCTATGGACCGGCGGGCAACTATACCTACGCGACTCAGTTCTTCTTGCCGCCGACCACGAATCTCAGCACGGTCAGCGTCAGCGGCATGTGGGCGACCGACGATCCGGGGCTCGACATCGAGATCAACACCCTCTCGACGGGACAGGTGAGCGCCGGGTTCACTTCGCTTGTGCCGTTCAGCATTACCAGCGGATTTCAGCTCGGGCTGAACACGATCGAGTTCCTGGTGCAGAACGCCGGCGGTCCGACGGGACTGCGAGTCGACAAGATTCAGGGTTCTTACTCGCTGATTCCCGAGCCAGGAACGTTCGCCCTGGCAGCGGCTGGTCTGGCGAGAATCGCGGCGATACGACGGCGGAGGGCGACGACTCTGTAGACCGGCGTGCAGCTGACACTTGCGACCAACTTATCTATCTGAATCCCACGAACCATTCAACTCTTTGGAGCTGATCTCATGAACGCAACGTTGACTCGCCTGAGCGTCGCCTTGACGCTCGCCATCGGAACCCTTTCGACCCTCAACCAAGCCTCCGCCGATCCTTTGCCCGGACGCGACCTACTGAAGTTCTCGCAGAAGCCGATGGTCACGACGCCGATCCCAGACAACAACGGCACTGTCACGACCTACGGCGGGCACGATGAGTTGAGCACTGCTTACGGCTTCGGCCAACCGGGGGCGGTCATTCCGCTTTACCAAGGGAAGTTCATGGCGGACGACTTCGCCGATACGTTAAGCAGTCCCGTGGTTCACGTGAAGTGGTGGGGTTCGTACTTTAAGGACTTAATCAACCCGGCGATGCCGGTCGACAAGTTTCTTATCTCGTTCGAGAGCGACGTGCCCCAAGGGCCGAACACTCCGTTTAGTCATCCCGGCACGCCGTTGTTGAACCAAGTGGTGTTTCGCAATCCCTTGGCGCCAGGATCAGGCACCTTTACGGAGAAACTGATCCGCGGTCCCGATCCGGTCGTCAACGAATCGCTGTACGAGTACAATGCCGAATTGCACCTGGGGAAGGCCTTCCCGGAGATTAAGGACACTGTTTACTGGTTGAAGATCGTAGCCCTGGTGGACGCGCTGCCAGGGATCACCTTCGATCCTTATAATCCTCAGAACAGCCCGATCCCGATCACGCAATGGGGCTGGCACAACCGCGACTACACGGTGAATAACCCGTTGGCGTCGCCGGCCGTGTTGCCTGGCGAGAAAGTGGTCGGACAGGTCGGCGCCGGCACGCCAGTATGGCACTTCCAAGATGATTCGGTGCAGGGCGACGTGCGGATCAATACGACGACCTCAGGCGGCTTGGTGATGCCTTTCATCGACCAGCAGAACATGGTTCCGCAACATTACATGGACTTGGCCGACGGCCCGGCTGGCAACACCGCAGCGGTTCCGCCGATCAGCTCGTTCTCGAAGGATCTGGCGTTCGAACTCTACACGGTGGTGCCAGAACCGACGGGCGTGGCGTTGCTGGCGATGGGGATGATGGGATTGGCGTTGCGACGTAAAGGTTAGGCGTGGTGAGTTTTTGCATAGGTGATTGAACGTCTCGGCCGTGGGGTTTGCCCTGCGGCCGGGATTTTTTGTTGCTGCGGGGCAAAGATCCGCGGCTACTGGTTGCGCGAATTGCTCGGGCGGGATGCGCGGATGTTCGTTTTGAATTTGATACAGTGAACTACTGAACGAAGGCCGCGGCAAAGCCGTTTGCTGCTTCTCTGTTTTCTCATCACCATTTATCTGCACGAAGGGTTTACGCCATGTGGGCGCAATCGATAGATCGGCGACAGTTTATTGGGCAGACGGCGGTTGTGGGAGCGGCCGTGGCGGTTGCGGGCCGCGATGCGCTCTCGGCGGAACGCGCGGCGACCGGCGCGGCTGCGGACAAGAGCGGGATCGATGCAACCAAAAAAATTCGCGTCGGGGTGATTGGCTGCGGGAGCGTGTCGGGGCGATACCTACCGCATCTTTCGGAATGTCCCTTCGTCGAAGTCGTCAGCGTCTGCGACATCATCCCTGAACGTGCCGCCGCTCGGGGAAAGGAGTTTCATGTCGCGAACCAGTATCCGCACATCGACGCGATGCTCGCGGGGACGCCGTTCGAGCTGCTGGTGAATCTGACCGACATGCAGGAGCATGAGCGGCTCAATCGGCAGGCGATCGAGGCGGGGCGGAACATTTGGAGCGAGAAGCCGATCGCCAATTCGCTCGCCGCCGGGCAGGAGTTGCTGCAATTGGCGAAGGCCAAGGGCGTGCGGGTGTGGGGAGCGCCGGTGGTCGTCGCCAGTCCGCAGTTCGCGGCGATGGCGAAGGCGATTGCCGCTGGGGAGTTGGGGGCGATTGCTTCGGCGAAGGCCGATTATGGACACACGGGGCCCGATTGGTCGGAGTTCTTCTATAAAGAAGGGGGCGGCAGCATGCCTGATTTGGGCGTTTACAATCTGACGACGCTTACCGGGCTGCTGGGGCCGGCGAAATCAGTCACGGCAATGACGAGCATCGTGACGCCAACGCGGAAGATATACGAAAAGGGGGAGATCAACGTTGAGGCCGAGGACAACGCGCTGGTGCTGCTCGATCATGGCGACGCGAAGATTTCTTGCGTGCAGTGCGGGTTTAATTTCTTCAATCCGCATGGGCACGAGGGGAAGGCGGAGAGCCGGCATACCGTGGCGATTTACGGGTCGCGCGGCAGCATGGGGCTCGTGGGGTACGACTGGGAGCCGCTGGGTGTCGACGTGGCGACCGAGGCGCGGCCGGAATTCGAGCGGCGGGCGACCGACGCCGAAGGATATGTCTGGCAGCAGGGGGCGTCGGAAGTGGCGGAGTGCCTGGCGACTGGCAAAGAGCCGCTCTTCACGCCGGAGCATGCGCTGCATGTGGTGGAGATCATGACAGCGGCGAGAGAGTCGCAGCGCGAGGGACGGCGGATTGAGTTGGCGAGCACGTTTAAGTGGCCAGTGGTGCAGTAGCCGCGAGTCAACGACCCGCCGGAGCGTTCGGGGAGAAGACCTAACCACCAAGGCACAAAGGCACCAAGGAAGCACAAAGAAAACACGAAGTAAGAATCTACCTACCAGCAAACACAGCATCTCAATTCAGCGCGCCTGAGCCGCGGACGTTCGCCGGATTCCACACACAATCTCTTTCCTTCTTGGTGCTTACTTCGTGCCTTTGTGTCTTGGTGGTTAGTCTTTTGTTACGCTCCGGCGGGTCGTCGACCCGAGGCTATTTGAGCTCTGCCTCAATCACGACGGCGCGGTGATCAGAAGGGTAGGGGGTCACCAAGATGTCGGCGCGTTCGGGACGCTCGCCGATGACTTCGGCCGCTTTCACGTCGACGTTCTTACGCGTGGCGAAGACAAAGTCGATGCGGTCGTGGTGGTCGGCGGGGTCGTCTTCCTTAGTAAGCACCGTCCAAGTGAAGCCGGGCTGCTTCACGGGATCGGGGTGAACCTTGCGATACGCGTCGACAAAGCCGGCTTCCTGCAGCATCTCGGTGGCGGGCCAACAGACGACGGCGGGGTGAAGGCCGGCGTCGTGAGCGGCTTCGGTCCAGTCGAGGGCCGGCGGTTCGTTGAAGTCGCCGGTGACGAAGATCGGCGCGCCCTCTTTCCGCACCGCTTCGATCTCGGCGAGCATCGCCTTCACTTGCGACTCGCGGGCGTCGCACGCCGCCTGCACGGCTTGCTCGGCGGTGTCGATGAAGGGGGCGTCGGCGTAGGGGATCTTCAGCAACTGGTACGGCTGGTAGGGGGCGTGGGCGAAGTGAGCGTTAAAGAGCCAGAACCTTTCCCCTGACGGCGTTTCGAACTGAGCGCCCCATTTTCTGGGAGTCGAGCCAACGAGTTTGTAGCGGCTAATGATGCCGGTATCGTCGTCCCCTTGGTCGAAGTAGTGCCAACCGAGTTGCTGCGCGATGACGGCGGCGGCGTCGGGGCGGACGCCGTCTCGTTCCTCGCCGTGTGATTCTTGCAGGCCGACGACGTCGGCCTTGGCGGCCTTGATGACGGCGACGGTCTGCTCGATCGGTTGTTTGCCTGATTCGCCGCCGACCCAGATGTTGAAGCTCATCACGCGGAGGGTATCGGCAAAGGATTGATTGGCGACGGTGAAGAGGATCGTCGCGAGCATCAACGCTTTGACGATTGGTTTTGAAGAGGACATGGCTTGGCTTTCTGCGAGGCGTGAAACAGTTATATTCTGGTGGCCGGCAGCCCGCCGCGAGCGGCGGGGCTACATGGGCGTTGGCGCTCGGTTGACTCTTCTTGCGGGGCTAGTTGGGATGCGACGGATTACGCTGCTAGGGACCGGGCTCATTGGGATGTTCTATACGATGGCGCTGCATGGGCGGCGTGGGCGCGACCGCGTGGGGGTCGCTTACTCGCGGTCGGCGGAGCGAGCGAAGGCGTTCGCCGCCGAGTGGGGGATTCCGCGGTTCAGCACCGGCATGGAAGAGGCGATCCGCGATCCCGACACAGATACGGTAATCGTTGCGTTGCCGAATCACTTGCACGAAGCCGCGGTGATCGCGGCGGCAGAAGCGGGGAAGTCTGTCCTCTGCACGAAGCCGCTCGGACGCAACGCCGCCGAGGCGCGGCGGATGCTTGAAGCGGTCGAGCGGGCTGGCGTCTTTCACGGCTATCTCGAAGACTTGTGCTACACGCCGAAGACGCTTCACGCGCTCGAGTCGGTCCGCGGCGGCGCCGTCGGCAAGGTCTTGTGGGTACGTTCGCGCGAGACGCACTCGGGACCGCATAGCGATTGGTTCTGGAACAAGGAACTTTCGGGCGGCGGTGCGATCATCGACTTGGGGTGCCACTGCGTCGAGATCGCGCGGAGCTTCATCGGCAAGGAGATTCGCCCCGTCGAGGTGATGTGTTGGGGCGACACTCAGGTCCATCCGATCGACGCCGAAGATTCGGCGGTCGGGCTGGTGAAGTATGAGAATGGCGCCGTGGGGCAGTTCGAGGTGAGTTGGACCTTCCGCGGCGGGATGGATTTGCGCGATGAAGTCGCGGGAACCGACGGCACGATTTGGCTGAACCATTGGCTGCGGACGGGGATCGAGATGTTCACCGCCGTCGGGCAGTCGGGGTACGTGGCGGAGAAGGCGGAATCGGCGACGGGTTGGCTGTTTCCCGTCGGCGACGAGCCGGGGGCATTGGGGTACGTCGATATGTTCGCCGACATGTTCGATGCGATTGAGGACCGCCGAGCTCCGCGAGAGACCTTTTACGATGGCTACGTCGTCAATGCGATCGTCGACGCCGCGTACGCCTCGATGGCCACGCGGCAATGGGCGCCGGTGGAGCTGCCGATCTGGCGCGGGGCGACGACGGCGACCAACGTGGCCGCGATACGCGACTACGACGCGGACCATATTCTCATCAAAGAAGAGCGGGTGATGGATGGGAGTTTGAAGTTGATCGTGCGAGACAAGCGGACGGGGGAGATTGGGGAACGGCGAGGTTGAGTAGGATTGTGATCTGGTCATTCTGAGCCCTTCGCCCCGCTCAGGGTAAACTCAGCGAAGAATCTGGAAGCTCGATTGAGATGCTAGCCCCTTCGCTCCGCTCAGGATGACATCACTTAATGTCCCAAGCAGTAGTAAGTCTCGTAGTAGTGCTGCGCACTCTGGCGCGCTGATTCCCAATCCCACGGTTCGCGATCGAAGCGGTCGGGGCTGAGGCTTCTCACGTATGGCGACGGGTTCGGGTCCATGATCGACTCGACGACATGCCGGCCGATGCCGGCGGAACCTGAGACGCCGTGGGCGTTGCAGCCGCCGGCCATCACGAAGCCCTTCACCTTGGCGCTCGGGCCGACGATGAACCGGCCGTCAGGGGTGAAGGTGGGCCAACCCTTGAAGACGCTGCGAACGCCGAGGTTCTCCACCTGCGGCATTTCGGGGCCGAGTTGCTCGGCAAACCAGCCGAGGACGTCCCAGTCGGGGTCGATCGGCGGCGGTTCGTTGCCGATGGGAAAGTTGCGCGGGTCGGTCGACAGCGCGCTCGGCTCCCAACCACCGCAGAGGAGGGAGTTGATCTCGGCGCGAAGGTAAAGCGTCGAGTCGGGGATGCGGACGACCGGCAGATTCGGCTGCAATCCTTCGGCGTGGACGGTGACGAAGTACTCATGTCGCACGGGTACGATCGGCAGGTCGAGACCGACGCTGCGGGCGATGTGGTAGGCGTGGGCGCCGGCGGCGTTGACGACCATATCGCATTCGATCAGGCCATGATCGGTGTCGACGCCGCGGACCTGGCCGTTCTTCACGATGACGCTTTGCAGGGCGGTCTTCGTTTGGAAACGCGCGCCGAGCCGCCGTGCGTGCGCGACGTACGACATTGTCAGGTCCGAGGGTTGCAGGTAGCCGTCGGTGGGACACCAAAGGACAGCCTGGGCGCGATCGAAGTTGAGCGCCGGCCACTTGGCCTTCGCCTCAACGTTCGAAATGAAGTCGCACTCGAGCCCTGACTCGTCGGCGACCGACTTCATGTGCTGGAACTCGGCGACGCGATCAGGGTTGAGCGCAACGCGGAGCGAGCCGACCTGCCGCCAACCGGGGTTGGCCTGTTCGTCGCGTTGGAGTTCAGAGAAGGTCTGCACCGACCACATCGCGAGCTTCGTCCGCTCAACCGTGTTGCGAACCTGCCCGACGAGCCCCGCGGCCTGGGGTGTGGTGACGGCGGCGACGGTCGGCTCTTTTTCGAGGAGCAGCACATCAGTCCTGCCGGCATTGGCAAGGCTGTAGGCGACGGCACAGCCGACGGCGCCGCCGCCGATGACGACGATCTCGGCGCGGGTGGGAGTGGTGGACATGAGAGTTCGTTTCGTTGTATTCGGAGCCCCGGAAGGGGGGCATTGGCGTAGTTTGAATTGGCAAGAATAGTGTCGCCCCTCCGGGGCTGTGGCGCTTGATCACGTCGATGGCCAGGGGCTTGCGCCCCTGGCTATTTTATGTCGCTCCTTTGGAGCTCAGATGCGCGAGGCACCAGGTGACGAAGGCGTCGACGTTGTATTCCTTGTGGGTCGAGAAGGGGCCGGGAACGTAATGCGACGAACTCACCCCCTTTTGGGCCGCTGTGCAAAGTTCCCAATCTTGCTCGGAGGTCATTTGCCAGAAGGGCATAATCTCTTCGAGTTGGTAGTCGCGTCCTTCGACCGCGTCCTCATGAACGAGCCAGGTGACGCGGACGGCGGTGCGATTGATTCCCATGGGAAGCAACCGCGTGCTGACGCCGTGGTCGCAGCTGGAGTGGTTCCACATGTTAGGGAGCGTGCGAACTCGCAGCGTGCCGACGTCGGCGTCGGCGTAGTCGCCCATCAGCGGGGCGACTTGCCGGCCGTCGAGCGTTTCGCTGACGAAGCCTTCGACGAGCGGCGTCCGATTCGCGGCGAACCAGCCGTGAGGGCCCATGCCGGGGAACTCGGTCATGCCGGTGCGGCGATGGCTCACGGCGAGCCCCGCGGACGACCACTTTTCTTCGCTGTGGGCGACCGCTTGTTCGATCTTCGCCTGGATGCGATGGCTCGTGTCGTCGGCGTTGTAGTGGTCGAAGTTCGCTTTGATGTATTGCGGGTGATTGACGTTGCAGTGGTAACACTCGCGGTTGTTTTCCCAGACGAGCTTCCAATTAGCGTCGACCATGTAGTCGACCGTCTTGGCGACCTTCGCACGCTCTAACCCTTGCGGGCGGAGCAGGGGAGCGATCGCCTCCGCGGCGACGTCGAAGTCGAGCGGCTCGTCGGCGAGGGAGACGAAGATCATCCCCTCAAGTTCGCGGCAGTGGGCTTTCAGCAGGCCAAGCTGCGACTTGTCAACTTCATCGTGCATACCGCGGCAGGAGACGAGCGCGCCGTCGCGGGCATAGGCCCACTGGTGGTAGGGGCAAACAAGTCGGCCGACTCGTCCCTGCGGTTCATTGCAAACTTGCGTGCCGCGGTGGCGGCAAACGTTCCAGAGGGCGTTCACCTGACCGTCGTCGCCGCGGATGACGATCAGCGAATCGTTGTCGAGATCAAACGTAAAGTAGTCGCCGGCGGTAGGGATTTCGCACGTGTGGCCGACGAAGAGCCAACCACGGCGCCAGATTCGTTCCAGCTCCGCACGATAAACGAGCGGATTATGGTAGAGCTCGCCCGGCATGGTGTAACCAGGTTCGCGGCGTGCGACCAGTTCGCGAACGGTCTGCCACTCGGCAGGTGTGAGCGTGGAGGGGCTGCTCGTAGCGGGCATATCACGAGATTCCTACGGACACGATGCGAGCGCTGGGGCCGCAGCCTGCGGCGCGTTCATTTTGCCCGAGCGGGGAATCTGGTTTTACCCCGAAATTGCGCAGCGCGGGTGAAGAATTGCGCTCCGAGATGAAGCATCCGTGGGGCAACGCCCCGCGGATGGCTCTGCCCACGGCTACTGGACGGCGATTTGTTCGCGAGAGGGCTGGCGCCGATGGCGGTCGCACCAGTCGAGGACTTTGCGGGCGAAGAGGGCGGTGATGGCGACCGCGGTGGCGCCTTCGCCGAGTTCGGCGAAGGTGGCGGAGAGGAGCTCGCTGGCGGTCGCGTTCACTTCAACCGCGGCGAGTTGGGCCCAGCGGACCGGGTCGACGCGCGAGCCGATGTCTTCGGCGCGGAGGGAGAACGCCCAGGCGATGCTTTGGCGGGCCCAGTCGAGGTCGAGTTGGTGCAGCAGCGGAGGGTTCTGCGATTCGAGCATGGAAAAATCACCCGAGCGAGGCTCCGGCGGGTCAACGACCCGCTGCTTCTGGGCGGCGACAGCAGTTATCGGCGCCAGCGACGGAGGGAAACCAAGGTTTGTGGTACGCCTACGATCGGAATTATTGGCGGGCGGCAGAGGAGGGCGAAGGTTCCTTGCGAAGATGTAACAGAGGTGGTTTGGGAAAGGATTTCTGATTTAGGATTTCAGATTTCTGATTAGATCAAACAGGCCTTTGGGTGAGCCTGCCCTGCCTTCGAAGCCGTCGCAAGCCGCCACGTCGATTTTTGGCGACAGCACGACACTTCACTTAAGTCATTGCACTGCTTGAATTTCGGCAATGAGCGCCTGCGACTCCTGTCGCTTCTGTCGCGACAAGGTGGCGTCACACCCCATGTTGCCATTGGCATCTTGTGGAACGGACTTCGTCTTTCTCAGCGCGTAGTAGGGCCGTGTGCGCTACCGCCGTTTGGAGGGGACGGCACACTTTGAATTTGTCTGATTGCCAAAGAGCGGTGTATGAACGGGCGTTCAGTATACGTGCAGCGCCGGCCAAAAGCAAGTCTGAAGGTGTTCGTTGCCTCTTTGGTTCGAGCAACGCACGCCCTCATTTGAGAGCGCTTCGGCAGGGCGTTGACCCGCTATTACTGAAGAACGCGCTGATCCTTGAGCTGGACGCCGCTGAGCTGGCGTTGGCGGGACTCGTTCAGGAGATAATGAAGCGTGTCGGTGGCGGCGGGGATCGGCAGGCCTTCGGGGCGGATGTTCGAGACGCAGTTGCGCTGGGCGTCGGTGTTGCCGGGCTTGGGATCGTAAACGAGATAGGCGCCGAGGCTGTCGGGCGAACCGAGGCCGGGGCGTTCACCGATGAGCATTAGCGACAGTCGCGCGCCGAGGAGGCTGCCGATCTGGTCTTGGAGCGCGACGCGGCCGAAGCGTGCGACGACGATCGGGGCGAGACGCCAGCCGTCGTGGCGGAGCTTCGGTAGCAATTCGGCAAGCAGTGGAGCCGCTTGGGTATGAACGGCGAGGGCGGAAAGGCCGTCGCTGACGACGATGGCGAGGTCCGGTCGTTCGGGGGGCGGGACGAAGGCTTCCAGCAACTGCTGCGACGGCGGATCGAGCCGGCGGCCGAAGTCGGGGCGTTGCAGGAACGTCGCGCGATCGGGGGCGGCGCTGCCGACAACGAGAGTCTGCTCGCCGAGCTTGGCGATCTCCCCGCCGAGTTGGTCGGCGCTGAAGACGTTGTGGACGGCGTCGCGCGCGGCGGCGTGGGCCGATTTGAAATCGAGCCATTCGTGCGTGGGGAGGCTGCCGCCGGCACGGCCGAGGGCGATCCGAGCGCTCGTGCCGGCGCGGAGCTTCGCCCAAGGGTCGAGCGTGACGGGGGCGGGTTTGGCAGGGAGGTTTTCGGACATGGCTGACCAGCTCGGGAATCCCTCCCCTAGCCCCTCCCTTCGAGGGAGGGGGATAGAAGTTTATGCTTCTCGCCGATCGGCAGCAGGCGGTTCTCGTCATTGACGACGTGCATCGACTCAAGCCATTCTTCGAACTCGGGCGCTGGGCGCAAGTCGAACAGCTGCCGCAGGTAGTGGCTGTCGTGGAAGCTGGTCGATTGGTAGTTGAGCATCACGTCG
Source organism: Pirellula sp. (assembly GCA_013822725.1). Lineage (GTDB taxonomy): Bacteria > Planctomycetota > Planctomycetia > Pirellulales > Lacipirellulaceae > Lacipirellula. The sequence continues at coordinate 34,454 of PNKX01000003.1, forward strand.
TCGGCGCCAGGGACGCCCATGAAGTAGTTGCAGCCGGCGGCGGCGAGCAGGGTGAGGAGGTTGTCCATGTCGTCCTGGTCGGCCTCGGCATGGTTGGTGTAGCAGACGTCGCAGCCCATGGGGAGGCCGAGTAGCTTGCCGCAAAAGTGGTCTTCGAGGCCGGCGCGGATGATCTGCTTGCCGTCGTAAAGGTACTCGGGGCCGATGAAGCCGACGACGGTGTTCACGAGCAACGGCTCGAAGCGGCGAGCCACGGCGTAGGCGCGGGCTTCGAGCGTTTGCTGATCGACGCCGTGGTGGGCCTCGGCCGAGAGGCAGGAACCTTGACCTGTTTCGAAATACATGACGTTGTCGCCGACCGTGCCGCGATTGAGGGCGCGGGTGGCGTGGAGTGCTTCGTCGAGGAGGTTCAGGTTGACGCCGAAGCTGGCGTTGGCCGCCTCGGTCCCGGCGATTGACTGGAAGGTGAGATCGATGGGAGCGCCGCGTTCAATGGCGGCCATTTGCGTGGTGACGTGGGCGAGGACGCACGACTGGGTCGGAATCTGGTAGCGCTGAATCAGCTCGTCGATCATTGTCACCAGACGAATGACGGCGTCGACCGAATCGGTCGCCGGGTTGATGCCGATGACCGCGTCGCCGCAGCCGTAGAGGAGGCCGTCGAGGATCGAGGCGCCAATGCCGGCCGGGTCGTCGGTGGGGTGGTTTGGCTGGAGGCGGATGGCAAGGCGGCCCCACTGGCCGAGCGTGTTGCGGAAGCGGGTCACGACGCGGCATTTGCTGGCGACCAGGATGAGATCCTGGTTCCGCATGATCTTGCTGACCGCGGCGACCATTTCGGGGGTGAGGCCGGGGGCGAGTTCGGCGAGGGTCTCGGCGTCGGTCTCGTAGCGGAGGAGCCAATTGCGGAAATCGCCGACGGTAAGATCGGCGACCGGGGCGAAGGCTTCGCGGTCATGGGAGTCGACGATCAGGCGGGTGACTTCGTCCGACTCGTAGGGAATCAGTTGTTCTTCGAGGAACCGCGCGAGCGGCACGTCGGCGAGGGCGAGTTGGGCGGCGACGCGCTCGCGGTCGTTCTCGGCGGCGACGCCGGCGAGGTAGTCGCCGCTGCGCGCGGGGGTGGCCTTGGCGAGGAGTTCCTTCAGGTTGCCAAACGAGTAGGAATGGTGGGCGGTAGTGGCGTGGTAGGTGGTCATGAGCGTTGTCGCCAACGTGCTTCCAGCCCCCCGGCTCCGCCGGGGGGTAGCGTGACGCTGGACGTTGCGTGGGTAGAAGCCGACCCCCGGGCGGAGCCCGGGGCTAAATTGAGCATGCTACGCGGTGGGGGGTTTGGTTCTCCAGAGGGGCGCGAGCAAGCAGGCGGAGATCGTCAGGCCGATCAGCAGCACGGCGAACAGCACCGTCCAGTTGCCGCCGGTGGTAAGTTTCGCCGGCAGGATGCCGCCGAGGATGCCGCCGATCGAACCGATGCCGTTGACAATGCCGGTGGCGGTGCCAGCGCCCCGTTTGGTGCCGAAGTCCATCGACGCCGTCGCCGAGATGACCGAGTCGGGACCGAACAGGAAGACGCCGACCAGGAAAAAGAACCCGGCCATGATGTACGGATCGTTGATCTCCCACAGTCCGGCGCACATGATCGCCGCAGCCGCCAGCAGGGACAGGACAGCCGCCGGAGCGCGACGGGATTGGAAGACTTTGTCGCTGACGTAGCCGCAGCCGACGACGCCGACGACGCCGCCGACCTGCATCGCCGCGGCGATGAGGGCGCTGGTGAAGGCGTCGCTCTTGACCGCTTCCGCGACGAACATCGTGCCCCAAAAGATGAACGAATAGCGGGTGAGCTTGATGAAAAAGTAGGACGAAGCGAGCATCCAAATCGTCGGCGAGGCGAGCACGTCTCCGACAAGCTTCCAGGAGCCCTCGGGCGCGATCTCACCTTCTTCCACTTCTTCTTCGAGCAGCGTCTTCGGCTCGCCGTGATATTCTTCGATCGGCGGCAGGCCGAGGTCTTCCGGTTGGCTGCGGAGGAGAAACCAAGCGATCACTCCAACCACGCCGACCACCGCAGCGCAACCCCAGAAGGCGGCGGGCCAGTAAGGGATGACACGGGCTTGCCCCTCCGCGTCGGTTCCGGGAGTTCCGAAAAGGTTCATCATCCAGCCGGCGAAGGGGAGGGCGACGGCGGCGCCGACCGTGTAATGCGTGCACCACCAGCCGATCACGCGGCCGCGCTCGCGGAGCGAGAACCAGCTGCTCATCGTCTTATTGACGTTGCTCCAGCCACTCGACTGGGCGACTCCCTGCAGGACGCCGAAGACGATAAACGCGAGAAACGTCGTGCAGAAACCTGACGCCACGGCGGCGATGACGCTCAGGGCGATGCCAAACAGCAAGATGCGCCGCGGTCCGAACCGATCGCCGAGCGGTCCGAACACGAACTGGCCGAGCATGTAGGTGATGAGGAAGGCCGAGTCGATCCACCCCAGGTCGGAGCGCGTCAGAGAAACCCGCGAGTCGTCGCTCAGGGCAACCTTGGCGACGCCGAACGCCTGCCGGGTGAAATAGAAAGTGGCGTAGATCAGCCAGGTGACGCCGAAGGTGATCCACCGCCAGCGTTCATATCGGGGATTCAACGGGCGCTCCTAGCACTGCTGGACCAAACGACTGCGGAAAAACTGTGGGAGGCGTCTCCGACGCCGACGTCACCATACCGCCCCATGATCAGGCAGTCGTTAGCCACCGTCAGCGGGGTCGGAGACCCCTCCCCCAAATCTTCACTTGGGGCACGGCTCGTTCGCGATGATAGCGACGGCCCACGCAAGTTCCAAACAAATCTGGCGAATCGCCGGTTCGGATGCGCAATTTCTGGGTGACGAATGCGGAAACCGTCATGCAGAATCGAACGGTTCCTTCACAGTGTGAAGAATTGGGCATCACGCATAGAAACCAAGGATCGACGGCGATGGACTATCCACGCATTGGCGAAGCGCTTGTTCGGGGCGAACGGCATCGGTTGGCAGCGGCTGAACCGGAATTGATGATTGGCGATTTGAATGGCCCGGTCGGCGTGGCGTTCGCCAATTTGCTCGGCGGGCAGGTCGAAGGGCATACGCGGGTGCTGGCGCTACTGAACGCCGACGTCGCCGTGAAGCCAGCGACGCTGATGGTCAGCAAGGTGACCGTCAAGAAGAACAAATACACCAGTATTCTGATGGGTTCGGTCCAGGCCGGTATCGCCCACGGCGTGCTCGACGCGGTGCGCGACGGGACGATTCTGCGTGACCAGTGCGACAAGATCGGCATCATCGCGGCGATCTGGCTCTATCCAGAAGTCGTCGAAGCGACCGATCTCGACTACGAGGATCTGTTCAACACGCACCGGAAGTCGATGCATCTGGCAATCAAAAAGGCGATGAGCGGCGAGCCGACGATCGAGTGGTTGCTGGAAAATCAGGATAAGATTGTGCATAGCTACCATCAGAAGGGGTTGGACGGGAAGCTGTAGTTGTCTCTTCTTTCAGCCCCGGGCTCTGCCCGGGGGTCGAGACGCGCTCCATGCCGGTGCGGTTGGCGGCGCGACCCCCTGGCGGAGCCAGGGGCTGGAGGGGGCAGGGCCAGAGATGCAACGCGCGTTTTGCCATCAGAATTGCGCCTGCCGGCCTGTCGAAAAATCGAGGGTCGATTTAGAGTGAAGAAACGGTGAAGAGGGGCTGTTTTCGGGTAGGGAACGGCATTTTCACTGGTTGTAATAAAACAAGAACGTGGCGAGTGGCGCTCCGGCGGGTCGTTGACCCGCGGCTACCAGAGTCGACGGCAATTATCGATATGACAACGCAATCGGCCGACGTGATTATCATTGGCGCCGGGGTCGCTGGGCTCAGCACGGCGATGCAGCTGGCCCTCCGTGGCGCCAGCGTCATCGTGCTGGAGCGCGAGCGGATCGGCAACGGCTCGACCGGCCGGGCCGCCGGGTTGCTCGGCCAGCTGCGGGGTAACGTCGAACATACGCGGATGCTGATCGACGGCATCGAAATCGTCCGCCAACTGGAAAAGACGACCGGGACCGAAATCTTCGTCCAAACTGGTTCGCTGCGGGTCGCCGAGACGCCGGAACGGGCCGCGGAGATCGCCTCGCTGGTGGCGATGGGGAAGTCAATCGGCTTCGACATCGAACACCTCCCGGCGAGCGAGGTAGCGAAGAAGCTGCCGTACATGCGGACCGATGATTTGCTCGACGCCTGCTACTGCCCGACCGATGGGCACCTGCAGCCGGCCGAACTGGTGAGCGGCTACCTGAAGGTCGGCAAGGATTGCGGCGTCCAGTACAAGACGAACTCGCCTGTGATCGAAATTCTTCACTCCGGCGGTCGCGTTCAAGGGGTGCGGACGGCCGAAGGCGAGTATCACGCTCCGAAGGTGGTGAACGCCGGCGGACCGTGGTCGTATCTCAACGCTGAGCTCGCCAACGCGACGCTGCCGACGGCGGCGATTGGGCACTACTACCTCACCACGCGGCCCGATCCGAATCACCCGGTCGACCGGATGAGCCCGGCGATTCGCGATCGTGAGTTGCGGCTCTACACGCGGCCTGAAAGCGGCGGCCTGATCGTCGGCATCTACGACGCCGAGCCTGACCAGTACAACATGCGGAAGCTGCCGGTCGACTTCGATATGTCGCGGATGAAGGCGGCCCGCGATTCGATTCAGGTCGCCCGCCTCCTGGAAGCGGCCAACGCCCGCTTCCCGTGGATCGACGAGCGGACGCCGATGACGATCACCACCGGCATCATGACGTTCACGCCCGATGCGCGGCCGTTCTGCGGCGAAATGCCCGACCTGGAAGGGCTCTATCACTGCGCGGGATTCTCGGGTCACGGCATCGTGCAGAGCCCGACGATCGGGCTGATCATGTCGCAGCTGATTCTCGACGGCCAAAGCAGCTACGACTGCGAGTCGATCGAGGCCGACCGTTACTTTGAACTGCCGGGATATATGACCCGCACCGATATCGAGCAACTTTGCTTCGACATGGCCGGCAGCTATTACACGAAAATCGAGAAGGCGACTCCGGTCGCCAGCGGCCACGCCTGATGAAGATTCTGGTACCGACCAAGCGGGTCCCCGACACCGATCAGAAGATCACCGCGACGGCCGACGGGTCGGGCGTGGCGTCGGATCATTTGCCGTTTGTCGTCAACCCGTTCGATGCGATCGCCCTGGAAGAAGGGGTGCGGATCGTCGAGAAGTTGGGGGACGACTCCGAAGTGATCGCCGTCGGCATCGGCGAGGCCGACTACGTGCATCAACTCCGGACGGCTCTGGCGATGGGCGCCACGCGGGCGATCTGCGTGGAGTGCGATCAGCCGCTCGATCCGTGGAACGTCGCCCGGTTGCTGAAGGAGATCGTGCTGCGCGAGCAGCCTGATCTCGTGCTGATGGGGAAGCAGGCGGTCGACGACGACGCGAATCAGACGGGACAGTTTTTGGCCGCGCTCCTCGATTGGCCGCAGGCGACGTTTGCTTCGCGGATTGAGTTGCTCGCAGGCGAGATTCGCGTCGATCGCGAGACTGATCACGGCATCGAGACGCTGCGACTGCCCTTGCCGGCCGTGGTGACGACCGATCTGCGTCTGAACGAGCCGCGCTATGCCTCGATGGCAGGGATCATGAAGGCGAAGAAAAAGCCGCTCGACGTGATTCCTGTGGCAGAGTTGGGTATTGCGCTAGAGCCGCGCGTTGAGGTCTTGCGGTACCATTCGAGCGAAACGGTCCGTCGCGGCGAGCGGTTACGCAGCGTTGATGAGTTGGTCGAGCGGTTACGGCAGGATGTGGGAGCACAAGCGTAGGAATGAGCATGCGGATCGTCGTCGTTGCGGAACATGATGGCACGGCCGTGCGGGGTGCAAGCCTCTCGGCGTTGGCGTTCGCGCAGTCGGTGGCTGCGGCGGCCGGCGGAGACGTGACCTGGCTCGTGCTGGGGCATCAAGTCGACTCCGTCGCTCAGGACGCTGCCCGATTCGCCCCCGTGCTCGTGGTCGATTCGCCGGCGCTGGAGAATCCGATCGCCGAGCCATTCGCGCGGGTGATTTCGACGGTTGTGAAAGAGCGGGGCTTCGAATTGGTCGCAGCCGCGTCGTCGACCTTCGCCAAGGACATCGTGCCGCGGGCTGCCGCCCAACTTGGCGGGGCGATGGCGAGCGACGTGGTGCGACATGAGCTTGTGGACGGACGCCTGCAACTCGACACGCCGCGGTATGCGGGGGCAGTGACCGCGACGGTCGTGTTGCAGGGTTCGCCGCAGATTGTGACGGTGCGCGGTTCGGCCTACGCAGCCGCTCAGCCGTCGGGCGAAACGCATGGCGTTGAACGGCTCGAACTCGACAGCGCCGTGTTCAACTGCCGCGGAAGTTACGAAGGACTCAAGTCGAAACAAAACGCCCGGCCCGACGTGACCGAGGCCCGCGTCGTCGTGTCGGGAGGCCGAGCGTTCAAGAACGCCGAGGATTTTGAGCAACACGTCGGCGGCCTAGCCGACGCACTGGGGGGCGCCGCCGGAAGTTCGCGGGCCCTGGTCGACGCCGGTATCGCGCCGAACGAACTGCAAGTCGGGCAGACCGGGAAGATCATCGCCCCGGAGGTGTATATCGCGCTGGGAATCTCGGGCGCCGTGCAGCATTTGGCGGGAATGAAAAACTCGCGTACGATCGTGGCGGTGAACAGCGACCCCGAGGCGCCGATTTTCGACGTCGCCGACTACGGCCTCGTCGGGGACGTTTACAAGATTACGCCCGAGCTCATCGAGAAGTTGGAGTCTCATGCCGTCGGTCTCTCCCGCTGAACTGATGCTGGCCGCGGCGTCGCCGCCGCTGATGCGGGAGGTTTTCGGGAACATCCCTGGCTGGGCCCAGGGGTTGTTCTACGTCGTGGCGGCCATTGCCGTCGGCGTTTGGGCCTACGGCCTCTACCGCCGGGTGCGGTTGTGGCGGCAGGGGAAGCCGAGCGGCGGCGTGAGCTACGCCGCGGCCCTGAAGCGCGTCGTTCGCGACGTGCTGCTGCAGGGACGGTTCCGCGGTCGGCCATTCGCGTCGCTCGCCCACGTGCTGCTGTTCAGCGGCTTATTTGTGCTGCTGATCGGCACGACGCTGGTGGCGATCGAGCATATTCTGGCGGACCTGCTCGGCCGTCCGGCGAGCGATCCCGTGTTTCACAAGGGGTTGTACTACGCGATCTTTGAATTGGTGACCGACAGCTTTGGCGTCGCGTTCCTGGTCGGGTGCACGATGTTCTTGGTACGGCGGCTGCGCGGTGCTGGGAGCTTCGCGAAAACGTCAGCGGACGTGGGGATGCTCGCGCTGTTGATCGTGATTGGCGTGACCGGCTATGTGGTCGAAGGGTTGCGGATCATTCAGGCGGCGACGCCGCTGCCGGGACTGTCGCCCGTGGGGTTTGTCACGGCGAGTCTGTTCACGGCAGCGGGGGTCGGTGAGGCGGGGGCCGGGCGGCTCCATTTTGCGCTGTGGTGGTTCCATGCGGCGCTCGCGCTGGGGTTCATCGCCTGGATGCCGTACTCGCGGCTGCTTCACTCGTTGGCGGGGGCGATCAACTTGGCGCTGCGCGAGAATCGACTCGGCACGATGCAGCCGATTTCGATGGCGGAGGTTGAAGAGACGGGGCTGATCGGCGTCGCCCAGTTGGCCGACTTCACGCGACGGCAGCTGGTGGAGCTCGACGCCTGCGTCTCGTGCGGCCGCTGCCAGGATGCTTGTCCGGCGTTCGAGGCGGGAAAGCCGCTGTCGCCGCGGAATGTGGTGCAGGATCTGGTGGGGGTGATGAATGCGCGGGGGGTGGGTGGGCAGTCGGCAGGGGGCAGTGGGCAGGACGAAGAGGCGGGACCGCCGCTGGCAGGCGGGGTGATTGGGGATGAGACGCTGTGGTCGTGCACGACCTGCGGGGCGTGCGTTGATATTTGTCCGCTTGGGGTGAGCCCGATGGGCATGATCACCGACATGCGGCGGTTCCTTATCGGCGACGGGGCGCTGCGCGGCTCGCCGGCGACGGCGCTCCAGAAGACTGATCGGGTGGGCAACCCGTTTGGCCTGCCGCAGAAGGACCGACTGGCTTGGGCCTCCGGACTTGACGTTCCGCTGGTGAAAGATAACCCCGACTACGAGGTCCTCTACTGGGTCGGCTGCGCGGCGGCGTACGATCGCCGGGCGCAAAAAATCGCCCGCAGCGTCGTGCGACTGCTGCAAGCGGCCGACGTCAACTTTGCCGTACTGGGACCGGAAGAGCGCTGCACCGGCGAATCGGCCCGGCGGATGGGGGATGAGTTGCTCTTCCAGCAGTTGGCCGAGCAAAACGTGGCGACGCTCGGCGAGCATCGCGCGAAGCGGATCGTCGCCCATTGCCCCCATTGCGTGAACAGTTTGCGGAACGATTACCCGCAAGCGGGCGGCGAGTACGAGGTGGTCCACCATAGCCAGTTGCTGAGCGAGTTGGTGGCCGACGGCAAGCTCCCTGCGATGCCCACGACAACTACCGTCGGCGGGTCGATCACCTATCACGATCCCTGCTATCTCGCGAGGGCGAACGGCATCACCGACGAGCCGCGGGCCGTGCTGGCCGCCGTCACGGGGCAGGGGAGCGGCAACGCCGATGCGTCTGCGCTGCCGATTATCGAACTGCCGCGTAATCGACGCGAAACATCCTGCTGCGGCGGCGGCGGCGGGCGGATGTGGTTCGACGATTCGCCGAGTCAGCGCGTCGGTCGCGGGCGCGTGGAGGAGATTGTGGGCTCGGGGGCGGCGACGGTCGCCGTGTCGTGTCCCTTCTGCCTGATGATGGTCGGCGATGGCGTTGCGGCGGAGAAGCCGACGATGCAGGTGCGGGATATTGCGGAGCTGTTGGCGGAAGCGACGCTGGGGCCTGAGGGCGTCGCGGCCAGCAACGGTGAAGCACCCCCCGTTTGAAGAACGGAGGGCTAAGCGTAGCCGAATTCGCGGATGAACGGCTCGAGCGTTTTCATCGCGGGGGCGAGGAGTTCCTCGTAATGATGCCAGCGGCCGATGGCTCGGGTGTAGATCGGTTGGGCGACTGCTTCGTAGCTGGGGCTGGTCACCTGCTTGTGCCGCTCGCCGCTGAGTCGTTCGCGATAGCCGAGCACCTGGTCGTCCCACGGCAGACCGAGCGTTTCGAGCGCGAGGCGGGCTTGTCCGGCGGCGTCGGCCACCGTGTCCTCATAGCGGATTTCGCGCCACGGCGTCTCGATCAAGTCGCGGAACTTCAGCCAGGCCGCCATATCGAGCGCATAGCGCTCGGCCGTCCGGGCCGGATCGAGGAACCGGACGCTCACCGCGTTGAGGGGCAGGTAGCGGAGATAGCAACTCAGCACGACGTCACGCGGGTCACGGAGGGCGACAATCAATCGCGTCTCGGGGAAGAGCCGCAGCACGAGCGGGATGGTCAGGTTGTAAGCAGGGTTCTTGTCGAGATGGAGGCGGTCGGCGATGGGCTCGCCAAGGAAGTACTCCATCGCGGCAACATAGCGGCGGCGTTCGGTCTCCAGCAGATCGGCGGGCAGTTCATCGAGGCCGCTGAGCAGGTTATGATCACTGCGGCGACTTGCGACCGACTGCAGCAGTTCGCGGCCAATGAAGTCGCGCTCTTCGGAACTGACGAGATCGGGATGGCTGTCGAGCAGTTGCTCCAGCAGCGTGGTGCCGCTGCGGGGAAAGCCGGTGAGGAGCGCCGTGCGTGTGTCGACGGCAGGCGCCTCATCGCGCCAACGTCGGAAGTCATCCGCGGAGATGAGGTCGATTAGACGTCGCATCTCGCCATGAATCTGTTCCGAAACCTTCCAATGCGACGCCTCGTGTCTTCGCTGCCCCTGCTTGCACTGTTCGATCGCCTCGACGGCGCCGGCGTAATCGCCCTGGGAGTCGCGCATCAGTGCGATCTCGCTCCAGGCGTCCCAAACGGTGGGCGAGTCGCTCGGAGTTCTCGCGATGAGGTCGCGAAAGATCGCTTCGGCCTGATCGAGACGCTTTAGCCGTCGCTGGATGCGGCCGCGAACCAACCCAACCAGCGGCAGCGAATAGCCGGTGCGGACGGTCCGTTCGATCAACTCCTCCGCTTCGTCGAGACGGTGGGCGCGCTCGCAGAGCAAGGCCAGCTCCATCCACGTCGGCGGGCCCGCGCCGGGAAGATTGGCGGCCTTTTCGTACGCGGCGAGCGACCTGTCGGGAAGCTTGAGCATCCCGTACGTCTCGCCGATGTAGTGGTGGACGCCGGGGTGCCGTGGGGCGCGACGGACGAGTCGATCGAGCGTTTCATCCATGCGGGCGAACTCGAACTTCTCGGCATAGGCCCGCGCGGGGACGATGTACGACTGGACGTTGTTGGGCTCGGTGCGAATCGCTTCGTGGAACAACGCCGTTGCGTCGGCGCGACGCCCCTCGCGCCAGAGCGCGATTGCCGCTCGGAGACGCGGGGAAGGGCGATCGATCATCTCGCCCGGGCTGGCCGCCGACCGTTTCGATTGAGAATCCGCTCGGCGGCGCTTAGTCACTCGCGTTGCTCCTGGTTTTGATAGAGGCTCAGCAGCGCCATCATACGCAAAAAAAGCGATTCCTCGCGAGGCGAGGAATCGCTTTGGATGTTGCGGTTTTCATGCCGGGACTAGGATTCGCGGCGCCGTCTGAGCCAACCGAAGGCAATCGCCCCCATGGCGGCCAGTGCGCCCGTCGCAGGCTCGGGAATGGCGCGAAGTCGAAAATCGACGTTGTCGATGTAACCGTCGGCCCCCGCTCCGCCAGCGGAGCGCGTCCCCCACAGCGAAATGCGCACGGAAGCCGCATCGACCGGTACCGCGCCGGTAGCGTTCACTAGGGACCAAACGTTATTTGGCCCGGCGTCGGCAGTATCGCTGATCGTCACCGAACCGACCGGCAACGAAGCGGCATTGCGAAATTCAGCGCGGATGTTGCCATAGTCAGTGTCGTTCAGATAGCTCGACATGTAAGCCGAGAGATCGTACTGCGCCAGCCCGGCGGCGATGGCGGCTCCCGAAGCGCCGGACGATAGGCTAATGTCTTGGTAATAAACGTCAGGATCGAAGACGCTGGTGGGCGAGGCGACTCCCGTGTTGTTAGACGTGAAATACCAATGGCCTGCGCCCGGCGGGTTGGCGCCGTCGGCGTAATCGGGAACGACGCCCGTAGAACTGCTGCTGCCATCGTGCGAATAGGCAAACATATTAGGGCCCGTCCAATCAAGAACCAACGGGCTGTTGTAGGTGGCAGTCGTGGCGAGGTTGACGTTTTCAAAGCCGCCGTTGACGACCAGGTTGACGCCCAAACCTGCGGAATGCGCCAAAGCTGGCGTTAGCATTCCCCCTGCGATGAGGGTCATCGCAAACCTTCGATACCAGTTGCCGATCTTCATTAGGCGATCTCCAGCGAATGTCGGGGCAGCGTAGGCGCTCGTTGCGAGGTGAAAATCCTTGCCATGCTGCCGAGGAGGAAACAGAGAAGTCAATCAAGTAGAGGAGGCGGCAAGCGGCCTGGTAGAGCCAATCGCGAACTCACCCTATCGTCTCTAATCTCGTTGGGAGGTAGCCATTAGGCTACGATTTTCCGCGCAGAAGATTTGGCCGTTTTGGCGAGCCGATGAACAGGCAGAATGCGATCAGGGCGACGACCGCCCCAGCAGGCTCCGGCACGGCTAACATCGCGGCGAACGACCCAGCGCCGTTGGCCCCTTCAAACATCGTTTTGAATTGGGCAAAGTCGATGAAATCGTTGCGGAAATCGCCGTTCAGGTCGCCCAAACGCCAAGCGTCGTCGGCACTGAGCCCGGTCAGGTCGGCGTGCTGATTCGTCCGCAGGATCGCCCAGTCGGCGACGTTGATCAGTCCGTTAGCGTCGAAATCGCCGGCCAGCGACAGCGAGTACGTGGCGAGGACCGCGCGGTGGTCGGCGTTATAGCCGGCAATCGCAATGTCCGTGTTTGGATTTCCGTCGACGGGGCCAATCGTCGCCGCGGCCGTCGCCGTCACCCCGCGGCCCCGATGGTAGATCACGTCGATGCGGTCGTGAACTTCGTTGCTGGCAACGTTGGGGTAAGGCTCGCCGGGAGTCCAGGTATAGCCCGGCTTCGCGACTTCGTCGGGGTACACGCTGCGAAACGAGTCGGTCATGCCGGCGTCGACGATGCGCTTCGACGTAGGGTATTCAACTTTGAGGTCGTACGGCCGGGACGTGGCGGCGGCAGCCTCGGCGGTCCAGTCGAGATGCGACGGCTCGTTGAAATCGCCGGTGAAAAACACCGGTGCGCCCGAGGAAATCGCGCTCGCCATGCTGCTAAGGTAACTGGTCGTCCCGCCGCCGCGGGCGCTGTTGGCGGCGGCGATCACCGACGCCTCGTTCATCGGTAAGATGCCGTCGCGAAGGTCGTACGGTTGATACGGATAAGCCGCCAAGTGGGCGTTAAACAACCAAATATTCTGCCCCGGCGACAATTCAATCTGGACGCCAAGATCGCCGCTCGCTGCGGCGGTGATCGGATAGCGACTGATCACCTGGACGTCGCCGCCCGACTGCTGGTAGTAATTGAAGCCGAGCGCAGCGGCGATCGAAGCCCCGGCCGAAGTCTGCATCTCTTGCACGCCAATGACGTCGGCTCCGCTCGTCTGAATGATTTCGCGAAGCTTATTAACGCTGGCGGCGTTCCCTTCGTCGGCATGCCAAACGTTGAAGCTTAGTACCTTCAGAGAGCTAACGTGAGCAGCCTCGCCGTGCGCCGCCGGCGCAACAAGAAAGCCCAGGACGAGAACTCGCATCCACCGCTGCATGGCTCTGTTCCACCGACCAGATGGCGACGACCAACGTCGCCGCGAAAAGACTCCCTCCAGTGTTCGCGAAGGGTCCGAAGCCCGCAATGCCGCCGTGCGCAACAGTTTTGGCCAAACCGGCGCCGAGACGCCGCAGGGCCGCGTCCCCCCTTTGCCAACGGGCTGAGTTACGGCATGTTATGGTGAATCGCCGAGGGATCCGGAGATTGTGCTGCCGAGCGAGCGTATGCCGAAGAGCCGTCTTGTCGCCCTGTTGATCGATACCTCTACGTCGTGGGGCATTCGGCTCATTAAAGGGATCAACCAATATGCCCACGAGTCGGGCGACTGGTTGATTCACGTCGAGCCGCGCGGCCGCTACGAACGCTTGCACCTTCCCGCGGGGTGGAAGGGAGACGGCGTGATCGCGCGGATCAACCGCAAGTCGCTGGCGGATGAGATCACGGCGAGCGGCCTGCCGGCGGTCAACGTCTCGTGGTACCCCTTCGCCGGGCCGAAGATTGCGCGTTGCACCGTCGACGAGCGGCAGACTGGCAAGATGGCCGCCGATTATTTTCTGTCGAATGGCTTCACGGAGTTTGCGTACTGCGGCACGAATGATCGTCCTGGCTACGTCGACATGCTGGCCGAGGCGTTCGAACAGGGCATCGTCGCCGCTGGCCATCGGGCGCATCGCTACCAGGCGCCAACGGTCCAGCAGCAGGACGACGGCTGGGACGTCCAGCTGGCGAGTCTGGTGAAATGGCTGAAAGGCCTGCCAAAACCGGTCGCGCTGCTGTGCTGGAGCGCCGCTCGTGGCCGTCAAGTCACCGAGGCGTGCCACTACGCCGGGCTCAAAGTGCCGGATGAAGTTTCGGTGCTGGGGGGCGAGTTCGACGAGCTGATGGCGAGCATTTCGCACCCGCCGCAATCAACGATCGATCAACCTTCGGAGCAAGTCGGCTATGCCGCCGCTGAGATGCTCGCCAAGATGATGGCTGGGGGAAAGCCGCCGGCCCAGCCGCTCCTTTTCCCGCCGAGCCGGATCGACGTGCGGCATTCGACCGACACGCTGGCGATCGACGACCAGCTCGTGCGCGACGCGCTGAAGCTGATTCGCCAGCAGGCTCCGGCGGGGATTTACGTGTCCGACGTGGTGCGCAAATTGTCGGTGGCGCGGCGGACGCTGGAGCAGCGATTTGTGAAACTGATCGGGCGGACGCCGGCGGCGGAGATTCGTCGGGTCCGGCTCGAAGAAGCCAAACGGCTGCTGATTGAAACCGACCGGTCGATCGCCGACGTCGCCCGGACAACCGGCTTCGGGCAGCAAGATCTGTTCTCCCGGACGTTCCGCCGGAGCGTCGGCATGCCGCCGAGCGAGTTCCGCCGGCAGCACCATGGCGGCCTGTGGCTGCAGGGTCGCGACGGGCAGGAGTAACTGCGGGGCCTCCGTCCTCTCCCTAATAGCCACCGGCTCTGCCGGTGGACGCCCTTGCGGTAGTGGCGAGAGCGGCCATGGATTCGTCCACCGGCGGAGCTGGTGGCTGTTATTGACGCCAGCAGACGCTGACGTTCGCCCGTTTCCGCCGGAATGGCTTAGCTTCCCGCCAAAATGCCAAATGTTTTGCGCAGCGAAAATGTAGGCCCCATAGCGGGCAGAAATTAACATGACTGGGGTACGGTAGGCGGGCGACTAGCGGCAGTCGGCGTGTTCAACGGACTTGCAGGGAGCCGCGCAAACCGTGCATTCAAAGCCTTTAGACGTTCGTCGACTTGGCCTTTTCTTCTGTCGGAAATGTGCCGCCGGCGACAGCTTGAAAGATGCTCGTCGGATGAAGCAGCATCGCCAAAACGTTGATCGCCGCCTCGAACAAGAGGAATCGGCGTCACGACATCGGATTCACCTGGGAGTCAATGGCATGCCCCGCCAGACGAAGTTTCGCGCCGCATTCACGCTGGTGGAGCTGCTGGTCGTGATCGCGATCATCGGCGTCCTCGTGGCCTTGCTGCTACCTGCCGTGCAAGCGGCGCGGGAAGCGGCGCGGCGTTCGCAGTGCCAGAACAATTTGAAGCAACAAGGGCTCGCTTTCCAAATGGCCCACGATGCGATGGGGCATTTTCCGGTAGGTGCAGCCAGCGGCGAAGGCTCGATGTGGTCGTACTACATCTTGCCCTACATCGAAGCGGCGGCGGCTCAAGCGCGCATGAATGTCGGCGAAAACGCGGGCGGCAATTTCCAGTGGTCTTATCAAGGGAGCTACTCGCGTTCTGCAATCGAGGGTCAGAAAGCGTACGCCAATATCATTTTGTGCGAAACTCCGTTCCCGGTCTTTCGATGTCCGTCGGCTAACCTTCCGGAACATCAGTTCAACATGTCAACCAATGACGGCTGGCTCGTGATGCAACGGTCGCCGGCGTCCTACATCGGCAGCGCCACGGGACTGTTAGCAAATCAAAACACGCGGGACGCCAGCCAAATAAAAATGGGGACTCTCGACGGCGTTCTCTTTGCTCTTAGTAAGATTGGCATCAAGAACGTTATCGATGGTACGTCGAACACCATGTTGGTTGGCGAAGCGATGCACGATTCGGGTGCAGTCGATAAGCGAGGCGCCAGCGCTGAATCAGCGCTGGGCAGCTACAAGGACCACTGGGCTCTCGGGGCGGACGACATCGATGGAACTGGAGGCCCCCCGATGGCGAGTGACCTATCCGAAGCTCTGGGATCTACGGCTGTGCCGATCAACTATCAGAACCAGTTTACCATTGGCGAAGGGTGCGCAACTCAGGGAATCACCGCCGCCGATTGCCAAATGATTCAATTGGCGTTTGGCAGCGCTCATGCGGGTGGAACCCAGGTGTTGCGTTGCGACGGGTCGGCGGAATTGATTAATGAAGGAATTGATGTCATCGTTTGGCGCGACATGGCCACTCGTGATGGCCAAACAACGCTTACGCCCTAAACGGCTAACGCCATACGGTCTCAAATCCTAATCATTGATTGTGAACTTAATCGCGGTTAGCTGAATGGGGAATCAATTGGGAATGCGTCGACAGCGAAGGGGATATTTCGTCGGCACTCTCCTGATGTTGGTCTCGGTCACGATCGGATGCGGCGATGATGGGCCAAAGGTGTCAGATGCTAACAAACTCTTCATCGAGGCCAGTAAACTGATTGGAGAGGGGCAGCAGGAGGCGGCGTTTGAAAAACTTAATGAGTCCATTGCCGACGAGCCTTTGCTGTGGTCGTACCGAGAACGGGCTAAACTACTCCTCGAAATGGGTAAAGACGATGCTGCCATGAAGGACGTCGACGCGGCGTTGCAATTATCGCCAGCCGATCCCGATTTACTGTGGTTGAAAGGCGAAATCGCTAAGCCCGCCGCCCAACGTTTCCAGGGAAAATTTAAGACGCCGCCCAGCAACAATCGCTAACCAAACGCAGAATAAACTCTTATCTCCCTTAACTGCACTGAAATCTGAAGCTGCAACGCTCACGACGCCTTCGTGAAGCATGCCGCGAAGTCGGTTGCTTGGTGACAACAAAGGCGAATCCAGTGCCTACTATCTAGTTCAATTGCGCCTCTCTTGATTCTCAATCGGAGAACCTACTCATGACTCGCAGATTCTTGACTATCTCTTGCGGCGCAGCGCTGGCGCCCCTAGTTCTGGCGACGTCTGTTGCCTTTGGGGCCACCTCGTTCTCAAACACACTGACTGGCTTCACGGGAGATTCGACGCTCCCTGCGACGCGAACGGCTTTGGCAACGGCTGGCTTTAGCGTTTCCAGCGATTTTGGAGCCATTGAAGACCCGCCAGGAACAGCCGTCGACCCGACGATCCTCTTCGACGCGTCAGGCGCCAACTTCGGCTTCAACCTGGGTGGAAACGGAGGACGCAATTATCTTCGAACCATCCAAAGCGACTACGCGACGACCAGTTTCGTCGCGGAAATCACGATCACCCCATTCGACATGGACATCCAGGACGTCTATTTCGGACTCGGCGCGGGCGACGCGGTTCCCACGCAGTTCCGCACGCCTGACTGGACGACCTCAACTTCGTCAGTGATGTATTACGGAGAAACGGAACGCTTCGGCGACGTCGAGAACCCGCCGGACTTGGACATCTTTCGCACCCAGGACAAAGTCGAGTTGGACGTCTACACGCCGATTCCCACTCTGACGCCAGATGGCACGCATCGCCTCCGGATCACGTTCGACCGATTCGCACGGACGTTTTCTCTGGGCTTCGACGTCAACTTCACCGGCGCCTTCGCTGCCGACGTCACGACGCCGCCGATGGATGTAAGCTCCCTCTACGGCGCCACTGGTTGGGCCACCGAGCCGTCGAAGATCTACTTCGGCGGCGACGACGGCATGATCGTGAAGGACTTCCAAGTCACCGTTTCGGGCCCGGCCGTGAAGGATGGCGATTTCAATCAGGACAATGCCATCAATGCGGCCGATTGGGTTATTTTTAGGACCAACCAGCAGGCCAACCTCTCCGCACTCACCCTGCAGCAAGCTTTCTTTCTGGGAGATTTGAACAGCGACAAGAAGAACAATTACGCTGACTTCAATATCTTCAAGCAACTCTATGACGTTGCGAACGGCGCCGGCGCGTTCACGGCGATGGTCGCATCGGTCCCCGAACCGACCGGTTTGGCGATGGCAGGCGTCGCGACGACGCTGCTCATCAGTTGTAGACGTCACTCTGGTTCAAGGACGACTCGTCGATAGCAGTCTGCACCTCCACACCCTTGCACCTCAACCTAACGCAACGAACGAGACGCGGAGCCAACTATGAAGATCAATAACTGGCGCAGCAAACTCGCGGTCACTCTTGCCGCCGGCGGCATGCTGACGCCCGCCGCGGCGCGGGCAGCTAACTTGAACACAAATCTGGTAGCCAATCCAGGATTCGAATTAGTCGACTCTGGAACGGTTGGCGCCTACAACGCACCGTCGATCTTGAATTGGTCGGGCGGACCGGGCTTCGCGTATTCGCACAACCCAGGCGTGACCGGCATCCCCGATTACGCCGACGGCGCCGACCCGCCGGGAGCGGGAAATTGGTACTTTACGGCGAATAACAACCCGGGCTCACTGACGGGCGACTTCCGCGCGCCCGGTCTCTTATACCAAGACATCGACGTCTCGGCCGGCCCGACGGCAGCCGCCATTGTGGCGGGGAAGGGGCGCGCCAACCTATCGGCTTGGATGAGCAGTTACCTCAACGACAACGATTTCGGCAAGGTCAGAGTCGACTACTTGGACGCGGGAGACGTCTCCCAAGGATTCGCGGAGATCAGCGACAGCGACCCCGGGCCTGCAAACGTCTGGTCGTTGAACTCGGGTTCGGGAGCTATCTCCGTCGGCACGACGAAGCTGCGAGTCTCGCTCTTTGGCGGAGTGGTGAACGGGGGCACCGATGGCTACATCGACCTTGTCGACGTCCAAGTAAGTCAGACGGCAAACCCGCAGTTTCTGTCGCTCGAAGTGAACACGGTCACGGGGCAGGTGCAGTTCAAGAACCAGACAGGGGCTGCCGTTCAAGTTGAGTATTATGAGATTACGAGCGCGGGCGGATCGCTGAAGCCGACTACCTGGACGAGCCTGCAAGATCAGAACGTAGCAGGCTTTCCCGCTGGGAATGGCTCGGGCAATGGCTGGGAAGAAGCTGGCGCTGTCGCGGCCGGCGTTCTAAGCGAATCGTATCTCACTGGCAGCAGCAGCGTCGGCACGGCTGCCGCCGTGAATCTGGGGACAGCCTTCAACACGGCCGGCGCGCAAGATCTCGTGTTTCGCTATGCCGTCGTCCCGCCAGCGCCGCTAACAGCCGACTTCGACAACGACGGCGACGCCGACGGAGCCGACTTCCTCGCTTGGCAACGGAGCAACGGGTTAGCCACCGGCGCTACCAAAGCGCAAGGCGACGCCAATGGCGACGGCGCCGTCAACGCAGCTGACTTGGCGCTTTGGAAAAGCCAGTTCGGCGGCGGCGGGTTCGCGGGGCCCGGCGCTCTATTCCGCGGCGTCGTGACTTACGTCGGCGCCCCGGTGGCAGCGGTGCCGGAGCCAGCGTCGGTCGTCTGTGTCGGCGCCGCTCTGGTGAGCCTCGTCGCGCTCCGCCGACGAAAATAAACCCTCAAGCGTTGTTGCAAAACCGCTGAAAGTCGCCTTTTTCGCGGAGCGTCAACAGTTGACGAAGCCCAGAATACCAGGCTATACTCCAGTGAAAGCGCTGTCAGTTCTTGACGCTGCTTTCGCTCAGGAGTTTGGCCGTGTCCGTTTCGATTCAAGACGTCGCCGATCGCGCGAACGTATCGATTAGCACCGTTTCGCGCGTGTTGAATCGGCGAAATATCGTCAACGAAGAGACGCGGAAGCGGGTCGAGTCGGCGATCAGCGACTTGGGCTACAGCCCCAACGTCTTCGCTCGCGGCTTGATGCTGCGCAAGAGCCACATCCTGGGGCTCGTGCTTCCTGATCTTCACGGCGAATTTTATTCTGAAGTGATTCGCGGCGCCAATCTGCGGGCCCGCGAGCTCGGTTACAACCTCATGATCTCCTCAGTCGTCGCGAAGGACGATGGCAGCGAGTTGATGGCGGCCGTCGGCGACCATGGGCTCGTCGATGGACTCGCGGTGATGATCTCGGAAGTGAATGCGCGGACGCGTGCGACGCTGGAGAAGATCAAGATTCCGCTGGTCGTTCTCGACGGCGACGTCGAAGGGGTCAAGCACGATAGCGTCGTCATTGATCAACGGACTGGCGTCGTCGCACTCTTGCGACATCTCATCGAGGATTGCCAGGCGCGGCGGATCGTCTTCGTCGGCGGTCTGGAAACGAATATCGATACGATCGAACGTCTCGAAGCCTATCGCGAGGTAACGGCCGAGGCAGGCCTCGAGGTGGCCGCCGGCGACGTCTACCATCTCGACTACGAGTACGACACGGCATTTGAGCTGGGCGTGAAAAAAGTTCGCGAATGGGCGCGGCGGCGGGCGTTTGTGTTCGCTGCGAACGACGAAATGGCGGCGGGGATCATCGATGCGGCGCTGGCCGCGGGATTGTCGACTCCCGACGACTTGCCGGTGGTCGGCTTCGACGACACGCGCGTCGCCACGATGACGCGGCCGCGGCTGACGACGGTACGGGTGCCGATGTCGAGCATGGGGGCCGCGGCGATTGATCTGCTCTGCCAGCGAGTCGAGAACCCGAAGCGGCCAGCGGTGAAGTTAAGTCTCGAGACGGAACTTGTCGTGCGCGAGTCTTGCGGCGCTGCGGCTGTGGTTACGAAGAATTGAACCGCCAAGAGCGCCAAGGGAATACAAATACTACTGGAACCGCCGATGAACGCAGATAGACGCAGATAAAGAACAATTTGCGTTCATCTGCGTTCATCGGCGGTTCCTAATCCATAACACTCTTTTCTGAACTGCATTCCCCTTGGCGTCCTTGGCGTCCTTGGCGGTTGCCTTTTATCGGCCTTGGGAATGACGTTGCCCTGCCTCACCGAGAAGCGCCGCCAGCGGCGTGCAAACGACAGCTGGTCGCTTGCAGCGGTCGTGGTTGCCATCGCATTCATTAGCGGCTGCGGCGAAAAGCGCGAGACGAAGACTGTCGTCAACTTCTGGGCGATGGGCGCCGAAGGAGAGCGCGCCTTGCCGCTGATCGAAGAATTCGAAGCGGCCCACCCCGAGATCGACGTTCGCGTGCAACAAGTCCCTTGGAACGCCGCTCACGAAAAACTACTCACCGCGTTCGCCGGCAATTCGCTGCCAGACGTTTGCCAACTCGGTAACACCTGGATCGCGGAGTTCGACGCCCTTGGGGCGCTCACTGACCTTACCGACCGCGTCGCCGCGAGCGAGCAGGCAGGAAAGATTGAGCCGAACGATTTTTTCCCAGGCGTCTGGCAAGGGAACGTCATTGCCAATCGCGTCCGCGGATTGCCCTGGTACGTCGATGCGCGGCTGCTCTTCGTGCGGACCGACATTCTCGCTCGTGCCGGGCATGCTGATCTCCCCCGCACCTGGGACGATTGGCTGGAAGCGATGCGCGACGTGCAAGCGATCCAGCCCGCCGGCAGCTACGCGATGCTCGCCCCGACGAACGAATTCGAAACGCCGGTGATCCTCGGCATGCAGACGGGCGCCGACATGTTGCGGGAGGATGGCCGTTACGGCGATTTCAGCAGCAAGGCGTTCCGGCGAGCGTTCGAGTTTTACGTCGACATCTTCCGCGAGGGATTGGCGCCCAAGGACTCGAACTCGATGATCTCAAACGTCGTCCAGGAATTCGAGCGCGGCACATTCGCGTTTTACGTCACAGGACCGTGGAATGTGCAGGGCTTCCGCGATCGGTTGCCTACGAGTCTTGAGGGAAAGTGGACGACCTGCCCGTGGCCGAGCCCCGACGATTCTTGGCCGGGGGTCGCAATCGCCGGCGGTTCGAGCTTGGTGATGTTCGAGAATTCCAGCGACGAACGGCGCCGGGACGCGTCATGGCAACTGCTAGAGTTCCTTGCTCAACCGCGGCAGCAGGTTCGCTTCACGGAGTGCACCGGCAACCTGCCGCCCGGGGCGAAGTCGTGGGAAGAGTCGGGGATGCGGAACGATCCGTTGTTCGCGGGGTTCTACGAGCAACTGCAAAATGTGCGGCCCGTTCCGCCGGCGCCGGAGTGGGAGCACATTGTCACCGGCGAGTTGGTGAAGCGGGCCGATGCGGCGATCAACGGACGGCAAACGGTCGACGAAGCGTTGGCGGAACTCGATCAGCGCGTCGACGAGATCCTGGAAAAGCGGCGGTGGATCCTTGATCGCCAGGCGCGCGTGCAGCAGTAACTCCGCATGACAACCATTGCGCAATCATCGTCGACGTCGGGGGCCGTTACACCCAACCAGCCCTCGTCAGTGCACACTCGCCGTTACGAAGGCCCCCCTTCCGGCTGGTGGTTTGCTGGCCCCGCGGTCGCCATCATTGCGGTCTTCTTTCTGGCGCCGATCGCGGCGTCGATTCTGCTGAGCCTCACTGACTTCGACATCTACGCCCTCGCCGACTGGCGAAACCTGCGCTTTGTCGGGCTACAAAACTACATCCAACTGCTCCATAGCGAGCGGTTCTGGATTGCCCTACACAACACCCTGTACTTCGTCGCAATCGGCGGCCCCCTCTCCGTCGCGGCGTCGCTCGGCGCGGCCCTGCTGCTCGAATCGAAGTTGACCCGCCTGAAAGTCGTCTGGCGGACGGTCTTTTTCGCCCCCGTGGTGACGACGCTCGTCGCCGTGGCGATCGTGTGGCGGTACCTCTATCACACGAAATACGGCCTCTTTAATCTCGCGCTGACGAAGCTCGGCTTCGAGCCGATCGATTGGCTCGGCGATCCGCATTGGGCCATGCCGGCGGTTATCTTCTTGGCCGTCTGGAAAAACTTTGGCTACAACATGATCATCTTCATGGCGGGCTTGCAGAGCATTCCGTCGGAACTTTACGAAGCGGCCGAAGTCGACGGCGCCGGGCCGGCACGGCGCTTCTGGCATGTGACGCTGCCGATGCTCGGCCCGACCTTTCTGTTCGTCGGCGTCACGACGATTATCGGCTTCTTTCAGCTCTTCGCCGAGCCGTACGTCATGACGCAAGGGGGCCCCGGCGAAAGCACCTACAGCCTCGTGATGCTGATGTACGAGCAAGGTTTCCGCTGGTGGCGACTTGGGTTCGCCTCGGCCGTGGCGATGACGATCTTTACCCTGACGCTCGCGGCGACGCTGATGCAGGTCTGGCTCCAACGACGAGCGGGGGCCTGATGCGCTACGTCAAGCTGTTCATCACGAACGCCGCCGTTGCCCTCCTTGGGCTACTGGTCGTGGCGCCCCTCCTCTGGATGGTCGCGGCGGCATTCATGCCACGCGGCACGGCCCAAACTTACCCCCCCCCGCTGTGGCCCGCGGAGCCGACGCTCGACAACTTTCGCGAGTTGTTCAGCCGGCTCCACCTGGGGCGTTACTTGTTCAATAGCCTGGCGATTTCGCTGTCGATCACTGGGTTCGGCCTGCTGCTGAACGCGATGGCAGGGTATGCCTTCGCAAAGCTCCGCTTCACCGGGCGGGAACAAGTGTTTCGCACCCTATTAGCGGCCCTGGTCATGCCGCTGCAAGTCGGCATGCTGCCGCTGTTCTTGATGCTCAAACAACTGGGGCTGATCAACACCTACTGGGCGGTAATCATCCCCTCAATGGCGACGATTTACGGCATTTTCATGGTGCGGCAGTACGCACTGGCGATCCCCGACAGCCTGCTCGACGCCGCGCGGCTCGACGGGGCGAGCGAATGGCGGTTGTTCTTCACGATCGTGCTGCCGCTGCTGCGGCCGGTGCTCGCCACCCTGGGGATTTTTACGTTTCTGTCAGCCTGGAACGACTTTATGTGGCCGTTGATCGTCCTCACCGGGAGCGAAAATTACACGCTGCCGGTGGCATTGGCGATCCTCTCCACCGAGCATGTCCAGGACGCTGAGCTGATGATGGCGGGGTCGCTGATCACCATTTTGCCGGTGCTCGGCTTGTTCATTCTGCTACAACGGCAGCTCATTGGTGGTATCATGGTGGGCGGGGTGAAAGGTTAAGTGGTTTGTCAAACCTTAGTATTGGAAAGTGACAAAACGCTCGTTTCGCTCCCCCTTGTCTAGGATCGACTTCTCTAGGATTGCAGGTTCAGCGGATGGAAGGCGTCTCGACTACTCAATCGTCCCACCCCATGCGTCATGAGACGCGGGCGGACCAACTCGACGCCGCGCCGCAGCGTTTGTTGGGGCAACGGCTCGCGTGCAGCCTCTCGCCCCAAGGAACGGGACGCCTGGAGTTCGACGGACTCGCCGTGACACGTTGGAACGACGATCCGACCATCGACCGCGACGGTTCGTTCCTCTACCTGCGCGATCTCGAAGACGGAACATTTTGGTCGGTGACGCTCCAGCCGACCGGTGTCGCCGCGGAGCGATACGAGTTCGAAGCCCAACCAGGTCGCGTCAGCTTCCGCCGCGCTGATCGCGGCATCCAAACGGAACTCGACGTCTGCATTTGTCCCGAGAACGACGTCGAGTATCGTCGCTGCCGACTGACGAACCTGTCATCGCGCCCGCGCACGATTGAGTTGACTTCATATCTAGAATGGGTGCTGCAAGACGCGGCAGCAGACGCTTCTCATCCGGCATTCTCGAAGCTGTTCGTCCAAACTGAGTTTTTGCCCGCATGCCCAGCGATCATCGCCCGCCGGCGACGCCGCGATCCTCACCAAACGATTCTCAACGGCGCTCATTGGATCGCAAGCATCGACGGCAGAACCTCTTCAGCATCGTTTGAAACGAATCGCATGGCCTTCATCGGCCGCAACGGTGCGCTGATCGCTCCCCATGCGTTGACCGCCGCCGCAACGACGGGCCTCGCCGGTCAGGAAGGACCGGTACTCGACCCGATTGCGTCGCTTCGGACGGTCTTTTCGTTGGCCCCCAATGAAAGCGCTTCCATCGTCTACGCGACGACCGCCCGTCAAGACGACGATGTCTCGGGCATGCGACTCAGTGCTCTGAGCGCGGAGGAAGTCGACATCGCCTTCCTGCGCGCCGAGGAGTTCGCCCGGCACGAAGCCATGTACGCCCAAGCCGAACCCGCGGCCGTGCGCCCAAATTCTCTCGCCGCAGTCGGGCAGAATGGCGAATCGCTACGGCTGGATCGCGCGCACCGACGGCAATCGTCGCCAGCGATCGACGAGTATCGCCGGCTCGTGTCGCCCAGCACCCAACCAGCGGGCGGCGACGTTGCAGCCCCGCGCGAACCGCTGCAATTCGAAAACGGCATCGGCGGGTTCTCTGCGACGGGCGCCGAGTACGTCATCCGCTTACGTCGTGACGCCGACGGGCGGTTGGTCACTCCGCCGCTGCCCTGGTCGCACGTCGTGGCCAATCCGCACGCGGGGTTCATAGCCACCGAAACCGGTGCCGGCTGCAGTTGGACCGTCAACAGCCGCGAGAATCGGCTGACTCACTGGAGCAACGACCCAGTCAGCGATCCCCACAGCGAAGCGTTTTATCTGCGCGAGGCTGCTCAACAGGCCTACTGGTCGCCGACCGCCGGCCCAGCAGATTCGGGCGCCGTACAAGAAGTTCGCTACGGCTTCGGCTATGTCGAATACTCGCAACGGTGCGCCGACCTCGATCAACGGCTGCTGCAATTCGTCCCGGCCGAGGATCAACTGAAAATCTCGCGTCTCCGTTTGCACAACCATGCCGACGAGTCGCGCGAGTTCGATTTCTTTGCATACGCTCACTTGGCTTTGGGCAACGGGTCACGATCGCATCGCAACTCCATTCGCACCTGGTTCGACGACGACGCCGGCGCGCTCTTCGCCGTCAACTCGCAATGCTTGCTGGCCGGTCGCGTGGCGTTTGCCGCGCTGGTTTGTCCCGCGGTGCGCGGCGAAGCCGCGTATACCTGCGACCGCACTGAATTCATCGGCCAAGGGGGCGACCTCTCGACGCCCCGCGCTCTCCGCACGGGCGAAGAACTCTCCGGTCGCACCGGCGCCGGGTTCGATCCCTGCATGGCGTTGCAGCGGACGCTTCCCGTCGCGGCCAACGGTGACGCCGAATGTTGGGTGCTGCTCGGCGAGGCCGACAGCGAAGCCGAGGCCCGCCGGCTGATCGCCAAGTACTCGACGGCAGCCAGTCTCGATAGCGCGTTCGCTGAGGTGACGAACAACTGGCGTCGCACGCTCTCCGCCGTGCAGATCGAAACGCCGTCGCCGGCGATCAACGTGATGGTCAACGGCTGGCTGCCTTACCAAAATATGAGTTGCCGGCTCTGGGGACGCTCAGCTTACTACCAATCGGGGGGAGCTTACGGCTTCCGCGATCAACTCCAAGACGCCGCCT
The DNA here is from genome assembly GCA_013822725.1 of Pirellula sp. GTDB lineage: Bacteria > Planctomycetota > Planctomycetia > Pirellulales > Lacipirellulaceae > Lacipirellula. The sequence goes on from PNKX01000003.1 coordinate 60,219, forward strand.
CACTCATCTATCACGACCCGGCGATAACGCGCCAACAGATTCTTCGCCACTCGGCGAGTCAATTCGTCGAGGGCGACGTCCTCCACTGGTGGCATCCTCCCGACAATCGCGGCATGCGGACGCGCTTTGCTGACGACCTCCTGTGGCTTCCGCTGCTCGCCAGCGAGTATGTCGCCGCCACTGGCGACGAGGCCGTCTGGGAAGAGAGCGTGCCGTTCGTCGAAGGCCCCGCGCTCGACGCCGGCGAGGCGGAACGATATCTCGTCCCACAGCAGTCGTACGCTGCGGCCAACGTTTACGAACATTGCTGCATCGCGATCGACCGTTCGCTAAAAGTCGGCGCCCATGGATTGCCGCTGATGGGCTGCGGCGATTGGAACGACGGGATGAGCCGCATTGGCCAAGGGGGTCGCGGCGAAAGCGTGTGGATGGGGTTCTTCCTGTGCGAAGTGCTGCGGCGGATGTCGCCAATTTGCGAATCGCGCGGCGATCAGGCGCGCGTCCAGCGATATCGCGAACACGCGCAAAAGTTGCGGCTAGCGCTAAACAGTGAAGGTTGGGACGGCGAATGGTTCCGCCGCGCGTTCTTCGACGACGGCGAGCCCGTCGGCTCCGCCGCCTCGAAAGAATGCCAGATCGATGCGCTGGTCCAGGCATGGGCTGTCCTCTCCGGCGCTGGCGAGGAAGCGAAAGCCAGGCAAGGCGTCGACGCCGTCGAACGCCGCTTGGTCGACGAGCGCGCCGGGTTGATCCGCCTGCTCGATCCGCCTTTCGATAAGCTCGATCACGACCCCGGGTACATCATGGGCTACGTCCCCGGCGTTCGCGAAAACGGCGGACAGTACACTCACGGCGTCCTCTGGTTCATCCGCGCGATGGCGGAACTCGGACGCGGCAGCCGGGCGGTCGAACTGTTGGAGATGCTGAACCCGATCAATCACGCCCGCACGCCGAGCGAAGTCGGCGTCTATCAAGCCGAACCGTATGTCGTCGCCGCCGACGTCTACAGCCAGCCGCCGCATGTCGGCAGGGCAGGGTGGACGTGGTACACCGGCAGCGCCGGTTGGATGTGGCGCGTCGCCGTGGAGTCGGTGCTTGGTCTGCAGGTGGTCGGCGGTCGCGAGTTGCGTTTGAATCCTTGCATCTCCGCCGAATGGCCGTCGTGCGGCTTTAGTTATCGTCTGGCGGACGGCGCGACGACGTATCGCGTCGAGATCGTTAATCCGCGCGGCAAGGAACGCGGCGTTAGCGCGGCGACAGCCGATGGAGCGGTAACGACAGTCGAAAATGGCATCGCCGTCGTGCCGTTGGTCGCCGACGGCGGCGAACATCGGATCGTGGTGACGCTATGAACCGCGATTACGGCAGGGGCGGCGGCGTTCGGGCCGCACTCGCAAAGTTATTCCTGACGGCGTCTGCACTCGCCGCGTGGCCATCGCTTGTCGTTGCCAATGATCTCTCCGTCGTGAAACTGTTCGATGGCGAACGGACCGGCGCTCTCGGTTCGGCGCAATTCATGAACAACTGGGGCGGCCCCTTCTCCGCCGGCAGCCTCTCGTCGATCCAGCGCGACGCGACCGTATCACACACCGGCGCCGCGTCGGTTCGCGTTAACCTCGGCACGGTCGCCGCGGGCGGCAGCGGCTTTTTTCAGACTTTCTCCAGCGAACCATCGCCGCAAAGTTATCGTCAGACCCGCGACCTATCGCGCTACGAGAGTTTCGAGACGTACGTCCGCAATGACACCGGCGCGCCGCTCAACCTCAAGTATGAATTGAAAGACTACCGCGACAATCTTTCGCATCAAGCATATCGCACCTTCACCGTTCCAGCGGGTTCCGGCTGGACCAAGCTTTCGGCGTCGCTCGATCTGCAGTCGCCCGGGTGGACCGTCGTCGGCACGCCTGATCTGGCACGAACCTACGCCTCAAGCTTCATCGTCTCGCCGCAAGCGGGGAGCGTTTCCGGCTCGATTTACCTTGATGACTTCAGCCTGCGCGAAGCCCGCGCCGAACTCGATCCGCAGACGGCGCCGATCGCCAGCGTCGTCGAACGCCTTGCCGAGCGGCAATTCAGCGGCTTGTGGACGGCGCGCAATCGAACTACTGGCCTGATCTACAATTCCTCCGACGACGCCAACCTCGCCGCGATGAATACCACGGGCGGCGTCCTCTGGATGCTCCCCGCCGCGGTGCGACAAGGCTGGGTCAGTCATGCCGACGCCGACGTCTTCGCAGGGCAGGTCGTCGCCAGCCTTAACACGAATCTCAATCAATCGAGCTACCTCCCGACGCGCTTCATCAATCCATCGTCCGCCTTGCTTCCAGGCGGATCAAACGAAGAGTCGAGCATTGACGGCTCGTTCATCGCGCTCGGACTTCACAACTATCGGTCGCAGGCCGAGACGCCCGCTCCGCTGGCCGCCTCCATCGACGCGGTCGTCAATCGCTTTGAGTTCGACGCCTTCGCAGCGCCCGCCGGCTTTCGGCTAGCCTATTTCCCCGGTTCAGGCTTCACTGCCGGTACTTACGATGGCTACACGAACGAAGGAAAGGTCGTCTCGCTTGCCGCTGAGCTTTCGACCGATCATCACGTGCCGCTCGAAAGCCGCTGGAACAGCGACGTGAATCGCGTCCGCGCATTTCTGACGAATCCGGACGACGCCCACTTGGTTCACAGCCTGTCGCAGTTTCGCGCGCCGTTCGAACAAGCCCTAATCAACCTGTTCGTCGACACGTCCGACCGCGGCGTCGACAACTACCCCAATCGCAGTCTCGCAACGAACCCTTGGCAAAACTACGTCCGCTACGAGCGCGAAACGGCGGCGAAGCTTGAAGCGCTCGGCCGCACCGGGCTGTTCCAGGCCGACGCCGGGTTCGGCGGATCGAGCGGTTACGAGCAATACAGCCTCTACAACAACTTCGGCCAAGGCGATCTCTTCATGCCATGGAGCGTCGCCCTCGCGTTGTTGGCTGGCGCAGATGGCGCGGAAGAGGCGCTCCGGATGATGGCCGGCAACGACCTGCTCAGCGGGCCGTTGGGCTTAGCCGACTCGGCCCGTTGGGCGACCGGCGGCGCTGGACCGACGAACATTCCCGCGCTGCAAGATAATTGGAACGTCGTCCTCTCGACGATGGCCCTGCTCGAATATCTCGAAGGGGACGCGAGCGCCAGCCGACGCTTCGCCGATTTGTCGGCAGTCGACGCAGCGCTCGATGGAGTCTTCGTCGATGGCGACCTCAACGGCAATGGCGTGACGAATGGGGCAGATCTCGCGATCTGGCGCAGCGGTTTCGGCGATGCGGCGGGAGCGACGCCGGCGGGAGGCGACGTTGACGGCGACGGCGACGTTGATGGGGCGGACTTCCTGCGCTGGCAACGAGGATTCGCTAGCGGGGTTACCGTATCGCCGTTTGCCGGCAGTGTTCCGGAGCCCGGCGGACGCCTACTATTGCTCGGCGGCGCGCTGATCGGGCTCACTCTGGGTTTGCGAAGTCGCCCTCAGCCTCGGTGGCGAAACATTTCTCAAACCTAGCGGAAAAACCCGATGAAAGCGCTTGCAAGGCTTTGAAATCGATGTAGAATGAACACCGGCAAGAGTACTCTTCGTTCGTTACTTTTCATGCCAGCGCGGTGAGAGTCGACGCTGGGAGGCACGGGCAGGCGGCAGACGTCCGAGCGACGGTCCATTCGGCGACGCATCCTTCGCATCATCGAGTTGGCTAACGGGCGACCCGGCGCATCCGCGCTGTTTCGACTCAACACTTCGTCTGAACTTGGCGAGAAGTTCCGAATCGATCGTGCATTGCCAGTCGAATTCGTCAATCAAAGGAGCGGCCCGTGAGTTAGAACTCCAGCGCTAGTTTTTCTTGATGGCGATGTATTGATTACGAAGAGATTAGTCGTAGCGAACGAGAACAGGCTTGTGAGGGCGCTTAGGCGGCCCCTCGGACTACTGCCGTGAGAACCATTCTAAGAGGGAAGTCCTAATGAAAAAGAGACTCGCACTGCTAACGGCGTTGAGCATGGTCATGCTCGGCGCGACGAACGTACAAGCACAGAACTTGCTGACCAACGGCACGTTGGACGCCACCTACGATCAGGAGATTGTCCCGGCCTTCTTCCTGCCGAAGCCCGCAAATTGGATCAACGTCGGTTCGCGAAGCATTAGCGGTCCGTATGAAGACGAGATGTCGTCGGAACCGTGGGCAGGCCCGGCGCCGACCCCGGTCACGACTGGCGGAATCGCTGGCGACGACTGGGCCGTGTTCTTCAAGCCTTTCTCGGGGAATGTGACCGATGGCGCAGCGACGGGTCACCTTTACCAGGACGTCCCCGCGACGCCCGGCCTTCGTTACAAACTGACTGGGTGGGCTGGCGCCGAAGCGAATTTCCTGGCTCAAGGGGCGGAAATCGCGCTTGAGTTCTTGGACGGAGGAGGCGTCGTCGTCGGCGGACAAGTCGTCAACTTGCTGCCGACTCTGACGGTCGATAATGGTCTCAATTTCGACTACAAGCAGTATACCGCTTCGGCCGTAGCGCCTGCTGCAGCCGTCTCGGTTCGTTCGCGGGCTTCGATGATCGGAGCTACGGCGAATCCGGCTGGCGGCGGTCAGGCGTACGTCGTGGACGACTTCGTCCTGACGGCAGTGCCCGAACCCGCCACGCTAGGCTTGCTGGGCCTTGGCCTGGTAGGGCTGACGGTGATTCGCCGCCGCAAGTAATTTGCGATTGGCATAGATAAGTCGACTCTCGTTTAGGGCGCTCGGCAGCGCCGAGCGCCCTGGACGAGAATGTTCAATCCGACCCGAAGGCCGTAGGAGACTCGTGTCCCTCCGGACTTCGGACCCGATTGACCTGTTTGATACTAACAACCAGACGTTCTCGTAGACGGCCAACGATAACTTCTCTGACCGACCCAGAGAATCTTCAGGAGAGCATCGAGATGAGGAACAAGAAGAAGTACTCCGCCGCTGGCTTGCTGGTCGCCGCTTTAGCGTGCTCCGGCGCTCCTGCGGCTTCAGCCGTCGAGCTATTGATCAGCGGCAATTTTGAAACTCCGGGCGCCGTCGTCGGCGACATTCCTGGTTGGGGTCTGCAAGAGTTTCTCACCGGCGTCGGAGGAACCGCCAACACGGCTGAGCTTACGGGCGGAACGGACGTGCAACTCTTCTTGCGGGCGTTCGAGGGAGGCGGCCCCTTGGGACCGACTCAAGGCAACTTCAATAGCGACGGAATGCCGGCCGGAACCGTCGACGGAGCCGACTTTCTCATCTGGCAGCGCAACTTCGGCCTCACTGGCACGGCGCTGCCTGAACAAGGCGACGCCGACGCCGATTTGGACGTCGATGGCGCCGACCTGACTCGTTGGAAAGACAACTTTGGCAAAACTCAGAACTACTCCAACGCCCGCCTCTTCCAAACCGTACCCGCTGTCGCGGGCGAAACTTACACGTTCCAAGGGACGTCGATGTTCGAGGACAACTACTCGGGCTTCGTCACGACGCTAGGCAACGAAAGCCCGTTCGGCGCCATCCCGTCGCCGACGACGACACAGTTCCGCATGGAGTTTCTCAACGCCGGCGGCGCCGTCATCGGCACGCCCACGACGCTTGACCTTCGCACCGAACAAACGTTTCCTGGCTTTCCGATAATTCACTCGCCGCTGGTGGCTCAAGCTCCCGCCGGCACGGCCAACGTTCGCGTCGTCGCCGAAGCGCTCAACATGGCCTGGAACGGCAGCACGGGGACGAACGGCGCCGCTCAATCGGCGTTCTTCAATGACTTCTCGCTGAAGAACGGCAGCAATCCAGGAACCGATCTCCTTACGAACGGCAACCTGAATCTCGGCCCGCCCGACGCGCTCGATTTCTGGAACCAGGTCGAGACCCCCGCAACCCGCAATGAAATCCTCCGAACCCCTATCGCCGGCTTCTCTAACCATACCCCGGGCGGCACCCGTGGCGTCTGGCTGAGCGCGTTCTTCGGCTCTCATCCTTCGTTTGAACCTACGCCTGTCGACGGCGTTATTTCGCAGACCGTCACGGCCCAGCCGGGCGGGACGTACACGTTCTCCGGTTGGACTAAGTTTGAAGCCAACTACTCTGGCGGCGTCGACACGATTAGCGCCGCCAGTCCCGGCACGCTGGCCGGTCAAACGTCGCCGACTCACACCGAGATCAAGCTCGAGTTCCTCGACATCAACAGCGCCGTCATCGGCTCCTCGGTGATCGACGCCAAGGCGGCTCGACGACTCCTCAGCCCCACGGGCAACGCGAACGACAACATTTGGTATCAGCATACGCTGCAAGCGGTGGCGCCGGCGAACACGGTGTTCGCGCGGCTCACAGCTCAGATGATTGACGGCGTCTTCAACGTCGACCCCGGTCAATCGGCGTTCTTCGACGACTTCTCGCTCGACGGCCCAGGCGTTTCGCTTGTGGCGAACTCCGTCGTGCCCGAACCGTCGTCGCTAATTGGCTTGGCGACAGGCGCCTTGATGCTCGGGTTCGTGAGAAACCGTCAGCAGCGTTAGATTGTCCGGCAAACTGGCGTGAACGATCCTCACGCGCGTTCTCGTGCTGATTGACTGGCACATCGGAAGCGACTGCGCGGAGCGCGTCGCCGACTACAGAGATTTCGAGGAAACGGACATGAGAATTCAATCCCCCTCGCGACGTGGTTTTACGCTGGTGGAACTGCTGGTGGTGATCGCCATCATCGGCGTCCTCGTCGCGCTGCTGCTGCCGGCCGTCCAGGCCGCTCGCGAAGCGGCGCGCCGCACGACCTGCCAGAACCAAGTGCGGCAGATGGGCATCGCGTTGCAGAATCACGTCGATTCCCAGAAGGTCTTCCCCACGGGCGGCAGCGTGCCAAACCCTAGCCTTGCGGATTACACCTCGGGCGGCACGAACAGTCCGGGAACTCCAAATGGAGCCAATAAGCAAGGCTTAGGATCTTTCTATCAACTTCTCCCCTACTTGGAACTCAACTCAGTCAAAGCTCTGACCAATCCGACCCAACTCCAATCGACGTTGATTCCGCTCTACAACTGCCCCTCGCGTCGCAGTCCGATGCGATCCTCCAATAGCACCGCCGGCAATCAACTTACCGACTACGCGACGGCCCAACCCGCCACAGACTACTGCGGAGGGACAGCCTATGTTCCATTGCAGGCGTGGCCCTTCGTTGGCGCCAGCCCGGCCTTCGCCATTAAATCTTATTGGTGCGGAGACGGTACGGGTGGATCATGGGGCAACCCCGCTACGCCCGAACGAGCTGGCAACTACGGCGGCGTTGTCGTTCGCACGCCGTATAAAATCATTACCGCCGCAACAGCCACGACGCCAGCCAAGGGCGAGGTTGTGCAAGGCTTTCCCACCGCCATTAAACCGGGGCAAGTCACCGACGGCCTGAGCAACACGCTCGTCATCTGCGAGAAGGTGGTTCGCGCCGACCTGTACGAAGGCCAACCCGCGCCCGATCCGGGCGGCGGCGGCGTCTCGGACGATCGCGGCTGGTCCGACGGGTGGGATCCCGATTCCGTCCGCTACACGGGCGTACCGCCGATCAGCGATTCTGACACGGGCGTTTGCCAGAACTCCAATCCGGCAATTCAAAGAACCTGCATTGGATTTGAAGGGGCGATTCCAGTCTTGTTCTTCGGCTCCGCTCATCCCGCAGGGGTGAATGCCGTCTACGGCGATGCGTCGGCGCACTTTATCAATTTTGAAATTGATGTTCTCGTCTTCAACGCCTTAGGAACCCGCGCTGGCGACGAGGTCATTAACTCCGCTACTCCCTAGCGTGATCTTCTGGAAACTAGAGCGTTTGTCATCCTGAGCGGAGCGAAGGATCTGGCCTATCGAACGGGCTACTAGATTCTTCGCTTCGCTCAGAATGACTAAACGCGACGACCAGACGCGGTGCCTAGACGCGGCGTGAAATCGCAGCGGCCTGAGCGATCTCGCGAATCTTATTTCTTCAGCGGCTCGAGCTTCAGCCGCTCCACCGCCCGCTTCGCCAGCGGGTGCTTCATGAACAACTCCCATACGAGCCCCGTCCGAGCGTTCTCGATCGCCAAGATCATTGGCCCCACGTCGATCGACACGTTGTCGTCGCACGCCTTGTTCTGATCGAGATTGAAGCTGTCGGCAAAGGCGTAGCCGCCGTGGGAAGGATCGCGCCAGACGAGCGGAGCGCCTAAATCGTTCTGCAGCTCGCGGTAGGCTCGCAACGCGGCGACGCTTTCTTCCGGCATGAACATGATCGCGCTGCCGGCCGCGTAAGGCGCCACCGTGCCGTCCTGCCACTCGTCCTTATCGAACAGACTCGGCTTCGTCTCCGGCACGAGATAGTTCTCCCGGCCATTCTCAAAGCCCATGCAGGGGCTCACCCCCCACCGATCGGCGGCGAACGTCTTGTAACGCCCCGCCATCTCGATGCACCTAGCGCGATGCACGACGAGCGCCCGTCGCGAGTTCTCGAACCAATCGACCCGCGGCGCTTCGACGCCGAATTTCTGTGGGTCATCCGCGCCGAGCGCGCGATAGTTAATCCAGCAATGGCTGAAACAATAAGTGAACGGCGTCCCGGTCGGCGATGCGATGAAAGGGGGCTGTCCTTCATGCTCGCGAAACTGCCGCTCCAAACGGAAGTAATCCTTCGGCGGCAGCGCGAACTCAGGATTTTCGCCCCCCGCTGCAAGGAAGTAGATGATCCGCTCTTCGTCGCTCGCCACATGCCAAGTCCGCGGGATCAATTCGCCTGGGCCGTCGACCGATTTGTTGTCGGCTGGCCACCACCCCATGCTCAAAAAGCCGTCGTCGGGCTTAATGAACGCCCGCCAGTTGCTTTCCTGGGCGATTTCGTCAACGAGCCGCGCCGTTTCCCCGCCGAAGTACACAGCGGCCGGCATCACTCCCGCCAGCAGCAGCGAGTGGTCGACGGTGCTTGCTTCGTTCTTGAACGGCGGATAGAAGCCGCCCGAATCAGCCTGCACGAAATGAAAGTAAATTCCTTCGCGGCGAATGTCGGTCCGCTCGCGCAACGTTCGCAGAATCCGCAAGGCCCAGGCCTCGCCTTGAGCGCGGCTGATCCACCCTCGCTCGACGGCGATCGGCAGCGCCGAAAGTTGGAACCCCACGCCAGCCAGACTCGCCACCGATGCCGTGCGACGATCTTTGGCAAACCCGCTCGGCCAGCCGACTTCGTTCCACAGGTAGTTGAAGCAACCGCGCTGCACTTCGTCGAGCAAACGCTCGTCCTCAGCGGTGAATTGGTAAGCAACGGCGCGGCGCGTCTCGTCGCTGCGGAAGACGCCGCTCGGCTCGTCACCAAATCCAACGGAGCCGTGCGTCGCGGCAACAGCCGCCGCGGCCGTCAGACAGACCGCGAGCCAAGGCCGAACGGCCCCTCGTCGCCGATGGGACATGAAAGTGACTCTGGTTGCGAGAAGGAAAGCGAAAAGGGCGAAGAAAAGACGCCGCGTCGCTCGCATCCTAGATGCCGCTGAAAGCGCTGTCAATTAACTTCCGCCCGAGAACCGCCGGCTCATTCCGGAGCGGGCGCGCTCGCCTCAGCGGCGGCGTCCGACGTTGGCGCCGAGGCCTGCTTCGCGACCTGCGTCGCTTCGCTCGCATCGACGAACCCGTTGCCGTCGCCGTCAATCTCCTGGAACCGCGCCGGTTCGCCCAGGAACTCACGCCGGCTGACGTCGCCGTCGCCGTTGAAATCGGCATGGCGAAACCACTCCGGGGCCTCTGCGCTCGTCGCGACAGGAGCCGTCCGCGGCGGCGGATAAAATCCGTCGCCGCCAACGCCGCCGCGCATAAACGCCACGATCATCGAGTAGGGCAACTCGTCTGCCGTCAACGCGCCGTCGCCATTGGCGTCGCGCGTGGCGAGTCGTTCGCGGCACGCTGTCATCTCTCGGGTCCCCAATCGACCGTCGCCGTTAGCGTCGATTTCCTCGAACAGCGCGTCTTCCTGATCGTGAACCATCAGTTCCAGTTGGTTCTGCGCGCCGCCGCCGTACGCCATCATCGGTTGTCCCGGAGTCGCGGCGCCGGTGGCGGAAATTGCCAGCCGGGTCCCGCCAAGCGATAGCGTCAGGCGATCGGACGCCGCCTCGCCGAACGGTTGCACCTCTTCGCTGTGGTCCAACAGTGCTACCTTTGCCGCCGGCTGCTCGGCGGTCGGCGTCGAGTAGAACTCAATCGCCAGCCTCACATGCGGCTCGACGGTCAGCAGTCGTGCGAGCTCATCGCGATCGAGCCACTCTTCGCCCGACTTATCGAGTTGCGCAAACAACTTCGGCAACGCCGGGAAACTCTCAGGGCTCAGCGTCTGGTGCGGCGAATAAATGTCGGGGAGCATGTAATCGAGCCGCTCGATCGTGTACCCCGGTTCCAAATGAATCGCCGCGTCGCGGGTGGAATCGTTCGTCGCGTACATCTGGTTCTGGCCGAGCAACTGCTCGCGCAGCGACGCCAGTTCGTCGAGCGTGAGCACCTGATCGTCGTCGGCGTCGAGTCGGAGCAGGGCGTCGCCGGCGGCATCAAGTTCCGTCGCTGAAAGTTCGCCGTTGCCGTCGCGGTCGAGGAAGGGCCACACGCGCGAATGCGTCCGCGAGTTCGGCACGTACGCGCGACTGCTCCGCACGCGAAACGCGGCCGCGCTGCGACCGGCGTCGCGACCAAGCCACGCGGTCGCCTCTTGCTTCTGAATGTGGCCGTCTTCATTCAGGTCGTATTGTTTGATGGCGTCCCGCTTCTGCCGTTCATTCAGCGCGGGCTGTCCGGAATACGCCTCCTTCACATACTCGTCATTGTCCATCAACTCCTGCCATGTCGCAGCGCCGTCCTCATCGCTGTCGGCGGCCTTGAGCAGCGCGGCGAGTTGCTCGTCGAACGCCTGATTGTAGGGATGACCGTCGAGCGTCATCGTGACGTCGACCAGCAGCGGCCCGCCGGGGGTGAAGATAGCGACGCGCTCCGGTTTCGGCGGTTCTGGTTTTGACTCGAGCGCCTTCGAGGAGTCTGCTACCTTATCCGCCTTGGCGTCGGCCGCACCAGGCTTATCTTCTGTCTTCGCTTCCGACGCAGGCGACGCGGCCGCTGGAGTAGCTGGCGACTTCTCGCCCTCCTTCGCGGCGGGCGACTTTTCCTGCTCCGCCTTCGCTGCGGCGTCGGAGCCCGTGTCTTGCGGAATGTCCGCCGCCTTGGCTTCGGCTCCCGCAACAGCGGGAGAAGCCTTGCCGGCGGTCGTCGCCTTCGGCGTTGCCTTGGCGGCGGTCGGCGACGGCGAGGAGCGCTCGCAACCGAATGTTGCAGCGACGAGAAGAGTGAACAACCACAACCGCCAACCTTGCGTCACGTCTGTTCCTCGATGCCGCTTGAACTTAAAACCAAACGCAACTATCTGGCTCCCTCCCCCTTGAGGGGAGGGCTGGGGAGGGGGTCGAACCCTGGTACACGCGGCAAACGCCCCTCCCTAACCCTCTCCCTCAAGGGGAAGGAACCAGAAGGGTTAAATACTCACGCCAGCAACTCCGCAATCGGCGTCCCTTCGGCAATCTTGATCGGCCGTTCGCCCATCGCCATGTTCTCGGTATCAGGCGGCACGCCTAGCGCCTCGCAGAGCGTCGCCAGCACATCGCCGATTGCCACGGGCTTCTCTTCGACCTTCATGCCGTCGTCGCTCGTGCGGCCATACGCTTGCCCGCCCTTGATGCCGCCGCCGGCCAGCACGCACGACCAAGCGTTCGGGAAATGGTCGCGTCCGCCCATCGAATTGATCACCGGCGTGCGGCCGAACTCGCCCATCCAGACGATCGTCGTGTCGTCCAGCAACCCGCGCTCGCTCAATTCGGTCATCAACGTCCCCCAGCCGGCGTCGAGTTCTTCCGACAGTTTCTTCACGAGGTTGAAGTTGTCGGCATGAGTGTCCCAACCGAGCCCGGCGCCGAGCGAGACTTCGACGAACGGCACGCCGCGCTCCACCAATCGGCGGGCGAGCAAGCAGCCTTGACCGAACATGCCGGGGCCATACTTCTCGCGCACAGCGTCTTCTTCTTGCGACAGATCGAACGCCGCCCGCACTTCGGGCCGCATCATATCGGCCGCCTTCCGGTAGAGGGCGTTGTGAGCGTTGAACGACGCAGCGCTATGATCGTCGAGGAATCGCCGCTCCATCGCGTTCCAGAGCTTCATCCGCCGCATCGCCTGCGCTTCGCCGACGCCTGCGGGCAACTCAAGATCATCGAGCTTGAGCGCGGCGTACTTGGGGGTAACGACTCCTGGCAACACGCCAGGCGCCGCACCGGCGCCGCCGACCAGGGCAGGGGAGTAGCTCGCGCCAAGGAACCCCGGCCCGAAGGCCGCGGGACTGATCTGCTGCGTCGGCGCCACGCTCACGTAATTCGGCAGCGCTGATTCCGCCGTGGCGCCGAGTTCTTTCGCGAGCGAGCAGGCAATCGACGGATACGCGACCGCCCCCATCGGCGGCTGGCCGGTCCGCACGAGATGCGTCCCGCGCTCGTGATCGCCTTCTTTGGTCGTCAGCGAACGAATCACCGCGATCCGCTCCCCATGCTCGGCGAGCTTCGGCAGATGTTCGCTAAACCGCAGCCCCGGCGCACGCGTCGCGATTTCCTTGAACTCGCCGCCGTTGTTGTGCCCCGGCTTCATGTCGAACGTATCGGTCTGCGTCGGCCCGCCGCTCATCCACAGCAAAATGCAGTGCCGCTTCCGCCGCGGATCAGACGCCACTTGGTCGGCAAGCGCCGGCAGCCAACTCGCGCAGGTCGACCCCATGAGCCCCATCCCAAGATGGCGGAACATCTCACGACGATCAAAATGCCAGAGGGGATTGAGCATGGTTTGATTCCGGGGGAGATTAACCACCAAGACATAAAGGCACGAAGGAAAACTCAGGAACAAGAACGATGAACACTAATCCACGCTAATCTGCGCTAATGAATGCCTCGTCTTCAACGATTAGTGAGGATTAGCGCCGATTAGTGTTCCTAAATCCTTCTTTAGCCTTCGTGCCTTCGTGGTTCAATTCCGTTACTACGTAAACTCAATGGTTGAACGCAAACTCCGTGCTGTTCAACAGCGCCCAAAAACTGTCGCTGAGCGCCTGCCGCCGTTCAGCCGGCGTTGAACCTTCCGCAATCGCCTCGGCGAACAGCGTTCGCTCTTCCGGCGACGGCAACCGCGACAGCGTCGCCAGGAACAGCGCGTCGACCCGTTCGGCGTCGCTGAGGAACGGCGCATCGATCGCTCCCAGCAGCCGGCTCTCTTGCGGCGCCGTCACCCGCGCCGTCGTCTGGCCGTTCATCAGCATCAGCGCCTGCAGCGTCCCGGCGCGGTACTCAGTCGGCTCGCCCGGCGGCGGTCGCATCCGGCGGACGAATTCGACCCGATTCGGATCTTCATCGAGCATCGCCGCCATGTTGTTCGCCGCCGCTCCGTTCCAGCCGTACGGTGCTTCGGTCGGCGGCGCGAGCCGCATAAAGCTGTCGTAAAGCTGCTCGGGCGTCAGCGGCTTCGGCAGCATGACGGCAAACAATGCCGGCGCCGGCGGCTTCTCGCCGTCGAAGCGACTCGACAGTTGATAGGCCCGCGTGTTGGCCAGCGTCCGCCACAATTGCTGCAGGTCGAACTTCGACGCGACGAAGTGATCGGCCAACTCGTCCAGAATCTGCTCGTTCGTCGTCATCTCGGCCGAGTCATCGAGTTCATCTAGCGTCTCGACGAGCCCCTCGCCGAAAAGATGCCCCCACGCCCAGTTCACCGCCGCTCGTGAGAAATAGCGGTTGTCCCGCGACGTGAGCCAGAGCACCAACTGCGAGCGCCGACTCGCGCTGTCATCCGCCGCCAGTTCGTCGCCGCGCGGATATTTTGGCGGCACGACTTCTTCCGACTCCGGCAGCGTTACGTCGCCGCGATCGACGTCGACCAGCTTGTACGACGCTTGCATCATCCCCGGCGTATTGCCCGGCGACTTCGTCCGCGCAAAGAACGCCGCCAAGCCCCAGAATTCCCGCTGCGACCAATCGGCGAACGGGTGATCATGACATTGCGCACATTGCAGCTTCACGCCGAGGAACAACTCCGCCGCACTCGCCGCCACCTTCTCCGGCGCCACGTCGTGCGACTGGTAATAGAGCGCCGGCCCCAACTCGTCGCCGCCGTTGGTCAACAGCAGGCTGCCGACCAGATTGTCGTAGCGCAGATTCCGCGCGAACCGCGTGCGGAGCCACTTCTGCAAGGCCGCCGCCTCGCGCGCCCGCGAAGGATCGGCGCCCGTCGGCAGAATGCGATTCCGCCACGTTGTCGCCATGTGCGTCGGGTGACTCGACGAGGCGAGCAGTCGGTCGATCAAGGCTTGCCGCTTGGCCGGATCTTCGTCGGCTAGAAACTCGCGTACCTCTGAAGCCCGCGGCACCACGCCGGTCAGGTCGAGCGACGCCCGCCGCAGGAATTCGGCATCGTCCGCCAGCGGCGCCGGCGTCACGCCGGCCGCGGCTTGGCCTTGGGCCAACAGTTCATCGATGCGACGGGCCATCGCCGCAGAGGGCGGTTCAGCTGCGGGCGCCGCGTCGGCAGCAGTGGTGCTCTTCTGCACCGGTTCGCTCGTATCGGCAAGAACCGGCGACGCCCACGCGACGGCCGCTAGCATTGCCAGCACCAGCGGCGCGTGAACGAGCAGACGACGGGAAAGAATTCGATGCACAACGACAAGCCAACGCATGAACCGCGGCCTCCATGGCGCCTCGGGCGTCCCAAAAGTCGGGCGAACGCCTCCAGTATAGCGATCTTCGCCCCCCAGACGCCAATCTTTGCCCGATTCCGCCGGAACCGACGCCCCGCGGCAAATCTTCCGGCGACATCGCGCGATCACTACCTTCAAGAGGGAGCAAAGATCAGCGCGAATTCGTGCAGTAAAGCCAGAATTTTCCGCGAACTAGAGGGCCGTTAGGTCGCTTCAATCTCCATCGGCTCCAGCCGCGGCACAAGCAGATGAATGATCAACAAATTGATCAGATAAGAGGCCGACGCCACGATTAAGATCGCCAGATAGCCATTCGGCCAGCGGTCGAGAATCCGCCCGGTCAGCATCTGAAAGCCCATCGCAATGAACGCCGCCGACATCCCGCCGAGGCCGACAATCGAACTGACCACTTTCCGCGGCGCCATGTCCGACACAAGCGTGTAAAGATTTGCCGAAAATCCCTGATGCGCCGACGCCGCCAGTGCGATCAGCCCCACGGCGATCCAAGCCTGGCTCACCATCGCCGCGGCGAACACCGGCACCACGCACAGCGCGCAGACCAGCATCGCCGTCTTTCGACCGGCGTTCAGGCTCCACCCTTGTTGCATCAACCGCCCCGAAAGCCAGCCGCCGCCAATGCTGCCAAAGTCAGCGAGGAAATAGATCAACATCAGCGGCGGACCAATGTCATCCAAGCCATATCCAAAGCGCGACTGCAAGAAGCCGGGCGTCCAGAAAAGGAAGAACCACCAAATGGGCGAGCTCAACGACATACCGACGATGAAGGCCCACACTTGTCGATACTTCAACAGCGAGAGCCACGGCACATACGCCGGCGGGTCAACGGGATCGCTTTGAATGTACGCCAACTCCTCCGGCGTGACGCGGGGGTGGACTTCCGGCGAGCGGTATGTCTTCCACCAGAAGATCAACCAAATGAAGCCGAGGGCGCCCGTCACGTAAAACGCCGCCGGCCAGCCATACTGAGCCGTCAGCCACGGCACGCTCGCCGGCGCGACAATCGCGCCGACATTACTGCCGGCGTTGAACAGCCCCGTCGCAAACGCCCGTTCGCGCTTCGGGAACCATTCGCTCACTGTCTTCACGGCGGCGGGAAAATTCCCCCCCTCCGCCAATCCCAAAGCTCCCCGCATCACGCCAAAGCCAACTACCGTCCGCACCAGCCCATGCCCCATCGCCGCGGCGCTCCAGGCCGCCACGGCAATCGCATACCCGATCCGCACCCCCAGCACGTCCATCGCCCGCCCGGCAAATCCATATCCCAGCGCATACGCAAAGCTGAACGACGCCACGACGTTCCCGAAATCAGTCTCCGTCCACTTCAGGTCGGTCATCAACGTCGACTTCAGAATGCCGAGAATCGACCGGTCGACGTAGTTAATCGTCGTCGCGAAAAACAGCAGCACGCAAATCTTCCAGCGATACCCCCATTGCGGTTTGGGGATAGGCAGAGTTTCGCGGACCTGCGGCGCGGGTTCGGTGACAAGCATGGGCGGGCGCTGTCGGGGGATGAGAGCGAAAAGAACAAGCAGAAAAGAGTCGCGATGGCCGTCTGTTTAATGGTACTACGCCGCGCCGTAGCACTCTACGACCGATTCCGTGCAAAATCGGGTGAAAAAACGCAGAGCGATTAGATCGAGTTCCAGAAGCGTTCGTGTGACGAGATTGGCTACCTCTTCGCCTTGGCGCCGTTTGCGACGAGCCGCGCAGCCACGGTATAACGTCGACACGCTCATTCCCTTTTCAATCATGGTCGCCGCAAGTCGCCGCAGTCCACTCAGTTCGAAGGATCTCGCCCCATGTCTGCTCACGCCTTGTCGAATCTGGTCTGCCGTTGCTTCACGCTCGCGATGGTCGCGCTCGTCCACCCTGCGATCGGCTTTGGCGCCGACGCGGCTCTCACGCCAATTCGCACGTATATCGGCACCTACACACGAGCCGACGGCAGCCAAGGGATCTACCAAGCCGAGCTCAATCCCACGAATGGCGCGCTGAAACTCTTCAGCGTCGCCGGTGAAGCGAAGAATCCTTCCTTTCTCGCTTTGCCCCCCCGCAACAAATTCCTCTACGCCGTCAGCGAAGTCGACGACTACGACGATTCGCACGGCGGCGCCCTCTCGGCGTTCAGCGTCGACGCCGCTTCGGGCAAGCTCGCGCTTCTCAATCATCAATCCTCCGGAGGCTCAGGACCTTGCTTCGTCTCGGTCGACGATGCCGGCAAGAACGCCCTCGTCGCCAACTACGGCGGCGGCAGCGTCGCCGTCTTGCCGATCGACGCCGCCGGCAAACTTGAACCGGCCAGTTGCTTCATCCAGCACGAAGGCTCCGGCCCCGACAAGTCGCGCCAAGAGGGTCCGCACGCCCACTGCATCAAACTCGACGCCGCGAACCGCTTCGCCCTCGCCTGCGACCTCGGCCTCGACAAGGTCTTCATCTATCGGTTCGATGGCGCCACAGGCCAACTCACGGCCAGCGATCAACCTTGGATGGAAACCGAACCAGGCGCCGGCCCGCGGCACCTCGCCTTCCACCCGAGTGGTAAGTGGGTCTACATCGTCAACGAACTCAACAGCACGCTCACCGCCGCCGCTTACAACGGCGAGGCCGGCACGCTGAAAAGCCTGCAGAGCCTCAGCACGCTCCCCGCCGGCGGCGTCCCCGGGAACTCCGGCGCCGAAGTCGTCGCCCACCCCAACGGCAAGTTCGTCTACAGTTCGAACCGCGGCCACGATTCGATCGCGATGTTCGCCATCGATCAGCAATCGGGAAAGATCACTTCACTTGGCCAACATCCCATCGGCGGCAAAACGCCGCGCAACTTTAACATCGATCCGAGCGGTAAGTTCCTTCTGGCCGCGGCGCAAGACTCGGATCGAATCGTCGTCCACGCGATCGACCAGGCGACCGGCAAGCTGACGCAGACCGATCATGCGATCGACGTGCCGATGCCGGTCTGCATCAAGTTCGCGCCGTAACGCTACGGCGTCGGGAACCTCCAATTCGCGGTATCGCGCACCGTGCTGTCGCGCCAACGCAAACTTTGCGCGTGACGGCGTATGCGCATGTCCGCGACGCTGTCCTCGCGCTGCTCGGTTGAGTAAGCTCAACTGTGAGGGATGCATCGGAATCCCTCCCCTAACCCCTCCCTGCGAGGGAGGGGAATAAGAAGTCTCGCAGCGAGGTTCACGCATGCTTCGGTTCGCTTTGGCCGTGTGTTTGGTTTTGTCAGTCGGTCCCCTTTCTCTCCAAGCTCAAGAAGCCGCGCCGACCGAGCGCCCCGTCGACGCGGCCGTCATCGAGCGCCTCGCCAAGCAGGCTGAGCCCGACCTCCAAGGCCGCCAAACTCACCTCCGTCAGTACGTCGATTCCTTTCGCTTCAACTCGGCGAACGACGCCCGCCTCTGCGTCTACGACGTGACTGCCGAACCGGCCGGCGAGAAAGGCGTTCGCCTCACCGGTTTCGTCGAGTTCCCCGAAACGCGTACTGCCCTAGAAGCTTACTTCCACAAGCTCGGGTTCACGCCCGTTGAAAACAAACTCGAAACGCTCCCTGCCGCATCGCTCGGCGAGAAGCGATTCGGCTTCATTAAGTCCCCCCACAGCCTTTCCTACGCCGAGCCCGCCGAGAAAGAAATCGTCACCGATTGTCTCCTCGGCGAGTCGCTGTTCCTGCTGCGACTCGAAGACGACCACTACCTCGTCCACAACGGCGACGGCTACCTCGGTTTCGTCGCGGCGAAAGACATCCTGCCAGTCGATGAAGTCGAATTCGCCAAGTACCTCGAAGGTCCGCGAGTCAGCGTGCGAAAGGACCAGCCCGAGGCGGACGGCCGCACAATTCTCGCCGCCAGCCGACTGAAGTACGTCCGCACCGACGGCGACCACTATGTCGCCCAGCTTCCCACCGGCGAAGAAGTAAAAGTCCCCGCCGCCGAAAGCGATCTCCGCGACACGCCCGCCGAAAAGCTCGACGTCGTCTGCACCAACGCCAAGCAGCTCCTCGGCACCAAGTACCTTTGGGGCGGCAAAACGTCCAGCGGCGTCGATTGCTCGGGCCTCGTGCAGATCGCTTACGGCAACGCCGGCGTCCGGCTGCCGCGCGACTCGACCCAGCAGATCCACATGGGGCAACTCACCGGCACGCGCTGGTCGCGGGCCGCGATGCGCCGCGGCGACACGCTCTACTTCATCAACCCGCAAGGCAAGATCAGCCACACCGGCCTCTACCTCGGCGACGATCAATTCATCCACGCTGTTTCTCCCGTTGTGCGGATTAATAGCTTCAATCCCGAAGACAAAAACTACGACCAAGCCCGCCACGCCTCCTTTGCCTTTGCTCGGCGGTTGTGGGAATAGAGGCTCTCTCCTCACTTCGGACTGGTCGCTTAAGCGACCAGACCAATGCGGTCTCCATACTTCAATCTTTAACTGCGTTTGATTTTTCAATCGCTAACTACCTGGGATAACCCAATGCGATTCCTCAGTCGCCGAATCTTTGTTCTGCTCGCTCTGTTCTCGTTCGCAGAGTCGGCGCCAGCCATCGAAGTCGGCGACCAGCTGGAGCGTAGCGGCGACGAGATTATGGTCTGTGGCCAACTCTTCCACACGACGGCGCCGGTCGTCTTGTGGACTGACCCCCAAGGATACGACGCCTATCGCACCGACCGGCGCTTCGGGCCGATCGAAAAGTCGTCGTGGGAGGAGACGGTGAAAGAACTCCCCGACATGGCCCCCAACGGCCCGTCGCGGTACGGCCTCCGCACCGACGGGCTCGACGCCGGCCAGATTGAACAAGTCCGCGGCGGCGGCTGGCCCTTGCCGATGTTGCAGAACGTCGTCGACCAGTTCGTTCTCCACTACGACGTCTGCCCGGTGAGCCAAACCTGCTTCAAGGTGCTCCACGATCACCGCAACCTCAGCGTCCACTTCATGCTCGACGTCGACGGGACGATCTACCAGACGCTCGATCTGAAAGACCGCGCCCGGCACGCGACCATCTCGAACGCCCGCTCGATCGGCATCGAAATCGCCAACATGGGCGCCTACGGGGTGAAGAACAAAGACGCGCTGATGAAATGGTACGAAGCCCACGACGGGGGCGAGATTCGTCTCCGTCCGTCGCGTCCCTACGACGAGCTCGGCGTCCGCACGCCGTCGTTCGTCGGGCGCCCGGCCCGCCAAGAGTTGATCGTCGGCGAGATCCAGGGCCAAGAGCTCGCCCAGTACGATTTCACTCCTGAGCAGTACGAGTCGCTGATCAAGCTCACCGCGACGCTCTGCAAGGTCTTCCCGAAGATCAAGTGCGACTACCCCAAAGACGCCGACGGCAAGCTGATCCCGAAGAAGCTGAGCGACGAGGATTGGAAGGCGTATCAAGGGGTGATGGGCCACTACCATGTGCAGCTGAACAAGACCGACCCGGGCCCGGCGTTCGATTGGGAAAAAGTCATCGGCGGCGCTCAGCAGTTGATGAAGTGAGCGAAGGCGCTGGCTACTCCCCTCGTTCCCACGCTCCGCGTGGGAACGCCTTTCATGCCGCTCTGCGGCAATAGCGTTTGAATTGACGCGGATTGCCGGATTTGGGCTCGCGACGCGGAGCGTCGGGGTTTGCGTTCCCACGCGGAGCGTGGGAACGAGAGCTACGCATGTCTGCCAACTCTGCCGTGTGTGCCATGTCTGCCAATTGTTTTTGGCAGACATGGACGCTGACGGTTTGCGCGACAGCTCGCGCTGCCGCGCAGAGCCTCTTCCTGGCCGACGAGCGGTTTGGCGATCGATTTAAGTTGTCAAAGAACGATTGCGGGGCGCACCATCAGCCTTCGTCCGCGAAAAAAGGCTGTATTTTGCGAGTCGGCCGTGTCGGCCATGTCGGCCAATTGTTTATTGGCCACCTCGGGCGTGGTGAATTTTTCGACACGGTGGCGGGGGCGGCGTGAACGAAGCGAAGCATAGGACGCGGATGTTCGCGGATTGGGCGGATGAACGCGGATTTCAAGGGCGATTTCATCCGCGTCTATCCGTTTCATCCGCGTGAATCCGCGTCCTATTCTTAGTTTTTGTCTTTGAACCACACGGACTGTGCGACGGGACGCGGAGTCTGCCTGCCACGAGTGCGCCGTGTCGGCCAACCGATGTTGGCCGACTCAGGCGTCGCCCCTGCTGTCGCGTGTCGCCTTGTGTCGCCTCACGCGTTTTTGCCGACACAAGGCCGAAGTCGTTGCGTGGAAGGGAGTTGCCGTGTCGCTGTCACTGCGGCGAGGCGACGCCAGGCGACATGGGGCGTCGTTTGATCGAGGCGCCGGTCGGTGCGCAGTGCGATGCCCTTCTTTCATTGCACTCTCCTCGCGTGGCACCGATCGGGCTGACGACCTCCCGTCGTGACAAACGGGCGGGCTTCAGGCCGGGCATGAGCTGTTCCGGACGGACAAACTAAGCGCGCAGCGGTGGCGCATTAAATGCACACATGATCACTATAGCGGACGGAGTGGCCATTTTCTAGATGGCACTTTGGAGATTTTCCAGGGTCGACGGAACGCTGTGGAAGCCGGACGTTCGCCGAGAATACGCTCGTAGACTTCATCGTCGAGCGGACAAAAGATTGCCGACACCTTTTATGCCTCCAGCCCCCTTTGATTTCTCGCACGACAGTAAGGATGGGGTTCGATAAAATCAGCCCAATGCTAAATCTACTCGTCGATACATGCGTTTGGTTGGACGCCGCCAAGGCACCAGAGCAACGTCCGTTGCTGGGGGTGCTGACGGACCTAATTAATATGGGCGAGGTTCGGCTGATTGTCCCTCGCACTGTGTTGGTCGAGTTCGCCGAGCACAAAAACCGGATCATAGAAGAAAGCGGCCGAAGCCTTTCGAGCGTCTTCAAGCGAGTGAAGACCGCCGTAGAGAAGTTCGGTGATCCCGCCAAGCGCCGCGACGTGATGGATCAGTTAAACGACGTTGATCATCGCATTCCACTGCTAGGCGGGCTGGCGAATGAGTCCGTGGCGCAGATTGAGGCCTTGCTGAACGCTGGCAACATTGTTGAGGTCGACGACAGCATCAAGGCACGAGCGGCGCAGCGGGGCATCGACAAGGTCGCGCCGTTCCATCGACAGCGGAACGGCATCAATGATGCGATACTCATCGAGATTTACGCTGAGCAGGTCAGGCTGGGAAAGCGGGAGCGTTTCACGTTCGTCTCGCACAACGTCAAAGACTTCAGCGACCCCAATGGTGACAACAAGCTGCCGCACCCTGACTTGGCTAACATCTTCTCCAAGATCAAGTCGCACTACTCGATCACACTCGCCGATGCAATCAGCCGCATCCGCCCCGAGCTGGTGACGGACCTCATGTTTGATCACGAAGAATGGGTCGAGAACGCCCGATCGTTCTCGGAGCTGATGGCGGCAGAGGCCCAGCTTTGCGACAAGGTCTGGTACAACCGCCACAAATGCAGAGAAGAAGCGATTACGAGCGGACGAATCAAGGTCGTCGATGAAGGGGATAAGACCTATCCGGCGAATGAAATTGTCCGCGACATCTGGGAAGGCGCGTTGAAATCGGCCGCAAAGATGGAAGCGAAATATGGCATCGACAATATGGGGCCGTGGGACGATTTCGAATGGGGGATGATCAACGGCAAGCTGTCGGCAATCCGTTGGGTGCTTGGGCAAGATTGGGATGAGCTTTACACCTAGAAAAATCGAATGAGGCGGGACTTATTAGTCAACAATTGGCCTACCCTTTGATCCCGAGACATCAGGAATCACCTCGCTCGATTCCGTGAATCGGGATAGACTCCTCAAACTGCACGCCCTACCCGCAGAATCAAGGCTCGATTTCATGCGAATCCCGCGACGGTTCACCCTCGGCGCCTTCATGCTCTTAATTACAGCCGTGGCCGTCACGTTTGGCTACGCCGCTTGGCGCAAGCAGAATCTCCTCGCTGAAGTCGCAGCGCTCAACGACGAAAACATGTCCGTCGTCAAAGTCACGGACAGCTGGTTTTGGCCGGTGCCCAGCGAAGAGGTGACCGTCACTTGGAGGAAGGATAATGATGGCAATTTTTTTGACGAGAATACGCCAGTCTCACTGGAGGAAGCAAAAGCCAGTTATGCAGAGCTAAGTCGCCGACTTCATGCCATTGGAGTTCGAGAAGTTCGCGCCGGTTTCGAGCGTGAGAAGCAAGAAAACGGCCAGACCATCGTTTGGATCCAATCATATGACAATCTAGATCATGTAGCGCCATGAAGCTCATTCACTGCTAGCCGCTTCTGGGGCGGCGGTGGGCGACGCCCGATGCTCGCTCCGCTCAAGTCCGATCTTCTCCACCGGAATTGCCTTAAAACCGAGCTTGAACGCCGGCGACGACGGCTGCAGCCGAAAGTCTTCCTTCGCACGATCGACGAACAGCGGGTCGACGTCGACCAGGTTGTCCTCGATCTTCACCGTCGCGTTGGTCAGCCCGTCGGCCAAGTCGAGCCACCGACCGCCGACGGAAATGTTGCGGGCGATGACGTTCCCCTTCGGCATCACCGGTTCGTCGTCGAGCAGCGTCAACAGCTCGGGATAGCGATCGCTCCAGGGCGAGTGGCGGTAGTCGACGGCCTGCAAGCGGTCGAAGAGCGTGTTGTCTGAGCCGTCGAAGTACGACTTCGCCCAGCCGAGTCCGCGGGCGTCGACGTGGATGCTCGGCGTGCAGTCGACGAAGACGTTGTTTTTGACCAGATTGTCGCGCCCGCCGCCGATGAGCACCGCCCGGCCCGCCTGGAAACAGATGTTGCCGTAGATGGTGGTCCCGCTCGCCCAGTCGTCGAGATAGACGGCCATCACGCCGACGCCGCCCCCGTGCCGGCCGAGGTGATGAAAATAGTTGTAGCGCACCACGTTGCCGCGCTGCGTCCAGTCGCGGCCCATGTAGAACGCGCCGACGTCGTCGGTTTCTAAGCAGACGTGATGAAATTCGTTGAACTCGATGAGGTGATCGTTGCCGGAGAGCTGCACGGCATTGTGCGGCGCGTCGTGGAACAGATTGTGGCGAATGCGATTGCCGACGCCCGAGATCGCCACGGCCGGCGTGTACGTTCGCTTCCACCGGGCGTAGTGGTGGATATGGTTGTTCTCGGCCAGATGCTCGCCGGGCGTGAGCGTTGCGAGGTCGCCGCCGTCGAGCGAGATGCCGCCGCCGGCCGTGTTGGAGATGTCGCAACCGATGACGGCGTTTTTGCTGCCGCCGCGGATGTCGACGGCGATGTCGCCTGTGTTGCGGATCGTGCAATCGACGATCTGCACGCCGGTTCCGCCGGCAATCTTCACCGCGGCGCCGCGCACCGCTTCCATGACGAACCCTTCGAAGCGGACGTGCGACGCGTCCTTCAGTGTCGCCAGCGTTACAATCGCCGAGACCATCGGGCGTCCCTCTTCCAGAGTAGTGGGCGGCCAGAAGTAAATGGTTCCCGTCTCGCGATCGAGTTGCCACTCGCCTGGTTCGTCGAGTTCCGCCAGCACGTTGAGCGCGTAGTAGCGGGCCCCGGGGAGGTAGCCATAGCCGTGATACGGCTGAGCGAGCCGGACGAGTTGTTGCTCCGTATCGATCGACTCGACTTGCTGGTATTGATCGCTCCAATCCCAGAACCAATAGCCGTGGAGCCAAATGTCTTTCTCGTCCCGCCAACGCAGCGGCCGATCTCCCTCGTAATAAAAATTGCCGACCTTGCTGCCGGTGCGGCCATGGCTCGTTTCGGGCGCCTCTTTCGTGACGTCGCGGATCTTGACGAAGTCGGCGTTCGGCCATCGCGCCAGGCGGGCGGGCTGATCGTCGAAGAAGAGTTCCAGCCCTCCGCTCGCCACGTTGCCGTAATCATCGATGCCCAGCGCTTTGAGATCGGCTTGCCACACCTTGCCACGGGCTGAGGGTTCAAGTCGTTCGAGAATCTTTGAATCCGTGACTAACTTCCAGCCGGTGACCACCTTGCCGCCGACGAGCCGCACTTCCTCTCCTGCTGCGGCGCGGTAGACGATTGGCGCCCCTAGCTCGCCGGAGTCGTCGACTCCCATTTCCACAGCGGCCGCAAGTTCGTAAACGCCTTGCCCCACCTCCACGATGACGCCGCCGTCCGGCAGCGGGCCGCGACGCTTCATTGCACGAATCGCATCACGCGCCCCGGCGAGCGTCGCCAAGGGGCCGTCGGTTCCGTCGCCGTTTGGCGCCGCCTCTCGACCGGTCCACTGATCATTTCCTTGCGGGGTCACGTGCAGCGTCGTCGCGCCTGATGCGCTGAGCGCACCGACGCCGCCAAACAATAGAATCGCCGCAAATCTGCAGAGAGGATGCAATGTCATGCTCCGTGGGGGGTATCCGGTGGAACTTGGGCCTGTTCTTGACCGCGAGTTTGATCGTTCCGGCGCGAGCGGTGGGAGCCATTAGAACCAGCTGGGGACGAGCCCGTCAAAAGAAGGCGGCCAAACTTGTGGCCATCACTTGGGTTAGGAGAACCGCGAAACTAAAAATGCAACCGCCAAGGACGCCAAGAGCGCCAAGGAAATGCGGGGATATTTAAACCACGAAACACGCGAAAGGGACGAACAGAAAACAAGAGTTGTTGGAGGATTAGCCTAGATGGCCGCAATTCGCCGTCCGCTGAACGCAGTAGGGAGTTGCAACACTTCGTAAACCTTTTTAGATTTGTATTGGCGGTGGTTCGGCATGTCGATTCGTCGTGTAACCTGGACTCATCAGACGGTAATAGAGAAGTCATGCAGCATCGACCTGAGGTAGCGCTCATCATCGACCCGAGTTCCCCTTACGATCGTCGGATCATTCGGGGGGTTGCCGCGTACGTGCAGCAATCGCAGCGCGAGTGGTCGCTGTACGTGGAAGAAGATCACATCGATCGTCTCCCCGACCTGAAAGCATGGGGCGGCGACGGCATCCTCGCTAACTTTGACGATCGGCGCGTCGCGGCGGCGGTGACTAGCCTGGGCATCCCCGTCGTCGGCGTCGGCGGCGGGTATGGTTATTACGAAGAGAACCCGCAGATTCCGTATGTGCGGACCGACAACCATGCCATCGCGAGGATGGGGGCGCAACACTTGATCGATCTCGGTTTTCGGCAATTCGCGTTTTGCAGCGAACCGCCGACCCGATCGAACGGGTGGGCGAAAGAACGAGCGGACGCGTTTTGCGAAGCGATCGAAGAAGCAGGATTTCCTTGCGAGGTGTTCGCCGGTCGGCATAGCCCTGCCAAGCAGTGGCGGTTGTCGCAAGCGGCGTTACAGAAGTGGTTGGCCAAATTGAAGACGCCGGTCGGATTGATGGCGTGTTGCGATGGGCGCGCTCGGCATGTGTTGCAGGCCTGTCGATTCGTCGGGCGACGAGTTCCTGAAGACGTGGCGATCGTAGGCGTGGATAACGATGACGTGATGTGCGAACTCGCTCAACCGCCGCTCTCCAGCGTCGAGCAAGGCGCCATGCGCGTCGGCTACGAAGCCGCCGCGCTGCTCGACGACATGATGCATGGCAAGCAGCCGGCGCGACAACGAACGGCGATTCCGCCCGAGCGGGTCGTCGCGCGGCACTCCACCGACGTGATGGCGGTCTCTGATTCCGAGGTCGCCGAAGCGTTACGATTCATTCGCCAGAACGCCTGCCGACCCATTCAAGTCCGCGACGTCCTCGACATGGCTCGCATGTCGCGGTCGACGCTTGACGCCCGCTTTCGCGCCGCGATCGGCCGTTCGATCCATTTGGAAATTCGCCGCGTGCAGATCGAGACGGCCGAACGACTTTTGATTACCACCAGCATGCCGATCAAGGAAGTCGTCCAGCGGGTCGGCGTCTCGTCCGTGCAGTATTTTACCGCCATGATGCGCACCGCCACCGGCAAGACGCCCGGCGAGATCCGCAAAGCTGCGCTGCGCTAATCGGCGCCGCGTTTATTGTCAGTCAACCAGTTCATCGTCAGTCACTCAGGCAAGCCAAACCTACGTCAACTCTTGGAGATCTTCGAGCCGTGACCCAGCCCACGACCTATCGCTTTTCATTCGGTCCCTGGAATATCAGTGAGGGCGCCGATCCGTTCGGCCCGATGGTTCGCACGCCGTACTCGTTTGAGGAAAAGCTCGACTGGTACCGCCCGCTCGGCTTCGAAGGGGTGCAGTTTCACGATGACGACGCCGTCGAGAACATCGACGACCTCGACGCCGGCCAAGTCGCGGCCAAGGCGCGCCAGGTCGGCAAAATGCTTGCCGATCGCGGTCTCACGCCGGAGTTCGTCGCGCCGCGGCTCTGGTTCGACTCGCGCACCGTTGACGGGGGTTACACCTCGAACAGCCCGAGCGATCGGCAGTACGCCCTCGATCGTTCGTTGCGGACGATCGACGTGGCCCGCGAACTTGGCACGACGAACATCGTTCTGTGGCTCGCTCGCGAAGGGTCGTACATTCGCGAATCGAAGAACGCCCGCACGGCGTACGATCGCATTCTCGACGCCGTCAACGCGATGTTAGAGTACGATCGCGAGTGCCGGATCTGGATCGAGCCGAAGCCGAACGAACCGACCGACCACGCCTATGTGCCGACGATCGGCCACGCGTTGGCGCTGGCTTACCGCTCGGTTGACCCGAGCCGCGTGAGCGGGCTGATCGAAACGGCCCACGCGATCCTCGCCGGGCTCGATCCGTCGGACGAAATGGCCTTTGCGCTGGCTCACGATAAGCTGGCGAGCGTCCATCTCAATGATCAGAACGGGCTGAAGTACGACCAAGACAAGTGTTTCGGCTCGGCCAACATTCGCTCGGCGTTCAATCAGGTGCGCGTCCTGGAAGAGAACGGCTACGGCCGCCGCGGCGAGTTCGTCGGCCTGGACGTCAAGGCGATCCGTACGCAGAAGCAGGACAAGTCGACGGCTCACCTGGTGAACAGCCGCAAGACGTTCCTCCACCTCGTGGAAAAGGTTCGCACGTTCGACCGCGAACTGGAACGGCAGTTGATCGCCGCACGCGATTACGAAGAACTTGACGCCTACACGCTCCGTCACCTGATGGGCGTCAGCGACGAATCGTTGCCGGCGATCGAAGGGAAGCTGGAGTACAGCAAGTCGGTCTGAGCGAACGTTCCTGCCACTTCGACACGGGAGCGAACGCGACGCCGTGATGATTGTTCGACAATACGATCTATGCCCGATCCACGCGGCCCTTCACGGGGCTGCGTGGATCGCTTTATTCTGTTTCCGCGCGTCGACCGCATTTGCCGCCGAAGCCGTCACCGGCCCCGCGCCGGCGGAGCAGGTGGTCGCCGAGATTGAAGTCCCCGAGGGATTTCACACGACGCTCTTCGCGAGCGAACCTGACGTCCAGCAGCCGATCGGCATCGCCACCGACGAGCGCGGGCGGCTGTGGGTGGCGGAGAATTACACCTACGCCGACCAGACGATTAACTTCGACAAGTCGAAGCATGATCGGATCGTGATTCTGGAAGATTCAGACGGCGATGGCCGCTCCGATCGCCGGACCGTGTTTTGGGATCAGGCGCAGAAACTTACCAGCGTCGAAGTCGGCTACGGGGGCGTGTGGGTCCTCTGCGCGCCGCAGCTCCTGTTTATTCCTGATCGCAATCGCGACGACGTTCCCGACGGGCCGCCGGAGGTGGTGCTCGACGGTTGGGATCAGGATGCCGTGCGGCACAACATCGTGAATGGGCTGCGCTGGGGGCCCGACGGCTGGCTGTACGGCCGGCATGGGATTCTGGCGACGTCGCTGGTCGGCAAACCGGGCGCTGCGGAATCCGAGCGCCAACGGATCAATTGCGGCGTCTGGCGCTATCATCCGACGCGCCGCGTCTTCGAAGTCGTCGCCCATGGCACGACCAATCCGTGGGGCTTCGATTTCGACGAGCATGGCGAGATGTTCTTCATCAACACGGTGATCGGGCATCTGTGGCATCTCGTGCCGGGCGCTCACTACGAGCGGATGTACGGCGCGGATTTCAATCCGCATCTCTACCAGTTGATCGGTCAGACGGCCGACCACGTTCATTGGGACACCGGCGAGAAATGGAGCGACATCCGGCTGACCGTGAGCGACACGACCTCCGCGGCGGGCGGCGGACACGCCCACAGCGGGCTGATGATCTACCAGGGCGGCAATTGGCCCGATCGCTATCGAAATTCGATGTTCACGCTCAACTTCCATGGCCGACGGTTGAACAACGACACATTGGAACGCCGCGGCGCCGGCTACGTCGGACTCCACCGCGACGATTTGTTTTTCGTGAAAGACGAGTGGTTCCGCGGCATCGATCTGCTGTCGGGCGCCGACGGCGCGGCGTACATCGCTGATTGGTCCGATACTGGCGAATGCCATGAAGCCGACGGGGTTCACCACGCATCGGGGCGCATCTACCGTCTGGCGTGGGGCGAAGCCAAGTCGCCGGGACGTTTCGATTTGCATGAGCGGAGCGATCTGGAACTTGTCGCGCTGCAGCAGGAGAAGAACGATTGGTACGTTCGCCAGTCTCGGCGGTTGCTCGCCGAACGCCATGCGGCGAGCAATGATATGACCGCAGCCCGACAGGCGTTGCTGGAGATGTTCAACTCGCAACGTGACGAAACGCAGCAACTTCGCGTGATGTGGGCGTTGGCGGCGATCGGCGCTGCCGACGACGACTGGCTGCGTGAGCAACTCAATCATCCCGGCGAGCACCTGCGCATCTGGGCGGTCCGGCTGCTGGCCGATCGAGAGACGCTCGACGCGGCGACGATCGCGCGCTTCGCGGAGCTTGCCAAGACGTATGATTCAGACTTAGTGCGACTTTACTTGGCGTCGGCGCTGCAGCGGATGCCGCTGGAGAAGCGTTGGCCGCTGGCCAAGGCCTTGGCGTCGAGGCTAGAAGACGCCGACGATCCCCAGCTGCCGCTGATGATTTGGTATGGGCTCGAACCTGCGGTGGCCGCCGATCCGCAGCAGGCGCTGGCGCTTTGCGGCGAACCGATCATGCCGCTGGTCCGTCGGCACATCGCGCGACGGATCACGAGTGAGATCGACCACGGTCCTGAGGGAGTGAATGAACTGGTCGACGTCGCGGTCCGGCAAACTGAGCCGTCATCGCAACTCGATCTGTTGCACGGAATGAGCGAAGCGCTCGACGGTCGGCGAAATGTGACGGCGCCGCACGCCTGGAACAGCGCCGCCGAGTCGTTCTCCACATCGCCGTCGAGCGACGTGAAAGATGGGGCGCTGCAGCTGGGCGTTGTCTTCGGCGACGCCCGCGCGATTGCCGAACTGCGAGCCATCGCCGGCAACGAATCGGCCAACGCCGAAGCCAGGCGGCATGCGCTGCGGACTCTGGCCGAGCTCGGCGGTACGGAAACGTTGACGCTGCTCCGCAAGCTCATCGACGACAACGAACTGGCCAACGAAGCGATCCGCGGGCTGGCGGCCTACGACGATGCGGAAATCCCCGGTTTGATCTTGTCCCGGTTCGCCACACTGGACGCTGCCGGCCAGATCGCGGCGATCGACGCGCTGAGTTCGCGAGCTTCGTTTGCGCAAGAGTTGCTGCGAGCCATGGGAGAGGGCGTCCTCCCACCCGCGGCCGTTTCCGCGTCGCACGCACGACAGATCGCGGCGTTCAACGACGAAACGCTGACGGCGGACCTGGAACGACTGTGGGGCTCCGTCCGACCGACCGCAGCCGACAAGCGGGAGCAGATCGACCGCCTGCGCATCGTGCTCGACGGCGGCAAGATCGCTGAAGGCGATGCGTCGCAAGGCCGCGTGCTCTTCGAGAAGACGTGCAGCAGTTGCCACGTCCTCTATGGTCAAGGAAAGATCGTGGGTCCCGACCTGACTGGTTCGGACCGTCACAACCTCAACTACTTGCTGGAGAACGTCGTCGATCCGAGCGCCTCGGTCGGCAAGGAGTTTCGCACGACCGCTGTGTTGCTAACGAGCGGTCAGGCGCTCTCGGGCGTCGTCCTCGAAAAGACCGACCAGACGCTGAGGTTGCGGACGCAAACGGAAGAAGTCACTGTCGATCTCGATGACGTTGAGGAAATGGTTGAGCAGAATCTCTCGTTGATGCCTGACGGGTTGCTGACGCAGTTGACTGATGAGCAGATTGGCGACCTGTTTGCCTACTTGCAAACGACGGCGCAGGCGCCGTTGCCGGCAGAGTAGCGCGCTGTTCGCATCTCTTGCAGCCCCGGGCTCCGCCCGGGGGTTGGTTTCCATCCCGGTAGACATCGTCGCGCGTGACGCTACCCCCCGGCGGAGCCGGGGGCTGAAAATACTATGGCGCCATCGCCAGCCTATCTCACTGATTGCATCAAATGCCAAAGCTGCCTGAGCGTCGCGGCCGTTTCGCGCGAGACGTTGGCCGACGCATAGGCGACTTCGCTGTAGAGTCGCACCATCCGTCGCGCCTCTTCGTGCAGCGGCGATTGCGGCGGCGCGGCGACGCGGAGGAATTCCTGCGGCGTCTGGTCGGGGGTGCGCACTTGCCCTCGATCGCCCGACCACGCTTCGAACGCCTCGAAGGTGTAGCGGACCAGTTCGACCGGCGAGGCTTTCTTATCGCGGCCGCTGAGGAAGGGATCGGTGAATTCAGCAAACGTGCGACGCGGCGCCGGAGCGGCGCCGGTTTGTCCCGCGCCGACCGCATCGGCCGCCGCCGGCGTGGCGCCAAACAGGCGCGCGATGAGGTCGCGAATCATTTGCACAATCTCGAAGAACGCCCGCACGATGGCCGGCCAGTTGCGCCAGGCGAAGTAACAGACGGCTAGCGCCAGCAGCGCATAGCAGACGAGCTTGACGAGGGCACCAATCGAACTGGTCAGCGTCGCCATCATGGCTGAAACATCGGGCAATGGCGACTGCGGAGGCGACGACTCACTGGCGGTCTGCGCCTCCTCATTCGACTGTGGTTTGCCGGGCGGCGACTCTTCCGATGATCCGCTCTCTTCCGTCTCGTCGTTAGAAGATTCACGCTCATTTTGATTCTGCGACTGCGACGCTTCCCCTTGCTCGCCATCCTCATCGACCGGCCGATCTGCTTCATCGCTCGGCGAGGGTTCGTTAGGCGATGGGGCGTTGTTCGACGGTTCGGAATTGTTCGACTCGTCAGACGACGAATCGCTTTTTCCCTCGCCTTGCGGCGCGCCTTCGCCCGCTTGGTCGCTGGCGATCGATTGTTCGCTCGTCGCCTCGGCGGCGGCGTCACCCGTGGGCGGCGCGTCGGCTTGGTTATCGCTGGTGACGCGCTGGTCAGCGTCGGGATCGACCGTCCCTTCGTTGCCCGCGCTCAAGCGGTTGGCCGAGTTATCGCCGGGCGAGCCGACGCGCCACGGCGGTTGGGCCACGGCATACTCCGCAGCGGGGCGCGGCAGTAGCGCGGCGACGAACATCACCAGCAGGATCAGCACGCCCCCCAGCGTCACCCACGTGGCCGCCATCGGCGCCGGCATCTCGACGTTGCGTTGCCGCAGGTAGCGACGTAAGCCAAGGAAGCTGGTCGTCACCAGCAGCGATAGTCCCGCGGCAACGTACACGGCGAGCAGGCCGAACGCATAGCGCCGCCGCCCGACGTCGCTCGCTGGGATCCAGTGTTGCCCGACGCCGAACAGCGGCAACGCGGCGAGCGAAAAATAGAGCACCCAGAGTCCAGGAGTGTGCGGACCCGTGTTGGCGCTCACCAAGCGTTGCCAAAGATTCGGTTGAGCCGCTTCGCCGTCGCCAGGATCGTTGAAGAGCTCATTCCCAACGGCAAGCGAGCCGGCCGGCTTGTCCGGTCGGTCTTTCCCCGCTCCTTCCCCTTCCAGCGGATCGAGGCCGACGCGACCGAGTAGCCCCTCACCCGACGAGTCCTGATTGTCGTCGATGACCGTGCAGTCCCACGTCAGTTTGTGCGACGACCACCAGACGCCAGCGAGCAGGCCGAGGTTGATCAGCCAGCCGAGTGCCCCGGCATGCTCCACGAAGCGCCCGAGGGCGAGGAACATCAGCAGCCCCAGCGGCAGGCTGAACATCGCAGCCCGCTCCGAACCCATTTCAATCGCAATCCGTGCGATCAGGACCGTTGCGAAGACGAAGAGGGCAAAGACGTAATTGAGCCTTACCGTGTAATCGCCGACGTACAGGACCTCGATTAGAAAGAAGACCAAGCTGCCGACGAGCGCCATCACGAGCGCCGGGCTCACGGCGATGGCGACGTAGTCGGCGTTGGTCATCCGGAGGCGGGCCATTTTCAACTTTAACGAACCGTTAGCGAAGCAAACATTTGAGACAGACTTGAGGAATCGCCGCCCGGTCGCGGAGTTGCCGGACGTCGATCTGTTCGGCGATCAACGGCGCCGCGATTCGCGCGTAGTCGTATTCTTCGAAGGCATTCACGATGGCTGTGACCGCGAACCCGCGGCGGCGGAGCGAGCCGAGGGCGATCGTCGCGGCAGGAGTGACATTCGACAAGATGGCGATGACGGTCGCGCTCCGCGGCAGCCGTCTGGAGACCTCGAGGACCAATTTAGGAAAAGTGAGGCCGTCTGTTTTCTCTACCCGCGCCAGCGTGCGAAGGATCTGCTGGAGTTGCGTGTTGCTGCGTCCCGTGGGGACGACGACTGGTCGCAGCCGGTCGCTGCGGTCGCGCATGCCGGCTGCTTGAGCAAGTTTACGGCTGTGAAGTTGATCGTGGCTCCATCCTTCGGTCCGAATGCGATCCGCGGCGTCGCGCCCATTCGTCGCCAGGCCGACCTGCTGGCCCATTTCGCACACGGCGCCGGCGATCGAGGCGGCGGCCGTCACAGCGAGTTCGGAGCGGACCGGTTCGTGCTTGGCGTCGAACGACTGTTCATGGAAGTCGAGTAAGATCGTCACGCCGGCGACTGTGGAGGGTTCGTAGATCTTGCTGTGGAGCGTCGCCGTGCGGGCGGTGGCGCCCCAATGGATGCGGTTGAGGGGATCGCCCGCCTGGTAGCCGCGCACGCCGGCGATGCGCGTGGGGTCTTCGAACAGGCGGTGCGTCATCCGCACTTCGCCGAGCGGACGTCGTGAGGCGACGTCGAACCCCGCGAGCGGAATTACCTCAGGAAGCGCGAGCAGGAAGTGAGGCTCGGTCAACACGCGATAGCGTCGGTAGAGCCCGAAGACGTCGCCGGTTTCGGCGACGAGCGGACCGATCTGATAGTAACCGCGGCGGTTGCACTTCAGTTGGTAGAGAATCGTCTTGCGAGCGCGGCCTTGAAACGAAATCAACTGCAATCGCCGGCCCGTGACTTGCAGATTCGGCGGGTCAAAAATGAGAGCTCGTCGCGGGAGCAGGTCTTCGAGCAGCAGCCACGGCACTGGGAGCCAGCTCTTGTTCTCCAGCACGGTGACCACGGCGACGCTCTCGCCAATCTTCACCTGGTCGCGGCTGATCTCGCGGGTCGCCGATAGTTCGCGGGACCAGACGTCGGCCAGTTTACGGCTCAGCACGATCACGCCAATGAGCGCATACATCGCGTAAGCGAGCAGCCCCAGGTCGAGCGCGATCGCGACGACGAGCAGCATCGCAGCACCGACGAGCCAGCGCATGGGTTAAAGGTCCTTCGTTGATTGGTGAGAGGAAGGTGTTGGCCGGGGAAAGGTTCCCGACACCCTACGCAGCTCACTTCCCAGGCGATTCCAACAGCGGCGCCTTCGTCTCGTCCAAAATTTCCGTCAACAGCTCTGACACAGTCACGTTCTGCAGCCGGCTTTCGGGTTGCAGGATGATGCGATGCCCCAGTACTGCCGGTACGATTTGTTTCACGTCATCGGGTTCCACATACGATCGCCCGCGGATTGCCGCCACGGCTTGCGAGCTTCGATAGAGCGCAATCGACGCCCGCGGGCTGCCGCCCAGGCGAATATCGTGGTGAGCGCGGGTGGCGTGGACGATCTCGGTGATGTAGCGGCGAATCTTCGGGTCGACGTTCACCGTTCGCACGGCGCGCTGGCAGGCGACGAGTTGCTCGGCCGTGATCACTGGCTGCAGTTTCTCCAACGGGTGTTCGCGCTTGAGCATGTCGAGCATTTGCACTTCGTCGTCGAGCGAGGGATAGCCCAGCGAGAGCTTGATCAGGAACCGGTCGAGCTGAGCTTCAGGCAGCGGAAAGGTCCCTTCGTGGTCGACAGGGTTTTGCGTCGCAATCAACAGGAACGGCGGTTTCAGCTGATGGGTCACGCCGTCGATCGTCACCGAACTCTCGGCCATCGCCTCCAGCAGCGCCGCCTGCGTCCGCGGGGTCGCTCGGTTGATCTCGTCGGAGAGGACGACCTGCGCGAAGATCGGACCAGGGCGAAACTCAAACTCGCCTACTTTCTGGTTAAAGATCGAGCCGCCGGTGACGTCGGTCGGCAGCAGGTCGGGCGTGCATTGGATGCGCTTGAACGTGCAGCCGACCGTGCGGGCGAACGCTCGGGCCATGATCGTCTTGGCGACGCCCGGCACGTCTTCGAGCAGCACATGCCCCTCGCAAAACCAGGCGACGAGCGTCTGGATGATCTGCTGCCGTTTGCCGACGATCACCTGCTCGACGTTCGCGATGATCCGCCGGCTCACGGCCGTCACGTCGAGCGAGCGGGGCTTGTCTGTTGCGTTCTCGGCCACCGTGTCAGTTCCGCTGGAGAGTGAAATAATGGAGATCGCGCGACCCCTGTAGCTTAACCACGCGGGGCGCCGGCAGATACAATGGAGGTTCAGGCCCGCAGCGTAGACCGCTCGGGTGCGTCGCTATTTGCTATGGAGTTTTGCATGTTGGTTCGCCTGTTGTGCAGTTTCTGTCTGCTGTTCGTTACGGTTCGATCTGCTTCCGCCGACGATTCGCTCGATGCGACCATTCTTGAAATGCGGCTTAATGAAGTGCTCGACGCTCACCCCACCGCTAAAAGAACGACCGTGACGCTGAAAGTGGTCGACCTCGAATCGGGTGAGACGCTCTACGACCGGGGGGGCGACCGGCTGCAGGTTCCGGCGTCGAATCTGAAGATCTACACCTCGGCGTGTGCGCTCGATACGTTTGGCCCCGACCATCGCTTCCAAACGATCGTTCGCGCCGACGGTCCGATCGAGAATGGCGTCCTCCGCGGCGATCTGAAATTGATCGGCGGGGGCGATGCGATGCTCACCAGCAAGGATTTGCAGAAGCTCGCCAAGCGCGTGGTCGACGAATTGGGGATTCGACAGATCATCGGCGGCGTGGTGGTCGATAACTCGCGTTACGCGCCTCGCCTGAAGGGACCGGGGTGGATGTGGGACGACGAGCCGTCGTATTACAACATGTCGGTGACGCCGCTGATGGTCGACTTCAACGTTCTCACCGTGAAGTTGACGCCCGACGCCGAGGGATTTGTCTATGCAAAGTTGGAGCCGCCGTCGAATTATCCGGAGTTGGTGAGCGTCGGCGCAGATGCGGCTGCTGGGAACGAACTCGCCACGCGGCGCCCCTACACCGAGCCGATCGAGTATCGGGGCGACCGAAAGCTCGACAAACCGACCGAACTGCGGATGACGATGCATGATCCAGGCCCCTGGGTCGCCGGGATGTTGACGCAAATGCTGGCCGAGGCAGGGGTGAACTTCTCGCCGCCGTCGCGGAAGGCTGTCGCGGATGCTGAGGGCGGGGTAGCGGCGCGTGAGCTCGTCCACGTGGGCCCGACGCTCGCCGAGACGCTGAAGCACTTCAATCACGTTAGCGAGAACGCCGTCGGCGAAGTGCTGCTTCACGAAATCGCGCTGGCCCGCGGCGTCGAGCGGCCCGATTGGCCGGAGGGCGCCAAGGCGATCAGCAAGTGGCTCGTTGAGCAAGCGAAGCTCGAACCAGGTTCGTTCCGCTACGTCGACGGCTCCGGCCTGTCGCGCTACAACCTCATCAGCGCCGATTCCTCGGTGCGGCTGCTGCAGTACCTAAAGCAAAGCGACGACTTCGAGCCCTTCTTTCAGTCGCTGCCGACGTCGGAAGTGAAGCTCGACGAGGCGACGCTCGCCGGCGCCAGCGATCAGTCGCCGGCGCCACGCGTTTCCGCTAAAGGAGGCAGCATGTCGAGCGTGTCGACGATGTCGGGCTATCTCCGGACGCTCGACGGGCGGCTGCTCGCTTTTTCGCTGCTGGCGAACGGGTTCATTGGTAATAACGAACCGGTGTTCGACTTGCGTCAGCAAGTTTGGCGGGAGTTGGTTCGTTATCGGCGCTAAGCCGCCAGCGGCGGGGCGCGGGCAAAAGGCGATTCTTGGCTGCTTGAGCGTTGGAGCCGATGTTATTCCGCTGCCAGGTCGATGCAGATGCATTCTTCGTCGTTGCGGATGTAGGCCCGCTTGTTGGCGAAGGCAGGGGCGCACCAGACGACGCGGCGGTTGAAGGCGTCGTTGGTCGGCTCGATGACGTGGGCGCGATCGAGTTCTTCGAAGCCTTCCGGCGTGATCTTGGCGATCACGAGGTCGCCGCTGTCGTTGAACATCCAACGAATGTCGCCGTGGCGGACGATGAACGCGGTGCCGGAGTTCGCGGGGCGTTCGCTGACTGGCTCCGATGTTTCCCAGAGCCGTTTGCCTGCGGCGAGTTCGACGGCGCGGAGCGTCCCCTTTTGATCGAAACCGTAGAGGATGCCGTTCTCGGTGTAGGGCTGGACGTTGATCGGGGAGATCGCCTCCTGGCCCTTGTTGGCCCAGACGATCTCGGCAGCCGGCTTGTCTTTGGCTAGCTTCAGCAACAAGCTCTGGTTTGAGTAACCGCCGACGTAGAGGAGGTCGCCGTCGACGACGGGCGACATGATGATCGAACCGTTCGTCGCCGTGTAGGGAACCGACCAATACTCTTTGCCGGTCGCGGGATCGACCGACGTGACGGCGTTCGGCGCCAGCAGCAGCAATTGACGGACGCCGCCCGCTTCGATGATCGTCGGCGGCGAGTAACCTTGCTCCGGCGCGGTGAGGGCGGCCCACTTTTGCTCGCCGGTGTTCTTATCGAACGCGACGGCGTGCGTTCCTTCGCCGCCGACGACGCAAATGAGATTGTCGCCGTCGACCAGCGGATGGCTCGAATAGCCCCAGAGCGCCGACTTCGTGTTGTAATCCTTGAGAAAGTTCTTCTTCCAGAGAATCTCGCCGGTCGTGACGTCGAGGCAGTGGAGATCGCCCACGGCGCCGAGGCAGTAAACCTTGCCGCCAGCGACGGTCGGCGTGCAGCGCGGGCCGGCAGGGTAGGAGATGTCGTAGGCGACCGGGTACTCGACTTTCCACTTCTCTTTGCCGGTCGCTTCATCGAGGCAGAGGATGCGCTCCGTGCCGCTGGAGGGCTTGCGCTCGAAGTTCGCGATCTTCACGTCATCGCTGGTGACGTAGTCCATCACGTAGACGCTGCCGTCGACGACGGCGGGTCCCGCGTAACCGCCGGCGACGGGGGCGCGCCACAGGATTTTGGGGCCGCCTTCCGGAAATTCCTTGATGATCCCTTCTTCGCGCCAGATGTTGTCCCGTTTCGGCCCCATCCATTGCGGCCATTGGTCGGCGACGGCGGGGGAGGCAAGCGAGGCGAGAGTGCAAGCAATGAGTGCAACGCGAAGGTTCGACATCGGAAGGCTCCGTGGCGGTGGGCGGGGATCGTCCGGCAAGATGAATAAGCGTAGCGGAGGCGGCGGCCGACTGCCAGAGAGCGCGGTCGACGAGGTCGGACTCGTCGCCAGATTGAACTGCCAAGGAGGACAAGGGGAGTCAGGCCTGCAAGGCCGCGCTGAGAAAGCCCAGGGCGCAGCCCTGGGTACTGGTCGTACAAATGATTCCTCGCCCTGCAAGGGCGCGCTAGCGCGCCCTTTCAGGGCTAAAGATTTGTCTGATTCGCTCACCCAGGGCTGCGCCCTGGGCTATCACAGCGCGGCCCGTTAGGCCTGAAGGCTGAGCATGCAAACTGCTCCGCGACGCCAAGCGTGCGGTTGATTTCAACTGGCTACATGCGTAGCGCCGCTCGAGGATTGACGACCGTTAAGCGATGAATTGTTTCTGAGGAAAGTAAGAGCTGCGTGCGGAGGTTCTCCGTCATCTGTCGCAGCGTGCAGGCGGAGCCGACGAGGTGAGAGCGGTCGGCGGCCCAGGTGGCGAGTTGTTCGTCGACGACCACCTGGTGCCCTGCCAGCGTGTAAAGGCCCGGGCCTTTGCCGGCGGCGGAAATGGCGTCGCTGACGATGATTGTGCGCTCGGGGCCGACGAGGCGCAGATAGTTCTGCAGCGCGACGAAGGGAATATGGACGCCGTCGGCGATGAAGCAGATCCAGAGCTTGTCGGCCAAGCTGAGGACGCGCTGGATGACGTTGTCGTGACGGTGCATCTGCAAGGGACAGCCGTTGCCGAGGTGGGTGAACATCGACAGTCCGGCGTCGATCGAGCGGCGGAGTTGTTCGAGCGAGGGATTGCAATGACCGGCGGAGACGGTGACGCCCTGATCCGCGAGCCATGTCGTCACGCGGCCATCGGCGTCTTGTTCGGGCGCCAGCGTGACGAGGCGCAGCAGCCCGCCTGCCGAATCTGTCAGTTGGGCTGCGGCGTCGATCGTCGCCGCGCGCGCCGCTTGTGGCGGATGGGCGCCGACGTACCCCGGTTCACGGCTGATAAACGGGCCTTCGAAATGGATGCCGGCGACCATCGATGATGCAAGTTCGCTGGCAGCGGTCGCGTTGAGAAGCCGCTGCGCGCGGGCGGCCATTACTGCGAGGTCGTCGGTGATGATCGTCGCCAGGAACTGCGCGACGCCGTCGGCGCGCATTGCCTTGCAGGCAGCTTCCAGTTCCTCGCCGCTCAGATGATCGCCGTTGAAGTCGACGCCTGCGTAGCCGTTCACCTGCAGGTCGAAGTAGGCGGGGCCGCTAGGTAGTGGAGCAGCAGGTGGTGTCATCAATCGTCGCCAATCGCTAACTGGATCTTCGTGACGCTCGCCGGCGCTTCGCTCCAGAGGCGAAACGCTTCCGCCGCGGAGGCGAAGTCGACTGTCTGCGTAATCACTGACTCGACCGGAAACGTTCCGGCTTCCAGCATCCGCACCACATCGGCAAAGTCGCCCGGCAACGCGTTGCGCGAGCCAAGGATGTCGAGTTCCTTGAGCACAAAGAGCTTCGTGTCGTACTCAACGGGAGCCTTTGCATAGCCAATGTAAACGACGCGACCAGCGAACGCGACCTCGTCGACCGCCAAGCGGAATGTCGCCGGCGAGCCGACGGCTTCGACGACGACGTGGGGACCATGGCCGGCAGTGAAAGATTGCAGCCTTTCGTGGAGCTCGTGGGTGGCGGAATTGATCGTCTCGGCGGCGCCGCACTGGCGGGCGAGGGCCAGCTTTTGATCGTCGACGTCGATAGCGATCACCCGCGCCCCGCGAAAGGCGGCGCCGGCGATCACGCCGAGGCCGATGGCGCCGCAGCCGATCACGGCCACGGTATCTGCTGACGTGACGCGGCCGCGGGCGGCGGCGTGGAAGCCGATCGTCAGCGGTTCGACGAGGGCTAGCTCAGGCAAGGAAAGTCGCTCCGAAGCGATCAGCTTAGCGATCGGGACGGCAATCAATTCCGTCATCGCCCCTTCGCGCTGAACGCCGAGCGTTTGATTGCGGGCGCAGCAGTTGTTTCGACCTGCGCGGCAAGCAGAGCATTCGCCGCAGTTGGTGTAAGGGATCACCAAAACTCGTTGGCCAAGCTGCCATGGCCCTTCGATTTCGGGGCTAAGTTGCTCGATGGTGGCGCCGATTTCGTGTCCCGGGACTCGAGGGTAGGCGACTAGCGGATTGACGCCGCGATAGCTGCTGAGGTCGGTGCCACAGAAGCCGACGCGGCGGACGCGGAGCAGCGCCTCGCCGGCGGCGAGGGCCGGTGCGGGGCGCTCGACGATGTTGACGACGCCGGGGCTGGTGATTTCGACGGCTTGCATGGGGGAGAGTTTGGAGATTTGAGATCTGAGATTTGAAATTTGAGGCAGGGGACTGAGCGCGTGAATTCACCGCACCTACTTGATGAGACCTTCCTGTCGCGCTGCTTGCCAGAAGTTTTCAGGGAGCCAGGCTTCGACCGCGGCGACGTTCTCGGCAATCTTTCGCGGGGAGCTGGTGTTGAGAGCCACTGCCGCGACGCCGCGACGCGAAAGGGCGAATTGCACGCAGGCCGTCGCTGGCGAGATTTCCCAAGCGTCGCAGAGCGCTAAGAATCGATCGCGCCATTCAAACGCCAAGCGATCGTGATCGTCGTCGCGCGTTGGGATCCGGTAATCGAGATACTTGCCGCCGACGAGGAATCCGGCGTTGAACACGGCGGAGTTGATAACCATCACGCCCTTGGCAGCGATCGCGGCGGTCCACGCTAAAAGTTCCGGCGGATGGCGATAGATCGTCAGGCTGTTGGCCAGCATCACCCAATC
This sequence comes from Pirellula sp., assembly GCA_013822725.1. Lineage (GTDB taxonomy): Bacteria > Planctomycetota > Planctomycetia > Pirellulales > Lacipirellulaceae > Lacipirellula. The sequence goes on from PNKX01000003.1 coordinate 101,425, forward strand.
GAGATCGACCAGCTGTTCGATCTCTTGAATCACGCGCCAATCTTTGGCGCCGACGCCGATAGCGGCAGCCTCGCCGCGATCCTTCAATTCGCTCAGAGCCCGATAGGCGTCGAGTACTTGATCGAAGCGGCGACGGCGATCGTCCGGCGAGACGACAGCTGCTAAGAACTCGTCGGGGTCGTGAACGGAAACTAGCTGCGGGCGATACTGAGCCCCGAGCAACTCGCAGCTTTGTTCCCAACACTCGAGGATGCCGCGATAGCTGATCCGCTGCTCGGCGTCATGCTGCAAATTGGCCCACACGCCCGGTTCGAACGTCGGCTCGGCCGAACGCAAAGGCGTGCGCAGCCAACCGAGTTTGTTGCTGACGATGACGTCGTCTGCGGGAATGCCTAGTTCGCGCAAGCTTCGGCCAATTACCTCTAGCGCGAGGCCGGCGCCATACTTCCCGGCTGTGTCGATCGCAATCGGCGTCGGGATGTGGGCGAACCACTCGCGACAGATGGCGCGCTTCGTCTGATCCGAAATCGCCTCGTACAGATTGCCGAGGCAACTCGTGCCGAAGACCAATTGCGGAATGTCGAGGCCCGTGGCGCCGAGCGGCACGTGTTCCATGGCGTCACCCAGCGCCGCGATGGCGCAGTTTGTCGAGGGCGACGGCGGTGACGATGATCGCCCCGGTGACGATCTCTTGCATCCAGACTTCGAGCCCGATTTTCGTGCAGCCGTTGTTGATCGTCGACATCAGCAGGGCGCCGGCGACGGTGCCGAGGATCGTGCCGACGCCGCCGGAGAGGCTCGCGCCGCCGATGACGGCGGCTGCGATGACGCCGAGCTCGTAGCTGGCGCCGGTGGTGGGGTCGCCGACTTCAACGAAGCTGAATTGCAGCACGCCGGCGATGCCGGTGAGGAGGGCGGCGCAGGCGTAGAGTTTGAGTTTGACGCGTTCGACGTGGATGCCGCAGAGGCGCGCCGTTTGTTCGTTCGAGCCAATCGCGTAGATGTGACGGCCGAACTGCGTGTAGCGGAGAACGCCGGCGATGAAGCAAGCCAGCGCGAGAAAGATCCAAACGCCGGGCGACCACCAATGCTGCGGTCGCAAGATGAGCGAGGCGTCGATCGAGACCGAGGGGAACCGCATCAGGCTGTTGAGCGGCGTGGGGGGCGGGTAGACGGCGGAGTTGTCGGCGAGTCCTTTGGCGGCGCCGCGGAGGGCCCCCCACATGCCGAGCGTGACGATGAACGGCGAAAGGGGAATCGAGAGGTTGAGTTTGCTTTCGCCCCACCAGGCGGCGGCGCCAACCGCGGCGGCGAGGGGGAGGGCGACGCGATAATCGAGACCGCTGCGCCACGCGATGAAACCGACGAGACAGCCGGCGAGGAGCGCGGCAATCCGGCCGACGCGGCCGATGACCATCGTGCCAATGCTCACTCCACAAAGTCCTGCAACGCCGATGCCGATGGCGGCCGCGAGTGCCGCGGAGCCGTAGCCGTTCATGCCGCTATCGGCCCCGCCGTCACCGAGTCCGCGGAGGACGAGGGCCACCGTCACTGAGACGAGCGCGATGAGCGAACCGACCGAAAGATCGATGCCGCCGGAGATGATGACCATCGTGCCGCCGAGGGCGGCGATACCGATGACGGCCGTCTGCAGGAGAATACTTTGGGTGTTCTCCCAGGTCGGAAAGATGTCCCATCGCATCGCGGCGAAGAGGGACCAAACGCCGATGAGCGCCAGTAACGGGCCGAGTTGATCGACGACCGAGCGGAGTCGAGTTGGGAGGCGGGGATCGGAAGGCATGGGCGGGGGAGTGTTTGGGCTGGGAATAAAAGCCACCGGCTTTGCCGGTGGACGAACTATCGGCAAGATTTATTTCCACTTCGTCCACCGGCGGAGCCGGGGGCTTTTATGTTCGGCACTGACATCATGCATGAGCTAATTCTACTTTCGCTCCCGTCGCCGCCAGCATGATTTGGTGTTCGGTCCACTCCTCGACGGGCCGTGCGGCGCCGAGGCGGCCGCGGCACATCACGGCGATGCGGTCGCAGAGCCCCATCAATTCGGGCAAGTAACTGCTGACGATCAGCACCGCTTTCGGCGGCCGGCCTTGGGCGGGATCGCCGACCGCGAGTTCGTTGATCAACCGGCAGATCTCAGCCTTCGAACCGACGTCGATGCCGCGCGTCGGTTCGTCGAGCAGGAGCATGTCGACATCGGCATGGAGCAGGCGGGCGATGGCGACCTTCTGCTGATTGCCGCCGGAGAGAGCGCCGACTGGTTGTTGTGGCGAGCGGCACTTAATCCCCAAGCGGTCCACCAGCGGTTGGCTCGCGCGGGCCTGCGCGGCCGGCGTGACCCACCCGCGCGGCGTCAGGCCGGAGAGTTTGGGCAGCGTGATGTTTTCCGCGATGGTGAGTTCGAGGGCGAGCCCTTCGCGTTTGCGGTCTTCGCTTACTAGGCCCATCCCCTGCCGCCAGCGGACGCCGGGGGTCTGCCAGCCGTCCAGAGTCGCAACGCGGACCGAACCGTGGGCGACCTGGTCGAGCCCCATGATGGCGCGCAGCAGTTCGGTGCGCCCGGCGCCGATGATGCCGGCGATGCCGACGACCTCGCCGCGGCGAAGTTCGAGCGTCGCCGATTCGGGCTTCGTGACGCCAGCGAGTTCGCGCATGCTCAACACCGTCTCGCCCGCTGATCGCGGCGTACGAGGATAAAGCTCCTCGACGTCGCGGCCAACCATCATCGCCACGATGCGATCGACCGGCGTCGACGCGACGTCGCCGCTGCCGGTGGTGCGGCCGTCGCGCAGGGCGGTGAAGCGGTCGCAAATCGCTTTCACTTCTTCAAGGAAGTGCGAGATGTAAATGATCGCCAACCCGCGCTCGCGCAGGCGGCGGATGAGGGCGAACAGGCGCTCGACGTCTTGCTGCGGGAGGGTGCTGGTCGGCTCGTCGAGAACCAGTACGCGGCAACCGATGGCGACGCTGCGGGCGATTTCTACCAATTGTTGCTCGGCGACGGAGAGCCGGCCGGCGGGCAGGTCAAGCGGCAGTTCCGGCCGGCCGATTTCCTTCAGCGCGGTCATGGCGCGGTCGCGGAGTTCTTGACGGCGGACGAAGGGGCCGCGGGTCGGTTCGACGCCGAGCGAGATGTTCTCGGCGACCGAAAGATCGGGCGCGAGCGACAGCTCTTGGTAGATCATCGCCACGCCCGCGGCGCGACCGTCGGCGGGCGATTGCGGGCGATAGGGGACGCCGTCGAGCTGCATCTCGCCGGCGTCGGGGACGAGGGCTCCGCTGAGGATTTTCATCAGCGTGCTTTTGCCGGCTCCATTTTCGCCGACGAGGGCGTGGACTTCGCCGCCGCGGACCTCCAGGTCGACGCCGCTGAGCGCGTGCGTGGCGCCGTAGCGATGCCGGACGCCCGACATGGCTAAGCGCGGCGGCGTTGGGGGGGACGACGACATTTTCTTAGAACCGAGGATGAGGGCCCGGCGAAACAGAATTAAAACTTATTCGAGCAGCGGTTTGATCGCCGGGTCGTCCATGTTTTCTTTCGTCGCCAATTTGACGTCCGTCACCACGAGGGGATCGACCGGCTTGCCGTCTAGATGATCGAGCATCAGCTTGACGCTCTGGTAGCCCATGTTCACCGGATCTTGAATGACAATCGCGTCGATCTCGCCGTTGCGGAGTGCTTCGACGAGCAGCGGCGAGGCGTCGAATCCGATGAATTTTACTTTGCCGGCGAGGTTTGTTTTGCGGAGTGCGAGGAGCAGGCCTTCGGAGGCGGTTTGGTTGGAGGCAAAAATGCCGTCGGCTTCACGGATGACATCGATCATATTGAGCGCCGTCGTTTGGGCCTCAGCGGCCGAGTCGCCGGTGTAACGATCATCGACCAAGATCTCGGCGCCGCCCGCCTTCATTTCTTCGATGGCGCCATCTTCGCGTTTGGTGGTGCTTTCGTGCCCTTCCATATGGCGGAAGCAGATCGTCTTGCCCCCTTTGCCGACGAGTTCCATCAGATGCTTGCCCCCGAGCTTACCCGCGGCGGTGTTGTCGGTGGCGACGAAGCTGATGTAGTCCTTGCCCGCCTCGCCGTCGACGGCGGAATCGAAGATCAGCACAGGCAAGCCCTTGGCCGTGGCGGTGCGGACTTCGGCGGCGAGCGCCTTGCTGTCGGTCGGGGCGAGCAGCATCCCCGCGACGCCGGCGTTGGTGAACTGCTGGACGACCTGTTTCTGGCCGGCGCGATCGTTTTCGCGACTGGGGCCTTTCCAGAGGAGTTCGACGTCGAACTCTTTGGCCGCCTGTTCGCCGCCACGACGGACGGCGTTCCAGAAGGCGGATTGCGTCGCCTTCGGGATCATCACGATGGTTCGCTTGCCTTTTGACTCCCCGGCGCTGTTGGCCGGCTTCGCATCGACCGATGCAGCAGGCTCCGAACAACCAATCGCCACAACCGCGAGTAGCGCGGTGGTCAACGACGCAAGATGACAAGATCGGCTCACCGGTGAGCTCCAATGCTGATAAGGGAGACGAAAAGGACCGAACTGCAAGTTTAGCCCCGGCGGAAGCGGTTGGCTATCGCCGGCTCTGACGCCTATGGAACTGGAACGTCTCAAAAACTAACCGCCAAGGACGCCAAGAGCGCCAAGGAAATACCAAGGAAAATTGGAACCGCCGATGAACGCAGATAAGAATTATCTGCGTCAATCCGCGTTCATCGGCGGTTTCCTAGTTCTTAGTCGTTTCTTCCGTCGTGGCCGTTGTGCCGTCGTGGTTCAATCCCTCCCCGCATTTCCTTGGCGAACCTTGGCGTCCTTGGCGGTTGAATCAAAACGACTTGCCAATTCCCCTGGCTCTCATCTCGTACGCTGGGCTGCCAGCCGTCGCCTGGAAACTTGCCCAAAAGTCAGCTACCTTGTTCCGGCGAGATTCATCGCACATCGCTTTGCGGCGGGGCGGCGTCGACCGATTGGACCACTTGCCAAGGCTGGCGATTCTGATGACTGAAAACTCAAACGCTGCTAACGCTCCTTCCGAAGGGACGCCGCGCGGCATGGCGCTCCACACCAAGATCTTGCTCGGCCTGCTGGTCGGCGCCGCGCTGGGCATTGCGTGCAATTTGTCGTTTCGCGTGCCAGCCGACGCGGCGAATGTCGCTGCGATCGACGCCAACGGGAACGGTATTCACGACACGCTCGAATGGTGGGCGATCCACGTCGCCGATCCATTAGGCCGGGTCTTCCTGCGGCTGGTGCTGATGGTGGTGCTGCCGCTGGTGTTTTCGGCGCTGGTGCTCGGCGTCTTGGGGCTCGGCGACTTGTCGCGGCTGGGGCGGGTCGGCTTCACGTCGCTCCTCTATACCCTGATTCTCTCGGGAACGTCGGTCGCCATTGGCATCGGGATGGTCAATCTGATCCAGCCTGGCAAGCGACTTTCCGAGGAGCAGGCGACGCAGCTTAAACAGGCCTATTCAACCGAAGCGGGCGACAAAGTCGCCAGCGCCGAGAAGACGAAGCCGCTGGAGCAAATTCTGCTCGACATGCTCCCCGAGAACCCGATCCAGGAAATGGCGGGGGCCTTGGACGGTAGTTCGAAGGGGAACGGCATGCTCGCCGTGATGTTTTTCGCCCTGATTTTCGGCGTGGCGCTGTCGATGGTCGAGGAATCGAAGCGGGCGGTCACGGTGGCGCTGCTGGAGAGCCTGTTCGACGCCTCGATGATCATCATCGGGTTCGCCATGCGGCTGGCGCCGTATGCGGTGGCCTGCCTGATGTTCTCGATGACCGCCCGGATGGGCGGCGGCATCCTGGTAACGCTCCTGTGGTTCGTGCTGACGGTCATCTTGGCGCTCAGCCTGCAGATGTTCGTCGTTTATTCGCTGGCGCTAAAAATCTTTGCCCGGCGCAGTCCGGCGCAGTTTTTCCGTGATTCGCAGGATGCGATTCTCACGGCGTTCGGGACGTCGTCGTCGAATGCGACGTTGCCGACGGCTCTGCGAGTTTCTAACGAAAAGCTCGGGATTCCGGCGGAAATCGGGCGTTTTGTGCTGACTGTTGGCTCAACCGCCAACCAGAACGGCACGGCGCTCTACGAGGGAGTGGTGGTGCTGTTTCTCGCTCAGGTCTTCGGCGTGGAACTCACGTTGCCACAGCAGCTAACAGTGGTCTTGATGTCTGTGTTGGCCGGCGTTGGAACTGCAGGGGTGCCGGGAGGTTCGATCCCGCTGATTGTCGTCGTGCTTCGCTCGGTCGGCGTACCGCCCGATGGGGTGGCGATCATTCTGGGCGTTGATCGGGTACTCGACATGTGCCGGACGACGCTGAACGTGACTGGCGACCTCACCCTCGCGGCCTGCGTGGCGGCGACGGAAGAGCGGGCAGAAGCGAAGCGGCGGTAGTCCCGCCGCGTGTCGCGAGATTAGATCCCTTTCAACCCTCTTCCTGGGCGCGGTCGGGAGGCAGTCGCTCAATTGCGATAGCGGGGCCGTGCAACTCGTACACAACTAAAAAACGAGAGCCGATCGCCCGTAAGTCCGGAGGCACCAACTCTAGTGGCACGCTTTCTGGCACCCACCCCGTGCGAACTGTGCGAGTCGGCAGTGGCGGCAACTCCACTTCAATATTCAAGTGTTGGGGGCGGATGCACATCAGTGCCTTCGCGATAACAGTTGTCGTCTCGCTCATGCCTGCATTCTAGCCGTCGTTTCGCGCCTGCCCATTCAGTCGTGCATCTCGCCGCCGTGAGATTTGCTTCGTTTGATAGCTATGGTCTCTCTAAAAAAGTGGGCAAAAAGTAATTTCCCCCCGTTGACGCGGCGGCGGAACCGCTTATCTTGTTGCTATTGAGACTCACTATCACTTACCGCAGCCAGCAGGCCTTTCGGTCGATTGCCAGCCACGGAGCGTGTCCGCGGGAATTATCCCCGTTCGGCCCGCGGCATTTCCACGGCAACGAGACCTCGAAGTAACGACCTGACCCCAGCTGCCTTCCTCTGGCGATCGCTAGCCTCCCTCGGAGTCGCCAGCCTTCTGTCGCCTCGAACGCCTCAATGTTGGCGTTCTCACGGCTGCTCCGCTTACCTCCCCAACCGTTGGCGACGCCCGCCATCGAATGCCAACCGGCGTCGATGGTTGCCGCCGTCGCCATTTGTTCTCAGAAGGATTCCGCACGATGTCGCGCTACACAGGCCCGAAGGGCCGCATCAATCGCCGCCTTGGCGCCATGATTTTCGAAAGCGCCGGCGCCGCCAAGGCATTTGACCGTCGCCCCAACGCTCCCGGCATGGCGCCGCCGGTGCGCAAGATGTCGACTTACGGCGAGTCGATGCGCGAGAAGCAGAAGATTAAGTACTACTACGGCCTCGGCGAGCGCCAGCTCCGCCGCATCTTCGAGCAATCGAAGCATGCGACCGGCGACACCGGGTCGCAAATGTTGCTGCTGTGCGAACGGCGGCTCGACAGCGTCGTCCGCTTGGCCGGCTTCACAAAGACGCGGCCGCAAGCCCGCCAAGGAGTCTGCCATGGTCACTTCACGGTGAACGGGCGCCACTGCGACGTCGCGTCGCTGACGGTCCGGGTCGGCGACGTCATTCACGTGAAGCGTCAGGGGAGCCTGACCGACCTGTATGGCGGCAATCTGGCGACGTTCGACGGGAATGCGGCCGATTGGCTGAGCGTCGATGCGGAGCGACTCGTCATTACCGTGTCGCGGCTGCCTGGACCGGAGGACGTCACCTTGCCGGTGAACGTGCAGAAGGTCGTGGAGTTGTTGTCGCGCTAAGCCGCAAGCGGCGATTTCAGTCGCTTTCTTTGCACGTCCAGTGATCATCGCCGTCGCACGTCGCATTTAAATTTTTGCAACTCTGTATTTCCTATTTTTGTCCCTTCCCACACGTTTCTTTCCTTTCAACTTGGAGTCGTCTCATGAAGAAGTCGCTTGCGGCGCTGGTCGCCGCTATTGTTCTCACTGCCGGCGTCGCGCACGCCGTCCCCACCTCGTTTGTCGCTCCGAATGGAACGACCTCGCCCTTCGAAGATTGGACCCTCGGCGACGCCAATTCGGTCCACGCCCAATGGGAAGTTTTTACCGACGCCGTCGGCACGCCAGGCAACCTCCCAGACGTTGCGGGGAGTTTCCCCGCCGCTGGTACGCCTTCCGGCGCCGCAGCGTTGGTCATCGGCAACACGCCGAGCGCGTTTCTGACGGGCGGCGGCAACATTTATTCGTTTGCCGCGGCAACGAGCTTCAGCGTCACCGTACCGAATTACGGTCTCGGCGCCGGTTGGAACAGCCGCTTCGTCGCTCAGATTCAGAACCAAGGCAGTCCGCTGGATTTCACCAGCGTTTTGTTGAGCTACGACGGCGGCAATCAACTGCTGCCTTACGACTTCACCGACGAGTTGGTTGGCAATCCCACGCCCGAGAACCTCTTCGCGTGGGACTTAGCCGGATTCAATCCGTCGACGTTCACGCTCACGTTCAAGGCCTTGGCCAGCTCGATGAGCCTCGACGCCTTGGCGGTCGACACGTTCACGCAACAGGGGGCGTTCGCGCCGATGGGCGTGCCAGAGCCGGCCACCGGAGCGCTGGCCGCTTTAGGAATGCTCGGCATGTTGGCCGTGCGTCGCCGTGCGGTTCGCGCCTAACGAAATCACCGTCTGTTCTTCAGTCGGCTGGACCATTTCACCTCAATCGTTCCGCACCGCTGGGCGACGCCCGTCGCCCAGCGGCAGGACATACCAAGTTACTTTTGGAGAAGACCTCATGAAGATTCGCTTGTTCCTCGCGGCGATTGCCGTCCTCAGCGCCGGCGTCGCCCGTGCGGAGTCGATCAACCTCGCTACCGGCCCAATCGCTCCCAGCTTCCGCAGCGCCGCCAATACGACTTACTTCGGTTGGAGCAACGGCGCCTGGGACGGCAACGCCGATGCGGGCGCCGGTGAGCCAGCCATTCCGGACGTCATCAACGGCACGCCGTCGATCAACCCGGGAAGCCTTGCCGGTCCGCTGCTCACGCAGAACACCGCCGCCGACGTCGTCTCGAGCAGCAACAACGTCTACACCGGACCGGCGAACGTCGATCTGACGCTCACCATTCCGACGGCCGGCACTCCCGGAACCGGTTTCACGACGATCATCGTCCAAGGCAATGGCCTGGCCGGATTCGGCGGCATCACCGATCTGTTCACGTTCGGCACGATCGAAGGGGTGGCGGCGACCTACGTCCATGGCGCCAACGCCGACAATCAGGAAGCGCAGTTCTGGGCCAAGTGGGAACTCCCCGGCAATGCGGCTTCCTACAGCGTGAACGTCGGCGGTTCAACGTTCGGCGCTGGCGTCCTCTCGATCTCGGACATGACGGTCGACTCGCTCTGGTCGCCCAACGGCTACGCCCCCGACGTGGTCGCCGCCGTGCCGGAGCCGACCAGCTTTGCTTTGGTAGGGGCGGCGCTTACCGCCGCGACGGTGTTGGTCCGCCGTCGTCGGTAAGTCGCCGATGGTCGTCGTCTCGCGGCGGCGCGACTGCCGCGAGACGGCGGCTCTTTTTCGAGGCGGCTATCGGCCGTCGGCTGTCAGCTAGAGAAATTTTTTGTTTTTCTCCACGCGAGTTTTCATCGTCAGACAAGGAGGCGTTTGTGGTTACCGTGCGATCTTGGCTTTCACTTGCGTTACGCGGGATGGCCGCGGCGGCATTTGCTTGGGGCGCGGTCGTTGGGAATCGACTGGCTGACGCCGAGTCGCTCGCCTTTGTCTCGGACGATCCTGAGATTGAGATGTGGTTTTATCCCGTCTCCTCGGCGAATGGGACGGGGTCGGTGCGTGATCGCGGTTCGAGCTTTGCCACCTATTCGTTTCTCGATGACAACAACGAGGTGCAGTTCTACGGCGGCGACGGGTTTGACTCGTCACGGCGCGGCAGCGTCATGCTGGCGAGCGACACGTCGGAGGTCGTTCCGGCGGACCTGGCCCCCAATCGTTACCAGATCGATTCGCTGCGAGTCACCGTTACGCTCATGGGCAGCGTCGGCGACATTCCGTACGACAACACGGCTGACGATTCGCTGCAACTCACCACTGCCGGGGGCGACGATCCGGGCAACCCGATCGAGCTATGGGGCGTTGGCTTCGACGGCGATTACACGAAGTTTGGCTTCAACGGCGAGGCGGGCGCTGAGTATTTCAATTCGGGTGATCGTCGCTGGCCGATTGCCGCCGGCAGCTTCACCGGTCCGTATCAAGTCTACGCGATTGATCCGGCGGGGAACGACGTCGAGAACTCAGTGTTTGGCGGTTACAGCGCCACGGGCGAAGGAAATGAAACGGAGCAGTTCACACCCACACCGTTTGCGGTCGGCAAAGCGTACGACAACGAAGGGGTTGAACTCACGCCGGGCACGATGCTTGGCGCCGGGAGAGAACTGGCGTTTGATTTCGATCTCACCAACGCAGGGGTCGTCAGCTATCTGCAGAACTCGCTCGCGGCGGGGCAGTTGGGGCTCTTCCTTTCGTCGTTGCATCAGCCGCTCGCCCACACCGGCGAGATCGCGTATCCCGATTTCTTTCTCGACAACAATCCCAGCGGGCCTAACCCGAACGGCAACGCGCCGAAGATCGAGCTGAACGTCACGATCCTCGACGACGGCTTGGCGGGGGATTTTAGCGGCGACGGGGTCGTCGATGGCGCCGACCTGTTGCTGTGGCAGCAGGAAGCGGGACATAGCGGCGGCGCCTTGGCGTCTGACGGCAACGACGACGGCGTCGTCGACCAGGCCGACTTGACGCTGTGGCGCGATCACTTTGGCGCCCCCGGAGAGAGCTTGCCGGCGGTCGCGGCTGTGCCTGAAGCATCGTCCTGCCTGCTCTTAAGTTTGGCCGCAGCGGCGTTTGCTGGGATGCAACGTCGACGTTGTCGCTAACGGAGGATCGAAGCTCATGGCGTCGACCATTGCTACAGCGCGCCGGCGCGGATTCACGCTGGTGGAACTCCTGGTGGTCATCGCGATCATCGGCATCCTTGTCGCTTTGCTGCTCCCAGCGGTGCAAGCGGCGCGGGAATCATCGCGACGGACGTCTTGCATGAACAACCTGAAGCAAATTGGGCTGGCGACGCTGAATTTCCACGACGCCCAGGCGACGCTGCCGCCGCCGAAGGTGCTAGGGGAGGGGGGTGGGCTCGTTTCCGCCGGGGCCGACGACACCTACAGCCAGCGCGGCAACACGTTTATTTTGTTGCTGCCTTATCTGGAAGAAGGCGCCCGCTATGCCGCCTACGACCTGGAGCGGATGACGACCGACGCGGTGAACTTGCCGATCACTTCCGTTGCGTTTCCCGCGTACACTTGCCCTTCGATGGCACTGCCGCGCGAGATGCCGGAAAGCTCCTGCGGCGAGCGACTTGGTCCGGGCAGTTATCTCATCAGCTCGCGGGTAAAATACGGGGACTACTCCAAACTCGACGGCCCGTTTGACGTGCCGCCAGCGCGACGCGGCGACCGCTACCAGTGCGAACTTCGTCGCGTGACGGACGGAGCGTCAAACACGCTATTGATTGGCGAAACGAGTTTTGGGTTCCAAAGCTACGTCTGGGACGAAGGGTGCGGCCTCGACGGCACGCCGCGGTGGGGAAACTACGCCTGGCCGGCCGGTTATTGGTTTCATGCGTGGGGGCATACCGGCGAAGGGCGGACGTTCAACTTCAACGATCCCTCGGCCCGCTGGGATTCGGCCTTCACGGCGACGTTTCGCAGCGATCATCCCGGCGGCGTGCAGTTTGTGCTGCTCGACGGGTCGGTGCAGTTTCTGCGCACCGAGATCGCGAAGGAGACATTGTTCGCGCTCATCACGCGCGCGGGGGAAGAGACGGTCGGGCCGTATTAATCTGACGGCGGCGCCGCCGTCGTGCGGAAAACGAAAAAGGCCCGCAGGTCGAACAACCTGTTCAACCTGCGGGCTGCTCAGTTTTTCACGCATGCGTACGATGACAACGACGACGCGACGGCGATCGTTACTTGGAGCGCCGTTGGCGAACGGCCCCCAACACTGCCGCCATCGCCGCTAAGGCCAACGTCGAAGGCTCCGGCACGCCGGGCGCGATCGCGAAACCGCCGTCAAAGTTCCGGCCGCCATCGACGAGGGCGCCGCCGGTGATTCCGCCGGTGGCGAGATTGACGTCGTAGATCAGGTAAGCGCCGCCCGCCGTGTCGGCGCGCTTCAGCACGGCGTACGCCGAGTCGCCGCCGATGGTGGCGTCGACGCTTAGCGGGTCGGTGTAAACGTCGAAGCCGATGCCGCGCTGCACGCTAATCGTCACGCCAAAAGAACCGACGAGGTTCATCGTGCCGTTGTTAGGCGGACTCTGCGTGTAGAGCGAGTTATTGCGGATGTCCATATCATAGAGAATGGTCGTGCCGCCGACTTCAGGCACATTATTGATATACGCCGCCGCATCGGTGAACGGTGCGTTGCTGCCGGGCTCAATTGCCAGATCGACGTCGACGGCGGCGACGAGGCCGGTGCTCGAGTTCAGCCGCAAATTCTCGCCATTCGTCGAGATCAAACGAATCCGCATGCTGTTGTCGGCTTGCAGCGTCTTCGGATTGAAGTCGAAGCCGAACGACTGATTGCCGGCCAGGTTGTAGTCGACTCCGACGGTGGCAAACCCAGCCCCCACCGGGGTGGCAGCGCCGTTGGTAATGTTGATTGTGTAAAGCTGCGTCGTCGTCGCGCCGACGTCAATGGCGTACAACTGGTTCGTGCCGGGACGGAAGTCGATCGCTTCGGGGAGGAAGCCGCCATTGCCGATCGTGGTCGACGTCGCCGGGGCGGTAACGTTGAAGCTGAACAGCGTGAAGTTCGCGTCGACGCCGTACCCGGTTTGGGCAGAGGCGGGGGCGTGGCAGAGTAGCAGCAGGGCACCGCCGCACAGGAGTGCGCGCACCATCCAAGAAGTTGTCATCGTTGTCGCTCCTAACAGGCAAATTGGTGTCTGAGACGTATTTCGTTTCGACCCGAAAACGTTGAACCCGAACTGCCGTTCAGTAGCGACTCTCCACTGACAATGACGAAAAAAGGTTTGGAACAGGCCAAGGCCCGCGTGACATAGCGTATCGTGTGCGGCCTACCGCATGCAAAGGGGAATCTAGAAAATTTGCAAATCCCTCCTCTTTAGTGGTAGTTGGGGATGTGGAGAACCACGTCTGCCGACAAACTTGTAGCCGCCGGAAGTTATGACTCATCCGTCAGTTGTGCTGGGGTCACTACTTAGCCCGTCGGGCTATCGGTTCAATTGCCAAAAGACAAAGTTGAGCGTTGATGCGAAGGCGACCCATAGCCAGTACGGCAACAACAAAAATGCGGCGGCTCGAGAAACGCGCCACGCAGCTAAGATCGTCGCTCCGATGACAAGCCAGAGAAGAATGATCTCCAGCAGGGCAGCGCCCATTTGGTGCAGTCCGAAGAAAATCCAACTCCAGCCGGCGTTTAACGCCAGTTGGGCGACCCAAAGTCCCATGGCAGGCGATCGGTGCGCTCGCTCCCACAACAGCCAGCCCGCGAGGGAGATCATGAGATAGAGCGGGGTCCAGACGACGCCAAAGATCCAGTTCGGTGGCGCGATCGACGGTTTTTTTAGCCCGGCGTACCACTCGCCAGGAGGGAAAGCCTGACCAAACGCAATCACCGTCGCGATCAGCGCGACAAAGGGAATTAGCGTCCACCACCGCAGTCTATCCCGATCCGACATCGTTAGTACCTCTTCCATCTCGCCAAGCGATCGCTGTGCCGAGCGCCGCGATTGAGCTCCCTGCCATCGCCAGCGCCATGTCCTTCTGGGCGTCCCAAAAGTCTCCCTGCTGGCCGTTGTACTTCTCCGCAAAGTCAGGCGCCGCAATCACGGCGAGCGCCCATTCGAAAACCTCGTAGACGGCGCTCACCCCCGCCACGGCCAGCCAGGCGAACGCTAGTGCGATGGCAGGCGCCAATCGGGCGTAGCGGCGCGCGGCTTCGGCCAGCGGCAGCGTCATCAAGACGCCAAAAGCGAAGTGTACCAGGCGATCGTAGTGGTTCCGCGTCCAGCCGAACCAATCGCTCGGCCCGCTGCCGATCGCGGCGTCACACCATTGTTCGTACGGCACGAACGAGTAGATCCATCTGGCGCCAAGAATGTGCAGCGACAACATCGCCGCCAGACAGGTCATCGACAGATCCGAAAGCCACCCCCGTTTGGCAGCCAGCAGCAGCGCTGGCAGGGCGATCGCCGTCGGCACATGCTGCAGCCATTGCTCGCGCGGATAGAGCGGCGACCAGAGCGTGATCCCGAGCAGCGCCATGCCAGCAGCGACGCAGGCAAATTGATAATTGACATGGCTGCGAATCATAGCGAGTCCGCCGTCGCGATGTAAAACTTTGACGCCTGGGGAAAATCCGCCGGCGCCCGTCAGTCGCCCAACCTTGCCGCACTTGCCTGGCCCCGCGCCAGCATGGACGAATTGGCATTAGTTTAAGCGATGCAAGCCTGAACTTCGCCCCTCACAACCCGTATATTGGGTGCATCCCGGCAACATGACGTAGCCGTTAGGCAGCGCGCGGCGGCGAGACGTGGACGTTCGTCACCGCGAAAGTGAATCGACGCTGTCCCCGCTCAACGCGCCCTCTTGGCAGCTGAGCGGAAGTTGATGGAACCACGGCGAGCTGGGATTTCCTGACTTAGAGTTTGATGGATCGACTGCGTTTCCGCTTTTCCGTTTCGGGAAGCTGGGACGCGCGAAAGTCAGTCCGCACACTCGTCAAGACATGGCCGACTCCCCCTCCGCGGCTACGTCGATTCACTTTTCACATGTTCGTCAGGAGCAAGCGGTCGCCTTCATCGAGCAGCGCTTTCATGCGCCTCCTTCAATGGCTGAAGGTCTCGATGCGGCGATCCAGAGGGGTTCGAGGCCATGGCACGCAAGGATCTGCGCAACAGGGACTTCATCGCGCACGTTGAACTGCTAGAAGATCGCCGCGTCATGTCGGCCGATCCGCTCATTGAGCATCACAGCGTCGACGAACCGCCCGCTCTCGAACAGACCGTTCAAGCCGGCGAGTTGGGCGATCCTGATTTTTGGATCGACGCCGAAGACGCGACGACCTTCGACGACTACTTCCAAGAGGTGGAACAAGCTCTCGTTCAAGCTCACACCCTCACCGGGTGGTACAACGTTCAGTCAAATTACGGGTTCACCGGCCGCGGCCAAACAGTCGCGGTGATCGACAGCGGCATCGCGTACAACCACTTTGCTTTCGGCGGAGGCGGCGTCGGCGCTAACTACCGTGTGGTCGGCGGCTGGGACTTCACTGAAGAAAACGACTGGAATTTCTATGACGAAGGTCCGAGCGGCGGGCACGGGACGCACGTGTCGGGGATTGTGGGCGGCAGCAGCTCTCCCAATACGGGCGTCGCGCCGGGCGTCGATTTCGTCGGGCTGCGCGTCTTCAACGATGCGGGCGCCGGCTATTTCAGCTGGGTCGAAAACGCTCTCAAGTGGGTACTGCAGAACCGGAACACGTTCGCGAATCCGATCACGACGATTAACCTCTCGATGGGCGTCAGCTCTTGGAACGCCGCCACAATTCCGCAGTGGGCGAATCTCGAAGATGAGTTCCAGGCGCTGGAAGCTGCGGGGATCTTTATCGCAGTTTCCGCCGGCAACAGCTTCACCAGCTTTAATGCCCCGGGGTTAAGTTACCCCGCGTCAAGTCAATACGTCGTGCCCGTGATGGCGACGACTGACTCCGGGGCGCTCAGCAGTTTCAGTC
Source organism: Pirellula sp. (assembly GCA_013822725.1). Taxonomy (GTDB): domain Bacteria; phylum Planctomycetota; class Planctomycetia; order Pirellulales; family Lacipirellulaceae; genus Lacipirellula. The sequence continues at coordinate 117,229 of PNKX01000003.1, forward strand.
AGCGGTTGACGCGAGCCATCGCGGCCCCAGGCCAAAACATCGTCAGCACGATTCCCGACTATAGGGGAAACAGTAACGGCGTCGTCGACGACTATGGCTCGATGTCGGGAACCAGCATGGCGGCTCCATACGTCGCCGGCGCTGCAGTGATTATTCGTCAAGCTATGCAGTTCGCTGGCATGACGAACATCACGCAGGACATGATTTTCAACCACATGATGGCTAACGCCGACACGCTGTTCGACGACGCCACGAATCTCTCGTACAAACGTTTGAATCTACAAAAAGCCGTCGATGCGCTCATGCCAAGCGACGATTACGGTTCGACGGCGGCAACCGCCTACAATCTCGGCACGATCAGCGCTTCGTCGAACGTCAACGGCGCTATTGGCAGCAAGTCCGACGCTGACTTTTTCAAATTCACCGCGGGGACGACTGGCAACTTCACGTTCAATGTCACCAATCCCCAACAGGAACTGGCCGCCTCTTGGCAGGCGTATGCCGCCAATGGAACGGTGCTGGCGACGCAAAACGCCAACGGACTGACCTTCGCCGTCACGGCGGGGCAAACGTACACCGTCCGTCTGACGACCACCGGCGGCGTCGGCAGATACACGTTCACCGCCAGCGCTGGCGGCGGGGGCGGGGGCGGTGGCGGCGTTCAACCGAGCTTCACTGACTGGGGAATCATCGACTTCAGCCAGTACAACGACGTCGTGATCGGCGGCGAACGCTGGTTCCGCGTCGAGGCCGCAAGTACTGGCAAATTATCGGTTCTCGGGCAATACGCAGGCTCCAACGCCGCCACGGTTTCGATCTACAACTCCAACATGCAGTTGATCGCTGGAGGCGTGGCATCCGGGTCGACGACGCGGTCCGACGTGCAAGCCACTGCTGGCGCCGAATACTTTATCCGCGTCACCGGCAGCGCGACGGACGTCGACCTCAGCGTCGTGAATCTTGTTAGCCAGAACGGCCTAACGGTTTCCGTCGCCGGAACCAACGGCAACGACGTTTACAGCTTCGCTGCGGGCGGCACTCAAGTCCTGACCGTCAACGGGGTCCAATACCAGTTCGCCACGAGTTCGGCCAACCAGTTCAACTTTCAAGGGGGCGGTGGCGCGGACGTCATCACGCTGGTTGGCTCCACAGGGAATGAAATCGCAAACCTCTACGTCGGCTCATCGACGCTGGCCGGTTCAACCTACGCCGTGTCAGCCTCCGGGTTCGAAACGCAAAACCTTCGCGGCGGCGGCGGCCTCGACATTGCTAACCTCTACGATTCTGCCGGCAATGACACCTTCACGGCTTGGGCCGATCGAGTGGTGCTCACCGGCGCTGGATATACCAACGAGGCCCGCGACTTCGACAACGCCAAGGCCTTTGCCACAGCGGGCGGGTCTGATTCGGCGACGTTCTACGACACCGCCGGCAACGACGTCTTTATCGCCGGCTGGCTCCGCGCAGTCATGGCCGGGGCGGGGTATTTCAACTGGGCCGAAGGGTTCGACGCGTCGGTCGCTCATGCCACCGCGGGCGGGTACGACAGTGTTGAATACTACGACTCAGCCGGAAATGATGTGCTGACCGCATGGTCCGACCGCGTCACCTTCAGCGGGACCGGGTTTTCGCATGACGCCCGCGGGTTTGAGCGGACGAAGGCGTTCGCAACCGCCGGCGGCGTCGATCAGGCGACTTTCTACGACTCGGCGGGCAACGACCTGTACATCGCGGGAAATCTGCGCGGCATTCTCACTGGCGCCGGCTTTTGGAACGAGGCGGAAGGCTTCGATTCCACCGTTGCTTACGCCACCGGCGGCGGCGTCGATCGCGTCGAGTTCTACGACTCGACAGGCGACGAAACAGTCTCAGCATGGTCCGACCGCACGACGATAGTCGGGACGGGTTTCGCTCATGACGCCCGTGGATTCGAACGCACGACGTCGTTCGCCTCCAGCGGATATGACGTCGCGAACTTCTATGACTCGGCCGGCAACGACACATTCACGGCGCGGCCGACTCAAGTGGTCATGTCCGGCAGCGGGTACTCGAACGAAGTTAGCGGCTTCGACAAGACGAAAGCGATCAGCGTCTCCGGCGGCTACGACCAAGCCGCGTTCTACGACTCAAAGGGCAACGATACGTACTACGCCGGATACGTCCGTTCGGTCCTCACCGGCGGCGGCTTCTGGCACGAAGCGGAAGGATTCGACAGTTGCGTCGCCTTTTCGACTGCCGGCGGCAATGATAGCGCCGAGTTCTACGGATCAGCTGGCGACGACATCTACTCCGCGTGGTCCAACCGCGCCAACCTGTCGGGGCTTGGTTACGCCACCGAGGCGCAAAACTTCAAAAAGACGAAGGCTTGGTCGGGTGGCGGCAACGACCAAGCGGTGTTCTACGATTCGATCGGCAACGACACGCTCTATGCCGGCGCAATCCGCGCTATTCTCACGGGCAACGGATACTGGAATGAGGCCGAGGGCTTCGCTCGCACCGCCGCCCACTGCACGGCGGGAGGAAACGACAAAGCGCTGCTCTACGGATCTTCCGGCAACGACAGTCTCACCGGGACCGGTTCCACTGCGCTCTTACAGGGCGCCGGCTTCCGCCATGAACTCGACGGCTTTGACTCCGTTAAGGCCGACATGTCCGGCGGAGGCGTCGATAACGTCAATGTTGCCGCGACCGACTATGTTTTTAGCGTGATTGGCCAGTAAGCTCCTCACGGCTGGAGCGGAAAACTCTCATGACGCTTCGATGAGCGTGGCGACCCCGACGCCGGATCGCCCGAATCCATTTCCATTGTACAGCAGGTATGTCTGATTTCCGTGACGCTGAATCCAACCGTACGCCAACATTTCGGAGTCCCACCCGGAGGGCGACCGTCGTATCCCGACCTCATGATCCCTTCGCTCCCACTTAATGCCGTCGTCCGACTCAGCATAGCCGAGTTGATAGGCTTCATTGGGATCGGTGCGATAGTTCCGGAGCGACCGAAAAGGATATAGCATGCCGTATCGCCGCCCCAGAGAAAACACGCACGGCCGCGCAACTGCTAAGCCCGCCCCCGCGTCGAGACACGAAACGCTAGTGATGTTCCAATCGAAGCCGTCTCGCGATTCGGCGTATTTGACATGATACGCCGGCTCCCATCGACCCTCGATCTGCTCCCAACCAGTACACGACACGTACCACATTCGCCACAGATCGTTTTCGCGTAGCACGAACGGCGAGGTGACGAAGTAAGGCTCTTGGATACTTCGATCGATCAACGGTCCTTGCGAGAACCGCCGGAACGTAACGCCGCCGTCATCGCTGACGGCGACGCCAATCGACTGCTTATAAGGAACGGTTGCTAGGACGTTCCAGCCGACATAATATAACCGCAAGTGGTCCCCGTCCTGCACAAGGGATGCGGGCATGACGCCGCTGTCGTCAAATGTCCCGGGCTCTCCTAGCGAGAGTACGGGCGACGGATCAAATTGCCGCACGTGCGGCTCGTCGTCTCCTGTCTCACTTACGCCAACCGTAAGCCGGCCGATTCGCGACTTGCCTTGCGCGTCGCGGGTGCTGACGTACACCCACCAGTCATCATTGGAGAGTCGTTGCACGACCGGCAGCGTTGCATGAGTACGCGCCCAGTCACACTCGCCGTTCGGCGCCCATAGCAAGCCTAGTTTCTTCCATTGCATCGCGTATACCAACCGCAGAACAAGATCGCTACCCGCCGGTCTTCAATCCGTTCCATGTACTACGCCAGCGATCGGTAATATTCGATCGAGCGGCGGAGCCCTTCGTCAAAGTCGATCGTCGGCTCGTAGGCTAACGTTTCGCGCGCCGCCGTAATATCTGCCAAACTATCCCGTACATCGCCGGCGCGGGCGTCGGCGAATATTGGTTCAATCTTCGTCCCGAGGACTCGATTGATGCTCTCGATCAATTCCAGCAGACTGTACTGCCGTCCGCATGCGACGTTAAAAATCCGCCCGCTGGCCTGCCGCGCTGCCGCGGCGGCGAGATTCCCGCGCACGACGTTCTCGACGTACGTGAAGTCGCGAGACTGTCCCCCGTCGCCAAATACTGTCGGCCGCTTGCCGGCCAACATCGACACGACGAATTTCGGGATCACGGCCGAGTACTCGCCGTTAGGATCCTGACGCGGACCGAAGACGTTGAAGTACCGAATCACGACGGTCTCCAGACCGTACGACGCAGCGAACGCTTGGCAGTACGATTCGCCAGCCAACTTCGCCGCCGCGTACGGCGACAGAGGCGACGGCAGGTCGCTCTCGCGCTTCGAGGAAAATGGCTGATTGCCGTAGGCGCTGCTCGAACCGGCGTAAACGACTCGCTTGACGCCGCCGCGTCGCGCGGCGTCGAGCACATGAAGCGTCCCCGTCGCGCAAGCGGCGTGACTCGCCGCCGGTTCGGCCAGGCTCCGCGGCACCGAGGCCAGCGCCGCTTGGTGAAAAACGATGTCGACGCCGGCGACCGCCTGCTCGACTTGCTTCGCATCCAGCAGGTCGCCCTTCACAAATTCGACTCGCTTGCCGAGGTGCGCGAGATTATCGCCCTTGCCGGTGCTCAGATTATCGAAGACCCGCACGTCGTCGCCGCGCTCCACTAGCGCCGTCACAATGTGCGAACCGATGAACCCGGCGCCGCCCGTTACTAGATACTTCATTCAACTCCCCATTCATTCGCCCAGACGCCGCGTCGCTCACGGACGCTAGGCCTGGCGCCAACTGCTGATATGGCGTTCCATCCGCTCGTCGAGGTTGGGCACCGCCGCCCGTAAACGTGCGGACAATGGCCCGACTTGCTCGCCGCGACGAATATCGGCCAGGTAATCCACCAGTGTACGATGCGCCGCTGCCGGACCATGCAACATAAAGTGAACCCACGACCAGGCAAAACGATACTCGATGCTGCCCATTTCGCCTACCTCTTGCCGCTCTTCGAGAATCTCGACCGTACGCGACATCCCCAGCCGCACGTTCCAGCGGAGCGCCGCCAGGTGCGGATGGCGGTAGGCCCGATCTTGTTCGCTCATCTCGAAGTACTCTGCTAGCCCTTCGTCCAACCAGAGCGGCACGTCGGGGAGCGTGGCGTGCAGCAGGGCATGAGTCGATTCGTGCCGCAGATCGATCGGCAACTCGTCGTGCTGATAGGCGTAGACTGCTCCACGCCCGCCGCGGCGAACGTAGAGCGCACGGCGGTAAGGGACGTGGGGGTAGAGTTGTTCGAGGAAGGCCCGATGCGTCGCCTGATTTGCCAGCAAGAAAACGTCGACCGTCTGCCGCGCCGACGGGACTGCTAGCGTGCGATGGAGTTCAGACTCGAGCATCGCCAGCTCCAGAAAGACGCCTTCCAACTCGCCGAGCGGAAACGCCGACGTGCAGATGAACGGCCCGAACGTCCGGCGATCAACCCAGCCTTGAGCTTGCTCCGACGCTAGCACGCGCGGACCTGCCGCGCAGGCCGCGATGGCAGCCTGCAGAAATCGTCGGCGCGAGAATCGGCAGGTCATGCAGCCCCCCGCGGGCAAGGCGCCGGCTCAAGTTGTTCCATCGCCGTTGCCACTCGCGACTCGCATCCAAGCTGAAAGATGATCGGGGGCGGGAGTATACCGGTCAGCAGTCGAGGGTCAACCCAAACTCCAGTTGCGCTCCCTTTGTGTTTCGCGTCGCGCCTGAAGTGGGTCGAATTGACATGCCAGCAGTGCGTTCAATCGGGTCCCATTTCTAGACCGTGGTCTCGTTTTGCGACCAGTTTGGCACGCTTCTGGCCAGCGGGTGTCCAGCCGCACTTTAGTCAAAAACCGAAAATACCCAGTAATAGAGGGTTTCCCGTAACAGCGAACCTGCGACCCCGCCATTCGTACTTATTGGCATGTTGGTTGCAGATAGGTGTTCCGTCGCGACGGAGCGACAACGTTGGCCGCCCGCAGGGAAGCCGCACCATTTTGTTGTTCGTGACAGGAGGTAAGTAGGGATGCTAGTACTCAGCCGTAAAATTGGCGAAAAGATCCACGTCGGCAACGACATCACCATCGAGGTTCGCCGCGTCGCCGGCAACCGCGTCACGCTAGCAGTCGATGCTCCGCGTAACGTCCGTATTCTCCGCGGAGAACTGCGTGACGCCGCGATGGAGTTCGAACCGCACGAAGAGGAAGTCGACGTCGATCACGAAGCCCTCCGCTCGACGGTGGTCGTTACCCACCAGCGTTTGAACGTGGGCCTGTCGATGCCGCACGTATTGGGCTAACTCTCCAATCCGCTGAAACTGGGTTTCCAACTCATTTCATTCGGAGACTCGAGATGCTTCGAGCAAAAAGTTGCGCAAGAGAAGCCGCACGGCGTCATGCCTGCGGCTTTTTTTGTGCGCGCTCTGCTCCGCAAAACAACCTCTCCACGCCAACTCGCCCATTTAGCCCCGCCGCTCGCGGCGGGCGCGGGGCGAGCCCCGCGGCTAAATGGGCCGGTCGATCACCACTATTTGCCGTCGCGCCGGCCGCGGCAAACCGAGGCCGAGCTTGACGTTACGCGGCCAATTCTCCTACTCTCCCCGCCCCATCGGGGCCGACGTCGCGCCAGGGATTCGCCCTGATCGCGGAACGTCGCGCATGCTGCCCACGGGTCGGCTTTGGTTATGGCGTATGCCAGCCAGGGGAACTCGGTCGGTCGCGGTCCGCGCTCAGGCGCGTCGACTTGGCTGGCAGTCTGCCTGTTGGTCTCCACGCTTGCCTTCTCGCCCGGCTGCGCATCGACCAGCAGCAAATGGGTCACGCTCCGTTCGACCCCGCGCAACCCGCTAACGGAAACGCTCGGGCTCGTTGCCAAGCAAGGCCCCAAGCCAACGGAGCGAACGCTCCAACTGCTGCGTCGCTACGACCTTGAGAAGAAACTCGGGGACAAACCCCAACTCCTGGCAGAGCTGAACGCCATCAACCGCCGTGAGCCGAACCGCGAGAACCTCTACGCCCTCGCCGAAGTCGCCTATGTCGGAGCCAAACGGGCCGATGCCGCCCACGAGCCGGCAGCGGCGCTTGAACTCTACGGTTCGTCGGTGCTCTACGCCTACGAGTATCTCTTCGCTGGCGGGTACTCGGCCGTGAGCAACCAGTACGATCCGCAGTTCCGCCGGGCGTGCGATCTTTACAACGCCGCCCTTGAGGGAACGCTCCGCATCGCTCAAACCGAGGGACCGCTGCGACCTGGCGAGTCGCGCGTGATCAAAACGTGCATCCACCAATGCGAGCTGGAAATTCAACTGAAGAGTCGCGGGTGGGACGCCGCCGACTTCAATCGCATCGAGTTCGTTTCCGACTACGAAGTGAACGGCCTGCGCAATCACTACCACAACTTCGGCCTCGGCGTGCCGCTGATCGCCGTCCGCAAACCGCATGAGAACCCGGGGCCGGCCGAGCAATTCTACCCGCCCGATCTCTCGTTCGCCGTGACGGCGTTCATGCGCGTCGAACCGATGCTCGCGAACCAGACGCCAGAGATTCTGCCGACCTCAGCGACTGCCGAGCAGATCGCCGCGGAGGAAGCGACTCAGCCGAAGCGAAAACTCCGCGCGGTGCTGGAACTGTACGATCCGCTCGACACGACGCACGTCGACGCCGGCGGCGTCAGCGTCCCGCTCGAAACCGATCTCAGCACGCCGCTCGCTTACAACCTCAGTCAGCCGGCGCTCGACGACAGCAAGCTCTCCACCGTTGGCCTGCTGACGCCCGAGAAAGTGCAAAAAGTAAGCGGCCTTTACATGCTCGAACCGTACCGCGACGACCGCATTCCGGTGGTCATGGTCCACGGCCTCTGGTCGAGTCCGGTCACCTGGATGGAGATGTTCAACGATCTCCGCAGCGACCCTAAGATCCGTGAGCATTACCAGTTCTGGTTCTATCTCTACCCCTCAGGCCAACCCTTCTGGCAGAGCGCCGCCGAAATGCGGGAAGACCTGGTGCAGATGCGAGCCAAGCTCGATCCGCAGCGGCGCTCGCCCGCACTCGACCAGACGGTCCTCGTCGGGCACAGCATGGGCGGCCTCGTCTCGAAACTCCAGACGGTCGACAGCGGCAACGAATTCTGGCGAACGCTTACCGACAAGCCGTTCGCCGAACTGCAGGCCGACCCCGAAATCCGCGATCAACTGGCCGAGACGTTTTTCTTCGACCCCAACCCCTCGATTCGCCGCGTCATCACCATCGGCACGCCCCACCGGGGGAGCGAATTCTCGAACGACTTCACCAAGTGGCTCGGCCGCAAGCTGATCCACGTCCCGACCGCCTTGATGAACGGCCGCACGGAACTCGCCTCGCGCAACCCCGACTATTTCCGCAGCACAGCGCCGATCAACATCACCAACAGCATCGACTCGCTGTCGCCGAAGTCGACCTTCCTGCCGGTGTTGCTCGAGGCGCCGACCGGCCCGTGGGTGAAGTACCACAACATCGTCGGTCAGGCGCCGCACGAAGGGGTGACCAACAAGGTTTCGATGTGGCTCTCAGGCGAAGGAGACGGCGTCGTTTCGCTGGCGAGCGCCCAACTCGACGGCGCGGCGTCGCAAATTGTCGTCCCGGCCGATCACATGACGGTTCACCGCCACCCGCAGAGCATCCTCGAAGTCCGCCGCGTGCTGATGCAGCATATCGCCGAGCTGCAGAACTTCCCGTACGGCGCCGGCGTCCATTACGCCGACGCCGAGAGCGCCGTGCCGATGGGGCAAGGTCCGCCGCAACTGCCGGGGCCAGTCGCGACGCTGCCGGCGGCGGAAGTGGTGAAGTAAGTTCTCAACAAGCTGCCCCGAACGAAAACTCGGCGGTTGGCGTGGGAGCTTGCTCGGCACTTCGGACTGGTCGCTTAAGCGACCAGTCCAGCGGCGCGATAAGAACTGCGTCTTATTCAGCCGCGATCGAAGCACTCAGCCTAACCGCGGCCTCATTCCCCGCGAGCCGCTACCATCTGCCGCAGCAAGCCGCGGCCGCCGCGAGCTCCCAGCACGTCGCCAGGCGAAGTCCGCAACCCGCCGGCGTGAATCACCTTGTAGAGGTCGCCGCCTGTAGGCCACGAGTCGTCGTCTTGCTCATCCGCTTGGTCGTCGGCCAGTTCCGACGCTTGTTGATTCGTTTCGTTGCCGATCGCACGGGCAATCTCGCCTCGCAGCACCGGCACGTGAGCCGGCGCCTGAATCCCCAGCCGAACTCCCTTCCCCTTGGTCCGCACGACCGTGATCACCACGTCGTCGCCAATCCGAATCTGTTCGCCTTGCTTCCGTGTGAGGACCAACATGAGACACTCCCTTGCTGAGATGAGATTCCCGCGGCCGACACGCCGCGTTTGACACGGAAGGCTCTATTGCACTACCCGTGCCGATTCCCTAGGAGCGCCGTCCAATCGTCGCGAGACCCAATCGCCGCAACGACTTACGTCTGCTACCGCCCGTAACGGAGATGCGGGCGTGTACAGGCAATCGGTGAACATTTGCCAAGAACTTGAAAAAACGGCAAAGTGAGCCGCTGCAGCATTGTTCTTCTGGAACCACGAAGGCACGAAGAACACAAAGGACGCACCAAGAAGATAGAAAGACAATCGAAGGCCAATGCTTCTTCTTCGTGTCTTCCTTCGTGCCTTGGAGCCTTGGTGGTGAGAATTCAGTTCCGTTCGACTTTGCGCGCCAGCCGATCCCGGAGCTTGGCCGCCAGTTCGTACTGCTCCGTCGCCACGGCGTCGGCCAGTTGCTCGGCCAATGACGGCCCAATGTGGAACTGCGACTTGATCGACTCCTGCATCTCGCGGAGCTTCACCACGAACAGGTCTTCGTCGTAATGCTCCTCGGCGCCATGCTGAGAGAAGATCGCCGCCAGCGATTGCAACCCGGCGCCGATCACCTCGACGGCCGCCTCGGGCTTGTCCTCCTGCAGCTTGGTGAGCGCCGTCGCCTGCACCTTGTGGAACAGCACGAACGGCCGGTACTGCTCGTGCAGCATCGCCCAATCGCGATCCTCGGCGTTCGCGGAACTGAAGTCCATCAATCGCAGCGAATGCTCGGCGTCTTCCGCCGCGCGCTCGTACTCGTTGAGCGTCAACCAGCAGATTCGCCGGTGATAGAACTGGACGAACTCGCGGTCGACCTCTTGCTGTCGCTCGGCGTTCAGCGCGAACTCCGTCCCTTCCTGAAACGCCGCCGACACCAACAAATCGTAGTAGGTGGCGAATCCCTCGGGCTTCTCGCCGTCGGGCCGGCCGGTCGTTTCTAACTGCAGCACGCCCATGTCGACCCGCATCTGCAGCAACTCGCGCCCATCCTCGCCGACGGCGCGGCGCACGACAGGGCGACCAGGCTCATAGGCCCAGTCCCGCAGCAGGCGGTCGATGTTGTTGGAGCGAGGCGAACGTGGCATGGCAGGGGTAAAATCGCAAGGCGGTGAAGCAAATGCTGCCGAGGCGTCTCCTCGGCCATGCCTATTGTAGAACGCCCCCCCGCCGGAGGCGAGCCACGCCCGCCACGGCCGATTTCCACGCGCCAATCGAGCTGCGCGACACCCCGCCAACGTTGATTTACAGAGGTTCGATCGCCGACCCGCGGCTACCCCTCGCCCCCTTCATCGCAAACCAGCGCCTGCTGCAGAAGCTCAATCTCCTCCACGTCATGCTGATCGACCCGGTTCAACAAATCGACCAACCGGTGGCAGACGACTTGTGCCCGCGAGGAGGGGAGGGCGGTCAGCGCCGCCACCTCGGGCTTGAGTTCCTCGATCAACTCCCGAAATTCCTCATGCTGCTGCTCAAGCCGCTGGACGCGATGCTCCATGTTCGGCTTCTGCTGTCGGACCGCGTCCATGTACCCCTCGTCCTCCTCAAGATCCATCATCCGCTCGAGGTGGCGCATGAACGACTTCGTGGTGAACTGCACGCTCGAAATTTTGCGCGACAGCCCAAACGCCGGGGCCTTCCATTGCAGCGTGACCCGCAGCGCCTGTTTCACATGGTCTAGAATCTGATGCTCCAAGCACGAAGCTTGCGCTGCGGCGCGAGCATCGCTCGACGTCGAATGAGCGTTCATGGCCGATTCCTCCATTGCGGCGTGTAGTTGCGGGCGTCTCGGTGCAGTCCTTCAGACCGGTTGCCACAGCAGTACGCCACATGCGTGGCGCAATGTCCCCCGACATGCCACTGAAAAGACTCCGCCGTTTGCGTTCCCGTCCTTGCACGCGGCGCGAGTGATTGGACGCATGAATTCTAAGCCGCTACGGCTCCGGCTTGCTAGCAATCTCGTTGGATCCCGCAGAAATACCCCTGTGAATCGCACTGCCAAACCGCGCAACAGCCTATGGGGCCGCGTAACCATCCTCCAGACACAGGTCGCAAAGCCCAACATCTCATCTCCAACGCAGCCGACGACGGATCTGATGCCGGCAGCCCCGACTCACGTTGCAAAGCACTACGAATGGCGCAAACGTTTCGGGACGCACCTTTGGAATATTTCCTTTGGCCTGCCAGTGGCTTGGGAGCGGTCACGCCGGGTCGCCGGCGGCTGTCTAGCAGTCGAGGTCGAGGCGACGTGCGTGGGAATCTCGGCCGCCGCTTTCCGACCCAGGCCACGCCCTCATTGGGCAAATTGCCCGAAAGGGCCCCAGTCTGCTTTAGCGCCTAGTTTCGGCGCACTCGGCTTCATCGGCTACTTCTTAACCGGCGTGACATCCTCGATGTCCTGCGATTTCACTTTGTCGAGGGGAAATCTTGTTCTTTCGCGAGCCGTGGAGAAATCGATCTTGCCGAAATCGACCTTGCGGACTCGTCTGTTGTTTTGAGTGTGGTAGTACAAGGCCTTGTTCCTCGTATCCCAAACAGACGTCCAGATAGTGGAACTCCGCATGCCTTTCGTCTTGGTTTCGCCTTCGCCCTCGGCGGCTCCGAGCGGCACGTTGAAATTGTCGAGGATGCGGAATAACTCGTAGACCGTTTCCTCGCCCGTCGGTGTGGAACGTGCTGAATTGGAGAACGCCACCGCGCGGACAAATCGTGATGGAGGGGTGAAATCGCCGGGCAAGCCAATCATCCCGCTCCCGCCGCCGAGCGGCGCGAAATTCATCTCCTCGATCTTCTTGCTCGGCAATGAAACGGCGGAGAGGTTGAGGTAGTTCCGTAGGTTGATTTCGTGCCAGTCGTAGGTCGGCGCGTTGGTAATCACGCCGAGGGGTGCGTCGAAGAGCATCAATTCGCCCTTTAGATACTCGATCACGACGGCCTTGCCACTAGGTTCGGTGACGAGGTAATGCGCGGGCGGGGCCATGCCGATAGGCGGCGCAACCACCGCCGTGACGCGAACTTTAGCGATCGCGGCCTTGGCCTCGTCGACTGTCGCGCAAGTCGAAAGGAGATAGGCGATGACGTCGCCAGGCCCCATGCACTCGTTTGCCTTCGTTGGGTCGTAGTGTTGATACTCGGCGAAACCCGGATGGTAGAACCCTCCGACGGCGAGGCCCTTTTCGTTCATCCCGTCAAGGTAGACCTCGTAGTCGAGGCCGTCCAAGCCGACGAACCCATACTTCCCTTCCCACGTCACGCCGGGCTTCTTGTCTGGGGTATGAGCCGTGAACTTGTAGCCGCGGGGGACGATGACCACCTGTGAGTTCAGGTCGAAAGACCCCCATTCCATCGTGCGGCCGTACACGACTGCACCGTCCTTCGCGTTCAGGGTGACACCCGTGCATGCGGAGACGTCTCTCACCGCTGCAATGGAGAGCAGAGCAACGATAGTCGCAAGGCAGGCTCTAAACTGGCACATTCGTTCTTTCTCCGATTGAGTGATGCTTGGCTGAAGCTCTCGCCCTCCGCCGCCTAACTTGTTAGCCGGCGCAACAAATGTGGATAATACAGTATTCTATACAATAAGCATTGATAGGCATAGCTGGAATTCTAGCAGAATTGAGCAGCTGCAAACTACCGGCGTATGTGAGATGCCGCCCATAGCGAACTTCTTACCCCCAGCATCAGCTTCGAATACCCTCGTCGCGTCATTCCTTTGGCGGCAACGTCTCGACGAACTCGACGCCCCGCTCCACCCAGGTCCGAATCGACGCCATCCCTTCCAAACCTTCTGGCCCGACCATGACCCAACCGCGCATCGGCTGCTTCACCGACCCAAACGTCGTCACATGCGGTTCTGAAAGCGCTTCGGAATAGGCATCCAGTCCAACGCGCACGCCCAACGACTCCCTCCACACGCCGACGCACAGATTGCCGTCGAGAAAATAGGCCACGCCGCCGAACATCTTCTTCTCTGAGAAACCGCGTCGTAGCGCCATCAGCGGTCGCACGCGTCGCGCGAGTTGTTCGTCGTAGGGCATCGGTGCGCCTCAGCGACAGGAAAGGGCAAGGCGGATGCCAAGAACGGAGCTCGCCCGTGGCTGACCCGCCATTCTACCGAACGACGCCGGTCCGCGTCGCCGTCGGCAGTTGCCACACATAACCGCCGCCAAGCAGCCCGCCGATCACGACGATCCACTTCACCGCCAATGAGGTCCCGGGCCAGAGCAACGTCGCGGCGACGACGATCGCCAGCAGCGTGAGCGCCTTCACGCGGACGTGGGCGCTGACCCCTCGGTGCAGATGCCAATCCCGCAGTACGCTGCCGAACAACCGGCTATCGAGGAGCCGGCGATGCCACCGCCGCGAGGTCCGCATCAGGCCGTAGCTTGCTACCAGGACGAATGGCGTCGTCGGCAACCCCGGCAGCACGACGCCAAGCAGCGCGAGGGTCAGAGCGGCGAAGGTGAGCGTGATCAACGCGATCCGGCGCCAACCGCTGGCCGGCCGCTCGGCCCGGATGCAGTAGAGCGTCTCGCCCTGCGAATCATGCCACTCGATGACGTCGCTCAAATCGTTGGCAACAATATCGACGGGGGAGACCGGGGCGGCGGCATCCAACTTGACGCGGCCGCGTTGCGGCACGATCGTCGCCTGTAGTTCGCGGCGGTCGATCACCACGGCCCGCACGCCCGGGCGACGCAACATACTCGCCGCCATGTCTCGCAATCGTGCGGCGTCTTCGTTCAACTCGCGCGAAAAACGAACCGGTTGCAGCGCCGTCGTTGAAAGAATCGTCGGCATGACAGGGATGTAGCCGTGAGGGAGAATCTGCCGTGGCCGGACGCGGCCCACTGGAGGCTAGGTCGCCGCCACGGCCCGTCAACTGATTCCTTCGACCTAAATGGTTGAAAAAACCAGCGAACCTGCCCAAGAGCGAAGTCAAAACCTCGCGCCGAGCCCGTTTTTCCCCCATAGTCGGCATGGCAGGCGCCACGCCGTCCCAGGTTGCAGCTACGGTTTCCGTTCCAACAATTCGCTCAGCTGAAACGCGTGATACTTCTGATCCGCCGCCGGCTCGCCCTTCTCATTGGCGTTCGCCACCCAGAACTTCGTCGACTTCGGTTCGAACAGCGCGTTGTGCAAGTTCGACTTCATCGCCACGGGGCGGCTCATGAGCTCGATCGCGTCATCCGCAGTGAACTCGCCCAACTTCGCTTCGGTCCGATCGACTAAATGGTTATAACGATCGCCCGCCGACAGCAACACCGCATCCTTCACCGGCCGCGGCAACAACGGGTGGGAAGTGTTCGGTTCGACGAGGCTGAACTTGCTCGCCCCCGCCTCCATCCCGACCGCGCGGTTCGTCTTGCCGTCGGCAATCACGAAGTAATACTCGCACGTCCGCGGCGAGTCGCGGAACACGGCGATCGCTTCATCCAGGTCGCCGGCCGACTCCAGCACCTCGCGCACCAAGAACGCCATCGGCACGCCGTTCCACTGCCCGAGGCCTTTGCCCCCCATCTCACCGATCGAGACGTGGTCGTTGTTCATCCCGGTGACCGAGCCGACGAACCCGGCGTAGGTGACGTTCACAAAGGGAATGCCCCCCTTCGGCTTGGCGACGATCAGCACGGCGTGGTCCTGCAATTTCATGTCGACGCCGTAGTCGAGCACCCGCCCATGGTAGAGCGTCCCATCCTTCGTCGCCGAATTCATCAGCGCGAATCCGCTGCAGTGGAACAGCTCAGGGATGAAGTTCGCCGCCTGGACGTCTTCCACCGACAGCCCGCTCCCTTCGGCAAGCCCTTCGATCTCTTCCCAATATTTCTCCGGCACATGCTTCCGCTGAATATTGACGATTTGCGAGATCACCGCGTTCGGCGTGATCCCCAGCGGCCCGAGTTCGGCTAGAGCCTGCGATCCCTTCTCATGCACCAGGAAGTCGACGTTCTGCCGAATGTGATCGCCGAGCAACTTACCGTGCTGCACTCCCATTTCGCGGTGCGTTCCTTCAAGATGAAGCACCAGATAACCGTCGATCTCTTCGAGCCAACCGGCGCCGTAGCGACCCAGGGTCTTCGCATCGGCGGACGGAACCGCCACCGTGAGAACAATCGCCCAACATGCGAACAAGACTCGCAATACCATCGCGCGGCCCATGACGGCTCCTTTGATTCGAAGAGAGAGCAAGACATCCGACGAGCTAACAGCAGTCACTCGCTGCATCATACCCCAACCCGACCGCCGATTCCCACTCCAATGCGGCCCATCGCTTGGACATTTGCGTCAGACGGCGTCTACAATGAGCAGACGAACCTCGCTGCCAGCGAAAATGTCCATCATTTCGCCCACCGAACTGGCGACTAATTGCATCATGTTGGCCCCAACTTCGCTAACGACGTCCTCCGGCGCTGCCACCCCGCTCCCGGAAGCTCCGCCTGCCCGCCCCGACGCCGACCCGCGCCCCGCTCCGGAGGCGCCCCCGCAGCAACGCCCCGACCTCGACCCGTTCAATCCCCCTTGGCCCGCCGGTCGCCCGGAGCCGCAGCCAAAGGCCCTGGAGCCGAAGCCAAAGGCATAGTCGAGACGTGGGACGTCGATCTTCCTCCACACGCTGGGCCGAATTCTCCGAGCCCGCCGAACTGCTGCCGTACGTCAACAAACGGCTCACGTTGAATCTGCTGATTCAAGGAGCAGCGGCGCACACGTTTATCACAGCCCATCACTTGGTTCGCGACGAACTCGACGCGCTGCAACCTGGGCTGACTGATCTCTACGATCGCGCCGTCGTCAGCATGCATCTGAACTACTGGATCGGAGACGTGGGCCTGACGTTCGGTCCGCCCTGGCGCTTCTGGGGCGCGATCCATCGTGAAACGCATCCGTTTCACCGCCACGCCTTGCTTGCCGCGCACGGAGGAATGCTTTCCCGCGAATCGAAGGCCTATCTCGTGGCGCGAGCTCGCAATAAACGCGTTATCAGCACGCCCGGGCCTCACTACGGCCAAAGCATCTTGTTCTTCATGAGTCTGATGCGGGCCGAGAACGACATCAAGGCCGAACTCGCCCCGCTGGCAATCCGCGCCGCCGCAACGATGTGGGGCATCGATGAAGATCGCCTCGACGGAAGCCTCACGCGCGACGCAGCGTTTGGTCGCATTCGCCAGCCTCGCACCAACCGCGGCGTGATGCTCCGCGCCGGTGCCATCGGCTGGGGCGGCGTCCAGCGACGTCACGATCAATTTGTCGTGGTCGCGAAGTCATGGTTCTGGCCATTGCTGTCGCACGAGCTGACCAAGGGCATCTGCGAACTCGTCTGCCTCCACGGCCTCTGCGAGCTCAGCAAGAAAGATTACGCCGCCGTCGTCGGGTATGCCGACCACATCGAGTACGAAATCCCGATGCTCCAAGCCGGCGCCGAACTTTGGCGACGTTTCCTCGCCGTTATCCCGCCCGGCCAGCGCCTGCCGCACACGCTGATGCACGTCGCACGGCTCGAACCCGACGCGCTGGAGTGGCTGATGATGAATGTGATCGAGGCGCCAGACGAAGCGAGATGTTCTTTAGAAGGACCTCCGTTCCGGCCCGACTCGTTATAGCCCCCGGCTTCGCCGGGAGGTCGGCCACCATGCCGGTAAACGTCGTCCCACGTAGCGCTACTCCCCGGCGGAGCCGAGGGCTGAAGATCTGCTCGTGGCCTAGTTAAGCGACGGCAACGCTTCCACCGGCCGCAGCGTCGGCGTGCCGCGCGACTTCTGCTCCTTTTCATGCGCCAACTCGCGCAGCGTGATGAACCGGTGCTGCCCCCCCGTGCCCTCCGCCAGCTGAATGAGCGAGCAAGTCTCGCGGATCTCAAAGCAGAAGTGAACCACGTTGATCTTGATCTTCTCCTTCTTGCAATGCCGAATGAAGCGTCGCACGTCGCTCGGCGACAGATCGTCCTTCGCTTCGCCGTCGGTCATCAGAAAGATCATGTCAGGGTTGCACTGCAGTGCGTTTTCCAGCGCGATGACATGGTTCGTGTTCGCCTCCGCCTTCATGTTTTCGACGAACGTTTTAGCCAACTCTTTGTTCGAATAGCTCGCCGTGTACATCGTTGGCGAGCCGCCGAACATCACCGCGATATCGTTGTAAAACACGATCTGGAAGCGGCAGCCGTCGTTCAGATCGCCGATGCTGCGAATTAACTCGTTCTTCGCCGCTTCGAGCGGCGTGACCGTTAAGCTCCGACTGCCGTCGATGCCGTAGGTGAACACCGAGTTCATGCTTTGCGAACGATCGAAGGCGTACACAAAGTTTCCGCCTTCGCCCGCGAGGCCGAACATGCTTGTGTAGGCGTGCCCAGGACCCTTGCCGTTGCCGGTTCCCGTTCCTTCGCCGTCTCCATGGCCGCCGCCCGTACCATCCCCCGAACCGCCGTCGCCCGTACCGCTGCCGGCGATGGTTCCGCCGCTGGCGGCGAGGAGCGAACTCGCATCCATTCCCAGCGCTTCGCCGGTTGATTCGGCGGCAAAATCTCCCAAATTCGTGTCGGCGTTCTCGCTCAGCAATTCGCCTTCGATCGGAACCTCCGCGGCGCCGATTGCTTCCTCGGCCATGTCGAGTTCCGATTCGATCGACTCGTCGAGCGGTTGCCCGAGCCCGTCGCCCCCGTTTCCGCCGCCTCCCGCATCGAACGACGTCAAGCCGGGATCAGCCTCGTAGTTGAGCGTCAGTTCGACGCCCTTCTCTTTGGGAACTGACTGGATGAGCAGCCCCAACAGCAACACGACTCCCATGTGGGTGATCAGCGAGACCAGCCACGACGGCAGCGACTCAATGTCGAACCAGACTCGTTCCGGCTGTATTGTCTCGGAGTCGTTCATTGATCGGTAACTTCGTTTCCAGAGAACGCTTATTGCACGTGCTTCGTATCGACGGCGATTTTCTTCAGGCCAAGTCCGTGCAGCAGGTCCATCACGCGGATCACTTCGCCGTAGGCGATGCCTCGATCAGCGGCCAGATTCACCCGCTGATCGTCTCGTGCCAAACCGAGATCTTCAACCAGCTTCTTCAGCTCCGCATCGTTGGTTTGCCGGTCGTTCATGAAAATCTGAACTTTACCGTCATCGCTTCGACGCACGGAAACCGTGATTGGCGGCAATTCGCTGGCAGGAGCAACCGATCCTGAAGTCGGCAGATCAACCTTGATCGGTGCCGAAGCGACGATCGCGGGGACCGTGATCATGAACACGATCAACAGCACCAACACGACGTCGACCAACGGCGTCACGTTGATGTCGCTCATCACCACATCGTCTTCGTCGGAGAATCCGGAACCAGTCGATGCGCCCATAATGTTAAGTCCCAAAACCGGGGTAATGGATGTTATCGGGAACGAAAACGTCGACCGTCGCCTCCCTGGCGACTACCGCCCGGCGCCGACGGGGGGCGCCAACGGAGCCTCGCCCGGCAACGGCTTGCGGGTTTCGACGCGAACGTTCGCCAACACCATGTGAGCGAGCGAATCGACGTTCGCCATCGTGTTGCGGACGCGTCGTTGAAGCAAATTGAACGCCACCACCGCCGGGATGGCGACGAACAAACCGACGGCCGTCGCGACGAGGGCTTCGAACACGCCCGCCATCACCGCGTTCGGATCGCCGGTCCCCGACCCGCCGCCTGCCAGGTCATGGGCCGCTTTCACGATGCCAAGCACCGTACCCAGCAACCCGATGAACGGGGCGTTGCTGCCGATCGTCGCGAGGATTGATAGCCGGGCGTCCACCACCGGTCGCATGCGCGCCTTCGCCGCCAACATCGCTTCTCCGCAGGCAGTCGCGCCGCGACGCAGCGCCGGAAGCCCCGCCGCGATGACCGCGCATTCAATCGCTTCAGAACCCTTCACCAAATCAAAGGCACCGCGCACGTCCCCCGCCTGCAACGCCTTTTCCAGTTCCTCGCCCAGCGCATCGGCGTCGATGCGGCGCACATAGAAGTAAATACAGCGGTCGACTATGAGCGCCACGCTGATGACGCTCAGCAGCACCAAGATCCACAGCACCCATTCGGCGCCGACTAGCGTCAGTCTTAGTAGTAACGAAGTTAGCATAACGACAGACCTCTCCCGATTCGGGCGCCGCGAGACGACATCGCCTCGTCAGAAGCTTCTCTGTTCCTGGCGGCGATTCGCGGCCGCCCTTCGATCACTCGCTCAGTCATTAGAACGGATCGGGCAGGGCCTCCCAAATCGGAAAGCAAATCCGCTCCCCAGTCAGACCTCTACTCTGCGGTCTCGTTCAATTCCTTGATCAACGTTCCGGATTGATCAGGAAAAACGAACGCGGCCTCACGAGAGAAGGCAAGCACGCGACGACGGCCCGAAAACGACCAATCGAGCCAATCAGCCGCAGCTATGCTCGCATTTTAGTCGTGGCCGAAGAAGGCGGCAAACGAATTCGCCCGGCCGGCGGAACCTGGAAATTGGCTTGAAAGTACAACCTGCACAGGTTGCAGGACCAGCATGACTGGGAGCAGAAAACCGCTCGTTGGGGAGTGACGCGAAGGGCTAGCCGACAGCGTCGAAGGACGTCAGGCAAGCGGTAGACCGCATTCGGAAGAAGGCTAAGAGCGCGACGCTTCGTTACAGCAACCGACCCCCTGGCTCCGCCAGGGGGTCGGTTGCCATACCGGCAGGCGTCGTCCCGCGTCGTGCTACCCCCCGGCGGAGCCGGGGGCTGGACCAACGTCCTTGTTGCTCACGATCGCTTACGCACCAACGACGCCAAGGGAATCAGCCCCCCGAGAGCGAGCAACAGGGCGCCCGGTTCGGGAACGGCCCCAGCCGTGGGAGTAGAGGTCGGCTGCCCCAACCCGCGCTGCCACGCCATGAAATCGGCCCCGTCAACGTCACCGTCGCCGTCGGCGTCGCCTTGTGCTTTGGTGGCGCCATTGGTCTTGCCGAATCCCGACTTCCAGCCATTCAGGTCATTGGAGTCAACGAATCCGTTGCCGTCAAAGTCGCCGTTCACCGTCGGCGCGACGACTCGCAAAGTGCCGTTCTGATACAACTGCGACGTATCCCACGCCCGTCCTGGCAGCGCCGGTAGAGACAGGCTTGAGAACTGCCCGTTCAGCGAACCCCAATTGAGGATGTCGAACGTCTGCCCGATCGAAGGCGTGAAACCATTGATCAGCGAAACCTCAAGCGCGCTTTCGGTCGACAGATTGCCGGCGATGTTCAGCGCGTCGTACATCGAGCCGCGCGCCGTGCCACCCAACTCAATCTTCAGCGTCGCCGCCGGACCAAGCACGACGTTGCCGCCGTACGGCACCAGCGCAGGACTGTTGCCCGGGATGATCGCACCGAAGTACTCAACCGTGCCGCCGCCAGTGAAACTGCCGCCGCCGGTTTGGGTGCCTAGAAAAACGGTCGTCGACCCAGTCGAGGTGAGAACCGTGCCGTTGTTGACAAAATCGCCGTAGAAACTCGACGTCGAGTTGCCAACCGTCGAAACCTGACCGCCCGGGCTATTGGTGACGTCGCCCAGAAAGTCGGTGTTGCCGCCGCTGAACGCCAAGAAGCCGGCATTGGTCAGGCCCGCGCCGCCGGCGATGATCGTCCCGCGCCCGGAGATGCCGCCCGTTGTCGCGACGTTCGTCACGGGCTGGGTGAACTCGATGATTCCGCCCAGCAAGCTGATGTTGCCGGCGTTGCTATTCAGCGCGCCAACGTAGCGCTGCTTATCTCCTTCCAGCAGCCGAATCGTACCGGTCGGCTGATTATCGAGACTTGCCTCAACCGTCCCCGAGCCGACGATGCGGCCGAGGTTGGTCAACGTCGGGGCCACGATCGAACTTCCCAGGTTCACGAGTTGAACCTCGGCGCCAGCCGCGTTGTTGAACGCCGTGTCGGCCTTGATCGTCGCGCTGTCGATGGCCAATGTGCCTGCGGCATTGTTAAACGTGCCTGGCAGTTGAAGATTAGTACGACGGATCATCGTACCGCTGCCTGCTTTTTCCAGCGTCCCTGTCCCGACAATCTCGCCGCGAAACTGGAAGTCGAGCGTCGAGGAGCTGCCCACGGCCAATGTGCCGCCTGCGTCGAGAGCGAGAACGCCCTGACCGGATAGTTCGGCGACCGTTTGTTTGAACGTGCTCGTCAGGAACGTTCCAGAGGCTTCGATCGAGAGTTTGGCGCTTGGCGACAACGCTTCGTTGGCGCCCAGTCGTGCCGAACCCGGCTGAACTCCGGCGGTATTAACGCCGACTTGCAGATCGCGGTTCAAGACGTAGCTCAGCCGCGTCCCTAGATTGGCGCCGATGCCGTTGATCGTGATCGGCTGGCCGTTCAGGACGATGTTGTAACCAGTCACGACGGGCAGCGTAGGCCGCATGACAATTTCGCCCGCTCCGCCAACGCCGCCGTTCACCACCGTGCCCCCTGTGGCCTGCAGATTCGCGCCGAGAAACGTCGGTTCGATCGGCGTCGCGGGCGCATTCGGATCGGCGCCCTGCAAACCGTCGATGATAATCTTCCCGCCGCCGCCGCCGCCGCCGTTGAAGTTCGAAGCTCCCCCGCCATTGGCCGAGAAGGTTTGCGTGGGAAGCAGAGTGACTTGCTTGCCGTGAATGTAGATCAACCCGCCGGCTCCGCCGCCACCAAAAGCCGCACCGCCTACGCCGTTTCCGCTCGCGGCGTTTCCGCCGTTGGCTGTGATCGAGGCCGAGGCGCCGAAAGAGATCGCATTCACCGCTCCGATTTCCAGACCGCCGCCGCCACCGCCGCCGCCGCCGAAACTGCTGCCGCCGCCACCGCTGCCGCCGACCAAGAGATTGGTCACATTCACGGCGCCGCCGGCGCCGCCGTTGAGGCCGGTTCCGCCGGCGCCCGCATTACCGCCGCCGCCGCCCGAGGTTCCAGTGCCGCCGCCGTTGGCGCCGCCGCCGGCAAATCCTTTCGACCCGCCCGCACTGCCGCCGACGCCGCCTAATCCGCCCGTGGCCGAAGCGCCCGGCTTGCCGTTGATGTTAATCGGGAGCGCGGTGATGTTCTGATGCGACAGAATGGCGACCGGGTTCGTGCCGTTGATGTTTAGCGCCGTCGCCAAGCCCCCCAAGTTAATGTTCGTGAACGTGAACACCGCGATGTCAGGCCCGCCGCCTTGCGGCGTCATCACCGCGTTGTAGACGGTCGTTCCATAGGTGAACGTCCCGCCGGTAGGCGTCGTCACGATGTTGGCCGTTGCCGTTCCGGTCAGAATTGGGCTCAGCCCCTGTCCGCTATCCAGCGGGGCGTAGCTCAACGGGTTGAGTTGGGCCAACGCCAAACTGGGACACATCACCATGACGGCAAGTGAAGCGACGATCCTTCGCATGATCTCTCCGAGATAACTTGCAATGCGCGCACGGTCTTCCATGAACCGAGCAATTTCTTACCAAGATGCCGAGAATCGGCCTAGAGGAATTAGGCAAGCGGCGAGGTTAAGAATCAACCGCCAAGGGCGCCAAGAGCGCCAAGGAATGCGGGGAGAAACTGAACCACAACGGCGCCATGGGCACGATGGAAGAAAAGATGAAGACTATGGAACCGCCGATAAACGCGGATGAACGCAGATAGTTCTTAATTGGCGTTAATCTGCGTTCATCCGCGGTTCCAACATTCTTTGTATTTCCTTGGCGCACTTGGCGTCCTTGGCGGTTCAAATTGAACAACCCGACGCCCTTGCTAGCACTCCTTGCTACGAATCAAACCCGCCGCGTCGCTGCTGCTTCTTCTCCGAGTTCCGCTGCTTCGACTGAATTCGTCGCTCCACCGCCCCGCGCGACGGCCGCGTCTTCACCCGCCGTGTCGGCGCTTTCGCCACCGACAGAATCATCGCCCGCAACCGCTCGTAGCAGGCCGTCAAATTTCGCGGCTGTTCCCGATGCTCGTCGGCGGCGATCACGATCTCGCCGTCATTCGTCACGCGATTGCCAAAGTGCGCCAGGAACCGCTGTCGCACCGCCGCGGGCAGGCTCGGCGAATCGAGGACTCGCCAGCGGAGAGTCGCCTTCGAGTTCACCTTGTTGACGTTCTGACCGCCCGGTCCCGCGCTGCGAGCGTACGAGATGCCGAATTCGGTCGCGGGAATCGTAATCCCTGCATTTACAATCAGCGGACGGGCCATCGGCGAACCTAACTCCGCTCGCCGCTGACCGGCGCCAGCACTCGCTCGAAGTAGTCGAGCGAAGCGGTGAGAACGTTTTCGTACTCGCTCTCGTCGAGTTGGCTGTCAATCAACTCGACGTCGAAGTCGCCCGTGTATCCGGCGTCGACGAGCCCCCGCACGATTTCCGCCAAATGGAGCCGCCCTTCGCCGAGCCGCCGCCGGTGCTGGTCGAGCGCGTGCGCCTCGACGCGATCAGCCAGATGAACCACGCCAATATGGGGCGCCAATTCCGGTAAATTCGCCAGCACCGCCTGATCGTGACCGAAATGATAGGTGTCGAACACCAACTTCAAGAACGGCGTGCGATAACTTTCGACCAAGGCAACGGTTGATTCCACGTCGGTCAAAAACGTCCAATCGGCGGCGCACGCGGCGTGCATCGGTTCGATCGCGAGCGCCACTTCGACGTCGGCGGCGTACTCGAGCAACTGATCAAGCGCGCCGCGTAACAGCCGTTCCGCCTGCCGGTAAATATGAAAATTTCGCCCGCCAGGATAAATGACGAGGCAACCGGCCCCGAGCGCCCCCGCCAACCGAATCGCTTGGATGGCGTCCTGGATGCTCTCTTCCGGGGTGCGGCCGCAACTCCCCGTGAAGCCGCCGGCCCACAAGAGGTTCGTCACACGCAGCCCCGACTCGGCGATCAAATCAACGGCCGCCTCTTCGCCGTAGTCCGCCAGCTTCTGCCGCCAGACGCCGATTCCCTCGTACCCCGCCGCGGCGTAACGACGGATATCTTCCTCAAGCGGCCAACGATACGTCGTGAGCTCATTCATCGACAGCGTAGGCATAACGCGCGATCTCGCGAAGGATCTTGCAATGGACAAGGTGGACTCCATTCACGCGTCACTTGATTAGGGACGCCGTCACCATCTCGATGCCGTGCCGAGTATGCGTCATCGTCGCGCGCATGTAAAGCAGTTGACAAGATCAGTGCTGCGCCACTTCGTCGAAGCGCCGCGCGGCGCGGCGAAGCCCGTCGCCGACGCCCCGCGGCGCGATTCGTGCTACCCATGACTGGGCAAAGCCTCGGACCGATGCGCCCAGCGATCACGCCCCGAAATCGCCGAAATCAGCTAGCGGCGCGACGATGCACTGCCTGCGCCGTTTGCCCCTGCTCGCGCCCAAAATCCCTATTTCCCGCGAATTCTGTTGCCCGCGCCGTTGAACCTGATATCGTTTAGGAATCGGGCGGCATGCGTCGGGGGACGCAGCCGCTCGCGGCGCTAGCCGCAACGAGCCGCTGGTACTGCGTACAGCATTTGCTCTGCAACAATTGATCTGCAACTTGACCAAGCGCTTCCCCGGCGGCGGAAGGCAACTTCGTGCGATGACTGTCCGGCTCTTAATCGCTGACGACCATGCGGTTATTCGCGCCGGCTTGCGCAGTTTGCTGGCGGACGTCCGCGACATCGAGATCTTGGGAGACGCCGCCGACGGTGACGAGGCACTCCGCCTCGCCCGCCGTCATCGCCCTGACGTCATTCTGCTTGATGTGAGAATGCCCGGCGTCGACGGCCTCGGCGTCCTCAGCCAGCTCCGTTCCGAACTTCCCGGCGGAGCCATCGTGATGTTCAGCTCGTACGACAACCCCACCTATATTGCCCGCGCCGTCGCCTTAGGCGCCGCCGGCTATTTGGTGAAGAACGCCAGCCGAGAAGAAATCGTCGCCGCTATCCGCCGCGCCGCGGCCGGCGACATGCTCTGGTCGCGCGAAGGGCTCCGCCGCGTCGCCGGCGCGCTCTCCACGCCGCGGGCCACCATCGACTTCGACGCCCCGCTCACCCGCCGCGAAGGCGAAGTCCTCCGCCAGCTCGCTCTCGGCCTCAGTAACAAAGAGATCGCTCAGGCCCTCGACATCAGCTACGAGACGGTCAAAGAACACGTCCAGCACATCCTGCGCAAGCTCGGCGTCGCCGACCGCACGCAAGCCGCCGTCTGGGCGGTACGCAAGGGAATCGCGTAATCGATCCGGGAGGGCGAGGCTCCCGCCGAGCCGCCGCATGGCGCGGCCTCTACAGCGCCGCCGACCCCGTCTCACCGGTCCGCACGCGCACCACCTCTGCCAAATCGGTGACGAAGATCTTCCCGTCGCCCACCTGCCCAGTCTTCGCGGCCGCCACGATCGCCGACACCGCCTTCGGCGCTAGCTCCGACGCCACGGCCAGCTCGATCTTCACCTTCGGCACAAAGTCGACCCGGTATTCCGTCCCGCGGTAGGTCTCGGTATGTCCGCGCTGCCGGCCGAAGCCGCGCACCTCGGTGATGGTCATGCCCGTCAACCCGACGCCGACGAGGGCCTGCTTCACGTCATCCAACTTGTGATGACGAACGATCGCTTCAATCTTCTTCATGGAACTCATTCCAAGGTGCAATATCGCGGGAGCGTACCAACGGCAATCCAAGCATCAAACGCACCCCCGGACTGGTCGCTTAAGCGACCAGTCCGAACCCTCGCTTGACCAGCCGTGCACCGAATTATACCCGTCACGCCCAATTAGGCGCACCCCCTCATGTCCGCCATATCCTCGCGACACCATCCTCCCCGCATTTCCTTAGCGAATCTTGGCATCCTTGGCGGTTCAAAATCTTCAACGCTCCATCAATAAAAAGAGGGATGACGCCCGCAATTTGGAATCGCGGACGCATCCCTCTATTTAACTGAATCTCAATGCAGCCCCCGGCTCCGCCGGGGGGTCGGTCACCATACCGGTAGGCGTCGTCCTACGTCGCGCTACCCCCTGGCGGAGCCAGGGGCTGAAAATACACGACGATAGGCGACGTAAGCTAAATCGCCGCGGCGCCCGTCTCGCCGGTCCGCACGCGAACGACTTCGGCCAAATTGGTGACGAAGATCTTCCCGTCGCCGACTTGGCCTGTCTTCGCGGCCCCGACGATCGCCGACAACGCCTTGTCGACCAACTCATCGCCGACGACGATCTCCATCTTCACCTTCGGCACGAAGTCGACTTTGTACTCGGTGCCGCGGTACGTTTCGGTGTGCCCGCGCTGCCGGCCGAAGCCGCGCACCTCGCTCACCGTCATTCCCTGGAGCCCCACGGCAATCAGGGCTTCCTTCACTTCGTCCACCTTGTGGTGGCGAACAATGGCTTCGATCTTTTTCATAAGAATATGTCCCTATAGGGAGAACATGTGGTTTGTTGGAAAAGGCGGGAGCCTCGAGTCGCGAGTTTCGAGAGGGGAATGACAGCGACGCCGTTCCGCCAACTCGAAACTCGCTCCTCACAACTCATAACTCCTAGGAGAAGATGTAACCTTCTTCGCCATGCTCGTTCTGGTCCAAGCCGATCATTTCGCCTTGTTCCGCGACGCGGAGGCCCATGAGGACTTCGATCACTTTCAGAATGATGAAGGTCCCTACGATGCTGAAGATCCAAGTGATGCCCACGGCAACCACTTGCCCCGTCAGCACGCTGCCGCCTTCAAGCAGGCCGAGCTTCTCGCCGCCGTCGATGTCCCAAGCCGCCCGGGTCGCGAAGACGCCGGTCAGCACAGCGCCCAAGGTTCCGCCGACGCCGTGCACGCCGAAGGCGTCCAGCGAGTCGTCGTAGCCCATGGCGCCCTTGAGCTTGCTGCACGCGATCGCACAGACCAAGCCGCCCGCCAAGCCGATGATGATCGCCGGCATGACGTTGACGAAACCGGCGCCCGGCGTGATGCACACGAGGCCTGCCACGCAACCCGAGGCGGCGCCCAGCACCGTCGGCTTGCCGTGCGTTAGCCATTCGTAGCCCACCCACGCCAGCAGGCCAGCTGCGGCGGAGAAGTGGGTCGTCGCGAAGGCGCTGGCGGCCAACTCGTCGCTCGCCAGTTCGCTGCCGGCGTTGAAGCCGAACCAACCGCACCACAACATCGCGGCGCCCAGCACCGTGTACGTCAGGTTGTGCGGACGCATATCGTCGTGGCCGAAGCCCTTACGCTTGCCGATCACCAAGGCGCAGATCAAGGCCGAAACGCCCGAGCTGATGTGCACCACCGTACCGCCGGCGAAGTCGAGAGCACCGCCCTTGATCGCGTGATCCGAATTAAACGCCAAGATGCCGCCGTCCCACACCCAGTGGCACAACGGGCAGTAGATGAAGGTTCCCCACAAGATCGAGAACACGACCATCGAGCTGAACTTCATCCGCTCGGCGAAGGCGCCGCAGATGAGGGCAGGGGTGATGATGAAGAACATCCCTTGGAACAGCATGTGAACGAGCGTCGGAATGACGCCGGTCATCGGCGTCGTCGGCGCGCCGGCCGAATCGTCCCACACGCGCTGGACGTTCTTCATGAACAGGTATTCGTCATTGCCGATGTAGGCGCCGCTGCCGCCAAAGGCGAGGCTGTAGCCGTAGAGGGCCCACAGGATCGTCATCAAGCCCATGAGGAAGATGCACTGCATCATCACGCCCAGCACGTTCTTCTTGCGGACCAAACCGCCGTAGAACATCGCGAGGCCCGGGGCCGTCATGAACAGCACCAACACGCAGCTCGTCAGCATCCAGGAGATGTGGCCAGCCAGAGCGGCGACGTCGGCCTTGCCGGAGACGCTTTCCAGGGTCAGCGGCTCTTCGGCTGCGGCTTCGGTGGCCGCTGCCTCTTCAGCAGCCGCTTCCGTGGCGGCCGGGTCTTGAGCAGCGGTGGCGGGAGCAGCAGCGTCGTCCGCCGCCTCCTCCACGACCACTGCCTCTTCCTCGACAACCGCAGCTTCTTGAGCCCAAGTCGTCCGCGGCGTCGCAGCGACAAGCGAAGCCAATAGCAGCAGGGAAAGCATCCCCCGCCATGGCCCTCGCGCGTGATGAGACCACTGGTTCGTACAACCCATTGCGACACTCCCACAGAACAGAGGAAAGGATGCTCGTTCCAGCGACTGCGCTGGAGATAAACGGAGCCGAACCCTCGGCGGAGAGCCCAACGGCTATCCCGGCGCGGCGAATCCGCGCACCGCAGAACTAGGCGCAATGGAGAATTCCGTGCGACGCGAGCGCGACGCTCCCCAAGTAACGCAAGGTCCCCTTCGAGAGTCCGCCTGGACGCTTTTTCGAGGTATCTTCCGGCACAACCCTGCCGGTGTATTTCGACGACCCTCGTGATAGCAAGGGCCGTGCCATGATACGGCGAGCAACGGAAAATGCGCGCTACTGATTTGCGCAAATCGTTTATGGAGAAGAAATAAAGAAACAATAAAAAAATCGGGGCCGCCCCTGAAGCGCACCCCGATCGAGAGCCCCATGCCCCAATTTTAGGCAAGAGCAAAACCTCAAGCCGAACTTCCAGGCAGTGCCGAATCGCAGCCCATTTAGAGGGCCGCCTCGCCCGCCTCCCCAGTCCGAACCCGAATCACGTTCGATAAGTCGTAGACGAAAATCTTCCCGTCCCCGACTTGGCCCGTCTTTGCCGCCCCGACAATCGCCGACAACGCCTTGTCGGCAATGTCGTCGTTGACGGCAATTTCGATCTTCACTTTCGGCACGAAATCGACGGTGTACTCGGTGCCGCGGTAAGTTTCCGTATGCCCCCGCTGACGGCCAAAGCCGCGCACTTCCGAGACCGTCATCCCCGTCAGCCCCACGCCGACCAAGGCTTCCTTCACTTCGTCCACCTTGTGATGACGCACGATCGCTTCAATCTTTTTCATCTCAGCAGCCCTTTAGGCCAAAGTGTTCGCACAGTTGGTTTGTGATCGAAAGGGAAGCTCCGGCTTGGGCGGCGTCGCGGCCACCCAAACCGGCGAGCATCCTTCCTGGACCCTACGAGGGCCAGTGCGATCCCCAAGTCGCGGCCGGCCGATCGAAACCGCCGGCCGCGACTCAGCGTCAACGTCAGACATGAGGGGCCGGCATGAAGTCCGGGTAACCCGTCGCGCCCATCTCAGCCATATCGAGACCATCCTTCTCGACGTCGGCGGGCACCCGCATCGGCGTGATCAGGTTGCTGATCTTAAACAGGATGAACGAAGCCACCGCTCCGAACACCAGCACTGTCACGGCGCTGAGGGCTTGGGCCATCAACTGAGACGAGTCGCCGTAGAAGAGTCCACGCACGCCGTCGGTCAGCACGCCGTCCGAATCGAGCGTCGCGTCCCATTTCTCGCGCACGACCCCGTTCCAACCCATCCCGTACTTGCCGTTGGCGAACAGCCCCAGCGACAACACGCCCCAAATGCCGTTGACGCCATGCACCGAGATGGCGCCGACCGGATCGTCAATTCCAATCTTGTCCCAGAAGATGACGCTGATCACCACCAACACGCCGGCGATGCCGCCAATCACCAAGGCAGCCCAACTGTCGATGAACGCACAAGGCGCCGTCACCGCCACGAGGCCGGCCAACATGCCGTTGCAGATCATCGACGGATCAGGCTTCATCCCGCGGAGCATCATGTAGAACATGCACGAGATGGCCCCGGCCACGCTGCCGAGCATCGTGTTCACCGCAACCGTTGCCAGCCGCAGATCGGTGCCGGCGAGCGTCGAGCCGGCGTTGAAGCCGAACCAACCGAACGCGAGCACGAACGTTCCGGCCACCACCATCGGGATGTTGTGACCGGGAATTGCCCGCGGCTTGCCGTCGACGTACTTGCCGATGCGCGGGCCGATCAAGATCCCGCCGACCAAGGCAATGATGCCGCCCATGGAGTGGACGACCCCCGATCCGGCAAAATCGACCGCTCCATGGCCCAGTCCCCAGTTCTTTCCGGATTGCGCTAACCAGCCGCCGCCCCACACCCAGTGGGCGTAAATACAGTACGGCAACGCGATCCACAGGCCGAATAGGATGAAGTTCTTCCAAGCCCACCTCTCCGCCAGCGTCCCTGTCGGAATGGTAGCCGTCGTGTCCATGAACACCATCATGAAGAAGAACAACGTCATGATGCTGACGTCGTCCAGGTTGTTCAGGAAGAAGCCCTCGGTGCCGATGATGCCGAACGTCTTGGCGTCGGCCCCTTCGCCCGTCGTGATCGAGAACCCGCTGTCGAGCGCGACCGTGCCCGGGCCGATTGGCGAGTACCACCCCGGCGCCACCGGAGCGTTCCACCAATTGCCCCAGCCAATGCCGAAGCCGTACACCCAAAACGCTAGACAACCGAGCGGATAAATCATGAGATTCATCGCGGACGTATGGGCCGAATTCTTCGCCCGGCACAAACCGGTTTCGACCATCATGAACCCAGCCTGCATGAACATGACCAGCGCCGCGCAGAGCACGACCCACATCACGTTGATCGAAAACAGATTGTGGGAGATGCGATCGTAGAGCTTGTCGGGAGTCATTTCGGCCGGTGCGCCGTCGCCCACTGGACCAGCGCTAGGCGTCGTCCAGTAGCCAGCCGCACCGCCGCCGGCGTCGGGCCACGCGCCCCCTTCCGCTGCGGGAGCAAGATAGGTCGGCGCCGGAGCCGCTTCCTCCGTCGCAGGTTCTTCCGCAGCCGGCGCCTCGGCGGTTTCTTCAACCGTCTCTTCTTCGACTTCAGCTACCGCAGCTTCTTGCGCGAAGATCGGCCGCGCCGTCGCGCAGAACAACACTGCGAGCCCTAGCGCGAAACCGATCATCGGTCGCCAGCGTGCGCGCAAAACAACCCGCGTTCGGAGGATTAACCCCATGCCTTCGCTCCCAATAGACAACAATAAGAAGGACGCCCATCCAGCGCGAATGCTGGAAACAACAAGTATTCCGCCTACCGGCCGAGCGCAGTCATGCGCCGCGCCGATCTTGTGCCTTGAATTGCAGAATCCGCCTTGGCTACAGGCAACGTCGCTTACCATCGCCAATGGCAACGCGCGTACCAAACAGACGGCGCCGTGAGAAGCTGTAGCGATTTACTCGCAACTGCCGTGAGTACGGTTACTTAGAAGCGGAACTCGCTGAAGTCCGCGGGGAAAGCGCCGGCCGTGTTCCTGCCGGCTTTCATTGCGTAATGTGCAAGCACTCTATGCAAATTTATATAATCTTAATCACATCCGGCCGTTTACTTATAGATTATTAATCACGCGGAATTCACGACTAGAACATCTATTTTATTGCCGCTGAGAATCACTCGACCGCCAACCGATACCCCACCCCTTGCTCGGTCAGCAGGTACCGCGGCTGCGCCGGCTCCAGCTCGATCTTCCGCCGCAATCCGGCCATGAAGACGCGCAAGTGCTGCACGCCTTCGATCCGCTTCGGCCCCCAGACCTCGCTCAGCAGAAACTGATGCGTCAGCACTTTGCCGGCGTGCTTCGCCAACGTCAGCAGCAGCTTGTGCTCCAGCCGGGTCAGCCGCACTTCGTCGCCGTTCACTCGCACGCGTCGCGTGGCGAGATCAATCTGCAGCTCCCCGCTCGAAAACAGCGGCGACGCCTCTCCCTGACGGCTCGCCGAGTGGCGAAACGCCACTTGAATCCGCGCCAGCAATTCCCCCGTGCTGAACGGCTTCGTCAGGTAATCATCCGCCCCGTTCGTCAGCGCCAAGATCTTCTGCTTGTCTTGATCCCGCACCGACACGACGATGATCGGAACCTGCAGCCACTCCCGCAGCCGGCGAATCACTTCCTGACCATCCATGTCAGGCAGCCCCAAATCGAGCAGAATCAAATCCGGCGGCGACTCCACCGCGGCTTGAATGGCCTCCTCGCCGCTGGCGGCTTCGGCCAGGCGATAGGACGCCCCAGTCAGAAACGTCCGCAGAAAGCGCCGCATTGGCGCTTCGTCCTCAATGATCAGCACCAACGGCGACGGCGCAAGCGACACGGGTAAACCTTCCGCTAATAACGGTGATGCGCCGCCTCCTCTTCCAGCCTAATCGGCGGGGCGCCCGCCCGGCAAGGCAAACTAATCACAAACTCCGCTCCCCCTTCCGGCCGGTTGCGGGCCCGAATCGTCCCTCCATGGGCCGTCACCATGCCGCGGCAGATGGCCAGCCCTAACCCCATCCCCCGCCGACCGTCCGCCACTTTCGTCGAACCCCGCACGAATTTCTCGAAAATCGCTTCCTCGCGACCCGCCGGAATCCCGGGCCCGTCGTCCGCGATCACGATCTTCCGACAATCCGACTCCTGCACGCCCCAAATCGCGATCCGGCTCCCCGGCGGCGTATAACGAACGGCGTTGCTCAACAAGTTCGCTAGGACCTGAACGATCAAGTCGCCCGCCGCCCAGAGCAGCGGAAAGTCCTCCGGAATCTTGATCCGTACTTCGTGACCGGCCAATTCGCGACGCAGTCGCGACAGCGCGACGCCAACCAATTCCTCGAGCACATGCCACTCGCACTCCGGCGCCAGCGCTCCCGAATTCAACCGCCCCATGTCGAGCAGATTGTCGACCTGTCGGCCCAGCTGCCGCGCCTCGTCGACGATGGTCTCCAGCGCCTCGCCGACTTCCGAGAGTCGGCGATCTCCCGCTTCGTCGAGCAATCCCTGCGTCGTCACCGAGATCGTCGCCAGCGGTGAACGCAAATCATGCGAGATCGAGGTAAACAGCGAATTTCGCAGTTGCTCCGTCTCGACCTGCATTTGCGCCTGATGCGCCTCGGCCATCGATTGATCGCGTTCCAACGACAAGGCAATGAGATTCGCGTAGGTTTCCAGCATGCGACGTTCTTCCGCTTCCAAAAACCGGCCTTGCTCCCGCGGACGTACGCCGAGTACGCCAATCGTGCGCAGGACGCCCTGCATCGCCACAAACGTTTCCGTCGTCTCTCCGCTCGCCTCGTTCTCGCGACCGTTGAGGCTCGTCGCGGCGGCCGCCTGCAAGGCGAGCGCCGAATCCTGCCCCATCGCGTTCCCTCCGCCGTACGCCAACCGCAAGTTCTCTGAAGAATCTTGCAAAAAGAGGGTCGCTTCGCCGTCAAACGTATCCGCAACGATGCTTCCCGCTGCATTGACCAGGGGCGTGGTCCCAGAAAGCTGCCCCAGTTCGCGCGTCATCAAATACAACTGCGCCGTGCGACGCTCTTGGAGTTGCGTCGCTTTCAACTCCGCCCGCAGCCGACTTGTCAGTTCGCTGATCAGCCAGCCGATGGCCACCATCACCCCCAACGTGATGACGTATTGCGAGTCGATCATCGCAAACGCGAACACCGGCGGCACAAAGAAGAAGCTGTACGACGCCACGCTTAGCGCGATCGCCGCCAGCGCTGGCCCATGCCCGAACTTCGCCGCCGTGAGGGCCACCCCCGCCATGAAGATCATGACGACGTTCGCTTCAGTCAGTTCCCACCAATGGCTGACGCCGCCCAGCACCGTACACGCTGCGACGATTCCTAGCGCAGCAAGATAGTCGGGAACCCAATGATGGCGGCGTGGCAAAAGCATGGCTAGCGCCGATTGTAATCGGCCCGCTCCGCCCACGCGCGAAAACGCTTACTGCCCGCACGCCCCGTCAACGGGTAAGTTTTGGCCGCGCCGCTAGTTTAATGTCGCCGAAAATTCTCTTGAGGTTCATTGCAGAAAATGGCCACCTGACCCGCTACAGTGAACAGCCGGGCTGCGACTTCATGCCACGGTCCCCGTTCGGTCGTTACTGAATACTTCAGTACGCAATCCTTCATTTCACCATGCCACTCAACGCATTCCTCGCCAGTTGCCAGCAGTTCAAAAGCGACCGCCGACGACTGACGCGACAAGCCGTCGCCCTGACGCTAATCGCAACCTCAACGCCAAAGCCAACTTAAGACTAGTGTCGCCAAAAATGAAAAAGACGACACCCACGACAACACGACACGAAGGACGTCACCAGTCACCAGCATCCAGCAACGGACAACTGACAACCGACAACTGACCACTCTATAATCACGCTCCATGTCCACCTTCGAATTCCCCGACCTCCCGTCGCAATTCCGCCAGTTGCTCGGCAAGTGTCGCGATCTCTACGTCTCCAGCGGCGAGTTGGCCGCCCGCGACAACCCGCAGCAGCTCGAAGCCACGTCGGGCCCGTTCGTCCAACTGATGGACGACCTCCACGGCGCGCTGCTGGTGAAGGTGTTCGTCAGCGTCTGCCAATGCGACCGCCGGTGGAGCAAGAACGAAAAATTCCTGGCCGAAGTGCTAGTCTTCCATCTTTGGGACAAGTGGCTCGAAGGCGACGCCCTCCGCGACGCCCTCGTCGAGATGTCGCAGAAGGCGACCGAGCTAAAGTGGTACGCCCTCGTTCGCCCCTTCGACCAGATCCCGGTCCTCCGCAATCGCGTCGGCGAGCTCGAAGCCCTCGTCGTCCGCCTCGCCAACCTCGTCGCCCGCGCCGACGGGCCGATCCAAGAGGTCGAGGCGGCGCAGATCAAGTCGATCCAAGACGAACTGAGCCGCCACCTCCGCCCGATTCCCATCGACGAACCAAGCGAACACGCCGCCGCCGACCAGGCCGGCCCGCAAGCGATCGAAAAAATCTTCGACGCCCGGTCCGAACTCCCCCCAATCAAACCGAGTTCGAACTCCGCCTCCGCGTCGCCCCCCACCACGGACCCAAAATTAGCCGCGACGCGCGAGCGGAGCGCGGCCCCCGCCAAACCCACGCTCCCCAATCAACCGACGCCCCCCATCAACCCCGAAAAAACGCCCGCCGAACGTCTCGCCGAAACAATGGCCGAACTCGACCGCCTCATCGGGCTCGCCGAGATCAAAGAAGAAGTCCGCACGCTCGCCAACTTCCTCAAAGTCCAGGCGAAGCGGACCGAGGCCGGCCTGCCGACGACCGACCTCACCCTCCACATGGTCTTCAACGGCAACCCCGGCACCGGCAAGACGACGGTCGCCCGGATCGTCGGCTCGATCTTCGGCGCGATGGGCATCCTCAAGAAGGGGCACCTCATCGAGACCGATCGCAGCGGCCTCGTCGCCGAGTACGCCGGCCAGACTGGGCCCAAAAGCCACAAGAAGATCGACGAGGCGCTCGATGGCGTCCTGTTCATCGACGAAGCCTACACCCTCATCGCCGGCGAGAGCGAAGACCCCTACGGCCACGAGGCGGTCCAGACGCTGCTCAAACGGATGGAAGACGATCGCGAACGGCTCGTCGTCATTCTCGCCGGTTACCCCGACGAGATGGAAACGCTCCTCCGTTCGAACCCTGGCCTCTCGTCCCGCTTCAGCCGCCAGCTAGAGTTCGTCGACTACACGCCGCTGGAGCTCTCAAGCATCTTCGGCATGATGTGCGACAAAAGCCAATACCGCGTCTGCTCGGCAACGCGGGCCAAGACAATCGTCGGCCTCAGCTACCTCCACGCCAACCGCGACCGTCACTTCGGCAACGGCCGCACCTCGCGCAACTTGTTCGAACTCGCGATCCGCCGCCAGTCGAACCGCATCGCCGAGATCGCCGACCTGTCGATCGAGCAACTCTCAACGCTGCTGCCGGAAGACGTCGAGTTCGAGGACACGCCCCCCGAGGCGCTCGCCCCGCTCGCCGACGAAAACCTGCGGTTCCGCATCGAGTGCCCCAAGTGCGATCACGACAAAGACGTGCCGCAAAAATTCCTCGGCGAAAAAGTCCGCTGCCCCAAATGCAACGAAGAGTTCAGCGCCGCGTGGGGGGAGATTGCGGACTCAACCACGAAGACACAAAGTCACGAAGAAAAACACCAAGAAAAGAAAGAAGAGAAGTAGGAAGGTACAAGCTGAGGCAATGCCCCCTCATCTCAACAGCATTGATCTCTCTTCGTGTCTTTCTTTGTGCCTTCGTGCCTTGGCGGTTAATCCTAAAACCCACGCCCGTTCGTAAACCCACGATTCGGAAACTGTGGCCGCCCCGTCGCCTGTCGCGTCTGCCGTCGCACCGGCCCGCGCCGTTCCATCCCGCGACCGGCGCTGTGCTGCATCGCGGCGCCAGCGACCTCGGCAAGCACCTTCAGCAATACCATCGACACGTCCCCCGCCGTCGCCCCGCCGAACTGCGGCCCTTGCTGCTCATGCCACGCCGGCGCGAAACGTTGGCTGCTTTGCAGCGTCGACCAGACCTGCTGCGTCGACATTCGCCCAGCAATCAACTGCTCCACCAAATCTCCCGCGTCGAGCTGCAATGGAAACATCGACCGCTGCGAATCGAACTCCGCCTGCCGAAATCGCTGCAATAGTTCTTGCAACCCGTTGAAACGTTCGTCCCACGCCACTCGCGCCTGCCCCAATTCGGCGCCGCGCCCCTCGGCCGCATCGAGCCGTTCGCCAATCTGCGACACCTCCGCGACCAGCGCATCGTCATCCCGCTGCGGCGTGCTTTGTGAATGACGTTCCAACCGCGCCTCCGGCAGCTTCTCCAGAAATGCCTTCATCCGGGCAATCGCTCGCTCGTAGAACTCGTTCTGCTGTCCTTCGAGTTGCGCGATCTGCTGCCGCAGCCGCTGCACGCCCTCTTGCGCCGCCGCGACGGCAGCGACCAGCCGGTCGCGATCGGCACCCAACTGTTGCCCGACGCGCAAGACCTCGGTCAAGCCGACTTCGTCGCTGACGCGATCCTCGATCGCCTCGACCTGCTGCATCAATTCGTTGAAACGATCGCGCCGCCGCGAGACTTCCTGCTTCATCAGCTCGGGCGTCGTCCGCAGAAAGTCGTACCCGCGCCGCGCCGATTCGAAGTCGATCATCTTCGCGACCCAGCGATCGAGCCGCCGCGTCAGCCCGCCCGCCTGGTAGCGTCCCGTCGCGTAGCCGGCATCGTACAGATACTTGAACAACCGGCTCCGCTCATACGACGGCAGCTTTTCTTTGGCGTCTTTCTGAATATCTGTGACGCGCGCCTCGTTCCGATTCAGTTCCTGCTCCGCCACCAACGCCTGCTGCGAGAGGGTCGTAAACTCCTCGGTCCCGTGCAACCGCTCGGCGACGAGCGCTTCGAGCTGCTCACGCTCCGCCACCTTCGCGTTGAG
The DNA here is from genome assembly GCA_013822725.1 of Pirellula sp. Classification (GTDB taxonomy): domain Bacteria; phylum Planctomycetota; class Planctomycetia; order Pirellulales; family Lacipirellulaceae; genus Lacipirellula. Next base: position 154,584 of record PNKX01000003.1, read on the forward strand.
GCCGTCGGTCACGCGGTCGAGCTCCGCGTCCTGATGCTCGACCTCGCGCGATGCTCCAGCTGCCTGGTCCTGCAACTCCAGCTGCCGTCGCTGCTTTTGGGAAAGCAAGTCGAGCAACTCGGCGCGGACTTCGACGAACGAACCCTGGATCGTCTCCGGCTTGAGGTCGGGCAAGTAGTAGCGAGCGAGCTCGACCAACGTCTCGCTTCGCTTGGCGATCAGTTCGTTCATCTCGGCGTCGAGCTCGCGAATCCCGTCGGCGTGCGCACTCAGCCGCTGCCGCACCTGCTCGACGGCCCGCTCCAGCACGCGGCCGACCTCGCGACCCGATCGAACGTTCAATTCCATGAGGTAATCTGCCCTCGTCGTTCAATCGGCTGGTCGTCGTCGCCCTGCAGTTCCACCTTAAACTCCCGCGTGCCGCGCGGCTTCGCGCCGAACATCCGCTCGTCGAGGACGCCATCCTTCTGTTTGTCTCGAGCCAAGCGATCGAACACCTTTTTCGGCACCTGCTCACCCCAACGGCTAACGTTCTCCATTCGATCGTTCTCACGGTTCCGAATCGGCACGCTCACCGCTTGGCCCTTATCATCCACCGCGTCGACGAACACAAAATATCCTGATGTGCGAGTGCCGTCGTCGTCGGTCCAAAGTCGCTCCGTCGCCGATTGCTCGCCAGGAGCATTCACAATCATGAGCGCGTACTGCCGCTCCAACTCCGCCTGCAACGCTCGAAGTTCCTTCGTCACGGCGGCGACTTTCTTGCCGTCGCCTTCCTGACGCGCCGCGGCAGCGATGGCTGCCAGCCGTTTGGCCTCATCCGTCGCCGCCGGCTCGATGCTGATCCGCTCGATCGCCTCAGCCACGTGTTCGGATTCGATCAACTGGCGATCGAGATCGGCCTGCATCTGCTCGGTGAGATGGCGATTGCGGGCCTCGCCCGGCAACACACCGGCGACGAGCAGTCCCCAAATAAGCGCCGCGGCGCCCGCGACTGCAACCACCGCCGCGGTCAGCGCCTTACGGAGCACCCAGCAATGAGCCAGGAACTTCGAAAAGCTCGCCGGCGGGTCGCGAAACTCATGCAGCCGGTCGTAATACTGTTCGACCGCCGCGTCGACTTCCGCTTCGGTGATCGGATCGCCGCTCACCTTGGCCGCTTCGAGCAGTCGCTCGCGGAGCTTCGCCTTGATCTCGTCGATGTTCAGCTGCTGCTCGACGAGCGCCCGCTCTTTGCGGAGCGTCGAGGCGACGTCCATGATCCGCGACATCTCGGCGAGCGTCAGTCGTTCGCCCGTCGGCAAGCCGTCGGAGTCGACTGCCGGCGGCGCGACCTTAGCTTGCTGCGTTGCTTGCGAATGGGCCACGGCGACAATGCCTCAACGAGTCGAGCGAAGGAGATAACGAAAACCAAGGCCAGCCGTCCGCAGACGCTGCCAGCAAATGCTGTCGAAACGCCCCCGACCGTGCTAAGCTGGCTGATCAATTTACCAAACGCCTCCGCGGGCGTCGAATCGCCGACCGCCCCGCGAAGTTAGCTTTTCCACTCTAGCCTGCGAGGGACTGCCATGGGCCGCCAAGCCACCGAACAACAGCCCGCCCCGAAAAAGTCGGAAACGAAGCCTGCGTCCAGTACCAAGATGCAGACCTATCTCGACAAGGCCGTCGACGTGCTGGAGAAGTTCGGCCTGAAAAGCGGCGAGGAAGTCCCCGCCGAGCTAATCCGGCTGCTGGAAGAGGTCCGCCACGTCGACGAACCGCGGGCACTGGCGATCGCCAACACGATCAAATACATGAGCAGCTTCAACCAGCTCGTGCGCGACAACGTCGAGAACATCAACGTCGGCAATCGCTATCTCGAAATCAGCCAGATGTTCGACTCGATCCGCGAAGATTCGAAGTCGCTCATCGGCCAACTCGACGACGGCAAGATCGGCCCGACCGAGAAGATGGCCAACCTCTGGGTGCGCATCCGTCGCGGCTCGCCCAGCGCCCGGTTCGAAAAGATCGTCGACGTCTACAAAGACGTCTGCAAGGACACGAAGGATCAACTCGAACGTGAAGACGCCATCATGGATGGCTACATTGATTTCCGCTTCGCCCTGAAGGAAGCGGAAATCCTTTCCCGGGAGTTGCTCGAGAAGCAGTTGCCGAATCTCGACAAGGCGAAGACGGCGCTTGCCGACGCCCAGAAGGCGGTCGACGAATACAAGGGAGGCGACGAAAGCCAACAGTCGCGTTTGGATCTCACCCGCGACGAAGCCCGCCACGCCTTTCAAAACGAGGATCGCACCTACCAGCTGTTGAAGGACATCGCCGAGAACCTGTCGATCGGCTACGACGTCGGCGAGACGCTCGTCACCAAGCTGAAGCAGACGCACGACGTGAAGGATCAGGTCTACCGCCGGGCGGTCACCTTCTTCACGACGAACGAGCACGTCTTCACGATCCTCGGCACCGTCTACACGTCGCAGCAAGGGCTCCACGAAGCGACGCAGTCAACCGAGGCCCTCAAGGCTGGCGTCAACAAGAGTCTTGAAGACGTCGCCGACCTGGGTCGCGAATTGGAAAAGGCGGCGCTCAAAGCGGGCTACGGCTCGACGATCAGCCCCGCGTCGCTCGAAAAGCTCGTCACGGCGATCAGCGACTATCAAGTCGAGTCGCTCCATATGATCGCCGAGCTGCGGCAAGAGAGCGAAGCGAACGCGCGCGAGATCCGGCGCGTCGTCGAGGAGGGGAAGAAACGCTACCAGGAGACGCTCGGCAAGTTTGCCCGCGGCGACGTCGAAACCAAGTGACGCATGAAGTCCTGGAATAAGATCTTCACTGAGCTCGCCAAATGGGCCTCCCGCACCACGGGCCGGCCAACGACGTTCCTGTTGGCGGCGGCGACGATCGTCGTCTGGGCCGTGACGGGTCCGATCTTCGGCTACAACGAGACGTGGCAACTGGTGATCAACACCGGGACGACGATCATCACGTTCCTGATGATTTTCCTCATCCAGAACACGCAGAACCGCGACACGGCGGCGATCCAGATCAAGCTCGACGAGTTGATTCGCGCGATGGAAGGCGCCCACAACGCATTGCTCGACTTGGAAGAACTGGAAGACCACGACCTGGAACGCCTGCGCAACGAATACGAAGATCTTGCCGCCGACGCCAGGAAGGACTTGGCCGAGGGCAAGTCCGACGGCGAGATCCGCCAGAGAAAGTCGCGTCTGAATGATGGCGATGCGAAAGGACGCCCGACATGAACCAACTGCCGCATACGTTGACCACGCTGCCCCGACTGTCGTTGGCCAAGCTGCCGACGCCGATCGACAAGCTCGCCAAACTCTCGCAGCAACTTGGCGGGCCGCGACTGCTGGTGAAACGCGACGATCTCACCGGCCTCGCCACCGGCGGCAACAAGACGCGAAAGCTGGAGTTCCTCATCGCCGACGCGCTGCAGAAGAACGCCGACGCCGTGATCACCGCCGGCGGCCCGCAGTCGAACCACTGTCGCCAAACCGCCGCCGCGGCTGCGATCGCGGGGCTTGATTGCCACCTCGTCCTCGGCGGCCCGCCGCAGCCGCCGATCGGCAACCTGCTGCTCGATCAGCTCCTTGGCGCCACGATCCACTGGACGCCGAAACCACAGCGTAACGCCCGCATGAGCGAACTCGCCGCGGCGATGGAAGCCGATGCACGCCGGCCGTACGTCATTCCGGTCGGCGGCTCGAACTCGATCGGCGCCCTCGGCTACGTCGCCGCGATGTTCGAGTTGGTCGGGCAGCTGGAAGAGCAGGGGAGGGGAGTCGACCGCATCTTCTTCGCCACCAGCTCCGGCGGGACGCAGGCGGGACTCGTCCTCGGCGCTCGACTGGCCGGCTTCACGGGTCGCATCACCGCCATCAGCATCGACCAGACGCCTGACGACCACTCCGAAGAAAAGTTCCTCGCCGACGTTTGCCGCGTCGCTAACGGCGCCGCCGAGTTGCTCGACTCCGACCAGCAACTCACGGTGAGCGACTTCGAGACGAATTACAACTACCTCGGCGCCGGCTATGGCGTTGTCGGCGATCTGGAGCGCGACACGATTCAGTTACTTGCGCGGACTGAAGGCCTGCTCGTCGGCCCGGTCTATACCGCCCGTGCGTTCGGCGCCATGCTCGACCAAATCCGCCACGGCCAATTCCATCCTGGCGAGACTTGGCTCTTCTGGCATACCGGCGACGAGACGGCGCTACATGCCTACGCTGACGATTTGGTGGGCGGTACGGGATGAGCAACGAGCCACGACGGCGCCATGCAGCCCCCGGCTCCGCCGGGGGGTCGGTCTCCATTTCGGCAGGCGTTGCCCCGCGAAGCGCTACCCCCTGGCGGAGCCAGGGGCTGCATTGGCGCTAACCCATCGACGTAATATCGGCCGGATCGCGCAGCCGATAGCCAATGCCGCGGACCGTCTGCACCAGATCGGCGTAGCGCCCCATCTTCTTCCGCAGGGCGCGAATATGAACGTCGATCGTTCGTTCGAGCACAATGGCGTCGTCGCCGAGCGCCACATCGATCAACTCCGCCCGGCTGAACGCCCGCCCCGGCTGCCTCACGAGCGCCGTCAGCAACCCGAACTCGCTGGGCGTCAAATCAAGCGGCCGATCGCCCGCCGTGGCCCGATGCCGACGACGATCGATCATGATCCCTTGGCTGACGATCACGTCGCGATCACCAGTCCCCTGTTCCTTACGCCGCAACAGGGCGTTGATCCGCTGCAGCAACACCTTCACGCTGAACGGCTTGCTGACGTAGTCGTCGGCGCCGACGGAGAAGCCGATCAACTCGTCAGACTCTTCCGAGCGAGCGGTCAGCATCAGCACCAAGAGCCCCGCCGTCGCGGGATCGGCGCGGAGCAGCCGACAGACCTCCAGCCCCTCGATCATCGGGAGCATCAGGTCGAGCACGACGAGGTCGGGACAGCGGAGACGAATCTCGCGCAGTCCCATCTGCCCGTCGCGGGCGACCTGGACGTCGTACCCCTCTTGACTGAGGTTGTACTCCAGAACTTCCGCCAACGAGGCGTCGTCCTCGACGATCAAAATGCGAGCTTTGGCCATGCTACGAGAGCTGTAACCTGCGGGCCGCGCGAGCGACGACAGGTCCGTCGGCAGCGAACGTTCGCTGCTGGCGGACCATTGAGGCTGGCGGGCCGTTTCAGTAAGGAATGCCGTCATGGCGATGGCGGGCGATATCCCCGTCCACGAGGTAAATCACGTCCTCGGCAATATTCGTCGCGTGATCGGCGATCCGCTCAACGTGCCGAGAGGCAGAGTAAAAATGAAACGCCGGTTCGATGTCGCTCGGATTCGTCTCGATGAGCGCCTGCACGTCGGAGATGACCTGGCGATTGAGTTCGTCGACGACGTCGTCCCGCGCGCAGACGTCGCGAGCCAATTCGACGTCGAGTCGCACGAACGAATCGAGAGCGTCGCGAACCATCGAGATCGCCGACTCGGCCATCTTGTCGAGGTTCGCGGGCATCTGAAAATCGGGGTAAAGCGACAGGCTGTGGGTCCGTTCGCCGATGTTCACGGCGAGGTCCGCAATCCGCTCCAAGTCGCCGTTAATCTTGAGCACCGTCGCCACGCGCCGCAGGTCGACCGCGACCGGCTGATGGAGAGCCAAAATCTTCAGGCACTCTTCCTCGATCTCAACTTCGCGATAGTTGACCGTCTCTTCGCTGGCGAGCACTTCCTGGACGATGTCGACCCGCAGCTCGCGCAGCGACTGGCAGGCGCGGAACACCATCTGCTCAACCACTGAGGATTGATTGAGCAGGTTCTGCTCCAGGGATTCCAAATCACGCTGCAAATGCATCGACATACAAGTCTGTCCCGAAAAATCGCCGCTAACTTCTGTGGAGGGGAATCAAACGCGACTAACCTAGCCTAACCAAACCGGCCGGTGATGTACTCTTCCGTCTGCTTTTGCCGCGGTTTCGTAAACAAGTCAGTCGTTGCGCCAGCCTCGACGAGATGCCCTTCGTAGAAGAACGCCGTCTGGTCCGAGACGCGGGCCGCCTGCTGCATGTTGTGGGTGACGATGACGATCGTGTAGGTGTCTTTCAACTCGAAGATCAAGTCTTCGATGCGGGCTGTGCTCTTGGGATCGAGGGCCGAAGCGGGCTCGTCCATCAACAGGACGTCCGGGTCGGTCGCCAGGGCTCGGGCTATGCAGAGCCGCTGCTGCTGCCCGCCGGAGAGTCGCAACGCCGATTCATTCAACCGATCAGAGACTTCTTCCCACAAGGCCGAGCGCCGCAAACTCTGCTCGACGATGCCGTCCAAAACGTCGCGTTGCTTCACCCCCGCGACGCGGGGCCCGTACGCCACGTTCTCATAAATCGATTTGGGGAAGGGATTCGACTTCTGAAACACCATGCCGACGCGCTTGCGAAGTTCGACGACGTCGGTCTTCGGGCGATAGATGTCGATATCTTCGAGCAGAATCTCTCCCTCGACGCGCGTCCCCTCGATCATGTCGTTCATGCGGTTCAGGCATCGCAAGAACGTGCTCTTGCCGCAACCCGACGGGCCGATGAGCGCGGTGACGCAATTCTGCGGCATCCGCAACGAGATGTCGTGGAGCGCCTGGTGGCTGCCGTAGAAGAAATTGACGTTCGTGGCGACGACCTTTTGCGGCCGCTCCAAAAAGTCGTCTGCCGGGCGCATGTCTGCCACCGTCGTAAGGCGCTGCGTCACAGGACGCGTGGGGCGGGCTGGAGGGCTGGCTTCCGTCATCATCGCACACTCGCCTGGGTTCGTCGTCGTGCGCGTCCTCGCGTCACGCGACGTGGTTCGTTCGGCCAGAATCCGCTGGCCAACGATCGTTGATCTGTTCTCTCTCGTTCTCAAAATCTACCAATGAATTCGCTTGCCGAATCGATATCGCAGGAACACGGCCGTCGCGTTGAGGCAAATCAGCATCACCATCAACACGATGATCCCGGCCGCCGCGACGTGGATGCGGAAATCGTCGTTCGCGTTCTCGGTCCAATTATAGATCTGCAGCGGCAACGCCGTAAAACTGTCGTTCAGTCCCTGTGGCGTGAACATCACAAACCCCGCGGCGCCGATCGCCACCAGCGGGGCGGCTTCGCCGAGGGCGCGAGAGAGCGCCAAAATGACGCCGGTCATGATCCCGGGCAACGCGGCCGGCAGGAGTTGGTGCCACACTGTCTGCCAGCGGGTGGCGCCGAGGGCGTAGGAAGCTTGACGGATCGTGCTGGGGACGGCCCGGAGCGCTTCTTGCGAAGCGAGAATGACGATTGGCAGCACGACGAGCGTCAGCGTCAACGCCCCGGCCAACACGCCGGCGCCCATCTGCATGCCGCGAACGAATAGGCCAAGGCCCAGAATGCCGTAGACGATCGACGGCACGCCCGCGAGATTGGCGATATTGGTCTGCACTATCCCCCGCCATCGACTCCGCTGGGCATACTCCTCTAAATATATCGCGGATCCCACGCCGATTGGCACGGCAAACAACGTGGTCAAACCGATCAGGTAAATACTGCCGACGAGCGCGGCTCGCACGCCAGCCTTATGGGGCGAAAGCTGCGAGTCGAAGCTCGTGATGAACTGCCAGTCGAGCCACCCCCACGCGAACCGCAGCATTTGCCACAGCAGCAGCACGAGGATCGCCACGCTCGAAAACGCGCACGCCGCGCAGGCGTAGGCAAATAGCTGCGAAGCGAGCTTCGCGTAGGGCCGACCGTTGCGAGGAAGTCCGCTCATTCGTACTGCTCCCGCATCCGCTTGAGGATCCACTGCGCGAGGACGTTGAGAGCCAGCGTGCAGAGGAAGAGCGTTAAGCCGACGGCAAAAATTGTCTGGTAGCCGAGCGTCCCTTGCGGGTTATCGCCCTTGCTCGTTTCCACGATGTACGCCGTCATCGTTTGGATGCTGTCGAGCGGATTGAGCGTCATTTGTGGCCGTTTGCCAGCAGCGAGGGCCACGGCCATCGTCTCGCCGACGGCGCGGGCGATCGCCAAGATGAACGAGGCCATGATCCCCGATAGCGCGGCGGGAAGAATGACGCCAACGGTGACGTCGAGTTTCGTGGCGCCGAGGGCGTACGCCCCTTCACGCAGCGATCGCGGCACCGACCGCAGCGTATCTTCGCTGAGCGACACGATCATCGGCAGAATCATGATTGCGACGACGATGCTCGCATTGAGCGCGTTGAAAATATCGGCGCTCGGAAAGATGCTCCGCACAATCGGCGAGACGAAGACGATCGCCAGATAACCGAAGACGACCGACGGAATGCCGGCCAGAATCTCCAGGATGGGCTTCAAGACGTCGCGCATCCGCGGCGAGGCGTATTCACTGAGGTAAATCGCCGCCCCTAATCCGAGTGGAATCGCGATGACCGCCGACCCGCCCGCCACGAGAATCGTTCCGCAGAAGAGCGGCAGAATGCCAAACTGCGGCGGGTTCGAGTGGGGCGTCCAGGTCGTGCCGGTGAGGAATTCGACGATCGACACGTGTCCGAAAAACTGCAGCGACTCGACCAGCAGAATCAAGACGATGCCGACGGTGGTGAACACCGACGCCGCCGCGCACAACCAAAGAATGGTGTGCATCGTCCCTTCAATCCATCGCCGCTGCCCTTTGGGGGCAGTCAGATCAGCGCTGGCATGCGGTAAGACGGCAGACATAGATCAATCTGGACCTGTGAGCGGTTGGCCGCGCCGCTACTTAGCGGCAACCTTGGGAACAGCGACTTCGAGTGTTTCTCGATTCTGCTGCATCACTTCGTCGGTCACTGGGACGTAACCCACCCGTGGCGAAACCTCGTTCATCTTTTCGAGGTAGTAGTTGAGGTACTTCGCCACGCCATCGTTCTGGAGCGCGTCTTGACGAACGTAGATATAAAGCGGGCGAGCCAGCGGCTTGTAGGTCCCGTCACGGACCGACTCCGCAGTCGGGATGATTGGTCCGCCGCCCGAGTCGACCGCGAGCAACTTCAGCTTGTCGGTGTTCTCGGCGTAATAAGCCAAGCCGAAGTAGCCAAGCGAACCCTTATCGCCGGCGACTCCCTGCACGAGGGCGTTGTCGCTCTCGCTCGGCGAGTAATCTTGACGCGAACTCTTCGCTTCGCCGTTGATCACCTCGGTGAAGTAGTCGTAGGTCCCCGAGTCAGTCCCTGGACCGTAAAGTTCGAGTTCGACATCGGGCCAATCGGGATTGACGTCGCTCCACTTGGTGACCGATTGCGCTGCTTCGGCGCGCCAGATCGTCTTTAGTTGCTCCGTAGTGATGGCGTCGCACCAATCGTTCGCCGGATTGACGACGACCGCCAGCCCGTCGAACGCGACTTCGAGCTTGATGAAGTCGATGCCATTCTTTTCGCAGGCCGCTGCCTCGGCCTCCGTAATCGGCCGCGACGCGTCGCAGATTTGGATCTCGCCGGCGGCAAACTTCTTGAACCCGCCGCCGGTTCCTGACTGACTGACGACCACCTTCACGTCGGGGGTCACTTCGTTGAACTCCTCCGCAATCGCCGCGGAGAGAAGAAAAACCGTGCTAGAACCGTCGATGCTGACGACGTTGGTTCGGCCGCAACCGACGAGGTAAGCCAGCGCCAGCAGCGACATGGCCCGTCGGGAGATGGCCAGCTGCGAGCGCCAGGCAGAGAGGGGAGCAGGTAGTTTTGCCGAGAAATGCATGCTATCGCCGCCTTTGCTGGATTGGCAGATTGCCAATCCCGAGTGCGAGCAGTCTAGCAGTGAAAAATGAAGGAAAAATGAAGATCGTGTAAATACGGCCCCCCGTTGGAGGCACCTTACCCCCCGGCGGCGGGCAGACGCACCGTAAACGTGCTCCCCTGGCCGACTTGGCTCGTTACCTCGACGCTCCCGCCCATCGCCTGGGTGAGGTGTTTGACGATCGACAATCCCAATCCAGTCCCCCCAAGCTCGCGCGAGCGGGCCTTATCGACGCGGTAGAACCGCTCGAAGACTCGACTGTGGTGCTCCGCCGAAATGCCTGGACCGGTATCGCTCACATCGCAGAGTACGACCGCCCCATCGACTCGACTAGCGACCGTCACGCGTCCACCCGGCGGCGTGTACTTCACGGCGTTGTCGATGAGATTGCTCAAAATCTGCCGCAACGCCTCTTCGTCGGCGCGGACGAGGACCGAGAAGTCGGCGATTTTGTTTTCTAGCGTCACCTGCTTCGACGCCGCCTGTCGTTCGTAGTCGGCGACGATCCGCTGCGCAACACGGCCCAGGGGAAGGTTGGCGAGTTCCAAGGGTGCTTGGCTCGATTCGATTCGAGCCAGGCTGAGCATGTCCATAATCAACTGATGCAGCCGGCTGGCTTGCTCGTCGATCCGCTCCAAGAACCGTTGACCGTGAACCGGATCCTTGAGCGCGCCGCCCAACAAGGTTTCGGTGTAAGCTTTGATCGAACTGAGCGGCGTCTTCAACTCATGCGAGACGTTGGCGATGAATTGTTGCCGCATCTGCTCCAGCCGCTTCACCTCGCTGACGTCGCGCAGCACGACGACCACGCCCGGCAGCGGGTCGCCCGGCAGCGGCGTCGCCAGCACGTCGAAAATCCGTTGCGTCTTGCCGCGCCAGGTGATCTCACCGCTTCCTGGTTTGCGCGATCGGAGCGCCTGTTGCACCACGGCCCGCAGTTCGTGGCTGCGGACCGCCTCCAATAGCGGATGGCCCTCGACCCTGGCGGCGTCGAACCCGAGCGCCCGCGCCGCCGACGCATTCGCGAAGAGGACTTTTTCCGTTCGGTCGACCGCGATGACGCTTTCGGTCATCGCTTCGAGCACGGTGGCCTGCGTTTGGCTCGTGCTGCGGAGTTGTCCTTCGCGTTGGGCCAAGCGCCGGCCAAGGTCGTTCAGCGCCGTGGCGAGTTTGCTCAGTTCATCGTCGCCGCCGCTCGTCGCAGGGAGGCGATAGTCATGCTTCCCCGAAGCCAGGGCATCAGCCGCCGCCGCCAAGGCTCGCAGCGGGTCGGTCAGCCGTGCGGCCACCCAGTAGGCTACCCCGACGGCAGCCGTCGAAAGCAAGATGCCAATCGTCCAGATCCACCGCTCTAATCCGGCGAGCTCGGCCGCAATCGGCGCCGTCGGCAATGCGGCGCGGACGACGCCAACCGGCGCGCCGTCATGATCGACGCGGACGGCGTAGTAGCGCATCCGCTCGCCCATGGTCGGGCTGGTCCGCCGCGCACTCCCCGAACCGTTCTTCAGCGCGGCGATGATTTCAGTGCGATCGGCGTGATTCTCCGCCTGCTGCACCGCGGCCAAGTCCTTTAATTGCGAATCGGCCAGCACTGTGCCGTCGGGAGCGATGAGCGTCAGCCGCACGCCAATCTCTTGCCCCAGTTGATGCACCAACTCCTGCGTCGCTTCAGTCTGCGTCGCCGGCCATCGGTCGGAGAGGAGCTCGCCTGTCGTCGTCGCCGCCGCTGAGATCCGCTCAGACAGCTCTCGTTCTAAGAGCGCCTCGTAGGCGTTCGAAAAGAGCCACGTCAGCAGCAGAATCGCCGTGACGCTCAGCACCCCGAAGGCGAGCAGCAGCTTCCAAAACAGCCCCGCGCGCTGGAAAGGGGGGCGTCGTTCGCTTTGGAGGGAGGTCGGTTCCAATCGAGGCCATTCGTCGGCGAGGGACAATGCGAGGATTCGATCGCGTTAAGCTCGATCGAATCCTCGCATTGTGAAACATCGCGCCGGGAACGCAATGGCAGCTTAGGTGTAGCGAACGTCGCGGAACTCGGGCTCGAAGAACGCCGGCAGCAAGCCGTCGACTCGTAAGAGGCCGGCGCGCGTCAACTCCACGCGGTTTTCGCCCAACACGGCGTACCCTTCATCGACGTACTCATTCCAGGCGCCGCGCCACTCGTCGAAAATGTCGACTCCGTACTTGTCTTGGAAGTAGGCTCCGTTGAGATAACCTTTTTTGAGCTGCAAGATCATCTCGCGGATGAGCGCCTGGCGCGGCGAGATCCGCAGAGCACGATTCAGCGGCAGCTTCCCCTCTTCCAACGACCCGCAGTACTGTTCCCACTCAGGCAGGTTTTGGTAGTGGACGCCTGAAATATGACCAAAACTGGCGATGCCGGTCGCCAGCAGATCGCTGCCGCGCCAGAGATTGTCGCGGTAGCTGAAGTTTACACGCTCGGGATGCCGCACGAGGGTATAGGCGCTGGAGACGGCGTAGCCGGCGTTAATGAATTGGTCGTAGGCATAGTCGACCCAGCGCCGCTTCGTCGGCCAATCGGCGACCGGCGTTTCGATCTGATTGCCGAGAATGTCCTTCGAGTAGACCGTGTTGAACGGCAACTCCATCTGGTAGATCGTGACGCTGTCGGGTTCAAGTTCCAGCGCACGGCGGACCGTCTCCCGCCACTTGTCGTCGTTGTCGCCGACCATGCCGGAGATGAGGTCGATGTTGACGTTCGGGAAGCCAGCCGCCTTGATCCAGGGCCACGCGCGGTAGATCTCGTGCGACTCATGGGCGCGGCCGTTGTCGCGTAGGATCTCGTCGTCGAAATGTTCGACGCCGAGGCTCAGCCGCGTCACGCCAAGCTCGCGTAGCGCGTGTACTTTCGGCTCGCTCAGCGTTCCTGGTTCACACTCGAAGGTCACTTCCTCGGCTTTGTCCCAGTGAATATTTGCCTGCAGTCGGTCAACCAAGCGGCGCAGTTGCTTCTCGCTCAAAAACGAAGGCGTGCCGCCGCCGAAGTAAACAAAGCGGAACGGCCGGCCGCCCATCGCGGGGACCTTGCTTACCAACTCAATCTCGCGCGAGAGCGCCGCCAGATAACGTTCGATCTGGTCGGCGTGCTTGTCGGTGAAGACTTTGAAGTAGCAGAACTTGCAACGCTTCCGACAGAACGGAATGTGGAGATAGAGTCCCAAAGGCACGTCGGCCGGCGGCGCGTCGAGCGCCTCCCGCACCTCGCTCACCTGGTCGGTCGACCACTGCGAGAAGGGGGGATAGTTGCTGATGAAGTAGCTGCCGACTTCGGTTTTGGTGGCTTCAGCGGTCATTGAATTATTGTAGCAGAGTTTGAGGCGGGCTAAGGGAGCGTCAGTGGTCCGTTGTCAGTCGTCAGTTGCGAATACAGGGTTGCCTTTCACCGCAACTGACAACGGACCACTGACAACTGCCATTTCCTGTCACTTCCCCCCAACGCAATACAACGTGCCGTCATCGTTCCCAATCACTAGGCGGCCATCACTCAATGCCGGCGAGGCCGTGAAGCGACCGCCGACTTCTTCGTTCCAGACTTCTTTGCCGTCGGCCATCTCCACCGCCTGCAGCCGACCGCGAACCGTGCCAAAGAGCGCCAGATTTCCCGCGATGACAGGCGAGCTTTCCGCGCGACTCTTGAGCGGCACGGACCAAATCACTTCGCCGGTCGCCGGTTTGAGGGCGACCATTCGTTTGTCGTGAGTTCCCAAAACGATGGCAGTTTCGGTGGCGGCTGCGGCGTGAATTTCCTCACCCTGGCCGCGATGGCCAAACTGCCATAGCGCTTCGAGCGGCTTGATCGTCATGCCGTGAAAGACGCCGCCAGCCGTGCAGAAGAACACCCGGTCGCCAATGACAGCCGGCATGCCGTCGGCTGGCCCGCCAATGTCGATGCTTTCCACGTCCATGCCTGTGTTGACGTCGACCAGATGGAGTTTTCCATCGCATCCCGCAATCAGCACCCGCTCGGACACGACAGTCGGCCAACAACGGAGCGGTTGATCGATCGTGAACGGCTCCCACTTCTTTTCACCGGTCACGGCGTCGAGTGCGAAGAGTTGTCCCGAATCGGCGGCGAGCAACACGATGCCGTTGTAAACATTCGGCGCGGCGTAGAGCGACGTGTCCGTGTTAAACTCCCAGATGGTCTCACCGTTTTCCGCTTTGAGACAACGGACGATGCCGTTGTAGTCGACGCAGTAGATGCGACCGTCAACGACCGCCGATCCCGCGACGAATCCCGTCTCCTCGAACTTCTTCGTCCAAACCGGCGAACCGTCTGCCAACTTCACGGCGTGAAAGGTTCCATCGGCGTCACCGACGTAAACGATGCCAGCGACAATCGACGCCGTCGCTTCGAAACCAGAATCCACTGCCTGGTAGGTCCAAAGAATATCGAGCGACTGCGGCAGTGGTTCAGCGACTGCCCCCGTCGCTGCCGCATCCCCGCGCACCAGCGGCCAATCGGCGGCACACAGCGTCAATGTATTCGTCAGCAGCACAACGACCGAAACCGAAGCTAGCGTCACGCAACGCCCTAGCCGGACCGCCACGCGGTCCGGGAGGCCCTGCCAAGCGACTCCGTCCGCGCTTTTGCCCGGACCGCGTGGCGGTCCGGCTAGCGACGACGTTTTCTGTCGTGCAACGACATATTCAGAATGCTTGTTCATACAACCGCCGAAAGCCGTCGACTGAGATCTCGACCGGATTGAATGAGCCGGTCCACTGCTTCGCAGCATCGGCCGCCAAATCAGGCAAGCGATCAAACGCGACCCCTTGGTCGCGCAGCGTCGTCGCCAACCCCGCATTCGCCGCGGCGTCGGACAGGAACTGCGCAAGCCCCGCGGCGCCGGCGCGTTGGTCGGGCGTGTTGCGATCGAACGCCGTCGCCAGCACCAAATCCTGGTACTGCGGCTCTACCTCTTGATCAGCGCCGTTATGCCGCACGACATGCGGCAACATCAACGCCACCGCATCGCCATGGGTGATGCCATACTCGGCCGTGAGCGGGTTCGCCATCGCGTGCGCAGCGCCGAGCATTGAGTTCTCGATCGCCAACCCTGCCAAACACGCTCCTAGCTGCATCTCGCCGCGGGCTTCAAGATTGTCGGGCTCCGCAATCACCCGCAAAAAGTTTGGCGCCAGATGCCGCCACGCTTCACGACTAAACGCCTGCGACAGTGGCGTACGGACCCGCGTTACGGCCGTTTCGACCGCATGAGCCAGCGCGTCGAAACCAGTGAGCGCCGTCACCCGCGACGGTTGCGTGGTCGTCAGCCCTGGGTCAAGCAGGGCGATGCGGAATGCCGCGCGCTTGTCGCCGCACGCCATTTTCACATGCGTCTCGGCATCGGAGATCAGCGCGAACGATTGCGTTTCGCTCCCGGTGCCCGCCGTCGTCGGCACGGCGATCATCGGCAGCAGGGGACCAGTCGCCTTGCCGACGCCCCAGTAGTCCTGCATCTTGCCGCCGCAGGAATAGATGAAGTTGATCCCCTTCGCGCAGTCCATGCTGCTACCGCCGCCCAGCCCGATAATACAATCGGGCTGGAACGACTTCGCGACGGCGACGCCGGCGGCCACATGCGCCGTGTTAGGATTCTCGGCAAAGTCGTGAAACAACTCCGTCGCCAATCCGGCCGCGTGCAGTGCGTCGACCCCGCGTTGCGTATGCCCCGCCGCGACGACGCCCGGATCGCTCACGACCAGGACACGCGCCACGTCGCCCAACGACTTGGTCAATTCACCCAACTCGTCGACGCGACCCGCGCCAAACACAATCCGCGTCGGCAGGCGGAAATCAAATGGCGTCATGACAATCCACGAAGATGGGGGCGAACTAGCCAACCTGCAACGCACGATTGCGGTACAGGAACTCCACGAGATTCCCCTCGTGAGGTTGCAGCCAGTCGACTTGCGGGGTGGGAATCGGGCCGAGGTTCAGGCGGTCGATGTAGGTGGCAGCCATCAGATCGCTGCGGAATTGTTCGTTCTTGGTGATCGCCGTGCAAACGAGCGTCGGGCCGATCTCGGCCAACATCCGCTCCTGCGGGCAATCGACGACGCCGACGGCGGGGAACATATATTCCTTGTTGGCGCCGGGACACTCCGTCGATTGGCAGTGCCACACCGTCGGCCGAAGGTAGGCGCACGTCTCACGTTCGACCAACCGCGGACCGTAGTCGGCGGTGGCGTGAGTGGTGCGCGAGTCGGCCAAATCGCGTTCGATGGCTCCCCAAATCGCCGCCGCAGCGCCTGGCATCGTGAACGCAGCGAGGCCCGCTTTCGGATCGTCAGGCGGCAGCGCTTCGATCGGGCCGAGTCGCTCGGCGATCGCCGCCGCGATTTCCTTGCCATGCCGCGGCGTGTAGATGCTCGACGCATTGATGCAGCTGCGGCCGCCGTTGCGGTAGACGCTTTCGACCATCAGGTCGACATACTGCCGCCAGTTGTCGGCTTCGTCGTCGCCGAGCAGGATCTTGCTGAACCCGGGGCCGTGCACCTGCACCCGCTCGTTGCCGGCGTACTGCTGAATCGTCTGCGGGCCGCCGAATATCATCGCGCGGCGGTAGTTCGACAGAATCGAACCGCCGATATCGCCGCCGGCGCCGGGATAAATCGAAATGGCCTCAACCGGAATGCCGGCTTCCTTCATGGCGGCCGCGACGCGGTACGGCGTCCACGGCTCTTGCGAGCCGGGCTTCAGCGCGAGACCGATTTGCATCGCGATCACTGGGAGCCACAGCGTATGGACGCCGGGGGAGTTCGACGGCAGCACAGCGCCGAGCACATCGGTTTGCGCCTGGTAGCTCACGGTGACGCCGCGTCCCTCGTCGCCGTAACCGCGGGCGAGAATGTTCAGATCGAGCCCGCGCGTGAGGCAATCGAGAATCTTGTCGATGTTCTTGAGCACGAAGGCGTTCTTCACGACGTTCGCTTTGCACATCGCGACCGGCATCCCGGTCGTCGCCGAAGTCTGCTCGGCGAAGTCGGTCGGCGACTGCTGCCCATCGCCGACGGCGAGCGTCCCCGACTCGAACAACTCGCCTGCTTTCTTGCAGGCGTCGACAAGCTGCGCCGGCGTCATCGACTGCAACGCCTGCCGCGCCCGCCGCGACTTCTTCGCATCGCGGGCGACGATTCCCGAGCCGACGGTGTTCACCCGCGCTACCGGCTCGCCGGTAACGAAGTGCTTGATCTCGTCGACTTCGAGAGACTCGTAGGGTTCGCCCCAACGGATGGCGGGCAGGGTGATCATCTCGATGCTTCCGCAGCTGGTTGTTGAATCAATAGACGCCGACGGTGGTCGCATCGGCCAATTCATGGAATGGCCGCACGCCGCTGACGCCGTCCCACGGGTATTTAGCGAACGGCTTCTCTCGCTCGCCTTCGTCGCGTTCTAGGAAGCCGGGGACGAAGAATTCCTTCGTCAGCGTCGTCAGCTTCACGCGGCCGGTGGCGCCGTAGTCGACGACTTTGTCATAGTCATCAAACTCCACCACCTCCACGACGGCTCGCGGCTGGGGGGCGTAGTAGCTGATTTTGTAGCCATCTTCCTTCGTAACCGGCTTCGAGCAGGCGAGGCCCATTAGCGTGTTGCCGTAGGTTGGCGTCATGTAGACGCCGCTCTTTTCGGGCGGGCCGCCGAAGAGTTCCTCGACGCAGAAGCGGGTCCACTGCGGCGTGAACTCGGTGCCGCCGGAGAAGATGCCGGTGATCCCTTGCTCGGCGAGGCTCGTTCCCTTTTCTTCGAGCGCCAAGCAGAGCGCCTCGATCAGCTTCGGCGTGCCGAACATGCACTTCACGTCGTGCCCGGCGCCGAGGATCGTGATCGCTTGGTCGATGCAATGCTTCTTGTACGCTTCGAGGTGTTCCATCCACCCCTTCTTGATCAGCTTGATCACCCAGCGCGGGTCGAGATCTATGCAGAAGCAGATCCCGCCGCGGTGCTGGGCGAGATGTTCTACCGCTAGCCGTAGACGCCGCGGGCCGCTCGGGCCGAGCATCAGCCAGTTTGAACCCTTCGGGAAATACTTATCAGGCAGCGTGTCGCTGAAGTTCGAGTAGTCGGTGCGAAAGTCGTCGATCGCGATGCGACTCTTAGGAATTCCCGTGGTGCCGCCCGTTTCGAAGACGTAGACCGGCTTGTCGGCTAGTCCCTTTGGCACCCAGCGTCGTACCGGGCCGCCGCGGAGCCATTCGTCCTCGAACGCCGGAAACTTCTTCAGATCGTCGTACGACTTGATCTCGGTGAGCGGGTCGAACTTCAGCTCAAGCTTCTTTTCAAGCCAGAAGGGACAGCCGGTCGACTCGTGGAAGTGCCACGCCACCGTCTCGACGGTGTGGGCGTCGAGCACGCCGCGTGCAGCGCTCGCTGCGGCCGAGAGGTCTCCATCGGATGCCATGCTGGTCGGACTCCAATATCGTTCGGCAGGTCAAGTCGTCGCCGCGGCGCAGATTCCACGACGAGCGGTGAGGCAACGCCCGTGATGCAACAGAGCGAGTGCGCACGATCGCGCCAACCGACTGTCGCGGGCACCCTTGACCATACCGCAACGAAGATGGCTCGACAACCGGCGGCCCCGCGGTCGACGGGAGGCCGAAAGCACGAAGTCGACGCCGAGCGAACCAGAAACTAGCTCTGGGTCTGCTGCGGATTGTTGCCGAGTTGGGCCAACACCTGAATCACGCCGTTCAGATGGGCCAACCGCGGCCCGTAGCGATCGACGAATTCATTCAGCACGAATTCACCGTAGGCCATGTCGTCGGCCGACTCGTTGATGTCGTCGGTCATCCGCTCCAGGTACTCGACCTGCACGCGGCTGAGCGACTCAGCGGCTTCGCGGCACGAGTTGGCGAGGCGAGGATTCGCCGTCTTCCACTGATGCAACTCTTGCAGCCGCTGTTTGTGCGAGGTGGCGAGAATGCCGCACAACTCTTCGAGGATCTCGTTCGTCCGATCTTGCGCCGCCAACACCTCCCGCAATAACTCCGTCTGTTCGGTCGACGTGTGAGCCGCCACGCGCGAATGGTTGGCGGCGGCGGTCACGTCGACCTGCGTGTACATTGCGGGCGCAGTGGGGTGGCTATGCGACATCGTCGAGTTGTTTCCTTTCTGGACGCCGAAGCGAGTCAATCGGCGGCGAGTGAATCATCCTGACAAGACGGGGAGTTTTTCCTCTCGCGGTCGCCGCCCTCCGCTGCGATCGCGTTTACCTCGTTTGGCAATCCTTCCAGTGTAATGCGACTTGAATATTTTTCTAGCTACCGGCGCCTCTTACCAGACAAAATGAAGGGCTTAAGTCACCCCGCCGAGACTCCCGATGGGTTATGTACCTTGATTGACCGCACGGCCCGCAAGGGCCACGGCCCTGGCATGGATGCCGGCCGACTGACGCCCCGCCCCCGCCTGCCTCGGACCCGCCCGGCATGGATGCCGCTCCCGCCAAAACGTTGGCCGCGTTTGGGTTTTTGACGGTGCTGGAAAGCGCCGAGCATGGACTCTTCGGCGGCTACCTCGTGCTATCGCCCCAGGGGCGACCGCTGGAGTTTCGTTGCAGCACCCCGGTGGCGGCGAGTCGTGCGCAAGAGATACTGTATGGGCCGACCTTGCGGCCCTATCTCTTCGCGGAAGTCATCGGCCGGGCCTTGGTTGCTGGCGCCGAACTCGACGCGGCGGTCATTCTTACTGATCAGCGCGACATGCTGCCGCTGGCGCTGTTGCGTCACGAGGAAGTCCTCCTGGTTCGTGAAGTCACGAGTGAAATCGAACTCGCCGAACCGACGTCGTCGCTGATCATCAACGGGTGTGAGATCATTGCATCGTCGTTGTCGACGAAGTCGACCAGCGAGCTCGCCGCGCTGCTGGAACCGCTCGCAGCGAACGTTTACCTCGCGGAGCCGTTTCAACGGATTATCGCTGCGCTGACTGAAGCCCAACTTGCCTCGCACGACGCGGAGTCCATGCATGACCGCGCCGCCGCGTGACGAACTGCCACGACCGCAGGCAATCGACGTCGTCGAGTTTCCGCTCGCGCCGATCGGGACGCCGTCCCTGGGTTGCATTGTCTGCGAAACGAACGACGCCGCCGCGTTCGCGTTGCCGCTGGAGGCGCTGAAGGTCCGCACGTATGGGCGCGTGCTGCCGGAGGGGAGCGACTCGCGCGGACGCGGCATGTCGTTTGGCGACGACAAGCGACTAGCGCCACAACCTTCAGTGCTGTTTGGCAAGCCATCGTCACGCATGTCGGCGCCCTCCGCTGCGGCCACGAGGATTCGGGCGCCGCGGGACGTGGTGAAGCTCGAAGACCGCCTCGCCTACCTGCTGCAGCCGCCGCTCGAAAATCTGCTCGCGGCCGAAGCGCTCGACTTTCCCTTCCGGCCCTTCCCGTACCAACTCGATGGCATCGCCTACCTCTATCCGCGGCACGAGGCGGTGCTCGCCGACGAGATGGGGCTCGGCAAGACGATGCAAACCGTCGTGTCGCTGCGGCTGCTCGCTCACCAAGGGTTGGTCCGCCGCGCACTGCTGGTCTGCCCGAAGCCGCTCGTGACCAACTGGCGGCGCGAGTTCAGCCAGTGGGCGCCGGAGCTTCCCGTCACGATCATGGAAGGGAGCCAGTCGCAGCGGCAATGGCTGTGGAACAACGCCAATCAAGGGGTGCTGATCGCCAATTACGAGCTGATCGTCCGCGATCGCGAGTTGGCGGTCAACGTGCCGGCGCCGTTCGATTTGATGGTCGTCGACGAGGCCCAACGGATCAAAAACCGCTCCGGAGCCACGCACGAGTCGATCTGCGCCATCCCACGCGAGCGGAGTTGGGCCCTTACAGGCACGCCGATCGAAAATAGCGCCGACGACCTCGTCGGCATCTTCGAATTCGTTTCGCCCGGTCGGCTGCGTCCGCAGATGAAGACTTCCGCCATTCGCGCGGCCGTCGCCGATCACGTGCTGCGGCGCACCAAGGACACTGTCCTGACGCAGTTGCCGCCGAAGATGATCCGCGACGCCGACGTGCAGCTCACGCCCGAGCAGTGGGCGACCTATCAGCGCGCTGAGGAAGATGGCGTCATTCGGCTCAACGACATGGGCGCCGAACTGACGATCCAGCATGTCTTCGAACTCGTGCTGCGGCTGAAGCAGATCTGCAACTTCGACCCCGCGACCGGCGCCAGCGCCAAGCTCGATCGGCTCGAAGCCGATGTCGAAGAATGCGCGGCCAGCGGCCGGAAGGCGATCATTTTCAGCCAGTGGGTCGACACGATCGACAAGCTCCGCGGCAAGCTCGGCCGCTTCGGCCCGCTGGAGTATCACGGCCGCATCCCCTCGAACCGCCGCGACGGCGTCATCGAGCAGTTCCGCAACGATCCGACGAAGAGCATCCTGCTGATGAGCTACGGCGCCGGCAGCGTCGGGCTCAACTTGCAGTTCGCCAGCTACGTCTTCTTGTTCGATCGCTGGTGGAACCCGGCGGTCGAAGATCAGGCGATCAACCGGGCTCACCGCATCGGCGCCACGGGGCCGGTGACGGTGACGCGGTTCCTGGCCACTGGAACGATCGAAGAACGGATCGATCGGGTGCTGGCCGAGAAGCGCGAGCTGTTCAACGCGGTGTTCGACGACGAGCCGATGACGCGCAAGCTCGGACTGTCGCGCGACGAGATCTTTGGGTTGTTCAACCTGCGGTTCCCGGAGCCGAAGCCGGAATCGGCGGCGGCTTGAGGCAGCTGGCTTTTCTAAGCGGGCTGATGAACCGCCAAGGACGCCAAGAGCGCCAAGGAAATGCGAAGGAGAGTTGGCACAGTGGATGAACGCAGGTGGACGCGGATCGGGGGCGTTGACGTTCATTGGTTGTTCCCTCCTTTCTTTGTTGTCTCATTTTGTCGTTGAGTTGGCATTGTGTCGCGTGATACGTTTTTGGCGACAGAAGTCTTAAGTTGTGTTTTCCATTCGGGTTGCGGCTGGCGACAGGGCGACAGTTGTCGCATCAGCTGCCTGTGGGCAGTTGTTGGTTGCTGGATGGCGGTGTTTCACCAATTGCTTTCTCACGCACTTTTTGAATTTCAGCTTGGGCCGTGGGGCGACGTCGAGCGCTCCGCTGCGCGTCGCGGCTAGCCTCTTTTTTCCTCGTTCCTACGCTCATGGTGGGAACGAGGCTGTCGCTGGACTTGACCTGTGTCGCCTGATGCGTTTTTGGCGACAGTCGTCCGAAGTTGCTGTCGCCATTCACGTTGCGCAAGGCGACATGGGCGACGTGCTACACGACACGCTGTCGCTTGCCTGCGCGTCCGCCTAGTCTGCCAAGCGTGCCATGTCTGCCATGTCTGCCAACAGTTTTTGGCAGACATGGACAAAATGGATGTAACTCGCGACTGCTGCGCGCACCGGTAGCGCGGCTGTCTTTTGGCGGGCAGCGAGATAGTTTGATCAGATTTCCAAAGAGCAATGTATCCACCCGTACAGTAGCAGATTGGGTGGCCATTTTCTGTAGGGAAGTTGGAAGATTCTTGGGCAGGGGCCTATCGTATGGTATTCGTTGAAATGATTGCTGAGAGCTGACCCTTTTTACATCTCCAATTCCATCGCCCATGCAACTCTTGCGCACGACCGTCGCCTCTATCACCTTATTCGCAACTATTGGGATGGTCGGGTGTTCCAGTAACGCCGACCGCATGAATACGTATGAATTGATGACGGCGGCGGCAGCGGCCCAAAGTGCCGGCCGGATCGAGGATGCTGGCTTCTTCTTTCTCGCCGGCCAGGCGCGGTATCAGATCGACAAGCAAGTCTTCCCGCCTGTTTCGAAGGGAGCGGATGATCCGGGAGTGCTCAAGGGGGGGCTGAGCGCGACGATTGGCCAATCGATCCGACCCGCTCTTGCTAACGATCCTGTTGTTTTTGCCAACGCCGTATCTCGATTCGCCAAATGGTCGCCTGAGCTCGGCGACGGTTATCATCCGGGATGGAAATATCAGAGTCGACTCAACGACAAACAAGCGGCGGCCGTCGTCACGACGATCATGACGCCGGCCCTTACTGCGGCACAAGCTAAGGCGGCGTTTCTTGAGGACGACGAGTACGTCAAATTGGCACAAGTCGTCAAGGACGCTAACGCCGTGGCTCGTAGCCACATGGATGCTGTTCAGCGTGGAGGGGCGTCCAAAGAACAGGATGAGGCGTACCGTGAAGCAATGACTAGGAAGAACGATGCAGCGACGCGAATGAAGGAGATCGAGTTCGAGCTGAGCCCAGCATCCCGTTGGCATGCACTAGCGGGCTGGAAATCGGCGGATTACTTTGACGACGCACAAGTCGTCGAATTATGCGATGCCATTGAAAGAAACGACGTTCCCGAAATGGAACGGCTCATTTCGGCAGGCACCGACGTCAATGCCCGCGGCAAAGATAACATGACGCCATTGTTGTGGGCGTTTCCTGATCGCAAGCATGAGCGATTTATTTGCCTGCTCAAACACGGGGCCGATCCTAACGTGATCATCAGCAGTGATTTTGGAACTGCCGGCCGACCATTCCACCCATACCCTGCCGGCGGGGCATTGGTTAAGGATCGCGGCTGCATACCAGGACAGTCGGTCACTCACCTAGCGGCTAGATCTCCCGATATCGAATACCTAAAGGCGGTGCTACAACATGGCGGCAATCCGAATCTAGTCGTTGAAGACAATACAAAGCTAACGCCGCTCGATATCGTCATCGATCGATACTACTCAGATGCGCAAGATCGCGTCGAGTTGCTCGTCGCCGCTGGAGCCGATCCTAACCGATATTGCCAATATCGAGGCGGCACGCCTGCGATGCTCGCTGTCATGGAAGATCGATTCAGCATCGCCCGGCATCTGCTTCAAGCTGGCGCTGATCCGACGTTATACCGACCGGACGGCACAGAAAAGCTCATCCACTATGTCGTCCGCAAGGAGCGTCGTCTCCCGGACTTTCGGGGAGAGATGGCTAGCCAGTATCACGCCCTCGTTGAATGGCTTGAAGAGAACGGCGAATCAGTTGATCAAGCGCGGGCAGATTCGCAGTATTGGCAGGAACGTTACAAGAAGGCGATGACTCCTAAAGATCATGCCCGCGTACGTCAACTGATTATTCGGGAGCAGAGGGAGCGAGGTCGTCCAGAAGCCGTTGGCAATGGCAAGTGAATTCTAGCGCGCCGATATCGCCGCGCGTGACTGGCGTGTCGCCAGTGTGAAGTAGATACACGGTCGCCATCAACTGCAGGCAACAGGCTGCCACACTTTTCAGGCATCTTGCACGCCAAACGGTAAGCACACTCTTCCGGCACTTCTCACTGGCGACACGCCAGTGGCACCCTGATATGGATCAAGCGGGCCCTCCCCCTTCCAGCCGAGTAGCTCCCAATGAAATCGCCCCAAGCCATGCTGGAGTATCTCGCCGAGCAGATCGGCCTCCTCTACTATCACCTGCCGTTGGCGTACGGCGGCACGGCGGAGGGGGTTGAGGTGCTGCTCTGCGCCTACCACAACGCGTGGGCCCATTTAACAGCGTATGAGGGGGACTGGCGGACGGTTTGGTGGGAGGCGCTGGCCGCCGAGGAGTGCGGTTCGGCCAACTTCTCCACTCGCTATGCGATGGACCATCCCGGCGCCGCGCAAGAAGAAATCGCGGCGTACGTCGTCGCCCACTGGCGCCCCGTGAGCGAGAAGCTTGGCGTGCCGATTCCCCATGCGGCGCTTCAGGCCGAGTTTGACGAATGGGGTCGCGAGCGGCTGAAGTGATCGATGCCTGTCGCCGGACGCCACTCGCCGGGCGCCGCTGGCGTGTCGCCAGTGAGTAGCGCCGGAAGAGCATGCCTGCCGTTTGGTTTGCAAAGAACCTCTGGAGAGTGGGGCGACTTGCTGCCTGTGGTTGATGGCGGCCGCGTACCCGCTACTGCACCTGGCGATCAACTTGCGAGCGACGCCTCTTACAGTTGGGGCGCGCGGTTGCCGCTGGGGCTTACCTGAAATCGTCCCGGAGGGACGCGCGACAATAGCCCAGCGATTTATCGCTGGGTTGAGGGCGACGAGGCATCGTCAAGTCCCGTAGGGACGATTGAGTGAACGCATCACTTCAGTCGTCCCTACGGGACTGCTACGCTTTTTCGCTCTTTGTCACCCAGCGATGAATCGCTGGGCTATTGTCGTAGGTCCCGCTGGGACCGGAATTAGCGCCGGGCGGCACTGGCAGGATGCCAGTGGCACCCGTGCGAAGGTGGTTTCTGACGCCTGTCGCTTACCCTGCGCAGGGTTTTGCAAAAAACACTCAAGCCTATCCCTGAGGCTTCCCGGCTTCGCCGTCGCTCAAAGAACCGCAGCAACCCACGTTGGGCAAACTGGCGGAGTTCGCTAGATTACGCCCGTCGTATTTCATGCACGCTTGCTTTTCGCCGCGGGGGAAATCTTGACAGTGGAATCACAGCATCCAGTCGTCGCCGAGATCCCAATCGGTATTCGGGCCACCGGCGTTCGCCGCGAGACAGACTCGATGGGCGCGATTGATGTGCCGGCCGATCGGTATTGGGGGGCGCAGACGCAGCGGTCGCTGATCCATTTTTCCATCGGCGATGATCGCATGCCGAAGCGGGTGTATCACGCCTACGGCTATGTGAAGAAGGCCGCGGCGCTGGTGAACGAGGCGGCGGGGCGGTTGCCGGCTTGGAAGGCCGCGGCCATCGTAAGAGCGGCGGATGAAGCGATCGCCGGGAAGCTGGACGAACATTTTCCGCTCTACGTTTGGCAGACTGGTTCTGGCACCCAGTCGAACATGAACGTGAACGAGGTGCTTTCGAATCGCGCTATCCAATTGCTGGGAGGGGTGCTGGGGAGCAAGTCGCCCGTTCACCCCAACGACGACGTCAACATGGGGCAGTCGTCCAATGACAGTTTCCCGACGGCGATGCATGTTGCCGCTGTGATGGAATTGGATGAAGCGCTCATGCCGCGCGTCGACGCTCTGGCGACGGCGATCGAGGCCAAGTCGCAGCAGTGGATGGGGGTGGTCAAGACGGGCCGCACTCATCTGCAAGATGCGACGCCGCTGACCGTCGGACAGGAATGGTCGGGCTATGCGGTGCAAATGCGCGATGCGCTCGCTCGGATCGAGGCCTCGAAGGCGGGGATCTATCAGCTGGCGGCCGGGGGGACTGCCGTGGGGACGGGGCTCAATGCGCCCGCAGGGTTCAGCAAAGAGATTGCGGCGAAAATCGCTGAGCTGACGGCACGGCCATTCGTCACGGCGCCGAACAAGTTTGCGGCGCAGGGGTCGCTCGACGCGATTGTCGCCGTGATGGCGGCGGTGCGAGGGCTGGCGGTGGCGCTCATGAAGATCGCCAACGATATGCGGTGGCTCGCTTCAGGTCCGCGCTGCGGCTTGGGCGAATTGATCCTGCCGGCCAACGAGCCGGGCTCGTCGATCATGCCGGGCAAGGTGAATCCTACTCAGTGCGAAGCGATGGTGATGGTCTGCATCCAGGTGATCGGCGAGGACAACGCCGTGGCGTTTGCGGGGAGCCAAGGGAATTTCGAGCTGAACGCGATGCGGCCGATCATCATCAACAACACGCTGCATGCCATCCGCATCCTCGGCGATGCTTGCGAGAAATTCCGGCTCTATTCAGTCGAGGGGACGGAGCTTAATCTCCCCCGCATTGAGGCGATGGTGGGGCAATCGCTGATGCTGGTGACGGCGCTGTCGCCGGTGATCGGGTACGACAAAGCTTCGAAAATCGCGCATGTGGCCAATGACGAAGGCATCACGTTGAAGGCGGCCGCGTTGAAGTGCGGATTCGTTGACGAAAAACGGTTCGACGAAATCGTCAATCCGGCGAACATGGTCGGGAATGGCGTGGCGGGCGCCTGAATTTCGATGAAACGAATGTGCGCTGGCAGAGTTCCATCAGCAACGGAAGACGCACCAGGCTCTTCCTTCATTCTCAGGAGATCTCCGGATGTTTAGCAGGCAGGCGAAAGTCATCAAGGACGGCTCCGGTCGACGCATCACGACCACGGCGCGAGGCTACGACGTGCTGCGGGATCCGGCTCTCAATAAAGGGACGGCTTTTTCGAAGGGCGAACGAGCGGCACTGGGACTCGACGGCCTGCTTCCGCCGGTGGTGACGACCGAGCTGGAGCCGCAGCTGGAGCGGGCCTATGCCGCCTATCACGCGGCGCCCACCGATCTCCAGAAACACATTTATATGTGGCGGCTGCACGACAACAATGTGACGTTGTTCTACGCGCTGCTGCAGCGTCACATGCTGGAAATCCTGCCGGTGGTGTACGATCCGGTCGTCGGCGAGGCGATTGAGAATTACAGCGAGGTGATGACCCGGCCGCGCGGCGTGTTCCTGAGCATCGACGAACCGGAGAAGGTGGAAGCGAAGCTGGCCGCCTTCGGCGCGGGGCCGGAGGATATCGACCTGCTGGTCGCCAGCGATGCGGAGGAGATTCTCGGCATCGGCGATTGGGGTTCCAATGGAATTGATATCTCGATCGGCAAGCTGGCGGTCTACACGGCGGCGGCGGGGATCGACCCGCACCGTGTCGTCCCGGTGATTCTTGACGTTGGCACCAACAATGAAAAGTTGCTCAACGATCCGTTGTATATCGGTTGTCGCCGCAGCCGCGTGCGCGGGAAGGCGTACGACGATTTCATTGACGCCTATGTGACGGCGGCTAAGAAGCTGTTCCCTAAGGCGATGCTGCACTGGGAGGATTTCGGCTCGACCAACGCCCGCCGCATCCTGAGCCGTTACCGAGACAAGGTGGCGACTTTCAATGATGATATGCAAGGCACAGGCGCCATCGTGCTGTCGGGCCTGCTGAACGCCGTGGAGCGAACGGGGACGGCCTGGACGGAGCAGCGCGTCGTCATCTTTGGCTCCGGCACCGCGGGGGTAGGCATCGCCGATCAGATTCGCGACCTGATGGTGCGGCACGGCCTGAAGCCGGAAGAAGCCGCGCGTCGCATTTGGCTGGTCGATCTGCCGGGGCTGCTGACCGCTGACATGAAAGAGGGGTTGCTCGACTATCAGCGGCCCTACGCTCGCGACGACCAGGAGGTCGCCAAGCTGACGCGCACGCCCTGCGAGGCGATTCCGGCGGCGGAAACTCGCTGGCCCGAGATGGCTGCGCTGCGCGCTGCAGCCACGGCGAAGGGAGGGATCATTGACCTCGCTACGGTGGTCGCCGCGGTGAAGCCGACGATCCTGATCGGCACGTCGACCACGCCGCAGCAGTTCACTGAGAAGATCGTGCGGTCGATGGCGGCGGCCACGGAGCATCCGATCATCTTCCCGCTTTCCAATCCGACGCAGCTTCACGAGGCGACGCCGACTCAGGTTTTGACCTGGACGAACGGCAAGGCCTTCGTCGCCACGGGGGCTCCGTTCGACGACGTCAAATTGAATGGCGTCACGTACGCGATCGGGCAGGCGAACAATGCCGCGCTGTATCCGGGTCTCGGGTTGGGCGCCGTCGTCTCGCGGACCTCGATGGTGTCGGACGAGATGATCTTCGCCGCCGCGCAAGCCGTCGCCGGGCAGGCTCCCGCAGCAACGCCGGGGGCGTCGTTGCTCCCTTCGAACGCCGACTTGCGCACGACTTCCAGCGTGGTCGCGGTGGAAGTGGCGCGAACGGCGATTCGCCAGGGCCTGGCTCGCGAACCGCTGGGCGACGTCGTGGAGGCGGTTCGCGAGTCGCAATGGTGGCCCGTGTATGTGCCTGTGGAGGCCGTTTGACGACGAGCCTTTGCGGCGAGCGCCATGCTAATCAACGCGCTCGAAGCGGCGGAGGAGGGTGTCGAGCGATTGGTTGACGACAGCCTCGACTTGCGGCGCTAGCGTGGTGGGCGCCGCGGGTTCGTCGGTAGAGACCAGCCCATTCCACTGCAATCGCACGGGCCAACCGCTCAGTTCGGCGGTTTGGTTGACACGCTGCAGGATGCGGAGGGCCCAAAAGACGCCCCAGGCGTCTCGAAAGGCGAGCCAGCGGGTTGTTTGCGGGAGAGTTGACGGCGGCGCGCGGAATCGGCGTAAAGTCGCTAAGCCGCAAGCGGCGAGGAAGAGGGTGAGAGCGGCGGCGATGCGCGTCGTGGGGGATAGTTCCTGAGCGATGCCGGTCGGTGCGCCTAAGAGAATGATCTGGCCGGCGGCGACCAAGAGCGCCGAGAGGGCGAACCGGGTTGGGAGATAGTTGAGCAAGCCCATGGCGATGAAGCCCCAGAGGAGCCAGCGCCACGCGCCGAAGAGTTCGAGTTGCGTTCCGCCCGGCGAGGCGATGGCCTGCGCGACCGGGACGAGCAGCACGAGCCACAACGACGCCACGACCCATTGCCAGCCGCGGTCTTGGGGGCGCTTGGCGCCGAGGACGGCGGTGAGGGGGCAGAACGTTCCCACGGCCGCCGAGTAACGCCAGAGCGATGCTCGCAAGGTCGTCGCGTCGAGCTGGCTGTAGGCCAGCATCGCTTCAACGGCAGCGATGGCGGCGGCGGCGGCGATCCACCAGAGGGTTGGGGCCGTGAGGGTCGTGCCGCGGACGCGGGGGAGGGTTGCTAAGCCGCCAGCGGCGAGGAGGAGGGCGAGGGCTGCGGGCAACCAGGCAGTCAACCAGGCGGACGTTTCGGGGGAGAACGTCGGTAGAGTTGGCATAACTGGACGCGACGCGGGGTTGGAAGGCCGGAGGGACTAGCCCTCCGGCTCGCTTGAGGGGTGCGGGTCCGATTATAGCGGTCGCGGAAGGGTGAAAGCATCGGCAAACTCTCCGGCCTTGGTTGCCGGCGCCCCGCCTGTGACGCATGATTCGGCAGCGAAGCAACTCCCCCCGTCGCATGGGCGACTGGGACCTAGTATTCGCTGACGACAGCACATTTGAATGCTTCGGACGCGGCGGCGCCAACTGGGGAGTGAGGCGCAGCTGTGATCGAGGCAAATGAGGGTGGGCGGGGCTCGGCAACGAGTCTCGCCCGCTCTTTTTTTATGGAGTGACGAATTCAAGCCACCGGCTTTGCCGGTGGACGAAGTACCACGATCGTCGCTAGCAAGCTCGTCCACCGGCAAAGCCGGTGGCTCTTATTGAGTGGCAAGCCTCGCCATGCGTGGCGCTTCCCCCTGGCGGAGCCAGGGGCTGAAGGGACGGAGGCCAGGGGCTGAAAATGGATAGAATCGGCTTTAGTGGGTCAGCCGATCTCGCCGATACAACTCCTATCAAGAGACGGGAGGGCGAAACACTAGTTGTGTTTTGCTTCAGGATAAAGGTAGCGGCAAGACGACGGATCGACTTGCCGCTACCTTTTTTGTTGCGCTAACAGATTGGTCGCAGGCGCGACGTTACTTGGCCGGCGGCGTCGCCACTGGCAGCGTCTGCGTCCCGGCAGGCGCCGCGGCGGGCTTCGCCCCCGCAGCAGCAGGGGCCGCTGCTCCTGGCGCAGGAACTCCGGCGGCCGGCACTGTGCCGCCAAGTTCCTTCACGAGCGTTTCGGCCTCTTTGCGGTACATGAACATGCCGGAGCCGGCCTGTTGCAGCACCTGCTCCAGGGCCTTCAAGGCGTTTTCTTTCTGGCCCTTGGCTACCAGGATCTTCGCGACCAGGTAGGCGGAGTCGGCGTTCAATTGCCCGCCTTGAACGGCCTTCTGGAGGAAGGCGTCAGATTCGGCCCCACGGTTGAGCTTGGCTAAGATCCAGGCGAGCGTGATGTTGGCCTGCGAGTTGGTGGCAAACCGTTCGGCGTTCATCTGGGCGTAACGGAGCGCCTTCTCCTGCTGAGCCAGATTCGGGCTTTCCGAGAGGATCAGCGCGAGGAGGTTAATGGCGCCGGCGTTCGACGGGTCGACGGTGAGGACCTGGGTGAGGGCTTCCTCTGCGCCGGCGGGATCGTTGCGCATCTTCGCGACGAGGCCGTCGAGCATCAGCGCGGCGACCGACTGCGGAGCGTTCTTGCGCATTTCTTCGGCCACTTGCTGGGCCTTGTCGAGCTGGCTCTGTTGGATGAGCCACTCGGCGTAAGCGCGGCCGGTCGCTTCGTTCTTGCCGTCTTCCTTGTAGGCTTGCTCAAACGCCTTCTTCGCTTCGTCGAGCTTGGCGTCCTGCGTGAAGAGTTGCCCCAGGACGACGTAAGGATGGCCTGACTGAGCGTTCAGTTCACGCGCCTTCTTGAATTCGTTGAAGGCTTCGGCTGGCTTCTTCAAGCGGAACAGCGTTTCGCCCAAGCGGGTGTGAGCGGCGGCGCTATCGGGATCGAGTTCGACCCACTTGACCAGGAGCTCGTTGGCCGGCTCCCATTGCTGGCGACGCTGGTGAACGGCGGCGAGTCCGGCCAGGACGCGGATCTGGAAGTTCTGCTGCCGCTTGGCGTTCTCGTTAAACTTGTCGACGAGCGACTTCGCCTTTTCGAACAAGGCATGCGATTCGGTCGTGCGACCTTCGGCAAAGGCGAGGTCGGCGAGGAGCAGATAAGCTTCGGGGTCGTTCGGGTAATTGGTGACGGTCGACTCCAGCAACAGACGGGCTTGCTCGCCGTTGCGGGCGAAGACCTGCAGCTTGGCCAACATCAAGTCGACCGGCGGCAGCTTCGGATACTTTTGCTTGGCGAGGTCGAGATATTCTTTCGCGCCTTGCAGGTCGCCATTTTTGAAACGCTGCAACGCGTTTTCGATTTCAGGGTAGGCCTGGTTGGAGAGCGACACGGCGTCGCCGACGAGATTCTCGACGGTGAACGGGTCTTGCTGCGCGGCGACGCCGCCGGCTGGCGCCGCAGCGGCGGGAGCTCCGGCTGCCGGCGGTGCGCCAGCGGCCGGGGCCTGGGCCAAGACGGCGCCGTGCTGCATGCCGATTACCGCGGCGGTCAGAGCGGCGAGGCTCCGACCGAGGGCGCCGCGAAACGTGGGCAAAGTCATGATTAACCTTTCGTGAGTAGATGCCCTCGGCGCGGTCAATGGTCGCCGAGGATTTGAATTGAATGGTCTGGTGCCTGGGTGGGTAGTGCGCCGGCGGCGCTCCCCTCATTCTAAGCGAAGTCGAGGGATCAACGACACTAGATTGTAGGGAGTCGGGGCCTTAGGGCTATGGGGCGGCGGCGGTTCGCAGAACTGTAGCGATCGTATCGATTAGGCTGCTTTCGGGGCGCTGGGGATTCGACCGCCAAGGACGCCAAGGTTCGCCATGGGAATGCGGGGAGGAATTGAACCACGACGGGCACGACGGGCACGACGAAATGGAGGAGAACATTCGTCGCGCTGTCATTTCGAGGTACTCCGAGGAATCTGGCCGGACCCCTCGGAGTACCTCGGGGTGACTGGGAATAGGGCGCCGCGACCTCGCCGGGACGTTTCTCGACGCCTCACGGGAAACTGCCTATATTGAGGTTCTCTACGATTCGCGCGGCGTCCTAGTTCTGGGGCTCCGCCGGCTGATTTGTCGTTTCGTTGCACAAAGGAACCCCAAGCTTGTTGGTCGGGCCCGTTTTTAACCGCGAGTTGGCGACGGCCCCCCGGTCTTGGCGGCTTTACCTTTCGCGAGCCATTTACGTCGGCGCCCTGTTCGGGCTGGTCTGCACCGCGTGGCTCATTCTGTTTGGTTCGCAACCGATGCGCTCCCTGGGCGACTTGGCCCGGTTTGGAGCGGCGATCTTTGCGCTGCTCGCGCCGGTACAGTTGGCGCTAGCGATTGGATTCTCGGCGTTGCTCGCGGCGGCGGCGGTCGCGCAGGAAAAGGATCGGCGGACGCTCGATCTGCTGCTGATGACGCGGATGACCAATTCTGAGTTGGTCGTCGGCAAACTCTTGGCAAGCATGCTGACGGTGCTCGTGCTGATCGCGGCCGGCCTGCCCCTCTTCTTGCTGCTGGCGATGCTGGGGGGAGTCTCGCACGCGCAGATCGCGCGGGTCTTCGGCGTGACGCTCGCGGCGGCGCTGGCGGCGGGGAGTTTGGGTTCGACGATCGCGCTGTGGCGCGAGAAGACGTTTCAATCGCTGGCGATGACGGCGCTGGCGCTGATGATCTGGCTGATCGCGGGCGAGGGGGTCGCGGCGCTTGGGGCGGGCGCGTTCGGCGCGAGCTCGACCGAGTGGGCCGTCGCCGTGAGTCCGCTGCGGGCAATCTTTGCGGCCGCGGCGCCACGGACTTCGTTCACGCCGATGTTCGCGGACGCGCCGTGGCTGGGCGCTCCTTCCGATTTCTTTACGATCGCCGCGGCGGCGCTCGCCTTGGGGCTGAACGTCCTAGCGATCGCGCTGGTCCGCGTGTGGAACCCGACGCGCGAAGCGCGGCCGCAGACGGCCGACGAGTCGCACGATGCGCCGCTCGTCGATGCCGAGGCGCCGCGGGATATTCACGCCGCGCCGGGCCGCACCAAGGAAGTGTGGGACAACCCCATTCTGTGGCGGGAGATCTGCACCTGGGCCTACGGCAAGAAAGTCGTGATCATCAAGCTGGCCTACCTGGCGATCTTCGCCGCCTGCTCCTGGGCGATGTATGGCGTGCTGCAAGCCGATCCGACGCCGACCGTCGGCGGAGCGCTGCCAGACGCCTCGCTAACCGTGGTCCCGCTGCTGGTGCTGGGCCTGGTGCTGGTGAACGCACTGGCGGTGACGTCGATCACCAACGAACGTGATGCGGGCGCTCTCGACCTGCTGCTGGTCACCGACCTGACGCCGAAGGAGATCATCTTCGGCAAGCTCGGCGGCGTGCTGTACAACGCGAAGGAAATGATCGTGCTGCCGGCGATGTTGTGCGTCGTTTGCTGGTGGTATGAGCGGCTCACGACGGAGAACTTGTTGTTCATGCTGGGCAGCCTCTTGGTGCTGAACGCCTTTGTGGCGATGTTGGGCGTTCACTCGGGGATGACGTACCCGAATTCACGCTCTGCCGTGGGGGTGAGCATCGGCACGCTGCTGTTTCTGCTGCTGGGCGTCGCGGTCTGCATGCGGATGATGGTGGCGTTTCAGGCGAACTTCGAGAATCAACTGCTGTCGTTCGCGGCGTTCATGTTGGGAGGCGGGGCAGGGCTCTTCTTTGCGTTGGGACGGCGCAACCCGTCGCCGGCGATTTGGTGGGCGTCGATGCTCGCGCCGTTCGCGACGTTCTACGTCATCTCCACATTCCTGCAGTTGAGCTACGGGGCCGCGGCGCTGGTGACCATTTTGATGTACGGATTCGCAACCGCGACGCTCTTGATCCCTGCGATCTTTGAGTTCGACGTCGCCACCGGGCGGACCACCGCGCGAGACATTTAGCAGCGCACGCCCCCATGATCCAAGAATTCGGCCTCTACTTCGCCGCGATGCTCGTGCTGACAGCCTTCTCGGCTTTCTGCTCGTGCTCGGAGGCGGCGATCTTCTCGCTGCAGCCCGATGATCGTCGCGCTCTGCAGAAGGGAAACGCGGCCCAGCGTACGGCCGTCGAACTGATCGGCCGGCCTGATCGCTTGCTGACGGCGATTCTGTTCTGGAACTTGATGTTCAACTTCGGCTTCTTCGTCGTCGGCTCGGCAGTGGAGTACGGACTGCACGCGGCGAGTCGCCATAGCGAGGCGGCCGTGCTGATGGGCTGCTCGCTATTGGGGATGATCGTGTTCGGCGAGATGCTGCCGAAGACCATCGGCGTGCAGCAGCCACGAGTATTCGCGAGTCTCTGCAGTCTGCCGCTGGCGGTGATGGTGCGCGTGGTCGACCCTGCGATGCCCTTCTTCGCCGCGGCGAACAACTTGCTGCAGCGGGTGCTGTTGCCGAACTTCGAACGCGAGCCCTACCTCGAAATCAGCGACCTGGAACGGGCAATCGAGCTGTCGACGAGCGACGCGCAGCTGGCCGCGCAAGAGCAGTCGGCGCTGCGCAATATCGTACTCCTCTCGGAACTCCCCGCCGAGGAGTTGATGCGGCCCCGCAACCAATACAAAGTTTTCGCGGCGCCTGTCCATCTGGAGCAACTCGAGGGCGAACTTCCGCCGGCGGGATACATGCTGATTACGGAGGACGACAGCGACGACATCGCCGCCGCGATTCCGCTCAAGCAGCTTTCGACGATTCCGCGGCATCATCTCGAAAAGTTCGCTCAGCCGGTCGTCTATGTTCCTTGGTGCGCGACGGTGGCGATGATTCTCGACGAGCTTCGCCGTCAGGAGCGCGACGTTGCGGCCGTGGTCAACGAGTATGGCGAGACCATCGGCATCGTCACGATCGAAGACGTCCTCGAAACGATCTTCGAGGAGCAATCGAGCCGCAGTGCACGGCTGCTGGCCACGTCGTCGATCGTTCCGGTCGCGCCCGACCGGTGGCACGTCACCGGCATGACGAACCTGCGTCGCCTAAGCCGCCATTTCGACGTGCCGCTCGAAGCGTCGCGGAGCGTCACCGTCGCGGGCATCCTGCAGGAGCAGCTGCAACGGATCCCCGTCGAAGGGGACGAACTGTTGTGGAGCGGTTTTCATCTGCGGGTGATTGAAGTCGGCGACACGGGCGCCGTGAAGGTGGAGTTGCAGATTCCGCCCGCGGGAGGGCCGCTGCCATGATCGGAGCGATCGCCCTCTTCCTCGGCGCGTTGTCGATGAATGCGTTTTTCAGCGGAACCGAAACGGGGTTCTTCCGCCTCAGCCGCTTGCGGCTGGTGATGGAGGGGATCGCCGGCGATCGGATGTCGCGGATTCTGCTCTGGTTCGCGAACCAGCCGTCGATCTTCGTGGCGACGGCATTGGTCGGCAACAATCTGGCGAACGATCTGACGTCGCTCTCGGTGGTCATGGCGACGGAAGCGATCTGGCCGGAGGGAGGCATTCTGGCGAGCGTGCTGCCGCCGCTGCTGGTGACGCCGTTCATGTTCATCTGCGGCGACTTGCTGCCGAAGAACGTCTTTTTCAACGCCCCGAACCGTTTGATGCGGCGGTCGACGCCGATCGTCGTCGTCGCGGCGATCTTGTTCGCGCCGATCACGTTTGTGCTGTGGCTGCTGAGCCTGGTGCTGCAGCTCTTCACGCGCGAGCGGCCGCAGGAGCTGCGCCTCACGCTCGCCCGCCGCGAGTTGACGGCGATGCTGGTCGAGGGGCACGAAGCGGGGTTACTGCGACCCGTGCAGCGGACGCTGGCCCAAACGATGCTCGCGATCGCCGGGCAACCGGTGAGAAACTATGCCTTGCCGACGAGCCGCATGGTGCGCGTCACGACGACGATGAGTCGCAGCGACATGCTCCGGCTCGCCCAGCGCTACAACCGCACTTTGCTGCCGGTGGAAGATCCGCAGCAGAAGCGGCAGCTGGTCGGCTTT
Source organism: Pirellula sp. (assembly GCA_013822725.1). Classification (GTDB taxonomy): domain Bacteria; phylum Planctomycetota; class Planctomycetia; order Pirellulales; family Lacipirellulaceae; genus Lacipirellula. The sequence continues at coordinate 190,627 of PNKX01000003.1, forward strand.
GTGCGCGCGATCGATCTCTTTCTGGAAAGCAACGAGACCGAGCTCCATCCCGAACCGTTCGTCGAGCTCGCCGAGAACGAAACGTTTCTCTCAGCGCTCGGCAAGCTGAGCGTCGCCGAGGATGCGCTGGGGCATGTCGTCGGCACCGGCGGCAAGAGCATCGGCTTCGTCAGCGGGCGCGATCTGCGGCAGGCGCTGCTGCGGACGCAGTGAAGCCCCTGGCTCTGCCAGGGGGTCGGTCACCATGTCGGTAGGCGTCGTCCTGCGGTGCGCTACCCCCTGGCGGAGCCAGGGGCTGCAATTAGCGCGAGTAGCCGAGCGACTTGAAGATCGACAACATCTCTTCGAAGTTGATAAACCGGCGGCGATGCGACAGCTTGTAGGTGTCGATCGCTCTGGCCAACTCGGCCGCATCGGGCGAGAGCTCGTTGTAGCTGTTGGCGAACTGCCGGCGCTCGCGCCCTGGGCCGTCAACCGCGCCAAGCGTGTTACGTCGGTCGATGAAAGTCGTTTCGTCGGTGACCATCGTGCTCGACATGGCAGGAACTCCAGGCAGGGGGGAGGGGGTGGCGGGCCGTCGCAACGGTCCAGGCGGGAGGAAGCCGCCGCAGCGAACTTCCGAGAAAACTTACCTCATGCGCCAGCCGCCGCCCGGGAATGCGTGAACTCGCACGCCTCTTCGGAGCCGCCTTCGCTGGCGTGCAGATCGGTCGTAACGGTTGTGCCGGGCGACGATTTCGGGGGCTAGCGCCGAATTGGCGTATCTACCCCAGGGACGCCGGCGCCTTCGAGTTGGGCCAGCAGCACTTTGCTCCCTTGGTGCTCGCCATTTAGCGCCAGCGCCTGCCGCACTGTCGCGGTCGCCTCGGTCGCCTGTCCCGCGTTGTTCTGCGCGAGGGCGAGTTGGTAGAGCAGTTCCGGCGGCGATTCGCCCTTTTGGCTAGCGGCGTAGAGGTTCGTCACCGCCTCTTCAGGCCGGCCAACGGAGCCGTAAGCCATGCCGGCGAGCCAGAGGGCCTCACGCGGCTCTTCGCCGGGCGGCGCCGCTTCGAACAGGTGATGAAGCGTCGTGAGGCAGCGTTGGGCGTGCCCCGTCTGGTACTGCAGTTCAGCAGTCAACTGCAGGACGTTGCCGTTGTTGGGGCTGTAGCGCAGCGCCTGATGCATGTCGGCTAAGGCCTGATCAAGCTCGCCGCGATGCCGGTAGACGCGGCCGCGCAGTTCCCACGCCCCGGCGAGCGTCGGGTCGAGCGCGATCGCTTCCTCGGCCTTCGCCAGTGCGCGATCGGCGAATCCCAGCCCGAGCAACATTTCGCCGCAGCGAACAACCGTGGGGCCATGCTGCGCATCGAGTTGCACGGCCGCCTGCATCTGGATCGCCGCCTCCTCGCGTTCGCCCTGCTTCCAAAGCGCCTCGGAGTACTGCCGGCGGGCGTCGATGTCGCGCGGGCTGGCGGCGACGGCGTGTTCGAGCAGCTTGCAGGCTTCGTCGGTTTCGCCTCGTTCGGCCGCGGCGACCGCATCGCACGACAGCTGCCGGCAGGTGGCGACCGAGTCGGGGACAATCTTCTGCTTGGGCCACGCCGAGCATCCGGCCGACGAAGCGACGAGTCCCCAGCCGACGCAACCGATGGCTGCCCAACGGGTCGTCTGGGAGTAGACCTGCTCGAACGGTCGAGGAGTTCGATTCATCAAGCGACGGCACTCTCGCCCACGATGAGTTCGGCCACGCGTACGCAGAAATTGTCGTTCAGCACCAACACTTCGCCGCGGGCGATCAGCCGACCGTTGACGTAGATGTCGGCGGGGTCGCCGGCCAGCTTGTCGAGCGGCACCACGGTTCCTTGGCGGAGCTTGAGGATCTCTTCCAGATGCATGTGCGTGCGGCCGAGCTCGATCGTCAGATCGAGTTGCACGTCACGCATCAGCTCGAGCGTCGCCGCTTCGGTGGTCGGCGGGGCGCCGGCGAATTCGTTGAACTTGAAGGTCTTCACGCCGCTCGGCATCGAGACGACCGGCTCGTCGACCGAAGCGAGGGCCATCTCGGCCTTCTGCAGCAGCAGTTCGATGTCGTTCTGCGAGATGGATCCGTCGCCCGAGGCGGCCGCTGGCTTCGGCTTGGGAGGAGCCATCGCCGGGGCAGACGCCGCCGGAGCGGGAGCCGCTGCAGGCTTTGGAGCGGCCGCCGCGGCGCCCTCTTGGGCCTGCCGCAACAGTTGCTCGATCTCATCCTGTTCGACTTGATGAGATTCTTCAGCCATGGAATCCATTCCCTTCGAAAAGTTCAGCGACGACGCTGGCAGTTCCTTCCGCCGGCGTGACTCGCGACGCGTCGCAGTCGTGCGAAACCAAGGCGCCTCTCACTATTCATCGAACCTCGGCCGAGGCTCGCTTCAGCGCGATCGGGCCTAACGCTCGATAAAGGCAAACTCGCTGAACACCGCCTCGCGGACCAGCGGCTTGCCCAAAGCGCGGTTGACTTTCTCCAAAACGACCCGTTTGATCAAGCCCAACCCCGGATCGGTGAAGTCGGCCGACTCCATCCCCCGGATAGCAATGGTGACCTGCTCGTTGAGCCGCTTCGCATGCAGTCCGAACCGCTCGGCGAACTCAGGTTCGTCGGCCGCTAGCACGACGCCGAAGAGCTCGAAGTCGATGCTCATGCTGGCGCCTGTCGACGGATTGAAGGCGATGACGTGGTAAGGACCCAGGCTGAGCTCGACTGTAGGCTGGTTACTCCCCTCGGCATGCTCACTACTGGCTGCGGCGTGTTCGTCATGTCCTGCGGCTTCAGCGGCCTCAGTGTCGGCTGCGGCCACTTCCGCGTCCGCTCCCTGAGCCGCCGCGACCAACCGTTTGCCAGTCTCGCGCGTTTCTTCCGCCGACGGCAAAAACGCCGTCGCCGCGGCGACTTCGATCAACACGATCACCGAGACGAACGCCAACGCCTTCACCAAGGTCATGATGCCGGGGCCGCGCTTGACGGGCGCTTCGGCGGCTGGCGCGGGGGCGTGGGCTGAGGCGGACATATCGGGAATTCCTTGCGCAGAACCCCCCTCGGCAAACCGCACCGCGCGGCGGAGAGGGCGCACAATTCTAGCTTGGAATTCCCAACGGCACGGCAGTCATAACCGGCGCGACCGTCATGATGTTGAATCATGCAGCCCCGGGCTCCGCCCGGGGGTCGGTTTGCCTCACGAAATGGCGTCCGTCAACGCAACGCTACCTCCGGGCGGAGCCCGGGGCTAACGGATACTACTATCTCCGCAGCGCCATGAGCTCATCGAGTAGGGACTGCACCGCGGTGATCACGCGGGCGCCGCCGCGGTATTGAGTCGACGCCAAGATCAACTCGATCAGGTTCTGGCCGATGTCGGTGTTCGACAATTCCACGGCGCCAGTCGTCACGGCGCCCATGCCGCCGCTGCCGGGGTTGCCTTCGATCGGCAAGCCGGAGTTGACGCCGGTGCTGAACATGTTGTCGCCGACTTGCTGCAAACCGCCGTTGTTGGCGAACCGCGCCATCCGCAACTGGCCGAGATCGCGGGAGCTGCCGTTGCTGAACACGCCTTGGATGCGGCCCGATTCGGTGATGATAAAGCTGGTGAGCGTACCGGCGGGGAAACCATCCTGAGACGCCGCGGCCAGCGTATTCTCATTTGTGGCGAGTCCCGTCACCTGGTCGAAGTTCAGCTGGAATTCCAATGGCGAGTTCGCCGGCGATTGTCCGCGACCGATCGCGATGCGGTCATCGGTGGCCGAGACGAACTTGCCGTCGCCGTCCGTGGTAATGACGCCGGTGCCGACCTCGATGTTGACGCCTGTCTCCTCCGCGTTCTGCGGCGACGTGGCAATCCAGCGGAAGCGGGCGCCGGTCGCGTCGATTGACTCGAGGACCGTCGTCACGCGAACGTTGATCGGCGTGCCCAAGCTGTCGTAGACGATAAAGTCAGCCGTGGCGCCTTCGCCATTCGCTTCTTGAACCGTGGAAAAGGGGAGCTGCACGACTTCCGTCGTACCGCCAGTCGGCGTGAAGCGGAACGCCGAGAGGTCGATGCCGAGGGCGTTCTCGATGCCCATGTTAGACGTGAACTGCAGTCGGCTGTCGGTGGTAAGCGTCCCTCCGTAGCTAATCGCGGTGTCGGGAAACGTATCCTCCGGCGCTGACTTCAAGACGCCCATCGACTCGTCCATGAACGTGAGCAAGTCTTGAACCGTCGTGCTGTTGGTGATCGTCAGCGTGCGCTCGCCGAGTTGCCGACCTCCCTTGTCGCCTGAGAAGGAGAGCTCGCCCAGGCCGAACAGATGGTTGTAATCGGCTCCACTTCGAGAGACGACGTCGACGAGCCGCATGCCGAAGTTGATTTCCGGGCCTTCCAGGTTAATTTGCGGATTACCCGTGATCGCGGCGTCGGGGGTCGAGTCAATGAACGAGGTGCCAATGCCAATCTGAGTGACGCGATAAAACTGCGTCGGGTTATTGGCGACGTTGCGGTAGATCCTGATCTCATCGTATTCGCCGCTCGGCGACGGCTGGGGAATGTCGTCGAGTCGAATACGGGGTTGGTTGATCGAGTCGGCGGTGATCGGACCAAACCGAGCCGTCGGCCGACTCTCGTCGCCGGTCGATGAGTTGACGAAGGTCACGTAGTAGCTGTAGCTGTTGTTGCCGAGCGTATTTTCGTTGAGCAGATCTTGTCCGGCAATTGCGGCGGCAGTGTTCGTATCGCTGAACGTCGTCGTCCCCGACGGAATCGTCCCGGCCAGGCGATATTCCGTGTTGTCCGCCGGATTGTTGCGGTAGATGCGAATCTGCGTGAAGTCGGGATTTGACGACTGCGGAATCGCGCTCAGGTTAATGGACGTCGCGCCGGCGCCGAGGGCAGTGTCGGCGATATTCGAAGCGGGACCTTCCTGCCCCGTGCTGTCGACGTAAGCGATACGGTAGTTATAGGTGCCCGCAGGAATCGCGGCGCCCGCCGTCGCCCCGAACGTCATGACGTCGCTCGGCCGCGCTAGCGGCAACGCTTCCGGCACGCCCACCGGCACTTCGCGCGAGCCATCGCTTAAAATGCCCGACTGGATAATTTCTGGAGTCGTGCCGACCGTGCTGTTCGGATTGAGCGCCCCCTTGAGGATCACGTTTTCGGTCGATTGCGCGACGGCCGCGGCGCCGAGCGGAATCTGAATCGGCGATAAGCCGGTCGGCTGGATGTCGAAGTTCGCATCGACGCTGTAGCCCAACACGCGGTGACCGGTGAGCGTGACGATCTCGTTGTTGGCGTTCGTCTTGAACTGCCCGTTACGCGTGTAGAGCTGTTCGCCCTGCGGACCCTGGACGATAAAGAAACCGTCGCCCTGGATGGCCAAGTCGAGCGGGTTCGAGCTGATCTCGATCGTCCCCTGGGTGAACTTCGGCGTGATTTCCGCCACTTTGGCGCCGAGGCCGATCTGCCGAGGGTTCGTACCGCCGCGACTAGTCGTCGGCGCCGAGCCGATGCTTTGCGTCTGCAGGAACTGCGTCGCGAAGTTGACCGACGATTCCTTGAAGCCGACGGTGTTGGCGTTGGCGACGTTGTTGCCCGCGACGTCGATCGACGTTTCGGCCGCCGTCATGCCGGTCAGTGCCGTGCTGAGCGCTGATTGAAGACCCATGATTTACTCTCCCCTGGTTCGGACGCTTGATTTATTGGTGATGGAGCGCCGCCAAGTCGTTGCGCTGGTTGCGCGCGACTCGCGGCGGCGAATTGGTTCGGATTACAGTCCCTGCGGTCGAATTTCGCCGACGTTCTTGAGACTGACGATGAACGTCCGTTGCGGCTTGATCTCTTGCGGCGTGCCTGACAGCACGAGATTCGAGAGATCGTCGGTCGCCGTGTTGTCGACGAACGTTGACTTCTTCGTATCGGTGATTTGGCCCACAAGGTGAAAATCTCCGGTCCCGGCGGGGCGGCGGAAGATCTGTTTGGTCGTGATCGTTTCCGGTAGATTGCTCAGCAAGACCGAGCTGCCGTCTTCTTCGACTTTGAGCTTCTTCGACTCGGTCGTCGCCAACGGATCGACGGCAAAGCTCTCGCCCTTGTCGTTCTGCCAGACGATTCGGTATTCGTACTCGCCTGCTTCGACTTCGCCTGCTTCGTCGTCGACCGTCGCCTTCGGGTTCAAATCGAGATGCAGTTTCGGCTGCCCATCAGCGACGCTCACGCGTTCGACGATGCCGGTGACCTTCTGCTGGTCGTCTGAAATCGCATCGATTTCGGCGCCGATCAAGTTGGTCGCGCTGGAGATGTTCTGACCGAGCAACACCGAATCGAGCGTTTCGGTCATCTTGTCGGTGGCCGTGATCGTGCGCATCTGGCTGATCTGGCCGACCAGTTCCGAGTTGTCCATCGGGTTGAGCGGATCTTGGTTCTGAAGTTCCGCGATCATCAACTTCAGAAAGTCCTCCATGTGGAGTTCGTTGTACGCATCCTTCGTGATAGGATTTCTGGCGTCGTTGGAACTGCCGGTCCCGGGTATTGAAGACATAAGACGTCTCGGAAACTATTAATGGCGTTGATTCGAAACCGTTAGACGCGAACGTCCAACCCTGCCGCGGCGGACGAAGCGCCGACGGAACCTCGTGATGACGTCGTCGGCAACGCGACGGCTCGCGTCGCCGCTGGCCGCGGACGTCCGTTTTGCCGATCGCCCGATTGATCGGCGGTGCGATCGTCCGCCTGACCACTGCCGGCGTTGCCGCCTTGATCGCGAACGTCGACGTCGAACTTGTCCACGCGAATATCTTGCTGAGCCAACCGTTCGCGGAGCGCCGGCAAGCTGTCGAGCAACAGGTTGCGGGCCGCGGGCGTTTCGGCTTCGAGCTTCGCCGACAGCACGCCGTTCTGCACGGCGAGCTCGATCTTGATCGAACCAAGATCGGGCGGGCTCAGCCGTACCTGAATCTTGCCGTCGCGCTGCTGGGCCGCCTTCATGGCGCCTTCGACGCGCTGGACGAAGCGGGCCCGATCAACCGTCGGCATGCCGTTGGGATCGCTCGCCTCTTTCGATGACTTGAGCGAATGGCCCGCCATCAAGCGGTCGAGCGCACCGGAAGGGCGCGGCGAGGCTTCGGTGGGCGGCGGCGAATCGACCACGGCTGGCGTTGGCGACGATCCAGCAACCTCCGTGGCTGCGGCGTCCGCGCGGTCAGCTGCGTTTACTGCCGTAGCAGCGGCATCGCTGGCAGCCGCTGTCGTATTCTGAGACGCAACTTGTTTGGTCTCTTCGTTCTTTACGGCCGTCTCGTCAGCGCCTGATTGCTGACGAGATTCGCCGTCAGGTTCAGCAGTCGTCTCGGCGACGACTTCCTCGACTTGCTCGACTTCGCCGACCTCTGCTGCTTCGGCAGCGGCATTCGCCCCGACAGGCGTCTCTGAGGATTTCTTCTCGCCCGACTTGCCTTCGGCGGCTGCTGGGCGAGTCGCCGCGTCATCCCGTTTCCGTTCATCACCCGACTGGCGGCGAGTGCTGCTCAACGTCGAGACGACGACCTCTTCAACTTTATCGGCCGCCGTTGCGCCATCGGGCGCGTTCTCGTTAGTTGCACCTTCCTGGAGCGCTGCTGCATCGGCCGCAGCTTCCGCTTGCTTCTTGGCTGCTTCGGCCGCTGCCTTTGCGTCGACTTCTTTCACTTCGCCGGCGTCCTTCTCGGCGTCGCTCGACTTGACGACGACTTGTTGTTCGACGCTTTTCGCTTCTTGCACGACGGCAGCCGCCGCCGCGCCTGCGGCGGAGATCTCTACCGCATCCTCGCCTGCGCCGTCGGCTGAATCGCTCTCCTCTTGATCTGCCGCAGCGTTCACCCCGTCGACGCTCTCGGCCGTGGCCGCCGCGTCGTCAGTCGGTTGTTCTGATTCCTGCTTCTCGCCCGACGCCGACGTATTCTCCGCTTGAGGCTTCTGCTCCACTGGCTGCGGAGCCGGCAAACACCGCGGCAGTTCAGCCTGATACGCCTGTTCCAGCGCCGGCGCAAATGCTCCCGGACCGTCGTTGCGAACTGACGGCTCCAGGGAGCGCGTCGGCGTCGCAATTTGCATCAGTGCATCGAGTGGCGAGAATGGCATCCTGGCTTCTCCTGGCGACAGCTTAGTTCTGCTGCGCCTTCAATTGCTCGAGCGCCTGTAACTGCGAATCGATGAACGGCTTGGCCGGTTCGCCGGCGAGCATCTTCCGCTGAATTCGGTACAGCATCTCCAGGTCTTCGGGCGCGTCGAAGGTCCGCAAGATCGCTTCCTGGTCTCGCGGCTTCATGCTCCCCAGCAGCATGATCACGTCGTCGATGCGGTCGTCGGTGATGTACTTGATTAAGATCGGCTTGGCTTGCTTCTTGGGGATAAGCGATTCCAATTGCTTGCGGACTTTTTGCATCTCTTCGCTGAGCACCAGATTGCCTTGCTTGACAAGGTACTCCTCGACCTCGGCGCGCAGCCGCGCGTATTGTTCGGTGGCGCCGCTCAGCCGCTTCAACTGGTAGTCGAAGTCGACCAGCGAATCGGCCAGTTGCTTTTCCTTCACGTCGAACTGCAGCGAAATTGTCTGGTACTGTCGCCGCTGCTGCTCGTACGACGGTTCTTCGGGCGGCGTCCCTGGTTCCTCGGCGTGATTTTCCTGCTCGATCTCTTCGAGATCGACGTCTTGCAGTATCGCGGTGATCCGAAAGAGTTTCTCGTCGTCTAGTTTTCCGCTCTTCACGAGGTAGCCGTAGGCAATGGCGCCGGAAATCACCGTCGCCACGCACGCGTAACCGATCAGCGGGAAGAGCATGCGAATAAGCAGTCCCATCAGTCACCTCCCTCCCAGCGGACCGACGCCACCTCGTCGAGCAGCTTCGTTTCAGCACGCATGGCGGCGACCTGATGTTGCGCCCGTTGGCGTTCCTCTAGCTTGTCGAGCACCCGTACCTCGCGATCAGCTTCCACTAACGTCACCCGCCGCCGTTCGACTTCCTCCGCCAACCGCACCGCCTGTTCCGCTAGCACTTTCGATTGCGCCTCCAGCCCCAACTGATATCGCTGCGTCGTCAGCATCCAGTTGACGTCGATCGGCCCTTCCCGCATGGCGCGGCGTTGGTTCTCCAAATGTTCGGCCGCTTCGGCGGTGAGCGCGTCACGCTGCTGTTGCAAAATTCGTTCCGCTTCGAACGCCGTCGCCAGCCGCCCGCGCTGCTCGTCGCGATGGATTTCGCGGATGCGGCGGAGGGTCTGGAGTCGGAAGCGAAATCGTGGCATGTTTTAATTCCCCCTCCCATAAAGGGAGGGGCTCGCTGCGATTTTATTTGTAGCTAGCAATTCACCTCTTCACTCAACGACCTATTTCTTAATCACCGCTCCCTGCCGCGCCGGTTGCATCGGCGGCATCTGCGGTTGTTGGCCCATCGTCACCGGCGCCGCGTTCATGCGAGTGACGCATTTCGTCGCGAGTTCGATGAGCGCCTGCCGCACTTGGGCGATCTCGACTTTTTCCTCAACCTGTTGCTTGAGCAGCCGGTGAATCTCCTCGCGCATTTCCACCGCGGCGTCGAGGGTTCGATTAGCGCCCTTGCGGTAGGCGCCGATCGTGATCAGGTCCTCGTTCTCGGCGTGCGCCGCCAGCAGTTCGCGGACGACTTGGCGGGCTTTCTTTTCATCGGGAGTCGAGAGTTCGTTCGCCAACCGGCTGATGCTGCGCAGTACGTCGATCGCGGGGTAATGCCCGCGTTCGGCGATCCGTCGCGAGAGCCAGACGTGGCCGTCAAGCAAGCCGCGAACGCAGTCGGCGATTGGTTCGTTTTCGTCGTCGCCTTCGACCAATACGGAGTAGAAAGCCGTGACGCTGCCCCGCTCGGTCCGCCCGGCTCGTTCTACCAGTCGCGGCAGTAAGGCGAATGTTGAGGGAGGAAACCCGCGCGTCGTCGGCGGTTCGCCGGCGGCCAAGCCAATTTCGCGTTGGGCCAGGGCAAACCGCGTCAGCGAGTCCATCACCAGCAGGACGTTCTTGCCTTGATCGCGAAAGTATTCGGCGATCGCGGTCGCCGTGTAGGCGGCTTGCACCCGCAATAGCGCCGGCTCGTTGCTCGTCGCCACGACGACGACGCTGCGCGCGAGCCCCTGCGGCCCCAACTCGCGGTGGATGAATTCGTTCACTTCGCGGCCGCGCTCGCCAATGAGCGCGATGACGGTGACGTCGGCCTCGGTATAGCGGGCCATCATCCCCATCAGCACGCTCTTGCCGACGCCCGAACCGGCGAAGATCCCCAGCCGTTGGCCACGGCCGCACATCAACATGCTGTCGATGCACCGCACGCCGGTGCCAAGCGGCAGGTCGATCCGAGGCCGTTCGGTCGCGGTGACGCCGTCGTTCTGCAGTTTGAATCGCTCGCGGATCATCGGCTGCGGTCGGCCGTCGATGCAGCGTCCGCGAGCGTCGATCACCCGACCGAGCAGCGAGGTCCCGATCTTCACCGTCCGTGCGGTTCGAATCAGCCGCACCGCGCTGCCGCGGCGAACGCCATCGAGATCAGCCAGCGGCATCACCAGCGTGCGGTGATCACGGAAGCCAATCACTTCAGCCTCTACCTCGCCGCCGCCTTGCCGTGCGATGCCAACGACCGCTCCCACCGGCGCCGGCATGCCGGCGACCGCGACGGTGAGTCCCGTCGTCTGGATGACGCTGCCGGTGATGCCGGCCGTCATCGCATGTTCAAGTTGTGGGGCGAACGTCGTCATTCGTAGGCTGGGACAACGTCCCACCTGCCTTTAAGTTTGATTGGCTACTAACGTCATGGCGGGTCAACGACCCGCCCTACGAGAGTTCTTCCTTGATCCGTGCGATCTGAGTTTCAATTTGTTGATCGATCACGCCAAACTCGGTGACCACGCGGCAACCTCCCGGAGCCACCGCCTCGCTTGCCGTGACGTTCACGTTCGCGAGCGGAGCGAAGACGTTGGCGATCTGCTGCACTTGCTTCTTGAGCGTCGATTGATCCGCCGGTGAAAGCTGAATCGTCATGTCGCCGCTACCGGCCGCCAACTGCAGCGACTCGCGAACCCACTCCAGCGTGATCTCCGGCCGCCGCGTCAATTCGCTGCGTACCAAGCGCTCGGCAATCGCCGCCGCCAGGTCGATCGCCGTCTTTTCCCAATGCCGCAGCCATTCCTGTTTGGCGTCTTCGACTTGCTTGGCCGCCGCCTGGAGGGCAGGGGTGAGGGTTCGCATCTGCTGCGCAACCTTCTCGTCGAGAATTCGTTCGATCGCCGCTTCAGCCGCCTGCTTTCCAGCCGCCTCAGCTTGCTGCTTCACCGACGCCGCCTCTTGCCGCGCCTGCTCGACGATTTTGATCGCTTCGGCCCGAATCTGCGCGAGATACTGGTCGGCCTGAGCGGCCATGTCCGTCAGATCGTACGCCGCCCCGCGCAACGTCGGACCCGACGCACTATGGCCGCCATGTGTTTTGATGATTGTCGCCATACCGTCCCGTCACGCGCTCAAGCCGCGGCCCCGCTCGTCGCCAATTCGGCCAGGTGAAGCAACTCGTGCTGAGCTGCGCGCAAGTCGCTCAATCGCGTCGGCCCAATGGAACGGACCGCCATGCGTAGCCGGCCCGCCGCCGCCCGCGGCAGCTTCGCCGCCACGCGCCGCAAAAATCGTTCGCTAGAGCAAGCAAGCGCCAACTGCACCGTTCGCTCGTCCGCCGCCTGCAACGCCCGCAAGAGAGCTGCATCGCTGAGGCGTTCCAAGTCGCGCGAGCGATCTTCCAAATGCGTCACATCGAACGGAACGACGAAGTCGCCGCCGTCGGCCGGGCCGTCGGTCCAAGCCTCGAAGCTCCCGTGATCGTCGTCCAGCAGTTCCTCTTGAGCGGCCACCAACTCGCGCGCTTGTTGGATGGCCGCCTGCAGTTCGAGCGTCTGTTGTTCGGAGAGGGTCGCCGGGACCGAGTCCGCTGGCGTCGTCGGCGAGTGAGCGCCTTGCGGTGCGATCCGTGCCAGGAGCGAGTCGCGTTGCATCGGCGCCGTCTTCGCGACGATCCGCCGGGCCATCTCGGCGCCGGCCGCCGCGCGTGTCCGCCGCTGCCGTTGGAGCTCAATCCGCTGGTGGAGCTCCGTCTCTAGATCGGTGACCGCCGATTCGTCCGTAATCTGCAGATTTGCTAGTCTACCCAAGACTTCTTCTTGCACCGCTGACGCCAACTGGGCGAAGACGGCGGCGCCTTGGTCGTGCGACATCCGCGAGAGGGCCACGGCAATAGTTTGCGGATGCTCGGCGCTCAACAGTTCGGCGATTAAGGCCGCTTCGGCAGCTGCCGCGGCTTCGTCCGCCGGACTCGCAGCGGGCGCTTCCGTGGCGGTTGACTGCTCAATCGCCACGTGTTGCGGCGCCGAGTATGTGAATTCCACGGCATTCGCCGGTTCGCTTTCGCGCCGACCGGCGCGACGAAATTCATCAAGCACGTCGCGCTGTTCGTCGGGATCGATTTCGCCGAGCCGATCGACCTCCGCGAGGATCTTCGTCGCCTCCGACGCCGGCAGGCTGTCGAGCATCTGCTCGGCCAACGCCTCGTCGATGCTGGCGACCAGGATCGCCGCTCTGCGGATTCGTTCGTTGCGCTCGTAGTTCATATGCTGATGTACCGTGACGCCCATTTAACCGCGGAGTTTGCCCCGCGACCCGCCGCGAGCGGCGGGGCTAAATGGCCCGTCTCCTAGGGCTAACAATTAACCGGCATTCCCAATCCATGTCCGCAGAATCGCCGCGGCGCCGTCGGGATCTTCCTTCACCAACTCCGAGAGGTCTTCCTTCAACGACGGCCCGCGCTTCAGCCGCAGCTTCGGCCGACCTCCGTCACTCTCACCCCCTTTGCCGCCCTTGCCGCTCGCTTGCGACGCGTCGTTCTTCTTCGGCAAGATATCGGGAAGTGAGAAATCGACCCCCTTGTCGGTCGTCGGGATCGACTTGATCATCGACCGCAGCATCAACAGGCTCATCAGCGCCATGCCGGCGATGATCAGTGAACTGGTGTTCTGGCGGGCCCACAAGACGCTTTCACTCGCGACCGACGGTTCGGGCGTCGGCGCCGGGGTGAGCGACTGAAACACGGTCACTTCGACTTTTTCGAGTTGGTCTTCGGCAAGTTCCTTCGGAAAGAGCGGGCCGACGGTCGCCTTGATTTTCGATTTCACCTGCTCCTCGATGTTGGTCAACATCGCAGTGTCAGGACGATCTTCCGGCTTGGCATCGGGAGTCGTCTCGCGCCAGACGCGAATGAGATACTCGCTGGGAACGGCGATGGCGGCTCGGACGTGCTTGGGAGTTAGACCGCTTTGGCGGCGGACTTCTTCGACATGCGGGATGAAGTTTTCGGTTTCGGTGTCTTCGCTGGCGGTGGTGTTCTCGTTCCGCATGCCGCCTTGGTCGGGCGTTTGTCGGTTCGGACCTTGAGCTCGCAGCCCGACTTGCCCGCCGCCCTCGGTCTGGCGGTTGACGCTCTCTTCGATGTTTTTTCGCTCCCGTAGCGGCGCCGCTTCACCGTCGGGGCGAACCGAGCGAGTTTCGCTACTGAGCGTGTCGTCAAGTTCGGCCGTCACCTGGACGCGGACGCCTGGCTTGATATCGCTTAACAGCGCTTCGATCCGCGAGCGCATCTGCTGCTCGTAGAGCGTGCGCGTCTGAAAATATGGATCGTCGAACGCCGCGGCGATCACTTCGCCGCCAACGCCGCCGAATTGCGAGCCGTTGCTCCGATCGACGACCATCACGCTTTCGGCCCGTAGTCCGGCAATCGACTTGGCGACAGCTTCGCGAATCAGTTTCATCCGCGCCGCGTCAAAGATCGCTCCGGGCGACGGCATCACGCTCACGGTGGCCGTGATTTCTTCCTTGCCAAACGCCCGCGGTTCGCGGATGTCATACAGCACCTTGGCATCTTCGATGCCTTCCATCTCGCTGATCATCATCGACAGCTGGCGTTCGCGCGCCGCTTTCCAGCGTTGATCGCGCATCTTGCCGCTCTCGAACATCCCCGTATCGAGCGAATCCTCTAGCAGGTTATGAAAGTTAGCGGGCAAGACGCCGGCGTTGGCGATGGCGGCAAGGTAAGCCGCCTTCTGACCGCGCGGCACCATGATGCGCCCTTGCTGCATCGGCAGCACGTCGAGCCCCGCCTGACCGAGCGCGGTTTCAATGCGGTTCGTCTCGGCCTGCTGGAGCATGGCGCCGCCGAACAACGGCTCCTCGGAGGCGTCGTTGTAGCCCTGGAACAGGAAGCCCATGCTGCAGACGATCACGCCCAGCAGCAATGCCGAGGTGATCCGCGCGGCGGGGGTCATCGACGCGAACAGGTCGCGAATTTGCTCGAAGGTTTGATTCAGAAATCCCATCCGTGGTCCTCAAGCGGCTAACCAACGCATCCTGCGTCGGTGCATTCCGTCATTTCGCTAGCGCTCTGTCACTTCGAGGTACTCCGAAGAGTCCGGCTGGCTTACCGGACTCCTCGGAGTACCTCGGAGTGACAGGGTGACAGGGTTCTAATCCCCTAAATCCGAATGTCCTTCACTTCCTGGTAAACTTGCATCACCTTGTTCCGCATCTGCATCATCATCCGGAACGCCAGGTCGGCCTTCTGCACCGCCGTCAGCACCGCCGCTGGATCGGCGTCGCCGCCGGTCATCAACGTCTCGACCGCCTGATCGGCCTGCATTTGCATTGAGTTCACGTCGCCGATCGACTTCAGTAGGGCCGACTTGAACGAACCCGCTTCTCCTGCCGAGTTCGGCGAATTCAACGAGTTCAGCGATCCGGTCGTCATCCCCGGCGATTGCAGCGGTGAAAACGTCGACGTGCTGTTTTGGATGTATGTCATCATTCAACCCTCGGCGCTCACTTACGCTACGATTTGCAGCGAGCGGTTCGTGAGATCTTTGGTAATTTCGAGCACGCCTATGTTCGCTTCGTAAGCTCGCGTCGCTTCCAGAGCGTCGACGAACTCGGTCGTCATGTCGACGTTCGGGTAAGCGACATAGCCGTCGGCGTTCGCGTCGGGGTGGCCTGGTTCGTACTTCATATTCGGCGGCTCGGTCGAATACTCGACCGACCCGACTTTCACGCCCAAGCCGCCGCCGTTGGTATTCACCTCGGCGTCGGTCTGAAAGGTGACGTACCGCGGCGTGTAGGCTTCGGGCTGCCCCTGCTCGTTCCGCGTCGTCGAAATGTTCGCGATGTTCGAGGAGATGGCGTTCAGCCGCGTCCGCTGCGCCACCAACCCGCTCGTACTGACGTCGAAGATTGGAAACATGGGGAACTCCGTCGAAAAACTACGCCACCCTGAACAACGTTGACTGGCGACCAGTCACTTCCTCGCTACGCTCGCTCCGTAATCGCCGCACGCAGCAACCGGAACTGAGCCGTCATCAGACTCAGCGCCATGTTGTGCACTTGTTGGTTCTTCGTGATCTCGCTGATTTGTTCTTCCATGCTCGAGTTGTTGTCGTCGTGTCTGAGCATGCCATGGAAGTCATCGCTAATTGCCGCGATTTGATTCCTTTGACGCTCATGTCCCGAGGTCGAACTTGCCGAAGAGTTAGAGATCGACGGCGGCGACGCTGGGGCCCCTGGATAAGGAGCTCGCGAAGTTGGCCGCGTCCGCTCTTCAATCGCCTGCTCCAATCGACCTTGAAATTTCTCCGAGGATAAATCGCGCGTCCGGTAGCCGGGCGTATCCATGTTTGCAATGTTGCCGGCCAACACGCCGTGCCGAGCTTCGGTGAAGTTCACCACTTGCTCGAGCAGCGGCAACGTCGACGCATCGAACATCGAAGACATCATGGCGGTTGGACCTTTCTGCTCATGCACACGCGGCCGCTGATCGCTTGCACTGGCAAGCGACGTGCCGTTGGCAATCTGGGCGCTTGCCGCCACGCCGTCGGCGCTCGCAATCGCCGGCGTTCATCGCGGTAAGAAACCCATTGCGAACGTTCGCCGCGTCGGCGCACGGATTCGCGATGGAGTGATTACGCGGTTCGGCGATTCATGGCAACGGCAGAATTGGCCGGATCGATCGGCGATAACTGCCGATCATGCGTGAAGTCCCCGGGTCCGCCAAATTCGCGCGTCCGGGGTGCAAAGCCGTAAGCCCGCATTTTACCGCTGAGCGTGCGGACGCCGATGCCGAGGGCGGCCGCCGTTTGACTGCGGTTGCCGCCAAAGCGTTGGAGCGTGGCGACGATCATCGCCCGTTCCATGTCGTCGAGATTCCCAGCCGCGGGGAGGGCGTGCCCCTCCGATCCGCCTCTCGGCGTTGCCGTCTCAAAGCCAACGCCGCTCGAGTAGCCGAAGTTAATTCCTTCCGGCTGCTGCAGCCAAGGCCGAATGTCGCCCGCCGCAATCGGCGCCCCGCCGTTCAGCACGCAAGCCCGCGTAATGATGTTTTCCAACTCCCGCACGTTCCCGGGCCAGTGGTAAGCTGCGAGGAGTTCGCGCGTGTCCGCCGCGAGTTCCAGCCGCTCGCGCGCCAGCCGCTTCGCTGCGCGATCGAGAAAGTAGTCGGCGAGCAACTGCACGTCGTCGCCGCGTGACCGCAGCGGCGGCAACTCCAATGGTACGACGGCGAGACGGTAGTAAAGGTCTTCTCGGAACCGCCCGCCAGCGATCTCCGCGGCGAGGTCGCGGTTCGTGCTCGCAATCACCCGCACGTCGGCTTGCCGCGTTTCGCTCGAACCGACCAGTTCAAACGTCCGTTCCTGCAACACCCGCAGCAGCTTCGCTTGAAGCGGCAGGTCGATCTCAGTGATTTCGTCGAGGAGGATGGCGCCTCCCTTGGCAAGTTCGAACCGGCCGACGCGATCGGCGTCGGCGCCGGTGAACGCGCCGCGGCGGTGGCCGAAGAGTTCGCTCTCCGCCAACTGGGGCGAGAGGGCAGGGCAGTTGAGACTCACGAGCGGCCCCGCCGCTCGCCGGCTTAGCGCGTGAACGGCCCGTGCTACCAACTCCTTGCCAGTCCCGCTCTCACCGCAAATGAGCACCGTTTCGTCGGTCGGCGCCACTTGGCTGATCCGCTCGCGTAGCAGCCGCATCGCGGGGCTGTTGCCGATCATCCCCATCGCATCGAGCGAATCGACGGCCTTCGCCGCGCGCGGCTTCGTGATGCTTGTGACGATCAACGGCTGCACTGTCGCATCATCGCCACACAACTGCCGCCGCTCCATCGCCCGCGCGACCAGTTCCTCCAGTCGCGTCACGTCGAACGGCTTCTCCAAATAGTCGAACGCCCCGAACCGCATCGCCTCGACCGCCGAAGCGATCGTTGCGTGGGCCGTGATCATGATCACCTGCGTCGGCAGCCGGCGCTGCGACATCTGCCGAATAAACTCGAGCCCGTCCATCGCCGGCATCTGCAGATCGGTCACGACGACGTCGAACGCCGTTCTCTCCAACAGCGGCAGCGCTTCGACCGCGCTCGCCAAGCCTTCAACCTGGTAGCCAGCCTGGCGCAGCACGTCGATCACCGACTCGCGCACGGCGGCGTGGTCGTCGACGACCAGCACGCGGCCGCGGGACGGCGGTTCATCCTTCGACGAATTCTCGGGCTTCGTTCGCATCAAGCCGCCACTCCCATCGCACGACGGGGCGGCAGTTCGATCGTGAACGCCGCGCCACCTTCGGGACAGTTCATCGCCGTGACGCGGCCGCCGTGAGCCTCGACGATGCGGTTGACAATCGACAGCCCCAGCCCGGTGCCGGTCGCCTTCGTCGTGAAGAAGGGATCAAAAATCTTTCGCTTGTCGTCCTCGGTAAGGCCTGGGCCGCTATCAGCGACTTCGAGTTCCAACCCGCCATGCCGTTGGTACGACGTGACGACCAACTCGCCGCCGCGCGGCATGACGTCGACGGCGTTCAGCACGAGGTTAAGAATCGCCCGCCGCATCATCTCGCGATCAGCGGTGACGACCGTGTTCGGCGGCACGTCGAGCGACACGTCGATCCGCTGCGCCTCGAGTTGCGGCGCCAGCGAGTCGAAGATCTCTTCGACCAGATCTTGCAGAATAAAGGAACGCCACTGCGGCTCACGATGAGCGGTAAAACTGAGCAGATCGTTCACGGTAGCATCCAGGGCGGTAAACCCGGCCTCCACCTTCGCTAAAACATCGAGGCTGCCGGAATCGTCCGACAGCCGCCTTCTGAGCAAACTCATATACAAATTGACGGGGACCAAACTGTTCCGCACTTCGTGAGCGACGTGCGACGCCATCCGCCCCAGGTCGGCCAGCCGCGTTTGACGGGCCAGTTCTTGATCTTTTTTCGCCAGCTCGTCTGTCAGCCGCGCCACCTCGCCTTGGAGCGTTTCGTGCGTTTGCTGCAAGCGGAGCGTGGCGTCGTTCCAGGCTTCGAGGATGACAGCTAGGCTTGGCTCGTCGGCGCCTTCAACGCTGGCGGCAGCCATGACGCCATCCTCGGGCTCGTCGTCTTCGATGTGGAGCTTTAGGTTGGGCATGGTTGGCTTTCTTGTTCGCGCTGGTCCCCCCGGTCAGTGACCGGGGGCTAATTTGGGCGTGTAAGGCTATTCCGACTCGTTACCGATTCGCTTGGGCTTGGTAGGCGTCGCGGACGCGGCTGCCGGCGGCGACGGTTCGCAGCTGGTTGGCCACCGCGTCACGGCGTTCAGTCATCTGTCGTTCGCCCGCTCGTTCCATGGCCATCACCTCTTGAATCAACCCGCGGCACGCCTCGGCGTCGCCAGCGCACTTGGCCCGCGCCTCGCTCGACGCCCACTGCCGCGTCTCCGGATCCTGCTCATGAAACGGCGCCAACTGCTGCTCGATCGCCTGCAGCGCCACAATCAACTGCTGCTTCGCCGAGACGAGCCGTAGCAACTCGGCCATTTCGCCGCCGGCAATCATCTGCGCCTGCCGCACCCCCAAGTCGCGCAACTGCACGAGGCACTTGCGTCGCTTGGAGACAAGGTCGGCCAACAATTGTGTTGATAGTTCAGCCATTGAAATCAAACATCCGCCAACACTGTTCACTCCGAGCTGAAAGCTGATTGCTGACAGCTTCCTCACCATACGCTCATCTGGTTCAACAAATACTCCCACTGCTGCCGCGTAAAGTTCGTCGCGGTGCGAAAGTCGGTCTCCGGCGGCATCTCTTTCAGCACCAGCTTGGCCTGGTCGAGCGTCACCCGCGCCTTGACCGGTTGGTCGAGCCGCCGCCAGCAGGCCGCCGCTTGCACAAAGCTATCCATGGCAATCGGGTCGTTTTGGTACGACGTGATGACGTTCCCGTATGCCTTCAGCGCCTCGTCGAACCGCCGCAGTTCGAACAACACCGATCCTTGCAACATGTAGCAGTTCCGCAGGAGCGTTTGCTGCAAAGGATCGTCTACGTCGCCGCCACCGAGGGTCAGCGTCCGCTGGACTCCTTGGTAGTTCTCGTGCGCTTTGATCAGCAGTTCCGTCATCTGCGCCTTGGCGCTCTGCCGTTCGTTTTCCGTCTTCGATTCCGCAAATCGCTTCGCCGGTTCCGCCGCGGCCGCGTGGTACGATCGCCCGATCGTGTACCGCGCCAGCAGCGTCTCTCGACCGTCGGGATATCGTTTCACCGCTTCGTCGAGTCGGGAGATCGCTTCGTCGTACCGCCCTTGCTTGTGGAGCAAATGGCCCAACTCGAAAAGCGAATCCCGCCACTCAGGGCTCGCAGGAGTCAGCACGTCCTCGACCAGGTTGGTCAGCAACAACCGCTCCGCGTCGGCCGGCTTGTCGAGTTGCTCATAGGCTCGCGCTGCTTCCAGCCGCGCCTGATAGGCCACCGGGTCGAGGGGATACATCTCGACGCATTCGCTCAGCGCTTCGATCGCCTGATCAAATCGCCGCGCCGCCAGCTCCGACTGTCCTAGCCGCAGCAGCGCCAGCGGATTCCGCCGTCGCGATTCGTTGTGCAAATACTCGGCGTAAAGTCGCGCCGCCTGCGTGTAACATTGTCCGTTGAAGTAGCATTCCGCCGCGTTCCAGACGTCTTCGATAAACTGCCGCGACGCGAACCGCAGCCGCGCGAGGTCCTCGTATGCCCGCCCCGCTTCCCGCAGTTGCGTCCGCGCTTCCTGACGAATCGCTTCACCCTGGAACCGTTCGCCCTCGGCCTGCTTCAGCCGGTGCTGTCCCCACTGGTCGAAGGTCTTCGCCCGCATCTCGGACGTTTGCACCTCGCCGAAGACGCCATGGAACAGGTCGACCAGGGTCAGCGCTTCCGGAAACAGCTGTTGCTGCAGGCATTGCTCAAACGCCCCCTTCATCCGGTCGCGCAAGTCTTCCAGCGGCAGTAGCGAGTCGTCGTAGGTCTCCGGCGAATCAATCGCGTGGAGCACAATTTTGTAGTCGATCAGCGCCCGTTCCAGCCGCCCGTTGCGGCGATGGTAGTCGGCCGACGCCAGCGCCGCCGTCAGGCCGGCCGCCGTCCCGGGGTAGGCCTTCGCCACCTTCTCGTATTCGGCGGCAGCCGTCTCATGGTTGCCGCTCAGTTCGAAGTACTTGGCAATCCAAAGCGCCGCTTGTCGCGTGGGTCGATTGTGCGTAGGGTCGAGCTGTGCGACCTGCTGCAGCTGCTCTTGGGCCCGCTGCAACAGCTCTGCCCGCTCTGGCGAATCAACCGGCAACTCCTCCGCGTCTTCGAGATCGATCCGACCAATCGTCAACACGCGATTCGCTTCTTCGACGCCGTCGGCGTGCAGTTGCTGGAGCAACTCTCGCGCAGCGCTACGGCGCCCCAAACGCATCAGCGCCTCGGCGCTCACAATCGTCGCATGCTGCCGCTTCGCATCGTCGAGCGTCGGGTCGGCTAGCACGATTTCGTTATGTCGCAGGGCCGCTTTGAGGTCGGGCTCGCGTCCGTCGAGGTGGGCGCCCACGAGCAAGGCGTGAATCTCGGCGGCGGGTTGCTGCGGGTCGTTGAGCGACTCCTCCAGCACGCGGATCGCATCCTGCGTCTGTCTGCTCCGGACCAAGCTTTTTCCGAGCAGAAAATTCGCCTGACCGTGCCGACTTTCGTCAAGTTCCAGCTTCAGCGCCTTCTTCAAATAGCGCGCCGCAATCTCATGCATCGCGCGGCGGCGGCTCGCCGCTGCTTCGGCGTCGGCTTCCTGCGCCTTGACGACTCCCAGCACAAACAAGGCCGACGACAACTGCCGCGGACTCGCCGGCTGCTGTTGCATCTGGCCGATCAATGATTTCGCGTCGTTGTAATTTCCCTCATCGAGCGCCTTCAGAGCGAGCTGGACGTAATCGCGTTCAACGACTTCTTCCGCATATTGCTCGGCCAGACTGAACGCCGCGACCGTGCCGCCCAACAGCAACAACACTGTCAGCGCAGAGATCGCCATCCGCAATTTTGAGCCCGTGGCCCAGTGAAGCACGCGCGCAATCCGTCCCGGCGACGAGGTTGTTTCCTCGTTCGGCTTCGGGGCGCCATGTCCGTGCGAAGCTTCCATGCTTGGCTCTGCGGAACGGCAAAGTCCCTCCGCAGCGCGCAGCGTGCGGCGATCCTTCGCCAAAACTTGAGAAAAATGCCGAGGGCTTGTACTGAAAGCGGCGCAGGGGTGTCAATCGACGTTCTGCTAGCAGGTCGAGTCTCGTCGATCAATCATCTCGCTAGCCGGAGGGCCACCGCCCTCCGGGACTGCAGCGCCATCCTGCATCGCTCTCCCGCTCGGCGCTTCCGCCCGGACCGCGTGGCGGCCCGGCTAGCTTGGAGCACGCTTGCAACTCGCCGCCACGGCCCAATTCGCTCACGCCCCGCAAACATGCACGCCGATGGAACTTCTAGCAGCGCCACCAACCTGCCGCGAGGCCCACGCATGAATCATCGCCTCAACCGCCGCGAAGCCTTGCTAGCAGCGCTGGGCGCCGCGTTCGCGAGCGCAGCGCGCAGTTCAGCACAAGAACTTCTGCTGCTGCCTCCCGTAGCGCCGGCGGGCAATGTGCGGCTTCTCTTCTTCAACACCCACCTGCTGCCAACCATCGCCCAAACGGTCGCCGGCCACCGCGGCCAGGACGACTACCGCACCGCCGCGATCGCCAATCAACTCGATCGCTACGATGTCGTCGGGCTCTGCGAGGTCTTCGAGTCGCGGCGGCGCGAAGAAATCATCCGCGTTCTGCAGCAGAACTCGCGCAATGCTTTCCACGCCATCGAGCAACCAAAGCCGTGGGGCCGCCATCTCATCGGCAGCGGCCTGCTGTTGCTCTCGCGCTACCCGATCGTGGGGGAACCCCACTTTTTGACGTACCAGGACGCCTCGCGCGTCCTCACCAGCGGTTGGAAGGCCGACGGCTTCGCCGCGAAAGGGGTGATTCACGCGCAGTTGCAGTTGAGCGAACAACCTCCCGCACAGGTCGATTGCTTCCTGACGCATCTCGAAAGCGTTTCGAGCGCCGCCCGCGCCAAGCAGATCACAGAGCTTGCCGGCTTCATCGCCGCGCACACGAGCCCCGACCGGCCGGCGATTTTGATGGGCGACCTCAACGTCGCGGCCGACTACCCCGTCAATGCGGCGTCGACCGCCACGGAGTATGGGCAGCTCACCAGCGCTTTGCTCTACGGCCAGCAGCGCTTCGTCGACCTGTGGCCGGCGTTTTACGCCGAACGGGGCGGCACGAGCGACGCGCTGGCACTGGAGAAAGCACGCCGTATCGACTACGTCTTTCTCTCGCCGCCGCCGACCATCGGCCCCATGTTGGCGCCGACCGAAATCCGCATCGAGCCTTTTTTAGATGAGAAGGTGAAGCAAGGCTCCCTCTCCGACCACGCCGGGGTCGCGTGCCAGTTCACGCTTCGCTAGTAGCCGGTGGTCAACGACGCGCTGGAGCGTTGATAAAGACTAACCACTAAGGCACGAAGGACACAAAGACGCACTAAGAAAGACAAGTATCTGGGAGCGTTGACATCGTCGTCAGATTTGTCGCTCTTTTCTTTCCTTGCATTCCTTGGTGATTCTTGGTGATCTTCGTGTCTTGGTGGTTAATCTTCCGAACCCTATCGCAGATCAACGACACTCGACAACCCTACGACACGGTCGCCGCCGTGGCCGAGATTCGCTCCATCATCCAGCGGTCCATGTCCGACAGCATCGCGGTCGTCAATTCGTCGTCGCCCGGATATTGCCGCAGCGCGAGCGAGAAGCCCGCCGAGTGGAGCAACCGCAAATCGCTCACGACGTCGGCTTGCGGGTAGAACTCGCTGTCGCGGCAACTCGCCAACAGAATCGGCAAGCCGCGGGCTTCCTTCACGCGGTTGAGCGGGGCGTCGCGTCGCGGCATGGCGCCGCCGATGGAAATGACGCCGGCAAACAGTTCGGGATACCGCAGCGCCAAGCGGAGCGCCATCGTGCCGCCGCTTCCTTGACCGGCGATAAAGACGCGGTCGGCGTGCACGTTGAAGCGGCGCTTGGCCGCGTCGATGCACTCGGTCACACGTTCGGACGCTTCGCAGGCCGACTCGGGGCAATGTTCCCAGCTGTAACCATGTCGACCCGATTCAGCGCCAACGCCGCGAGCCGCCGCGGCCACGTAGTTCCGTACGCTCACGTGCGGCATCAGCTGTCGCAGTTCACGTTCGCTGCCGCCGTCATCGTGCAGCCAGATCAGCAGCGGATAGGCATAGCCGCGCTCGTAGTGGAGCGGAGCGAAGAGAGCATAGTGGGGAGCCGCCGCCCGATCGCGTCGCCGCGGCGCGACCTTGGTCGACGTCGTCGGCTGCTTAGCGAACGTGAGGGGAGATTCGAACGGAGATGAAAGTTGAAAACTCGACGCCTTAGAAGTTTGCAGGCGATTCATAGTTTCTGTCGTCGGGGTCTGGCTGGGATCGCAGCGACATCACGTTCTGTTGAACGGGGCGGCGTTACGACTTGGGTTTGTAAACGACTGAGCGGCGCGTGTCAATTCCGTCAGATTACGGCCGCGAAAAACCGCGCGTGCTAGCGTTGACGCGCGAATCATTAGCCGTCCCATCCTGGGACGAAGCGAGCATCATGCGCTGGAAAGCCGAATCCTTCGACAGATAAATTCGACCTCTGAATCCCGGCGTGCGGCTCATGCGTTCACGCCAAACGCTTCAGCCCTTGCGGCAACGCATGACAGCCACCGGCTCTGCCGGTGGACGCACATCGCGGGATCGACGCTATCGCAGATTCGCCCACCGGCGAAGCCAGTGGCTTTGAAACTACACCAGGCCAGCCATGGCCTTGACGAGCTCTTTCACCGCGTCGACGCTCTTCTGGAACGCCGCCTTCTCGGTCTCTTCGAGCTTCAGCTCCACAATCTTCTCGACGCCGTTGGTGCCGAGGATCACGGGGACGCCGACGTAAAAACCGCCGACGCCATATTCCTTGTCGCAGTAGGCCGCACAAGGAATCAGCCGCTTCTTGTCGCGGACGATCGCTTCGACCATCTGCGTGGTGGCGGCCGCCGGAGCGTAGTAGGCGCTGCCGGTTTTCAACAGGCTGACGATCTCCGCGCCGCCCTTGGCGGTCCGCTCGATGATCTCCTTCAAGCGCTCCGGCTTGATCAGCTGCGTGACCGGAATGCCACCGACGCTGGTGCAGCTCGGCAGCGGCACCATCGTGTCGCCGTGGCCGCCCATCAGCAGCGCCGAAATATCTTCGACGCTCACGCCGAGCTCCATCGCCAGGAACGTGCGATAGCGGGCCGTATCAAGGACGCCGGCCTGGCCGACGACGCGCGCCGGCGGGAAGCCGGTCACTTGCAGCGCCCGTTGCACCATCGCGTCGAGCGGATTGCTGACGACGATCACCACCGCGTTGGGGCTCGTCTTCTTAATCTCGTTGCAGACCGCCGTCATGATCTTGGCGTTCGTGCCGAGCAAATCGTCACGGCTCATCCCCGGCTTGCGCGGCAGGCCGGCGGTGATGACAACGACGTCGCTATCTTTGGTGGCTTCGTAGCTCGTCGTGCCGATGACGTTCGCGTCGAACATCATCACGGGAGACGACTGCATCAGGTCGAGCGCTTTGCCCTTGGGCATATCCTCGGTCTGCGGCACGTCGACGAGGACGATGTCGCCCAGTTCAGCCGCCGCACACCAGTGAGCCGTGGTGGCGCCGACGTTTCCGGCCCCGATGATGCTGATCTTCGCCCGTCGCATAACGCAAACTCCCCCAGTTTCACTAACTTATGATGGCAATGCGGATCGCTGACAAGTCGACGCCAACCGCTGCCGCAAAGTATCGCGCCAGCGGCAAACCGCCGCAAGGGGCTAAGTAGCCGCGGCTCAACGAGCCGCCGGAGAGGCGATAGAAAGAGTTGATGAAGTGCGCAAAGCACCCAAGAAGAAAACCGCCATTCGTCACCGCTCCGGCCGGTCGTTGACCGGCGGCTACCGCCGTAGCGGCTGCTCGAGCACCGCATACCTCTGCAGAGCCGCTTGCAGCGACTGCGAGAGCGCCGGCGCCCCTTGCCAGCCGGTCAATCGCCCCAGCGAAGTTCCCGCCGGCGAAATAATTTCGAGCGTCGGATAGCCCGAAAGCTGCAGCCGCTGGCAAACGGCCGGTTCCTCGTCGGCATCCACCAGCACGCAGACGAATTGCGTCGCGAGTTGGGCGACCGCCGGATCGGTGAAGGTCGTCCCCTCCATCTTGCGGCAGTAGGTACACCAGTGGGCGGTGAAAAAGACGAGCGCCGGCTGATTTCGCTCGGTCGCGACCTTCCGGCCGAGTTCCCACCCCTTCACAAAGGTGATCGCCCCGCGCTGCGTCACCATGCTGGGGTCGAGCACCGTCAATGGCGCCATGCTGGCGCCGTCGGGGCCGACCGTTTCAATGCATCCCGCCAACGGGATGCAAGCCGTGCTAAGAATCGCCGCCGCTAGCAACCACCGAGAACGGATCGACAAACTCACAGCGCGCAGTTTCCACGAGGATCGGGCGGGGGAGGGGGGATAGCGGTTTTTATCGCCCACGACCGACGTCGCCTTCATCGCGACGCGAATAGGTCACGTTGTAACGCAACGCCGCCCCGCGCAACCCTTGCGGCACGCAAACTCTGCCATGTGCTGGCGCCGCTTACCCGCTCGCCACACCGTCACGCCCATTTAGCCCCGCCCGCTCGCGGCGGGTTCGCGCCGCCAATATGCGCGGGCTACCGCCCGCGGCTAAATGGGTCGTTTGAATCGGCGCGCCATCTCGCGGGGACATGCGAGTTTTGTCACGCGCCAACGACCTGGACACTTTCTTTATCGTCACCTACGATCCCCGCCCCTTGTCACCGTCGCGCCAGCATGGCGTCGACCACGATTACGCGCGAACCAAAATCTGCATGGCCTCCGGACCGATCACCGCACTCGACTGGCTCCATCGCCGGCAAGATCTCATCTTGCCGTTGGGGATCATTGCCAGCGTGCTGGTGATTCTCGTGCCGCTGCCGACGGCGCTGCTCGACGTGTTGCTCTCGGCCAACATCGCCCTCTCGGTGATGGTGCTGCTGACGACCATCTACGTTCGCACGCCGCTTGAATTCAGCATCTTCCCCACCGTGCTGCTCGCGACGACGCTCGCGCGGTTGGTGCTCAACATTGCCACGACGCGCCTCATCCTGACCCACGCCGCGACGCAGAAAGAAGAAGCGGCCGGCGGCGTGATCATGGCCTTCGCCAACTTTGTCGCCGGCGACGGCAGCATCGTCGTCGGCATCATCATTTTCGTGATCATCATCGTGATTCAGTTCATCGTGATCACGAAGGGCGCCACCCGTATCAGCGAAGTCGGCGCCCGCTTCGCTTTGGACGGCATGCCCGGCAAGCAGATGGCGATCGACGCCGATCTCAACGCCGGCACGATCGACGAAAAAGAAGCCCAGCGCCGCCGCGAAGAAATCACCCAGCAGGCCGACTTCTACGGTTCGATGGACGGCGCCAGCAAGTTCGTCCGCGGCGACGCCATCGCCGGCATCCTCATCACGATCATCAACATCTTCGGCGGACTCGCTATCGGCGTGCTGCAATACGGCATGCCGTTCAGCGAGGCCGCGACGCTCTTCACGCGGCTCACCATCGGCGACGGTCTGGTGAGCCAAGTCCCGGCGTTCTTGATTTCGCTCGCCGCCGGCTTGCTAGTAACGCGTAGCACGCAGAAGTCGAATCTGCCTGAGTTGTTCATCACGCAGCTTTTCTCGCGACCGCAGGCGCTGGCCATCACTGGCTGCTTCCTCGCGATCCTCATCGCCACCGACCTGCCGCGGACGCCGCTGCTGATCCTCGCCGCCTCCTGCCTCGGCATGGCGCGGATGATGAACCAAACCGAAAAGAAGAAAATCGTCAGCGACGCACAAATCGCCGCGACACCCAAGCCTGCCGCCGAAGAGCGGATCGAAGACTATCTCACCATCGACCCGATGGAGATCGAAGTCGGCGTCGGGCTCATCCGCCTCGCCGATCCCAAACGCGGCGGCGACCTGCTGGAGCGGATTCAACGCGTTCGTCAAAGCGTCGCCAGCGAAATCGGCATCATCATGCCGAAGGTTCGCATCCGCGACAACATGCGGCTCGACCCCAACGAGTACCGCATCAAGATCGCCGACATGACGGTTGCCAACGACCGCGTCGAGCCAAGCCAACTTCTGGCGATCGACTCCGGCCTCACCACCGGCCCCGTCGAAGGGATCGCCACCCGCGATCCCGCCTTCGGCGCCGACGCCCGCTGGATTCATCCGTCGCGTAAAGACGAAGCCGAGATGCGCGGCTTCACTGTCGTCGAGCCAGGCGCCGTGATCGCGACGCATATGACCGAGGTCTGCCGTCGCCACGCCGACGAGATCCTCACGCGCGACGCCGCGAAACACCTCATCGACGAACTCAAAGCAACGCACCCCACGGTGGTAAGCGAACTGATCCCCAGCGTGATGACGCTCGCCGAGGTCCAATCGGTCCTCCACCACCTCCTGCGCGAACACGTCCCGATCCGCCAGCTCAGCCTGATCCTCGAAACGCTCGGCGACTACGCCCCGCGGACGAAGGATCCGATCCTGCTCTCCGAATACGTCCGCCACCGCCTCGCGCGACAGATCTGCACCCGCTACCGCAACGCCGAGGGAAAGATCCACGTCATCGCCCTCGACCCGGCGATGGAAGAACGAATCCGCGCCGGCTTCGACCACAACGAACGGGGCATGTTCATCCGCATGGCGCCGCAAGCGATCGAAGCGACCTGCCAGTCGATCGGCGCGCAGCTGCAAAAGCTCACTGCCGCCGGCCACACGCCGATCGTGCTCGTCAGCCCGCAGATCCGCGCCGCGCTCAAACAAATCACCGAGAACCACATTCCGCAGCTCGTCGTCCTCAGTTTCAACGAAATCACCCGCGACACGAACGTGATGACCCTTGGCCTCGCATCAGATCACGCCTAAACAGCGAGCCGGGTCGTCCCGACCCCGGTGAGTAAAAAACTCCCATGGAAATCAAAACCTTCCGCGCCAAAACGATGCCCCTAGCCCTCGACCTAGTTCGCCAAGAACTCGGTCCCGAGGCGATGGTGCTCCACACGCGCGAACGCCACGCGAGCCTCCTCGGTCGCCTCTTCATCGGCCGGAGCTACGAGATCGCCGCAACGCAGGTAGAACGTGAAGAGAAGAAGGAAGGACACGCCAAGCGTGCGGGCGCGACCCATGCTTCACAGGCCGCCGGGCAGGGGAGAGCCGCTGACACCTACGCCGCCGTCGCCACGCTCGAACGCCCCCAACACGACCAATCCGACACCGGCCTCGATCTCACCTCGCTCCAGCCGGCATCGAGCATTCAGCACCCAGCATCGACGCGCCAAATCGCCGAACTCGAATCGCTCCTCACTCAACTCCGCGCTCGCAATGGCCAACCGCCGCGCCGCCCGGCGCCCTCGGCCCTCTTCGATCTCTATACCGATCTGATAGAAGCCGAAGTCGACGAAGCGGTCGCCCGTGAGTTGGTCGACCGCCTCCGCCGCGAGCCCGGCCTCGAAGCCGCCGAAAGTCGCGTCGCTCGGCAGCGCCTCGCCCAACTGCTGCAAAGCGAAATCCAAGTCACCGGCCCGATTCAAGTCGCGAGCGGCGCTGGCCGCGTTGTCGCCCTGGTCGGCCCCACCGGCGTCGGCAAGACGACCACGATCGCCAAGCTCGCCGCGAACTATCGCCTGAAAGAAGGCCACCGCGTTGGCCTGATCACCGTCGACACCTACCGCATCGCCGCCGTCGAGCAGCTGCGCACCTACGCCGAGATCATCGACCTGCCGATGGAAGTCGTCAGCACGCCGCGCGAAATGCGCGAGGCGGTCGCGAAGATGCGAGACTTCGACCTCGTCCTCATGGATACAGCCGGCCGCAGCCCGCGCGACGAAGTGCGCATCCGCGAGCTCCGCAGCATGCTGGCCGAGGCCGAACCGAACGAAGTCCACCTCGTTCTCAGCGCCGCCGCGAGCGCTCGCAGCCTCGTCGCCGCCGCCGAAAAGTTCATCCCCGTCGGCGTCACCGCCGCGATCGTCACAAAGATCGACGAAGCGACGGCGCTCGGCAACATCCTGTCGCTCGCCCGTACCTGCAAACTGCCGTTCAGTTACCTTACTGACGGGCAGAACGTGCCGGATGACATCAACGTCGCGGAGCCGGCGGCGTTGGCGCAACTGATTTTGAACGTGTCGACCACCGCGTAACCCCCGGTTTGAAGAACCGGGGGCTAAATAACTTATTCTGAATTTCCCAATGCCCGACCAAGCCGCTCAACTCCGCAAGCTCGTCCGCGTCGCCGCACAGGCCGATCCGTCGCTTGCGCCGGGCGGACCGATCGTCGCCGTCAGCGGTGGCCGCGCGGAGATGGGAACCACGACCGTCGCCTGCCAACTTGCTCGCGAACTCGCCCGCCTGGGCAAGCAGGTGGTGCTGATCGACGCCAACGTCCTCCGGCCCGGCGCCGCCGCCCACTTCGGCCTTCGCTCCGACGCCGATGACAACATCGACGCGATCCTCCGCGGCGCCCGTCGCGCCGTCGAGGTCCTCGTCGACGTCGAACAAGGCCTCCGCCTCCTCCCCGGCATCATGCCCGGCGAACTCCCCCCACCCCTCGACCGCCAGGCCGTCGACCACTTCGCCAGCGAGCTGTTGGCCTTGAGCCAACAGTCCGACGCCATCCTCATCGACGCCGGCAGCGGCATGAACCCCTGGGTCGACCGCCTCTGGCAACTCGCCCGCCAGGTGTTGCTGGTCGCTACGCCCGAATCAGAATCGTTCCTCGACGCCTACGCCGCGGTGAAGCTGTCGCAACACCACCGCCACGACGGCAAGATTCGCCTCCTGCTCAATCGCACGGTCGACGACTGGGAACTCGCCCCGCTAGCAACCCGCTTCGAAGACACCTGCACGAAGTTCCTGCGGCTCACCCCCAAACCAGCCGCGGCGCTCCCCGAATTCCTCAGAACCAAGCAGCCGCGGGACAACGCCCCGCCAGAGCGTCCCACCGATCCCCAGTCAGCATTCGTCCCCGACGAACCCTTCCGCCGAGCGACGCGGCTGCTAGCCGCTGACCTCGCCGCCGACTTCCGCGTCGCGGCGCTGCGACTCGTGAAACCGAAACAACTCACTGCTAGCTCGTTCCAGTACACAGACAAAAGAGATCTCTCGCAAAGGCGCTAAGGCGCAAAGGAAACGCAAAGAAGACTGCGTGCTGCTAGCTCAATCGCATCCGTCTCGAACAACAAACTCAATCCCCGTATTCTTTGCGACCACTTTGCGCCTTCGCGGCTTTGCGAGAGACAACAACGACAGCCTACAAAACTCATCGAAAAACTTTTCTTCTCCAAAAACTAATCTTCACCGCTCCCCATGCCGATAACACCTAACAGTCGTCCTGACGGCAACCGCCTGTTAATTTGGCGCGATTGCACCGGCTTTAACGCCTCCAGGAACTTATCGAGTGGCTCGCAAGTACGCCTGCATCATGGCTGCCCTGGGGATGACGATCATCCTCATCCGCTGCCTGAGGGCCGGCGGCGCTTTTGAAGCGGCGATCTTGTCAGCCATGTTTTGGGCATTCGTCTACGGTTTCGTCGGCTACGCGATCGGCTCCATCGCCCGCAACACGGTCGACGAATCAGTTCGCCAAAAACTAGAACGCGAAATCCACGCCTACAAAAAGCAACACGCTAAACCATAAAACCGCGACCGCCGGTCGCGGTTTACCAACTACAAAGCCGCGACCGGTGGTCGCGCACGACGCATACAACGAAATACGAGAACGGATTCTCGTCACGAAATAAGACTGACGCGGCAGAGGCCCCCCCGAGGCGCCTCCCGTGCAGGTCATCACGGAGGATGGCATGTCGACGATGATGCTGACCGCGAAGAAGTGCGCCCCCGAGGACATCGCGGACCTATGGGATCAGTTCAAGAAAGATCCCAGCCGCAAGGAACTACGCAACGCGCTCATTGAGAATTATTTGCCGCTGGTGAAGTACAACGGCGAGCGCATCTGGCAGCGGCTCCCCGACGGCGTCGAACTCGACGATCTCATCTCCGCCGGCGTCTTCGGCCTGATGGACGCGATCAACGCGTTTGACATGGGCCGCGGCGTCAAATTCGAAACCTACTGCGTTCCCCGTATTCGCGGCGCGATGCTCGACGAGCTCCGCAGCATGGACTGGGTGCCGCGGCTCGTCCGCTCCAAGGCAAGCAAGCTCAACGAGTGTCTCAAGACGCTCGAAGCATCGCTCGGCCGCGCTCCGAACGAGAACGAAATCGCCGAGTACATGCAGCTCTCGCTGGTGGAAGTCGAGAAGCTCATCGCCGACGCCAACGCCGTCGGCCTGATCAGCCTCAACAAGAAGTGGTACGAGACCGACAGCTATAAGGACGTTCGCGAGATCGACATTCTCGAAGACAAGAAGGGCGAAGACCCGACCCGCCGCATCCAAAAGTCCGACTTGATGCGGCTCGTGACCAAGGGCCTCAACCGCAACGAGCGCCTCATCATCATCCTCTACTACTACGAGGAAATGACGATGAAGGAAATTGGCGCCACGCTCGACCTGAGCGAAAGCCGCGTGAGCCAAATGCACAGCGCGATTGTCCAGCGCCTGCAGGGCCAACTCGGCCGCCGCCGCCCGGAGTTTGGTACGTAACACAAAGCCGCGACCGGCGGTCGCGGGAACCCTCAAAAACGCGAACCGCATTGGCCCCCGGTTTGAAGAACCGGGGGCTAAGAGCGCCCTACGAATTTCAGCCGCGGGCCTCTGGTCTCGCCGCAGGTCGACGGTCGACGCCTCCAAAGCGTCTTCCTCCCCGGCCTCCGGCGAACCAAAGGTCCGCGGCTGATTTTTTTGGTAGCCGCGGGTCAACGACCCGCCGGAGCGGAAAGGGAGAGATTTATGATTTCTGATTTAGGGAGCCACACGCCCCTCCGTCAGGCAAATCAGAAATCACAAATGCTACATCAGAAATCTCTCTGCCCCCGCTCCGGCGGCTCGTTGAGCCGCGGCTACAGGCCTCTTCCTTGACTTTTCCCCTCCTGCACGGTGCAATGGATAGAGCGAAAGCCGCTTTTCTCAGGGGTCCGCGGCCCATTCGCTACCGGCACAGAGCACCTGCATGACCAATCTCGTCGACAGCCCAAAAGCCCCTCCGCGCGCCGGCGTCAGCCGCGGCCTCACGCTCATCGAAATGCTCGTCGCCCTCGCGGTGACGTTGGTAATGATGGCGGCCGTGGTGAACCTGTTCGCCAACATGAGCGCGAGCATCCGCAATCGCCGCGCGGCGATCGAAACGGGCTCGCAGCTCCGTCAGGTTCGCAACCGGCTGGCGATGGATCTGAGCGGCGCCACTTGTCGAGGTTCGACGTGGCAGCGACCGGAGGCGAATCAGGGGTATATTGAGATTATTGAGGGGGAGTGGTCGGATAAGAATCCGTCGGAACTGCTCAACCTCACTGACGCTGGGCCAAACAGCAACGGGGATCGTGAGATTGACTACACGACGTCGAATATCCCGAGCAGTCAAGCTTTCAATTCTGATACTGGCCTCGCCGCCGACGGTCGCAACATTGGCGTCGGCGCGGTGACTGATGGCCGCGCCCTAGGCGACTGGGACGACGTTCTTGCGCTGACCGTACGGAGCGAGAGCGATCCTTTCACCGCGCGGGTTGGAAACAATCTGGTCGAATCGCCGCTCGCCGAAGTGTTGTGGTGCGCTACCGAGAAGAAGGTTGACAATGCCGCGACGATTGCCGATCCAAACGACGGCTTCCGTACCGTGTATCGTCGAGTACTACTAATTGCGCCCTGGCTTGGCCCGTTTACAGGTCCGCGCCCTCCGGAAAATGTCTCGGTACACTGGGATCCTGCCCTTGGCCAATGGGTTGCCAACACGCTCGGCGATCTCACGAAGCGCGAAAATCGCGCTACGCGTGATCAAAACACCATGTTCCCACACATCTTGGTCCGCAATGAGCTGCTCGCTAGCAGCAACAATGTCGAGCTAAGCTCCAGAGTATTGAATAGTGCTCTCGCCTTCGACGTCCGCGTGTTCGATCCCGGAGCTCCGTTGATCGACGCGGGCGCCGCTATCCTCGAACCGGGCGACTACGGATGGTCGAGCGCATTGAGCGCTGGCGGGGTGGTCTCCGGTTACGGGGCCTATTGCGATCTCGGATGGGGCTTCGCCCCCCCTCCCACCGGGTCGATGGTTTATCAGAGCACCGCGGCCGTTTCCCCTGCGCCGTTGCCGCTGTTCAACGAAATTCGACCGGCTGGCTATCATTGGATCAGCAGCCCACAAACCAATACGATCACTCAGTACCCCGCCGTCTACGACACATGGTCTTACCATTACGAAAACGATGGCATAGATCAGGACGCACTTTGGCAAACCAATGCTCAACCATGGCAACTGAACAACATTGACCAAGGCGCCAATGGCCTCGACGATAACAACGCCAACGGCGTCGACGATCGCGGCGAACGCGAAACGTCTCCTCCGTACGACGTCCCTCTCCGCGGCGTCAAAGTCATTCTCCGCGTCTACGAACCCGACGCCCGCCAGATTCGCGAGTCGTCGGTGACGCATAGCTTTAAGCAGTAGCCGCGGGTCAATGACCTGCCGGAGCGGTGATCGTAAAAATGCTGACGGACGAATGCTGAATGCGGAAGGGAAATTCTATTCTCAGCATTCCGCATTCATCCTTCAACATTTCTCTTTTGTTCCGCTCCGGCGGCTCGTTGAGCCGCGGCTACATTAATCCCCCATGTTCCTCGCCCACTCCATTCGCCTCCGCGACCCCTGGCAATGCGAGGCGACCGAGCAGGGAGGCGTGCGCTGGTCCCGTCGGTTTCATCGGCCGACGGGGATGGAAGCGGACGATCAGCTGGTCTTGGTGCTGAGCGGCTTGCCGGCAGGAGCCATGGTGCGCGTGAACGGGCTTGGCTTTGACACCGGAGGGGGTCGGGACTCTTTTGCGACTGGGGGCGTTGGCGATTTAGAAGCCTTTCCAGTCGCAAAAGAGTCCCGACCCCTTACCGAGCAATCAGTATCAGCCGCCGTCGCGGCGCAGTTCGATCTCACAGCCATTCTTCGCGACGCGAATGAGATTGAGATCGAAACGCCGCCCGACCCTCTGCTGGTGGAGACGCGGCCGCCTATCTCGTTTCCCTACGACGCTCGGCTAGCGATTATTGGACATTCGTAGCGGCCTCCACAGACCGCATTCCACGCCAACGGCGTTGCATCATACAGCCCGGGGTTGATCGCTACGCGATCTACCCCGGGTGCAAGAGATCCTGAATTCCCCAACCCTGAAAGGGTTGCATCAACCGATTCAACCACTTCAGGGTTGGGATTGATTGGATGCTACTATCCCTGGGTAGATCGCTGCGCGATCAACCCAGGGCTGAATGATTGAATCCCGTTGGGATTCGATGCTGGCGACATCGTCGGTCTGCCAGGCCGAGCGACACGCCTAGTTCAGGCAACTTCCGCTCAATGAACGCAACCTCCATCAGTTACCGTCGCCGGCGGCCTTCTGTCGCCTCAGAGGTTTTTGGCGACACTAAGCGGAAGTTGTTGTAGTGAAATCAGTTACGAATTGCGCACAAGAGACAGATATTCCGTGTGTCGCGACAGACGTCCGGCGTGCAGCGACATGAGTCGCCACAACGGCTTGTGGTGGTGAACAGAATCGGCCTCGGAGACGCCTCCCGCAAACGACTGTTGGTGCAAAGTCCATGGTGAAGACTCCCAGCGCACAGCGCGAGTCGCTGCGAGATCGGCTCCTGGCCGCTCGCCCGGTTGGGGGTTCGTGGTGAATTATCAAAGAGCGATCCGCGCGCAGCGGGGGCGTCGTCTAGGCGCACCATAGCAGGTTAGGTGGCCGAAATCTGTCATTATTTTTGGCCACCCCCCGCGGCTTTCAGTAGCCGCAGGCGGCGAGGGCAGGTAGAACGGCGCTGCCGGCTCTAGCGGTCGGCGGCGCGACCCCCCGGCGGAGCCGGGGGCTACATATCGTTTCCATTAGCTCGACTTATCACCGCTTCCCATTCGGACGAAAGCTCACCATGACGCCGACGATTCGTTTTCTTGCGTACTCGCTGCTGGCTCTTCTCATAGCGATGAACACGCTGTCGGCGACGGCTGACGTGACGAAGCCGAATCAATTGACGCCGGAGCAAATTGCCGAGGGATGGATCAGTCTGTTCGACGGCGAGACGCTGTTTGGGTGGACGCCCACGAGCGATGCAAACTGGAAGGTGGAGGAGGGGGCGATTGCCGTCAGCGAGGGGGAGCAAGGGTTTTTGATGACGAACAGCGAGTTCGCTGACTACGAACTGTATTTTGAGTACAAGGCGCCCAAGTCGACGAACAGCGGCGTCTTCTTGCGAACCGCGCTAAATCCGACCGACCCAGCCAAAGATTGCTACGAACTGAACATCGCTCCCAACGACAACCCGTTTCCGACAGGATCGCTGGTTGGACGACACAAGCGCAACCTTGAGCAATACATCAATCCGAAGCTGACTTCGGATATGGTGGCCCAATCAAAAGATGGCTGGTATCGCGTGCGCGTCCGTGTCGCAGGAGATCGCATCACGCTCGCCACTGTCGATTACGACGGTTGGGACGAATTCTATCAGGATTCGGCCCCCTTGGTTCGAGGCCACATCGGTCTCCAGTTCCGGGAAGGGCCGGTCGCATTCCGGAACATTCGGTTGAAGCCGCTTGGCCTGAATCCGATGCTGAACGGCAAAGACCTCGCCGGTTGGAACGACGATCAAAAGAAGACGAGCACGTTTGCCGTCACTCCCGAAGGCGAGCTCCGCGTCACCAACGGCAGCGGCCAACTCGAAAGCGACGCGACGTACGGCGACTTCACGATGCAGTTCGAGACCCGCGTCGACGGCGACGGGCTCAACTCCGGCGTCTTTTTCCGCTGCATCCCGCGCGAGTACATGAACGGCTACGAGTGCCAGATCAGCAACAAGATCACCGATGGGGATCCGACGAAGCCGACCGACTTCGGCACCGGGGCCATCTACCGTCGCATCCCGGCCCGATGGGTGAATGCTCGCGATCATGAGTGGTTTACGACGACGCTCGTGGCGACGGGCCCTCATATCGCCGTGTGGGTGAACGGCCTGCAGGTGACCGACTGGACCGACAAGCGGCCCCCCAACGACAACCCCCGCAGCGGGCTGCGAACGGCGGCGGGGACGATCTCGCTGCAGGGGCATGATCCGACGACTGATATTCGCTTCCGGAACATGCGGATCGGGGAATTGCCGGCAAATGCGAACCACGACGGCACGAAGGATGAAGCGGGGAAAGAATAGGACGCGGATTTTCACGGATTTGGCGGATTTTCGCGAATTGCTTTTTACTGGAGCGAAGTCATCAAGCGTGCTGAGGAAATCCATGGGACTTGTTTATGGGGAGTTGTCTGAACAGATCGTTAAGAGCTTCTACCATGTCTACAACTCGCTGGGCCCTGGCTTCCTTGAGAAGGTGTATGAGAATTCACTGCGGATCTCGCTACGCAAGCAAGGTCTCGCCGTTGATCAGCAGTATCCAATCGCAGTACTGTTCGAAGGCGAGGTCGTCGGCGAATACTTTGCGGATCTACGCGTTGAGGAGCTGATCATTCTTGAAATCAAAGCGGGGGAAGCAATTTCGAAGGAACACGAAGCTCAGCTACTCAATTACCTTAAAGCAACTGGTTATCAGCTGGGCATCATCTTGAACTTTGGCCCGAAAGCCGAGTTTGCTCGCCGGGTCTTCTCCCCCAGAAATTTCCGCGAAAATCCGTCAAATCCGTGAAAATCCGCATTCTATTCTTTGAACTTCTCAAAGAAGAATGGGACACGGATTAACGCGGATCAGGCGGATTTTCGCGGATCAATTCGAGTCGATCGCACATTGAGCTTTCGGTCAGTAGATCAAACGGGGGTCGGGCAATTACAATCGAACCCTTGCATTTCCTTCGTGTCCTCTTCGTGCCTTTGTGCCTTAGTGGTTAAGCATTCCCTCCTGAACCCCATACCCTGAACCCTCCTATGCCCAGTTGCGTGTTGGCTTACTCCGGCGGTCTTGATACTTCGGTCATTCTTGGTTGGCTCCAGGACGAGGGGTACGACGTCCATGCCGTGTACGTTGATCTGGGCCAGCCGTGCGAGGATCGCGAGGCGATTCTGAAGAAGGCCCGCGACAATGGGGCGAAGTCGTCGCGGTTGATCGACGTTCGCGAGGAGCTGTGCCGCGACTTTGCGTTCCCGGTGCTGCAGTGGCAAGCGAAGTACGAGGGGATTTATCTGCTCGGCACGTCGATCGCGCGGCCGCTGATCTCGAAGGTTTGTCTGCAAGTAGCCCGTGAAGTTGGCGCCGAGGCGTATGCTCATGGCGCCACCGGGAAGGGGAACGACCAGTGCCGGTTCCAGTTGGCGGCCGAGGCGCTCGACCCGAACGTAAAAATCATCGCGCCGTGGCGGATCAAGAAGTTCCAGGACCTGTTCGCCGGCCGTAGCGACATGATCGCCTACTGCGAGAAGAAGGGGATCCCGGTGAAGGCGTCGATCGCCAAGCCGTACAGCAGTGACGAGAACTGCCTGCACATCAGCTACGAGGCGGGCAACTTGGAAGACCCGACGGTCGATGGCGTGTCGATCATCGACTTCGGCATGACGGTGTCGCCGCAAGAGGCGCCGGATAAGGTCGAGACGATCAAGATCGGGTTCGAGTCGGGCGTGCCGGTAACGATCAACGGCGCGAAGAAGTCGCCGCTGCAGATGGTCGAAGAGCTGAACAAGATCGCCGGGCGCAACGGCGTCGGGCGGATCGACATCGTCGAAAACCGGTTCGTTGGCATGAAGAGCCGCGGCGTGTACGAGTCGCCGGGCATGACGACGCTTTACGCGGCGCACTTGGCGCTGGAGCAGCTCACGATCGACCGCGAGACGGTTCACCTCCGCGATCGGATCAGCCCCGAAGTCGCCGAGATGGTGTACTACGGCTTCTGGTATGTGCCGAAGATGGACGCGCTGATGGCGTTCATGCGGGAGGTGCAGAAGCCGGTGACCGGCGAAGTGACGGTCGGCCTCTACAAGGGGAACGTCATGATTCAGGGCCGGACGAGCCCGTATAGCCTGTACGATGCGGCGATTGCGAGCATGGATGAGGCTGGGAATTACGATCAGACCGATGCGGAAGGGTTCCTGCGGATTCAGGGGCTGCCAAGCCGGGTGATGGGGCAGGTGCGGCCGAGAAAGTATTAAGAGATGTTGCGAATTGCGTTGTCCGTGCCAGTGGCAGTGGTCAGTTGCAGGCGATGACGAGCAGCACGAACTTCGCATCTTCAGGCCTGAAGGGCCGCGCTGTGAAAGCCCAGGGCGGAGCCCTGGGAAACGCGTTGATTCGTTGCGAATAGCCCTGAAAGGGCGCGCCTGGCGCATTTTTTTACGCTAATCGCGCCCTTTCAGGGCTCAGAAATTTAATGATGCCTTGTTCCCAGGGCTGCGCCCTGGGCTATCATGGCGCGGCCTTTCAGGCCTGAGGCGAGCAATGGACTTGCTTTCAGGTCGACGGACCATTTGGTTGCATCGGCAAAGCATTTGAATCACGTGCTTCAACGCTGAGCTATCCCGCCATGTACTTCCGCGAAAACCCCGTCCTGCAGCGCGAATTGATTTCAAACCTGCGCATGACGCGCGGGTTCTTGCTGCTGTTCGCGTACGTCGCTGGCCTCGGGATGCTCGTCTACGCCGCGTGGCCGGCGAATCAGACGCTTGATTTGGCTCGGCCCGAGGAAGCGCAGAAGCTGGTCAATCTCTTCTTCTTCGGCCAATACATTCTCGTTTCGCTAATGACCCCCAGCTTTGCGGCGGGGGCGATCACCGGCGAGCGGGAGCGTGAGAGCTACGAGATGCTGCTGGCCAGCCCCTTGCGGCCGGGGGCGATCGTGCTCGGGAAACTGTTGGCGTCGCTCACGCCGCTCGCGGAGTTGATGATCTGCTCGCTGCCGATCGTGATGCTTTGCTTGCCGTTGGGAGGGGTGTCGCTGTACGAAGTGCTCGTCGCGTACGTGGCGATGATCTGCTCGGTGGGGCTGTTCGGGATGATCAGCCTCTGGTGCAGCAGCTTCTTTCAGCGAACGAGTGCGTCGCTGGTGGCGTCGTATATGCTCATCCTGCCGCTGGCGATGGCGGGGGTGTTGGTGTGGCGGGCGCTGCAGCAGGCGGCCGAGCTGCGAATCATGGTCGTGTTGGCGATCGTGCCGATTGCTTGCCTTTCCGTCGGGGCGCTGCTGTGGGCCGACGTTTGTCGGCGGCTGATCAAGCCGCCCGATCTGGGAAGCGGCGGCAAGCAGGCGATCGATCTGGAGACCGAAGCGAAGGAAGCGGTCGGGCTCTACATCGAGCGCGATCAGTTCCCCGATCGGCTCTTCGCGCCGCCGAAGCGGACGACCTTTCTCGAAGACGACGCGAATCCGATCTACGACAAGGAGATGCGGAGCGAGATCTTCAGCCAGGGCACTCTCATGCTGCGACTGGTCATCCAGATCAGCATGGGCCTGGCGCTGCCGGTGATGGCGGTGTGCCTGTTCATGCAGCGGCAGTTGGCGCCGTGGTACATCGCGTATGTGCTGCTGTTTAACCTGCTCGTGGGTCCCGTCTTCTCGGCCGACAGTCTCACCAGCGAGCGCGAGCGGTCGACGCTCGATCTGCTGCTGACGACGCTCATCACGCCCTGGCAGATGCTGTGGGGGAAGCTGCTGTCGGGGCTGCGGGTGTCGAGCGTGCTGACTTCTTTCCTGCTGTGGCCGGTGTTCCTCGCCTGCTTGATGCCGGTCGGGTTCTGGCCCAATATGCTGACGATGCTCGCCTTCTTCCTGATCGTCGGGTTGACGGCGGTGACGACGGCGATCACGGCGCTCTTCTGTTCGACGGTGTTTAAGAAATCGTCGAGCAGTCTGATGTGCAGTTACCTGGTACTGGCAACGATGTTCCTGGCCCCGGTGGCGGCGAACATTTTTGTGCAGACGTTTGCCGCTGCTTCGGGAGCGGCGGGCGTGGTGACGGTGCTGCAGGCGATCAGTCCGTTTGCGGCGGCGTTCAACCTGCCGCTGACGCTCGACGAATGGAACAACGCGAATCAGATCGACGTTCGGATCTTCTGGGGCTTCCTGGCGTTCACGGCCCTCTACAACGGCGGGCTGATGCTGCTGATGACGCAGCTGTTCAAAGTTCGCTGGCGGGTGTCGGAGTAATGTGGACGCCTTGGCGAAATCTGTTTCGAGACGCAGAAGGATTAGGGAAGGGGAAGGAACACTAATCTTCGCTAATCCGCGCTAATTCGGATTAGTGAAGATTAGCGCAGATTAGTGTTCTTGTTATTCATGTTGATTCTGATTTCCCCCGCGAAGACGCTCGATCTCACGCCGCAAGCGCCGTATGCTGGGACGAAGCCGCAGTTTCTGACGCAGGCGAATCGCTTGGCGAAGCTCGCCAAGACGCTGCCGCCGGCGAAGCTCGCGAAGTTGATGAGCATCAGCCCGCAACTGGCTGAGAAGACGCACGGTTACTTTGCGAGTTGGAAAGCGAAATACGACGCGGCCGGCGCCAAGGAAGCGGTCTTTGCCTTCCGGGGCGACGTTTATCTGGGGCTCGAAGCCTGGACGTTGGGCGAGGCGGATCTGGCGTTCGCGCAAGACCACTTGCGGATTTTGTCGGGCCTCTACGGCGTCTTGCGGCCGCTCGATCTGATCCAGCCTTATCGTTTGGAGATGAGCATCAAGCTGGCGGGCGACTATGGCAAAGATCTCTACGCTCATTGGGGTGATACGATCGCCAAGACGCTGACCAAGGAAGCCAAACGGCACGATGACTCGACGATTGTGAATCTGGCGTCGCAGGAGTATTTCGCCGTCGCCGATCGCACTGCCCTCAAGCCGCGCGTGATCACGCCGTCGTTCCACGAGAAGCACAACGGCAAGTTCACGGTGATCAGCTTTTTCGCGAAGAAGGCGCGGGGCATGATGGCTCGCCACTTGATCGAAACGCACGCTGAGTCGCCGGCGGCGATCAAGACGTTTCGCGCCGGCGGGTATCGGTTCAACGCCGATTTGTCGACGGACGACGAACCGGCGTTTACGCGAGATAAACCGCCAGCCGTGGGAGTCGCTTGACGCTCCGCGGATAGGTATGCGATGATCGCCGTATATGCCCGCCGACGCACCCACGCCGCCCGCCCCGACGCAGGACGAACTCGACCTGCTGCATTACCAGTCCCGCATTGATCGGCCGATTCCGCCGAAAATCCCGGAATTCT
This sequence comes from Pirellula sp., assembly GCA_013822725.1. Classification (GTDB taxonomy): domain Bacteria; phylum Planctomycetota; class Planctomycetia; order Pirellulales; family Lacipirellulaceae; genus Lacipirellula. The sequence continues at coordinate 232,461 of PNKX01000003.1, forward strand.
GCCGCGACGAGCGGCTGCGGCACGTCATCTTCAGCCGGCAATTCTCGGCCGACATGCTCGAAGACTTGGCCGGGACGGCGGACAAAATCCGCTCGCTGTCGAAGGCGCGTTCGGGGCAGGACTTCTTGATCAACCTGCTCCACCACAAGCGGGCGATGCTCTACTTCACGCAGCCGTCGACGCGGACGTTTCTCAGCTTCATGGCGGCGTGCCAGATCTTGGGGATCACCTGCAATGAAGTCCGCGATGCGTCGACGTCTTCCGAAACGAAGGGGGAGACGCGGTTCGATTCGATTCGGATGTTCAGCAGTTACTTTGATCTGATCATCATGCGGAGTCCGGTGGCGCGACTGGCCGAGGCGTGCGCGTACCTGATGAACGACTTGTCGACGAGCGGCAATCGGAGCGTGCCGATCCTCAATGCGGGGTCGGGGGCCGATCAGCATCCGACGCAGGCGCTGCTCGACATTTACACGCTGCAGCGATCGTTCCAGTTCACCAGTCCCAAAGATTCGCCGCTGGGAACGCGCTACGAGGAGATCCGCCGCGAGCATCCGGCGGTGACGCGCGGGCTCTCGCACAAAGTCTATGGCTTCTGCGGCGACATTGGCCGTGGCCGGACGGTGCGCTCGCTGGCGGAGTTACTCGCCGGGTACGAAGGGGTGACGCTGGCGTTCGTGGCGCCGAATCATCCGACGCTGTCGCTCGGCGACGACCTCCGCGAGCGGCTGCTGGCGCGTGGCGTGCGGATCTTTGAAGTCGATTCTCTGGAGGCGCCGATCGATGGCAAGCCGTTGATCGAACAGGTCGACGCCCTCTACATGACGCGGATCCAAAAAGAGCACAACGTCGCGGCGGACGAGGCGTCGTTCGCGGCGATTGACTTTGATCGCTACAAGCTAAATCGCGGACTCGTCGCGCGGATGAAAAGCTACGCGCCGATTCTCCACCCGTTTCCGCGCGACCAGCACTTTGGCGAGATTCCGCCTGAAATTGACGCCGATCCGCGGGCGATGTACTTTCGGCAGGCCCGTAATGGGATGTGGATTCGGGCGGCGCTCTTGGCGCATGTGTTCAACGTCGATCACCAGATCTCGCGGTTCTACCACGAGCAATTTGGGGCGTGGGAGCCGACCGGGCTGCAGCGGGTCTAGCGCGGCGCCGTTGATTTGAACCACGACGGCACAACGGGCATGACCAAGGGTGGCACGCCCTAAGGTACTCCGCAGGGCGTGGCGAACTCGCTGAAAACGCAACCACGCCCTTTCGGAGTACCTCCAGGGCGTGCCACCCGAGACGCGATGAACACGCGTCGCTCTTCATCTGCGTTTATTTGCGTTCATCGGCGGTTCCTCGCTTTTTCGCCGTGTCGTCGTGGTTCAATTCTTAGTAGCCTATCGTTATGGCCCTGCTCATCGACGGTTACAACCTGCTCCATGTGACCGCAATCGTCGGCCATGGCGGGCTGCGCGGGTCGCGTGAAGGACTGCTTCGCTTTCTGGCGTCGGCGATTGAACCCCGCGAACGGCCGCAGACGACGATCGTGTTCGACGCCGCCGAGGCCCCGCCGAATTTGCCGCGGACGATTGTCTTCGAAGAAATGACGATTCATTTTTCGTCGGAGTACGACAACGCCGACGAATTGATTGAGGAGTTGATCGAGGCTCACAGCGTGCCGAAGTCGCTGCTGGTGGTGTCGAGCGATCACCGCTTGCAGCGGGCGGCGCGACGGCGGAAGGCGCCGTTCGTCGACAGCGACGTCTGGTTCGCCGACGCGCTGCGACGCCGGGCCGCGAGTCGCCGGCCGGCGCCGGTCGTGGCGCGACCGACGGGAAATCTCTCAACAGAAGAGATCGACTATTGGCTTTCCGAGTTCGGGGACGTGGGAGAGATTGAAGTTCCGCCGCCTCCCAGGCGGGCCGCTCCCAAGCCGAAACCGGCGACGAGTGACAAACAGCCGCTGACGAATCAAAAGGCGACGGAATCACCGCCCGCCAAGAAAAAGGCGCCTAAGCGGAAGCGGGCGTCGAAGAAACCACCTCACGAGGGGGGGAATTTGTCGAATCCTTTTCCGCCGGGGTATGGGGAGGATTTGCTAGGCGGAGATTCGTAGTTCAGGAAAAAGATTAGGACGCGGATTTACACGGATTGGGCGGGATTGCCCGGATCAAATGCGGAATTGAATCCGCGAACATCCGTGGAATTTGTGTAAATCTGCGTCCTATTCTTCGTCTTTTGAGGAAGCGTTCTAGCGGGTCGTTGACCCGCGGCTACTGGGGGAGCGTGATCGTGAAAGTGGCGCCGTCGGTTGATGGGGAGTCGACCGAGAGGCTGCCGCCGTGGAGCGTGATGATCCGCCACGCTTTGGAGAGGCCGAAGCCGAGGCCGCGGCCGGCTTCGCGGCCGGAGTAGAAGGGGTCGAAGATATGAGGGCGGACCTCGGGGGGAATGCCGGGGCCGTTGTCTGCAATTTGCAGGAGTGCTCCGCCGTCTGACGATTGGCGTACGGCGATTTGAATCATGCCGTCGCGTCCGAGGGCGTTCATCGAGTTCGCGACCAGCGCGTGGACGGCGACGGCGAGTTGCGTCGCGTCCGCGTCGACCGACGGCGTTTGATCGTCGACGACGATGCTCAGTTCGATGCTACGTCGCTCGCACTCCGCCGCTAAGCCGCTAGCGACTTGGCGGACCAACTGGGTCAGGTCGAGCCGTTGCCGCTGAAGCTGCGGCGGCCGGGCGAACAGCATCAGGTCGCTAATCATCTCGTGGGCCCGGAGGGCTTGGAGATGAATCGCCTCGAGCGTGCGCCGTCGTTCGGGATCGCATTCCTCGCGCAGCAGCGACTGTACGCGGGCCGAGATATTGGCCAACGGATTGTTGATCTCGTGGCTGGCGCCGTAGGCCAGCTCTTTCATCGCATCGAGCTTCGCTTGCTCAAGGCGAATGTCAAAGCTGGCGTCGGGATCGGCCATGCGCGGTCGTTACTTAATGCCGACCGTCTCCACGTCGAGCAACTGGCAGACGCGCGTCACGAGCTGATCGACGTCGAACGGCTTCTTCATGAACTCGTCGGCGCCAGCGTCGCGGAGTTCTTGAATCTTCTCCTGCTCGACCATGCCCGAGATGCAGATGATGCGGACATCGTCCATCGTCGCATCGCTGCGGACGAGGTTGCAGACCTCTTTGCCATTGATATCGGGGAGCATCACGTCGAGGACCACTAGGTCGGGGCGGAACTCCTTGATCAGCATGCCGGCGCCGAAGCCGTTGTTGACGCTGCGGAGGTCGAAACGACCGTCGCGGTTGAGCGCGTCGACGATCAGTTCCACCAAATCTTCATCGTCGTCGACGACGAGGACTTTCCGCTTGCCGCTATCGAGGGCGTCGGTCGGAATGCCGTTGTCCCGCATGAAGGAGTAGAGCTGCTCGCGCGGGATGCGACGGAAGCGGCTGCCGGGGACGCGGAATCCCTTGAGCTGCCCCGAGTCGAAGCAGCGAATGATCGTCTGCTGACTGACCTTGCAAATCTTCGCGGCTTCGCCGGTCGTGAACACAGTCTTCATGGTCGAACCACCTCTCTCCTTAGCCGTGGTTGGGTCATGGCCCGCGGGCCAGTGACTTGTATTGAAGGCGAGCGCGAACGGACGGTAACGCTTCAGTTAACCCCGTCTAACGTCCTTGCCGACCGATGTCTGTCGCGTCGAATCTCCTCGCGGCGCCGCTGGAGACCCCGTGGTGTCCCGGAGTTCCCCGTGATGCGTAGTCGCCTGAAGTTCCGACCGCCGACTCAAAGGTGCGAGGCTATTTAGACGGCAACGTCATCCATGCCTGCCGAAGTTTCCTGGATTGCCAACTGGGGGAATTATAACGGCCGCGCAGGCTGAGTCAACATTGATTGAAACGATGCAAACTAAATACCTGTAATCACTTACGTCATAGTGACGGGAAAATCGGCATTCGACCGTGGTCAGTGGTCCGTGGTCAGTTGCGGGGATTGGGAGTCGTTTTTTCGCAACTGACGACTGACCAGGTAACCCTGACAAACCAGCTAGCGAGTCAACCCTTTGCCTTCGAGATGGATCATCACCAACGCGATGTCGGCCGGCGTGATGCCGGTGACGCGGCTCGCTTGCGAGAGATCGACCGGACGGATGCGTCCAAGTTTCTCGCGCGCTTCGGCGCGGAGATGGACGATGCGGCCGTAATCGAAGCTCGCCGGGATCCGCTTGGCGGCGAGGCGGCGCTGACGTGCGACGTCGACCTCTTGGCGAGAAACGTAGCCGGCGTACTTCAGGTCGACGAGAACTTGGCTGGCGACGTCGTCAGGAACGTCGGCGAGTTCAGGCAGGATCGGAACGAGATCGGCCCACTCGATTTCAGGTCGGCGCAGTCGTTGGGCTAGCGACAGACCATCACGCCGCGTGGTTTCGAGGAGGCGGGCAATCCGCGTAATCTCGGCGCACTTGGCTTCGAGCCGCGCGAAGCGATCGTCACCGACGAGTCCCACCTGGCGAGCCAGCGGCGTGAGCCGCCGGTCGGCGTTGTCTTGCCGCAACAGCAAGCGGTATTCAGCCCGGCTGGTGAACATGCGATAGGGTTCATCAACGCCGCGGGTAACGAGGTCGTCGATCAGCACGCCGATGTAGGCCTGATCGCGGGTGAGGATGAGCGGTTCGCGTCCTTTCAATTTCAACGCGGCATTGGCGCCTGCCATCAACCCTTGGGCGGCCGCCTCTTCGTAGCCAGTGGTCCCATTGATTTGACCAGCAAAATAGAGCCCAGCGACCTGCTTCGATTCGAGGCTCGGCTGCAGCTGATCGGGCGGGGCGTAGTCGTATTCCACCGCGTAGCCGTAGCGCATGATCTCGGCACGTTCGAGCCCGGGGATCATGCGGAACATGGCGTCCTGCACGTCGCGCGGCAAGCTGGTGGAGACGCCGTTGACGTAGACTTCCCGCGTGTTGCGCCCTTCAGGCTCGAGAAATAGCTGGTGCCGTGATTTGTCGGCGAAACGCACGACCTTGTCTTCGATCGACGGGCAGTAGCGCGGACCGCTGGAGTTGATCTGCCCGCTGTACATCGGGGCCCGTTCGAGGTTGGCTCGAATCAGTTCGTGGACGCGTTCGTTCGTGTAGGTGCTGTAGCAGGGGAGTTGCTCCAGTTCGAGTCGATCGGTGAGGTATGAGAAAGGTTGTGGATGATCGTCGCCTGGTTGCAACTCCATCTGGGCGAAGTCGATCGTGCGGCCGTTCAAGCGGGGCGGCGTGCCGGTCTTGAAGCGTTTGAGCTGAACGCCGAACCGCGTGAGCGCGGCGCTGATGCCGCCGGTCGTCCCTTCACCGCCACGGCCGCCGGGGGTCTTGGCCTCGCCGGTGTGCATGAGGGCTTGCAGAAACGTGCCGGTGGTGAGGACGACGGCCCGAGCGTGGTAGATCGCATCGCCACGGACGCGGACGCCGGTGATGCGTGGAGATTCGCCAGCTGCATCGTCAGTCAGGATGTCTTCCACGACTTCTTGTCGGAGCGACAGATTCTCCTGCTCTTCGCAGAGCCGCTTCACTTCGGCCTGATACAGTTTTTTGTCGGCCTGAGCACGCGGGCTGTGCATGGCCGGGCCCTTACGGCGATTGAGCAACCGGAACTGGATGCCGGTGGCGTCGATCACCCGCCCCATGGCGCCGCCGAGGGCATCAAGTTCGCGGACAATCTGCCCCTTACCGAGGCCGCCGATCGCCGGGTTGCAGCTCATTTGGCCGACGGTGTCGCAGTTGGTCGTCAGCAAAGCGGTGCGGGCGCCCAACCGCGCCGCTGCGAGGGCCGCTTCGGTCCCGGCGTGGCCGGCGCCGATCACCAGGACGTCGAATTCGTACTCACTTTTTGCCATTCCCCCAAATTAGCCCAGCGCCGGCGGTAAGCCTAGCGGCGACTGTAACCGCCAAAGTGAAGCGCAAATCTGTTCGGATTTAACCGCCAAGGACGCCAAGAGCGCCAAGGAAAGGCAAGGGTTTGGAACCGCCGATGAACGCGAATGAACGCCGATGGGAAGAATTGAATTGTTTTATCTGCGTCTATCTGCGTTCATCGGCGGTTCCAATTTCTTTTCTTGGCGTCCTTGGCGGTTAGTTCTTCGAACTTGCTCTTGCCGAGCCCTGCCAGCAAAACCAGGCCAATAATTGCCCATCTGTAACGAAAACCTGTCGGACGACGCTTCACCTGCTTGAACCGCCGCCGGGCTGCCTCCGTATCGCAGGTTGGGTTTGGGCGCCCTGGCGGCTAGAATCCGTCCGTACCCGAAACGCGAGCAGGCCGTTCGCAAGGGATCTTGGGAGAATATCGACATGGTTCGTTTGATGAGCCTTTTGCTGCTCGCCGTCGCGGTACTCGCCGTCGTTGCCGTCACGGCGCCGCTTCTGCGAGCTGAACAAGCCGGGGGAATCTTCTCGGCCGGCGTGCCCACGCTGGGAGGACGGTTCGTCTGGTCAGACGAAGTCGTCGACCATGGGTGGCGGATCCAAAAACACGCCGTCATCGGCCACTACCGGCTCATCGATGAGAGCGACCGGCGACAAGCGTTCGGTTCGTTCGACACCTGCCTCGCCAAGCTCAACGAAGTGAAGAAGGCGGAGAACTTTCCGCCGAACCCGAAGGAAGTGACGATCGTCCTCCATGGCCTCGGCGCCGGCCGGCAGTTCATGGAAGGGCTCTCAGAATACCTGGAAGAGAACGGCAATCTCGCAACGATCAACGTCGGCTACCCGTCGACAATGGAAGACATCGACGCCTACGCCGCGTCGCTTGACAGCGTGATTCGTCATCTCGACGGCGTCGAACGCGTAAGCTTCGTCGCGCACAGCATGGGGAACGTCGTCATTCGTCGTTATTTGAACAATCTCTCGCGACTCGACCCCGCGATGCGGCCGCCGATTGAGTTCAAGCGAATGGTGATGATCTCGCCGCCGAATCACGGGGCGGAACTGGCCGATCAATGGGCTGACAACAAGCTGGTTGAAGCGGTGGCAGGCAAGCCGCTGGAGCAACTGGCGCCGTCGAAGGGTTGGCCGGAGTTAGAAAAGCAACTTTCGACGCCGAACTTCGAGTTCGGCATTATCGTCGGCGGTCGCGGCGACGGCGAAGGATATCTCGACGCCATCCCCGGCGACGACGACGGCCTGTTGAGCGTCGACACGTCGAAGCTCGCTGGCGCCGTGGACTTCATTCAGACGAAGGGAATTCACCAGTTGATGCCGCAGTACAAAGAAGTGCGTGCGGCGACGCTCAATTTCCTGTTGAACGGGTACTTCGTATCGCCGACGTCGAAGCATCCGGTCGTGGCGACGGCGGTGAAGTAAGCCGGCCAGCAACCAATCGAACAACGAAGGGAGGGCGAAGTTCCTGCGAGCCGCACCGTTGTGCGGCGGCTCGGCAGGAGCCTCGCCCTCCCTTGTTTCGTTGGGACGACGTTCTCTACTAGGCTGCCTTCTTTGGCTCGACCTCGCTGTTCGCAGCGGGCATCGTCGTCGCAGCAGCTGGCTTCACTTCGGCTGGGGCTTTCGCCTTGGCCTGCTCAGCCTTCACGCACTCCGCACAAGCGGGGAACGCGACGCAGCAGAGGGCATTCATGAAGCGGCGGCTGCCGAGGTGGGGCTCGATATAGTGGCTGCTGCCGACGTCGCTCGTGAGCGTCTGCTGACAGAGCTTGTGGGCATTCTCGCCAAGGCAGTTCGCATTGACGCCGGTGACGCCGATCGCCTTCTTGCAGCGAAGGGAGATCTTTGGCCACCGCTTCAGCGTGCTGTCGATGCGGTTGCGGGTGACGTAAATCTTCTCGGCCGAGACGAACGCCTGGCCGTAGCGGCCGCCGACGTCGAGGGCGTCGTTGTCGAACGCCGCTGAGACCAACGCCACGCGGAAGTTCGGCCGCTCCACTGCTTCGGCTCCAGCGAGGCTCAAACCGTGAATTTCGCCGCCGCCGATCAGGTGAGCCGCCACAGCGCCGATGATGCCGCCGTAGCTATGACCGCCGACGGTGACGCGTTGGGTCATGCTCATCCGCTGGACGAGCTTCGCCATGTAGTAGCCTTGGTATTCGGCGTAGACGAATTTGATGCGGAGGTTGCTCAGAATCAATTGCCGCGGGCGGAGCAACGGGCGGAGATGGTCGATCTGGGCGGGCCACGACCAGAAGACGAGTCGCTTCTTGCCGGGGCAGCAACGCATCTTGTTGTAAACGTCCCAGCACTGCTTCATGGCGCCGTCGTGTTGCAGCGTGTTGCCGTGAGCGAACACAAGCGTCGGCATGCTCGCCTCTTGGGCGATGAGTTCGTCCCACGACGATTTCACGAAACGACGGCAGCTCGCATCCCAACGCTTGACGCTGATTCGCTCGAAGCCGGCGTCGAGGTTGTTGCACTTCGGCGCGCAGCGGGTGTTGACCAACCACAACTCCGGCAGCTCATGGCAGCACGAGAGCTGGCAGTTGTTGAGGTCGCATTCGTCGCATTGGTCGGGCGTGCAGTATTGGGCCGACGCCACCCCGGCGAGCGCCACCAGAATGATGGCGGCCATCGTCAGACGCCAAAAAGCCCACATCGCGGTTTCACGGATTAAGGCAGCGTTCATGGGGGAGTCGCTTTCCTGCAAGCACGAGTAGGGGAGGAAGGTTGGTTGGCGGCTGAGAACCTGCGCCGCTTGCGCAAAGTTTTCGGCGTTGCGAAAATCTACCTCCTGGTGCAGCCAAGCAACCTGCCCCGCGGCGGAACGTGGCGGAAAAACAACGTCCGGCGCCGGCAGGCTCGACCCGACCGCTACAGACGGACGAAAGTCGCCGGCGTTCCTTCCAGGGAGGTCGGGCGCCAGCGTAAACGGGGTAAGACAGCGAAACTCTTCGCCTGGGGGAAACTGGACTTCGGATTACCACGGCAGCGGGTCGATGCTACCCGCATTGCCGGAACAATCGTCTCTGTCGTTCCAACCCGACCCGCGACGCCGACCGGACCCAGCCGGCGCTGCGGGGGTGCGACACGCGACCTTAGGAAGTAAGCCGCATGCGATTGCCACTCATCGTTACCGTCCCGACGCGTCGACTGCTGCTGCTCCTCGCAGCGGCGGGGGGCATCGTTGAATCTGCCGCCGGCCAAGCGCCGCCGTCACTCTCCGAAACGATCTCGCTGACCAGCGGCGACGTCTGGTCTGAGAATTCGACGCCGTCGGTGCTCGGCACACCGGCCGGCGACCCGGTGCTCAACCAGTCGACGATCACCGCCATTGAGCCGATTGCCGACGAGGACGCCGGCTCGTTCTCAACCGGCGGCGAAATCGGGTGCAACTCGTGCAACGGCGGCGATGGGAGCGGCGGCAGCTTCTACAACCGCTGCGGGTGCGACACGCCGCTGTTTCCCTACCTGACCGGCCCCGGCAATTGCGACAACTGGTGCGTCGGGCCGCACTGGAACGTGGAAGTCGACGGCATGGCGCTACGGCGGACCGGCGTCGATTGGACGCCGATCGTCGACCTTGTCGGCACCGATCCGAGCTTGCTCGATCAGTTCAACTACGGCCCCGGCGGCCGCATCTTCGCCACGGCGTATAACGATTCCGACTTCGGCATTCAAGTCGGCTACGAAGGCATCAACAACTACAACGCCACCGCGCTCTTCCCGCAAGGGGATGACTTGCGATCTTTCGACTACGAAACGACGTTCAATTCGATTGAGCTGAACGTCCTGCGACGCACGACGGCGCCGACGAAACTCTTCGCCGGTTTTCGTTACATTCAAGTCGACGAGGACTTCACCGACCGGTTTACCACCAGCAAAAGCGTGCCGAACCCGAACAATCCGCCGGTGATCTTTCCGTTCGTTGATACGAGCAACATCTTCAAGCTGGAAAACCGGATGATCGGTTTTCAACTCGGCGCGCTGCGGGACGCCTGGGCGATGAACAAGTGGCTAACGATCGAACCAACCGGCAACGCCGGCGTCTACTACAACAACTTCAAGCGCGAGAATCTGCAAGACACCACGACGACCATCGTAACGGGCGACGACACCGGCCCGCCGGTCGTCGATGGCTCGACGAGCGTGAACTACACGCAGTTTGGCACGTCGCAAACGTTCTCTGACATCACGTTCGTCGGCGAAGTGGGAATCACCGGCGTCTTCCGCGTGAACCGCTGCATGGCGATCCGCGGCGGCTACCAGGCGCTTGTGATGGACGGCGTCGGCGAGGGGATCGACGCCTACTTCGAAGAGGGTCTTAATGGCTCGACGGTGCTGTACCACGGGGCGCGATTCGGCTTTGAATACCAGCGCTAGCAAATGACGAAATTCGAATGACGAATGGGGTACGCCAGCGCACTCCATTCGTCATTCGTCATTCTGGCTTCGTCATTTCCCTCAAATTGCTTCCAGCGTCTCACGCTCGTCGGTCACATGCCGGCGCGCCCGCAGGTTGAGCATTTCAACCAGCAGCGAGAAGGCCATCGAAAAGTAGATGTAGCCGCGCGGGATGTGCGTGTGGAGTCCTTCGGCGATCAGCACGACGCCGATGAGGATCAGGAACGACAGCGCGAGCATCTTGATGCTGGGGTGCTTGTTGACGAAGTTGGCGATCGGCCCGCTGAACGCGATCATCACCGCAATCGCCAGCAAGACGGCAGTGATCATAATCGCCAGCGCCACCCAGCGGTGTTCGTAGTCGTCCGGCTGCACCATGCCGACGGCCGTCAGCACCGAGTCGAGCGAGAAGACCAGATCGATCGCAATGATCTGGGCCAGCACGGCGCCGAGCGACGAGTAAACCTTGCCGCCTCCTTCGGTGTGATGCGGTTCCAACTGGTGACCAATTTCCCAGGTGCTTTTGCCGAGGAGAAATAGGCCGCCGAGTATCAGCACGAGGTCCTTCGCCGTAATCGGCGTCCCTCCTTCTTCGAGGGCATCGACGACGGCGGGACTATCGACTTCCGTCGGATCGTCGGTCTTGACGGGAGTGACTGGCGCTTGCTCTTCGCCCGGCTTGATGTCGGCGACGACCGGATGCGACCCCGGCATGTGGAACGGCAAGTCGAACAGCACCGTTTTGTCGAGCGTGATCACCCACGAGATCGCGAACAGCAGCGCAATCCGACCGACGGCGGCCAGGAGCAACCCAAGCGTCCGTGCCTTCGGCTGCTGATGCTCCGGCAGCTTGCCGGTGAGGATCGCCAGGAACACCACGTTGTCGATGCCGAGGACGATCTCCAAGAGCGCGAGCGTCCCCAAGGCGGCCATCGAACTGAACGTGAACAACTCTTCCATGATCGCTTTCCCTAAATTCAGATTGAACCGCCAAGGACGCCAAGAGCGCCAAGGGAAGAGAGTGGAACCGCCGATGAACGCGAATAAACGCAGATGGAAAGAATTGAATTGCCTTATCTGCGTCTATCAGCGTTCATCGGCGGTTCCAAACTCTTGCATTTCCTTGGCGCTCTTGGCGTCCTTGGCGGTTAATTCCTAAACCATCCCGCCTAATTTCGCAAGCAGAAGATCGCACTGCTCGTCGCTACCGACGCTGATCCGCAGACCGTCGCTCCAGCCGGCGTAGTTCATGTAGCGAACCAGGACGCCGGCCTCTTTCAATTGTTCGTAGAGCTGGCGCGACTCTTTCTTCGCATGGCGGCACCAGACGAAATTGGCCTGCGAGTCGATACACTCAAACCCGAGCCCGCGGAGTGCTCCCGTCATTCGCTCGCGAGTCGCGATGATAGCGTCCCGCGTCCGCACAAAATGGGCCTGATCGTCGATCGCCGCCGTCGCCCCGGCGATGGAGAGCGCATCGCAGTTGTACGAGTCCTTCACCTTGTTCAGTTGCTCGATCACCTGCGGCTGGGCGACGACGAACCCGAACCGCAGCCCGGCAAGGCTGTACGACTTGCTGAGCGTCCGCGTCACGAGCACTCGCTCGTTCTCGGCGACCAGGCCGAGGCAGTTCGTTGTCGCGAAGTCGGCGTACGCCTCGTCGACAATGAGCGGGCAGGGAAGGGCGGCGGCCAGCTTGGCGACTTTGGCCGGCGAGATGACGGTTCCCGTCGGGCTGTTGGGGTTTGGCAAGAATGCCAATTGCAGCCGCTCGTCGGCCGCGGTGAAACGCTCGCCGAGCGTCCAGTCGTTCTCGAAATCGACCGTCTCGGACTCGGCATTCTGAATCGCTGCGAGCGTGTTGTACAGCACATAGCTCGGCCGCGGGAAGCGAATCAGACCGCCGGGCGCCACGAAGCTGCGGGTGACGATCGTGAGGATGTCGTCGCTGCCGTTGCCGCACATGATCCAGTCGGGCGTGATGCCGGGAACTTCGTGCTGGAACAACTCCGCCGCCCGCTCGCGAAAGGCCGTCGCCATCGGATCAGGGTAGCGCTGCAGCCCTGCCTGGAGAACGCGGCCAATGGTCGCCTTCACCGTGGGGGAGCAGGGATAGGGGTTCTCGTTCGTGTTGAGTTTGACGAACTCCATCCCGCGCGGCTGCTCGCCGGGGACGTAGCCTTGCATCGCGGTGATGTTGGGTCGAAATAGTTGGGTCATGACTCGATTTAATTATTGACAGGATAACAGGATGTCATGGATGAACAAGATTGGGGGTTGCGGCAGTCTCATCCTGTCGATCCACCTAATCCTGTTATCCTGTCCATCATTGAAGACGGATCGCCACGCTATTGGCGTGGCCGGTGAGGCCTTCTTTGGCGGCGAGAGTGAGGACATCGTCGGCGATCGCGGCGAGGCCTTGCTCGGTGAAGTGGATCATGCTGTTGGTGCGCAGGAAATCGTTCGCCGAGAGGCCGCTCGCAAACCGCGCGGTGGCGCCGGTCGGCAACACGTGCGACGGGCCGGCGGCGTAATCGCCGACGGGCACCGGCGTGTAGGCGCCGAGGAAGATGGCGCCCGCATAGCGGATGCGGTCGGCGAGCCGCTCGGCCTCCGGGCCGGCGAGATGGAGATGCTCAGTCGCGAGTTCGTTGGCGAGGTCCACCGCTTCGTCGGCGTTCTTCACGAGCACCAACGCGCCGAACGATTCGAGCGATGGCCGCGTCAGGTCGCCACGCTCTAGCGTCGCCAGTTGCTTTTCCAATTCGGCGGCGACCGCGTCGATCAGCGGCGCGTGCCAAGTAATCAGAATCGCCGAACCGGGCGAATGCTCCGCCTGCGCGATGAGGTCGGCTGCCGTGAAGTCGGCCCGCGTCGTCTCGTCGGCGATGACGATCACCTCGCTCGGCCCAGCGATCGAATCGATGTCGACTTCGCAGAAGACGTGCTTCTTGGCGAGGGCGACAAATAGATTCCCGGGACCGACGATCTTGTCGACGCGTTCCAGGCCCTGAGCGCCATAAGCCAACGCCGCCACCCCTTGCGCGCCGCCAGCCCGATAAACTTCCGTCACGCCCAGTTCATGACAAGTCGCCAACAGATCCTGGTTGTACGAACCAAACGCCGTCGGCGGCGCCACGACGGCGATTTGCTCGACGCCCGCGGCTTGTGCCGGAACTACGGTCATCAACACCGTCGACGGATACGCCGCGGCGCCGCCGGGAACGCAGACGCCGATCCGTCGCAGCGGCAGGTAACGTTGTGTGAGGTAGCCGCCATGTTCGGTCGGCACGGTCACCGATTGGTGGAGGATCGCCTGTTGAAACTTCAAGATCCGCTCGCGGATCCGCCGCACCGTCTCCAAGAAGGCAGGATCGGCGGCGGCGTGGGCCGCGGCCAGTTCAGCCGCCGAGACGCGCAATTCGGCCGCGGTGAGCTGCTTGCCGTCGAGCTTCGCCGTGTATTCCAACAGCGCCGGCAGTCCGCGTTCGCGCACGTCGCCGCAAATCTTTTCAACGACTTGCACGGGGGTCAGCGGTTCGCCAAAGACTTCGATCGTCTTCCGCCGGCCCGCTTCGCTGACGACGTTTCCCTCGGGGGCGAGCTTGGCCCGCAAGGCGGCGATCTGCGCCGCCGAACCTGGGTCACGGGTGTCGATGCGGGGGATGGCGAGCGGCATGGGACGCGATGCTTGCTGCTGGTTACTAGATGCTGGATAGTGGGGAATGTTCCAAGGTACCCGGGGCGGGCGAGCGTTTCACCCCCAATAGAAAACCAGGCCCGGGTGAAAGCTCACATGACCCGTGTGGCACGCCCTGGAGGTACTCCGCAAGGGCGTGGCAAACCCTGTGACGACGCAACCACGCCCATCGGAGTACCTCTGGGCGTGCCACCCAATCTCCCCTGAACTCCGACACCTGAACCCTCCAGCCGCCCCTGCCATGATCGACCTCCGTAGCGACACGCTCACTCGCCCCACCCCCGCCATGCGGGCCGCCATCGCCGCCGCCGAGGTGGGGGACGACGTCTTCGGCGAGGATCCCTCGGTACGCCATTTGGAGGAACAGTCGGCCGACCTCCTGGGAAAGGAGGCCGCCCTCTTCGTCCCTAGCGGGACGATGGGGAACCAACTCGGCGTCCGGATCCACTGCGGCGCCGGCGACGAATTCCTTTGCGAGGCGGAATGCCACATCCTCAACCAGGAGCAGGCCGCTTCGGCTCAGTTCTTCGGCGTCTACGGCCGACCGGTGGCGGCGGAAGGGCACCTCCTCACCGTCGGCCACCTCGAAGACAAGATCCGGCCTGACGACGTTCACTACGCACGCACCCGGATGGTCTGCCTCGAAAACACCCACAACCGCGGCGGCGGGCGGGTTCTGCCGTTCGGCGAGGTGGAGAAGATTTCGGCCTGGGCGACTGCGAACGGCTTGGCCCGCCACCTCGACGGCGCTCGGCTGTTTAACGCCGTCGTCGCCAGCGGCATTTCGGCGAAAGATTGGGCCGCGTGTTTCGACACGGTCAGTATCTGCTTCAGCAAGGGTCTCGGCGCCCCCGTCGGCTCCGCCCTCGTCGGGCCGCGCGACCTGATCAAACAGGCCCGACGCCTCCGCAAAGCCCTCGGCGGCGGCTGGCGGCAGGCAGGGCTGCTCGCCGCGGCGGCTAGCTACGCGCTCGACAATCATGTCGAACGGCTTGCCGACGATCACGCGAACGCTCAGATCCTCGCCGATGCGATCCGCCAATCCGACGCGTTGAAGCTCGTCCCGGCGCTGGTCGAGACGAACATTGTCATCTTCGAGATCGAACCACGACTCGGCACGGCGGCCGACTTCTGTAAGAAACTCGGCGTGCAAGGCGTCGGGATGTTCCCTTTCGGCAAGTACCGCGTCCGCGCGGTGACTCATCTCGACGTCACTGCGGAACAAGTGACGCAAGCCGCGGAAATTCTGCTGGAATTATCCGAGTAATTTACGTTCTTCAGACTCTTATAACTGACGACACTCGTTCCGACATGCGGCTGATGCGAGCATCTACTTGAATTCTAAAAGTGCGATTTCCGCTCGCTCACGCCTGCGGATCGATCTCCTTGGGCTGCTAGCGTGGATGCTTTTTGCGGCGATCGGTCTCTCCATGGGAACTTCTCGCAGGTTTAGCACGGATCCAGATTACTCAAATCTGGGATTTGATCCTCCGCCGAGCGTCAATTGGTTCAATGCATTGCTCGGCGCCGCTTCAGCGGCTGTAGTTTGGGGATTGATACAACAGGTTCGAGTTATTCGTCGACATGCTAATGCTGCGACGGACGAGTTCGCGCCACGTCGCACGGCAGCGCGATTGGAAGCGGCGCTGCGTCTACTCCTCGCCGCGGTGATCGCTGGCTGCATGGCTGTTCAATTGCTGACGATGAGACGCTTTTTCGCGCTGCCGGAAGGAGCGTTCTATTACTTCGGCGATGTGGTCACCCAGTATCTGTGGTGGTTCGGAATATTCGTAGCGCTGACTGACGCGCTGATGCGAGCCAAGCCCAGATCCACTGAGCGGCGCCGTTTCGTTATCGGCGGAGTGCTTTGGTTTTGCATGCTTGGCGTGGCCGCTTACGTGGTGATCGATCTGTCGTTCATTCCCTATCTGACCTATACCTCGACCAGAAGTATCGACTCATTCCATGAACCGAGCATTAGTCGTTATCCCGTCATGACGTCCGGAGACGAGTGGCTTCTCTTCGGCACAGGACTTCTCGCCGCGACAGCGATTGTCGGCATTGCAACATTCAACTTCCGTGCGATGAAAGTCCGCGGTCCTGGCGGCGTTTGCCAACCTCGCTCTATTGCGATAACCGTTGTGATACTCATCGCCGCGAGCGGTTACGCCTTTTGGTTTCATGCCCTCGCTCGCAACCACTATGCGCCAGATTTCGAAGGCGTCGGCTTCGGCGCCAGTTGGTGGCACCATGCGGGAGGCGTCAGTCTTGCAGCCGCCTGGGTAACCTATTTGATCTACCGTGGATGGCATGCGGCTGGTGAACGATTGACTTTGAACGCGCCGCCACAGGCTTTCCTCGATTTGCCATTGGCAGCCGAGAATCTAGTGGCTCTGACGCTTATTTCAGTCGCCGCAATAATCCACATCGTCCAAGAAGCTTGGCACACTTACGGAAATGCCTCCGCACAAAGTGACGTGGCAGGGCTACTATTTCAGCCTGCCACTTATTTCATGGCGGCGCTGTTAATCAGAAGCGTGCAACTCATGCGTCTCCGCTGGAAGGGCGTGGCTCCGGCGCCTCTCATCCTGGTCCCAGTTAAATTAAGGGAATTTGCAGCGTCGTGGCTGCTGCTCGCCGCGATCCTCGCCGTGGCGGTTCCTACTTTCGCTGCCTTCGGCTTTTCATTCTGGCTCGGCCCCTGGTACCGCTGGTAGCCGTCGGTCAACGACCGGCCGGAGCAGCTAGGCAGGGGAAGGCGAAGCGGACCCCTCGGAGTACCTCGGGGCGACGGGTGCGAAGTCACGCTCCGGCGGCTCGTTGAGCCGCGGCTACTCGATGCGCGGCTACTACGCCACGCCAATCAGCGCCGTCGCCTTCGCTACCCGCTCGATGCCGACCATGAACGCCGCCGTTCGCAGGCTCACTTTTCGCTCGCGCGACAGATCCCACACCGTTTCGAACGCCTGCGACATTACGCGCTCGAGTTCCTGGCGGACGCGGTCGAGGTTCCAGTGGTAGAACTGCCGATTCTGGGCCCATTCGAAGTAGCTCACCGTCACGCCGCCGGCGTTGGCCAGCACGTCGGGGAGCAGCAGCGTCCCTTTCTTCGAGAGAATCTCGTCCGCCTCTGGGCGCACCGGTTCGTTGGCGGCTTCGATGATGATCGGCGCTTTGATGCGATCGACGTTCGATTCGTTGATGACGCCGCCGAGCGCCGCCGGGATCAGCACGTCGACGTCGAGTTCCAACAAATCGTCGCCCGGCAGCTTCTCCGCTTCCTTGTATCCTGCTAGCGAGTTCTTGTTTGCGTTGGCGTAACGGATGGCGCTCATCACATCGAGCCCTTCAGCGCGGTAGTAGGCGCCGCTCACATCGCTGACGGCGACGACCTTGCACTCGGCGTCGGCGAGGTACTTCGCCGCGTGCGAACCGACGTTGCCGAAACCTTGGATGGCAATCCGCGATTGCTGCGGCTTGCGGCCAAGCCGGCCTAACACTTTCAAGGTGAGAATGCCGACGCCGCGGCCCGTCGCTTCCTCGCGGCCAGGGATGCCGTAGTACTCGACCGGTTTGCCAGTGACGACGCCGGGGTTGAAGCCGTGGTACTTGTTGTACTGGCTCATGATCCAGGCCATCGTCTGGGCGTCGGTTCCCATGTCGGGCGCCGGGATGTCGATGTCGGGACCAATGACGTCGTGAATCTGATCGATGAACTTGCGGGTGATCCGTTCCTTCTCCGTGAGGCTGAGGGAGCGCGGATCGACGGCGATGCCCCCCTTGGCCCCGCCGTAAGGAATGTTCACCACGGCGGTCTTGAGCGTCATCAGCGCCGCCAGACTACGGATCTCGTCGAGATCAACCTGGGGGTGATAGCGGAAGCCCCCCTTCATCGGGCCGCGGGCGTTATTGTGCTGGACGCGATAGCCGACGTAGGTGGCGACCTCGCCCTTGTCGGTTTCGAAGGAAACCTGCACCTGAATCTCGCGGCGGGGGATGATCAGCCGCCGCCGCATGCTTTCCTTGAGTTCAAGCTGGTCGGCTGCGCGGCTGAAATAGAACTGAGCCGCCTCTGATGATTTCATCGCTGGTTCCGCTGGAGAGATGCCTGGGTGGTGGGAACTTCGGCTTGGTGGATAATAAGGCGACCACGGCGGGCGGGCAACGAGGCTAGCGGTAGCCGCCGGTCAACGACCGGCCGGAACTGTAGCTGTCACCCCGAGGTACTCCGAGGGGTCCACTCTGCCCACCGATCGCAGCCAACGGAGTTCCGCTCCGGCGGGTCGTTGACCCGCGGCTACTTACTTCAGTTTACGCTATTTCACATTACGAACGGGCAGGGCCGCCAGTTCTTCGAGGCGATCGTTGGAATATGGCGCAGAACGAACCGATTCAAATCCACGTAACGGAATCGCCGCGTCGGTTGACGACGGCAAAACGGGCGAATCGGACCTGGCTCTGGCTCGGCAGCGCAGCGGTATCGGCCGCCGCGGCGATCGCTGCGATCGCCGTCATGTTCAACAGCGGCGAACAACCGCCAATGCAACCCGCAGCGCCAGCGGCTTCCCCCACTCCCCGCAGCGAGCCGGGTCGTCCCGACCCCGGCACCCCCGCCACGACGCCCGAACCCGCTACGGCAACGGAACAACTCGTCGACGACCCCGCCGGCCAACTCCTCTGGGCCGCGCCCACCAACGGCCCCCCCATCTCGGTCGCCTACGTCCCCGCCGGTACGCAATGCCTGATCCACCTCCGCCCCGTCGCCATCGCATCTCACCCCGAAGGCGAGCACGTCCTCGCTGCGCTCGGTCCCTGGGGCCGGAGCGTCGTTGCTCAACTTCAAGCAATCATCCACGGCGATTTCGCTGAAATCGAATCGCTCTTGATTGCCGTCACGGTCAACGACGCCAACCAATTGGAGACGACGCTTCGCGTCGAGTTCGTCACGCCGATCGACGACGTCGAACTGTCGAAACGGCTCCCCGCCGCGCTGCCAGCAGAGCAGGGGGGCGTCGCGGTACGCACCGACGACGGCCGCGCTTACTTTCTCGTTAAGGAGCCAACTCCGGCGCTAGTCGTCACCTCGACGGCGCTTGCCGCTGAACTCATTGAGTCGAAGGGCGAGGCCCCGCCGCTGGTGCGCGACGTCGAAGCGCTCGTCGAGCAGAGCGATGCGGACCGTGACGTCACGGTCATCGTCGCGCCCAAGTTCCTCCAGGCGAGCGGCAACGAACTTCTCACCGCCGAAGCAGCCCCGTTGCACGACGCCCTGCGCTGGCTGCTCGGCGACGAAGCGACGGCCATCGGATTAAGCGTCGACTGGGGCAACGACTTCTTCGCCGAACTGCGCGCCACGCCGGCGCTCAACGTGCCGCCGCGACGACTCGCCGCCAAACTGCGCGAGCGCATCGTCGCCATGCCCGCCGCGATCGAGGAAATGGTCCTTGCCGAACCATGGCATCCCTACGGCCGCAAAGTGATCGCGCGCCTCCCCGGCATGCTGCGGACGCTCGCCCGCTACACCCGCGCCGGCGAGGAAGGCCGCGAGGCGATCGTGCGGACGTATCTCCCCGCCGCCGCCGGCCACAATCTGCTGATGGCGGGCGAGTTGCTGCTCACGCAACCGCACGGCGACGGCGCGAACGCCACTGCGGAGAACCCCGCGGCGACGCCAACGGCGCCGACGTCGATCGCCGACAAACTGGCCGCTCAGACCTCGCTGAGCTTCGCCAAGGAGTCGCTGGAGCAGGCGGTCGCCTTGCTGGCGGAGGACATTGGCGTCGAGATCACGATCGCCGGCGGCGACTTGCAGCTCGACGGCATCACGAAAAACCAGTCGCTGGGGCTCGATCTGCGCGACCGCCCGGCCGGCGAAATCTTGCTCGAAATCCTCCTGCGGGCGAATCCCGACCGCCAGGCCACCGGCCCCGCCGACCCGCGACAGAAGCTGGTCTACGTCATCGAACCGACGACAACGAGCGCTGCGGAGCGGATTATCGTCACGACGCGCACCGCCGCCGCCAAACGGGGCGACAGCCTCCCCGAACCATTTGCCGCCCCCGACCGCTAAACTCCGCGGTCTTGGCTATAATGAATTTCATCTAGCCGGAGGGCCACGCCACATGGGTGGCACGCCCTAAGGTACTCCGCAGGGCGTGGCGAACCCAACCACGCCCATCGGAGTACCTCTGGGGCGTGCCACCCGATCAGTCCGCGAGGCGGCCCGGCTAGCGGCGAGTCATTCGCCAAGGGGAACAGAGTCGTTCGGGGCGTCGCGTGGATCCATTCAAAATCACCTGCGTCAGTTGCCGCGCCGTGCTGACGGTGCGCAAGGAGTCGATGATCGGCCAGATCATCGCCTGCCCGCGCTGCAACATGATGGTGCAGGTGCTGCCGCCGGCCGGCTACGTCGCGGCGGAGAAGTCGGCTGCAGCCACACCGCCGTCGGCCATGCCCGAGCCAACGGTAGTTGGTCACAAGACGAAGGCGGCGGCCGCAGCGGCCGTCGTCACGACGCTCTTCGATGCGACCGATGCGCTCGCTAGCGCGACGCCGCCGGCGCCCCCAATTCCGAAAACAGCGCCGACCGATCCTGTTTTTGCCGCCACTTTCGACGACGCCGTCGACGCCTTCACTGATCCGCCTGCTTCATCGAAATCAATCACGCCAGCGCGGTCGACGGCGAAGGCGGCGACGCCAAGCCATGAACCCGCGCACGCTGAAGCGGCGCACGCTGAGTTCACGCCCCCGCCAGCGCCAACGACGCTTCCTCCTGTTGCGTCTCGCTGGGCGACCTGGAAATTCCCCGCGATGATCGCCGGCGGCGCTGTCGCCGGGGCGGCCATCGTGGCCACTGCGCTGACGCTGCTCAGCGGCGAGACCCCGACGTCAACCGTTGCCGCGAATACGAACGCCACGCCCCCGATCGCTGCTGCACCGACGGCCGATCCGACGGCAGCCGGCGCGAACGCGCCGCCTGTGGCCCCAGCTGAACCATCTCCCGTGATTTCCGCTGGCGAGCACCAAACGGCAGCGGCCGCCGCTGCGGCTGCCGCCAACATCGAACGCCCAGCCGACGATCCGCTCGCCAAATCGCTGACGGATGAAGCGGCAAACGCCGAGTCAGCATCGGTCGAATCCGCAGCGGGCGAAAGCGATGCGACCGCCGCCGCGGAACCCACAGTCCCCGACGCCGCGGCCGAAACGCCGCCGGCCGCCGAAGAAGCTGCAGCTCCTGAAGAGACTGCCGCTGCCGAACAACCCAAGCTCCGCATCGACCCGCTGGAGATCGATCCCGAAGGGCTGAATCTTTCCACGCTCTACAACGGTCCGCCGCGGGACCCGCTCGCCGCCAGCCAGTTGCCAGGGGAACCCGCAGGGGTGGAACTGAGCGTCCCCGCCGCGCATGAAGCGCCGCCCGACGATGCACCGCCAGACGCTGCGCCAAACGCCGCCGGCGCCGTCCGCCGCGACGAGCAAGCCGTCGGCGCTCCCGGCGATAACGTCGCCGCGCTGCTCGCGCGGAAGACGCCGGAACTCAAAATCCAGAACATGCCCCTCTGCCGCTTGCTCGATCTCTCGGTCCAACTGAGCGGCGTGCCAGTGAGCGTCGCCCCCTACCAACTCCGCTTGGCCGCGGTCTCCGCCGGCCAGCCTGCGACGGCCGACGTGAAGGATGCCACGATCGAAGAGTTTCTCGCCGCCGCGCTCAAGCCGCTGCGACTGCAGCCAGTCGTCGTGAACGATCAGATTGTCTTGATTCGCGGCGGCAACAATCCGCGTCGCTCGGTTGCCTACGCCGTCGAAGACTTGGCGAGCGACCCCGCAGCGGTCGAACAACTTGCCGCCAACATTCAGAAATTGGTGGCCCCCGAGTCGTGGCAAGCCGCCGGCGGCGCCGGGACGATCGCCGTTGACGGCAAGCAGCTGAAAATCGAAACAGGCGAAGCCGTTCAGTACGAAGTCTTGCTGCTGCTGGAGCGCAGCCGCGCGGCTCTCGGTTTACCGCCGCGCAGCAAATACCCCGCCGCGCTGGTCGGCGCCGACGCCGCTCCCGTCGCGTTGGCCGAACGGCTCGGCGCCCCGGCGACGTTCACCTTCTCGCAATACACGCCGCTCCGCGAGATCTTCCGCCACTGGCAAGAAGAGATGGAGGTCGCGGTGCTCGTCGACTGGCCGGCGCTTACCGACCTGCGACTCTGGCCCAACACGCGCATCGCCTGCAGTTCGTCCGGCAAGCCGTGGGAGGCTGCCCTCGACGAAGTCCTAACGCCGCTCGGACTTGCCTGGCGGCCGATCGACAAGCGGACGATCGAGATCACGACGGTGGAGAAAGCGGCTTCGGACTCACTCTTGGAAGTCTACCGCTTGAACCCCGAAGCGCTGGCCGGCGTCGACGACTTGGTTGGGCAGTTGGAACAACTCACGGCCGCGGACGAGAACGCCCAGAACGCCCATTTTGCGGCAATCATTCTCAACGACGAGCACTCCCTCCTCATGGTGCGGCAACCGGCGCCCCTCCAGCGGCAGATTGCAGCTCACCTTGCCGAGATGCAATTGTTGGCCGCTTCTCAGCCTGCTAACGGCAACTAAATCTTGTCCGGTGGCTGTCGTTGCAATGTTAATGACTGCTTTTGGCAGCTAGGCTCTATAATGTATGCGTAGCGTCTTGGCCCTTTGGCGCCATGCGAACTCGGCAGCGCCGCCGGAATTCTTGGCGCTAAGCGGGCAACGATCGAAAGCTAGCCCCGCGTTTCGGGAAGACTGAAGACATTTCCTCGAAATTGCCGTAAGATGCCGGACGTCGGACGCATAGCCATCTGGTCGGCCATGCCGAACGAAGCCAGACTTTTCCATTGATTGTGCATTAGACGGGCATCGCCGAGGCGACATTGCCGCTTCAGCAGCGGCGAAGCCGCTGTTTTCGCCTCGCGCAGAGGTCGCTACGTCGTTGTTCCGCCAATGTTCGTCCCTGATCTTTTCGCCCCCATCAATACTCTCGTTTGGTGACCCGCTATGGCTCAACGTCGCCCGCGTCGCGCGTTTACCTTGGTCGAGTTGCTGGTGGTCATTGCGATCATCGGCGTGCTGGTGGCACTCTTGTTGCCGGCGGTGCAGGCGGCGCGCGAAGCAGCGCGGCGGAACCAGTGCACGAATCACCTTAAGCAAACCTCTCTCGCCGCACTGAACTGCGAATCAGCCAACCGCGCGCTGCCGCCTGGCGGTTGGGGATACCTGTGGACGGGCGACCCGGACATGGGCTCGGGCGAGAAACAGCCCGGAGGATGGGCTTTCTCTCTCCTTCCCTATTTTGAGAACGTCAGCGTCTACGTCGTTGGTCAAGGGCTGGCGCCTGCTCAAAAACGCCTCGAACTTGCTAAGCAGAAAGCGCTGCCGGTCACCGCCTTCTACTGCCCGAGCCGCCGAAGCCCCGTCACCTACTACGGTCCTGAATCGTCGAAGAACGCCAATGACTCGACAGGCAAATTCGTCGCGAAAATTGACTACGCCGCTAACGGCGGGAGCTATAGCCCTGCTGTTGGCGTAGACCGCGATGGCACCACAGGTCCCGAGCCCAAGCTCGAGTGGAGCGAGGGCCCGGATGTCAGTTGCGTCACCAAGTATCCAGCCTGCGCCTGGGGCCCGTATACCGTTGGCAACGTCGGCAACTACATGAACGGCGCCGTCGTCCCGCGTCTGCCGGTCGAACTCAAGCAGGTCACCGACGGCACATCGAACACGATGCTGTTTGCCGAAAAATTCCTCTATGTTGAGTATTACGGAGAGTCAGTTGGCGCGACCACGCCAAACACCTGCGCCGACAACAATTCGGCGTATCAGGGGTACGACTGGGATGTCATTCGCTGGGGTCGCTCGGATCTGCCAAATTACGAACCGAAGCCTGATACGTTCGTCGTGAATAACCAACCAGAGGCTTGTACGTTTCGTTTCGGCAGCGCGCATGCATCGATCTTTAATGCTGCCTTTTGCGACGGATCGGTGCGCAGCATCTCCTACGACGTGGACATGCCCGAGTTTGAAATGATGGCCGCACGTAACGACGGCGGTCGCGCGGGCGGAAATTAGTCGCATATTCTCACCAATCCCTCGGCGGCGCATACCGGAGAAACTCTCATCAATGCAAATCGTCGCTTCCTGGCGCTACGCCGTTCCTACCATCACTCTCATCAGCCTTTCAGCTTGTTGCACATTGGGATGCGGCGGCCGGTCGCCTGTATCGCAACTTCGCGACGGAACGCCGGCCGAAGCCGCCGCGCGCGTCATGAAGTTCTATGACGCCAATAGCGACGGGAAGGTCGCGGCCGATGAGCTGGCCGCTTCGCCCGGCCTACTCGATGGCTTGTCGCGCATTGACTCCAACAAGGACGGGGCCATCGACCTGGAGGAGATGACGGCGCGGTTCGGCAAGCATGACGAGCAGTCGAATATCATCGCGTTCCAACTGAACGTCGCCGCGAATGGCGCTCCGCTCGACGGAGCCGTCGTGACCTTTACCCCCGACCCTGCGACAGCGGGAGAGGGTAAGCAGAGTTATAGCGGCACCTCAGCCGCCGGCGGGGTTGGGCTCAAGGGGAGTGAACTATCGATGCCCGGCCTGCCGGCGGGCTACTACACCGTACAAATAAGCCAGCCCGCGCAAAGCATCGACTTCAAACGCGGCGTCGAAATTGGCGACGACGTCCCGTCTCCCAATCGCATCACTATCGATGTGAGCGCCAAGAAGCCGTCGGGATCAAGCGGTCGCTGAAACGATCTTCTTCTCGCGTCAGCGGCTTCTCAAACCTAAGCTACCGCTGTCCCAGAGCAGGCAATTGCCCAGAGCGATGCTCGCTTCGTTGGAGCCCCGGTCTGCGCCCGGGGGTCGGCTTCCATTCCGGTAGGCGTCGTCGCGCGTGGCGCTACCCCCGGGCGGAGCCCGGGGCTAAGACGCTACCGCGATTGTGATGCGTTTTAAGTCGGCTCTGTTTTGGCAATGCGATCCAACAGGCGATCGATTTCGAGCCCGCTTGGCAGTTCGATCCCGATGAGATCGGCAAGCGCCATCCGCAGCTCGTCGCCGGTCGCCAGCGTCTGCCGCTCCGTCCCGCCGTTCAAGCGATGCGTGGCGAGCTCGTTATTCCGCAACGCGTATCTCACCCCCGGCGCTGGGCGCGAAGCGACGAGGAAGTTTACAAACAACGACGAGGGATGCGTCGAGACGTACCAGTTGCCCAGTTCGTAGTCCGAGGCGGCTTGCTCCTGCAGCGTGAACCGATAGAGCGGGACCCACGCCTCGCGAACCTGCGCTTCCATCAGATACTCGTCGCGCCACCGCACGATCCGAAACGGCTCGTGCGGCGTCTCCTGCGGTACGTCGACCGCCAGCCGGATCGGGCTGGTGAGCACCATCCCGCCGAAGCCGACGTCGGCGATCCATGACTCGTCGCCGAGGTCGACCCGCAGCAGCATGTGCGTCCGCGGCGGGAACGAGTTCACGTCGCCAAGATAGATCACCCGCGCCCCGAGCCGCGTCACGCGGAAGCCGAGCGCGTCGAGCGCCAGTGAAAACAGCCCGTTCAGCTCGTAGCAGTAGCCGCCCCGGCGTTCGTGCACGAGCTTCCGCTGCAGCGATTCCGCGTCGAGCTTCACCGGCCGCTGCAGGAGCGGATCGAGATTCTCGAACGGGATCGACTCCGTGTGCCGTAGGTGCAACTCGCGCAACGTTTCAAGCGTCGGCATCTGCGCACCGGCGTAGCCGATTCGCTCGAAGTAAGCGTCGAGGTTCATGAGGCGTCAGGGTTCGGGGTTCGGGGTTCGGGGTTCGGGAAATGCATACAGAGTACGGCGTACTCGGTACGAACCACAACTCCATCCACTGCCAGCCCCGGCTCCTGGCTCGTCAACCTGAACCCCGAACCCTCACAACTGAACCCCAACACCTGAACCCTCACAACTGAACCCCAACACCTGAACCCTCTCAGCTACCCCAGCTCCCGATCCATCGCCGCCGCGATCCGCCCGCACTGCCGCATCATCTCGGCGAACTGGTTGAAGTTCATCGACTGGTAGCCGTCGCTCATCGCTTTGTCGGGATTCGGATGGACCTCGACGATCAACCCGTCGGCGCCGGCGGCGACGGCGGCCCGCGCCATGGCGGTCACCAGGTGCGTGTGGCCCGTGCCGTGGCTCGGATCGATCACCACGGGCAAGTGGGTTTTCGCCTGGACGTACGGCACCGAGGCGAGCGGCAGCGTGAACCGCGTGTGGGTCTCGAACGTCCGGATGCCGCGTTCGCAGAGCATGACGTTCGGGTTGCCGGCGTCGAGAATGTACTCGGCGGCCAGCAACCATTCGTCGACCGTCGCGCTGGGGCCGCGCTTCAGCAGCACCGGCCGCGGGGATTTGCCGGCGGCTTCGAGCAGGCGGTAGTTCTGCATGTTGCGGGCGCCAATCTGCAGCACGTCGGCGTATTTCGACACGAGATCGACGTCTTCGCTGGCGACGACTTCGGTCACGACAGCCAGGCCCGTGACGTCGCGAGCGGCGGCCAGCAGCTTCAGCCCCTCTTCCTTCATCCCCTGGAAGCTGTACGGACTGGTGCGCGGCTTGAACGCCCCGCCGCGCAGCGCCGTGGCGCCGGCAGCTTTCACGGCCTTGGCCGAGGCGATGATTTGCTCCTCGCTCTCCACCGAGCAGGGGCCGGCCATGACGCCGATGTTGACCCCGCCGACCTTCATTTCCAGGGCTTTCACGACCGTCTGCTCGGACTTCAACTCGCGGCTGGCGAGCTTGTAAGGCGCCAGAATCGGCAGCACCTCGTCGACGCCGGGGCCGCTTTCGAGCGACCCCATCCCCGCGATCCGCTCGTCGCCGACGACGGCGATGACGGTCCGCTCGGAACCTTTGATGACGTTGGGCTTGAGCCCCTTCGCTTCCACATGAGCAATCATGGCATTGATATCCGCTTCGGTGGCAGAACGTTTCATGACGACGATCATCGGGATGAGCTCCAATACATGGGTTGGGTGCCTGTTTTTGTTTGTTTCTAGTTTCAGCCCCTGGCTCCGCCAGGGGGTAGCAGTTCGCAGGACAACGCCTAGCGGTATGGACGCCGACCCCCGGGCGGAGCCAGGGGCTAAAAACACTTTTTCCAAAAACGAAAAAAGCCCCGGGCGTCCTAGGGCGCCCGGGGCTTCGGTTGGTTAGGTGCTTGGCGATGTCTCGACTATGCACAACCTCTGGCCCGACGGCGCCCGCCGGTAAAGCTAAACCAGAAGTAGTACAGATACGTGTTCATCGCAGTCCGTATTGTCGGCAGAAACTCAGGTTCTAGCAAGAGATTTTCTGCGGAGAATTTCTCGCCCGTCACTCCGAGGCTTGAAACAGTCACCCCGAGGTACTCCGAGGGGTCCGCTCGACTAGCTAAATAGCCGGACCCCTCGGAGTACCTCGGGGTGACCACTGCGAGCCGGTGACCGCTGCTAGCCTTCGTCGACTTATGCCTCAGCCTCCGCCGGTTTCGGCTCCGGCTTGGGCGGCATCTGCTTCCGATCGGCCTTCAACTCATCATCCAACCCCGGCACCTGGGCGGCGCCAGCAGGGACGTGAATCGACGACCCCTCGAAATCTTTGCCGACCGGTTCGTACTGCCCGCCGAGGTGCTCCGCCAGGAACGCCTCGGTCACCGCGTTGAACGACTTGCGATTCGGCTCGCCTGCGAAACCGTGACCTTCGTCGGGATAAAGGACGTAGGTCACCGGAATCTTCTTCTCCTCCATCGACTTGACGATCTGATCGGCTTCGAGCTGCGTGACGCGGGGGTCGTTGGCGCCTTGGCCGATGAGGAGCGGCTTCTTGATCTGGTCGACTTTCGTCAGCGGCGAACGCTCCAGCAGCGCCGCCTTCCCTTCTTCGGTGTCGACGTCGCCGACGCGAATCTTCATCACCGGCATGAACGAGGCCCAATAAGGGGGCACGTTCTCCAGCAGCGTCACGAGGCTCGACGGGCCGACGATGTCGACGCCGGCGGCGAACACGTCGGGCGTGTAGGTCAGCCCGACCAGCGTCGCGTAGCCGCCGTAGCTGCCCCCCATGATGGCGACCTTGTCCTTCTGCGCGATCCCCTTCTCGACGGCCCAGTTGACGGCGTCGATCAGATCGTCGTGCATCTTGCCGGCCCACTCGCCGTTGGCCGCGTTGACGAACGACTTGCCGAAGCCGGTCGAGCCGCGGTAGTTCACCGCCAGGACGGCATAGCCGCGGTTGGCGAGCCACTGATGTTCCGGATCAAAGCCCCACGCGTCACGTGCCCACGGACCGCCGTGGACGTTCAGCACCATCGGCACCGGCTTGTTCGGCACGCCGTCGCCATCGGGATCGCTCCCGGGCGGCAGCGTGAGGTACGACACTAGCTCCTTGCCGTCACGCGTCGGAATCAGCACCGGGTGCATTTTCACCAGCGGGTAGCCTTCGAGATCGTCGCGGCTGTTGAACAGAAAGTGAGCCTTCCCTTCGCCGCGATCGTAGCGATAGAACTTCACCGGCCCGTCGTCGAGCATGAACGCCACAGTCCACTGCTGGTCGTCGAGCGTCCGGCTGGTGACGATTACTTCGCCATCTTCGACCGTTGCGAGGTAATCGAGATCTTTCTTGATCGCCGGATCGAGGATATCCCACTCAGTGCGGTCGTAGGTGAACGCGACGGCTTGGATCGTCTTCTCGGTCGGGTGGACGAGTACCTCGCCAATATCAGCCTTCGGATTCTCGGCGACGAGCTTCTTTTCGTCGGTCTTCAGGTCGATCGAGAAGAGCGCACTCGTGTTGCGATCGCGGCTGTCGAGCAGGTAGAGCACCGTGCCATCTTTGTTGAACCCGGCGGGCGAGGTCGACATGGCATCCTCGGGGCCGACCTTCATGAAGGTCTTCCACTCGGCGATGCCTTTGTCGCCTGGCTTGCCGGCGTCGCCATCGGCTGGCTCCAGCAGTTCGTTGCCCCCGTCTTCGGTGTAGGTGAAGGCGAAGCGCACGTTGTAATCGTCGTCGGTGATGAACGCCGCGTAGCCCGGGTTCTCCTGGATCAGCTTCCGCTCGCCGGTCTTGAGGTTCACCTTGTAGATGTCATGCAGCTGCGGGATGCGGTCGTTCAGGCCGACCAAAATCTCGTCGGGGAACTTTTCGCTCACCCCTTCGATCGTGGCGTGAATCTTTTCCAGCGGCGTTAAGTCGGTCGTCTTGCCGGTCGCGACATCGGTGGCGTAGAGATGCCAGTTCTCGTCGCCCCCTTTGTCTTGCGTGTAGAGAATATGCTCGCCGGTGTAAGCCCAGCTGTAGCCGCGGATGTCGCGGGTCTTGTCGTCGGTCACCTGCTTGGCGGCCGACATGTCGTCGATCGGCGCCACGAAGACGTTCAGGATGCCGTCGACCGGCGCGAGGTAGCTCATCCACTTGCCGTTGGGGCTGATGCGCGCGGAGGCTTTTTGAGGATTGCCGAAGAGAACGCTGCGGGGGATCAACTTCTGCTCCTTGGTTGAGGCTTCGGCTGGCGCCGCTTCGGTAGCCGCCTTCTCACTGCTCGCGGGCTTCGCCGAGTCCTTGGTTTCAGCGGCGTCCGCCGACTTGTCTCCCTTAGCGGCCGCTTCTTTCGCGGCAGGGGCAGGTTGGCAGCCCAGCGTGGCCGCCGAGGCGATCGCCGCCGACAGGGCCAGGAATCTGGCGGTTCGGTTCAAACTTGATTTGTAAAAGAGACCCATCAAACTCGCGCCTCCGGTGCTAAAGCCTTGCGGGGTATTGGGATCAGTGCGACCGTATTGTTCCGCCAAGCGGGGCAGTCAGCAACCCGTCGGCGAGATTTCGCTATGGGATTGAGGTTCGGATACACTGAAGCCACCCGTCACATGGACTTTAAGACGTTTATTTTGTGATGAAGAAACAATGCCTAGAAAGGTACTGGGTACTTAGGTACGGAGTACTGAAGAATCCACTGCTTACTGCCGTTTGACTCCTGACTCCTGACTCCTCCTTGGAAACGTCCGCCGCGACTCTTGAACATTCGCCGCCGCGGACCCTATATCGTCCGTTGGCCTGGCTCGCCGTCGCGGCTGGCCTCGGCATCGCCGCCGACCATGCTCTTCATTCGCGGCTCGAGGCGAGTTTGTTCGGCCTGTGGTGGATTGGCGCCGCCGTCGCGCTAGTTTGTGCCGAATACGCCGGTCGCCACCAGCGGGAGTCGATCGCCGCCGCGGCCTTGCTGCTGGCAATCGGCGGGGCCGGGGCCGCCTGGCATCACCGCTGCTGGAATGACTTCCCCGCGGGCGACCTCGGCCGCTTCGCCGCCGAGGAGCCGCAACCGACCTGCGTCACCGGCGTGCTGACCGACCGGGTAAAGATCTCGCCTCCCGCCGACCGCAGCCCCCTCCGCGCATTGCCAGCGCAAACGATGAGCGAAACGACGCTCGAGGTCGAGCAAATCCGCGACGGGGCAGGGTGGCGCACCGCCGGCGGCCTCACCCGCCTCCGCGTCGCCGGCGAGCTCCATGGCGTTGCCGTCGGCGATCGCGTGGTGATCTTCGCCCAACTCGGCCGGCCGCTGCCGCCCCTCAACCCGGGCGAGTACGACTGGCAGGCCCACGAACGCCGCTTTCGCCGCAACAGCGAGCTCTACTGCGATCACGTTCGCTGCGTCACGGTAACCGCTGTCGCCCCGTCGCTCGGCTTCGACGGCTGGCTCGCTGGGGTGCGCGGGTGGTGCGAGCGGCAACTCACAGCCAACGCTCGTCGCATGACGCTCCGCTCGTGTTGGCAACGCTGCTCGGTGACCAAGAACGGTTGAGCGACTCGACGAAGGACGCCTTCCTGAACACGGGCGCCATCCACTTACTGGTCGTCTCCGGCGCCCACGTCGCGCTGCTCGCCGGCATCATCTGGTGGATCGTCCAAGGGACGCCCCTCAGCAACGGTACGCGGCTGGCCGTGATGCTCGTCACCGTCGGCGTCTACGCCCTGATCGTCGGCCTGCAACCCTCCGTCACGCGCGCGACGATTCTCACTGTGATGACCGCCGTCGCCTTCCTCACCGGCCGGGCGCCGACGATGGGGAACATCCTCGGCCTCGCCGCGCTCGCCGTCTTCGCACTGAACCCGTGCGAACTCTTCCGCAGCGGCACGCAGTTCAGTTTTCTCGCCGTGTCGGTGCTGTTCCTGCTATCGCGTTGGAACTGGCGCCGCGAACCTCGTGATCCACTGAAGCGGATGATGATCGCCTACCACTCCTGGCCGCAGCGCGTCCTGCGCCGCACCGGCCAAGCCCTCTTCGCGATGACCGTCGCCTCGCTGGTGGTCGGCGTCGCGATGGCGCCGCTCGTCGCCTATCACTTTCATGTCGTGACGCCGGCGAGTATCCTCCTGACGCCCCTTGCCGGGCCGCTCATCGCTGTCGCGCTCGCCGCCGGGCTTGGCGTTGTGACCATTGGATGGCTGATTCCGCCGCTCGGTTGGGCGCTCGGCTGGCTCTGCGGTACGTCGCTGCACCTCACAGAACGTCTCGTTCAAGGCGCCGCCGAAGTCCCCGGCAGCTACTTCCACACGGCCGGCTTCCCCGGCTGGTGGCTCCTCGCCTTCTACGGCGTCGCCGGCCTGTGGGCCGCGCTGCCACGTTGGCGGCCCGACTGGCACTGGCAAACGAGCGCCGCCCTCATCTGGCTCGCCGTCGGCTACGCCTCGATCGGGTTTGGCCGCGTCGCCCCCGACACGCTTCGCGTTACCTTCCTCGCCATGGGTCACGGCACCTGCACCGTACTGGAACTTCCCAGCGGCCAAACGATCCTCTACGACGCCGGCAGCCTCGGCTCGCCCTACGCCGCCACGAAGTCGATCTCCGCGTTCCTGTGGTCGCGCGGCATCAGTCGCCTCGACGCCGTCGTCCTCTCCCACGCCGACATCGACCACTACAACGCGATGCCTGGGCTCCTCGAGCGTTTCCCCATCGGCGTCGTTTACATCTCGCCGATGATGTTCGACCCCGTCGCCACCGGCGGCGACCTTACCGCGCCAAACTATCTCCGCGATTACCTCGACGCCGCCGGCATCCCCCTGCGCGAAATCTGGATGGGCGACCGTCTCCGCACCGACGACGCCTATGTCACGATCGAAGTCCACCACCCGCCCCGCGAAGGGCTGATGGCTCGCGACAACGCGAACAGCCTACTTCTCTCTGTGGAGTACGACGGCCGCCGCATTCTCCTCCCCGGCGATCTCGAATCCCCCGGCATCGAGCAGGTGATCGCCGACCCGCCGCTCGACTGCGATATCCTCCTCGCCCCCCATCACGGCAGCCCGCTGAGCGACCCGCCCGGCTTCGCCGCCTGGTGTACTCCCGAGTGGGTCGTCTTCAGCGGCGGCGATCGCGACCGAACAACGCTATCGCAGCATTCGTATCAGAAGGCAGGGGCCGTTGTGCGCCACACGGCCGCTAGCGGCGCGGTCAGCTTCGACCTCCGACGGCAAACCGCAACCAAGGCGGCGACCTTCCGAGCGAACTAACTTGGGGCGCCGCAAAGCTTTGGCAAGCCATTTGCTTTTGAGACGCCGTCGCAACAACGTGGCAATCACGGTCTAGCGTTCGTGCGAGCAATTCCCTATCTTTACGGAGTCGGAATCTGTGGAGGGAACCAAAGCTAGGTAAGCCTGCCGTGCCAAAAAGGGCGCGCCAGCGTGTCGCGAAGACACAAAGGCAGCGTCCCGCAACCGACAGGCTCCCAGCCATTTCTGCCAGATTTCTGCAACCTTCCGCGTTTTGGCTACCTCCGCTCGCCAACCTCGATTCCAGTGATTTCAGCGCCACGCTAGAAACTCTCTGCTACACGATACGAAAGGAATCACCGCCGATGTCCACGGTCACCTCGAAGGGTTCCCACAAACGCGCCAAGCGCGAGCCAGTCGACCCGAACAGCACCGCGGTTGACGTGAGCGAGGCGATGACCAACGCCGCCCTTCTGAAGATGGTTTCCTCGTACATCCGCGCGCGTCGCCCCTTTCGGGAATTCGGGTTCAACTGGCCGATCGTCTCCTGGATTGGCATGGTCCATGTGATGGCCGTCGCCGCGCTGTTTTTCTTTAGCTGGCCGGCCTTCATTACCTGCGTCGTCCTGGCGTTCATCACCGGCAGCTTCGGCGTCTGCATGGGCTACCACCGGTTGCTCACGCACAAGAGCTTTCAAACCTATCGCCCCGTCCGCTGGTTGCTCGCCTTCCTCGGCGGCCTCTCGGGCGAAGGCTCGGCCCTCACTTGGGTCGCCAATCACCGCAAGCATCACGCCTTCAGCGATCACGAAGGCGACCCCCACTCGCCGACCGACGGTGCCTGGTGGAGCCATGCCTTCTGGTTCATGCCAAACTTCGGCCGCAAGTGGCACGCAGAAGTGCTGAACCGCTACGCCCCCGACATGATGAAAGACAAGGTAATGGTCGCCCTCCATTACCTATTCCTCCCGTCGCATTTGGCCTGCGCCATCGGCCTGTACCTCATGGGCTACTTCGGTCCTGAAAGCTGGGGCCTCGGCTCGAACTGGGCCGGCTGGTCGATGGTCTTCTGGGGCCTCGGTATGCGGATGGTCTACGTCCTGCACGTTACCTGGTTCGTCAACTCGGCGACCCACCTCTGGGGCTATCGCAATTACGAAACCACCGACAACAGCCGCAACCTCTGGTGGGTCGGCATCCTCGCCTTCGGCGAAGGCTGGCACAACAACCACCACGCCTACCAACGCGTCGCCCGCCAAGGCCACCGCTGGTGGGAAGTCGACGTCACCTACTGGTGCATCTGGATGATGGAAAAGGTTGGCTTGGCTTGGGACGTCGTGCGGGTGCGGGATATTCCGAAGGCGCCGGCATAGGCTCGCTCTGCCGCAGATAGTGCATACATTGATTAATAAGGCGCTCCGCATCTAATGTGATGCGGAGCGTTTTTTTATCTACAGCATAACTGCGATTTGGTGGTTCTCCTCTAGGACGACTATTTCGCACTGTCATTCGCTCGCTTGAAGGCGGGTAACTGACCTTGTTCATTCAGTCGGCAAAGACTCCATACATTTTGTTGCACATGAGTAAATACGCCAACTATCAAGACGTACCGTGGCTAAGAAAGTCGGGGACGAACACGACGTTTCTTGTACTTCATCTTCTTACTCTCGGCATCCTGCCGTTTTTGTTGATCACCTGCCTCGTTCTAATAACAGGCGACATCTATTACAACAAAACCGACTCGGATGGGACGCTGGCAGTTTGGAGTAAAGCCAACAAGGTCATAGCATTCCTACTGTTACTGCCGCCGTTGCTCCTCATTGGAGTCGTCGTCGCAACCATCACTGGTTTCTAATCGGAGTTAGGCTCACTCTTGTGCCTGCGCGTTAGCCATGTCCAAAACGCTGTTTGTCAATTTTCGTGATCGAGGTCGCGATCTCGGCACTGAGGGCTTTTGGGCGTTCGACGTTGTAGTAGCGGTATTCCTGAAGCACCTAGTGGACGCCGCTAGTTCACACCAAATGGTTCAGAACGAGGGGTGGTTGGCGGATGCCGTCGAACAATGGCGTTTCAACGCGCTGTGTGGAGACTGCGGGCTCTTTTTGGAAGATTCATGGTCAGACGAGCAGGTTACTACTTTCAACAAACTAGCGAGGGAGGCGTGCCAAGTGTTATCGAAGCGCGAGAACATCCCAGCGCAAGAGATTGAATCGTGGCAGATAATGGACGGCAATGATGATCGGTGTTTCGCTCGCGGACTGCCATTCGTGACAACGGAGTCAGCGATCCGTCTCGGTGAAGCCATCATCAAGCTTGTGGATGGTAGGTTGCCAGCGCGGCCGCCGGCCACATGGTGGTTTTTCGGCACAGAAGAATCTGACCTGACCATGGGAAGACGCGGCGAGTGAATAGGGCGACATCACAAGTCGCTACCGTTGCCCCGCCAGCCCAACGGCTACTTTGGCTTTTCACCTCCGCAGCGGTTATACTTCGTATCATCAGCTCACTTGAGGGCGGGCAACTGAGCTTGTTCATTAGGCGGCTTTGTGTCTTCATGACTTCGGCACGTCGCAGTACATGGCTATTGGTCACCGGTGTTCTGGCCGCAGTCCTACTCGGCGTCGCATTTTTGGCATTTCGAGTTTTGCCGCTACTAGTGTACGCGCAAGAGCGCACTGCTGCATACGAAGCGGTAGCTCAACTGCCAGATCGGCGTCCTGACGGCGTGGATGCTCAGGTTTGGGAAGTCGCTACATCCTGGGCGATTACAGCCTACGCGAACGTTTGCTTTTCCGAAGGGTATGTACCGATCGACGAGTTGAGGCGTTTTCGAGTCGATGTTGAGCAACGTATGGCTGGCAACGTGAATTTGGCGACGATTGATTGGCTTTGGGAGCGGTTAGCAGAAACCGGACCGCATGGCCAAGAATACCGAAATCGCTTCAAGCCGCAATATCGCGAGAGTCTAAATACGGAGTTGGCCAAGCGATAGATTCTCATCCGCTCGATCGAGGGCGGGCAACTGAGCTTGATCAGTATGAAGTCGTCGATTCGTCAACGTCCTATCTTTCCCGGCATCTTCGGTGTATGCGTCGGGTTATCTGTCTTTCTCACACTTCTGTACGGCAGCGCGAGAGTGCTTCGGTATTTCTTTGAG
>PNKX01000004.1 GCA_013822725.1 Pirellula sp.
TCGCACTCCGAACGAGCTCGCGGGTTGGTTCGCTCAGGCTACGACTGAGCGAACCAAGCCGATTCCTAGCATTCCAAGTGGATCAAGATTGGGGTGAAGGTCAACAACCTGGATTCTCGCTCCAGGCATGGGCTCTTTTGAAGGGGCTAGGTCAGAGAACGAACAGGAACGCGAGCACATTCTCCAACATTCCGCCGACATCACGAACTATGTGATGTTGAACCGGAAAAGTGAAAAACCCTTAAAAGACGGGGTGTCTTGCAATGCTTTCGTCAGGAGTGTAAGGGTGGGGAGATAAAATGATGGCAGCTGCGAACGCGGTAAGCGGACCCCAGTTGTACAAGCCGTTCGGAACCAGCCGTCCGGACAAATGCGAGGTGACTCTTGGCGATCGTAGGAATTGACCTAGGTACAACGAACTCCGCAATCGGTTGTTACGTTGAGGGGAAGCCGAAGTTACTGCCCAACCCGCTAGGAAATGTGTTAACGCCCTCGGTCGTCGGCGTCGATGACGACGGCACGCTAATCGTCGGAGAAGCTGCGCGCGAGCTGCAGGTTATTGCGCCGCACCGGTGCGCTTCAATCTTTAAGCGGCACATGGGAACCGACTGGTCGACCGAACTCAATGGCCTGCGGTTCGATGCGGCAAACCTCTCCGCAGCCGTTTTGCGGTCGCTCCTTTGTGACGCGACGCATCACCTCGGAGAGGTGGTGGACCGAGCAGTCATCAGCGTCCCGGCTTACTTCAACGAACGACAGCGACGCGCAACGATTGCTGCCGGCGAGTTAGCGGGCATAAAAGTAGAGCGCATCCTCAATGAACCGACCGCAGCGTCAATCGCGTACGGCTTGCATGACGACGGAGAAGAAAAGGTTATCGCGGTCCTTGACTTGGGGGGCGGCACATACGACGTTTCGATCGTTGCGATTTTTGGGGGCGTCGTCGAGGTGCAAGCCTCCTCTGGCGAGTGTTTCTTAGGGGGCGAGGATTTCACCAGCGCGATCGTGAGCCGGCTGCTGGAACGCGAAGGCCTTATTTATGAACATGCCGAAATTGAGCGCCCGTTGCTGGTCTCTCGGATGCGACGCCTCTGCGAGACCGTTAAGCTGGAACTGAGCCGTGAAACGGAGACTCAGACCCGCATGCCCTCGGTTTCTGGCGACGCCCAGTGGAGCGACCGCGCTCACCGGATATCGAGGGACGAGTTCGAGAGATGGACCGAGCCCTTGCTCGATCGGACAGAACCTCCGCTCCGTCGGGCGCTAGGAGACGCCAAAATTACCGTTGACGACGTCGACATGGTGGTGCTCGTTGGGGGCGCCACGCGGATGCCAAGCTTTCGAGACCGGGTGACGCGTCGCTTCGGCAAGTCGCCGCAGTGCTCTATCGACCCCGACCAGGTCGTCGCCCTCGGAGCGACCATCCAAGCGGGCCTGCTGGACCGCGACGAGGCTCTCGACGATCTCGTGGTGACGGACGTGTCGCCATTCACGCTGGGCGTAGAGACTTCAAAAGATTTTGGGACGGAGGTCCGCAGTGGCTACTTCACCCCAATTATCTTCCGGAATCAACCGATTCCCGCGAGTCGGAGCAAGGCGTTCGCGACGATGCATGCAAACCAGACTACGATCACGCTCAAGGTCTTTCAAGGAGAGAGCCGCCTTGTCGAGGGCAACGTGCTTTTGGGTGAGTTGGACGTCGAAGGGATCCCGCTCGGGCCGCGCGGCCAGCAGATCGAATGTAGGTTCACGTATGACCTGAACGGCGTCCTTGAAGTAGAAGCGACGATCGTCGAAACGCAGGAGAAGAAAACGCTCGTCATCTCGCGCAATGCGAGACCGCTAAGCGAGAGCGAACTGCATGAGGCCCTCGAGGCTATGCGAGAACTAAAAACGGACCCGCGCGACAAAGCCCAGAACCGGCTGCTGATGAAACGAGCAGAGCGTGTGATCGAAGAAATGCCGATGGGCGCTCGGAACGAGCTAGAGTCGTTGCTCGACGGGTTCGAGGAGGCGATGAGCGCGCGCGACGACGCCGTGACGGCTAGGTTCCAGACTGCAATCCAAGAGCTGCTAGACCAATGGGAGATGGAGTCTCGCCGTGACCGATAACCTTGACAGTCTGACGCCACAATTGCTTGTAATCGGTCCCGCCGCTGATTCTCCCCATGACGAACTTGACCTCGCTCGATGGAGCGATGGGTTACTATGGGGTAACGCAAACGTTGACCCGCGCGTCAGGCTGCTGCGGACAATTGACTCGGCAGGGCTAGCGCCGCAACCGCTTCACGACGCAGCAATACGGCGCCGCGTCGCGCATCCTTCGGAGCATTCGCTTTCGACCCTACGCGAGGCGCGAAGGCGAAGAATGGAAAAGGAAGTCGACGGTTATTCGTTAAAGTACTTTGCCTTACCGCCCAGTGAGCGCCGCCGTCGCTGGGAAGAGCTGACAGTGGAGTGCCAGGGCGTCCAGCCAGCATTTCGGCGGCTCCAAAGGCTCGAGCGCGGGCTCGACATCGTCGACCCAAAGTTCGTCGAGCCCGTCTCTGGGACCACCCCCTTTTCTTGGCTTGTCGTGAGACATTTTCTGGGCAGGGCGGAGGAACGGGCCGCGGTGCTCAGCTACCTCCGACGAGATCTCGGATTAGATCCAAGTCGGACCGTCGCCAACGTCGCGTTTAATCCCTGGATGGCGGAACTGGAGCCCCGGATTGTCTCGGACGCACTCGATTATCCAATGCTTCAGGCAAGGGCGGAAGCGAACAAAACCGCGAGAACAGCCAGAGACCGACCCGAAGAGAAAATCGGATTCTCCTTCATGTTCGGTGTGTTCGGTGTCGTCGGGCTGATCGCCTTGGTGGCGGCGTTTTCTGATGAAGCAAAGCGTACTCAGAGCTCTCCGCCCCCATCTTTTCAGTACGTCACCCCAAGCGAGGAGGAGGCAACATTCCAGTCTGCGTCGCTCCAGCTTGGAGAACAATTCGGAGCCGAGAGGGTCCATGCGCTGCGCCTTCACCTCGGGGATGCCCTAGATTCCTCGGTAATGAAAATCCTCTTCGCGGAATACTTTTACCGGTCTGCCGAGTCTATGGCCATAATCACAGACCGCGGCCTTCTTGGCAGAGGGACGCCACCGGACGAGAGCGAGGTTTATTTGGCTGCCGCCTGCGCAGTCTACCGGGACGTTTGTTGTGACGAAGAAAAGTCCGGCTTGAGTCAGTCGCATGCGTCGCGACTCGCGGAGATCTTGCGCGCGTACCTCCAGCACATGCGACATTCCTCAACTTCAAACGACTCCGTCGACGTGTCGCCAGTGCAGTCGCAGCTCAGTGAAGAATCGGTCGCAATGCCCCAATTGCTCAAGGCCCTCCAAACAGCGTACGCGGCGGCGGGCCGCTACGTTGAATGGCGAGAAACTTTCGACGCCAGAGTACGGCGCGCCGAGAACGACCCGCATGCGTTGATCGGGCTCGCGATGGAGCGGGCGACGGAGCCGGAGCCGGTTCAAGGAACGAAAAGTCCAGCTGTCGCCACTGGCGAACTCCCTCCCGCGGAAACCGGCGTTGCCATCCACGTAAACCCTCTAAGACTCGATGCGCGTAGCCGCGACGTGTTGAAATTGCTGGGGATGGCCGTCCGGAGCGGATTCGCTGGTGCCAAGCGCCTGCGAGAGTCCCCCGCCTTGCAGAACTTTCTCTCGCTTCCAGCGTTTCAAGGGCTGGTCGATCGCACGGCGACTCCGACAAATGAGGCGGTCGAGTAATGCCAGACCTTCCCGAAAACATTTCGCAGTGGCCAACCTCGCCCTACGAGATCCTGGGAGTAGGGTGGGATGCATCGGCCGCCGAGATTAAGAGCGCCTATGTGATACGCGTTCGCCGCTACAAGCCGGACTTTCGCCCCGACGAGTACCGCCGAATCCGAGAAGCGTTCGAAGCGCTGCGGCGCCCTTCTTCACCAACGAGTCGCAGGAAACCAGAAGCAATACCGGGCGAGCCGTTAGCAAGGCTGGCGGAAATTGAGGAGGAGTTTCAACGTCTTCGGAAGCCCTGCGATGCGGCGAGTCGGCGGGAAAAGCCTCTGCGTGAAAGCGAGCCGCACTCAATTGACGAGCACTGGTCCCGGGCCCTTGACGGTGACCTGGAGGGCGCTTATCTCCGGCTCTCAAAATACGCCGACGTCGGACGGGGTGGTTGGAAATGCTACGCGATGCTCTACTGGTTGCTAACGGTAGAACCTAAGCTTGCGGCAGACGCTCCGGCGCACTCGTGGCTAACGCGGGGCATTCGGGCTGGCGACGGAGGCACGCTGCTTTTGAATCTGCTGTCTCAAGAGCTCAAGCACAGCCCGGCAGTCATGATTGCGTCGGCGGACCTCGACGCCGCCCGCGACGCGGACGAGCGCTGGGCGCCTTCGCTGATTAGACAGCGTTGCCTCGCGGCGGCGCGAGCGGGTACCCATGCTACTCTTAAGTCTGATTTCGCCTACCTTGAGACGAAACTGGCGCGGGACGGCGAGACGTGGTTGCGTTTTTTGCTCGAACTTTTCGACCAACTGGCGTTCCCGTCATACCAGGAGGGCGTGCAATGCCTTCAGGAGGTTTGGGAGCGGATCCACGCTCTCAGCGAATTGCACTTTGAGTTCGACGAGCAACTGTTTAGGCTCGAACGGTACGCGGAGCTGGCGCTAGTCTGCTCGCAATTGGACGCATGCCCTAACGGGCTACCGTCGCTGGCGGCGTCAACTGCGATCCAAGTGTGGCGCGACGGCTGTCAAGGCTTAGCCTACCGCCTCGAGCCAATTGCAACGCGAATCGCCGCTGACCAAACGGCGGCGCTAAGCGAACTGAGTCAATTCGCCCGTACCCCTTTTGCCCGCACCTGTTCAAGTGGCGCACACGTCAACGCGACCGGGCGCCAGCTCTTGGATTACTTGAACGACGCCTTCCGCAAGCAGCCAGGCCGCCAAACGCCAATCCAAGACATGGGGGAGGCGACGGTGCTGCGACGCTACTTCGAGAGCCGACAGTTCGACCGCAAGGACGCGGAGCTGGAAATGGAACTCCTTCGATATCTGCGGAGTCAACGCGTCTCACCGCGACATTTCGCTGACGGCGTGGAGATGGCGAGTCGAGGCGATCTTGACAGCGACACGTCGAAATCTTTAGAGCAGATCCGAAGTAACTCGGCATTGGCGTTCTGTTGGCACGTCCTGACGGAGACCGACGCGATGCTGGACGCGTGACTCTCGTCGACGTTGTCGCGTTGAGCGCGGCGTCGACGGCGGCCTCGCGTTGCAAACCTTTTGCAGCGAAGCAATGACGTTTTCCCCGTTTCTTGGTCCACGCGGAATGCAAGATTCTTGTAAACTTGCATCTTGAAGGAGGGCCACGAGCCATGCCGAGAAAGCGTTTCAATGAGGAGCAGATTGGGTTCGCTCTGCGTCAGCGCGAGTGCGATAGCTCACGACTTTCGGACAGTGGCGGGGGCCGGATTATGGTCCCTGAAGGAGGTCCGAGAGATGGAGTTGATCGAGCAAGATGAAGGTCGTCGGCGACGACGTTCGTATGACGAAGCGTTCAAGCGGGACGCGGTGCGGTTGGTATCGGAAGAGAAGTACTCGTTCAAGGCGGCCGCGGCGGCGGTGAACGTCTGCGAACAGAGCCTTCGAGCCTGGCACGCCAAGTTCGCGCCGCCGCCGGAGCCCTGTGGCGAGCACGCCTCGGTCGAGGAGCTGCGTGACGAGATCGCCCGGCTCCGCAAGCAGCTCAAGCGGGCTGAACTGGAACGTGAAATCCTACCTCTGGATCGGTCAACTCTCAGTCTTCATGGTTCGCAAGTTTTTTCTCGCTTCCTTGGTTTCACGGTGCGCGGCGTCCTTCCTTCCTGGCTGATCTGTTGGACGTTGTCGATTACGCCCAGCGATTGGAGAATTCGTTGTTCACCCGCTGGCAGGTCCTCGAACCCGTGGGGCGGCGGCAGGCCTTCTTGCTGACAGACTTCTGCCAGCGACGGCGTCAGGCGCGTCGGCGGATTGGCGCCGTTCTTCACGCCCGGTCGCCGGCCTTTGCGCTCTGGCTTGCGGAGTTCCCCGGTGACCGCAACGCGGAGCCGCGAAAGCTTCTGCTGCGTCGTGGACGGATTGGCGTAGCGGTAGGGTTCGTTGTTCTTGAGCATCAGCCAGGCGACGCCAACCAGCTTGCGAGCCGTGGCGCAAACGGCGACGTTCCAGCACTTACGCAAGGCGAGGCGACGGAAGAACACCCCGAGCGGCCCCGCTTGTCAGCCCATGTTCTGAGCCGCTTGCGTCAGCAGCCATCGGGCGTGCGAGGAGCCCTGTTAGGAGATGGGGCCATAGTGACAGGTGTTCGCCGACTGCTTCACGGACGGCGTCAGTCCCAAATAGCTGGCGGCGTGGTCCCCGTCCGCGAAGCGGGACAGATCGCCCAGCGCGGCGACGATCGCGAGCGCCACGCAGTAGTCGACGCCGGGGATCGTCATCAACAACCGCACCCGCGCTTGATTCCACGCCTGCTGTCGCAGCGAGGCCTCCAACTCGGCGATCTCCTGGTCGATCCCAGTGATGAGCCGCAAGTCGGAGTCGACGAGGGCGCGTTGGTCGACCGGCAGAGTGGGTTCGGTTCGCTCAGATTCACGTTATCGAAGCTATGGGACATTCGTGCTCGCGTAGTATCAGTAATGTAATCAGCAGGCCTGTGCGGCCACGCTATCGCTTCTTGTCGGCCGCACTGTTAGCGTACCTCTGTTCTGCAGGAGTCCCTGGCAGGGGCCGCGGACGCTTGGATCCCCGCGAACCACCGTTCTTCTAAGGGTGTCATTTCTATGCCCCCGTACTGGAGTGCGGAGAGCGGACCCTTCAAAACCGGCCACGATGCACGCCTGGAAGAACTGCCGCAAGACGATGGAAGAATCGCCGCGATCGGAAGCGCCAAATGACGATAGCGTCGAAGAGGTCGTCGCCGCTTGCCAGTCGTAGAGAACCAGACGATTATTAAACGATCACCCCGGCGGGTTATAAAATGCACGGTGACATTTTGTAGGGCCTGCGATTGACAGGTTGTGGCGTGAGGTTGAATCCTGGTCCTAAAGGTGTCTAACAGTGTCCTTGATCAAAACGCTTCGAAAGTTAGTTCAACGGACGCTTTGCGCCGACCGTTCCTCATCGCAACGCCTGAGCAGCCCCGACTGGCAACCACCTGCAGATTTTGTCGAGGACCCCCGCATTGACAACCGTGCGGCGCGGCGT
Organism: Pirellula sp.; assembly: GCA_013822725.1. Lineage (GTDB taxonomy): Bacteria > Planctomycetota > Planctomycetia > Pirellulales > Lacipirellulaceae > Lacipirellula. The sequence goes on from PNKX01000004.1 coordinate 7,267, forward strand.
CGGGCGCAGGAGCCTATTGACTTCAACTATCGCACTAGCTTGCACAACCCGGGAGAGTTTACTTTGGCAGGCTACGGCGGGGAGTTCCCTGGCGGCCGGATGTATATTACCGCCGTTTGGGGATCACTCTCAGACGATAGCGCCAGCCTAGTGGCCGAACTTGAACAAGATGCGCTTTTACCATACCTGGAGCGTATCGAGATTTTGGACGGAGGTGCGATGACAGATGCAGGACTTACATCGATCGGAACCATTCGCAATTTGAGGCGCCTCCGAATCGAAGACGCGCCACAGGTAACAGACGACGGAGTTCAGGAATTACTGAATTCACTGAGTCACCTTGAATCGCTCGAGTTGACTCTAGAGCAATGCACCGACGCTGCGGTTGACGTTAACAGGGGCTTTCCGAAAATGACTCACATTGACGTTAGCTTCACTCATCTCACTGACTCAGGCCTGTTAACTCTGATTGCAAAAGCACCTAGACTCGAGAGCCTGGATGTCACCGGGACTTTAGTTACGGCTCTCGGAGCTTCACGAGCCCGACAGCCTAATCTTGTCATCATCATGTAAGTGCATAAACCCGATCAAGGCCACGCCATCCTAGCGTCTATTGACGCAATGATTTCAAGCTGTTTCGCACCATGCTCATGCGATATAGGATCGGCACCGGAAAAGGCGCCACGATTGTCGAAGGCCCCAGATGGGCAGTGCAGAGGTTCGTTAGGGGAGATGGTCGATGTCGGTCGAAGCGAAGGTTCTCGGGAGGCCAGCACTTGCCAACGGGTTAGGGGTGGAGTCGACAACGGTCAACGCGTATTCCGCATTCTCTTTAACTGCGGATATGGCTGCTTGAATAGTCTCAGATTGAAGTGGACCCCGAAACCTGGACAGCTTGCACATTAAAAAAGGTGGCTGAGGTCGCAATCGCCTGCCGAACCATGAACCGCCGCGTACATGACAGTCCGAATTTGATCTACTCGCCTGGGACGCAGGTCGTGGCCCTGAAGCAGGTCCGCGGGCCGGGCGGGCGGACGGCTCATCCGGTCGGGGCCGTGGGGGCCGTCATTCGCTCGCCGCAGGATCGAGCGCACTCTTACCGCGTGCGATTTGTCGACGGGGTCGAGGCGGCGCTTCATCACGACCAACTCCAGCAACTGGCGGAGTACAAGCAGGGCGCTATCAACGACTCGGCGCAGACGCTCGCCGCCCACGGCCTGTTTGAGCGGGTCATCTATCGCTGCGTCGTCGGCTCGCGAGCATTCGGGCTCGATCACGACGAATCGGACACGGATCGGCGGGGCATTTACTTGCCGCAGGCCGACGCCCATTGGTCGCTCTACGGCGTTCCCGAGCAGATCGAGAACGACGCGACGCAAGAGGCATACTGGGAATTGCAGAAATTTCTCGTGATGGCCCTCAAAGGGAATCCGAATATCCTGGAGTGCCTCTATACGCCGATCTTCGAAGTCGCGACGCCGTTGGCCGAGGAGTTGCTCGCGATGCGCGGCGTCTTCCTTTCAAAGCTTGTCTTCCAAACCTATAACGGCTACGTGATGTCGCAATTTAAGCGGATGCAGGCCGACGCGCGTAATCACGGGCAGGTGAAATGGAAGCACGTCATGCACTTGATTCGCCTGTTGCTGTCGGGGATCCACGTATTGCGAGACCGGAGCGTTGCGGTCCACGTCGGCGGAGACCGCGACCGTTTGTTGGAGATCAAGGGGGGAGCCATGCCGTGGGAGGCGATCGAAGCGTGGCGGCTCGCGCTTCACCGGGAGTTCGAGCAGGCGTACGCGGAGACGACGCTCCCTGAGCGGCCTGACTACGAGGCGGCGAGCCGATTTCTTATCCATGCCCGGAGGGCGGCGCTCGTGGAAGGACTGCCATGACCCACACCGCAATTCCCTACGACAAGCTGCGTCGCCAGGTGGACGAGCACCCTTACCCGCTCGTCTTTGCGGCGATCAGCGGCGCACACCTTTATGGATTCCCGTCGCCTGATTCGGATTTCGATTTACGGGGCGTCCACGTCCTGCCGCTGCAAGAGGTCGTCGGCCTCGACCTAGGCGAGGAAACGGTAGAGCGCGCAGGCGTTCGCGACGGCCTGGAAATGGATTTGGTCACCCATGACGCGAAGAAGTTCTTCGGCCTCATGTTGAAGAACAACGGATATGTCCTCGAACAGCTCTTTTCGCCGCTGATCGTCTACGCGACCCCCGAGTATGAGGAGTTAAGGGCGATCGCCCGCGGCTGCGTAACGCGGCATCACGTCCACCACTACCTCGGCTTCGCGGATCGGCAGTGGAACCTGTTCCGCAAAGAGGATCCACCGCGAGTCAAGCCGCTGTTGTACCTCTACCGCGTGCTGCTGACGGGAGTCCATCTCATGCGCACCGGCGTCGTCGAGGCCAATCTGCTCACTCTCAACGCCGACGCCCAGCTGCCATACATCGACGAGCTGGTCGAGCGGAAGACGTCGGGCCCCGAGAAAAGCCGCCTTCAAGCTGCCGACCTCGCGTTCCACGAACGTGAGTATCAACGCCTGCGAGTCGAGCTGGAAGCGGCGGGCGAGCGGACGCAGTTGCCGGAGAAGCCGGGTGGGAAGGAGGCGCTCAACGATCTGCTTGTCCGACTTCGGGTTGGAGCGTTGGGTCGGCCTGAATAGGCGAAAAAGTTCAAGGCGTGGTGTCGCGGCGGCAGACGGTTTGCAATTCATGGTAGGAGGGACTGTCGCGGCGTCTCCAGGTAAACCCGCATTGCGGAACGAGCATCTAAGCCTGCAACGCCACAGCACGTAATTACTTATGGACATCACTAACCTCTCCGACGAACCGCTCGGCAAGCTCCACTCGTGGGTCCCGCACGATTTGAGCGCCGAGTCGATGGTCTTCCTTCCCGACGCTTGCCCCGGCAAGTCGCCATTGCCGACAGGCACGGCCGTCCATACCCGCCAGCCCGACTGGCGGAAGTTCGCCGTTTCGGACTGCGGCTGCGGGATGCGCTTGCTGCGTTCGAATTTGGCCCCGTCCAGCCTCTCGCGGGCGCGCTGGGACGGCGTAGCCGAGCGTCTGCGAGCGAACAAGGGACGCCTCGGCGATCTGGGGGGAGGGAATCACTTCCTCGACGCCCTCGAACCTTTCGACGACGGACCGCTCCACTTTCTGATTCACACTGGCTCGCGCGCCGAGTCGGGGCACGTCGACGATCTGATCAACCAGCCTGCCAAGTTCGACGTTGAATTCGATCGGGTCGTTTCTTGGGCCCGCGACAACCGCGCGGCCATCCAGGACGCCATTGCCGGCGAGTTCGGCGATTTGGAGGTGGTGCTCGATCTGCCTCACAACACCTACGAAATCCTCGACGATGGCAGCGCGATCATTCGCAAGGGGTCTGTCCGGACCATGCCGGGCGAGCTCACTGTTCTCCCTTCCCACATGTCGGGGGACGTGGTCCTGCTGCGCGCCCGCGACGCGGTGGGGCGAATCCTCAACTCGCTCAGCCACGGGACGGGTCGAAAAATGTCCCGCGGCGCCTGCAAGCCGTTGGCCGAGGCGTTCGATTTCGCCGGGCTACGGCAAAAGATCGTGATCCCCGCAGGGGTCGACGATGCGTCCCTGCGGACGGAAGGCCCCTACGCATACCGTGATCTGGACGAATGCCTCGCCCTTATCGGCGAGTACGTCGACGTCGTGGCTAGATTTGCCGTCGTCGGGTACATGGGGCATTTGTGACCAATGAAACCTGAGCAAGACCCGAGCGTCGCCATGCCGATCGCCGTTCAGCCCTACTTGGAACAAGCGACCGTATGGCCGTATGCGGGCCGCCACATCCTCGCGCAATACGACGACGAGACGATCGTCGTCTATCAAGCTTACCGGCCGGAAACAGGGCGGTGGGCGGCCGAACACGGCGCCTTCGGCGAGGGCTTCAGCTACAACCGCATGAGTTGGATCAAGCCCAACTTCCTGTGGATGATGTACCGCTCCGGGTGGGGGACTAAGGAAGGCCAGGAAGTGACGCTGGCATTGCGGCTGCGGCGCGTGTTTTTCGACGACTTGCTGGCGCAGGCCGTTCAGGCGACGTACGACGAAGGGCAGTTTGCGACCCGGGACTCGTGGCAGGCGGCGGTCGCCGCTTCTGAAGTCCGCGTCCAATGGGATCCAGACCACGACCCGTTCGGCGCCAAGGTCGAACGTCGCGCGCTCCAGCTTGGAATCCGCGGCGAGACGCTGAGAGCATTTGGCACGCGTGAACTGGTGGAAGTCGTCGACTTATCCGAATTCGTCGCCGAGCAACGAATGAACGTTACGGCAGAGCGGCTTTCTCGGCTGCAGTCGCCGACAGAGCGAGTTTACTTTCCTGCCAATCCTGACATCGCTCCAAAGCTCGGCCCGGACGAATTGTGCTGACAAGCTGCATCTCGGTCCGTCGTCGTCGTCCAACACGTGGAACGTCTCTGACTCTTCAAATTAGGTGTGTGAAGATGTCACCCAATGGCAGGCGCCGTAAGCTGCGATCTCCATGGCGGGGCCGCCAATGCTAGCCATGCCGGTTCAGCAAATCCTTGAGATACTCAACTCCCTCGCCCTCGCTATTGAAGTGCCCATCTAGTTGGGCTTCGAAGCACGCCGCCAGGACTGGACCAAACCAAGGGCCTGGCTGCTTGCCTAACGCGAGCAGATGGCGCCCTAAGATGAGTGGCGCCGGCTGCCCTTGCTCGACTTGAAGTTCCTGAGCCATTTCGGCTAAGACTTGCACCGTCGACGGCAGACCAGGGGGTAGCGGGGGTCGTCCCCCCATGTCAGCTTCAATGAGGCGGATAAGCTGCTCTATCGACGCAGGGCTCAATCGACTGGCCAACCTCCGAACTGAGCGTGCCGTGATTTCCTGTCGTGCGTGAACGAGGTGCTCTGCAACCAGCGGCTCAACGAACTCGATAATCGCCTCAGGACAACCGATGCTGGACAAGAACTGGCGACTCAACTCAACCCCGGCTTCACAGTGGCCGTGCGCCCGCCAGTGGCCATCAACGAAAGCTGTGGTGGTCGCCTTGCCCAGATCGTGACAGAGGGCGGCAAACAGGAGTATCGCACGCTCGTCACTGCCAAGATGATCGCGCGCCGCAATTTGGGCAGCTGCGTCGCACACATGCAAGGTGTGAATCCAGACGTCGCCTTCCGGATGCCACTGGGGGTCTTGGGGACATCCTCGGAGCGCTTCTAACTGCGGATAGAGGGTTAACCAATCTGTCTCGGCCAGGAAACGCAGGCCCTTGGACGGGACGGCGCCGCGAGTAGCCCATTTCAGCCATTCGTTCCATATGCGCTCAATTGCCAGTGTTGGATATTCGCCACGTAAAGACAGGCAAAGTTCCGTAGTTCTTTGGTCGGCTACGAGGTTGAATCGAGCCGCGAACTGCATACCGCGAAGGACTCGGAGTGGGTCTTCGGCGAACTGTGAACTCGTAGCACGCAGGCATCGGCCGCGCAAGTCAACCAGGCCCTTGTAGGGGTCATCTAGCGCACCACTGGCGGCACATCGGTAGATCGCGTTGATCGTATAATCGCGACGCGCCGCAGCGATTGAAATCGTCATGCTAGGGTCAAGCTCCACGTCGAACCCCTTGTGCCCTGGACCGCACTTTGTCTCGCGCCGCGGCAACGTGAAGTCGACTTCCGTCCCATCAGCCATATTAAGCTTCATGACCCCGAAGGAGACGCCCACTCGGTTGACTTGGCCAAATTCTGACAATAGCTCGTAAAGGGAATCCGCGCTTAATCCGAAGACTTCGATGTCCAAGTCTTTCGCCTGCAATCCCAGAAGCGAGTCGCGCACATATCCGCCTACCTCGTAGGGCCTACCGCCGAATCGAACAATAGATGAGATGATGTCGGCAAGCATGAGTCGAGCAGTTTACGGGTACGTTAGCATATCCGCCGAATCATAGATTTTAGCAACACGCTGCCCAAGCCGTAGGCGTATCAAAAGGTCACTTAGTCCCGGTGCACTAGTCGGCTGTTCAGGAAGCGTCGAAGCGGTGGTCGCCGCTTCCAGTTCTCCGATAAGTCGATGATACTCCGTCTCGTAAAATACTACGTCGGCCAGGTCGAGCCGACCCTTCTCCGACCCGGAGCATTTCCGTTCCACAAACTCTTCGAAATAGGGGAGCCTGGCGGCGGAGGCACCGTTTATGTCCGGCCGACCTCGGCGTCCTTTGTGCTGGGCGCAAATAACACCTACACCGGCGGCACGGTCATTGAGAACAGTTGCTTGACAGTCGATACAGGCGGCACGCTCGGTGCTCACACGGCCTATCTGTGTTTAGTGCCATTTCTCATGTGTGCGTGAGACTCGCACAAATCGACCGTTTTGGGCACTCTTAATACAATTTTCTCGCGCGCTTAGGTCGCCCCGACGAATGTCACATAGTTCTGACGCAAGTATTTCGCAGGAAATGATATAGGTGAAAGTAGCCCTGACATGCCTAGATAGTTGTTGGCGACAACTTATCACCGGCAAGGAGGCCCAGGGATGCGATCCTACAACCGGGGACTGTTTCAACGACAGGCGAGTTTTCCGCGGCGGCAGTTTCTTCAGGACGGCGACTTGCCGTTCACAGACGTGCTCTCGGATGAGGTCATTGCGCAAGCACTGACAGCGACGGGCGTCGTTTGCCTCGACCGGATCTACTCGCCGCTGGTGACGCTGTGGGTATTCTTGGGCCAAGTGCTCAGCGCCGATCATTCCTGCCGCGCAGCAGTGGCGCGCTTGATCGCCCATCGGCTGTCACGGAAGCAACGACCCTGCTCGGCGACGACCGGCGCCTACTGTCAGGCCCGAAAGCGTCTGCCGGAACAGTTCTTCTCGGCGGTGGCCTGCCTGGTCGGGCGCGCCTTGGAAGCGAAGCTTGACTCCCGATGGCTTTGGAAGGACCGGCGCGTTTACATGTTCGACGGAACGACCGTGAGCATGCCCGACACGCCGGAGAATCAAGCTGCCTATCCGCAGGTTTACAACCAGAAGCCGGGGATTGGCTTCCCTATCGCGCGGGTCGGCGTCATTACATCGCTGGCCTGTGGCACGGTGCTCAACCTCGGATTCTGCAAGTACGCCGGCAAGGGGCAAGGCGAGGTCAGCTTACTCCGTAGATTGTGGGACGTCCTTCAGCGCGGCGACGTGCTGTTAGCTGACAGTCTGTTGTCCAATTGGACGGGGATCGTGCTGCTTCAAGAGCGCGGCGTCGACTTGGTAAGTCGGCTCAACAAAGCCCACCGAAAAGCCGACTTTCGACGTGGCGTCCGCCTGGGCGAAGATGATCACATCGTCCGCTGGCGCAAGCCAACGTCAATTCGCTCGGTCGATCGGCAAACATACCACACTCTTCCGGAGTACGTGACGATTCGCGAAGCGCGCTTTCGCATCGAGCAGCTCGGGTTTAGAACGAAGGCCATTGTCGTGGTAACGACGTTGCTCGATCCAGTAGAAACGACCAAGGAGGACCTCGCCGCTTTCTATCGTGCACGCTGGAACAATGAGCTTGATCTGCGCTCAATCATGTCCACGATGAAAATGGACATCCTGCGCTGCAAGACTCCGGAGCTAGTCCACAAAGAGGTCTGGACGCACATTCTCGCCTACAATCTCATTCGCACGATCATGGCCCAGACTGCGGCGAAGAGCGGGCTGCAGCCGCGAGGGATCAGCTTCAAAGGGACATTGCAAACGCTGGAGGCATTTCAGCCGCTTATCGACTTCCAAAGACGTGACGTAGCCCTCCGTGACGCCCTCTACCAGCAGCTACTCGACGCCGTTGCACTTCATCGCGTCGCCGATCGACCCGACCGATTCGAGCCTCGCAAGCGAAAACGACCGCCGGTCAAGTTCGATCAAATGATGAAGCCGCGCTGGGTGCTGAAACGTGAAATGGCCAAACGAGTTAGGGGCAACTAAGTGCCATTCGTCGCCCCGACCGCAGCTGCATGGCAATCAGCGATCCCGCTATCCTCACCGACTATCCCATGCAGCTACCCATCATCACCTTCACGTCCGAGGTTCCGGCCGCATCTCGCACCTCGGCTCGTATCAGTGGAAGTGGACCAAACGACTGCGTGGTAAGTAGTCAACCATTGACGTCGTTGCACCGAGCAGCACCGAGTCGCAATCGCATTTAATCCCTCTCTCGCGTCTTCTCTCGCGATAACTCACTCGCTGGACGGTCGGTCGAACGCCTCCTTTCCCGCGACTCACGCGGCTTTTGGCGTCCACAGCGGCGATGATCTGTTCAGTCCGTTGCAACCGACCACTGCACCGTCGGCACAAGGTCACCGCGAGTTCCAAACACCGACGCCGAGTACTTGTTCCTACATCAAGTATTCGCATCACTGCGTTGTCGGTCGCCTCGTGCCTATCAACCTGAACGCCGCGGCCGCAGGATCGACACCGCCAGCCGTCACGGTCGAACGCCCTCTGCCGCAGCGTAGTGCTCGCCGAGCCGGGGCCCACGCGGTTCGCCTTCCGACGTTGAGCGCGGGCCTGCCCGGCGTCGGACGCGTTGTACGACCGGTAGCGGGAGCGGTCCGAGCAGAATCGCTGGATTGGTCGCTTGGCCGCGAACGGTGTTCGCAGTTGATAATCTCCGGTTGCTTGCTCACGACGCAAGCAGCGGCACGAAGCCTAGCCGCTCGACCGGAGCACCGCGGCGAGCAGTAGCTCCCAAGGCGCTGACCGAGGCGTTCGTAGGTGAATTGCTCGCCACAGCAGTGGCAGTTGGTGGTGATAATGGGACGGGCTGGTGCTTGTGGCTCAGTCATGACGCAAACTAGTTCACAGGTTCCGGGGAAAATCGGAGGTGGGTCGGATTCCAAAAACCCTCGAAACACGGGGTTTGGGGCCCCCTTTCACGATGCTGGCGGCCGAGTGTTAGCGGCGATGAGGGCAACGATCCGCTGCCGGGTCGCGTCAGAAATGCTTGACCAGTGGTCCAGCAAGAACGCGAGATCTGGATCGGGCGGGGCCGATTCGGGGAGAACTGCACCGGAATCTGCAGCGCTCGTTGCGGGCGAGTGGCGAGAATCTCTATCTTTCCCGGGCTGAAGTCCATCCCACTTCGACTCCTGTGGGGTGTACTGATTACCTGCGAATTCCCCGGGAATCTCGCATTCTGCCGCAGATGCGGCGCACAGTGACACGTCGCTACCTTAGCTGACGGACGCTGGCTGCATAGGCTCTTCTGGAACTGCAGACGCCTTCGCAAAATCGGCTTCGGTGACGCGCCAGTACTGTTTCTGCGCCACCATCGTCGAGTGGCCAAGCCATTCGGCGGCGACGTGCGACGGGTACTTTGCGGCTAGCTCCGTGGCCCGGGTGGCGCGCAGGTTTTGGAACAGCTTCGGCCAGGTCTTCAGCCTTGTCTTCGCGAAGATCCGCTCCAGCTGCGTCCGAAGGTTGGAATTGGCGTCGCGGTATCGTGTGAAGACGTGTGCCTTCGCGCGGTCTTCTGGCACCATCGCCAGGACGGCATCTTTCGCAAGCTCCCAAGCGTCTTCCAGGAAGGGGCGTGGTTCGGGAAAGATCGGGATTATCCGGGAGTCTCCGCCTTCGTGGTGCTCCGTCTTCGGGCTCCTCATGGTCATTCTACCGTTGATCCAGTCGACGTCGATCCATTTCAGGGCCAGATGCTCGGACCGGCACCGCAGGCCGCCGTAGCGACTCAGCGCGAATACCAGTTGCCATTGGACGTCGGGGCACTTGTCGAGCGCCTTGGCTGCGTCCTCCTGCAGGATGAAGTAGTCGCGCGAGCGGTTCGAGCGAATGGAGACGCCTTTCATTTCGCCAAAAGGGTTTTCAGTGATGAAACGCTTGCGCATCGCGGCCCTGAAGAATTGCCGCGCGAACCCGCAACGACGACGGACGGTGTTGTCGCCAAGCTTTTTTCGAACCGCGGTTCCGTCGGCGCACAACTCTCCTGCCACCAGCCAGCGCCGCCATTCATCTGCATCGCCGGACGTGATGTCAGCGAGCGGCTTCTGGGCGCCAAAGTACTCGACCAGACAACGCTTGGTCTACCAATAGTTCGATTCGGTCGTACCCTTCACGCCCGATCGGCCCACGATGTAGGCCTCCAGAAACACCCCCAGCGTCGACTTCTCCGCCGTGGCACGCATAGGAGCAGTCCTACCTTCGAGAGCTTGTCGTAGAGCAGCGATTCAAGCTTGCATACCCAGGCCGCCGTCTCAGCGTCCCAGCAAGCCTGGGAGATTGCCGCTGCGTTCAGCGACTCGACTTTCGCCTTGATCGTGTTAGCTTCCTTCTGGGGCATTTTCCCGAGTCAGATCGATCGGCGTTTGCGGTTGCCAGCGACGAACCGAATTGTTCGGTTACCGGACTTGTCTTTAGCTAAACTAGCCATTTGCATCTACCTTTCTGTTAGGTCACAATCTGATTTCTTTCTTGACGCATCCAAACACTACTAATCATGCACCTTGGGAATTTGCTAATGCGTTTTCTCACATTTTTTTCACTTCTCGTACTTGCAGTATTTCCGGTCGACACCGTAACTGGGGCGACTGTCTTTACTAACGAGGCGAACTTCTTAAGCAGCGCTGGCTCGGTCGAACTTGAGAGCTTTGAGACGCTGCCCGCAATTCCCCCAGCGTCATTTCCAAGAGTTCCATCGATCGTGTCCGGTCCGCTAACGATTACAAATTCGACTGCGACGGCCGACTTTGGGATGTTTAATCAGACGGCAATGCCCGGCCATGCCACCCACGGAACAAACTATTTGGTGTGGTTTGGGCAGACGTCGTCGAGTTCGATCACGTTTACATTCTCGATCGCCCAAAGCGCGTTTGCCGCGAACATCGTTGATTTCGGATACCCGACGCATTCAACGTCATTAACGTTCTCTACTAACGCTGGCGACAACGGCGTTTCTGCAGTTGCACCAAAGCCGGAAGACAATGAACAATTCTTTGGCATCATTGGCGCGCCATTCACATCGATAACGTTTACGCGCGATACACAGGACGACGGTATCATCTTCGATGAAGTCTACTATCGTGCCGTGCCTGAATCAGGTGCGATTGCTCTCGGATGCGTTGCCGCGGTTGGAATAGCAGACATGTCTCGCCGCCGCCGCAAGTAGTCCCGCCGCCGGTATTTCAGAGTTGCATCATGTCACCGCGACGGCGGAAGCCTTGATGCGGTTCTTACGCTTCATGCGACACTGCTTGGAACGCTTCGGACCGCCGAACGTGCGGGCGTTCATCAGCTGCGCGCCGCGAATGGCTGGGGCATTCGACAGTCCTTATTGTCGAATCGCAACGTCTGCCCCGTTGGCTAGCTAACCGAGTAGAACTCGCAGCAGTCGCCCGCAAGCAAATGAGCTGTCGGCAAGTCGAAGAACTCGCCGTACAGTCTACCGTTATTCCGCCACACGATGTGACAGAACCCCTCGTTGGACACAATAGCCCGGTTGCCGGGCAGGATCTCAGCACGCGGAAATTGTGCTCGGACGCATCTGACATCCTTTCCAATCGAAGCATAACTAAGTATTTACCACGCCTGTTATCCTAATTTGACATTGCCAAGTTACAGTATCCAATCCGGCAAATCATTGCCAATTGACAATAGGTCTTTGACTGCTTTGAGTTGCAGCTATGGGAGAGATCGCCGATCAACTGCTCGTACGACTGAGCGCTTCGCTTGAAAGCATGTCACTCAATCAGTTATCGCGAGATACAGGGGTTGACGTCGCGATTCTTCATCGCTGGCTGAAAGGCGAGCGTTCCATTAGTCTCGACAATGCAGATAAGCTCGTTGCGTACTACGGCCTCAAGCTAGATTCCTCTTCGCCAAGGCGAAAAAAACCGCCGGCGAAGAAATAGCTCATGCGCGGGCGGGGGAGCGTCGTATGCGGCTTTTAAGGCCGCGGACGCGCGACCTCTTCTTCCGTCCGTAACCTCTCTCAGCCAGTTCACGGTCGATCTGCGCAGCTTTACGCGAGGTCATGCCGGGTACGAGTGCCTGACCTTAGCCAAGTGGCGGGTTCAGCGCACGCAAGTATGCCTCAACCCATGCAATAATCGTGCGGCGAAGCCGCGGGCTCACCTTAACCTTTTTAAGGCGCGGACCAGTTACCTTGTTCGCGAGGCGGCGAACAGAGTTCAAATCCATTGCCAGCAGTTTGCCGGCGTCTTTCAGCGTGATTAGCGGGCCGTCGCTTTCGAGGTCCATCGCAGTCTCATACTTCAGGTGGCAAAGCAGCTAGACTACATCACCGACCGCGGGGAGAAAATCGGGGGGAGAAACCAACTATTGCCCCACCTGGTGCAACATGTTGACGAGCCCGAAGAGTTAAACTGCCGCGGTGAATAGGGTTAGAGTGTGCAGTTCGTGTCCTATGTCGACTGCTTGCGAGATACTTGCGATGACGTCACGATTAGCACGATAAGCGAGCCATCGGAACCACTCGAAACCGTAAGCGATCTCGTCAACTACATCGTTGCTGCAGGCGAGAGTGGGGCCGTCGATGCGAAGGCGCTAAGTCAAAGTGTTCTTCCCACTCTGGTACGTATCACTCATCTTCGCCCTCGCTGCCGTCGGCGTTCTTCGCTTCCGCCGCCAATTCAGCATTCGCTCGGCCCCGGTGGCCACAACCGTCGTGGCGGCGTTAATCGGGATGGCGGTTATCCTGTAATCATGAGATTTATCCGATACGCACTGGCGACGATCTGTTTCGCGGCGAGCGTCGGCGGTGGGGCTGTAACGGAGACCATCGAACGATATGAGATTTCAACTTCGATCAATTCTCGTCGTCGCCTTACTGGCGGCGGCACTGTTCGCGCCACTGGCTAAGCCGTCTCAATATTGGGCGATGCTCCTGCCAATGATCGCCGCCGCTTTCACGACGCTTATTACCGCTAAAGCGGTCGCTCTTCCAGATCGACTGTTCTGGCGAGCAATGCCGCTTGGCGTATTTGCTTACATGTTTTCCGTACAATTCAATAGTTGCTTCACTGGCAACGACCCTATCGTGGCCGCAACTTTTGGAATGACGAGTTTGGACTCCCGCTCTTCAAACTTTTGCATAGCGAATCAGCATTCATTAGCAATCGACAAGGGCTAGTCGACTACGATCTCGTCAGCTCCTATCTCTGGGTGTACGTCGTGGCCGCTGTTGTTCTGTCAACCATCATCGCGCAAGTGGTCGTCAACTGGAGGAAGGTCGAGAGGAGCCGTTCAACGTTGAGAGATGTGTGATTGTGAAATTCCTCCTCACCCGCCGCCACGGAGGCAGATGGGCTAAGCCTGACCTCATCGGCAAATCAACCCAGGGCATGTGTGATATCGAATGGAGAAGCCAAAAGCTTAAAATTGTTGCCGGCGTCGCGGCCGTCGCGGCGATTCGCATGAGGTCGGTTCAGGCTGCGGCAGGAACAAAACCACGAACTATCAATCTTACAACACAAGTGTTGAACGCCATGCGACGCAGCTTGAACGTCCGAGTGTCATTCGGCTCATTAAAGAGATTTACTTCGCCTGCCAAATTAGCATGTCAACGAAGCCGTCTGGCACGTTCCGGTAACCGACGGCCAACCGATCCCCCAGCGTTGAGAGGTCCAAACTGCACCGCCCGACGTTAACGCCATCCCACGCTGGATCGAAAAGCACGCCAAACAAACGAGCGTGTTTAACGGACCACATCCGAATGATCCCTGTTTGCGACGCGGACGCTAAAGTCGATCCATCCTCCGAGAAAATCAAATCGGCCACGCCTGTTTCGTGGCCTCGCAATTCGGCGGCAAGTTTTTCGTCGTGAAGATTCCATAATCTCACCGCGCCGTCTCGATGGCCTGAAGCCAGCAGCTGATTGTCGGAGCTAAAGCACAAGCCGTCGACTTCTCCGCGCATTTTGAACTGCGCCGTCTGCTCATAGCTAGGGCGCCGTACGACGGTAATACTTCCCAAATCGTCGCCGAACGCAATGAATTCGCCGTCGCGGGAGTAGCAGATCGATAGCGTGACGCCTGGTCCAATGTCGGCGTGAAAGGTTTCAGCACAGGTCGTCGAGTTAAGAATGGTCAGATGCGCCGGTCCCACCAAAGCCAGTTCTTCTCGACTGGGCGAATAGGCCACCCTCTCGGGGCGCTCCCGCAGTTTCGTGGTACGCGCCTCCGCTCCAGTGAGGCCCACTGTGACCAACGCGGGTTCGTCCCGAGCGATGATTGAAAACTCGTCGCTTCGACGCGACCAGACTGGATCGATGAACGCCGCGCCGGGCTGCCGCCAGCGAAACGTCGCCGAGCCGCTATCCACATTGATCGCTCCGTAACCGGTGAGGCTCGAGTAAGCGACATGCTTTCCATCCGGAGAGAGCGAGGCGCCAGTTAGTCCGGCGTCCCCGGATTGCAGCGATGAAGGCCGGTGTCGAGGCAATTTCCATAGGCGAATCGCTCCATCGCTGCCGGCCGTCGCAAGCAGCCTCGCATCGACGAATTTTAGGCTTAACAACTCGCCCTCGTGAGCATGCACGATGTGAGGGCGCACATTGATTGCAGTTTCGCCACGCTGCAATTCGATCAAGAATACTTCGAACACGCCGTCTCGATAGCCAATGCCAATAGACGAGCCATCGGGGGAAATGGCCACGTCGGTGAGCCGATCGCGGGACACGGGCGTCTGCGCGACCATTTTTCCCGACTTCGATTCAAACAAGAACGCGGTCGAGTCGTACCTTTCGCCAGCCAGAATATACTCCCCGCATTGTGACGATCGGGCCACGGTCAATTGCCCGCGGTGACTCGCATCGACAGAAACGTCGAGTTCACGCAGCACTTCCATTGAATTTGGGTCCACGAACTGAATCACGCCAACGGCCGCGTCATTGTGTCGCGGGCGACGATTCGGCAAGAGAATCGCTCCTTCTCGCGATACGTCTAGCGATTCAATGCGGGCGTCGGACGGAGTGGTCGACACTTTACGATCGTCAAGCGATAACGTCATCAATTCGTGATAACGAGCTCCGGCAAATAGCTTCTTGCCGTCAGGACTGAATGCCAATGACTCGAACGTAAAATCATTGCGCAAGACTTCGGCCGGCGCGCTCTCACTCTCCAAGTCGCAGAGATACGCGCTCGTGGAGCCGACGGCCACCCACTTACCGTCACTGGAAACGGCGATGGAATTGAGAGGCTCGTCGCACACCTTGACGGTTCGCAGCAGTTTTCCGTCGGCCAGTTCCCAGATGCGCAGCATGCCGTCGGCGCCTACGCTCGCGAGTCGTCGGTGATCTGGGAAAACGGCGATCTCGTTGACCGGACCTACATGGCCCAGTAGTTCGAGATATTCCGCAGGAACAATTGTTTCGTGCAGAAGACGCCATTCCAATCCACGCCGATCCTTTTGCCATGTACTGGGGGCATGCCGTGCTAAGATTTCGCTTGCTTCTGCAGTCGCCCCTTTCTCCCATGCCGAGTAAGCAGCGCTGACATCCGCCACGTACAGCAAATCAGCCGTATCGCGCAACGACCGTTGGATCAACAACGTACTGACGCCTAGTAAGAGAATTAGCAGCCCCCCGAAAACGAGACTTGCATGGGCAAGCGTCTTGTGCCTCTTCGCCCACTTGGCAAATCGATCCGCTATCTTCGCGCGGCGCGCACGTATTGGTTGATGTGTTAGAAACCGCTGCAGGTCCGCTGCAAACTCGCCTGCCGAGGCGTAACGCGCGGAAGGCTCTTTTTCGATCGCCTTGGCGATGACCGTCTCTAGATCAATGGGGATCCGGGGATCGATGAGGCGGAGCGGGCGCGGTTCTTGCTCCATGATTTGATGCAACACGATCGGATGATCGCCGCCGTCGTACGCTGGCTTCAATGCCAGCATTTCGTACAGGGTGACGCCCAGAGAATAGACATCGACCTGTGGATTAGCCCCGGAGCCTCCTTTTAATCGTTCAGGGCTCGTATATCGCAACGTGCCAACAAGATCGCCGGTATACGTCATCCCTGCATCGTCATTTAGCCGCGCCAACCCGAAATCGGTGATCCACAGCTTTCCTGTCGAGTCGACAATAAGATTGGCGGGCTTAATGTCACGATGGATCACTCCTCGCTCGTGCGAGTAGTGCAGAGCTTCGGCGGCTTGAATCCCCCAGTTGCTTGTTCTGGCGAAGTATTGTTCTGCGGCCCACAGCGAAGCCCCAGTCGATCTAAAGAATGCTTCAGTCTCTACCACGGGCTCGTCAGGAGCCGCCCACGAGGAAATGATTGGCTCTTCACTAGACGTTCCGCCGTGGTCCGCACTGCTTGAGGCCGTCGCCACAGTTCGTTGAGCGTATAATTCCGCCAAACTGACGCCGCGTATCAATTGCATGGCGTAGTAGTGGACGTTCTGCTCACAACCAATGGAAAAAATCGGCACAATGTGAGGATGTTCCAGCGTGGCGGCCGTTCGCGCCTCCAGCTCGAATCTCGCCAGACGCGCATCATCAAGAAATGCCGCCTGCGGCAAGACTTTCAGGGCGACGCGTCGCTGCAGCGACAGCTGCTCCGCCTCATAGACCACCCCCATTCCGCCCCGACCAATTTCGCGAACGATGCGAAAGTCGCCTAAGACGGCGGCCTTAGGCAACGTAGCCGCAGCGAATGAGGCGTTGCTGGAGGGCCAGACTCGATGAAGTAGATCCACGCAGGCGATTGCTCCGCCGTCACTGACATGTGCCTCGGGATGCAATGCCTGCGTCGAGGCCCCATGGCCCTTCGCTTTGTCATACCCCACCAGCAGGTCGACGACTGGAATCGACGGCGCCTCTGAATCGGAACCATGTCCAATCACGTGGCGCCACCTGAAGTATTCAACTTCGTTGCTAGTCGCTTCACAGCCCGAGCCCACAGCTTTTGAGCTGCTTCCTCCGTACAATCGAGCGCTTGAGCGACCTCGTCAAACGACAAATGGAGTTCGTTGCGCAGCCGTATGGCGAGTTCTTGACGCGGCGGCAATGACCGGAGCACCGCTTCCAGCCGCTGCAACTCTTCGTGAGCCATGAGCACGCGACTGGGAGTCTCCACCTTCGCAGGGGCTCCGTCAATATTCCAGCTGCCGCTGCTCCGTTCCGGCTGTTCGCGCGCCAGGTCCCGCTTGTCAGTGCCGCGAAACCTGCGGTTGGCGTTCTGGAGTCGGTGCCGAAGGATGCCTTGCAACCAAGCGATCAATTCGCCTCGAGTGCTCCCTTTGAAGCCAGCGATCCCTTCGAACGCACGTAGAAACGTCTCTTGAACAATATCCGAAGGACTGACTTTTACGGAAAGATGGGCGTCCAGCTGCTGCTCGGCGCGGCGATGGAAATAGGCGCGCAGCCCATGAAATAGCTCATCGATCGCGTCTCGGTCCCCGCGACGTGCGGCGTCGATGCGGGATTCCCAAACACTAGGGGACGATTCCATGACGAGCGGCAGATTAGGCGGTTTCGAGGGTTTCACCTTGGATTCAAAGGCTGCACTAGTAACGGCTTTTATGCCTAGCTGTCGGCGAAAAGTCAAATAAGTCGCAACTTCGGCCAGCTTGAGCCGTTGGCACCAGTTCCAGTAACCAGGGACCGCTAGCGTAGCAACGGATTTTCGGCGCCAATTTTCGTCGGTTTTCTCAAATTTAGGCGCCTTTATTGATGGGGGCGTCCCTTGCTAACGCTGGGTGGCTTGCCCCGCTTCCTCAGCTGACAGCGTATGGCCCCGAAAAGCAACCGAAACGACCTGTTTTCAATGAGATTTGACATTCATTTCACCCATGGACCGCTGGACGGTTTGTCTCTGGATGGCGACACGTCGGATACAGATGCCGACAACTCGTTTGCCAGCCAATGCTTCCGCGGATCTAGCGCCGGATCCATCGGAGCGACGTTCGAGACCTTCGACCCGCGCCTGCTGACGGCAAAGGGTTTGGGACCAACGAGAGCTAGGTTGCATCATTACGGCGTTGAGAGCGCAACCTCCTACAGCGTCTCCAATGGCTTTGCAATTGTCCCAGTGCACGTTGAAGTGAGGGCTGTTTATCAAGGGCCCTCCGATCGTTACGCAGTATTGGAAGTTTGGCGTCAAGAATAGGCCGCGGCGGCCTACGGGAGCCATGACTTGCTGCGTGGGCCCGGCGCGAAGGAAAAGAGTGCAATTTTTCACGGCTAGCATAAATCCTCTGAAATTCACTCCTATTGAGCGCGACCAGAGGCCACCAATTCTCAGTTGAGACTCAATCCGGATAGACCTTCCTAATTAAAGAAATCAGTTGCAATGCCATCATTAGCGCCGCACGGTGATCGACTCGGCACGTTTCGTCGCGTTCTTGGCTTAACTCAGCTTGAACTCGCCGTTCGCAGCGGCGTCTCTGAACGGACGATTCGCAATGCCGAACGAGGCCGACCGATCAAGCGCGACTTCCTCGAATTCATTGCCACGGGGCTCGGCGTCTCGATGGACGACGTGATCCATGTCTCCACCGAAATGTCGAGTCATCTTCGCTGGCAACGGAATTTGGGAAACGTGATGACGACGATGCGGGGAATGTTTAGCGAGCATCCCAGGCTGGAGATTCTCGACTTGGTACACCACGACGTCACATGCCGCGTACACGGTTTCGCACCTAGCCTTGCACAAGACGAGCGCTTTTTTGGAGAGTTTCAAGGCGCCGCAAGTTTTCAGCAGTTTCTAGCCAGTGTGCGGAACTTGTGGCGCAAATTCGGCGACGTCAATTATTACTTGGAGAAGCCGGTTGGCGGCGGCGACTCGGTGGTCATCAGGTGTGGTCTTGACGCACCGCTGCCGAGCGGTAAATTCATCTGGTTACGGTGCGTTGTCGTATGCGAGTTTGAAATTCTCAGCTTAAGGCGGATCGATATTTACATCGTTCCCGACGCGAATCAATCGCCAGCGTTGCGATCGCAAAGCCGACAAGATCAAGCGTGCTAATATGGTCGCTTAGCGCGAGCTATCCAGCGCCGCGTCGCTAGCTGTTTGAACGCACTCTAATGCTGCTCCTAGCGTCGAAGCAATATTGCGTCGCGCAGCGACGAGAATGCGAATTGTCGCGCCGCGTTCGTCAGGACATTCTCGCCGCGAAGCAACTCCAAGAGTTGCGCAGACCGAATCAGCCTAATTCCGCCAGATCCAGACAGACGATCATCGACGGATTGCCAACTGGCGCGTAGTTCCCAGTGAATTTCAGTCCGCCTCCTTGGCGATCGACCTGAAAGACGGCGACGTTGTCGCCGCGCTGATTGCAGCAGTAGAAGAATCGACCCTGAGGGTCGAAGCTGAAGCTACGCGGATAGTTGCCTCTGGTCCACTCCTCGCCGATGTAACTAAGGTCTCCATCGTCGCCAACCGCAAAAATCGCAACGCTGTCATGCAGCCGGTTGCCCGCATAGACAAATCGCCCATCGGCGGACACGAGAATCTCAGAGCAAAAGTTGCTCCCCGCGAAGCCTGGCGGCAACGTCGAGATGGTCTGCCGTGCCGTGAGGCGCCCCGTATCAGCTTCAAAGTCCAATCGTACCACTGTCGACCCTTCTTCTTGAATCGAATAGAGCCACCGACCGTTGGGGTGGAAATGAAAATGCCGCGGACCATCGCCGGGAGGGAGCGACGTCTTGGGCGTTGCCGCCGGCGTGAGCAGTCCTTTCTCGGCGTCGAAAGCCCACACAAAGATGGCGTCGAGGCCCAAGTCGACGTGCAGCACATAGCGTCCCGCAGGATCGGCCTGAATCATGTGCGCGTGAGTCCGATCGTGGCCGCTGAAGGCGAAGCTGCCCTTGGGCGCATTCGTCGCTCGGACGGAACCAATCGTTCCGGAATCGCGTTTAACGTCGGTGGCGGGTCCGAGACTTCCGTCAGGCAGGATTGGCAGGACGGCGACGGAACCGCCAAAATAGTTGGCGACTAACAGAAAGCGGCCCGTCGGGTGAATGCTGACATACGTGGGCCCTCTCCCGCCGGAAGGAACAGAGTTAAGTAACTGAAGTTCTCCATTGCTCGAGTTAATCGCGTAGGCGCTCACGGTTCCCTCGTTGGCGTCGCCAACTCGATCGGTTTCATTCGCCGAATAGAGTCTGGCGCCGGCGGCGTTGATTGCCAAGCAGCTAGGGCTGGTGCCCGACTCGAAAACGCCGCTTAGCGTCAGCGCCCCTGTGCTGCGATCAATCTGAAACAGGTGGATCCCGCGCCCATTGCCAGGAGGGAGATCGACCTGAGTCGGCAGCACATCGGTGAGAGGCGAGCTAAATGTCCCGACGTAGGCAATAAGCGGCGCGCTCGTCTCGGCTGAATGCGCGCGCTGAATTCCCGACAACAAAGTAGCAGTCCCTGTCAACGCCGCTGAGTTCGCAAGGAAAGAGCGTCGGGAGCAGGTGAAAAGCTTCGTCATGATGATTTTGGCCAGCGTGTCGTACCAAGAAGAAACGTGCCGAATGGTTTCGTCGTGAGATGATGAGCTTGTTGCATCCTACTTTCCGGCGCTTGGCTCGGCATCGATATTCTTCACCAATTCTAACGACAGATGAGTAAAGCGGGGCATCATGCCTAAGAACTGAAGTGATCGTTTGCCTAGGGTTTTTATCTCGATCTCGTTGGAAATGCGTTCAATTCTATTGGGCTCATAACGGCCGCAAATCGTCACGACCATACTCGACCAATACCCTTTTAGACGAGCTGCCAAGGGCAACCATTCCGAAGTGATATAGACCTTCCCAGATGGAGCGACAAGAATAAAATAGTGACCTCTGCACCAAGATTACATCCGTGGCGCTTCTTTACAACTCGATACGCGCCAGACCCGACGCACCGCACATTCTTATCGAGGTCGCAGACTCAGGAGAACGAGCACGCCCAGGTCACCGTGAGCGTGCTTGACGCCGCTGAAAGTGCCAAATACTTCGGCGTTTCCCTAGCGCGACGTGGCATCCAGCCAGTTTACCTTCGCGTAGCCAATCGCTCCCACTCGCTGATGCGCCTGCAGCTCGTGCGAATTGATCCGAACTATTACACGCCGCTCGAAGCGGCCAGCAGAACGCACTTTTCGTTCGTCAAGCGATTGTCGGCGTTTGGCCTGATCGGATGGATGTTCCTGCCGCTCCTTGCACTAATACCGATAAAACTGATCACTGCGTATCGTGCGAATGGTCGCATGGACGCGTTCTTCAGCAATCACGCCTTCCATTTGCGACCCATTCCGCCGGGAGGCGTTTCCGAAGGGTTTGTGTTTACGACCATTGATGCGGGAACGAAGATCGTTCCAATTTCGCTTCACTCGGAAAATGATTTACTTGGCGGCCCGGGCGAGAAGTCCGCAGACGACTCAGAATGCGACTTCGTGTTCTGTATCCCGGTGCCAGGAATCGCTGTGGACTTTCTGAGACGCGATTTTAGCGATTTGCTCAGTCCCGCTTCACTGACTCATTGCGACGTCGGCTCGCTAAAAACGCATTTACAGGAGATGCCTGCGACGACGTCGAATGCCAAGCAGACGCGGTCCGGAGACCCGTTAAACCTGGTCGTCATCGGCGATTTTGACGCGCTGCTCAGTGCATTTGTCGCAAGATGGGACGAAAGCGAAGTAATTACGCCGGCAACCTGCTGGAAGACCGTTCGATCTTTCCTCCTCACTAGCCACTATCGCTATTCTCCGGTTAGCGCCCTCTACCTCTTCGGGCGAAGCCAAGACATCGCTTTGCAGCGCAGTCGGAAGTCGATCAACGAGCGACTCCATTTACGACTCTGGCTTACTCCGCTGCTGTTTGAAGGCAAGAACGTATGGCTAGGGCAAGTCAGTAGAGATATCGGCGTTCGTTTAACCTACAAGACGTGGAATCTGACGACGCATCGAGTCGATCCAGACGTCGATGAGGCGCGCGACTACGTCATTGAAGATCTGACGCAGGCCGATCGGGTGGAAGCGACAAACTACGTTGACGGCGTTGGCGACTGTTCAAGCAGTTCGCCCCGCCGCAACTTGACCGGGGATCCGTATTTTACCGACGGAAAACGAGCCGTCATCCTGCTTTCGAAGCAGCGAACTCAGTTGCCGGCGACCAGCAGTGCCTGACAACGATGAATAATTGTTGAGAAGTTTGCTACGCTCACGGCTCATTGGGGTACGTCGCCCCTGCCGTGTTCGCCGACCGCTGCACGGCAGCCCGCTGGGAGTAAGCGGCATCGGTGAAGTTTAGGCGTTGTGCAGTTAAGGACCCCCAGCGCACTCGTCGACGAAGTGGACATGATGGACTCGATAGTACCCTGCGCAGAGTGAGCGCGCTTGCTACACGTTTTCAGGAGTCTTGACGTGAAACTCCCGCTCTGAACAGATCCAAGCCCCCAACGCGGTGCAGAAGACGCTTGCAACGACCAGTACGAGAAAGCATGTCGATAGGGGCGGATGCGTTAATAGCTCGGGATCACTTTGAAGGTCTAGCTGCCAAGCTTCTGCCGCCATGTTTTCCTCGCCATGCGGCGTCGCGATAACATAACTGAGAGTGCGATAGGCAATCATGCGTGCATAGTAAATCACCGTGATTAAACGAATCCCGAACGGCAGATTCGCGAGCAGACCCTCGATCACCGCGATATAGATGACGCCAACTACCAGCGACCGTTTGGTGAGCAGGCTTGCCAGGCCAAACAGGCAGCAGTAGGCCGCAACGGCCAAGCAATGAATTCCGGCCGTTTTCGGCAGACGAATACCCCATTCTTCGAAGGGCGCGTCAGCGCCGACGTAGACCGCCGCAAAGGTTGCCGTCGTGAAGATCGCGGTAAGCACGACGGTCGTCGTTATCGTGGCCAGCAGCTTCACTACATAGATTGCCCATTTCGGCAGCGGACGTATGAGGAGGTACGTGATTGTTTGCTCCTCTTGTTCGTCATCAATGATGCCTGAAGCGTAGAGCAGCGCCACCAGCGGCAGGAGCAGCTGGGGCAACAGCATCATCGCCAGCAAAAACTCCAATCCCGTCGGCGGAACGTCCGGCGACGTCGCCCGCACCAAGATCGCTAACCCCGCTGGCAATGAAAACAGCGTGCCGATCACCATCCAGCGTTTGCCGTGTAAGTGCTGCCGCACGGTGAGCGTATAGAGCGTCGCGAGCCCGCTGCAAGCAGTTTTGAAGAACGATTGACTCGCAGGCGACGCCGATGGGACTGCCATGCTCATTTGCTCACCAAGTACTTAAACACGGCTTCCAAGTTGTCGTCGTCGGAATAGACCGTTTGAATTGCTAAACCATCAGCGAGAGAGAGTTCGGGCAAGCGGGCGTAAAAGTCGTTGGGCGATCGCGTCTCGACAACCAACCCATTGACGCCCGCCAGCACGCGAACGCCCTCAACGTCGGGCCACTGCAGCATCCGGGCCGCGAGTTGCCGGTATTGATCGCACGTCAAGACGATGTGATGCGGATGCTTGTCGATTAGGTCGCGAATCTCGCGCACATGCCCCTCGGCCACTAGCCGCCCGTGATTCAGCAGCACGACTCTCGACGTCAGCGACTGCACCTCGTGCAACACATGGCTCGAGACAATGACGCTCTTTCCCTCAGCGCCCAGACGCAGGACGATGTCCATCAGATCGCGACGCGCCACCGGATCGGTTCCCGTGAACGGTTCGTCTAAAAACAGCACTTTGGGATCGTGCACCAGCGATTGGGCCATCTTGATGCGCTGCCGCATCCCCTTCGAATAGCCCCGAATCGCTCTTCCCTGATGCTTGGTCATCCCCACAGAATCGATCGTCCGCGCGGCAGCTTCGCGCGCTTCCGAGCGACTGAGCCCACTGAGGCGCGCGCAGGTATCAACGAAATCCCAGCCCGTCATCCATTCGTAGAACCGGTCTTGCTCAGGGCACAGGCCGATGAAACGATTTAAACGTGGGTTGTTCCACGCGTCTTGATCCAGCACGCGGGCCGTGCCTTGACTCGGTTTGAGCTGTCCGGTCGCCAGCTGCAGCAGCGTGCTCTTGCCAGCTCCATTGGGTCCGAGCAAACCCGTGACGCCGGCCGGGATCTCCAACGTCAACTTGTTGACGCCGATCACGTTTCCGTACCACTTCGACAGTTCGCGAAAGGCAACGACAGGCGTCATTTCAGGCGGTCCAGTGACTTGATGGAGCGGTTGAGAATCCACGCCGAGAGTCCGAACAATGCGAGCAGTACGCCGGCAGACCACGTCCACGGATATTGCACTCCGACGTTCCGCAGTCGAGCCATGTCTCGCTCCGAACCGGCGCGCAGATTGGCCACCTTGTCCCAAGCCGCCGGCGTACCGAGCAACTCTTCGCCGATGCGGGCAAGATTGGCGGCGTACGAGACAAGCGGCCTCCAGTCGGTGCGCGCCGCCGTCAGTTCTTGTTCAACGAAGGTGCTTGGGTTACGCCTGTCGAATCGCTCCGAAGCATGCCGTCGCTGTTCGTGCTCAATCCCTTGCAGCACGCTGGCAATCACGCCCGATCCCAACCAAATGGCGAGCCAAAACATGGCAACATAGCGCGAGCTGCGCGACAACGAGGACAAGGCAAGAATGAGAGTCCCTGCCGAGGCGGCGATGATCAAGCCATAGCCTACGCTTGCCAGCAAGAGCGGGAAGGTCTCTCTTAGAATTCCGACGTCAAGACTGAATAGTATTCCCAACACATAGGCGACGATTGCCGGAACGACCGTCACGGCGGCTAGGAAGGCGACGATGACGCCCCACTTTCCGAGGAAGTAATCAATGCGACGCAAAGGACGTGATAGGTACAGCGGCAGGGCATTGTACCGCAGGTCTTGGCTGATCAGATTGGGTCCGACGATCAAGATCAGCAGCATGGCGAGCCGCAGCTCGGTCAGCATGAAATATCCGTATGCCAGCGTCCACGCTTCCTGACGATACGCCCTCGGGTCGAGCAGCATCTGCCTGTCGAGAAAACCTAACAGCGGCGTGAGCGATTGAATGAGCGCCGACTGCTGCTCCAGCAAGCCCCACAGGCAAAGAGCCGTCGCCAGCGCGATGGCTGGCAACCATGAGACGAAAAGCGCGATCCGCAACCAGCGATTGGTGAGCGCAACGCGAACTCCATGCCTCGTAATGGCCAGCCATCGCCAAGCATGTCCGGTCAGCGTTCCCGACCAATGCTGGTAGCCCTGATCGAAGACAGGCATTTACGCTTGCTCCAGAGACGTGAGAAAAACTTCCTCAAGCGTGCTGCGTTGCGTTCTCAGATGGCGGATCTGTTCGTTGGCATCGGCGGCTGCCTTCCAAATCAGCTGCGGCGTGGCGCCCCCAGGCAGCACGACCTTCAGCACGTCGGCGTATTCTTCCGCCGTGCAACCTGCTTCGCGCAATCTCACTGCAAAAGGGGCTCGCTCTCCCTTGACGCGTACTTCGTATGACTGACTATGCGACTGCTTCAGCTGGGCGATCTCGCCCTGAGCCAACAGCCTCCCGGCGGCGATGACGATCACGTGCGTGCAGACCGCCTCGACGTCCGGCAACAAGTGACTGGAGAAGAGTAGGCTCATTCCCTTGTTGTGCGCCAAGTCACGAGAGAGTTCGATAATCTCTTGCCGACCGCCCGGGTCCATGCCATTGGTCGGTTCGTCGAGAATAAGCAACTTGGGGTCGTGCACGATCGCCGCAGCAAGCTTGAGCCGCTGCTTCATGCCGGTCGAATAGGATTCGACCTTCCGATAGCGCGCTTCGCCTAACCCGACGTAATCAAGAGTTTCATGGGCGCGCTGCAACGCATCGGTGCGGCTCATCCCCACTAGTTCGCCGGCATAGGCTACGAATTCCACGCCTACCGTGTGAGGAAACAGGCACTCGTCTTCAGGAGCTAAGCCAACTTCTCGGCGAATGTCGAGTTGCTGCCGGCGAAAATCCTTGCCTAATACCTGACCAGTTCCTTCGTCGACTGAAATCAGGCCGAGCAGCGTGCGAATCATCGTCGTCTTGCCCGAACCATTTGGCCCTAACAAGCCAATAGCGCCCATGGGGACCGACAACGTCAGTTTGTTGAGCGCCGTGACGGCGCCGTAGGTCTTCGTGATGTTGGAGAACTGAAAGAGCACAGGCAACCTTGAACAGTGCGTCAGCTAGAAGAGAGCAATCTACCTATTACCGAGAAACCTTCAAAGGTACGCCAGTCACCCTACGGCAGTAGTTCGCCGTAGCGCCCCGACTATTGGCACCGGCGGGGGATTTTCCACGCCTTGTGAAGGCTTAGCTCCCATCCTGCACATTGTTCACCACTGAGCCGATAAAACGCAGCGTCCAGGGTAGTGAGAGATCACTCCGGGCGACAATGACGCGTCTGGGAGAAGCGGCTGGGGCGTTTTCTCGTTGTCACTTCGCTTGAAAGATCAAGCACAAAGGGCAGCGCGTGATCAACGTCTAAACTCACAGCGGGGCACGACCGACGCAAAATCCGCTAGTGCTTTCTCTGACACTGGCGATCCGGCCAGGTACATCAGCACGGAACTGCGTATATACGATGGACCATAGCCGTTAAATGCCGGCTTGAACGATGCCAGATCGGAGTCGATGATGTTGGCAAATTGAAACTTGAACGTCGTTCGATCCAATTCATCGCTCACGGTAACGATGCAGTTCTTGGTCGACATCAGTGTTGCTGCCGCCAACGCGCGCGACTTTTGACGTTCACGATGAGCGCCGTAGCCCATCAACGCGCAGATTGGCACGATAGCTAGTAACAGAGTTCTTAAACTAATGCGGCGCATTCGACGGGAAGACATTGGTGGAGTCTCCGACATTCACTCAGCCAGCTGCACGATAGCCGCCCCCGCTCCGCGACCGCAGTCGAAGGCGACGTCGGACGCCGCCTTCGATGTTCTATTCCGCCGCGCACTGAAATCCGTCAAGCGCGGCCATCGCTGGTTACTTGGCTATCGCGGTTCGCGACGGATTCTTGCGAGTAAACTCAGTCGCCGGCGCTCCGACGACCTGCAGCCAAGAGAGATACGGCGCATCGTATCCGGCTGTGGCGAAGTCCCGCAGGCGCACTTCGCGTCCAGTCGCGTCTTGGACGTTGAACGTAACGATCGATTGGTCGCTCGCCGGCCCGAGCTTGCCGTTGGCAAGCGCCGTCGTCGTCAGCGCAGGAGCGTCGACTGGCACGTCGAGCGCCGACACGTTGATCCAGTTATTCGACGATTCGGGGCGCTTCTCGCCCAGCGACTCGATCAGCAGCAGATGCTTCCCCGGGCCGAGCCCCAACTTCTTCCAGCTGAACGGCACGCCACGCTGGGGACCGTACTGGTCGACGATCGCCGCTTCTTGACCATCGATCGTCACGCGGGCCTTGCCGGCGTCGTCGTAGTAGGCGCCGCGCCACTCGACGCTGTCGCCGGCGAACTCCAATCTCGCTTGGGCCCCCTTCACGTTGCTTGCCCGCGGCGGTCCGGGGGAGTTCCAAGTCCCGCCGAACGTTTCTCTCCCCGCTGAGCCCCCTTCGGCCACGAGCAGGACGGGCCCGCGATAAACGGAAGTCTTGCCAGCGCACTCGCGCTCGCCAGCCCAATAACGGGCCGACATATCGATCTCAATCGTCACCCGGTCCCCCGACTTCCATTCGCGATCCAGCGACAAATACGTTCCCGGCGTCGCGGCCACGGCTTCGCCGTTGACCGTCACTTTCGTCTTGGCCGACCAGTGGGGAATCCGCAGCTTAAAGTTGAATGCCACCGGACTGCGCGGCTCGACCGCCAACTCAATACGACCGTCGCGCGGGTAATCGGTCGTCTGCGTGAGCGTCACGGGCGTCTCCTTGACGGTCGTCTCAAACGTCGACGGCCCGTACCAATTCAACGCCAGTCCCGTCACGTCGCGCATCAGCCCCCAGTCGCTGATCATCCCCAGCCCGCGCGCCGCGTTGACGCTGCAGCAATTAAGTTCCTCGCTGCCAGGTCGAATCTG
This sequence comes from Pirellula sp., assembly GCA_013822725.1. Classification (GTDB taxonomy): domain Bacteria; phylum Planctomycetota; class Planctomycetia; order Pirellulales; family Lacipirellulaceae; genus Lacipirellula. The sequence continues at coordinate 35,211 of PNKX01000004.1, forward strand.
AAACGCAATATCCTGCGTACTCGGTATTCGCCGGCCATCCATCGGCGTGTTGTAGGTGCTCCACCGCGCGGTCGGCGCGAACGCCCCCACCGCCTGATTGAGCGTTGAGAGCTCCAACTCGTCCGCGACCAGCGGATCGCCCGTCAGCCGCAACATCTCGACGCTCATCGCCATCCATGCAATCGTGCAGCACGTCTCGATGGCGCCCTGATGATACGGATTGCCTTGCGCTTGTTCACCCGACGAGAAGCCGCCGTTATTGTGGCGGTCGGTCTTCACGATGCTCCACCACAGGTTTTCAAACGCTTTTCGATAATCCTCATTTCCCGTCAGCCAGTAGAGTTCCGCCAGCCCCATCATCGGGTGGAGACTCTCCCAGCGCGGTTTCGGGATCTGGAAGAACTCAACTCCCTGGAGTCCCATCCGCAAGTAGTCGCCGGCGCCAGGGGCGGCGAAGTCGGCCACGACTTCCTCCGCCAACTTCAAATACTTCTCCTCGCCAGTTCGCGCGTACAGCATGGCGAGCGAATGGACGACGGCCTGATTCATCTCCATGCTGCCGATCGAGGAGACTGGTTTGCCCGTGTCGAGAAACTTCGCGCACAGGAGATCGCCTACCCTTCGAGCCGCTTCTAGCGCGTGCGGGTCGCCCGTTTCGTCGTACCACAGCATGAGCCCCAGCATGGCATGGTAGTGGCCCCACAGATCCCAATTACCGGGGCAATTCGGCGCCGTGCCGGTCAGCCGACTCTCCTGGGGAAAGGGCCCCAAGTAACCATCCTCGGCCTGTAACGGCAGCAGACGCTCGACAAACTGCGTGGTGGCGGCCTTGAGCGTCGGATCATCGGTCGTCCGCAACACCTGGACCGAACCAGTGAGCAGCTTCCCGGCGAATTCGCCCGACCAGGGCAACAAATTGCGATACGGCTGCGCATCCCGATCGACGAACATGTCGAAGATAGCCGGATTGTCGCGCGGAGCCCGCTGGAGCCAATTCGCGGAGACGGCGCTAAGATACTGCTCGAGCGGACCGCCGAGTTGGATGCTCACGTCATCGCAACGATCCATCGCGCGCTGAGCGACGAGTTCCACGCCGTTGCTCGCTCGCGAGTCGATGATCCAGAGAGCCAGCGTCAGCAGCGCGCAAGCGGCGATTCGCATTGATGAGTTCCCCGACGAGAGAAGTGAGGCCGTCCCGGCGCGAATTCGTCATTCGGCGCAGGTCGTTCGCGCTAGCTGGCGCGGCTGGCCCTAAGATAACCTCGACCCTGCAGGAAGGGAAACGCCCGTCGAACGCCGTGTGCCACTGGCATCCTGCCAGTGGCATACAAAGCAGGATATCTAGCGTTCTAACCCGCCGTCGCGTCGCCCGAGTCGATGCCGTACTTCTCAAGTAATCGGTAGAGAGTCCGCCGCCCGATCCCGAGCGCCCGCGCTGTCCGCGCTTTATTGCCGCCGAGTCGCTTATAGGTATCGGCAACGTGGAGCTTGTTCACCGTATCGAGATCGACGTTGCCTCCCACTTTGAGCACCGGCGTGGCGGCGGCGCCTTTGACGATCTCAGGAGGCAAGTTCTGGGCGCGAATCCATTCGTCTTCAGCCAAAATTTTCGCGCGCTCCACGGCGTTGAGGAGCTGGCGAACGTTTCCGGGCCAGCTGTAACTCTCGAAGATCTTTAGCACGTCGTCTTCGATCTGCCACTCGGAACCGAGGAAGTGACTGAGCAGCAGTTTGATATCTCCCTCGCGCTCCCGCAGCAGCGGCAAGAAGATGGTCAGCACGTTGATGCGATAGAAGAGATCTTCGCGGAATCTCCCTTCGCGCACCTCCTTCGCCATGTCGCGATTAGTCGCAGCGATTAGCCGCACCCGCACCCGCCGTTCCTTCACCGAGCCGATGCGCCGCAGCGAGCCGTCTTCCAGCACTCGCAACAGCTTCGCCTGCAGCGAACCAGCCAGCTCGCCGATTTCGTCGATGAACAATGTGCCGCCGTCGGCCACCTCGAACAGCCCCTGCTTGGCGCCCACCGCGCCGGTGAAGGCCCCTTTTTCGTGGCCGAACAGTTCGCTTTCCAGCAACGTCTCCGGGAGCGCCGCACAGTTGATCACCACGAACGGCTTGTCGGCCAGCGGGCTCGCCTCGTGCAACGCGCGGGCGACGAGTTCCTTGCCGGTGCCGCTGTCCCCCTGAATGAGAATCGGCTTATTCGCTGGCCCGGTCCGCTGGATCAGCCGATAAACCTCCTGCATCGCTGACGATTCGCCGATCATGCTCGGCGTCCGCTGTTGCTGCTGCTTGATCACCGCCTTCAGCTGCTGATTCTCGCGGTGCAACTGTCCCGTTTCGCACGCCTTGCGTATCAGTCGATCGAGTTCACGCAGGCTAATCGGCTTGCTGAGAAACTCCCGGGCGCCAAGCTTCATCGCCTCAACGGCGATTTCGATCGTTCCCTCGCCCGTGAGCATCACGACTTCGCACTCGGCGCCGCGGGCCTTCAGGCGTTGCAGCACTTCGAGTCCGCTCATCCCCGGCATCGCCAGATCGAGCACGGCCACGTCAAACGCCCGCCGCTCAGCCTGCCCCAGCGCTTCCTCGCCGTCCGCGCATTGTTGCACGCGGTAGCCATGGCCGCTCAGGTAGCGCGCGATGTCGCTCCGCAGTTCGTGGTCGTCGTCGACCAGTAGGAGGTCGATGTCGGCGTTGGCGGTCGTCTCGCTCATAGAAATCTTCTTGCCGGTTCGGAAGAAAAGAGTTGTTAGGGGAGTCGGCCTACGGAGGCGCCGTTTGCCTCTGATTCGGAACTCACCTGGAGCTGTCCCGGTAACAGGATTGCAATTCTTGCGCCGCCGCCCGGCACGTTCGCCACGGCAACTTCGCCGCCGTGGGCTTCGACCACCCGCCGCACGATCGCTAACCCCAGCCCCGTGCCGCTGGCGCGCGTCGTGAAGAAGGGCTCGAACGCTCGCTCCTTCGCGGCCTCAGAAAAACCGCTGCCATTGTCATCGACCGTCAATTCAAGCCACGTGGCGTCGTCGCGCGTGATCGGACGACACGAAACAGTCAATCTCAGCGGGTCGCCGCAGGCGGCCAACGAATTTTCGAAGATATTGCGAAACGCCTGCACCATGCGGAATCGATCAAGTCGCATCGGCTCGCCTCCGGCGGCAGACGTCGCTTCAATCAGTTCCGCGCGGCGATCGCGTCGCACGCTTTGCAGCAAATTCCAAGCTTCGCGCCACAGCGTGTGCAGCCGGCACTCGGTTTTCTCCAACACTATGGGCGCTGCAAAATTGCGGACTTCGTCCAACAATCGTTGCAAGTCGTGCTGCGCATGCTCCGAACGCTTCAGCAATTCCGACGCATCGGGGGAAGCGACCAGTTGATCCGTCAGCATCTCGGTGCAGACGCGCATGCGTTGCAGTGCATTTCGACTTTCGTGCGCGAGCCGAGCGTACATCTCGCCGATCGTCGCCAGTCGGTTCGCTTGCAACACCTGAGCCGCCGCCCGCCGTTGCTCGGTGACGTCATGTCCCACAGCCAGCACCGCCGGCTCGTCGTCGATGCCGTCAATCCGGCTGAGCGTCCAGTTGATCCACCGCGGCGTACCGCCGCGCCGTTCGATCTGCGTTTCATACGCGGCGGGGCCGGCGCCCGCAAGAACCGCCGCCACCCGTAGCTCGGCCTCGCCAGAGCCCAGAATCGCGGCGACGAGTTCGGGCGCACGTTCAACCTCGCCGGCGGCATAGCCCGTCGCCGATTCAGCGTACGGATTGAAGTAAACCGCCGCCCGCGTGGCGTCGACGATCATGATCAAGCAACTAGCGTTCTCCACCAGATGACGGAACTTGCGCTCGCCGCGCTCGCGCTCAAACTGTCGCTGACGACGAACGTACTCGAACTCGTACGCATCCTGAATGAGCGCGTGATCGAGATCCAACAGTTTGTTGACCGAGCCAAGCGCTACCGCCAGTTCCTCCGGCGAACCGCTCCAAGAGGCGCACAACGCTTGCTTAATTCCAGTCCGCAAGCGCGAAATCACCAAACTCGTGAACCGTTGTTCCAGACCGATCTCCACATGCCGATAGCCAACCCGCCACCGCCGCGCAATGTAGTCGACGTCGTAATTGCCGGAGAAGAGTTGCGTCAGCCATTCGCGCAGCGTCTGTGACAGCCGCTCAATTTGGGCCAGCCCGCCAGTGATGACGCGCGAAGCGTCGGGATGCCGCTGGATCTCGGCGTAAAAATCTTCAATGAGCGATTTCGCATGGGGCGCGACCAACGGCCACAAGGCCGCAACTCGCTGCGCATCGCTGTCGGTCCAACCGACATATCGCTGCATCGATGCGTAACGACGCGCAAAATCTTGTTCGGACATGCCGGCCACTTCGCCTGGAACCTCTACGTTTCCCTTAGTTCTAGCAGCAGGCAAGGTCGCCACCAAACGGACCTTGGCGGAGGCTGACGGTTCGGGGAAATCTGGCGTAGCTGACATCAATCGTCCGCACGGGTTTACGAGCCAACCCGGCCTCTGTCGCAAGCCATGGGCCAAAACCAGCAAGCCTGTCGGCCCCCCTCGTCGGCATTAAGAAATAATCTTCACCAAGGGGCCAAATGTCAGCCGCCACACGCCTTGCCAGCGCTCAGAACCGATCATTTCAGCGCGCAATGTGTCGAAAACGCACAGCAAGGATCGGCCAAGGCTCGCCGCATGGTACGAACGCCACTCATTCCACTAACGAGCCCGCCATGGCGTCTCAGGCGCGTCAATTGCAAGCTTCTCTACCGTCTTGCGACAGTTTCGCCGCCAGACCGCATCGCACGGAAGGATCCTGTCCTCTTCTACAAGGGACAAACGCCATGAACCGCTACGCCAACGCCAAACTGCTCGTCCCCATCGATTTTTCCGAGGAAGCGGACGGCGCCCTCGCCGCCGCCCTCGAAATCGCCGGGAAGAATGAGCAAATCACCGCCGTCCACGTCGCCCCGCCGATTGGGTCGTTCGAGCCTGGCGTCGTCTACATCGCCACCGACGCCGAGCGAACCGAGACGCTGCTACACTCGATCCACCGCCGGTATAGCGACCCGAAATACCGGGGAATCAAGTTCGAGATCCTCTTCGGCGACCCCGGCCACGAGATCGCCGATTACGCCAAAGCAGCGGGAACAGGGCTGATTGTCATGCCTTCCCACGGCCGCACAGGCCTGGCCCACCTGCTGATCGGCTCGGTCGCCGAGCGGGTAATTCGGCTAGCCCACTGCCCAGTTCTCGTTTTGCGGTCATAATAGCTATCGTGAGATTAGCTCTCGCGAACGCGCAGGAATTTGCAGCCCCCGGCTCCGCCGGGGGGTTGCGCCACGCGAAGGCAAACCACACCGCACTTCTACCCCCGGCCAGAGGCCGGGGCTGAAAAACAGTTCCTCTAACACAACGACTATATTCCCACCGCGACAGGTCCTCCCGCCGATGATCCACACCCCCTCCACCGCCGCTCCGCTTGATTTCGTTCTCGATGGCCTGATGCGTCGCTACCGCGAGCGAGTTCCCGACGTCGACGGCGTCGTCCGCGCGATGATCGCCGCCGGCCTCGTCGATTCGGTCGGCGGCATCGAGAACGACCACATCGCGTTCCGCACGATGGGCGTCCCCCACCTCGGGATCGCGTCGTTCGAAAAGATCTTCATGCACTACGGCTACACGAAGCGCGACTTCCTTCGCTTCGACGGCAAGAAACTCGACGCCTACTGGTACGCCCCGCCGATCGCCCGCTATCCGCGAATCTTTATCAGCGAACTCTGCGTCGACGAACTCTCCGACGATGTGAAGCGCATCATCCATTCCTACACCGACGAAGTGACGAGCGACCCGGTCGACTCGCTCAACCTCGACGACGGCGCCGCGGTCGACCAATTCCTCCACAGCCCGCTCTGGCGCACCCCGACGTGGGAAGACTACCAAACTCTCGCCGACGAGAGCGAGTATGCCGCGTGGGTCATCTACAACCGCTACTACCTCAACCACTTCACGGTGAGCGTTCACAATCTTCCCGCCCAGTACGACACGGTCGAGAAGTTCAACGAGTTCCTCAAAGCCCGCGGCTTCAAGCTCAACAACTCGGGCGGCGAAATCAAAATCAGCGGCGACGGCCTGCTCCTCCAAAGCTCGACCGTCGCCGAAATGGTCGACGCCACGTTCCCCTTGGCCGACGGCGGCGAAACGACGCAGCAAATCGCCGGCTCCTACGTCGAGTTCGCCGAACGCCGCGTCCTGCCGCAATTCGCCACGCTCCCTGAAGGCGAAGTCCGCCGCGAACATCGCCGCGATGGCTTCGAAACGGCCAACGCCGACAAGATCTTCGAGAGCACCTTCCGCGACCAGACCGGCCGGCGCTAATCTCGTAAACGGCATAATTGCTGTCACCGTTTCCCTCATAATGAGGTAGAATTTGGGGGGCAAAACGGCAGAGCCGGTCCGCGCGCCGCCCAGGCGTCTGATCGCCGCCGTCGACAATTCGTACACGACCACATTCAGGAGAGAATGCGATGAACTACGCACAGGACAACAACAATCCCTACCTCAACTTTGGCATGACGGCGTCCCAGGCGGATGAGAACACGCGGGCTTCGTTCATTCGCAAGACGTATGTCCATTTGCTCGGCGCCGTCTTGGCGTTTTGCGGCATCGAAGCGGTTTTGCTGAACTCTCCAATTGCCGAGCGCTGGACGAACTTAGCGTTCTCGACCCAACTCGGTTGGTTCGCCATCATCCTGGCGTTCACCGGCGTCAGCTACTTGGCTAACTCTTGGGCGCTCTCGACCACGAACTTGGGAACCCAGTATCTCGGGCTGGGCCTGTACGTCGTCGCTCAGTCGTTCATCACACTGCCGCTGCTCTACGTTGCAAAAACGGAGTTTGGCCCCGAAATCATCACAAACGCCGCGCTCCTCACCGGAGTGATCTTCGTCGGCTTGACAGCCGCAGTCTTCATCTCGGGCGTCGATTTCTCGTTCTTGAGATCGGCGCTAACCATCGGCATCTTCGCCGCCATCGGCGTCGCCCTCTGCTCGTGGATGTTCGGGTTTAATCTCGGCATCTTGTTCGTCGGCGCGATGCTCGTCCTGTCGGCAGGCTACATCCTGTACTACACCAGCAACGTGATGCACCACTATCGCGTCGATCAATACGTCGCCGCCGCCCTCGCGCTGTTCGCTGCGGTCGCTCTCCTGTTCTGGTACGTCCTGCAACTGCTGATGTCGCTCAACCGGCGGTAGCAGTCGCACCTGCAGCCCCTGGCTCCGCCAGGGGGTCGGCCACGATCTCGGTCGACGTCGTCCCGCGTAACGCTATCCCCTGGCGGAGCCAGGGGCTGAAAAAAACAAACGGCGGCGGAGAGTTATCTCTCCGCCGCCGTTTTTATTGCGCCACCTACTCACCTACTCACCCCCATCACTCCGCCAACTGCGGCATCGCCTCCGCCCATTCCGGCGCCGCGTCGTGAACCTCCATCGGCCGCCGATCGCGACTTGCCAGCCACTGGAAGCCGACGAGAACCGCGACGCCCACCCCCAACGCCCCGTACCACACCGCATTCGGATTCGCCTGGTAAATCGTCGAGCCAATCGCCGGCCCCGCGACCGACGCCGTCGCCAGCATCACCATGTACCACCCCATGTAGCTCGCTTCGCCGCCAGCGCCGCTTCGATTGGCCACGAAGCCGGTCGACAACGCCAGCGACAACATCTCGCCTATCGTCAGCACCAGCATCGCCGCAATCGCGTACAACGCGGACTGGCCGAACGGCAGCATGCCGAACCCGACGCACGAAATCAGGCACCCCCAGCCGATCGTCCGCAACAGCGGCCACTCCTTGATCGCATCAACGAGCAACATCTCGAACAACACAATCACCGTCGTATTCACGGCGAACATCAACCCAATCGAATCGGTGTTGAGCCCAAAGTGATCGTGCAGAAACAGCGGGTAGGTCGAGCCGAATTGGAAGAACACGATCATGTTGGCGAGCATCAGCAGCAAGAACCCGACAAACAAGCGGTCGCGCAGCGGCGACGCGGCAGTGACCGTCGACGGGTGAACGTCGACCGCCCGCTTGATGTGCCGCATCCGAAAGATCGCCAACAGCGCGCCGCCCGCCGCCATCGTGCTGAAGCCGTCGACGAAAAAGAGCCACTTGAAGTCGATCGTCGCGAGTAATCCGCCGATCGCCGGGCCGAAAGAAAATCCAAAGTTCGCCGCCAGCCGCTGCAGCGCGAACGCCCGCATCCGGTTAGCCGGCGTCGTCAGCTGCGTAATGGCCGCCGCGTTTGATGGCCGCACCGCCTCGGCGATCAAACTCACCAGGAACAAGTTCGCCGCCATCGCGGGCCACGTCTCCCAGAGCGGGAGCAGCATGAACCCCGGCGCCGCTAGAAACAGGCACACAGTCTGAAACCGAATGGCCCCGAACCGTTCCGCCAACCGCCCGCCAAGATAGGCGCCGCAAACCGCGCCCACGCCGTATACGCTCACCATCCGCCCGGCGAGCGCCCCACTGAAGCCAAGCTTTTGCGTCAGGTACAGCGTCAGAAACGGCAGCACCATCGCGCCGCAGCGATTGACGAACAATGCCACGGCCAACCACCAGACTTCCCGCGGAAGCCCGGCGTAGGCGGCTCGGTATCGTGCAATCGTGGCGCGGAGCATGGCCGAGCAAGCACTTCTTGTTGGGAAGATCGTGAGTCGACGCGACAGCAATGACAATAGGAGATCGGCGATGGTTCACCAACCCGTCACTGCCGCCCCCGGCTCCACCGTCATTCTGAGCAAAGCGAAGAATCTGGAAGTGTGATGGCGACGCTAGATCCTTCGCTCCGCTCAGGATGACGAACATTCCCGTCACGCGCACCATGATCCTTTTGCAACAATCCAGACATTTCGTTGCAAAAAACTTGACCATCAAATCCTCCTCCATCTAGAACGAACAACGGAACAAGAAGAGGCCGCTTTTCCGGACGTCGTTCTGACGATCTTCTCTCACTTCGGAGGGCGTATGGTGCAGCTCTTTTCTGAGCCGCCGCCGATCTAGCGCGCGGCACAGCCTTTCTCCACAGCTTCACGTTGGCTCAAAGTCGTGGTTTCTATCACCATGACGCCGCTGAGCGCTCGCGCGGGGGGACGATACGCGCGGACGGCGTCGCTGCCGCCTGAGGAGGCTCTTCTATGTCCGTTGAACAAACGCCCGTTGAACAAGCGTCCACCGAGCAACTGCCCGCTCCCGCACCGCCATCAGCTGCTCAGGATTGGTGGCGCGTTCTCTACAATCACAATCCCTTCTACGTCATCAGCGCCCTGCTGACTCTCTACGGCCTGCACGTTTCGTTTGCCGACGGCCTCGACCCGACGCAAGGCTGGCTGCTAATGCGGCTGCTCGCCGGTTACACCCTGCTACTCGCCGCGGCGGCGATTCTCATCGTTCGTTACGGCAAGGTCTGGGAAGACGCCCGCACGCTGGTCCTGCTGGTCGCGTTGCTGATGATCGCCATGTCGGCCAGCTTCGACCGCGTCTGCCTCGACGACTCGAATGTCGGCGCCCGGTTCCTCCTCGCCGGGTTTATCTTCTCGATCGCTCTCTGCGAGTTGATCATCCGCGGACTCCAGGTCCCCCTCCCCTGGACATACCGCGGACCATGTTACGCGGCGATGGCGATCCTCTTCGCTTACCCGCCTTATCTCGGGCATCTGTCGCTCGACGACCAAGAGCGAAAAATGGCCTGGCTCGTCCTCGCGTTGCCGACGCTGTTGGCCGCGACCGCGCTCATGCTGATCCCCGCCGTGCGCCGGCGCGGAACCGAACTCCGTCGCCACGGCGCTCCCTGGCCATGGCCCTGGTATCCGATGTCATGGTTCGTCATCCTCGCCGTCGGCGGCGTGCTGCGGGCCTTCTCGCTCGGCATCTCCTTCGAGAAAGAAAAGGGCTTTTCCTCAGGGCTGCAGTTCTACGCGTTCATTCCGCTTGCCTTGGCCGCGACGCTCCTTTGGGTCGAGGGGAGCCATCGCCGCAATCCGTGGCGCAGCGCCATCGGCGTCGGCCTGCCGATCGCCATGCTGATCCTTGCGCTGCCTGGCTACAACACGAGCGACGCCCAGTCGTTCTACCGCATGCTGCTGCAATCGACGGTCGGCGCGCCGCTGCAACTCGCCGGCTGGCTCATCGCCATCTACTTCGTTTATCTCTGGCTTCGCCGCGTCGCCGGCGCCGAGGGCGGATTGCTCGCCACTCTCGCGGTTCTCTCGTGGGCGGGCCCGAACACGGTGAGCCTCGACACGCTCGCGCCCCTCCAACCCCTCCCCGCCGCCGCGGTCGGGCTGCTCCTCCTCGGTCGCGGCCTGTGGTTGAACAGCTCGTTCCGTCTCGCCTTATTCACTGGCTACGTCTCGCTCGGGGCGGCGATCATGCTGCACGGCACGCCGTTCACGTTTGCCAACGGCTACCTCCCCTGGCACTTCTTCGTGTTGACGTTCATCTGTCTCGGTTTCCTCTATCGCGACGACTTCGCCAAATGGATCGCAGAAACCAGCCCTGGTTTTTTGGTCTTCTCGGCAATGGTCGCCTTATTTCTGAATCGTGTTCTCTTTCCATCCGCCACGCCCGCCGCCAATGCGCTCATTGCGCTGCTGTTGTCCGCCATCGCCGCCTGTTACTGGCGACGCCGGCGGCAGACCTCCAACCTCGTCGCGCTCGCGGCCTGCTTGGTTTCGTCGACAACGTCAGCGCTTGAGCAACTCTTGCTGCGCAGCGACGCACTGATGCTCTTAAAAGGCAAACGCTGGCTTGCCCTCGGCGTCGGCTGCTTCGCGGCCGGTCTGCTGATCAGCCTCATCAAAGGAGGCCAAGTGCACCGGCTGCTGGCTTGGCTCAAGTCATTCGACGATCGGGAGGAGAACATAGACCACGGTAGGTAGTACAGTTCACTATCTACAGCTAGCGCGCCTATTTCAGCCCCTGGCTCCGCCGGGGGGTAGGCCACTACACCGGTAGGCATCGTCTCACGGGGCGCTACCCCCCGGCGGAGCCGGGGCTGAAAAAGAGATGCATACGCCGCAGGTCGGGCCGAAAACGCCCGACTTGCGCGTCAGTTCTCAACGCCTCTTGAGCCCGCCGCCAGTTGCTGCTGGCTCATCCCATCTGGTAGCATGCGCCGTGAGCCAGCGGCGCCCCGGCGCCCCCACGCCTGGCGCCCTCCCCTGCCCCACCAGCCACCGATGGAGCGCTCCCGCGATGCGTCGCAGCCAACTTTCGGCAGTTCTCATTGCCTCGTTCGCGTCCCTCTCCCTCTTGAGCGGCGCCGCCCATGCCGAGTGGCCTCAATGGCGCGGCGCGAATCGCGACGATATCTCCAAGGAGCAGAATCTCCTCCAGGAGTGGCCCGAAGGAGGTCCGCCGCGCGTCTGGATGTTCGAGAACGCGGGCGTCGGCTACGCCGGACCGGCGATCGTCGGCGACCGTCTCTACACGATGGGCGCCCGCGGCGGCAAAGAGTTGCTCCTGGTGCTCGACGCCAACACCGGGAAGGAACTCGACGCTGTCGAAATCGGCGACGTGCTGGAGAACAACTGGGGCGACGGCCCGCGCGGCACTCCCACCGTCGACGGCAAGTTCATCTACGCCCTCGGCGCCCAAGGCAATTTAGTGTGTGTTGAGGCCGCCACGGGCGATCTCCAGTGGAAGAAAACGATGCAAGAACTCGGCGGAGCCGTGCCGACCTGGGGCTTCACCGAATCGCCCCTCGTCTATGAAGAGATGGTCCTCTGCACCCCTGGCGGCGAGCAAGGCGCCATCGCGGCCCTCGACAAGAAGACTGGCGAGGTCCTCTGGCAAACGAAGGACGTCACCACCGGCGCCCACTATTCGTCGCTCGTCGTCCGGGAAGGCAAGAACGGCCCCGAACTGGTGCAACTCCTCGCCGACCAAGTGATCGGCCTCGATCCCAAGAGCGGCAAAGTCCTCTGGTCGAGTCCCTGGCCCGGCAAGGTCGCCGTGATTCCGACTTCGATAGTCAAAGACAACATGGTCTACGTCACTTCCGGCTACGGCGTCGGCTGCAAGCTGGTCGAAATCGGCGACGACGGCCAGGCCAAAGACGTCTACGAGAATAAGGTGATGAAGAATCACCATGGCGGCGTCATCCTGCTAGGCGACCACGTCTTCGGTTTTTCCGACGACGTCGGCTGGGTCTGCCAAGAGCTCAAAACGGGCGACCGCGTCTGGCGCGATCGCGAGTCCCTCAAGAAAGGGGCGATCGCTTACGCCGATGATCGCTTCTATTGCCTCGGCGAAGACGATGGCCAAGTGGTGCTGATCGAACCCTCCACCGAAGGGTGGAAAGAGCACGGCCGGTTCACACTCGATCCGCAAACCGATCAACGCAAAGACGCCGGCAAGATCTGGACGCATCCCGTGATCAACAACGGCAAGCTCTACCTCCGCGACCAGAATCTCATTTACTGCTACGACATCAGCGAAGCCGGCGACGCCACTGCTGGGAACTGATCTGAGGAAGAGAAGAAGAGTTAACCACGAAACACACGAAAATAACGAAAGAAAAGTCAGAGACGGCGACAGGTTGAGAGGAAACCTAACCCGTTAGGCATCCATATTCCTCTTTTCGTTCCTTTCGTGTGTTTCGTGGTTAATTTCCCCGCATTCAATGAAGCACAGGCGGGCGCCACGCCTACTTCTTTTCCTTCAACTTCGGCGTTAGCACGATCCGCACCGGCGTTCCCAGCGGCGGGATCTTCTCGGTGTTCGCTTCGAACAGCAGACCTTCATTTGATTGGCTGCTCTCGATCGGAATATCGAGCATCGCCGTGGTGAAGTTCGAGACGCAAATAAAGTCGCCCGACTCCGCCATGTAGAAGTCCTTCCCTTGCTCGTCCTTCCAAAAGCCGCTGCCCGCAAAGACCCAGGGCTGCGTCATCGGCTTCTTCGTCTTCGAGTCGCGGATCCAATCCTCCGCCCGCGCCTTCTGCCACTCGCCCTTGTCGTCGAGCCACTGCAGCTCGATGTCGATTTCCGTCCCCGTCGGCGGCGCAAACTTGGGCCGGAATTGCACCGGATGCCCCGACTTGGCGCCGACGGCCAACAGCGCGGCATGGACCGTCTGGGCTTTCGACCGCACGGCGAGAATCGACTCATGCTCCTTCGTCCCCGCCAGGCAGGCAAGCATCTCCAAAAATCCCTCGCGCAGCGAAACGTAGCCGTCGACGATCACGCGCCGGTTTTTCTTGTCGATCCAGACCTCGTCTGGCTTTGGCAGCTTCGTCGCTCCCTCAGGATCAGGGAGCTTTGGCGGAGCGACGACCTTTTCGTCCTCCGCCGGCGTCGTCCGAGGCGGGGCCCCACCAAACTGAGCATGGGCATAGCTAGCGGTCGTTAGTATCAAGCTCAGAGCGCAAACCGCGCTCAGCCGCGCGCCGCAAATTTCGACAGGAATACGCATCAAATAAACCTCGAAGGAATGGCTCAACAGCAACGATGTCATTTTGGCCAAAGGCCATGCTCATCGTAGCCTGGGGCAAGCGAAGCGCCGCCCCAGGTTGCAGGAACAACGGAATCGCTTTGGCTGAAAGCCAAACTCACTCTTCGCTCCCATCGGAAGCGGCGATCTAGCCTTCAGCCAGCAAGCACTTTTCTTGCCCGACCGCTGGAAAAGGTGGTTGTTAAGGCAATCCGCATGGCCCCCAACGCGACCGAACCAAGTAATTCTACACGCCATCTGGAACCCGCAGAAAATCCCTGCCGGCGCCCCGTGATTCTCTCCCCTAAACTCCGTACAATGCCGACCTGTCTGCATCGAGCCAGGACGCACACCCAGCCACCGTCGCGGAGCGCTCTCCCCGTATGTCTACCACGTTCGACCCCACCGAAGAAGCCGGCCTACTCTCCCTCGAAGCGGCGCCCCACGCCAACGGCAAACTCGACCCGCCCCCTTCGCAGGCCGCCACGCGCGCCGGCTTTTGGCGCAACGCGGCGTCTGCCGTGTTGAAGAAAGGCAAGCAGCCCGCGCACGAAGCGTGGCTTGTCTATTGGGGCGAGCGCAAACCACGCCCCACGTTCGGACCCAAAGTTTGCGCAAAGTCGAAGCCGCTTCAGTGGACGCCGCTGGTCGCCAACCCCGTCGGCCCGACGCAAAAGCTGCTCGCGCTGCTCGACCTCGCCGGCGATGAAGCGGAAGCGGCCAAGTTCGCCAAAAGCAAGCGGAACAAGGAACTCCAAGCGGCCGTCAGCGACTGGCTCGCCGCCGCCAAGCGCGCCCCGGCCGACCTGCAGCTCGCGCTCGGCGCCCTGGCCGCTGCTCATCTACTTGGCGCCGTCGGCGGCGCGCTTTCGGCCGACCTCGGCTGGAAGCTGGTCGACTTCCTGACTGACCTCGCCCGCCACGCGCAAGGTTGGAATCCCGACGCCTCCGACGACTCGCTCGTCGCGCAGCAACTCCTCGCCGGCGAACTGCCGCTGACGCTCTCTTATATCCTGGATGAGATGAAGCCGCTGCACGCCCTCCGCGCGCCGGCTCGCGAAGCGTTGAGCGAAGGGCTTGTGGAACTTCACAACGGCGAAGGCCTCCCCCGCGGCGCCCGCCGCGCGACGCTCCGTCCGTTGCTTGCCTGCTGGACCCGCTGCGCAGCCATCGCCGCCGCCGACAAGCAACGGCCGTTCAACTCCAAAGCCATTCGCCAGTACCATCAACTTGTCCGGCAAGCCCTGCGCTGGACGGCGCCGAACGGCGCCGAGCTCCTGCGCCCCGAAACGAACGCCTGGCAACCCGAGTTTCTCCAAGCGGCGCTCCTGTTGAGCGATAAGAAGAAAGACGTCGCCGCCGCTCGCGCGCTCCTCGGTAAGAAGCTTGTCGGGAAAGACCTCGCGGCCGGCGAGAAGACCCCCGACGCCCCCTACCACTGCGATTGGGCGCGCCTCGGTCTGCTCCGTAGCGGCTGGTCAGCCGACGACGCCGTCATTGCCGTCGACTACACCGGCGATCGCGTCGAACTTGAAGCCTGTGCCGAAGGCCGTCGCCTCCTCGGCGGCGTGTGGAAGACCGAATCGCGCGTCGACGGCGTGAAGATCGAAGCGACCGAAGAGTGGGAAGAAACCTGCTGGTTCAGCGACCGCGACGTCGATTATCTGGAGCTGACGCAGATTCTCGACAATGGCGTGCGGATCGACCGCCAGATCATGCTTGCCCGCCGCGACCAATTCCTCTACCTCTGCGACCATTTCTATGGCGGCAAAGAAGCGACGCTGGAACATACGTGGCAATTGCCGCTTGGCCCCGCCGTCCTCTTCTGCGGCGAAGGCGAAACCCGCGACGCCCTGCTCGTCGACGGCAAGCCGCTCGCTCGCGTCATGCCGCTCGCCCTCCCCGAATGGCGGATCGACCCCCGCGTCGGCGAGCTCACCGGCGACGGCAACACGCTGACGGTGTCGCAGAAAGTCGTCGGCCGCAGCGTCGCCTGCCCGGTCTTCATCGACTTGAACGCCGAGCGTTCGACCAACGCCTCCACTTGGCGGCAACTCACCGTCGCCGAGGGGCTGGAGATCAAGACGACCGACGTCGCCGTCAGCTACCGCGTCCAGTCGGGAACCGACCAGTGGGTTTTCTACCGCTCCCAAGGCCCTCGCGGCAACCGCACCTTCATGGGACAGAACACCTCGTCGGAATGCTACATCGCCCGCTTCACCGCCCCCAGCGGAGAGGTCGAGGAGTTGATGGAGATAGAAGGCTGAGAGTGGATTTAAACGAGCGAATGGCCACTCACCGCGAGTTGATCGCCGCCAACGTCGCCCGCATCCGCGAGCGAATTGCCGCCGCGGCGCAGGCAGCGGGTCGCGATCCGGCGGAGATCAAACTCGTCGCCGTGTCGAAGTACGTCGACGCCGCCACCGCCGCGCTGCTGGTCGACGCGGGCTGTCGTTCATTCGGCGAAGCCCGTCCGCAACAGTTGTGGGAGAAGGCCGCGGCGCCGGAACTCGCCGGCGTCGAATGGCATCTCATTGGTCGGCTGCAACGGAACAAAATCCGCCGCACGCTGCCGCTCGCGGCGCTCATCCACAGCGTCGACAGCGAGCGACTCCTCGCGGCAATCAACGACGAAGCGGCGACACTCGGCATAACTTCCCGCGTCCTGCTCGAAGTCAACAGTTCCGGCGACGCCACGAAGCAAGGGTTCACAGCCGAAGAAGTCCGCGCGTTGCTTCCCATGATTCCGAATTACGCTCATCTCGAAGTCGGCGGCCTGATGACGATGGCTTCTCTCGACGGCGACGACGCGGTCGCCCAGGCCAACTTCGCCGCCCTTCGCACGCTTCGCGACGAACTCGCGCGTAACTCGCCCTCGAACGTCACGCTCCCGGAACTCTCCATGGGCATGAGCGGCGACTTCGAAATCGCCATCGCCGAGGGCGCCACGCTCGTCCGCGTCGGCTCGTCACTGTTTGAAGGACTGCTCCCATGACGCCGCTGGAGTCGCACCCGCAAGGCGTCGTCATCCGCGTGAAAGCCCGTCCGGGCGCCCGACGCAACGCCTTCGCCGGCCTCCACGACGGGGCCCTCAGCATCGATGTCACCGCGGCCCCCGAAAAGGGCAAAGCCAACGACGCGATCATCGCCCTACTGGCAAAAACGTTCGGCATCGCCAAGTCGTCGATCGAACTGATTAGTAGTCCCGCCAATTCGCAGAAGCGATTCCTGCTTGCGGAACTCGATCTCGCCACTGCAGAGAAATGCCTCTCCGACATTCTCTAGAAAAAGAGGAACCGCCAAGGACGCCAAGGAATACTGGGGAGAGGCTTACCACGACGACACGGCGGACACGACGATAAGAATAAGCGAGAAGGATTCTGTCTCAGATCTCCTCTCCCTTTCCCTATTCTTTCCGTTGTGATCGTTGTGCCGTCGTGGTGAATAACTTCACTGTATTCCTTGGCGTCCTTGGCGGTTAAACACTTATTTCATCAGTCACGTCCCGCCAATCAACTTCCGAAACTCCGCAAACGACCGCGTATTCGCCACATCCGCCGCAGTCAGCCCGCCGCGGCGCGCCTGCAGCGCGCCGAACCGCATCACGTCCATCCCATCCGTGTGATGCGCATCGGTGTTGATCACAATCGGAATCCCCAGCCGCTTCGCCGCCGCGCAGTAAACGTCGTTCAGATCGAGCCGCGCCGGATTCGCGTTCAACTCCAGCAGCTTCCTATACTTCACCGCCGCCGCCATCACCTGATCGAGATCGACGTCGTACGGCTCGCGGCGATTGATCAGCCGCCCCGTCGGATGCGCCAACATGTCGACATGCGGATTCTCCAGCGCTTCGAGAATCCGCTCGGTAATCTGCTGCCGCGACTGGTTCTGCCCGTAGTGAACGCTGGCAATCACCCAATCGGCCTCTGCCAGCACGTCGTCAGGTAGGTCCATGCCACCCTTTTCCAAGATGTCACACTCGATCCCCTTGAGCACCTCGATGTCGGCCGTTTGCCGATTGACCTGATTAACTTCGAGCCACTGCCGTCGCAGCCGGTCGCCATCGAGCCCGTGAGCCATCGAGACCCGCTTCGAATGATCGGTGATCGCGATGTAACTCAACCCCCGCGCCCGCGCGGCGGCGACCATTTCTTCGATTGAATCTTGCCCGTCGCTCGCCGTCGTGTGCATGTGAAGGTCGCCGCGAATATCGCCGAGCGTCACCAGCGTCGGCAGTTCCCCCGCCGCCGCCCAATTGAACTCCTCCCGCGCCTCGCGCATCTCGGGCGGAAAGTAAGGCAACCCGACAGAAGCATAGACTTCCTCTTCCGTTCGTCCCGACAAATAGGTTTCCTTCACGGCGCCATCGACGTCTTCGACGCGAAACACGCCCCAGTCGCTGATCTTCAACCCCCGCTGCTTCGCGCGACCGCGAACGATAACGTTGTGATCCTTCGACCCGGTGAAATACTGCAGCGCCGCCCCGAACGACTCCGCTGGCACCACTCGCAAGTCGACCTGAAGCCCCGAGACCAACCGCACGGCCATCTTCGTCTCGCCCCGAGCGATTGTCTCCTGCACCTGCTTGAACGCTCCGAAGCGGTCCATCACCGCCGACACGTCGGTCGCATCGACGAGCAAATCGAGATCGCCGATCGTGTCGCGCCCGCGCCGAAAGCTGCCGGCAATCTCCATCTGCTTAATCGCCGGTTCGCCCCGCATATGCTCCAGCAGCGCATCGACCACCTCTTCGGCGTCGGCCCACCGCATGCGCACGCTCGCTTCTTCGGCAATGGCTAGAC
The DNA here is from genome assembly GCA_013822725.1 of Pirellula sp. Classification (GTDB taxonomy): domain Bacteria; phylum Planctomycetota; class Planctomycetia; order Pirellulales; family Lacipirellulaceae; genus Lacipirellula. Next base: position 53,525 of record PNKX01000004.1, read on the forward strand.
CCTTGAGAATCGTCTCTTCCGTCTTCGCGCCAAAACCTTTGAGTCCGCGGATTCGCTGCTGCTCGCAAGCCGCCCGCAACTCGGCGAGCGAACTGATCCCCAATTCCTTGTGTAGCATCGCCGCCTTCTTCGGCCCCACCCCTGGCACCCGCGACAACGTCAGCACGCCCGCCGGAATCTGCGCTTGCAGTTCCTCCAACATCGGCAGCGTACCGGTCGCTAGCAGCGTCGCGATTTTCTCGGCCAGATCTTTGCCGATCCCCTCCAAATCGGTCAGCGAGCGCGACTCGTCCTCCTCGATCGCCGCCAGCGGCTCGGTCAACTCGCTGATCTTCTTCGCCCCGTTACGATAAGCCCGCACGCGAAACGGGTTGGCGCTCTGGTACTCCAGCAGATCAGCGATCTGCTCAAACACGGCGGCGATTTCTTGGTTCGTCATGCCGCTAGTTTAAGAGAGGTCAGAGGTCGGGGGCCAGAGGCGGGTTGCACGCTCGAAGCCTCAGTCCCTTCTCTCTTTCCATCGTGTCCGCCGTGTCGTCGTGGTCCCATTCGTTCCCGCATTTCCTTGGCGAACCTTGGCGTCCTTGGCGGTTAGTCTTCGAACCAGCCAGAAAACGCCGCCAGCTTGCCAATTCTCCGGCATCGCGTCACGATGGGGAAACCCTGCTGCCGCCACCCGGAGTTTTCATGCCGAGCGAACCTGTCGTCACCATCCGCCATGTCGCCACCGTCGGCTGGCAAGTCTTGCTCGGCGGCGATCAGTGGCACACCTGCCGCAAGGAACAGGACGCCCGCTACATCGCCAACGGCGTGCTGATCGCCGACGCCGTCGCTCATGGCGAACGTGCGGGTGAAGAGGTGGCGCGGGAACTCGACGAAGTCTCCTCGATGGTCGCCCGGCAAATCGGCGAGTGCGAAGCGTGGCGACTCATGAAATCGGCCGCCGCCGCTGCTCGCGGCGAAACGCCGACGGCTTAGCCCGTGCCGCTACTCGACCCGGAAACGGGTAACACCGCTTGGCGCAGCAAAACACGCCCCGCGGCGGACCCCGGAGCGCGTGATGACGCAACACGTTCAGCGGCGCAAGCCCTTAACGTCGCAAGCGCTGACGCTCGCTAGCTGCGATCGCCCTTAGCCGCCTTGGCCGCCTTCTTCTCTTTCTTTTGCTTCGTGGTCAGCTTCGGCTGATTCGTCTTGGCTTTTTTGTTCGATTGATCCTTGTTTGCCATCGCACAATCTCACTATTTACGGCGTTCACAGAGATTCTTGAGGTTACGGTAGCCCTCGACGCTCGCCTATACTAGCGTACTGGCCCGCGTTTTAGCGACGGCCACGTTGCGATTCCGGCGAGATAGTCGCAACTTCTTTTTTACTCGCCCCATTCACTCTAAGAAAGCAGCTTTGGCGAAAAACCAAAACACGTTTGAAAAGATGCGCCGCGAAGCCGAGAAGAAGCGTAAGGCTGACGACAAGCGCAAGAACAAAGTTGTCCGCAAGGACGCCCCCCCTGCTGCTCCTCAGCCCCCTCTCGACCGCTTCGCTGAAGGTTATTAGCGCCATTCCAGCCCCCGGCTCCGCCGGGGAGTCGGTCAGTATCCCGGCAGTCGTAGCCTCACGTCGCGCTACTCATCCCGGCGAAGCCGCGCGCTAGATGCGCAAACAAAAAACGCCCCCATCGCATCGCGACGGGGGCGTCTGGGTCGATTCATTTCGAGCAAGGCATCGCGGCATGCCGCGAGCCATCTCGCTCCGTTCTACCGCTCCGACACCGAATACCAGCCGTTCGCATCGGTCTGCGGGGCAGTCGACGCCGGGGTCATCGGCTTCGCGACAGTCGTCGTGCCGACAGTCGCCTTGCGGGCCGGCTGACGATACACGGCGTCGTGGATATCGACGGTCGGCCGATTCGCGGTCCGATTGTTCGACGGTCCCAACAGCGGGGGGGCCTGGAACATGCTTGAATCGCTCGCCGCCGGGTTGGCTGTGTCCTCTTCTGAGTCCGACAACGGCTTTGGCTCAAGCGCGCTCTTATCCGCCGGCGCTTCAGGGCCCTTTGTGTCATCGGCGGCAGGGGTTTCCTGACGATTGGCGCCGTAAGGACTCGTGCCTGCTGCCGGCGGCGGTTCCGTGGCCAATTCAGGCTGCGGCGTCGGCGGTCCGGTATTCAGCGGAGCTGTTTGCGGCACGGCCGCCGGAGCAGCGGCCGGTTGACTGTAGTAAGTCGGAACGCCGCTCGAGCCTTCCGCACACGACGAGCAACCGCCAGCCGGGGCCACGGTCGTCACCGGCGAACTAAAGCTCGCTTGCTCCACCACGGTCGAACCAGCGCACGCCGAACAAGGCGCCGCGGGAGCTGCACACGTGCTGCAGCCGCTGCTGACGACCGGTTCGATGATCGCGGGGCTGAAGACAGTCGTCGCCGTCGGGGCAAACCCGACGACGGTTCGCTGCATCGGCGCGAAGCCGGTGACAAACGGCGCCGCTGGCGCAAAGTTGACCGTCTGGACGGTCGCCGTTGGAGCGAAGCCCACCGTTTGGACGACAGGCGACGGCGCGAAGCCGACCGTTTGCACCATCGGCGCCGGAGCAAACGCCATGGCCTGCGGCTGCACCCACGCGGTGTTGTTGACGCCCCAGCGGCTCATCCGCATGTTGTCGAGCATGCGGCCTGGATACCAATGCTGCCGCGGCTGCTGCACGATGACCGGCGAAGCGACGAACGTCGGAGCCGCCACAACGGGCGAAAACGCCACGGTCGCCTGCGGCTGCGCGATCACCGGCGAGAAAACGGTCTGCGTTCCGCAGCCGGCGCATTGCGCCTGAGCAGAAGCGGCTCCGCCAACGGCGACGAGGGTCGCCGCTACAAATGCCAAGGTGGCTGAAGACAAACGAGTCATGATTAACTGCCTTCTCGCAAAAGTGTACGAGGAGAGTGATCCCCCAACCTTCATCTTTACCCTGCCGACGGGCCGGTTGGCAACGATTATTCGCTGCCCGCCTGCCATTTGGTCGTCATTACATATTGGGGAGAGTCTGCGCTCTAGGAAAAGCTTGCACGGCGAACGACGCCGACTGCGGGGTTTACTGCGATAACAGCGAGCAACCCGCATGCCGACGGCCGTACCGCCGCCCAATCGTGAAAGCGTAGCTTGCGCCAGCCAGCGGCGCCGCCATCCTGGCGAGAAAGAGCCCCTACTGGACCCGATTTACGGATGAATCTGCGGCGATGTTGCCAAAACGCAACGCGGCCCCCCTGGGCGCGTTGCTTTCAGACAGCACGTTTTTCTAGCGCCGCCGACACCGCCCTTACGAACCGACCTCTCCGTGAGTTCGGGCTAATCCGAGCGTCCACAAAAAGAACCGCGGATCACGCGAATGTCGCGGATTCATTTCTGACCGACGTCAGAGGAAGCGGACGAGACGTCAATCTCGCGCGCTTCAAATCCGTGCCATCCGCGAAATCCGCGGTCGAATTGCGTTCTTACTTTTCTACAACCAGCAGCCAGCGATCAGCGCGGCCGGCCTGGACGCACCGGCCGACAGAAGCCGATCTTCTCGAGCGCTTTGTACACTTCTTCGAGCGTCTTCTCGCCGAAATTCGAAATGCTCAGCAGATCTTCGCGAGTGCAGTGGAGCAGATCGTTCACCGTGAAGATGCCTCGCTCTTCGAGGCAGTTGGTGGTGCGAACCGCGAGGCCGATCTCGGCCGTGCTCATCTCCAACCGGTCCTTGACGCCTTGGTTGGCCAGCTCCACTTGATTGAGCGGAATGCGCGACATACGGGAATCCCTCCCCTTACTTTAGAAACCCAGTGCTACCTGTGCCGGCACATGAGCGGCGGCCATCCTCCTGCACCGGGTGCGCGAGTCGCCTCCGATGCGACAGCCCTAACTTGCGTGGCAATATAACAAAACATGCATCGCTTGCGCGCGTAAATTTCGCCCAAACGGCATCATTTTTTCAAACGTCGTCAACGGTGTCGGGAGCCTTTTGCCAGTGGGAGCGTTCCACTGATAACAACCTCTCCAGTGGCAAAAGGCTCCCGACACCTTCCCCACGCGCCGCTAGCATTGGCGCACCGAACTGGACAGGCGTACCATAACAATAGCTAGCTCCAGCAACTGCTCAACGCCGCCCCGAAGGATCGCCCCGCCGTGGACCCGCTGTTCGCCAATCTGAATCCCGCCCAATGCGAAGCGGTCCGCCACGTTGAAGGCCCGATGCTCGTCCTCGCCGGCCCTGGCTCCGGCAAGACTCGCGTCGTCACGCATCGCATCGCCCACCTGCTGCGCGAAGGGGTGAGCCCGCGCGAGATCCTCGCCCTCACCTTCACCAACAAAGCCAGCGAGGAGATGAAGCTCCGCGTCGACGCGATGTCGCCGGGGTCGCGCGTCTGGGTCAGCACGTTCCACCGCTTCGGCGCCCGGCTGCTCCGCGAGTACGCCGGGTTCGTCGGGCTGACGCCGAACTTCACGATCTACGACACCGACGACGCTCGCCAAACCCTCAAACGCGTCATCGAGGCGGGCAAGATCCGCACCGCCCATTACACGCCCGACCGCATCGCCTCGGCGATCAGTTCGGCAAAGAACCAGCTGATCACCGCCGATCGCTACGAGCCCCGCACTGGTAGCCCGCTGAGCCAGATCGTCGCCGAGGTTTATCCCGCCTACCAGGCCCGGCTCCTCGCCTCGTCAGCGGTCGACTTCGACGACCTGCTGCTGCATGTCGCGAACATGCTCTATCAGAACAACGACGTACGCGCCGAACTCGACGAACGCTACCGCTTCATCCTCGTCGATGAATACCAAGACACTAACCGCGCCCAGTACGTCATGCTCCGCGCGATGTCGGTCGACCATCCAAATCTCGCCGCCACGGGCGATCCCGATCAGTCGATCTACGGCTGGCGCGGCGCCGACATCAAGAACATCCTCCAGTTCGAGAGCGACTTCCCGCAGGTGAAGGTCGTGCGGCTCGAACAAAACTACCGCAGCACGAAGGCGGTCCTCCGCGTCGCCGATCAACTGATCCGCTCGAACATGCGCCGCAAGGCGAAGTCGCTTTACACCGACAACGCCGAAGGCGAGCCAGTGAAGCTTGTGCAGTACGGCAACCAGGACGACGAGGCTCGCGGCATTGCCGATCAAATCGCCGAAGGGATTGCGGCCGGCCGCCGCCCGCGCGACTTCGCGATCTTCTACCGCGTGAACGCCCTGTCGCGCGTGCTGGAACGCGGCCTCCGCGAGCATGGCATCCCCTACCAAATGATCCGCGGCCAAGAGTTCTACCAGCGCAAGGAAATCAAGGACGTGCTGGCCTACTGCCAACTGATCAACAACCCGCGCGACGACCAGGCGGCCCTCCGCACGATCAACACCCCCGTCCGCGGCATCGGCCGCAAGACGATCGACCGCCTTGGCGAGTTCGCCTACGTCAACGGCATCTCGCTGCTCGAAGCCTGCCGCGAAGCGGTGCAGGTCGAAGGGCTCAACGCCCGTGCGATCAAGTCAGTTACGCAATACGCCGCGCTAATCGACCGCCTCAGCCTGCTGGCCGGCGCCGCGCTCGAAGAAATCCTCGGCACGATCCTCACCGAAACAAAATACCGCGAGGGACTGCAAGACAGCGAATCGGAAGACGACCTCAACCGCCTCGCCAACATCGAAGAACTCCTCACCGACGCCCGCCAGTTCGACGAAGCCCATCCCGGCGGCGGCCACCTGGAGGAGTATCTGGAAAACGCCTGGCTCGTCAACGAAACCGACAGCTGGGAGGCCGAGAGCGATAAGGTGACCATGATGACGCTCCACGCCGCCAAGGGGCTGGAGTTTCCGGTCGTCTTCGTCGTCGCCTTCGAGCAAGGTCTGTTGCCGCACGAGCGGAGCATCAACGACGACGAGCAGATGGAAGAGGAACGCCGCCTCGCCTTCGTCGGCATCACCCGCGCGAAGGAGCAACTGCAGCTGAGCTACGCCGTCCACCGCGACTTCCGCGGCCAACGCCGCCGCACGGTGCCGAGCCCGTTTCTACTCGAAATGCCTCGCGAAGAGATGGAGCTAGTCTCGATCGGCGCCCCCGGCGGCTGGGACATTCCGACAGATTGGGAAGACGTCCACGATCTGCACGACGACTCGCATCACTTTGAGGTCGACTCTGATGCCGCCGATGACTCGTTCGAATTCGGCGCCAACGCCGATGCGGACGACGCGTCCGAATCGTCAGAGCCGCAACCTACTTCGGTGAAGGCAATTCCCGCCTCGCAGATCACCACCGCCGCGCGCCTCGCCGGCGCCGCGCCGATTCCACCCTCCGGCATCGCGCCCGACGCCTTTGTGCAAGGGATGACGGTGATGCACCCCGAGCACGGCCCCGGCAAGATCGTCGCCCTCAGCGGCAGCGGCACGAACCGCCGGGCGACGGTCAAATTCGCTACCGCCGGCGAACGCCGCTTCGTCCTCGCCCACAGCCCCTTGCGTCCGGCTGGTAGATAAAGATGCTTAGCCGCAATAAGGCACAAAAATCGCTAAAAGACTCAATTTGAAACCTAATGAACGGAAGAACGGTTACCTTCAAGTTCAAAATTCAGATCCGATAGCTACTTTTTCGCGTCTTTTGCGCCTTTTCGCGGCCAACAGCATTCCTCACTTCTCGAACTTGATCGAAGCCGAGTTCACGCAATACCGCAGCCCCGTCGGCCGCGGCCCATCAGGGAAGACATGTCCCAAATGCGCCCCGCACTTGTGGCAGACAATTTCGTCGCGCACCATCCCGTGGCTCTGGTCCCCCTGCACGTCGATCGCTTCGGGCGTTACCTGCTGATAAAAGCTCGGCCAACCGCAACCGGAGTCGAACTTCGTCGACGAGTCGAACAGCAACTCGCCGCAGACGATGCAGTGGTACTTGCCGTCTTCCTTGTGGTTCCAATACTCCCCGGTGAAGGCTCGTTCGGTCCCCTTTTCTTGGGTGACATGGTATTGCTCGGGAGTGAGCCGGGCCCGCAGTTCGGCGTCATCGGGCTTCATTTGCTTGTCCATCGCGGCGATTCTCCGTAACTATCTGTCTGGCGGTCGTCTGCTACAATGTGAGGTTACCCCAAACGAATCGGCGTCGGGAGTCTTCCCGCCTCCAAGTTAGACGCCCACCCGCCTCAGAAATTACGCCCCACATGCCCACCCCCTGGCAACCACCCTTCGTCTACGCCGTCTGCCAACATGGGGCCGAGGCCGTCCTCAAGCGCGAACTTGCCCTCCGCGCCCCGCAACTCCGCCCGGCCTTCTCGCGGCCCGGGTTCGTCACCTTCAAGCTCGACGCCCCCTGCGCCGATCCCGAAAAGTTCCATTTCCCCTCCGCCTTCGCCCGCACCAGCGGCTTCTCGCTCGGCTCGGTGAAGGGCGAACGCCTCCACGATCTCGCCGCGGAAGTCTGGCAACTCCCTGAAGTCCAAGCCTTCCTCGCCTCCGTCGAACTCGCCGGCCTCCACGTCTGGCAACGCGACGAGCGCCCCCCCGGCGACCGCGGCTTCGAACCCGGTCCCACGCTCCTTGCCGATGAGGCCGAGCAAGTCATCCGCGAGCTCTCGCCGATCGAGTCGCTCCGCCCCGACGCCCCCGGCGGTCGTTCGACGCCGCGCAACCGCTGGGTGCTCGACGTCGCGATGATCGAACCGAATCAATGGTTCGTCGGTTGCCACCGCTCGACCAGCCGCGTCGCCTCCTGGCCCGGCGGCGTTCCGGCCGTCGACTTCCCCGAGCACGCCGTCTCGCGGGCTTACCTGAAGATGGCCGAAGCGATGAGCTGGGCGTCGCTGCCGATGTCGCGCGGCGAGCGCGTCGTCGAACTCGGCTGCGCCCCCGGCGGCGCGTCGCAAGCATTGCTCGACGCGGGACTCGAAGTGATCGGCGTCGACCCCGCCGAGGTCGACGAGTCGGTCCTCGCCGATCCCCACTTCACCCACGTCCGCAGCCGCTCGGTCGAGACCTCGCGCAAGGTCTTCCGCCACGTGCAGTGGCTCGCCGCCGACATGAACGTCCCGCCGACCTTCACGCTCGACGCCGTCGAAGCCGTGGTGAAACACCCCGGGATCTCAATCCGCGGGATGCTGCTCACGCTGAAGCTCCCCGATCTCGCGCTTGTCGAGGAACTCCCCAAATTTGTCGAGCGCGTCCGCAGTTGGGGCTACCTCGACGTGCGGCTCCGGCAGCTAGCGTTCAACCGCCAAGAAATCTGCCTCGCCGCCCTCCGCAGCCGCAGTCAACGCCGCGTCCTCCGCACCAGCGGCACGCGAAAGCGTTCGGGCCACAAACCAGCGCCCGCCCCCGGCGCTGCGCCACTCCCTGCAGCGCCATCGCCCGCCGACCACCCCGAATCGCCCATTTAGCCCGGCCCGCTCGCGGCGGGCCTTTTGGGGCAGCGCTCAATCGCGCTGACAGCGCGGGCTTCCGCCCGCGGCTAAATGGGCTCGGCGATAATCGATGTCCGGCGCACTGTCGCGAAGTGCTGGCGGGCGGGCCGCCAATCTTGACGCAACCCCCGTCCGGCTGGTACTTACCCTGCGCGGAAACTCCGCGCTCACGCCGTCCCTGTCCGTCCGAGGCCGTCTCGCGTTGCTAGCACCAGCTCAACACCGGCGCGCATTCACGCTCATCATTCTTGTGATCGGCTGTTGGTGCGCGCTCGCTGCAACAAAAATTCACGCCCAACGCGTCCAATTTCCGACCGCCAGCCCCTTCGCCGCCGCGCCGCCGCCGATCTATCCCACGACGCCACAACCTTCGCTAGCCCCGGCGCTGCAAGGCTTCGATCCCTACGCTACCCCCGGCCTCGCGGCGCCGCCAGTCGACGTTCCCTACACGGCGCCCGCGCTCACGCCCAACTTCGCGACAGCCCCCACAGGCGCTCCGCCGATGACCGGCATTCCCTACGCCGCTCCGCCGCAGGGAAACGTTATGCAAAACATGCCCTCGGTCCAATGGAACCGCGGCACTTACGATTACCAGAACCCCGACGGCTCCGTCGTCAAACTGCAGCGACTCCTGCAGCAGATCAGCGTCGAATCGACCTACCTCTTCGGCAATCACAATCCCGACGAGCTAGGTTGGAACCGCCTTGAAATGGCCGCCACGTTCGGCGTCCCGATCTTTCGCAATCCCGACACGCCGCTGCTGATCACTCCTGGCTTCGCCTTCAACTGGATCGAAGGCCCGAGCGGCCCTAATGCCGACTTGCCGCCGCGCGTCTACGACGCCTACCTCGACACCGCGTGGAGCCCGAAGATCACCGAGCGTTTCAGCGCCGATCTCGGCTTCCGCACCGGCGTCTGGAGCGACTTCTCTTATTTCGATAGCCGCTCGATGCGCTATATGGGCCGCGGCATGGGCGTCTACCAACTCTCGCCGAAGATGGACCTCCACGGCGGCGTCTGGTACCTCGACCGCAACAAAATCAAACTCCTCCCCGCCGGCGGCGTCTACTGGCGCCCTAACCCCGAGTGGGATCTCTGGCTCCTCTTCCCGAACCCCAAAATCCGCAAGCGGTTCCAGAACCTCGGCCAAATCCAGTGGTGGTGGTACGTCTCCGGCGAATACGGCGGCGGCGCCTGGACGATCACTCGCTCCGAAGACGGCCCCGCTGCTGGCGCCGAAGACGACATCGACTACAACGACATCCGCGCGAATTTTGGCATCGAGTGGGAAACGCAAACTCGCCTCCACGGCCATTTCGAAGTCGGCTACGTCTTTGACCGCGAAATTGTCTATTCCCAAACCAATCTTCCGCCCGAATACAAACTCGACGACACGGTCATGCTGCGTCTCGGCTTCGACTTCTAAGCGCCACTCGGCGGAGTACTCTTTGACGCCCCCTCTATTAACATGCCAGCAGCTGGCGCCGCGCCGCAGCGGACTGGTCGCTATCGCGATCCTTGCTAGCATCCTGCCGCGAGTTCAAGCGCAAACGCAGCCGCCGTACGCCGCCCCGCCAGCATCCCCCTTCGCCGGCGTTCCCAACCCTGCTTACGCCAATCTCCAACAACAGCAACAACAGCCTCCCGCCTCGGCGGTCATCACGCCCACGCCGTGGACGCCAACGCATACGGAACCGATCACGCCGATCGATCTCGATCAACTCCCCGCCTCGGCGGACCCGTCCGTGCACGGCTCCGTCCTCGACCCCAGCCTCCGCGTCGCGAACCTCGCCGAAGATACGGTCGCTCCGCAGAACCAACTTGCTCCCGAAGCCGACAGCGAGCTCCCCCCCGGCGCCCGCGCCGGCGTCTTCCAAAAAATTTACTTCACCGGCACCTGGCTCCCGCAAATGAGCGACGAGCCCGACACCCTCGGCATGGGCGATCTCGAAGCCGGCGTCGTCTTCGGCTTTCCCTTCTTCCGTCGCGACACGCCGCTGCTGATCACCCCCTACTTCGCGACGCACTTCCTCTCGAACGCCGCCGCCCTCGACATCCCGAGTACGCTCTACGACGCCTCGGTCGACTTCCGCCACCTGCGCAAATTCGGCGACGGCCCCTGGGCAATGGACGTCGGCGTCGGCGTCGGCTACTACAGCGACTTCGAGCAAAGCTACAGCGACGCCACCCGCGTCAGCGGCCGCGGCCTCGCCGTTTACGAAGCGGTGCCGGGCAAGAAATGGGTCTTCGGCGTCGCCTATCTTAACCGCGCCGGCGCCACGGTGCTTCCCGTCGCCGGTTTAATTATCGAACCCGAGGAGATGCCGCGCACCCGCATCGACCTCATTTTCCCGCGACCGCGATTCTCCTGGCAAACCGCCGCCAGCACTCCCGAGGACGAACGATGGTTCTACGTCGGCGGCGAATTCGGCGGCGGCATCTGGACCGTCACCCGCCCCTCCGACCAAGAAATCGACAACATCAGCTACAGCGACATTCGCTTCATCGCCGGCTTCGAACGCAAGATCCTCGGTGGCCTCAGCACCCGCTTCGAAACGGGCTACGTCTTCGCCCGCGAACTCGACTACGAGAGCGACACGCCCGACGTCTCGCTCGACGACACGATGATGGCCCGCGTCGGCGTCAGCTACTGATATTCTACTCTTCTCGGGTGACATGCTCTCTCCCCCAAAGGCGTGAGCATGCGGAACCCTCGTGGAAATGTATGCCTGAAGTCTCCGATGGCCGGTCATGATGACCATCGTCTGCTACCAGATGCAATTCGGCTCGCTGAAGCTCTGCACGAACACGGCTAAGCAGAACAGATACCAACCAATCGCAATGAGAACGAGCATCGCGGCAACGCTCAAGTGGCGCCGGTTCTTCGCACTCAAGGTCGCGTCCGAACTCCGCATCTCCAAGAGCAACCAACCGGCGTAAAACGTCAGCGGCGGAAACAGCAATCCAAAAATGGCCGCCTTTAGGGCTCGATGGACGGCATCGTCTTGCGCCGAGGCCGCCAGAGCTGTTTCACTCTCTCCATCTTCTTCGTCGTCCTCGCCTAACGCGTCGTCGGCGAATGATCCGGCCCTAGCCTTTTCGAGAAGGGCCAGCGCTTCGGCCGCGTCGACGGCGGCAACTTGCAGTTTGACGCCTCCGAGCGCCACGCCGAGATGCCACATCGTCGTCGCCATCGCATCGCCGTGAACGTACGCCTCAATCCCCGCCGCCGCTAACGCCTGCTGCGCGATCGCCGCCTCAACGCCACTCGTGAACGTGGCAATAGTCGTCAAATCCGTTGCTTCTGATTGCGCCATCGAGTCAACTCCTCGTCCGATAACTTCGCTCACAGAACGATCACGCCTCAAAATCTTCGTTCTCTCCTTTGCGTTTCTTTGCGCCTTCGCGGCTTGGCGAGAGACTAACCGGAATGTCTCACGCCAAGCCGCGAAGGCGCAAAGGGCCGCAAAGAAAATGCTGGCAACCGATTGGGCACAATGTTCGCACCAATGTTCGCCTACTTTCCATCTGTGTCCTCCCTGGCAATTCAGGACTAGCTAGCAACACAGGGTAATCGCCCCCATCCCCTCCGGCCATCGTCGACCGGAAAATCGATCCCGCGGGGCGACGTTTTCAAAAGGAGTGAGTGATGAAAACCATTGCAGCCCGCGACCTTCGGAAGATGCGCGACGCCGACGAGGAGTTCCTTCTCGTCAACACGCTGCCCGCCGACAAGTTTCAGCAAACCAAGATCCCCGGGGCCGTCAACATCCCGCAAGACGCTAGCGACTTCGTGACGCGCGTCGAGCAACAGGTTGGCGGCAAGAACCGCACGGTGGTCGTTTACTGCGCAAGCGCCCAATGCGATTCCTCCACCCGCGGCGCCGACAAGCTGCAAAACGCCGGCTTCACCAGCGTCTACGACTTCGCCGACGGCTACGAAGGCTGGCAGCAAATCAACAAAGAAAAAGAGGGGGGCCGCAAAGCTAAAGAAGACGCAACTCTGAAGCGTTAACCCCCTTCTTGTTCTGGCATTTCTTTGCGTCTCCTTTGCGCCTTCGCGCCTTTGCGAGAATCATTGCGGTTAGTTTCACGCAAAGCCGCCAAGGCGCAAAGGGACGCCAAGGGAATCGCAAGCGTCATCTTGAAGACTCTGCTTCCGCTTTTGGCTCCATAGCCAACAGCTGGATTGCATTCCCCTTCCGCACGAGCTTCAACCCGTGCCGCCGGAAGAATCGCCGATCAACGTCGTTGTACGTCGCCGCGGGCAGGTCGAGCTTGATCTTTCGCTCACCGCCCGCGGCGATGATCGGCAGGGCGTTCGCATCAACCGTCAGTTCGTAACCTAACTGTGCCAGAACCTGCCGAAATCGATCGACCCCCTCCGCCAGCGTCACTTCGCCCACCAGTTGAAACCGCACATCCTTCATCGCCACCGCCGCCATCTCCTTCTCTCCCGCCGCTGGCGGCTTCGCGGCCAACTCCCGCAACCCCGCCAAGCGCTTCACCGCCTCGGCCTGCAACTCCGCATCGTCCGTCTGCTTCGCCAGCGTCTCCCAGTGCTGCGTCGCCAATTGCAGCAGATTCGCGCGCTGCTTCTTAAGCGCCGGCTCGCCGCGGGACGCTAGTCGCTCGTACCCTTCCGCCTCCGCCCGCTCGACGCGCTGTTGCCGCCGTCGTTGTTCCGCTTCCCACGGCCGCTCGCTCTTCGCCGCGTTTTCCGTGATCATCCCCTGTGCATCGCCAGCCGCTGGCAGGTCGCTCCACCGTTTGACGATCGCCTCCAGTTCCCATAATCCTTCGCCCGTCGTCGCCGGTTTCTGAAAGCGCTCTCGCGCCTCTTCCAACATCGCGGCCGAACACTCTTCTCGCGACAAAGTCTGGCCCATGCTAGTGAGCGGCAGCCTCGCCTTCGTCTCGCGACGCGCCTCCACTCCTTGCTCTAACCAACCAAACGCCCGCTCCATCACCGCGGCGTCGGGCATCGTATGGCCCTGCCGCGGCAGGATGAGCGTCTCGGCCCGCACCCCCGCCGCCTGAAACATCGGCCCGTCAAGTTCCTCGACCATCGGCCCCGCCGGTTCGCGCGCACCGCAGACGATCGCGAGGCTCAAGCGTTCGCGCAGCCGCTGCCGTGCCCAAGGATCGGCCGGCAATTGCGGCGCATCGCCAATGCAGACGACGCCGCCGACGTACTCCGGCACGGCAAACGCCACGCGGCACGCGATGAACGCCCCGCCGGAGAAACCGGCTAAGTACGTCCGCTCTGGATCGACCCGATACCGCCGCCGCACGTCGTCGAGCACTTCCAGCGTCGCCCGCACGCGTCGCGACACGGCGATGCCGTTCCCGGCCTCGCGCACACCGGCGAACAGCACGCCATGCGCCTCGCACGTCGGCGCCCAAAAGTCCCACCCCACCGGCCGATCTTGCGGCGAAACGAAAATGACCAGCGGCCAGGCTCCGCCGCCGGCGTCCCCTTCCCGCGGCCCGAAAAACTCATATTCAAACCGCCCGCCGCGCGTCGTTTCCTTCACCAGCGCCTCCGGCGTGACTGGCGGCGACTTTTCTAGGAGCGGGAAGACCCAATCGAGCTTGGTCGGCTCGGCGACGATGACTTTTTCGATGTATTGAAACTGTTGACCTTGAGCCAAGGGAACTGACGCCAGCAATGCCAGGAGGGAAAGCGCCCGCCGGCAGCGTCGCATCGCGTCGAGTTGGTTCAGACGACAAGTCATCGCCGGGCCCCCTTTCTGTCGCGAGTCTCCCTTTTGTCGCGTAAGCTGTTTTTCGCGACAGATCTCCTAAGTCCTTTGCAGTTCTTACGTTGTGCGTGACATTGCGAGCGACAACAATCGCCGCCGCGACATCTTTTGTCTTCGTGTCGCCGACGCCTTCTTTCTGTCGCGAGAGCGATTTTTGGCGACAGAAGTCTTAAGTTGAAATCTGTGAATTGGTTACGACTCTAAGACGAGTCGACGCAAATGTCGCTCGCGGTTTCGTGCGACTTGCAGCCCCGGGCTCCGCCCGGGGGTCGGTTTCCATTCAGTTAGACGTCGTCGCGCGTGGTGCTACCTCCCGGCGGAGCCGGGGGCTGTGAGGCGCGCGCAGCTTCGCCACTAATAGGCGCACCATAGCAGAAGAGGAGCGAAAGGTGGGAAACTATTTTTGGCCAGGGCGTTGCGTTGGCTTTGAGGCCTGACCTGCGGGATGGAGGCCGCATTGGACTGGCCACTTAAGCGGCCAGTCCGAAGTGTTGGGGGGCGATGGGTTCCGCTGGGTTACTTGCCGGCGCGTTTGATGGCGCGGACCACGGCTTCGCCCATGTCGGCGGGGCTTTCGGCGACTTCGATGCCGGCGTCTTGGAGGGCGGCGACCTTCTCGGTTGCGGTTCCCTTGCCGCCGCTGATGATGGCGCCGGCGTGGCCCATTCGCTTGCCGGGAGGGGCGGTCCGGCCGGCGATGAACGCCGCGACCGGCTTCGTGACGTTCGCCTTCACGAACGCGGCGGCCTCTTCCTCGGCCGTCCCGCCGATTTCGCCCATCATGATGATCGCTTCGGTTTCGGGATCTTCCTGGAACATCCCGAGGACGTCGATGAACGAGGTTCCTACGATCGGATCTCCGCCGAGGCCGACGCAGGTCGTCTGGCCGAGGCCGAGTCCAGTCAGCTGCCATACGGCTTCGTAGGTGAGCGTGCCGCTGCGGCTCATGACGCCGACCTTGCCGCGCTTGTGAATGTAGCCTGGCATGATGCCGATCTTGCACTCGCCGGCAGTGATCACGCCCGGGCAGTTCGGACCAACCAATCGCACGTGTGGGTAGTCGGCCTTGAGCCGAGCATAAACGCGGGCCATGTCGAGGACCGGCACCCCTTCGGTGATCGCGACAATCAGCTTGATCCCGGCGTCGGCCGCTTCGAGAATCGCATCGGCGGTAAACGGGGCGGGGACGAAGATCATCGTCGCCTCGGCGCCGTCCTTCTCGACTGCTTCGACGACAGTGTCGTACACCGGCAGCCCGAGCACCGATTGCCCGCCGCGACCAGGGGTGACGCCGGCGACCATCTTCGTGCCGTACTCCAGGCAATTCTTGGAGTGGAACTCGCCGGCCTTCCCGGTGATCCCCTGACAAATGACGCGCGTGTTCTTATCGACCAGGATACTCATGTTTGTCCCGAATTTAGAAATTCAACCACAAAGGCTCGAAGGCACAAAGAACGCACCAAGCGACAAGCGTTGGCGTGTTTCATCTTTTTCCTTCGTGAACTCCTTCGTGTCTTGGTGTCTTCGTGGTTAGTACAACGGCCAGCTCGATCAGGCAGCCCCGGCGGCGGCGACGACTTTCTTCGCCGCATCGGTGAGGCCTTCGGCCGTGATCACCTTGATCCCGCTGTTGGCGAGGATCTTCCGGCCCTCTTCGACTTCCGTCCCTTCGAGTCGCACCACCAGCGGGACGTTGAAGTCGACCTGCTTGTAAGCTTCGAGGATGGCGTTGGCGATCGTCGTGCAGCGCATGATCCCGCCGAAGATGTTCACCAGCACCGCTTTGACGTTCTTATCGCCGAGCAGGATCCGGAAGGCTTCGGTCACCTGATCGACCTGAGCCCCGCCGCCGACGTCGAGGAAGTTTGCCGGCTGTCCGCCGTGGAGCTTCACGAGATCCATCGTGCTCATCGCGAGGCCGGCGCCGTTGACCAGACAGCCGATGTTGCCTTCCAGCTGGACGTAGCTCAGCCCGGCGTTACCGGCGCGAACCTCGGCGGGATCTTCCTCGGAGAGGTCGCGCAGCTCAACGAGGTCCTTGTGGCGGAACATCGCGTTGTCGTCGAAGTTGATCTTCGCGTCGAGCGCCATCAGGTCGCCCTGCTTGGTGACGACGAGCGGGTTCACTTCGACGATGCTGCAATCGAGCTCGACGAACAGCTTGCAGAGGCCCTTCATCAGCTTCTCGGCGGAGCGGATGCTGTCTCCCTTGATGCCGAGGCGGTGGCAAAGCTTGCGGACCTGGTAAGACTGGAGGCCATCGGCGGGATGGAACGGCTCGAGGAAAATCTTCTCCGGCGTCTCCGCGGCGACCTCCTCGATGTTCATGCCTCCTTCGTTCGAGACCATCAACACCGGCAGGCTGCACGCGCGGTCGACGACGATGCCGAGGTAGAGTTCGCGGTCGATGTCGCAGCCTGCTTCGACGAGGACCTGCTGCACCAGCTTCCCTTCGGGGCCAGTCTGAATCGTCACCAGTTCCCTCCCCAGCAGGGCGGCGGCGACGCGCTTGGCGTCTTCGCGGGTCTTCACGAGTTCGACGCCGCGCTGCGACTCGTTCCCCTTGATCGTCCCCTTGCCGCGGCCGCCGGCATGGATCTGGGCCTTCACCACGGCGAGCTTCCCGCCCAACTGGTCGAAGGCGGCGGCGGCTTCGTCGGGAGTCTTGGCGGCGACGCCGGCCGGCACGCTGATCCCCGCCTGGCGGAGGAGGGCTTTGCCCTGGAATTCGTGAATTTTCATGGAGAATCTCGCAAAAATAGGCCCGCAGCGGCGGTCGCCCATAGAAGAATGCAATGGAAGCGACCGAGTATAGCCCCCGACAGGCGGGTGCGACAACCGGGCCGACGCGCACGGAATTCAATGAATTACTACATCTCTGCATTACTGTTGGCGATCATCCCGCTCGTTGTGACGGGACCTAGCGTCCGTGTTACGGCAGCGGAGCCCGCGCCGGCGGTGGCATCGCTTACCGGTCCGACGATGGGGACGACCTACCACATCAAATACTGGGGTGCGGGAGTCGACTCGCCTCCCAAGGTGAAGGGCGCTATCGACAGGCTGCTCGCGGAGTTCGATCGGCAGATGTCGACCTACCGCGACGATTCGGAGCTTTCGCTGTTCAACAAGTCGCCGGCCGGCGAGTGGTTTCCCGTGTCGCACGATACGGCGCGCGTTGTTGAGGAATCGCTCCGCTACTTCCGCGACACCGATGGCGTACTGGATGTGACCGTGCCGCCATTGCTGCGACTCTGGAACTTCGGCGGTGACGCCAAGCAGAGCGAGGCGCCATCGCCGCCGAGCGAAGAACAGATCCTCAAGGCTCAGGCGCTCGTCGGTTCACAACGGCTGCAGATGCGGCTCGATCCTCCCGCACTGAAGAAGGAACTCGACGGCGTCGAGGTCGATCTTTCGTCGATCGCGCCAGGATACGCAGTCGACCTCATCATCGAGAGGCTCCAAGCCCTCGGCTTTGCGAACGCGATGGTCGAGATCGGCGGCGAGGTCCGCGCCGTCGGCGCTCGGCCCGACGGTGGACCGTGGCGAATCGGCGTCGAGAAGGTCGACGCCACCGACGGCACGTTGGCCCGCGTCGTGCCGCTCGATAATCTCGCCCTCAGCACGGCGGGCGACTATCGCAACTATCGTACGGCGGACGGGCAGCGGTTCACGCATATCATCGATCCCCGCATCGGGCAGGCGCTCCCCTACCGTGGCGCGTCCGTGACGGTGATCGCGGCGACCTGCACCGAGGCGGACGCGCTCGATACGCCGCTGCTGATCATGGGCCCCGGCGCTGGTTACCAGTGGTGCGTCAAGCGTCACGTCGCGGCGTTCTTTCAAGTCCGGAACGACGACGGCAAGGTTACGGAGCGGGCGACGCCTCGCTTTAACGAACTTGCTCCCGCGCCGACGCCCGTACTCGCGAAGGAGACGCCCTAACGCACTCAGGAGTACGCCAAGTCGTTCTGGTTAACCGCCAAGGGAATACGGGGAAGATGGAACCACGACAGCACGACGGACACGACGGGGAATAGCGACGATCGGGAATACTAACCGCGAATCACGCGAATCTGCGCG
This sequence comes from Pirellula sp., assembly GCA_013822725.1. GTDB lineage: Bacteria > Planctomycetota > Planctomycetia > Pirellulales > Lacipirellulaceae > Lacipirellula. The sequence goes on from PNKX01000004.1 coordinate 71,774, forward strand.
AATGAAGAACTGGATGATTGACTTTCATTCGTGCTGATACGCGTGATTCGCGGTTAAATTCCCTTCGTGTTTTTCTTGGCGAACCTTGGCGTCCTTGGCGGTTAATCTTTCTGACTTTGCAGTTCCCCTGACTAATGCACCTCGGCCGAGTAAATCTCCATTTGGACTAACTCGGCCTCCAGCTTCGCATTGAGGTCCGCAAGGATCGCGTCGCGCGTCGCGCGCCGCACGTCGTCGGCAGGAAGCCATTGCGAGACGATCCAGTATTTCGTCCCCGCCGGGTGGGCGGCGCGGAACTCCGCCAATCGCTCCGCGCGCTGCTCGCCATGATGGGCGAAGATCGGGAAGCTCGTCAACGAACGCTCCTCGGGCCAGTAGTACTCGAGCGCGGCGCCCATGTAGTTCGACGCGACGAGCACCGGGGCGTCGGCGGCGCCCAGCTCGTCGAGCTTGGCCGCCACGGCGCGGAAGTCCTCTTCGTCATAGCGAGCGTTGTAAGCCCGGTTGAAAAGGGCGGCGGCGTTCACTGCGAGTAGTACAATCACGCCGAGCTTTGCGGCCCAACTCACGCGCCATCGCGACGCTCCTGCGCCGAGGATCAGCGCGTACGGCACGGCGAGCCACACGACGTAGCGGTAAACGAACCCCGCTCCCGAGACGTTGCCGGCGTAACCAAGCAGCGGAACCAACAACGCCGAACTGGCAAGCAACATCGTAAGCTGCAGACTTAGTCCAAGCCGGCTAATAGCCTGCCACACGAGCGTCATTCCCGCAAAGCTGACGGCAGCCAGCCACGGTAGGAACTGGCTAATCCCCTCCCCGGCGGGAATTGAGCGGAGTTCCTTCATCGACGGCCCGATCGTGAAGCCGCCAGCCAGCGAGACGAACGTGTAACCGAGCGCCTCCAGATCAAACCCGGCGTAGAGTTCCTCATCGGGAAGGTCGGCCGAGGCCCGAAGCAGGATGATCGGCGCGGGGATCAACAACACGGCGGTGGCGACCGCTGCCGTGATGGGTCGCCGCCACCCGTCGCGCCGCCAACCCGCGGCGAAGGCGAACAACCAGAGGACGCAGCCCAGCGGGACGGCGTACCAGTGGGTGTAGACCGCGGCGATGGTCGAACCGACCAACAGCGCCCAGTCGCGACGGCTCCCACGGCGCAAGACGGCGAGGGCGGCCCAGAACATCATCGCGGCGAACAGACAGTAGACGGCGTAGGCGCGCCCTTCACGGCAGAAGTGAATGTGAAAGGGGCAGACCGCAAGCAAGATCGCCGGCCACGGGGCGTCGCGCTCATCGAGCAACGCGGCTCCGGCGCGCCAAACCACGACCACAGTCAGCGCTCCGGCCACGACGCTCAGCCAACGGGCCGCGGCTTCGGTTCCCCAGGCGCCGTCCCAGACAACCAAGATCGTCCGGTAGAGCGGCGGGAAGCGGTCGTCGTCCTCATCCATCACCACCGACGCGAGCGGCTTCCGCGCCAGCAGCAACTCGGCAACCTCGTCCGCGGTGTAACCGCGGCCGTGTAGATTCGAACCGCGCAGCGCAAAGCCGAGCGCGATCACCGCGATGACCAGCAGCCCCGGGATGCGCGAGGCGTCCTCGGCGGTCGACGGCGGCGATTCTTCCGAGGAGTTATTCAAGTCATTGCTGCAGATAAGAGCCACGCGTCAGTTCGTCGGCGATTGGTCGGCGGACAGCAGTTCTTCAATCTTAGCAAACGTCTCAGCATCGAGCGTGCGACGGTTGGCGGCGCGATGAGGTTGAATCTCGCGGTCGATTTCGGGGTGCTCCGGGCCTTCCCACAGCGTCTCCGCGGCCCGCTTCACCAGTAGTGCGGGCTCACGGCAGAAGTCCTCATACGACACGCGCCAGAAACGCTCACGGCCGATCCGATCTTCCTGCGTCGCCGCCAGCTGGGCATGGAACTTAACCTGCTCCACCACGCCGGCGACCGGGTCATCCCCATCGGCCGCCGCGGGACTGGTGAGACCGTAGGGCGAATCAACCGCGCCGTTGATCATCTTCCGAGCTTGCAGCAGCGACTGAGCATGCCACGCCGGCTCGCGTTCGACGCAGATGAACGTCGCCTCGGGGAGCGCCTCGGCGACCAAGTGCGCGGCGGCGTTTAAGCGATTGCATTTCGCCGCCAATGGTCGCCCAGTGAGTTCGCGCCAAGCGGCGAAGAAGCGGCGCATCTCGTTGGCAGCGCTCGGCTCCAGCGTCGGCGACGCATCAAGCCGATCGGCTCCAAGCCAGCGATCCCACAAGTACAGGGCGTCGTTCAGGCCTGACAGCCGCGTCGTGCGACCGTAAAAGCTGCGATATTCACTCACCGGCTCGGACAGGAACCGCGCGAAGAGCCGCGTCGCCGTGAGAGGCGCCGCGGGAAAGAGCGAGGTGAGATTCGTAAAATGGCTGACCGGCAGATGACGAACCAGCGTTTGGCAGACGAGCGTCGTTCCGACGCGCGGGCCGCCGCAGACGAACAGCAACGGCCCCGTCGACGGTTCCGCGTCGTCGTTGCCGCGCGGTTCCAGCAGCGACAAGCAGAAATCGAGCGGCGAGACGGCAACTCCAGCCGCGGCGAGCGACATCGCATAGATTGCCGCGGGGTCGCGGGTCTTCAACAAACGTCCCGCCAACCGCCAAGGTTGGCGGAAGTGACTGGGAACATAGCGTCGCAGAATGCGGTTCACGACGGGCGACGTCCCTTAGGCTTGAACGGGCTGAGGGGCGGAGACGTTCGCGGGTGACACGGCTGTCGGCGCGCCGAGACGTTGGCGAATCGCCGCGGCGTGCTGACTCATCGTCACGACTTCGTAACTCGCCGTGAGTTGGTCGAGCGCTCGTTCGGCGATCGCGAGCTTCTTGGCGGCCGGCATTCCCATCGCGGGGAAGAACGAGAGATCGCGTTCGTCGTCGCAGCCGAGGAAATCGAGCGGGTGGAGCAGAATCGACGGCTCGATTCGCGTGACTTTACAAAGTATGAGCGCGAGTCGGAAGTAAGCGGCGGCCACGGCAGACGAGTACTGGCCGAGATAGAGCAGGTAGCTCAAATGGATCGGAACTTTGGCCAGCGGCATCGTCGTCACCGGGATCTCGATCAGCGGCCGTTCCAGATTCTTCCACAAATAGGGACGGAGCGAACGAAAGCCTTCCGAGAACTTCCCGAAGAGTTGCTTGCGGTCGGCCAGTTCCTCACGCGACAGACTGCTCGTGAAGAAATAGTAGAGTCGCGCTACAGGGCCGAGGAAGGTCGGAAACGTCGAGGCGTCGTAGTCGTACCCGCGGCGGGCGAGTTGCGACAGCAGCTCCGGTGAAAAGCTGAAGCCGGGACCGCGGAACCCCGTGGGGCGGCGACCGGTGGCGGCGGCGATCGCTTCCTCGGCGCGGGACAGTTCCTCGGCGATCTGGTCGGTAGTGTAGAGATGGAGCCACGGTTCGTGGTGGAACGAGTGATTGCCGATCTCGTGCCCGGCGTCGGCGATCGACTGTAAGGCCGCGCGGTTGCGTTCAAGCGCGGCGTCTTGTCCAACGACGAAAAAGGTGATCTTCAACCCGCGGCGGTCGAGCAGCTCGAGGACGCGCGGCACGACGACGTCGAGATAGCTGGGGAATGTTTCCCAGCCCTCGTCGCCGTGGGTCTTCATGTAAGACCACTTGTTATCAAGATCGAGCGACAAGCTCGCGAGGGGTCGGTTCATGGGGTGCGGATGAGTTGCATGGCATGGATATAGAGGAAAAAGTGGGCCGCAGGATTTGTTCGAATGCCGTGTCGGCGAGTTCGACGACCTCGTTGACGTTGAGCGTTCCCTTGACGATGTGCGCCGAATTGACCGCGAAGACATTCGCCGCCGCGGTCGCCATGGGCGGCAGCTGTTCGGAGTAGCGGAGCGTCGGCAGCGCCATCACGTGCTTCGCCCGCGAGACTCGGAAGGCCAGCACGTCGTCGCGGCGGAAGTCGGGATACATCCGCGCGAGGCCGGCGATGAAGCGTTCTTCGATCTCGGCGTCGGTGAGTTTCCAGATTTCGTCGTCAGCGGCGGCGTAGCGCGGCAGGTAAACGAGCGAGTGGCCGCCGATTTCCGCCTGATCGACAAGCGTCGTCATCTCGATCACCGCCGTGTAGGGTAAGCCGGCGTCGGTGATGTTCGTGACGTAATAGTTCGCCAATGGTCGACGCAGGAGCACCGACGCGCAGACAATGCCGAGATACTGGATCGCCTCATGGCGGCGGCGTTCCTCGGCGCCGAGTTGCGGACAAAGTTCGGCGACGATCGACGAGGGCGCCGTGAGGACGACGCGATCGAAGCGTTGCACGCCGCTGCTGGTGGCAAGTTCAACGGAACCGTCGGGCTGCGATGCGACGTTCGTGGCGCGACATCCGGTTTGAATCTCAACGCCATGAGCTTGCAGCGACTCGGCAAACCGTTTGAGCACCGTTGCATAGCCGCCGGGGACGTAGCCGAACATCTCCTTCTTGAGGCCACTCTGCCGGGCGGCGTACATGCGGGCGATGGTTGCCCAGATGAACGACGCCGACGTGTCGCGATAACATTCGCCGAGCTTCGCCTTCAACAGCGGCAGCCACATCTTGTTGAACGTCCGCTTACCCGACCAGCGTTGGAGCCAATCGGCGACGTGAATGCGTTCAAGCTTCTGCCAATCCTTCCGCCGTGCAGCGGTGAAGATCGTGAATCCCAAGCGAAATTTGTCGATCAAACCCAGCGGCGGGAAGCGTAGAAACTCCAGCGTGTTCGACATCGAGTAGAGTTTGTCGTCGGTGTAGAAACCGGTGCGGGTCTCGACCCACTTCATGTCGGCTTCCAGGCCCAACTCGCTCAGCAGACCGCGCAGCCGCAGGTCGGAAAGGAGCGTCACATGGTAGTGGCGATCCCAGGTAACGTCGCCGATCTGCCAGGCGCCGGCGAGGCCGCCGACTTCGGGCGCCGCTTCGAGCAGCGTTACCTGTTGGCCCGCTTGCTGCAGGCGATGCGCGAGCGTCAGCCCGAGCATGCCGCCGCCGACGACGGCCCAGCGAAGTTCAGGATTGGCGACGACTTCGCTCATGCGCTCACCGCGGCGGGAAGCGGCGAGGTTTCGTGCACGACGCCAGCTTCGATCTGGTAACTCGCTTCGCACTTCAGGCAGGCAACCGCGGCGTGCTGCAGCGGCTCGCCTGGCGCCCAGCGGGCGATGGGGTGACCACAGCGGCAAACGGCGCCGATCGAGCGGGCCGGATTCCCGACGACCAGATGAAAGTCGGCGATGCTGCGAGTGACGACGCTCCCCATGCCGACCATTGCGAACCGGCCGATCCGCAGGTTGCTGCCAATCGTGCAGCCGGCGCCGATCGTGGCGCCGGCGCAAACGAGCGTCTCGCGCGTCTCTTCGTCGGGATCGGACGAGCGGAGTTGCGTCAGATCGGGCGTCGTCGCCCGCGGGAAGACGTCGTTCGTAAAGACTGTGCCGGCTGAGATCATGACGCCATCTTCGATCGTCACGCCGTAGCAGACGTAAACCATCGCGTTGATCTTCACGCGGTGGCCGATCCGCACGTCGTAGGCGATGTGCGTCTTCTCGCCAACGATGCATTCTTCGCCGATGCGCGTGTTCTGGCGAATGTGCACGTTGTCCCACACGCTCGTGCCGCGGCCGAGTTGGACGCCGGCCTCGATGATGGCGGTGGGGTGAATGCGAACTTCTGTTGGAGTGGCCATGGTTGGCTCAGTAAAACTAGGTTGTGATACAGAAGAATAACCGCCAAGGACGCCAAGGACGCCAAGGGGAAGAGGGAAACTTGCCCGCGAATCACGCGAATGGTCGCGAATGAAAAACCAAATTCATTCTCTTCTTTTATTCGCGCTCATTCGCGTGATTCGCGGGCTCCTACTAGTTCGAATATCTCCCCGCATTTCCTTGGCGTACCTTGGCGTCCTTGGCGGTTCAATGCAATTCGTAAACGCGCTACGCCAACTCGGGGGTCGGTTCCGTAATCGGCTCCCAAGCGCCGCGGGCGAGCGAACGGTACGCCGCTTCGATCACTTGCACTGATGCCAGCGCATCCTCGGGCGTGACGACGAGCGCTTCCTCGCCGCGGACGACGCCGGCGAAGTTTTCGATCTGGCCGCGGAACGCCGCGAACTTGTCGTAGCCGGCGCCGAAGACGGTCCAGTCGGCGTCGCCGGCGCGGCGGAACTTCGATTCACGCCAGCCGACGAGGATCGTCCCTTCGCTGCCGTAGACGGCAATGAAATAGGGCAGCTCCTTGCTGACGCTCCACGACAGGTCGATGCTGCCGAGCACTCCCTGGCGGCTGCGGATGAACATTTTGGCTGTGTCTTCGACCGGCAGCAGCTGGATGCGATTCCCTTCCATCGCCTGCACCTCAGCGAGTTCGCCGAGGCAGAACCTGGCGACGTCGACCGAATGGGTCCCGTTGTCGATCAGCACGCCGCCGCCGGCGATCTCGGGGTTCGAATTCCAGCGCGTGCTCATGTCGACGCGGCCTGTGAAGACGTTTTCGAACAGCACCACCTCTCCGATCGTGCCGTTAGCGATCAGTTCCTTCGCCTTCTGGACGTCGGCGACGTAACGGAACTTCGACGCCATCGTAAAGTGCAAACCGCGAGCTTCAGCGGCGGCGATCATCGCTTCCGCGTCGGCGCTCGAAATGGCGAGCGGCTTTTCGCACAGGACGTGGATGCCCCGCTCCATCAACGCACAGCAGATTTCGCGGTGCGTTGACGGCGGCGTGCAGACAAGCACGGCGTCGAGTTCGACGGCGTCGGCCATCGACTCGGCGTCGGTAAACGCCTGGCACTGCGCGGCGTCAGCCATCTTTTCCGCTGCTTCACGGCGCGAGTCGGCCACGGCGACAAGCTTCGCAGCACTGGTTTGAGAAAACGCCTGGGCGTACGCCTGGGCGATGGCGCCGGCGCCGACCAAGCCGAAGCGGACTGGTTCTTGGGAGTTGCTCATGATGTTTAGCCTTTGAAGAGTTGAGTCGCGGCGTCGCGAATCGAGTCGATGACGTAATTGACGTGCTGATCGGTGTACTTCTCGTTCAGCGGCAAGACCAACACCGAAGCGAGCGCTTCGTACGTACCGGGGAACTTGTCGCGGCTGTAGTCGACCGCCTCGGGCCGAGCGAGCGTGAACGGGAAGCGACTGTTGCCGAAGGTCCGCTGATCGCGGATTACCTGGCACTCGAAGGCCGGCTTCTGGATGTAACGCGGGGCGCAGAGGATGTCGCGCTCGCGTAATCCGCGGGCCAGGCCGTCGATGCCTCCCTCGAACTGGTCGCCGTCGATGCGGAGACAGTACTTCCAGTAGGTGTGCTTCGCGTTCGCATCGACTGCCGGCGTGCTGATGCCGGGGAGATCGGAGAGGCCGTCCGTCAATTTTGCCGCCATCCGCGTGCGACGTTCGACGAAGTCGCCGAGCTTCTGCATCTGGGCGACGGCGACGGCGCCAGTCAGTTCGTTCATCCGGTAGTTGAGGGCGAGGAAGTAGTGATCGGGCTTCGCATCGCCGTAGCCCCACGCCTTATTGATGAACAGGTACATGCGACGGGCGAGGTCGGGATCGTTCGAGGTGACGATGCCCCCTTCGCCGGTGGTGATGTGCTTCCCTTGCTGGAGGCTGAAGCAACCGATGTCGCCCCAGGCGCCGACTTTCACGCCGTCGAGCTCGGCGCCGAAGGCCTGGGCGCAGTCTTCGATCACCGGAATGTTGCGGCTGCGGGCCAATTCCATAATTTCACCCATCCGCGCCGGATTGCCGAAGAGGTGGGTAACCATGATCGCCTTGGTCTTCGGGCTGATCGCCTTCTCGATCGTCTCGGCCGTGAGGTTGTAGGTGAGCGGATCGACGTCCGCGAAGACGGGGATGGCCGACTGGTAGATGATCGGCGTGAGGGCGCCCATGTCGGTGATCGCGGTGGTGATCACTTCGTCGCCCGGCTCGGGGTCAATGGCGGCGAGCGCCGTGTGGAGCGCGGCCGTGCCGTGCGAGCAGGCGTAGGCCGAGGCGACGCCGGTGTAGGCGGCGAATTCTTCCTCGAGCCGCTTCACGAACTTGCCCTTGGTGCTGGTGAGCGTGCCGCTCTCAATCGCCTCGGCCAGCGCCACCATTTCGTCGTCGCCGAGTTCGCGGCCGGTCGCGTTTTGATCAGAAGGGAGTTGAATCTTTTCGAGAGGAGCTTTCAGGTCGGTAGCCACAGATGTCGGTTCCTGGGTGTCTAGAGATGCTTCAGCAAATGGTGGAATAGCAATGTGCGGGAAAGCTATACGAGTTGTGCGGTCGGAGTAGATTCGGAAACAGATTCACAATTGTCGTCGATGGGAAGTTGGCTGCCTCGTGGAGCGCTGGCCGCCGGGGTTCGCAGGCGATCCGCCACGATTGTTGCGAGAAGTCGCAAATGTCCGAGCGAGGCGCGCACGACGCGCATCTTAGAATGTCCGGCGACGCGGGAACGGAGCAGCGCGGGGTGTTCGACGACAACGCCCCCCTGCTGCAAGACCTTGCAAAGAAGTTCGGCGACGCCAACGAACCGTTCGTTTTCGAGTTCGACGTCGATAACCGTCGAGCGCCGGTAGACGCGAAAGCAACTGGTGTAGCACGACAGCTTGTGACGGCAGGCCACGCCGTAGAGCTGCGACGCCAGCCGCGAAAGCCGCAGCCGCCAGAGGGGGACGTTCTCGACGCCGCCGGCGCGGTGGTAGGGAGACGCCGTCACCAGATCGACGTTGGCCGCGAGCAGCGGAATCAGTTCGCCCATCAGCAACGGATCGTACGAGCCGTCGCAATCCATCGAGACGACGACTTCGTGACGCGCCGCCTGGATGCCGGTGCCAATCGCCGCCGCGATGCCTAGATTGGTTCCATGTTCGATTAGTCGGTAACCATCGCGGCCACCAACTGCTGTCTGCAATAACCCGACGGTGCCGTCGCTGCTACCGTCGTCGATCAGGAGGAACTCAAATTCGTAACGGCCGCCGAGTTCTCTCTCGACCTTCGCCAGCGATGCCACGAGACTGTCGACGCATTCCCGCTCATTGAACAGGGGAACGACGACGCTCACGGCAATCGTGCTGGCAGCGGGGGCGTTGTCGGTCGTTGAATGCAACATGAGGGAAGCGGTATCGGATGACATGAGGAGAGAATCGCCGCCAAGCGAGAAGGATTAGCCGTAGAGAATGCTTGCTGCAGGTGGTTCCAGTTGCTCGCGATCGAAGCGCCGCAGCCCCAGCTTTTGCGCGGCGAGCAACGTGAGGTACGCCGGGTTCAGGAAGACGTACCGACGCCACAGCCGCCGCGGCTCCTGCACAAGTCGGTAGAGCCATTCCAAGCCCCAACGTTGCAGCAGCGGAGGCGCCTGCGGCAACAGGCCGCTGTGAAAGTTAAACGCGGCGCCGACGGCGAGCGTCGGCATCGAGAGCGCCTCGCGGGCCTCAAACGCAAAGACCTCCTGCCGCGGGCAGCCCAGCCCGACGAACATGATCCGGGCGCCGCTGTCGCGAACCTCCGCCATCAGGTCGCGCCATTCTGGTTCGCTCAGTTGGCGGAACTTCGACGACCGCGTGCCGGCTATCTGCAACGCTGGAAACTGTTCAGTCAGGTTGTTTGACAGCGTGTCGAGCAATGGCTCGTCGCCGCCGAAGAGGAAGATCGGCAGGCCGTTTTCGGCCGCGGCGCGACAGACTTCGAGCATCAATTGCGGACCGTAGACGCGCTCGCTCAATCCGGCGCGATGCAGCAGATTAAGTCCCCACCGCACCGGTTGGCCATCGGGGCAAACCAGGTCGAGCGCATTGAGCCGATAGCGGTGCGCCGCGTCGAGGACGCCAGTCATCACGCCATGAACGGCCAGTGCAGAGACCGCCAGCGAGCGTTGCTCCCGCGCCGCGACGACGATGCGTTCGACCGCCCCTGCGTAGTCGACGGCGTCGATGCCAACGCCAAGCAAGTTATGTTTGCCCCGGTCGATCATGCGACGGCCGCCTCCGTCCAGCGATCGACGTTGGCGTCGTAGATCTCTTGAAGAATCTCAGCGACGTCGTATTCGAGCCGCCAATCGGGGTAGTCAGCCTTGAATCGCTGCAGACCGCTGATCCACCATTGGTGGTCGCCGGCGCGATTCTCTTCGGCGTAGGTCCACGCCGCCTCGCGACCGCTGATCTGCTCGCAGAGGCCGATCGCTTCGATCATCGAGCAGTTGCTCTCGCGACCGCCGCCAATGTTGTAAACGGCGCCGCTGCGCGGGTTCTGATGAAACGCGTCGAACGCGCGAATCAAGTCGCGGCTGTGGATGTTGTCCCGCACCTGCTTGCCGCCGTAGCCGAACACCGTGTAGGGCCGGTCGGTGACGATGCATTTCATCAGGTAGGCGAGGAAGCCGTGCAACTGCGTGCCGGAATGGCTCGGGCCGGTGAGGCAACCGCCGCGGAAGCAGACGGTTTTCATGCCGAAGTAACGCCCATACTCCTGCACCAGCATATCGGCCGCGACCTTGGAGGCCCCGAAGAGACTGTGCATCGATTGGTCGATCGACAGATCCTCGCCAATGCCGTCGGCGTACTGGTGCGCGGGATCAATTTCCCAGCGCGTCGTTTGTTCAATGAGGGGTAGGCGGTTGGGGGCGTCGCCGTAGACCTTGTTCGTCGAGGTGAAAATGAACGTCGCATCCGGGGCGTGCTGGCGAACCGCTTCGAGCATGTTGAGCGTGCCGTTGGCGTTTACCGAAAAGTCGGTCTTCGGCTCGCGAGCCGCCCAATCGTGCGAAGGCTGAGCGGCGGCGTGAATGACCAACTCGACGTTGGCGCCGTAGCGAGCAAGAAGCATTTCGATCGCGTCGTCATCACGAATGTCGAGCGAGACGTGTTCGTAGCGCGAACCCAAATCGGCCTGCAACCGATCGCGATTCCAGAGGGTCGACGCCTCGTCGCCGAAGAAGCGACGGCGCATGTCATTGTCGACGCCGACGACGTCCAGCCCCTTCTCAGCGAAATAGCGAACGGCTTCGGAGCCGATCAGTCCGGCGGAGCCGGTGACGATAGCGATACTCATAGCGGTGTCTTCAGAATGCTTTCAGGCGGGTGCGTCAATGGTGCGGTCGAACGTCTCAGTCCAGCTGCTTATCCAACGGCAGCGGTGTTTCTCAGTGGTTCCATGTTGGCGGCGTTCACATCGGCGACAGCGGCGTTGCTCACGCTGCCTAGCTTCGCGCCACGCCGCTGTTGCGATGCTTCCAGCGCGATGGCGTAGATTTCGAGCAAGCGCGTGTAGTTATGCCGCGGCAGGAACCGGCCTTCATAGGCCCGACGGGCGGCGGTACGCATCGCGTCGCGTTCGGCGGCGCTCGCGGACGTGATCTGCAATACTTTCGCCGCCAAGTCGGTCGGATCGCCGGCCGTGAACAGCGCGCCGGTGACGCCGTCGTCAACCAGTTCCGCCATGGCTCCGAGCCGCGACGCGACGACGGGCGTGCCGGTCGCGTAGGCTTCGGCAATCGTGCGACCGAACGTCTCGTACCAGAGCGAGGGCATCAGCAGTGCGGCGGCATCGCCAATGACGCGTTGCGCCTCGGCATTCGAGCGTTCGCCGAGGCAACTGATGCGCGGATCACGTGCCGCTGCGGCCTCGACTTGGCTCTTCAAGGGACCAGCGCCGACGACCACCAGCGGCGGCAACGTTGCGTTGCCTTCCCAAGCCGCCAGGGCGGTGGCGATCCCCTTTTCCGGCGACAGCCGACCGACGAGCGCGACATACCCCCCGACGCCGGCGCCAATGCCGGGATCGGGTGAGACCGAGTTGTACTTCACATGAATCTTCTCAGCCGGCAGCCCGGCGTCGACGAACTTCTGTCGGGCGAACTCGGTGAGCGTAAAGAAGGCGTCGACGCGATTCCGCCAGACGCCCCGCGCGCGATGCGTCACCTGCATGGCGCCTACCACCGCGCTCGCCGCCGCGCTCTCGCGATAGCAGCGATGTCGTATGGCCGGCCAAGGGATTGCTCGGCCCACGCATTCCTCGCATGGCCGGCCGTCGCGCATCAGGTACGAATTCGCACACAACAGTCGGTAGTTGCGGAGGGCCTGCACCACGGCGACGCCGGCACGGTGAGCCACGTCGCAAACTGACGGCGAAATCAACGGAAACGTATTCGTCGCATGCAGCACGTCGGGCCGATGCGTGCGAATCAGCTCCGCCACGTCGCGCGCCGCTTGGCGGTTCCACAGCGTCGTCAAGGCCGCCTTCACGCCGCTGGCGCCGACGAGTTCCTCGTTGCGACGAACATATTCGACCACCTGATGTCCGTTCGCCTGCAGCAGTTCACGCTCTTCCTCGAACGAACGATCTTCGCCGCCCCGTTGCGTGTAGTAGCTGTGACACAGGAGGATCTTCATCGCGATTCCTCCAGCACCGGCTCGCCGACAGCGATGCCGGCGAACGGCTGCGAGTGAGCAGAGCGCATCGCAGGTTGCGCGTCGGCCAATTGCCGCCGCGCTTCCGCGAGATACCACCAGAGCCCAAGCACCGCCTTGATCACCGCGCCGGCGAGCGTCGCGTAGGCGGCGCCGACGATCCCCCACGATTGCACCAATGCCACGCCCAGCGTGAGATTGATCACAATCCCTGCCAGATGCGACAGGAAAACTTGATCAGGCCGGTGGAGTACGAACAGAGCCCGCGCCGCCGGCAATGATGCGCCTGCGAAGACCTGTGCCAGCGTCAGCACGATGACGGCATGCTGCGTTCCCTGGTACTCGCTGCCGTAGAACGCCGGCACGATCCAGGCGCTCGTCACGACAATCACGCCGAAATACGCCAACATCACTCCCGAGAGCCAACCGGTCGCCTGCCACATCAGGTGGTCGGCCGCCGCGGCGCCGCGCTGCTTCAGTTCCTGCACGAACTGCGGCAGCAGAATGTTGCTTAGCGCCACGTGCAGCGGCGTCGGCAACGCCGCGATGATCGCACAGGCCCCGAACACGCCCGCTGTCGCGTCGTTGGCGACAATCGCCAACAGCCACGGGAACATCTGCGTCCGCACGATCTCGCCGACCTGCGTGGCGACGCTCCAACTGCCGAGGCTCCAGTTCTTGCGGAAGGCGGCGAGCCCCGGCGCTTGTCGGAACTGAATCAGCGCCCGATTTGCGAAGAACCACACAGCCGCGACAATCGCGCTCGACGCCCCCATCGCCGCGAATGACGTCGCCGCGTTGAGGCGACCAGTAAGATGCAGGCCCGCCATCATCGCCAGCTGCAGCAGGCTCACGCTGCCGCTGATCGCGACGGCCGCTTCGGGTTTCAGTTCGGCGTACACGACGCGGCGCGCAAACTCACGCAACAACACGAATGGCGTCGCCAACGCCAGCGCTGCCGCCACCCAGCCATGCTCCGGTTTCTCGATTCCGAATAGCACCACCGCGGCCACCGCGAAGGCGAAGGAGGTGAGTGCGATCAAGGCCATCGTATTGGCCAGGACACCACCCAAATAACTGCGGCGAGACTCGCGGTCGGCATGATCCGCCGAGTAAACCGTATAGGGCGCTGTGATGAGCGATTCTTGAATCGCGATCGCGACGAACAACAGCGGGAAGAAGATGATGAACAGCCCCAACTCGTCGGGGCCGCCCCAACGGCCCAGCAGAATCGTCACCCCAAACGTCGTCGCTCCCAACAGCGCACGCTCGACGATCGCCGCAGCTGCGAGCGAGGCTTTCGAGCGGTTGAAGCGAAGGAGGTTCATCGAGGCGGAAACAAATTGGAGCTATGAGCTAACTGAGGGCTTCGTGACGCGGGCGACTTCGTTTCTCTAGTAGTTCAGGTAATCTTCATCGGACGACTGACGGTACGGCGCAACCGGACTCTGCCGCCGGTCGCGCTCTCCAAACCGAAGAGGACGTAGGGCGCGAGCCAATAGACGGCTTTCGGTCGCGGCGCATGGGCCCGGACGAACGCCCACCATTGCCGGGGCGGGCGATATCCTTTGGGGCCGAGCATCCGGCGCCATCGCTGCGCGAGCGGCAACTTTGCGTCGAACGACGAATTGGCGATCGGATTCAGCCGGCACTCGCCCAGGTGCCCTGGCGCCAGTAGCACTGGAATTCCCTGCTTGCGGGCGCGAATACCGTAATCGCCGTCGGCGAAGAAGTGAGTGTAGGCGCGATCAAGCGCTCCGATCCGCTCCTCTGCTTCGCGAGGAATCAGCACGATGTTGCCGTTGATGCTGTCGCACAGCTGCGGCTCGTCGGTCGGCTCCATAACGCTGACGTTGTACCAACCCTGTCGCCGCATGCCGCCGGTGCAAGTCTTGCCGGCATCGGGATCGCACGTCGCCCCCACAGTGATGGTCGCCGGGTCGCCGGAAGCCGCCTGGACGTTCAAGAGCGCCATGAGGGCGCCATCACGCAATTTCACGTCATCGTTCAGCCACAAGTAGAACTTCGCCGGACGTGCGGCCTCCCAGGCCATCATCGTGCCGCCGACCCAGTACTGATTTCCGTCGCCTTGCAGCACGGTCGCGCCGGGGAACTCGCTGCGAACGGCGTCGCCCGTGCCGTCCGAACTCCCATCGTCGGTGAGCACTACGCGCAGTTCGGCGCCGGCCGGCAACTCCTGTTGATACAACGCACGCAGGCAGCGTAACGTCGTCTCGCGACGATTGAAGCAAGTAAGCAACACGGCGATGTCATAGGAAGAGCTGTCGGTCATCACTGCGGCCTCGCCATACGCTCCCGATTGAACTGCCATTGATGTTCGTCGGCGACCTGCACAGGCGCCAGTTGCGAAGAGGTAGCGAAGCCTGCCGCCAGAGCCGGCACGCGAATCGCTACGGCGGCCATCGCCATCAGGACGAAATAGGCGCCGATGCCGGCCCCGGGAAACTTTGATTCCGTCACCGCATGGACGAGCGAGAAGACGAGAAGGCAAACCACAAACAGATCGCCCGCGTCGCCCCAGCGCTCGAAGCGCACTCCCGCGACCACGGCGGTCGCGACGACCCACGCGAGGTAGAGCGCTGCGCCAATGACGCCAACCGCCAGCATCAGATCTAGATAGCCGTTGTGAGCATGCGGAATGTGCCAGGCGAAAATCGCCGAGTACTTCAGCACGTTCTTCTCGCCCCAGAACCCGCCATAGCCATGCCCTGCCAACGGCCGCTTCTCCGCCGACTTCCACAATTCATTCCACAACGGTAGTCGTCCCGTCAGCGAACTGACGTTTTCCCGCCGTCCCATCGAGGCGACGTTCATACTCTGATCGAGGTCGGAGACCGACACGAAGTTCGCCGCGATGCTCCCCAGGCACAGGACCGCCGTGCCGATGCTCATCACCAACCAGCGCTGCATCCCCTTGGCGCTCAGCACGGCGGCGAGCGCCGCGGCGACGATTAGCGCCAAGAGCGTCGTCCGTGACTTGCTCAACGCCAGGCCCGCAAGTCCGGCGGCGATCAGCAGCCGCCGCATCCAGGGCCGATCGCGTTTCATCCAGACGGCGCCGGCCGCCGCTAAGGCGAGCAGCGCACATTGCACCGCCTGATCGTTCGGATGGCACGTCCCGGCAAACCGATAATCGCTCCGCCAGGGGCGGAACATGCCGAGCCCTAGCTCCGCAAGCACGCCGACGCCGACCAATCCCCCGAGCGCGAGTAACATGATCGCCAGCAGATCGTCCATATCGAATCGCGTCGCCGCGCCGTAGGCGCCGATCAGCATCAATCCCAGGATGCCAAGTTTGCGGACGGTTTGAGCCGAGTCGGTCGTCCACAACAAGCTCGCCACGCACCAGCCGACGTACGCCGCGCAAAACCACATCAACGGATGACGCCAATTGATCCCCGCTGAGGACGACGTCATCCAACAGACGAAACCCATCGCTCCCAGCAGCACGAAGCCGACTGCCGAGCTGGTCGTCGTCACGCCCTGTTGAGCGGCAAACCGATTCTCGATACGGTTCGCGTCGAGCGTGCTCTGCTCGAACAGCACTTTGCTTTGACCGAGCGAATGTCCCACGATCCAGAACGAAACGACGATCGTCGCTGCCGCCGCAAGGCGGGCGTTCCACGCGGCGTGCCGCGTCGTCGAGATGTCGTCACGTTCCGAATTCATGAAAAGACCGTAGGATGCTGCCGTTCGTTGGCTCGCTCAATGAGGACTATCGCGGGTTGGCCGGTGCGTATTCATGTCGTTCGCTGGCAGCGCCGTTCACATACGCCGTTGCGGCGTTCGTCCCGGCATGACTCGCTTCCTTCGTCGTTCGCATCTTTTCGCAACCAAGCACCAACGCCGTAGTTCCCGCCACGGTGAACGCCAACGACAGCGCGCCGACCATCAACTTTGAAGGACTGACCGGCTTCTCGGAGAACGTCGCCGCCTGAGCCTGATTGACGTTCGAGATCCGCTCCGAATCGAGCGCCTCGTCCATGCGCGCCTGCTCGAGCGCCTCTGCGTACTGAAAGAAATTGGTGCGCGCCAGCGTCCGATTTCGCTCCAACTCGTCAAGCTGGACTTCGAATTCGTTCAACTGCTTCAAGTCAGCCAAGGCCTGCTCGCGCTGACCGTTCAGCTCCGACATCTCCGCTTCCAATCCCGCCAGCTGGCTTTCCACTTGAGCCAGATCGAGCGTCAGCGTGCGATGATTCTCATTGAGGCTGTCGGTCGTCTCCGCGCGTTCGCTTTCTTCGCCATCCACCATTTTTTTGGCGTCGGCGACCTGATCGCGCGCCGACGCCACCAGCGGATGGTCTTCGCTGTACTTCGATTCGAGATCGAGCAACTTCACCTGCAGTGTATAGAGCTGCGAGCGCAGCGCGTCGGTCCCTGCATTGGGCATCGTTTTCGTCGACGTATGCAAGCGCTCCGGCATCGCATCGGCATGGCCTTGCAGCGATTTGATCCGGGCTTCGGCGGCGGCGATCTGCTGAATCGCCGAATTCCGCCCTAGCTCTATCGTGCTGAGCCTCGTCTCCAGGGTCGAGCGCCGCGCCTCGATCGAGGCGATCCCCATCTTGTTCTTCGCGTCCCGCAGCGCCGCTTCCGATCCTGCCAGTTCCTTCTCCAAGTCTGATCGCTGATCGGCGAAGAACGACTTCGACCCGCTCGTCCGATGGAGCCGGACATGTTCGCCGCGGAACGTTTCCACCACGGTCGACATCACCTGTTGAGCCAGCTGCGGCGTTTCAGCGTCGTAGGTCAGGACGATGACCGTCGAATCGAACTCGGCGTCGACTTCCAGGTTTCGCAGGATCTGAATGATCGCTTCTTCGCGCTTCGAAATCGGATCGATGTTCTTGATGGCGCCGACGACGTAGTGCAACGGCGCCATCACCGTATCGGCCAGCCGATTCGGCTCCGCTTGACCCGTCCCCGCCTGACCGAGCACCACTTCCGGCGTCAATTCGTCGACGACTTGCTCAACGATCGCCCGGCTCTTCATCACTTCAATCGCGGTAGCGATCTCGTTGTCGCGGCCGCTCTGCTGCAGGGCAATCGTCTTTCCCGTCGTCGCAGTCGGATCGAGTCGGACGCTCTCGCGTCCCACTTGCAGGAATAGCCGCGCCTCTGAGCGATAGGTGCGCGGTGCGTAGAGCAACACGAGCGTCGCCAATCCCATCATCGCCGCCGCGCAGAAAATCGCCTTGAACTTGTGACGGTAAAAGGCGCGTGCGACCGACAACGGGCCAAACGGCATAGGGCGCGGGGGTTGATGCGAAGAGTGGTTCATCATGAAAAGGTCTCGACTAACTCAAGTTCGCGAACTGCGGGTTCTGGAATAACTGGCGTGACAGCCTGCGGCGACGCTGATCGCCGCTCCGCCTCGGCATAGACTTGTTTCAGCACTGTCCACTGGCGCGCCCACGCGAAGTCGCGGGCTCGCTGAATGGCGCCTGCGCTCAACGTCGCCAACAGTTGGCGATCAGCGGCGAGCTTCTCGATGGCGGCTCGAAAGCCCTCGATCGCAGAGCGGGGAGTGGCGGCGTCGACTGCTAGAGCGCAACGCGGGGTCATGACGTCGGCCGCCCCCTGATGATCAAGGCCCACGATCGGCGCGCCGGCAGCGAGCGCTTCAAGCAAGCCGGTCCCCGAGGTGTCGCGGAGACTCGTAAAGGCGAAGAGGTCGGCCCACGCGTAGAACGGCAACTGTCCGTCGTAGGCGGGCCAGCCGACCCATTCGATGTTCGCAGCAACGCCGAGTTCGTCAGCCAACCGGCGCCAGCGCGACTCGCACGGCCCCTGGCCGAGGATTCGCAGCTGATACCGAACATCGCTCGGCAGCGCCGCCAACGCCTTCAGCAGCAGGGGCAAACCCTTCCAGGGCTGGAGCCGGCCCGCCCATAGAATTCGCAGCGGACGCGAGTCGTCCGCGGTACGCGGCGCAGCTTGGGCAAACGCGTCGACGCCTGTCTCCAATTGCACGAGCGGCTGAATCTTCAGAGCCCCGGCGAGATCATTCGCTACCGCCCGATTCGCAGCGAGAACGCATCCGGAGTGCTGCGCCGCGCGGCGGACGCGCGGATCGAATCGTAGCTGGAGCCCGTTGGCGACATTCCTTACGACTTCTCGCAGCGCGTCACTGCGGCCAATTTCGCCGAGAAACGCCCGCGGAAAGGGTTGCGTCCCCCCGACCGGCCCCCACACGAACGGCACGCCAAGCTTCCAGCAGTCGCTCGGTTCGCGATAGCCGCAGAAGCTGACGTGATGAACGAGCGAGAAAGGCCGTTCCGCGTGCAAAACCTGTGCGTGCTGAAACGCCCGACGATGCCAGAGCCGGTAACCGAGATAGTAGAGCCCCGGCGTCGCCATCAACGCTCGTTCAACTCGATTCAGCGGCAGCAACTCAATGCTCACGCCGCTGTCCTTGAACGACGACGCGACGTTGGCGAGATCGTCAGCGTCGATCGGCGGTCGCGCGCAAAGGACCGTCACATCGTAGTCACTGGCGGCAGACCGAGCCCGCTGCCAAGTCAGCCGCGACTCCATCGAGTACGCGCGGTCGTAGTGGTAGGCTGTCATCAACAGCCTCCGCCGCGTCGTGGGTAGTGGAGTTTGTGCGTCCATCGCTTGTATCGTTTCCGCCGAGCGGTTCGCTATCGCATCCCCCGATGAAACAACAGCGCTGGGAGCGTCAGCACCATCAGTTTGAGGTCTTGCCAGAAACCGGTGCGCTTCGCGTATTGCAGGTCCATCCGCACCCAGTCGTCAAAGCTGACGGAACCGCGGCCGGAGACTTGCCATGTGCAGGTCATCCCCGGCGTCACCGTGAGCCGTCGACGTTGCCATGGCTCGCAGGCCTGCGACTCCGCCACGGGCAGCGGCCGGGGGCCGACCAGCGACATCTCGCCTCGCAGGACGTTCCAGAACTGCGGCAGTTCATCGATGCTCGTCCAGCGGAGCAATCGTCCCAGCCGCGTCGTTCGCGGGTCTTTACGCAACTTAAACGCCGGTCCGTCCTGCTGACTGAGGGCAAGCAATTCCTCCTTCATCTCCTCCGCGTCCTCATGCATCGTGCGAAGCTTCCACATCGCGAACGTCCGCCCTCCTAGGCCTTCCCGGCGTTGCACGAAAAAAGCCGGGCCGGACGACGTCAGTTTGATCGCCGCCGCCGCGCCGAGAATAATCGGCCCCGCGACGACTAATCCCGCCGCCCCGCCGAGCAGGTCGATCGCGCGTTTCCAGCGGGGAGTCGGCGTTGCGAAGAAGAACTCGCTCGTGGTCGGTTTGACGACTTCGTCCGACGCCGCGAGTTCCCCGCCTTCTTCAGTCTCGGTATCGAGTTCAGCCTCGTCGTCGCGACTCCGTTGGTGCGGCGGGTAGACGAGGACGTCGCATTCGGGACGCGACGGGCCAGGAGGATAGACCTCGCTCAGGTCTGTCGCCACCTTCCAGGCGCCTTCCGTGAGGGTGTCAGGGAGCAATACGGCGATACGACCGTCGTCCAACAGGCCGGGAGTATCAGTCACGCGAAGCCGACCCTCGAGCAGCCGCGCCATAAACTTGACGTCGCTGGCCGCGGCATGACCATGCGGCAAGCGAATAAGCAACAGCGATAAGACCGAACCGTTTCGGTCGACGCGCATCCGCTCGCAGTCGGCTGCGAAGCGAAATTCTTCATCATTAAGTAGAAAGCTCGGTGCGGGCGCAGTCCGCCTAGCGAGCACGCGGGCGTGTAGCCGGCGCACCTGAATGTCCTGAGTCATGTTGGCGTCGGGTGTCCTGCAGCGTTGCGAAATCAGTGATGCATTCTCAACCGTGGGGGTCCACGGCTGCGGAACAGGTCGCACGGCGGCCGAATCGAACACCGTCGTCCCTCTCGAACCACGAGAGCAGCCGACGCGATCCGTTCTGCCGATGAGGCGCATTACCACGCGCTGCTTCGCCGTGCGGGCGTGCAGCCGGTCGCTCCTCTTCCTGATCTCAGCGAAATAAGCGATGTTGGGTCGTCGCTCCGCGATGCGGATGGGGCGACGACGCCATCGATGGGGCGGGCTTGCGCTCTCGGGCGGGTTTCCATGCTCGATGTGACGCCAAGGCGCCGGCGGCTCACTTTGTTCCGGACGCGCAACGATCCGAAACAGCGCCACGCGTCGCCAATAGGCGGCGACACGCACGGAGTCGATTATAATGAGGGAAAAATGCGCGTCGAACGAATTCGCTGACTTTTCCGCCATCTACGCCCCGTTCCGCCTTCCGAATACACGCTTTTGGCGCACTTATGCCGCCTGATCCGCTAACCAAGCCCGCGACGTGCCCCGAGTCGGCTGGAGAATCGCTCCAGCCGCCAGCGTTTTTGTCGGGCAGCCCGACGTTCGTCAGCCACTTGGAGGGTGTCGCTTTGTTCGACGCCGACGGCCTCAATCTGGCGGTGGATGCCAATGCAGGCCGCTGGTTCGCCGACGCCCCGCTTGGTGAACGGGAAGGGCGCCCGACGCTTGCCGATCTTCTGGGTGATGAACTCGCAGCCGCTTGGCTGGCAGAACTATTTGAACTGAGGTCCGTGGAATTTTTGACGGCGACGTTCCGTTGCACCCGAGAGAATGCTTCGCTGGTGGAGGTGAACATCCGCCGGCTGGACGGGCTGGCCGGGCCGCTCGCCATCGCCACGTTTCGGCCCTCTGCGTCCGAGTCCCTGCACAGCCGCGACCCGCTGACCGGGCTCCCCGACCGCCGCGCGATCGGCCCCTGGCTCTCCGGATTGCCGCAGGACGGGTTGGGCGCTCGCCGACCGTTCGCAGTCCTGTTTCTTGATCTCAACGACTTCAAAGACGTTAACGACGCCCACGGGCACGCCGCGGGTGACGCGGTACTGACCGAGTTGGCCAACCGTTGGTCGAATGCCGTCCGCGACGGCGACTTGGTGACCAGATACGGCGGCGATGAGTTTGTGATCCTGCTGAGGAACGTCGCCGACGTCGACGCCGCGCAGCCGGTCGTCGAGCGACTGCGGGTCGTAACGCTTGAACCGATTGCAATGGACGGGATCGAGGTTTCTCTCTCGGCGACGATCGGGGTAGCCGTCAGCGACGAGGGCGACGTCTCGATAGAGAATCTAATCGCTGCCGCCGACGAAGACATGTACGCCCGGAAGCGGCGACGGCCGAAATAGGTTAGGTTGTCGGTTGCCGCTCGCTCAGCATCCTCTCCCCTCCCCTGCTGCTCCCCGCCATGGCCGCCACGCCGCTGGTTGAACTCGCGAACGTCGGGAAGACCTACCAGCGCGGCGCGGTGGCGCTGGCGGGGTTCGATTTGCGGATCGGCGCGGGAGAGTTCGTCAGCCTGCTGGGTCCTTCCGGGTGCGGCAAGAGCACCGCGCTGCGGATGATCGCCGGACTGAGCCAGCCGACAAGCGGAACGATCCGCCGTGCTTGGGATCACCAGGCTTCGCCCTCTGCCGGGACCGATTGCCGCGTCCACTGGTCGCATCCGCTGGGGTGCGTCTTCCAGGAGCCAACGCTGCTGCCGTGGACCTCGGTTTGGAACAATGTCTACCTGCCGTTGCGATTGCGCGGGGTGTCGAAGGCGGCCTCGAAAGGCCAAGTCGACGAAGCGCTCACGCTGGTCGGGCTCCAGGGGTTCGAGCAGGCGTACCCTCGCGAGCTTTCGGGGGGGATGAAGATGCGGGCCTCGGTCGCCCGCGCCCTGGTGACGCGGCCGCAGTTGCTCTTGCTCGACGAACCGTTCGCGGCGCTCGATGAGATCACGCGGCTGCGATTGAACGACGACCTGCTCTCCCTGTGGCGCGAGCGTCGTTGGGGAGCGTTGTTTATTACTCATAGCGTGTTCGAGTCCGTGTACTTGTCGACGCGAGTGTTGGTGATGTCTTCCCGCCCGGGCCGAGTGGTGGAGGAGATCGTCGTCGACCTGCCCGAAGTTCGTACCGCTGAGACGCGGACCAGCGTGCGGTACAACGATCTCTGCCGCCGAGCGTCGCTCGCGCTGGAACGAGCGACCGCCGACGCGCCGAGCGCCGGGAGGAGCGCATGAACGAGCGCTCGCTTTGGATCCGCATTGGCGCCCCCGCGCTGGTTGGCGCGTTGCTGCTGGCCGCGTGGGAGGCGTGGGTGCGGTACGCCGAACTGCCGAAGTACATTTTGCCGACCCCAAGCGAGGTGGCCTCGACGATCGTCGCCCAGTGGGCGGCGCTTGGCCCCGCTTGGATGGTGACGCTGAAAACAATGCTCGTCGCCCTCGCCGCCGCGGTGGTGCTGGGGGTGGCGCTCGCGGCGCTATTCGCCTCGTCGCGGATTGTGGAGACTTCGCTCTTTCCTTACGCCGTGATGTTGCAGGTGACGCCGCTCGTGGCGGTGGCCCCGTTCATCGTGATCTGGATCGGCTGGGAACGGGTGTGGCTGACGCAGCTGGTCTGTGCGTGGATCGTGGCGTTTTTTCCGATCCTCTCGAACACGACGATGGGGTTGCGAAGCGTCGATCCAGGATTGCGTGATCTCTTCTCGCTCTACGACGCCTCGCGCTGGCAGCGGCTGCGGCTGTTGCTGGCGCCCTCGGCGCTCCCCTATTTTCTGTCGGGGCTGAAGATCTCCGCCAACCTCGCCCTGGTGGGCGCCGTCGTCGCGGAGTTCGTCACGGGGACGCAGGTCGACAATCCGGGGTTGGCGTCGACAATCTTTACGAGTCAACTCAACAGCGATACGCCTCTGATGTTCGCGGCGCTGTCGCTGATTTCGCTGACGGGTATTGTGACCTTCTTCGCGATGGAAGGGTTGAGTCATCTCCTGTTGCGGCGCTGGCATGAGAGCGCCATCGGCGAACGATGATCGAGGATCAAGATGAAAACTCTCCTGACGATATGCCGCGCTGTGTTGTTCGCGTGGTGGGCAATCGCCGCCGCTTACGGCGCTGATGCGGCCGATAAGGTGACGCTTGCCACCAACTGGCTCGCTCAGCCAGAGTTGGGCGGGTTCTATCAGGCGGTCGCCGACGGGACCTACGCCCGCCATGGACTGGAGGTGACGATCAAGCCAGGGGGGCCGCTGGTGAACAACCGGCCGCTGCTGGCGTTCGGGAAGATTGATTTCCTCATCGGAACGAACCTCATCCAACCGTTCGACGCGGCGAAGCAAGAGATCCCGACGAAGGTGGTCGCGGCGTTCTTTCAGAAAGATCCGCAATGCCTCCTCTCGCATGCCGATGGGCCGTGGAAAACTTGGGACGATTTGAAACAAGCGCCGCTGCTGATGGGGAACGCCGGGCGACAGACGTTCTTTCTGTGGTTGCATGACGCCTACGACTTCCCACGGGCCAACTTGCGTCCTTACAACCATAGCCTCGCGCCTTTCTTGAACGACCCCCGCGCCGCGATGCAGGGATTCGCCACGGCCGAGCCGGAGCGGATTCGCGAAGCCGCAGGGAAGGAGCCGCGGGTGTTCCTGCTGGCCGATCATGGTTGGAACAGCTACTCGACGGTGCTGGAGACGCGCAACGACCTGATCGCGAAGAATCCCGACCTCGTTCAGCGGTTCGTCGATGCGTCGATCGTTGGTTGGAACACTTATCTCGACGCTGAAGACACCGACGCCGCCGACGTGCTGATCAAGAAGGACAATCCTTCGATGACCGATGGTCTCATTAAGTTCTCGCGTCGCAAGATGGGCGAGCTGGAGCTCTTGCGAGCGGGCGAGGCGAAGAAGCTGGGGATCGGGGCGATCGACATCGAGCGCGTGAAGTCGTTCTACGCGAAGATGGTCGCGGCGGGGATGTATCAGGAAGGGGAGATCGATCCCAGCGAGGCGGTGACGGTGGAGTTTGTGAATAAGGGAGTCGGGGTCGAATAGTCATTTCTCTCCGACGCCGCCATGTCTGATGAATTCCTTCGTCATCCCAACCGCATTGCGATCGTCGGAACGAGTTGCGCGGGGAAGTCGACGCTCGCGCGCGAATTGAGTCAGCGGCTTGGCGCGCCGCATGTGGAGCTTGATGAGCTATTCTGGGGGCCGGAGTGGACGGCGCGATCGCCTGAGGAGTTTGCCGCGAGCGTCGATCGCGCGACGGCGAGTCCGGCATGGATCGTCGACGGCAACTACAGCGCGGCGCGGGGGCTTGTGCTGCAGCGGGCGACGACCGTCATCTGGCTGAACTATCCGCTCTCAACGCTGATGCGGCGGGCGGTGAGCCGCACGTTCCGGCGGTTGGTGACGCGCGAACGGCTCTTCAACGGCAATCGCGAACCGCTCTTGGGCTTTCTCCACTGTTATTGGATCCCGCGGTGGGTGTTGCAGAGCTACCGGCGGTTGCGACGCGAGTATGCGGCCTTATTGGCGTCGCCGGAGTGTGACCATTTAGAAGTCGTCGAGATTCGCTCGACGCGCGAAGCGGAAGAATTATTGGCGAAAGCGAGGAAAGCAGTCGAGACGCTTTGACCGTGGCCGCAACGGCGAATTCGGGTCGCTTCGCAGAGCCGCCCCCGGTTTGAAGAACCGAGGGCTAAAATGGGTCGCGAGGGTCAGGACCAAAGGCGCGTAAAAGCAGGGTATTGCGCGAGTGCCTTTTTCATGCGACTTTCGACAAAGCGCTGCGTCGCGCTGTCGACGCCTTGCCGCCAGTCGCGTAGCGGGTTCGGGCGGAAGCGGTCGTTCGCGGTCGGTTGGGGGGTGATCCGGCCGGGGGACTCGACGCCGAATTCGCGGAAGACGCGGTCGAGCATCTGCTGGGAGTCGGCGAGTTCGCGGTGGTACGAGAAGACGACCCGGCCTGGTTGCTCGGCGTCGAAGCGGAGCCATTGGCCGGCCCATTCGATGAACCAGCCGATCTGTTCGCGGACGAATTGGTCCTTATCGGAACGGCGGAGGAAGCGGAACAATTGCGTCGCTTTGCGGGCTTGGCGGCGGCGCTCGTCGCCCGCGGCGCCATCGCCGTGGCCTTCGCCGCGGTGATGATGATAGGCGGAGATCGCCGACTCGACTGGATTGCGGAGGTGGACCCAAATCTTCTCGATGCCGCAACGGTCGAAGGTTTCGAGGATCGCAGCATCGGGGCGGCAGTGCGTCTGGCAGGCGACGCCGCCGCGGAGATAGAGGTTGAGCGTTCGTTCGGACGTATACCAGTAGGAGTGGCACTGGACGTGGGGGAAGCACCACCAGAAGTCGTGGTAACCGAGCTCCAGCAGCCGGTTGTGAAGAAACGTCCCGCCCGACTTCGGTTGGTACGACGTAACGATCGACGGCTTCGCGGCGTCGAAGCTGGGGCGCCGAATCAGATCGCGGTGTCGGCCGGCGGCGAGGCGTTCGAAGTACGGGATTGCGTTGGCGTTGTCGATGCGATTGCGAGCCTGCTGGTACAGATGTTCCAGTTGTTCCGGCGATTCATCGCGCAGAAAACGCGACTTGACTGCAGGAACGGGGGCCGTTGGCGCGAGAGCAGCGGGCATGACGATGGCGGACCCTTCGGCGCGGGAGCGATCCCGAGCGGAAAGGGGAGCTATCGCCAGGCGAGGCGTTTCCCCAAGTAGCGGAGGCGCGATCAATGCATGGCCCCTTCTGGACAGCGGCAGTCGGCGCGGGAGGGTTAGCCTCCACGCCGACGGGGTCATGCATCGCGTGGGGCATTATTGATGTTGGTCGGCGCGACAGCAAGAGGAGCTTGAGGGGGAATGGCTGGGCATCGGCGTTCGCCTGAGCCAGTGGTGGGGTCGGCGCAACGAGTGAAAGAGGGGCGGCCGTGACGAAGTCGTCGAAGGCGCCGGTTGATGGGGTTGGCGAAGGTTGCGGCGTTGGTCGGGGGAGTTCGGAAGTGAGGGAGGTTCGGTTTGCGGGCTGTACGCAGGGGTTGAGAACGTGCGTACCGCGTACGAAGTACTCCGTACGCGGTACGCCACCCTAACCATGAGGGTCTACTTCGCCGGCGGGGCCGGGAGTTGCAGGATCGCGGGGCTGGCGTTGAGGGCGTCGTTGTACTGGCGGAGGAGGTCGAACGTCGTTTGGAACTCGGGACGCGCGGAGAGTTCCTTGAACTCGGGCGACGCGTTCACTTGGCTGAAGCGTTGGTAGGTGGAGGCGAGCGCCGCGCGGTCGACGGAACTGGCGGCGGCGACCTCGGCCGGGAGGGCGAGGAAAGTCTGCCATTCAGGCGAGAGGATGGCGTGGAGCTGAGCGCCCTCGGTGTAGAGCGAATTCTGGATCGCTTCGAGCCGCGTCGGCGAGACGGCGACGGCGCTCGCAGGGACGACGCCGGAAGGTGCGGCCGCAACGGCGCCCGGGACGGCGGCACCTGGCTTCGCGGAGGGAGGAACGACGGCGGCGACGGCGCCTTCAGGGCCGGTCGTGGCGGCGTTGAAAAGCTCGGTCAGGTAGAGGCGCAGGTCGGTCGCTGACTGCGGAACGACCTGCGGCAGCTGCGTGCTAGGGGCGCCGTAGAACGCGGTGTTCGCGACCTGGTTGATCTCCAGCACGCTGCCGTCGATCGAAACGCCCGCGAAGAGTCCGCGGCTGCGCGAGTAAGAAAGAATCTCGGCGCGGAGCTGCGCGTCGGTGGCGGCGGAGGCGTTGCGACCGACGGGGCCGGCAGCCGCAGCGGCGTCGGCGCCGATGGTGAACTTGCCGCGCATCAGATTCTCGACGCTGGTGCGGGTGCGAAAGATCAGGACGACGTCGGTCCCCTGGACGCCGGCTTGCCAACCGATGCTGCCGCCGGTGAGTGTGAGGAACTGCGGCAAGCTCCATTCGCCGTCGGCGTCGCGTGTCATCACGACGCCTTGGCCGCGACGGATGCCGACCACGAAGCCGACTTTGATGACGCGCGGAATGATGGCGATCGCCTGGGCCTCGGCCAGCATATTTCTGGGAATGCGACGGGCGGGGATCGCGACGAGTTCGGAAAGGACCGCCTCGGCGTCGCGAATCGTGACGTTCGGATCGTTGGCATGGGCGACACGCGGGGCGGAGAGCGTCGTGGCGCCGATCAGGGCGAGGAACAGGAACGTGAAGAACGCTGAATAAGTGCGGGGCATGGGTGAACTCCGTTTCTAGGAATAGTCCGTTGTCAGTGGTCCGTTGTCAGTGGTCCGTTGACAGTGGTCCGTTGACAGTGGTCCGTTGACAGTGGTCCGTTGACAGTGGTCCGTTGACAGTTGCTGCTGTCGCAGGGTTATGGGTCCCAGCAACTGACAACTGACGACGCACAACTGACGGCTGCCCAACTTAGCCGAGTTGGGCGGTTTGGGATGCGCGAGATTTGGAAGTTTTGGCGGGTTGGGGGGCGAACATGCCGGCGACCAAGCTGCTCTATGCTGGCGTGCGGCCGAGTTCGCCGCAGGGTTACGAAAACGACAACCTGAAAATTCCGTCACCGGCGAACCAGCGGGGCGGGCCGGGACGTATAGCTCGTACGGCTAGATTTCTGGGGGGAAATCCGTAGCAGGGAGAGGCGGCGATGAGCGATTTGGAACAGCGGGGCCGTGAGCCCGAAAACGGGCAAAGCGGCACTGGCGACGGCCTGAACTTGTCGCCCGAGGCGATTGCGCGCCTGGAGACGTTGGACGATCTCATTTTCCCAGCGATCGACGGCGACTTGGACGCGGTCGAGGCCTCGGCGCCGATTTGGCGCGAGACGGTCGCCACCTTGGGCCCGGAGGCGGTGGCCGAGTCACGGACCGAGTACCTGCGCTACGCGCGGAGCACCTGGCAGTTCCTCAATCGGCAGACGGTGCAGCAGCCGCTGCGGATGCTCGCGGTGCTGAAAGTGATTGGGATGTTGATGGGGGATGAGGCGTAGTTGGTTCGGGGAGAGGTCGGAGGTCGGTCGGAGGAAGTTGTTGCTGGCGCCGTTCGCGGATTCACTGCCGTGGAAATGCGGGGAGATTTACCACGAAACACAGAAAAAGATGAGAAGCGGCTGTGCTACTCGTTCTACTCCTTTGGTGTGGTTCGTGTGTTTCGTCGTAAAAAAGTATTTTCCTTGGCGCTCGTGGCGGTTGGTCTTCTAAACATTGCCGCTCCGCTGGCTCGTGGCGAGGTCGGTTGACGACCGCTACGAGCAATACGCTATACTTCTCTTCTTGTGAAGTTGACGGATCGATTCCTCGGCATCTAAAGCGACGATGCGGATTCCTCGGCCACGCTTTAGCATGCGGGCGATGATGATCGCGACGACGCTGACGTCGTTGTTCATGGGCGTCAGCGTGCTGCCACTCTATCGGGCGCTGGACGCGAGGCGCGGGAGCCAAGCGGTGATGGGGGCGGGCGGCATCCTATCGACAGAGGTGACGACCGACGGCTTCTACAAGCAACTTGGCTTTGATCCGCGACAAGGCCCCGCGCCGCTCGGGCCGCTGCCGGAAGCGCCGGCATGGCTGCGACCGCTGGCTCGAGACCGACTTCGTCTGCCCGCCGACGCAACGATTCGCGACGCCACGCTGGAAGACGACGCCCAAATCGAAGCCTTTTGCCGGCATCACGAGCGGTTCAAACGATTGACGTGCCTCGACGTCGGCGGGCCGGGGGTGACGGCGCGCGGGATGGCTCAACTGGCACAAGTGATGCCGGCGCTCGCCAGCGTCGAGGAATTGCACGTTAACTGCCCAATCCCCAAGGGCTGGCTGCGGCGGGCCCCACCGGTCAGGTCGCTCTTCCTTTGGTCGGAGGGAAAACCGGGGGCCTATTTTCACGATGGCGACTTGAAAGAAGTCGGACAAATGGCAAACTTGCAGGTTGTTCATATTGACCTGTACCGCTTTCGCGACGATGACTTGCCCAACCTTGCCGCCTCAGCCTCGTTGCGTCGCGTCATTGTGAAGTTTACCAATATCACTCAGCAAGGATTCGATCTGTTGTCGGCAAGGTTGCCGGCGGCGGATATCCATGCGGTTTCCGCCCCGTACCACTTCGCCCCGATTAAGCCGTTGGCTAACGTCGCGAAGTAACACCGCACTAACAAAGAATTACCATGGCTACCGACCCGCAATTTCGCGTTCAAGACGATCGGTTCGAAGGTGGAGCGTCGACGCCCGAGGCGCCAAAGAAGAAGAGTGCGTTGGCAACTTGTTTGACGGGATGCTTGATTGTCTTCGTCGTGATCTTGGTGCTGGCGATCATTGCCGGGGTGTACGCTTATCGGAAGTTCCCGGAGTGGGCGGCGATCGGCATTTCTGAAGGCGCCAAACAAGTGATCAACGAAACCGAATTGCCGGAAGAAGAGAAGGTTGACATTTCGGTGCAGATCGATCGGCTGGCCGATGCGACGCGCGAACGGAAACTGTCGCTGACGCAGATGGGCGAGTTCCTGCAGAACCTGGTGAAGTCGCCGCTAATGACGACGCTGGCGATGTCGATGATCGACAAGAAATACATTGAGCCGTCGGGGCTGAGCGACGAAGAGAAGACCGAGGCCCGCGTCACCGTCCAACGTTTCATGCGCGGAGCGATTGACGAAAAGATCAGCCAGTCGGACATCGAGAAGGCGATGGCGCCGGTGTCGACTAAGAAGCCGGACGGCAGCATGGAGCTCAAGGAGAAGGTGACTGACGACGAACTGAAGGAGTTCCTGGCGACGGCGAAGGCGCAGGCCGACGCGGCGGGAATTCCTGAGGAAGTCGAAGCGGTTGATCCTTCGGACGAGTTCAAGCGGATTGTGGACAAGACGCTCGGCGAAGGCGCAGGCGAAGCGCCGGCCGCAGAAGAGCCGGCGGCCGAAGCAGAGGAGCCGGCGGAATTAGAAGGGGAGCCGGCTCTGAACTAGCCGCGGCTAATTGCGGAGCTTGCATGACAATCGGCAAATGGATCGCGGTCGGGTCGCTCTCGGCCCTGCTGATCAGTTCCGGCGTGTTGCACTTGGTGCGGCCGGAGGTCTATTTGCCGATGATGCCGCCGTATCTGCCGGCGCATTTGCCATTGGTCTACCTCAGCGGCGTCTTCGAGATCCTCGGCGGCGTGGGGATGTTGTTGCCCTGGACGCGACGCTGGGCGGGGCTCGGCGTGATCGCGCTGCTCGTCGCCGTTTTTCCCGCCAACATCTATATCGCGATGAACGACATCCCCGTCGCCGGGCACGACGTGCCGCTGTGGGGGCACCTGTTGCGGCTGCCGCTGCAGGGGGTGATGATCTGGATGGCTTGGTGGGGGACGCGGGGGCGTTCTTCTGTTTTGGGTGACGGTTAGGAATCTCACGCAAAGGCGCGAAGGCGCAAAGAATTTAGCTTCCGACTATTCTTACTTTGCGCCTTCGCGCCTTTGCGTGAAATAATTTTCTTGCATCGCTTTTTCGAGTTGAAACCGATGGCCAAAAAGAAACCCCAGACGACCGAACATATTCAGTATCACCGCGACGGCACGGTGTGGGCCAAGGGGCCGATGCTCGACGGGGTCGCTTGCGGCTATTGGGAGTGGTTTCGCAAGGACGGCACGAAGATGCGGTCAGGGCATTTTGAGAACGGCGAGCAGGTCGGCGAGTGGACGACGTACGACAAGAACGGCGAGGTTTATAAGGTGACGAAGATGAAGGCGAAGAAGAGCTAGCCAGTTGCTAACCATCTATGGATGAGATTTCACAATGCCTATCAATCCGCCTAATCTTCTTTCAACAGCTCGCCTGCAACTTCGCCGTCCGCAAGCGGAATACGCTCCACAAGTCCTCCACGCCTACGCGCAAGACAGCGAAGTCACTCGATATCTCTGTTGGCGTCCGCATCAATCGCTGGACGATACATTAAAGGCAATGGAAAAGCGTTTGCAAGAATGGGAATCAGGGAGCGAATTTCCATGGTTTATTTTCGAGCGGTCGTCAGATCAACTTGTCGGCTCGATCACGGCCAGGATGGAAGGTCATCGCGTCAATCTCGGCTACGTCTTGTCCCGATCGGTTTGGGGGCAAGGCTACATGACCGAAGCGGTCGTGGCCGTGACCTCTTGGGCGTTTTCGCTGCCGGAGATCTACCGAGTGTGGGCCCTATGCGACGTCGACAACGCCGCCTCGGCGCGGGTACTGGAAAAGGTGGGGATGACACGCGAAGGAACCCTAAGGCAATTCGGCGTACACCCCAATATTTCAGCCAAACCGCGCGACTGCTTCTCGTATGCGATCACGCGGGATGAGTTTGTCGGCTAGATGAACTCAGATGGCGGCGGATAAACCAGATCTCTCGCAGAAACGCAAAGGCGCAGAGAAATGCGATGAGATCCTGAAACGACTTCTCTTGTTTCCCCTCTGCGCCTTTGCGCCTCTGCGTGAGACTTCTCTTCCCCGTCGCGATGTGCAGGATAAAGTCGCCATTCACCAGAGGAGTTCTTGCCGGCGCGGTGTAACGCCAAGTTTCGTCGGATCATCAGCGCGATCCGCTGTGGGGTTCGTCGGCAGCGCGACAGGCGGCGGCGTTGGGTTGGCACTGCGGCGAAAACGGCCGGCGATCGATTCTCGCACGGCACGGATGCGCTTCTCGCCCATACCCGGAACGCGAGCGAGCCGGCCGTCCCACGCGGCCGCTTCGAGTTGGGTGAGCGTGCGGATGCCAAGTTGTTCGTGGATACGGGTGGCGAGCTTGGGGCCGATGTCGGCGACCGTGCTGAAGAGTCGCTCGGGAGCCCCGCCGCCGCGGAGGCGTTCGAGCAGCGGGAGCCGTTTGGCGTGGATGATCTTTTGGATCGCGGCGCCGAGGGAGTCTCCGATGCCGCGCAGGGCCATTAGGCCCGCGATGCCGCGTTCGGCAAGGATCGCCTGGAGCGGCGTCTGGCAGGTGGCGACCGTTTCAGCCCCCTGGCGGTAGGCGCGGATGCGATAGGGATTGGCGCCCTGGCGTTCGAGCAGGTCAGAGATTTCGACCAGCGTTTGGGCGATCTCCTCATTCGTGACGACGGGAGCGTGGGTCGGGCGGCTTTGGTTAGTGCGAATCATCGGGCGGCTCCGTTAGTGTACTGGTGTACATTTTCTATTCTATGTAAGCCGCAGGATTGGGGAAGTGTTTTGGTTAGGAAAAATTGAATGTGAGATTGGGGTGTTTGGGAGTTGCGGGAAGGGAGTTTCTGGATGCTCGTTGCTGGATGCTGGATGTGGGGCTCTCGCTCTTTGAGCGATGCGATTTCTTTATTGTTACTACGCAGGAAGCATGCGCGTGGGTCGGCGTGTGCCGCCGCGGCGTGGTGATTGGAGTGGGGCGCGGTATCGGCGTCGGAGACGCCTCCCACAGGACTGGCCGCCCTAGTAAAGAGGCGTCAGCCTGAGGAAAGCGAAGGATCTAGCTCTCAACCTGCTGCCAGATTCTTCGCTCCGCTCAGAATGACACTACGTAGCTACGCCAATGGCGTGCTAGTACGCGTTCTCTTGTTTGAAGACGACAAGCGCCGTCTTGATGAGAATCTTCACGTCCATCCACAGCGACCATTCGCGGATGTAGCGGTGGTCGAACTCGATGCGGCGTTCCATCTTGTCGAGCGTTTCGGTCTCGCCGCGGGCGCCGTTCACTTGGGCGAGGCCAGTGATGCCGGGCTTCACTTTGTGGCGGAGCATGTAGCCGTCGATCAGCGAGCGGTATTGCTCGTTGTGGGCGTTGGCGTGCGGGCGCGGACCGACGAGCGACATGCTGCCGTCGAGCACGTTGAACAGTTGGGGCAATTCGTCGAGTGACGTTTCGCGAAGGATGCGGCCCAAGGGGGTGATGCGATCGTCGGTCTTGGAGGCTTGTTTCACCTCGGCGCCGTTTTCACAGACGCGCATGCTGCGGAATTTCCAGACGCCGATCTGCTCGCCGCTGAGGCCGTAACGTTTTTGGCGGAAGAAGATTGGCCCAGGCGACGTCACTTTGATAGCAATGGCGATGAGCGCCATCGGCACGGCGACGAGCGCGAGCGCTAGGATGCCGACGACCAGATCGAAGCCGCGCTTGAGGACGCCGTCGATGCCGCTGATCGGCGTTTCGAACACGCTCACCACCGGCAGGCCGTCGATCTGGTTCCAGCGGGCGCTGAGCATTTGGAAGACGAAGAAGTCGGGAACGATGTAGACCGAGGCGGTGGTATCGCCTAGTTTGCTGAGGTAGGTGCGGATCCGTTCCTCGGCCCGCATCGGGAAGGTGATGTAGATCATGTCGACTTCGCCGGAGCGGGCGAGTTCGACGAGTTGCGTGAGATTGCCGGCTTGATGAAGCTCGGCGCCGGTCGCTTCGTTGGTTCGCTTCTCGGGGCGGTCGTCGAAGTAGCCGACGAACTGGAGACCAAGCTCGGGGGAATTTTGGATATTGGCGGCCAGTTGCATGCCGAGGCGGTTCATGCCGCAGATGGCGAACTTGCGGGCGTTGAACCCGCGCTTGCGGAGCTGCCGCAGCAGCATGCGGAGGACGATGCGGTCGGCCGACATCGCCATCGGCGTCAGCACGAGCCAGACCAATTTGCTAGCGTAGCTGAACTGGGCGTTCGATTGCGTGATGAGCCCGATGCCGAGCACCGTCGGCGCCACGTAGATCCAGGTGATGACGACGCACCAGAGTTCGCGGGCGAGCTTCGAGCCGCGCCAGTTGCGGTAGAGTCCGCTGACTTCGATGGCGACGACATGCACCAGCAGCGTCGTGCCGACGACGATGGCGAGGCTCGACAGCGGCGCGCCGGGCGTGAACTCGATCGCCACGAGCGCGGCGGCGATGATGGCGGCGGCGTCGGAGAGCCGGTAAGCCAGATCGACCACCGAGCGGTGGGAACGGAAGCGGACGTTGTCGTTGCCGGACACTGGGCCGTGGCTCGTGGGAGGGAGCGGTCGCTGCCGCGGGGGAAGTGGACGATCGCGCGGCTGAGGGCGCTTGCAAATCTAGGTCTTAGGACGGGATTTGCCGGGACGACTGCGGGCGACGGGGGCGAATGTGGGCTGCCGCCGAGGGGATACAACCGGCAAAATGGGTGCTTTTGGGCGTGGAGTGGGAACCTGACGCATGAATTGGGCGTCGGAAGGATTGAACCGCCAAGGACGCCAAGGACGCCAAGGAAAATCCAGGAAGAGCGAAGGAACCGCGGATGGACGCGAATGAAGAGAGGCAAATTAAATCTGCGTTCATTTGCGTCCATCGGCGGTTCCAATGGTATTTGTTCCCCCTTGGCGTCCTTGGCGTCCTTGGCGGTTCAAATGAATGACCAGTGGGGTTTCTCTGGACCCCATCGGCGGCGGTGGCGTAGAACAGGGGCAAATGGGTCGAGCGAATCGACTTGATTTCACCACGCGGCGGAGTCCGCGGCGGTTCAACTTTCGGGCGGCAACTCATGACGAATTTCTTCAAGCTGGCGGCGGTCTTGACGGTTTTGGCGGCGACGCTGGTGGGGAGCGCTAAGCCGCAAGCGGCGGAGGCGCCGGCGACCGAGCGGCAACAGGCGCGCAAATTGATGGACGACGGCAACTTTAAAGATGCGCTCGCCAAATTTCGGGAGCTGACGCTCAACGACGAGACGGGCGATTCGCGCGAGGTGGCTGAGGATTTCCAGCGTGCGCTCAACTGCCTGCAGCAGCTGAATGAGATGAGCGGGATCGACGCCTATCGCGAGGACGTGGCGGCGGCCCATGAAACGGATTGGATCATCCTGGCGTCGGTGGCGCAAAGCTACGCGACGATCGATCACCAGGGCTTTATGATCGCCGGCGAGTTCCGTCGCGGACAACATCGGGGCGGCGGCAAAGTGGTGAACTCCGTCGAGCGCGATCGCGTGCGGGCATTGCAACTTTACCGCCAGGCGCTCGACATCGTCGCCGACAAGCCCGACGCCCATTCGACGACCGAAGCGCGCGATCTGCTGAGCGGGTTTGCGAGCGCGGTGCTGAACGGCGGATCGTATCGGCAGCCGTATTTGTTGCAACTACTCACCGACATCGCGGTGCTGCCTGACTACGAAGATGGCTGGGGCTATCGCTACAACAGCGGACCGCAGGGTGCGCCGGTCGACGAGGCAGGCAATCCCATCTTCTACGCTGCGCCGGCCGATTGGAAATCAGCCAAGAACGACGGCGAGCGTTGGCGGTGGTTGCTGGCCGAGCGAACCCACTGGCAGCCGCAGACGAACATCGACGAATGGCGCGAGCGGGCCGACTTCCTCGTGAGCCAGTTCGGCGTCCAGACGATGGCCGACTACGGCTGGTGGTTCAACCAGAATTCGGACGACGCGGAAGTCACCAAGAGCATGTTCGCGCTCCACACGCTCGCCGACGGCGAGACGATGGCGAAGCTGGCGACCGGAATCAAACGGTTCAAGCTGCCGGAAGAACAGAACTATATCGCGCTGCAGCGGCGGATTGTCGAGAACGCCGCGGGAACATCGAGCCAGTGGCAGCAGGCGAAGTCGTCGCTGGCGCAGGAGTTTGAGAACCGCCGGCAATACCCGCGGGCGGCGCAGGAATGGAAGGAACTCTTCGCGTCGGCGCCGACAAGTACGCCGTACCGCGAGCGGTTCGAGCAGATCGTCGGCAACTGGGGCCGGCTGGAAACGGTGATGACGCAGCCGGCGGGCAAAGGGGCGACCATCGAGTATCGCTACCGCAACGGCAAGCGGGTCGAGTTCACGGCGCGGGCGATCAAAGTGCCGGAACTTCTCGCCGACATGAAGAAGTATCTGCAGAGCCAACCGAAGGAACTCGACTGGAACCAGATGAACCTGGAGAACCTCGGCCACCGGCTGGTGGTGAGCGGCCAGGAAAAGTATCTCGGCGCCGAGGCGGCGAGTTGGGCGCTTGAACTTGAGCCGCGCGAGGCCCACTTCGATCGCCGCGTCACGGTGACGACGCCGCTGCAAAAGGCGGGGGCGTATCTGCTCACCGCCAAGATGGAACAGGGGAACACGCACCGCGTCGTGGTGTGGGTTGCGGACACGGCGATCGTGAAGAAGCCGCTGGAGAACCAGGCGCTCTACTACGTTGCCGACGCGGTGACGGGGAAGCCAATTCCCAAGGCGAACGTGGAGTTCTTCGGCTACTGGCACGAGGCGCTCGACGGCGGCGCGCGGTTCCAAGTGAACACCAAGAACTTCGCCGAGAAGACCGACGCCGGCGGCATGGTGAAACTGGCGGCCGACGAAGCGAATCGGCGGTTCCAATGGATCGCTACCGCGACGACGCCCGAGGGGCGGCTCGCTTACTTGGGCTTCAGCGGCGTCTGGTCGGGACAGTATATAGACGAGCAGTACAAGCAAGTAAAGGTGTTTGCCATCACCGATCGGCCCGTCTATCGGCCTGATCAGGAAGTCCACTTCAAGTTCTGGGTGGCGAACGCGCAGTTCGATCAGCCTGACGCCTCGCCGTACGCGGGGCAATCGTTCGTGGTGGAGATTCACGACGCCCGCGGCGAGAAGGTCTACACGAAGTCGCTGGTAGCGGGCGAGTTTGGCGGGCTCGAGGGTTCGTACATGCTGCCGACGGGGGCGGCGCTGGGGCAGTACCAACTCAACGTCGTCAATCATGGCGGCGGCAGCTTCCGCGTCGAGGAATACAA
Source organism: Pirellula sp. (assembly GCA_013822725.1). Taxonomy (GTDB): domain Bacteria; phylum Planctomycetota; class Planctomycetia; order Pirellulales; family Lacipirellulaceae; genus Lacipirellula. The sequence goes on from PNKX01000004.1 coordinate 108,680, forward strand.
GAAGCCGGAATTTGAAGTCACCATCGACGCCCCGAGCGAACCTGTGAAGCTCGGCGACAAGATCACGGCGAAGATTTCCGCGAAGTATTACTTCGGCGCGCCGGTGACCGCAGCGCGAGTGAAGTACAAGGTGCTGCGGACGACGTTTAACGAACCGTGGTTCCCGCCGAGTCGCTGGGACTGGCTCTATGGGCCCGGCTATTGGTGGTTCGGCGAGGACTACACGTGGTTCCCCGGCTGGCGGCGGTGGGGTTGCAGCCGGCCCGCGCCATCGTGGTTCTGGCAGGCGCCTGAACAGCCTGAAGTAGTGGCGGAGCAGGAAGCCGAGATCGGTCCCGACGGCGCCTATGAAGTGACGATCGACACGGCGGCGGCGAAGCAGTTCCACCCAAACGTTGACCATAGCTATCAGATTCAGGCCGAGGTGGTCGACCAATCGCGACGGACCATCGTGGCCAACGGCCGCGTCCTCGTAGCGCGCGAGCCGTTCAAAGTCTACGTCTGGACGAACCGCGGTTACTACCGCACGGGCGACACGATGGAGCTCGAGATGGCTGCCCGCACCATCGACGGCAAGCCGGTGAAGGCCCGCGGCGTGTTGCGGCTGCTGAAGGTCGCCTACGAAGATGGCAAACCGGTCGAGAACGAAGCCGCCAAGTGGGACGTGCCGACCGACGCCCAGGGGCGGGCGACGTTCCAGGTGAAGGCGTCGGAGCCGGGGCAATACCGCCTCGCCTACACCGTGACGAAGAAAATCGGCGACGAGAGCCAGTCGATCGAGGGCGGCCAAGTGATCGTCGTGCGCGGCGAGGGATTTGACGGCAGCGACTTCCGGTTCAACGCCGTGGAAGTCGTGGCCGACAAACGCGACTACGCGCCGGGCGACAAAGTGCAGCTGCAGGTCAGCTCGAATCGGGCCGACTCGACGGTGCTGCTGTTCGTGCGGCCGGCGAACGGCGTTTACCTGCCACCGCAGGTGGTGACGCTCAAGGGGAAAAGTACGATTGTCGAAGTGCCGGTCGAGCAGCGCGACATGCCGAACTTCTTCGTCGAGGCGGTGACGGTGCATGGCGGGCAGTTGCACACGACGGTGCGCGAGATCTTCGTGCCGCCGGCGCAGCGGGTGTTCGACGTCGAGGTCGTGCCGTCGGCCGAGGCGTATTTGCCGGGGCAGAAGGCGAAGGTGCAACTCAAGCTCACTGACGCCGACGGCAAGCCGGTCGTCGCGTCGACGGTGGTCGCCGTTTACGACAAGGCGCTGGAATACATCTCGGGCGGCGGGAACGTGCCCGACATTCGGGAGTTCTTCTGGAAGTGGCGGCGGAGCCATCAGCCGCAGAGCGAGACGAGTCTTAGTCGCATTGAGTATCCCGTGACGAAACCGGATGAGAAGGTGATGCAGGATCTGGGCGTGTTCGGGGCGAGCGGGGCTGATGATCCAATAACTTATCCCGACGCCGCCGTCTGGAGTGAACTGAGCAGTCGAAGAAAGGATAGATTCTCTGCCCAAGCTTTTGGACGAGGCGGCATGGCGGCTGGCGCTCCGATGGCGATGGCCGCGCCGATGGTAGCGGAGGCGGTCCCTACCAGCGCGAAGATGAGCGCCGAGGGTGCAGTCGATTTGTTCGTCGATCAGTCCGGGGGCGCCGCGGGGCAAACGGTTCAGCCCACGGTCCGCCAAAACTTCGCCGACACGGCCCTCTGGGTCGCCAACTTGCAGACGAACGCCGAAGGTCTCGCCGAAGTCGAGCTCACCATGCCGGAGAACCTCACGGCGTGGAAGATCAACGTCTGGGGGATGGGCCACGGCACGCGCGTCGGCGAAGGCTCGGCCGAAGTCGTCACGCGGAAGAACATCATCGTCCGCCTGCAGGCGCCGCGGTTCTTCGTCGAGACCGACGAAGTGGTGCTGTCGGCCGTGGTCCACAACTATCTCAAAGAAGCGAAGCAAGTTCGCGTCGTGCTCGACCTGGAGGGAGATACGCTTCAAGGCCCCGAGTCGATGGAGAAAACGGTCGACATCGCCGCCGACGGCGAGACGCGCGTCGATTGGCGCGTGAAGGCGGTGCGCGAAGGCGAAGCGACGATCCGCATGTCGGCACTCACCGACGCCGAGTCGGACGCGATGCAGCAAAGTTTCCCCGTGCTGGTCCACGGCATGCTGAAGACCGAATCGTACAGCGGCGTCATTCGCCCGACCGAAACGATCGGGAAGTTCACCGTCACCGTACCCGAAAAACGCCGCGCGGAGCAGACACGGCTGGAAGTGCGGTACTCGCCGACGCTGGCCGGGGCGATGGTCGACGCCCTCCCCTATCTCGCCGACTATCCGTACGGCTGCACGGAGCAGACGCTCAATCGGTTCCTGCCGGCGGTGCTGACGCAGAAGACGCTCCAGCAGATGGGCGTTGATCTCAAGGCGATTCAGGAGAAGCGCACGAACCTCAACGCTCAAGAGATCGGCGACGCCGCCGAGCGCGCCGAGCAGTGGAAGCGATTCGATCGCAATCCCGTGTTCGACGAAGTGGAGCTCAACTCGATGGTGAAGGCAGGCGTCAACCGCCTCACCGAAATGCAGCTCAGCGACGGCGGCTGGGGATGGTTCAGCGGGTTCGGCGAGCAGTCGACGGCTCACACGACGGCGACCGTCGTCCGCGGGTTGCTCGTCGCCAAGCAGAACGACGTGGCCATCGTGCCAGGCGTCGTCGAGCGCGGCGTCGAGTGGCTGCAGCGCTACCAGCGCGAAGAGCTGGCGAAGCTCGACAACTGGGACCGCGAGGCAAGTAAGTCTCGCAACGACAAGGAGCAATCGAAGCCAAACGCCGACAACCTCGACGCGCTCGTCTACCTGGTCCTCACCGAAGCCCAGCGAGCCGGGGCGTCCTCGCCCCCGGCGCCCAACGCTGAATCAGTCGACCCCGCCGATAACACGGCGAAGACACGCGATCGCATGCGGGCCTACCTCTATCAGGACCGCACGAAGCTCGCGGTCTACAGCTTGGCCACTTTCGGCCTGGCGCTCGAAATCGAACAGGAGAGCGGCGGGCGTCAGCCCGCTGTCCCTCCTGCCGACGACCGGCCCGCCGAACAGGGAGCTGACGCTCCCCGCTCGCCGGAGATGCTCAAGATGGTCATGCAAAACCTCTCCCAATACGTCAACCAGGACGACGAAAACCAAACCGCTTGGCTCGACCTCCCAGCCGGCATCTGGTGGTTCTGGTACGGCAGCGAGAACGAAGCGCAGGCTTACTACCTCAAGCTGCTCGTCGCCAATGATCCCAAAAGCGAAGTCGCGCCGCGGCTCGTTAAATACCTCCTCAACAACCGCAAGCACGGCACGTACTGGAACAGTACCCGCGACACGGCGCTGGTGGTTGAAGCCTTCGCCGACTACCTGAAGGCGACCGGCGAGGCGAAGCCGAACCTCTCGCTGGAAGTGCTCGTCGACGGCGAGTTGAAGAAGTCGGTCGAGATCACGGCCGAGACGCTCTTCACGTTCGACAACGCGCTGGTGCTGGAAGGCAACTCCCTCAGCGCCGGCGAACATACCGTCGAGCTGCGCAAGAAGGGCGACGGGCCGATCTACTTCAACGGCTACCTCACCAACTTCACGCTCGAAGACGATATTCAGGCCGCCGGCCTCGAACTGAAGATTAACCGGAAGTTCTACAAACTCACCCCCGCCGAGAAGACGGCTGCGACGGCAGGCGGGCGTGGCCAGGCGATCGAGCAACGCGTCGAGAAGTACGACCGCACCGAGATCCGCAGTCTCGAAGAACTGACCAGCGGCGACCTCGTCGAGATCGAGCTCGTCGTCGACAGCAAAAACGACTACGAGTACATCCTGCTCGAAGACATGAAGGCGGCCGGCTTCGAACCGGTCGAAGTCCGCAGCGGCTACAACGGCAACGAGCTCGGCGCCTACGTCGAATACCGCGACGAACGGGTCGCCCTCTTCTGCCGCACGCTGGCCCGCGGGCAGCACAGCGTCAGCTATCGGCTGCGAGCCGAGATCCCGGGACAGTTTAGCGCCCTGCCGGCGAAGGCGTCGGGGATGTACGCGCCGGAGCTGCGGGGGAACTCGGCGGAGTTTAAGGTGCGGATTGGGGACTGAACGGAAGGCGGAAGGCGGAAGAGATTAAATGCAACCGCCAAGGACGCCAAGAGCGCCAAGGAAATGCGCGTGTGGCCTCGGTTCTCCGAGCTGAGGGCGAAGCCAAGAAACTTCAGCCAACGGCCCGTCTTCACTAAAGCTTCCCGTGGCTGCGCCACCCATGCTCAAAAACATGGGTCACCCGCGCAGTTGGCGGACGGCGTCGCGCCGCTGACGGATTAACGCCCTATCGATCCGATGAGGATCGGCTCATGGGCGCCTTTGGCGATTGGCCAACGGCCATGCTCACCGTAGCCTGGGTCAAGCGCAGCGCCGGCCCAGGTGAGAGAGGGAATAGATATCTATTGGCTGAAAGCCATGCTCACTTGCTTGGCCAGATTAGCCAGAGAGTATGAAATTGGCCTTCAGCCAATCCGAGGGCCGCTCTTTGCCAACCTGGGGCGGCGCGTTGCTTGCCCCAGGCTACGGTGAAAGCGTGGCCTTCAGCCAACAAACTCCCTCCTTACCTGAGGTATTTGGTCGCAGAAGACCTTGGAGTTGGTTTCTATCGACATCGACCGTAACTAGCCGGAGGGCCACGCCCTCCGGGTCGAAGCGTCGAGCGACTTGGCGGCGCCGCCCGGACCGCGTGGCGGTCCGGCTATTCAGTCGTGCGACGCTGCGAACTTCGGCTTTACGGCGCAGGCGCCGGAGTCCACAGCGGCGGCGGTACTTGGCCGTCGGCTTTGCCGATCCACGGGCGGAGGAAGTTCTTGTCGATTCCTTGTGCGTTGTACACCGGATGAACGCTGCCGTCGCACATCGTGACGAGGAATTCACTCGGCCGCCAGCCGCCGAGCGCGGGAACTGGTTGATCGGCGGCGTACGCAATGTCTTCAGGCTTGGTCCACGGGATGTCCCGTTTCGCTTCGACCAACAACAGCGTATTCGACAATCCGTCGCGAATCTCCGCAACCGGCGTCCCCTCTTTGCCGTCAAACACAGTCCCGGGCCCGGCGATCGCGAAATACGAGGCGTTCGTCGACGCCGGCTTGTCGTTGGGCGAACGGAAGACGTCTGGCATCTTGCGCAGCACGGCCAGATTCGCCTCACTGTCCCAAGGTTGGTCGAGGCGGTACTGCTTGTAGAGTTCCTCTTGTCCGAGAAACGGCAACAGTTCAACTCTCCAGCTGCGCGGGACGTCGGCGGCGTTGTCACCGCTCTTGTTCAGATCGCCATGAGATGATTTGCCGTAGAAGACTGAGGGAGGGAACGAGCGGGCCTTAGTTTCGTAGAGATGCGCCGCCAGGCCAAGTTGCTTAAGACTATTCATCGCTTCGTTACGCGCCGCCGCTTGCCGCGATACCCGCAGCTGCGGAATGAGTGCTTGGCGAAGGGCCTCACTGGGATTCTTCACGAAAGCAGTCATTTCGACTCTTCCGGCGTTGACGGTTGTCTTGACCGAAGCTATCAGCTGGTCTGCGATATCGAACAGCGGCAACAGATCGGAACGCGAAGCGGGAGCAGCATTCGATAGTTGCGTACGCTGTGCCGCGATAACGTTCTTGACGATGACGAGCCCCGCTTGGAGCGTTTGCTCAACGCGCACCGCATCCTCGGCATTCCGGCAGGCAAAGCTTGCCTTGAACGTCAGCGGATCACCGTCTTCAACCGAGATAGTCGCGTGATCCGCGAGGTCGAAGATCGGTTGAAACATCGGCAGAAACGGCGCAGCTGATCGGCCGCTAAAGACCATCTTCAGGGCCGAAATGTTAACGACGCCAAACATGGGACCCTTTGCTTCCGCCATCCATTGGACGGCGGCCGCTGGAGGCTCCGCGGACTTGGGGTCGTCGATCACGGGCGTCAATTGCGCTCGCGGCGTACTGATCAGCGTGCCAGCGACAGGGCTGTAAAACTCAATGGTTCCCTGCCCTGGCGGATTTCCCCATACAAGCAATTGCTTCCCCTTGTAATCCTCGGTTCTGACGGCGCCATAAGACGCTTCGATAAGAGGTTTGAAGTCGACGTTGGCCGCCGCGGTGCGGAAGATGGTGTACTCCGACCCGGTTCCTGGGATGGTCGCTCCCCGTTCGTCGCTCATAGGAGCGGGAACAATGAACGTCATCTGCTCCAACTCCTCGAATTTGAACTTCGGGCGAAGGGTTTCGTTCATCAGCTCAGCCAGCGGTTTCAGCTGGGGCGACGCGGCGATCTCGCTGGGACGGATAGCAATCAGAAAGACGAAGTCCTTGGGGATGTAGGCGAATTCGTAGCCGGAACTCCCCCGCGGCGCAGCAGGCTCCGCGGCCGCCACTTCAGGTTCGGCCGCTTGTAGCGATGAATCATCCGGAGCGCGCAGGCCGGCCGCGACGACGGCCAGCGCAGCCAATAGTGGCATGAGCGCCCAGCGTCCGATGGACGATGGCGTCGATCGCAGACCATCGCGTTGGTTGGTGCGTAGCATTTCCACTCTCCTGACTAGAAGGGAACGGCCGGGAATAAAGGTCCGAACCAAGCCCCCGCCCCGCTGCGGCGGCGTCGCGAGCGCAAGATTCGCCAAAGCATGGAGATACTCGTTGCGATCGCCGAGCAACCGCGCCGCCGTCGCATCGGCAGCGAGTTCCTGATCGAGTTGCAGGCGGGCGACAAACCACCGCACGAGCGGATGATAGAAGTGGAGCACGATCGCGGCGCGAGCGATGAGCCAGGCGGCGAAGTCTCGTCCGGCAATGTGAGCCAGTTCATGGGCAAGGACGGCGCGGCGTTCGAACAAGCTCCACGACTGCCAATTTGAGGGCAACAACAGGACGGGTCGCCGCGTGCCAACCGTGGCGGGGGTGGCGATCTCTTGTGAAACGCAAAGCGTGACGGGACGCGTGATCCCCAATTGGGAGCGAAGAGCGTTGAGTTCTGCGAGCAGAGCGGGATCGATCAGCGGTTGGCTCCGTGCAATGAGACGTCGTACCGCCAGCAGGCTGATCGCCAAGTGGGCCAAACCGAGCAGCATGCCGGCGAGCAGGATCGAGACGATCCACGTCGCCCAACTGCGTGACTCGGGGTGGGTAGACTGTTCAGGCGTCGGCGTTCCGTCAATCGGATCCTTCAATTGCATCGCTTCCCACATCGCGGCGAGCGGCGAGAGTGTTGCGGCCGCAGTCGGCGATGGCAACTGGGGCGTGCTGGAAGAATCAGCGGATTCGCGACCCGCTGGCGGTGCAGTCGACCTCGGACTATGGCGAAACCCGTCGAGCGACCAGCGCGGCCAGGGACTCACGGCGAGGAAGCTCAGCAGCACGACGGCAGCCAATGAGCTCGCAGCAGTCGCGGCGCCGGCCGAAGAATTACGTCGCCGGACGATGAGATAAATGGGAAGCGCGAGCGCCAAGAAGATCGAAACCTGCAGTGCGCACCAGAAAAGCGTGGCGTAGATCGCGGCCATCTTACTTTTTCTCCTTCAGAATGCCTTCGAGGAGGGCTCGCTCTTTGGCGGTGAGCCGTTTGGTTTCGACCAGCCGCAACAGCAGTTGCTCGCGCGAGCCTTGGAAGACGCGGTCGACGAGGTTGCCGACGATGCTGCGGGAAACATCCTCGAACGACCGGGCCGGCTTGTAGGCGAAGGGGCGTTGATCGTTGGTCTGCACGAGAAATTCTTTGTCGAGCAAGATGCGCACCAAGGTGGCGACCGTGGTGTAGGCCAGTTCCCGCCCGGCGGCGGCGAGCCGCTGCTGCGCGTCGGCGGCGGTGAGGGGCGACTCGGCCGCTTCCCAGAAGACGTGCATCACGTCGAGTTCGCGTTCGGTGAGATCAGAAGCTTTGGGTCGTGCCATCGATCGATCGCTCAACGAGTTATTTGGTTCACTAGATTTGGTTTTATAGTTTTCAATTGAGTGAGTCAAGCGAATTTCTTTTTTGAACCGCCAAGGACGCCAAGAGCGCTAAGGGAATGCAAAGCAGAATGCCCGCGAATCACGCGAATGTTCGCGAATAGTGAATTGGACAGGATCACAGGATTGCGCGGATCAACAAGATTTCGGAAAGCACGAATTCATCCTGTTGATCCGCGCAATCCTAAAATCCTGTCAAAAAGCAATCGACCGCGCCATCAGCTAGAGCGTCCGTCGCGGTCTTCCTTGGCGCTCTTGGCGTCCTTGACGGTTCAATTCTTCCTCGCATTCCCAGGCACTGAAACGAGCAACCGCCCAGTGGGTCGACGATTCCGCTCGTTCGCCGTAAACTTGCGGCTGCTGAGTTCCCCGCCTGTCTGCCCTGCCGTAAGGATGCTCCCTGATGCCTGCCGTCGCTGAAGAACGCGTGTTGGTCGTCCCCACGAAGCGATTTCGCCACCTGGGCCATTTTCAGGGGTTCACGGCGGAGATCGGGAAGTATCTGCCGGCCCTGCTCGAGGGGGGCGACCTCGGCTATCGCCCGCGGGGGGAGATGGAGCAGGATCCCAGCTTCAAGCAGCTGATTCCCTACGTGCTCTTTCGCTTTACGGACGCCGACAAGTCGGTTCACCTCTTCCAGTACACCCGCGGCGGCGGGCAGGGAGAGAAGCGGCTCCACGCGAAGCGGAGCGTCGGCATCGGCGGGCATATTTCGTCCGACGATGCGGCGAAGAAGTCGGCGAATCACGACGTCTACCGCGAGGGGATGCTTCGCGAACTGACCGAAGAGGTCATCATCGAAACGCAGTATCGCGAAAAGTGCGTCGGGCTGATCAACGACGACGAGACGCCCGTGGGTCAGGTCCATCTCGGCGTCGTCCACATCTGCGACGTCGACAACCGGGGCGTGCGGCCGCGGGAGGAAGATATTCTTGACGCCGGCTTCCGGCCGGTGAGCGAGATTCTGGCGGAGATCGACCGTTGCGAAACGTGGTCGCAGATTGTGGTGAAGGCGTTGTTTGCCTAGCGGGTGGCGACTGCGCCGCCGATGCTGGATACTGGTGACTTGATGCTGGTTGCTTGAGGCTTGAGGCTCACAACGCCGTGAAGCGTTCTCGGCGGCGACGATTCCCAGCCACTAGCAAGCATCGAGCATCCGGCCACTAGCATCCAGCATCCGCCGTTCATGCCCTCCCCTGCCCCGATCTACCTCGACAATCACGCCACGACGCGGGTCGACCCGCGCGTCGTCGCGGCGATGTTGCCCTACTTCACGGAGCAGTACGGCAACGCCGGGAGCGTGGGACACGCCTTCGGCGAAGCGGCGCGCGAGGCGGTGGAGCAATCACGCGCTTCGATTGCGGCTGCGATCGGCGCCGAGCCGGAAGAGATTGTCTTCACCAGCGGCGCGACCGAAAGCAACAATCTCGCCATCCGCGGCATTGCCGAACGCGGCAAGCGGCGCGGCGATCACTTGGTAAGCGTGCGCACGGAACACAAGGCGGTGCTCGATCCGCTCGCGCGATTGGCCCGCCACGGCTACGTCGTGACGCTGCTCGACGTCGAGCAGCACGCCAACCCTCGCGCCGGCTGGCTCGATCCGCAGCGAGTCGCTGACGCGCTGCGCGAAGACACGGCGCTGGTGAGCGTGATGCTCGCGAATAACGAGATCGGCGTGATCCAGCCGTTGGACGAAATCGCGGTGATCTGCCGCCAACGCGGCGTCACGCTCCACTGCGATGCGACGCAGGCGGTCGGCAAGATTCCGGTCGACGTGCGAGAGTTGGGCGTCGACTTGCTGAGCTTCACGGCTCACAAGATGTATGGCCCAAAGGGAATCGGCGCCCTGTTCGTACGGCGCAGTCGTCCGGCGGTGCGGCTGGAGGCGCAGATCACCGGCGGCGGGCAGCAGGACGGTCTGCGGAGTGGGACGCTCAACGTGGCGGGGATTGTCGGGTTCGCAACGGCGCTCCAGTGCTGCGTCGGCGAACTGCCGACAGAAATGAAACGCCTGACGGAGCTACGCAACCAGCTGTGGGAGCGGCTGCACAATCGGATCGCCGGCGTCGAATTGTGCGGCCCCGGACTGGACGAGCGAGCGGCGGGCGTCAGCCCGCTGCGGCTTCCTGGCAACTTGGACGTGGCGTTTGGCGACGTCGACGGCGAGGCCCTCCTGCTGGCGATGAGGGATTTGGCGGTCAGTTCGGGGGCGGCCTGCAGCTCGACCGATCCGAGTCCCAGCCATGTTCTATTGGCCCTGGGGCTAAGCGAGGACCTGGCCCGCAGCACCCTTCGGTTCGGGTTGGGGCGGTTCAATACGGCTGCCGAAGTCGAAATCGCGGCGGAAACCGTGGCGGCGGCGGTCGAGCGATTGCGGGGACTACGGTAACGCGTCTTTTCCCGGCGGGGAAAGTGGTATAATGTTAGCGTAAGGCAGCGAGCAAACCGTTCGCGCGTTGCCCCTAAACCGATCATTCAACGCCCAGTCGACGGGCGGCAAGTTACACCACAGTTTGCACGGATAAGGCGTCCTACAATGAGCATTGTCCTCACCGAAAAAGCGGCCCACGAAGTCAAGCGGATCATGGAAGCCCAGAAGTACGAGGATCACGTCCTGCGGGTCGGCGTCGCCGGCGGCGGCTGCAGCGGGTTCAGCTATGCTCTGGGCTTCGCCAAGGATTTCGACGAAACGGTCGACGCGAAGTATGAATTTCACGGCGTCCCGGTCGTGGTCGACAAGAAGAGCGCCCTCTACCTCGACGGCACGACCGTCGATTTTTACGAGGGGATCGACCGTCGCGGATTCACGTTCGATAACCCGAACGCCGTGAAGAGCTGCGGCTGCGGGAGTTCGTTCCAGGCCTAAAGACTTGGGGTGAATTCTCTACTTTAAACCAACGAATCGAGAGGCTCGTCCGACGTGGGCGAGCCTCTTTTTTTGGCCTAGCCTCCCGATGCCGACGCTTGGCGCGTGGGGTGGCACGCCCAGAGGTACTCCGATGGGCGTTGTTGCCGCCGCGAAGGGTTCGCCACGCCCCTGCGGAGTACCTTAGGGCGTGCCACCCGCCGCGTTGCGCTACACCTCGTCGGGGGCAGGGATTGCGCAGCGGTACAAACGGACTTAGGTTGCCCAAAAAAGAAAAATTTCGCGGAATCTCCCGCCCCGCCGGCGACACATAGGGACAGCCTGACCTAGATTTTGAATGTAGGGAGTGGAGGCTCCGCCCGAGCTCCCGATCTTTCCCTCCTCTTTTCCTCTTTTCTTGTGACGTGTTTCCATGCTCCGCTTCATTCGACGCTTGTTGACGGAAGAAGACGGCCCTACCGCCGTTGAATACGCCGTCATGTTAGCGCTGATTGTCGGCGTCTGCTTCACGTCGATCAACGCCCTGGCTGATCGTACTGGCGAAAGCTTTGATACTTCAGCAGCGGAATTATCGGCTGTCCTTGGTCCCTGACGACACAATCGGCGATACGACGACTTTTTTAACGCCACGGCGACGCGAGGCTTGTCACTGGATGAGCATCGCGTCGCCGTAGCTATAGAAGCGGTATTGTTGCTCGATCGCCTTCTGGTACGCCTCGCGAATCAGTTCCATGCCGCCGAAGGCTTGGACCAAGAGCAGCAAGGTCGTCCGCGGAAAATGAAAGTTCGTCACCAGCGCATCGGTGGCGAGGAATTCATAAGGCGGCCGAATGAAAAGCCGCGACTCGCCTTGCCAGGCGGCGAGGAGTTCGCCGGCGCCGGCGGCTTTTTGGTGCGCAGCGACGGTTTCGAGCGTTCGTACGACGGTGGTGCCGACGTTGACGATGCGGCCCCCTTGAGTCCGCGCCTCGGTGATTTCACGAGCCGCCGCAGCCGAAACTTCGGCCCATTCGGCGTGCATCGGGTGGTCGGCCGGATCGGCGACGGCGATCGGGCGGAAAGTTCCCATCCCGACGTGGAGCGTCACGGCCGACACGTCGGCGCCCCCCTGCCCGATTGATCGCAGCAGATCGGGTGTGAAATGAAGCCCCGCGGTCGGGGCCGCCACGGCGCCAGGTCGGCGGGCGAATGTGGTTTGATAGCGTTCGACGTCGCTGTCGACCATATTGCCCCCCCGGATGTACGGCGGCAGCGGCACGCGGCCAATCCGCTCAAGCAGCGGCAGCGTCTCCTGCGGCTCGTCGAGCCGAGCCCGCCACTGGCCGTCGTCGAGCCGTTCGATCATCCAGAGCTTCGCGGCGATGCGTCCCTCGCGGTCGAGGAGATTCACCGCCTCTGGTTGCTTAAGGTGGCCGCGGGTCTTGCAGACGAGCTTCCAGTCCCCCTCAGGGGTGGAACCCAGGTAGAGGCCCTGCCATTGGCCCGCCGTTTCGATCCGTTTGCCGCGAAGTTGAGCGGGAATCACCTTAGTGTCGTTCAGGACGACACGGTCGCCGCGGCGGATGAAGTCTGGAAGGTCGCGGATGTGGGCATGGTCGATCGTCCCGCGGGTGCGGTCGACGAGCATCAGCCGAGCGTCGACCCGGTTGTGGAGCGGCTCCTGGGCGACGAGTTCGGGCGGAAGGTCGTAGTCGAACCAGGGTTCCATGCGGGCGAGAGTCCTGCGTCGGCGCGGCGTGATTTGGTGGATGAAAGACTGCAAGTATATGCCGGCCAAAGCTTTAGCGGCTACCGCAAACGCCCCCAGCCCTCTGGTGCCCCCGCGCTGGAGGGAGTCGCCAAGCCACTCGAAAAGAATTTTTGGAAACTCGCAACGGGCGTAACCCGTTGGCGGGCCGTCAGAAAAGTTCGTCGAGGGGTGAGCTGGCCGAATTGTGAGCTCTCAAACGACGTTGACGGAGTTCGGGCCTGGGTTATGTTGGGGACCGTTGGTGACGATTGGGGAAAAATGGGGGCCAGATCATGCTGCTAACGGGGTCGTATCGCCGCGCCCTCGATGACAAGCTGCGGCTGGCGATCCCCAAGCCGCTTCGCGATCAGCTTCCGCCTGACGCTCCCCTCTACCTGACGCCTGGCTTGGATGGTTGCTTGGCGATTTACCCGCAGGCGGCGTTCGCGGCCCTGGCCGACCGTCTGGCGGCGAGTTCGCCCGCTGCTCGTGAGGTACGCGATTACAGCCGACTCTTTTTCTCGCAAGCGACGCCCGCGACGCCCGATTCGCAGTGGCGTCTGCGGGTTCCAGCCGAGCTCATCAAGTGGGCCAAACTGACCGGCGAGGCGATGATCGTCGGCGTTCGCGACCATCTCGAAGTCTGGGCGGCCGAGCGTTGGGAGGAGTACGTCGCTCAATGCGACGGGCAGTACGAGCAATTGGCGGAGGCGGCTCTCATGTTGCCATACGCGGCGCTGCTACGGCAGTCGCAGGAGACGACAGCGGAGAGTGCGCCCGCTGAGGAAGGGCGGCGGACGCCGCGGTGAGGTCTGAAATCTGAGATCTCAGATTTGAGATCTCAGCACAACAGTCATCCTACAGGAGCAAAACCGATCAATTCGACGTCCCCAGGGCGTTCCAGGCGCAGGCCACAGGCTTGGGTCGCCTTTGGGGAAGTCGTCGAGCCGCTCGCGGTATGGATGCCACGGAGCGGAGGCTGAGACGCGCCGGAAAACTTCACCGGCCGCGATTCAGCACCCTCTGCCAGGGTGCAAGGATGCACGTTGGCAGAGGTTTTTTTGTGATTGGAGCCACCGGCTTCGCCGGTGGACGGTCGCCGGTGGAAATTTTCTCCGCGCTTCGTCCACCGGCGGAGCCGGTGGCTTTTAAAGATGGCCGCACTTCGAAGCGACAATACTCGACGCGGCGCCTCCCGCGCCTCAACGCGGCCAAGTAAGCTGGGTCGATGAGCGAAGCGACCGTCCACATTCCAGTGCTGTTCAACGAAGTCCTCGAACAGCTGCAACCCGCCCCTGGCGGGATCTTCGTCGACGGCACGCTCGGCGGCGGCGGCCACACGCGAGCGCTGGCAGAGCGCGTGGGGCTTGCAGGGCGCGTCATTGCCGTTGATCTCGACAACATCGCGGTGGAGCGCGCGTCGATCACGCTCGCCGGTATGTCGGTGGCCGTCGCCAACGCCAGCTATGCCGACATCCCCGAAGTCCTCGACGAAGTCGGCGTCGCTGCCGTCGACGGCGTGCTGCTCGATCTGGGCCTGTCGAGCGATCAACTTGCCGACGCCGCGCGCGGCTTCAGCTATCTCAGCGAAGGGGAACTCGACATGCGCTTCGACCTCGACCGCGGCGAGCCGGCGTGGCGGATGATCGAACGGCTGAGCGAGGAACATCTGGCTAACGTCATTTACCAATACGGCGAGGAGCGATTCAGCCGTCGTATCGCGAAGAAAATCGTCGAGCAGCGGCGTTCCGATCCCATTCGCACCGCCACGCAGCTAGCGGAGCTAGTCCGCTCCTGCGTCCCGCGGAGCCGCGGGCACAACATTGATCCGGCCACCCGCACGTTTCAAGCGCTGCGGATTGCGGTAAATGGGGAACTCGACGCCCTGCAGACGGCCCTCAAGCGACTCCCCGCCTACTTGAAGCCGGGGGGGCGACTTGCGATCATTAGTTTCCATTCGCTGGAGGATCGAATCGTCAAGGAAGCGTTTCGAGACGATGAGCGGCTGATCGCGATCACGCGCAAGCCGATCGTCGCCAGCGAGGAAGAGTCGAACCGGAACCCGCGAGCGCGGAGCGCTAAGCTGCGCGTCGCCGAGCGGGTCGCCGGTTCGTGACGCGGGACGGACACCCCACTGGGCCATGTATGGATCAACAAGATGGAATCAGTCGCCGCGACGCGGTGATTGGGGTCAGCTTTCTGGGCGTGCTGATGGCAGCCCTCTCGGCGACGATCGTTTATCGCATCGTCGACTCGCGGCCCCCGCGAGGTCCGCGCAAAGCGCCGCTGATTACGGTGGCTCCGCCGGCGGGCCTAGACGAGGAGTCGCAGTTCGCGACGTACGACGACGAGGTCGAAACCGTCTCGCACGAGACGCCCATCGCCGCGAGCGTCGGCGCCGAGGTTAACGCCGGCGTCGGCGCATCGTCGCCGACATTTGTGGCGCCATCTAGTCGTTGAACGCACGAGTCGATGGCCCATGCCGCTACGGCCATTTAGCCCCGCCGCTTGCGGCGGGTCGCGGGGCGAGCCCCGCGGCCAAATGGGCGTTGTGGAATGGCGAGCCGATAGCGACGCCGCGTTAGTTGTTCACCGGCGGGAGGAGCACCGGCGCGGACGAAGGCTGCGTCGCCGACGTGGGGGCAATCCACTGTTCATTCGGAACGGCGGCGACTGCTTCGGGCGTCGGCAAGATTGAGTCGTTCGCATACGCCGTCGTCGGCGGCGCGTTGGGTTGCTGCTGTGCAACGATCGAGCGCTCGCCCTGCTGCATCAACGGCGCCGTCAACTGAGCAAGCATCTCGTGAGCGGGCTGAATCGTCGGATCAAGCGAGATCGCTTGCCACAAGAACGGCACGGCTTCGTCGCCGAGGCCGCGGTCGTTGAGCAGCACGGCCATGTTGTAATTCGCGACCGCGGGCGTATGCACGGCGGCCAAGTGATCCATCGCCGGCTTCATCTGATTCATCTCGACGAGCACTTTCGCCGCATTGTTGCGGTAGAGCGCTTTGCGCGGCTCGATGCGGATCGCCTGGTCGAGAATCCTCGCCGCCGCCGGCAGGTCGCCGCGGCGAGCATAGCAGAGGGCTAAGTCGTTCTGAGCGGTCGCGTTCTTCGGATGCGCCTTGGCGGCGCGCTGGTACAACATCTGGGCGACGTCGAGGCGACCTTCGCGATCTTCCATCCTGGCGGCGCCAAGCAAGGCGTCCAGATGCTGGGGATCCATCGCCAACGCTTTTTGATAATGCTGCCGCGCCTGGACGACTTGCCCGTTGCGATGGCTCATTTGGGCCAACGCTACATGGAGTTCGGGAGTCGCGCTCTTCGGATCAAACGGGGCGTCGGTCGACGGCGTCGGCGCTGCCTTCGCCGCTTTCTTATCGCCGAACATGTCGGGCGAATATTCTTTCATCGAGGCGACGAATTTGCCCGTCCAGCCCGTCGGTTCGGCGGTCACGACGGCGCCCGGAGCGCCTGGCGCGCCGCCGGTGCTCGTCAAGCCGCCTGTCGCGCCGGGGCCCTTAGTGCTCGTGCAACCAAGTGCGGCGACCGCGAGCATGCAGTTGGCGAACCAGATTTTTCGCATCTTGGCGCCCTCCTTGGCAGACGCACCCATGAGCCATTGGCAACGTGGCGGCTCGACCATCTGACGAATATTCACTTCAGCTAATTAGACGATTCGAGCGCACCCGCTGGAGGCAGCATCGGCGGCGGCTGGTTGGCTTTGAAGCCGGTGAAGACGGCGTCGACCATACCGGCTGGATAGCCGTCGTCGCGAACATACGTTTCTTGCACGTCGCCCGGACCGTCGACGCCGTTGAGGCTGGAGACAAACTGCTGGACCGATTCAACTCGGCCGTTGGTTCGTTCTTGATTCGCGACGCGCTGCACGTACAGCGTGCGGTACTGGGGAGGAGCTTGCGTGAGAATCCACTCGACCTTGAGACGGCCGGCTTCGTTGAGCTGCACCCCGTCAGCTTCGAAGTGATACGGACCTAGCAAGTTCTGCCGACGCCAACCGTTGCGTCCCATGACGTCGAACGCCTCGCAAATGCCGCGTCGCGCGGGGACGATGTACTGCCGCGGCCATATCGAATTCTGGTAGTACGCCTCTTCGCACGTGTAATGGTGCGACGGCCCCGAGGGGCTACGCGGGTCGCAGCGACCGGTTCGGCAGGCGCCTTGACAAGAGCATTGCTGCGCTTGAGCAGAGGCGGCGACGATCAACACCGTCGGCAATGCGATCCACAGAGCTGATAGTTTCATGAATCGATCCTGCGCGGGTCAGTTGGCCGACGGCGTACTGGTCGGCACGGCGACGGTTCGGCGGGACAATCGCCCACGACGTCGCCTTGAAGGCGTTACCGTCGTCAGTATCGACACCAACCGGAAGGTCGCTGCCGAGCTTTTTATGAGACAGGCAGGAGTTGCCCAGGCCGCAAAGTCGCCGTTTCACGCTAGCACCGTCGACAGCGACGCCAGGCAACCGCCAACGACAACGTTGCGGTCCGTCAATCGCGTAGGGTTACAACGAAGATAACGCCAGGACGGCCGCTTGCACCGGCGGCGCCGATTCTAACGACCGCCGAAAGAATTTGTTCTGCGGCGACTTGAGAGATTTCTTTGACACCTCTGGGAATCGACCTAGGTTTCATTCGTAGTCGGTACCGTGCAAACGAAACCGACCGCAGGCGAATGCAAGCAGGCGTTCGCCGGCGAATGACTTCTCTTCTCTTGCAATGCCGGGTTCACCGGTCGCTTCATGGACGAGGCCAGGCGAAGAGGCGTCAAACGCCGAGCCTGCTGCGTGATCATCCTCGAAAAGGCAAACCGGTGGAAACGCCGGGACGCAAAGCTAGGGGACGGCGAATCGAGTTTTTCGGTTTGACGTCAGCCCGGCCGCCGAAGGGAGACGCGACGCACCTGTGCGACGCAACGAAATGAATTCACGAGATGGGACGCAGGACACTTATCGTTTTACTTTTTCGGTTTGAGTGGAGGCGCAGTAAGCAGGCTCCTCAGTTCGGCAACGAACGGAGGCCCCCATTCAGACCAACCACCGAGAGCGTTTTGGCTCTCGACAACCAGTAGGGCGCGGTCGCTCCTGCAGAGGACGACGGCTCGAGAATCGGAGGATACTATGAAGAATCTAGCTTTGAAGGTGCAGCGTTTCCTCAAGTCGGAAGATGGCCCCACCGCGGTTGAGTACGCCGTGATGTTGGCGCTCATTGTGATTGTCTGCTTGACCGCTATTCGGTCGATTGGCACCAACGCCAATGCGACGTTTAACTCGGTCGCCACGGAACTCGGCAACTCCGCTCCGTAATGCATGCCGTCACCGCCCTACGACGGTTTGACCTTTGATGAACTGACGATCCTCTCGGAGCGCGTTAGCGCTCCGAGAGGTTTTTTATGCGCTGCGGTTATTCCGATTTTCCCCGTAGTTTTAGGGGCTTCGGCAACCACTATCGCCCCTTTTTGTGAGCTAGGCTTGATTGGCGGGTTTCTCGGCCTCCTTCGATAAGGAACGCCGCGATGACCGCGATATCCGGAGTTTCAGCCATGATCAGCCTGTTGCCCGAAGACGTCATTCGCAGCGCAGTTCAATTGGCGTGCTACGGTTTCGCAGCGTTTACTGCCGTCGTGGCTTTCATGTTCACGCCGCGTTGGTAGTTCGACACATCAGTTAAATCGCAGCTCTGATAGGGAAGGCTGTCATGCTTGACGTTCAGGAACTCGGGGCCCGCTTGGCCGAAACTTGGCCCTGTTGGGTCGTTACCATCACGCTCGTCGTCGCCGCGGTGATCGACGGATTGCAGTTGAAGGTCCCCAACTGGATCACCTTCCCGATGATCATTTCGGGCTGGATCTACAGCACCGCCTTCTCGCCCTATGCGGGCTGGGAAGGATTGTTTCTGAGCTTGGTCGGCACGGCCGTCGGTCTGGCCGTGTTGCTGCCGGCCTACGCCGTCGGCGGCATGGGAGCCGGCGACGTCAAACTCATGGCCGGCGTCGGCGCTTGGATGTGGGGCACCGTCACGCTCTACGCCTTCGCGGCGACGGCGGTGGTCGGCGGCGTGATTGCCGTCGGCATGGTGCTGTCACGCGGAGCGTGGGCCAAGCATCGCGACCAGTTCTGGTCGATCCTCGGCGAAATCGCCACGGTCAAAGATCCTGAACAACTTGCCGCGATCGCCGCCGAGCGGAAGCCGCGGATGTTTCTCCTCCCCTACGGCATTCCGATCGCGATCGGCACCATCGCCTACTTTGCGTGGTCGGGGATGCTGGTTTGAGTTGGAGTTGCTAGCGGCGGCTGGATGCCCAAGGCGGTCGATTCGGCGTTTGTCGGAAGTTTAGATTGAACCGATTGTGACGAGGGCGCCGAAAACAACGACGAGGCGCGGAGTCGCGGCGGGCACTACTGCTCGTCGAGGGCCGCGACTTCATGCCAGGGGGGTATGATGCGTCCGAAATCATTAATTCTGCTTGCGCTTGCGCTAGGCTGCGGCCTGGTTGCATCCATTGGCATTAGCCAAGTTCTCGATGGGAGCAACCGGCCGGCCGCCGTCGCCACGGCGCCGATTTACGTTGCCCTCCAGAACGTCAACGTCGGCGACCCGCTCACGGAGAAGATGGTCGCGCTCGAGGAATGGCCGAAGGACAAGGTCCCGGTCGGCGCGATCACCAAGTGGGAAGATCTGGAAGATCGTCGCCCGCGCAGCAACATCTACCAGGGCGAACCGCTGCTCGAGAACAAGCTTCTCGCCAAGGGCGAGCGAAGCGATCCGATCCAAGGCGTGCCCGCCGGCATGCGGTTGAAGACCATCTCGGTCGACGCTCGCAAGAGCGCCGCGGGATTGCTCAGCCCAGGCGATCGCGTCGACGTCCAGATCTATGTACGGGCGAATCCCGAACATGGCATTAGCAGCCCGTTCACGAAAATCTTCCTGCAGAACATCCGCGTTTACGCGGTTGACCAAGCGATCGACAAGGCGGCGGACGGCGAAGAAGCGCGCAACGTCGCCAAGACGGTGTCGCTCATCGTGACTCCTGCGCAAGCCAACCGGATCAACCTCGCCGAAAACATGGGCGAGATCAGCTTGATCCCTCGCAATCCCGACGATGACGCGGTCGTCGAAGACTCCGAGCAAGGGACCGATGAATTATTCGGTCGCAGCACCGCGAACAACCGGGAAGGCGAGCAATACGCCAACTCGGACGAAAACTCCGAAGGGGCGTTGTCGGGCTTCAAATCGATGATGCAACAGGCGCTGAACAGCGCCGCGGCAGCCTCGGCGGCCAACCCCCAAGAGAAGAAGTCCCACTTTCAGATGAAGATCATCTATCCGAACGAAATCTCCACCGTGCAGTTTTCGGAGGATGGCGAACCGATTGGCGAAACGAACGGGCCGGGCTCGAACATGCCGTTCCCAACCGCGGGCACGTTCGCCCCTCCCACGACGACGCCGGGTTCAGTCCCAGTTCCGGGACCTGCTCCGGCGCCAGCGGACGGAGCGCCGACGCCGGCCGGTTTCCCGATTGACCTTCGCTTGAAATAAGGTCGTCGCGACGCCGTTGGATCGAATTGACGACCAGTAAGAAGAGAATAGCCGCCTCAAGTCACAGATCACAGAAATCGTGCGGAACTGGCGCGTTGGCGACTCCTAGGATGGGAGGCGACAAAGCACACGGATGTTCCGGTAGTCGGGGTCTATTCGGGACGGTTCGCCGCTCCCGCCCCACACTAGCTAAGGACGTACACGGATGTACTCGACTCCTATCTCACGCCGTTCTGGCATTCGGCTTTTCTTGGCGTTTGCCATGTTCGCGAACACCGCGCTCGTGGCGCCGCCAGCGCCCGCGCAACAACCAGGCTCGGTTGTTCGCAACCTGTCGCAGGCCAATGAGCGGCTGGAGATGACGGTCAACACCAGCCAGATTCTCACGCTGGGGACGCGGATCCCCCGGATCGTGGTGAACAACCCCGACTTGGTCACCGCCACGCCAGTCAGCGAGACGCAGGTGCAGATCGCCGCGCGAAAGCCAGGCGTCACGCAGATCAATCTTTGGGACGAGAATGGCCAGATATACACCGTGGACCTCTTGATCTTCGGCGACGTACGCGAGTTGGAAGTCAATCTTCAGCGGATGTTCCCCTCGTCGTCGCTGCGGGTCATTCGGTTGACGAACAGCCTCATTCTCGAAGGCCAAGTCGATCGCCCTGAAATCGTCAGCACGATCCGCCAGTTAGCTGAAGATTACGCCCCTAAGGTGGTCAACAACATCACTGTCGGCGGCGCCCAGCAGGTGATGCTGAAGGTCAAGGTGATGGAAGTCAATCGCACCAACCTGCGGAGCCTCGGCTTCGACTGGAATCTGCAGGGCTCCAACGGCGGGTTCATCACCCAATCTGCATCCGGCGTCCTGACGTCGATTGACAACGTGGAAGACGTTTTCACGGCGCCAACGTCGACTCTCACCTTCGACATTGTTGACGGCAGCACGAATTTTCTCGGCACTCTGGAAGCGCTGCAACAACGCAACCTGGTAAAGACGTTGGCTAACCCGACGCTTGTCACCGTGAGCGGCCGACCGGCGTCGTTCAATGCGGGCGGCGAAATCTTCTTCCAAATCAATAACGGCATTTCCGGCAGCACCGTCGAATCAGAAGACTTCGGCACGCAGATCGACTTCCTGCCGATCGTGATGGGGAACGGCCGGATCCGACTCGAAGTCCGGCCGAAAATCAGCGAAATCGATAACTCGGTTCCTTTGGGCAATGAACTCTTTCGCACGAAGGTCAGCTACGTCGACACAGGCGTTGAAATGCAAGCCGGTCAGACGCTGGCCCTCGCCGGTTTGAAGCAGACTCGCGTCAAATCGGTCACGCGCGGACTCCCTTACCTGATGGACATCCCTTACGCCGGCGCCGCCTTCCGCAAGAACAAGGAAGAGGTTGAGGAGGTCGAAATCCTCATTCTCGTAACGCCAGAATTTGCTGAGGGGATGGACCCGCACGAAGTGCCGCAGTGCGGACCTGGCATGGAAACCATGTCGCCTTCCGACTGCGAACTCTACTGGAAGGGCCTGATCGAAGTGCCAGCCTGCGGACCCTGCGGCGCCAGCGAACCGTGCGTCTGCAACGCTCCGGGGCTCGACTGCAACCAGAACGGCTTCGGTCCCTGCGGCGGGTCGGGCGGCTGCGCCCCCACGATGGCGACCGACGGCGTCAACCGCGCGTACCGCGGCGAAACGTACCAAGGGGCGCCCTATGAAGGCGAAGTCTACCAAGGTCCTGCTCGGGCCGTGACTCCCCATGGCGGAATGCCGGCACAACCTTTACAACCTGAACTGGCGCCCAGCACGCTGCCTGATCCGGCTGCGAGCATGCAGGGACCGCAATGGCAGGCGGCGCCGGCAGCCCACTATAGTCCCGTCAACCGTCGCAACCAGAACCAGGTGCGGCAAGCGTCAGGGCGATCGACAAGTACCCCCGGGCTGATTGGGCCGATCGGCTACGACGTCCAGAAATAAAGCTAATCTAGCTCGGAGAGAAGGACTCCAAGCAGGTCTGTTGCATCGACATGCGACTCCGCTCCGGCTATCTGGCCGTCTGAGCGCGAGGCGTCGATCGGCGACCCTATTCAGTTCAACTGGGCATGGCAAACGTACTGCGGATAGCGATCGTCGACCCGAACGACGCCACGCGGGAGAACCTGAAAACGGTCCTCCTGGGGTTAGATACCGTCTGGCTAGAGGCGGAATGCTCGCGATACGCCTTTTTCGTTGACGTCGTCGAGCAAACAAAGCCCGACATCGGCTTCATCGCCATGGACAGCGATCCGCCGCGGGCGGTGAAGCTGATCCAGGAGACGCTGGCGAAGTCGCCGAACTGCTCCATCCTGGTTTCCAGCACTTCCACTGATGGACGCCTGATTCTCGAATCGATGCGGGCCGGCGCCAAGGAATTCCTTACGGAGCCGCTGCGCACCGAAGACCTCTCGGCAGCGCTGCAACGCGTCAAACGGCAGACCTCGGGCAATACCTCGCCCACCGCGAAGGATGGCTGCCAAGTCTTTGCCGTCGCGGGCGCCACTGGCGGCGTCGGATCTTCCAGCGTGGCCGTGAACCTGGCGTGCGCGCTCGCCGCCGATCCGGCCAATTCCGTCGTGTTGGTCGACCTCGACGTGGCGCTCGGCGACGACGACGTCTTCCTCGACACCATTCCTGAATACACGCTCGCCGACATTGCCCAGAACGTCGAACGGCTCGACCTGACGCTGCTGCGAAAGTCGCTCACGGTCCACTCCACGGGGGTTCACCTGCTCCCCCGCCCGATGCAGCTCGACGAGGTGCGGCACATTACGCCCGATAAGCTCCAACGCGTCCTCGGACTGCTGAAGACTTCGTTCACCCACATGGTGATCGACACGTCGAAGAGCTACAGCGAACTCGACATGCTCGCGCTCCGCAGCGCCGACGACGTACTGATGTTGACGCAGCTCGACTTGCCCTGCCTGCGCAACGTCGTGCGTCTGCTGATGACCTTCGACGAGGATGAATCTCTTCGTTCGAAAGTGAAGGTAATCGTCAATCGCTACGGCCAGGACACCGGCCAGATCAGCCTGAAGAAGGCGCGCGATACGATTGGTCGCGACGTTTACTGGCAGATCCCGAACGATTACCGGGTCATGGTCGAAGTCCGCAACAACGGCGTCCCGCTGCTGCAACACGCTCCGAAGGCCGCCATCACGCAATCGATTGGCCAGCTCGCCGACTCGCTCTGCGGCAAGAAGGCCGACGAAGAGGGCGCCGGCGACGGCAAGAGTCGCCGCTGGCTCAACCTCTGGTCGAGTCGTTCGTAGGTCGGGCCGCTTGATCTCCAGCCGTATCGCCACGCGATCCGGTAACCCCGGCGAAGGCGTTCTTCCGCCTCTGCGCGCTACAATCAGAACCCGCGGCGCATTCGTCCTCAACGTTCGCCGCGAATTCTTGCCGCCAGATCCTCCCGCGCCTTCCCTCTCCGGCGTGAACTATCCTTTTCTGACGCCTCCATCGGCGTTGCGCCGAGGTTTTCCTCGGTCGCACTCGGGAGATGTACGCACTTCCCGATCGCTTGCCCACAGAAACGACTGCTATGACACGACTCGCCGCCCAAGCCGCCGCCACTGCCGCCCAAGCCGGCAACAAGGACCGCGAAGCCGAATTCGACAAGCTCAAGCAGCGAATTCATTCGAAGCTGGTCGACAAGCTCGATCTGTCTCACGTCGGCGATCTTGAAGGCGAAGTCCTCCGCCGTGAAATTCGGCTCGTCGTCGAACATCTTTGCGACACGGAGGACACGTTCCTCAATCGCAACGAGCGCGACCGCCTGATTGACGAAGTGCTCGACGAGACCTTCGGCCTCGGTCCGCTCGAAATGTTGCTGAAGGAACCGACCGTCAGCGAAATCATGATCAACGGGCCGAAGAACGTGTTCATCGAACATGGCGGCAAGCTTGAGAAGACAAGCGTCACGTTTCGCGACGACAAGCACTTGATGCAGATCATCGACCGCATCGTGTCGAAGGTCGGCCGCCGCGTCGACGAAGTCTGTCCGATGGTCGACGCCCGCCTTCCCGACGGCTCCCGCGTCAACGCGATTATTCCGCCGCTCGCGCTCGACGGTCCGAGCGTCACGATTCGGCGGTTCGGCTCCAACCCGCTCAAGCTCGAAGATCTGCTGAACTACAAAAGCATGACCCCCGAGATGGTGATGCTGCTCGAAGGCGCCATGAAGGCGCGACTCAACATCATTATCTCTGGCGGCACCGGCTCCGGTAAAACGACTTTGCTCAACACGTTGTCGAGCTTCATCTCCAATTCCGACCGCATCGTCACCATCGAGGACGCGGCGGAACTTCAGCTTCAGCAGCAACATATCGTGCGGCTGGAAACGCGTCCGCCGAATATCGAAGGCAAGGGGCGCATCACCGCGACCGACCTCGTTCGTAACTGCCTGCGTATGCGGCCTGACCGAATCATCATCGGCGAATGCCGCGGACCCGAAACGCTTGACATGCTGCAGGCGATGAACACGGGCCACGAAGGCTCGCTCACCACCTGCCACGCCAACACGCCGCGCGACGCCATCGCTCGTTTGGAAACGATGATCATGATGTCGGGCTTCGAAATGCCCATCAAAGCGATGCGGCAGCAGATTTCGAGCGCCGTCGACTTGATCGTCCAGGTGAACCGTCTTCCCGGTGGTCCGCGCAAGGTGACGGCGATCACCGAAATCATGGGGATGGAGCAAGACACCATCATCATGCAAGACATCTTCAAATACATCCTCGAGGGCGTGAACGAAAGCGGCCGCGGCGTCGGTCGCTTCGAGGCGACTGGCATCCGCCCGTCGTTCATCCCGCGATTCGAGTCTCACGGCGTTCGACTCCCCGCCAGCGTTTTCCGCGAACGAATTATGTTGCGTGACTAGTCGACGTCGAATTGAGCGAACCACTCAGAAGTCAGTGAGACAACGATGCTTCCGATCCTAATCCTTGGCACGGTGTTCGTCGGCGTGACGCTGCTCGTCGTCGCAATCGCCGCACTGATGCGCGACAAGTCGATCTCCCAGATGGAGGGGCGGCTCAACACGCTCACCGGCAAAGGAGATCGATCGGAAGGGGGCCTCGCCGAGCTGACGCAGATCCTCGCGAAAGAGCGCGGCCAGGGTAAAGGCGCCCTCGAAACAATCGTGTCGCGCTGGTTCAACCTGCCGCGACTTTTCGCTCAAGCCGACATCCACATGTCGGTGACGAAGTTCGTGGTGATCTCGGGAGTGCTCGGATTCGTCACGTTCCTGGCGTGCGGATTCGTTGGCGTTCATTATGCGTTCGCCCCGATTATCGGCATCTGCTTCGGTATGCTGCCGATGGGCTATCTCATGTTCATGCGCAAGCGACGCTTGGCGAAGTTCGCCAGCCAGCTTCCCGAAGGCTTGGAACTCGTTGCTCGCGCCTTGCGGGCCGGCCATAGTTTGGCCGCCGGGTTCCGGTTGGTGTCGACCGAGATGTCGGCTCCGATCGGCCAGGAGTTCGGCCGCGTCTTCGAAGAGCAGAACCTCGGTATTCCGTTCGAAGAAGCTCTCGACGCCCTTACCGAACGCGTGCCGAACTTGGACCTGAAGTTCTTCGCCACCGCCGTCATCCTGCAGCGTCAGACGGGTGGCGACTTGGCCGAAATCCTCGACAAGATCGGCACGCTCGTGCGGGAGCGCTTCAAAATCTTCGGTCAAGTCCAAGCCCTCACCGGCGAAGGCCGGCTCTCGGGCATCGTGCTGTTGGCGTTGCCGCCGCTGTTGTTCGTCGCCGTTTACCGAATGAACCCTGACTACCTGATGCTCCTCTTCACCGACGACCTCGGGAAGAAGATGCTCATCGGCGGCATTTTGCTCCAACTTTTGGGCGCCTTGGTCATTCGCAAGATCGTCAACATTCGAGTCTGATATGCCTCTCCTGCTCGCAGCCTTAGTCAGCCAGTCGGTTATCACCCAGGCCGCGGTGTTCGGCGCCGTTGCGGTCGTCGCGTGGTGGGTGCTCGACTCGATGTCGCGCGGCAAACCGCGCGCTGAGCAGCGGCTGGAAGAATTTCGCGAACCGAGTTCGCGCAAGGGCGATCTGCTTAGCGGCGGCAAATCGTCGAAGATGGGCGCCATCTCCAAAGCGCTGGAAAAGGCGTCGCCGGCCCTCTCGGCCCCCCTGCAGCCGAAGAGCGAAGCCGACGTCAGCAAGGTTCGCGAAAAACTGAACATGAGCGGCTTTCGCGGGCCGAACGCACCGCAAATGTACTGGTCGCTCAAGATCGTTTCGCTGGCGGTCGGGTTCTTCCTCGGCGGCGGCGTCTTGCTGCTCACGCGCGGCGCCAACATCGACTCCCTCACCTACACCGGGATCCTCGCCGGCGTTTGCTTTTATCTGCCGGAAGTCGGCCTCTGGATCATCAAGAAAGGCCGTCAAGACAACATCTTCTACGGACTGCCCGATGCGCTCGACTTGATGGTGGTTTGCGTTGAGGCGGGTCTCGGTCTCGACCAGGCCATGCGGAAGGTCACCGATGAGATGAAGAAGACCTACAAGGTGATCTCGGAGGAGTTCGCCCTCAGCAACCTGCAATTGCAGATGGGCCGCGCCCGCACCGACGTCCTCCACGATCTGGGCGCTCGTACTGGCGTCGACGACCTCAAAGCGCTCGCGGCCATTCTGATTCAAGCCGATAAATTTGGCTCCAGCGTCGCCCAGGCCTTGCGAGTGCAAAGCGACTCGATGCGGACGAAGCGGCGCCAACTGGCGGAAGAAAAGGCAGCCAAGACGGCCGTGAAGCTTATCTTCCCGCTGGTACTGTTCATCTTTCCCGCGATCTTCGTCGTCCTAGTCGGTCCGGCCGCCATCACGATGATCAACGAGCTCTTCCCGTCGATGAGCGGCGGAAAGTAGCAGCCTCCCGCCTGACGCTCCGCATATCTGCACCAACAAAAAAAAGACCTCCTTCGCTTAAGCGAAGGAGGTCTTTGAGGAGATACATTCGAAGCCGCAGCGAGCAACTTAGCTGCGCTTCCGACGCGATACGGCACCAATGCCGCACAGGGCGACGCCCAACATACCTACAGTTGTAGGCTCGGGAACTTCCAGCTCGCCAATTTCAGGGACAGTTCCAATCACGAAGTCTTTCTTCGCAATGAAGGCGACGCTCGCCGGCTCGCTAATTGCGACGAGTTGGTTGTTGATCACGATTTCTGCCTTGGTGGCTCCGACAACGAACTTCTTGTTCATAGAGAGCAATTGAGCTTCAACGTCAACCAAAATCCCAAGCGACCAGGGCTGAACAACGCCGCTGTTAGCCAGCAGGTTGAAGCTAACCGAAGCGTTCGCCGGCGAGAGCGAGAATGGCGTGACAGGCGATCCGTCGATTTCTGTAACTTTCACGGCGAGGATGGCGCCCGCCAACACCTGCGATGCGGCAGTACCTCCCCCAACGAGCGTGTAGTCGCCACCTTCGGACAGGCTGATGGATTTGATCGCTACGACATCGAGGCCATTCTTCTGGCCCATGACAGTGAAATTCAACTGACCATCGGTGATGTCGGCTCCGCCGCCCGCCGCCGAAGCGACAAAGCTGGTCGGATCGAAATCGAGTCCGGTCACATAGGGATCCGGGGCGCCGTACAACGGCACCGCATCGGTACCGGACGATTCAGTCACGTTCAAGAAGGAAATGCCCGGTGCAATAGGGCCAAAATTTCCGTAACTGATAGATGCCGCCTGAGCGACTGGAGCGAAAGTGGCCAGCAGGCCAAGTGCAAGCGCAGCGGCGCTCGCCGAAAAGAGTCGTCTGTGTGTCCGCATCATTAGAGCAATCTCCTCAACGCTGTGATGTCACGCTGTTGCTAAGCGTCTGATCGATGTGAAAAGCAAGTTGAAGCTCGACCCTGGTGCTGATTGTATCAGCGATTCGGGAAGGTGCAAATGAAATTCCTGCGAAGTTAGGAAGTTTGACGGAGGTTTTCCTGCCATTTCCACCAGTCACCACCGGATAAACCCCCTAAGTCATTGCGGCTTCTTATCTTGTGGCAAGAAGAGAGCCGTCAGCAGGAATACCCCTCCCATCAAATAAGTGGGCAAAAGCCAAAAAGATTGCCACCCCGCCGCCGTCGCATCGCCCAATTCCTCCGGCAACAACCGAGCGCCAGCGTCGCCAGCAAGCTCCGCCCCGATAAAGCACCCAATCCCCGACATCGACACAGCTAGCAATCCCTGTGCAGTGGCTCGCCGCTTTCGCCCCGCACAACGATCGACGTCGAGCTGCAACGAGATTGAGACCAAGGTGAACGCAAAGCCGTGAATCAGAATCGCAAAGTAAATCCACCCTTCGCGCCCCCACATGGTTGGGAGGGCCGTCGCCGAGAGGATCCAGAGTCGAACGGTCCAAATGGCCAGGCCGATCAAGATCGACGTCTTGACGCTGATACGCAACAGAATCGCCGGCAGGACGATCATGCAGCAGACTTCCACCACTTGGCCGAGCGCCATCTTGGCGGCGGCGTTCTCCATCTCGATCCAGGTATTCAGGTAGACGTTGAGATACGAGTAGTAAAACTGCGCCGGCGCGTGGGCGAGTACCGCTAGCGCCAGCAAGAACAGAAACCGCGGCTGACGAAGCAACGCGAACGACTCTGATAACGAAAACCCGCCTTTTTGCCCCGGAGCCTTCCGGTTGCTAGGCGGCGTGTGCGGGAGAACCAAACAAAACGCCGCCGTTACTAGTTGCCCGACCATGGCGATTTTCAGCGGCGTCGCGGTCGCTTCGATCGAACTACCGGTCAGCAGCGGCCAGAACCAGCCGACGAAAAACCCCGCCGCAATCCAGCCCGACGTGCTGCAGGCGCGAATCACGGGAAAATCGCGTTCCGGCCGCTTCAAATGGTGGAGCGACATCGAGGTCGCCAGTGCAAAGCTGGGGATGAAGCAGACAAAGTAGCCGAGGGCCGAGAAGTAAAACGCACTCTCCGAATCGGCGCCGATCGCAGCAAACAGCGCCGCCGCGGCTCCGAGATTCAGGATCGCCATCAGCCGCTCCGTCGCGACGTAATGGTCAGCGAGCAGGCCGGTAATAAAGGGAGAAATCATCCCCCCCAGCGGACCGGCCCCGTAAACAGTGCCGACGAATCCCGCCGTAAAAATCGCCAACCCATCGTCGCCTGAATTGGCGTTGATGTAGCTGCTGAGGGTGACAATCCACGCGCTCACGGAGAAGTGATGCAGGAACATCACGGTCGCGAGCTTGGCGCCGACGGTCGAGCGGAGGTCGACCCCCGTATGAGTCAATTCCTCAGGAACGGGCGCCGGGGCGGGAACTTGCTCCGGCGGAGCAAGAGCCAGCAGCGATTCGGGGTCGTCGGGCGCGTCGCTCATCCGTGGATCGCCCGGTGAGGCTGTTCGCCCCGTTGTGGCCCGCCATGGGAAGCGGCCGGCTGCAGATCGGTGCGCTGCGGTCGCGGGAGGTGATTCAAAGCGGGCAGTTTCGGTGTCGGTGGAAGGCTCGCCGGAGCGAGGGCGCCAGACCAAGCCAGCGGCCGACGACTTCAGCATTCTAGGCGCCGGCGCCAGTTCCGCAATGCGGACAGGGCGACCCCAAGCCGATTCATTGAACCGCCAAGAGCGCCAAGGAAATGCGGGAGATTTTTAACCACGAAACACAACAAGGGACTCGAAAGGAATACAAGCGGTCAGGTAGCTGAACGGCTCAAGCGAGGAAGGTTCGGATTCTGCTTGATTGCCTCATCATTTTCGTCCTTTTCGTGTGTTTCATGGTAAATCTCCCCCGCATTTCCTTGGCGCTCTTGGCGTCCTTGGCGGTTAACCTTCTGGCTTAGCAACTCTCTTGACGCTAGCGTTTGCACCGCCGAAAAACTACATCGACTCTCGCGATCGTGCCGATAGTGACGGACAGCGGAACGTTTGCGCGCTCATCCTGGCGGCTCCCAGCGGTCGCGGCGCACGGATCGCATTTCGACGAAGTCTCGGGGGGGACGTTCGACCGATGCTTGGGGGCCTTCGCCGATCGCCGTTGCTGGCCGGGGTGTTCGCCGCTGCCTGCGGGTGTACTTCCATGCGGGAGTACGTCCATAACGGTTTCAAGGTTGGCCCGAACTACCTCAAGCCCGCCGCCCCCGTGGCCGCCGACTGGATCGACGCCGGCGACCGCCGGATCCGCGAGGAGTCGCCGAATCTCGAGCGGTGGTGGACCGTCTTCAACGACCCCGCCCTCGATGCGCTCGTCAACAACGCGGTCAATCAGAACCTCACCCTCCGCGAAGCCGGCTTCCGCGTCATGCGAGCCCGGGCCATTCGGGCGGAAACCATCGGCGAATTTTTCCCGCAAACGCAAGACGTCGCCGGCGGCTACTCGCGCACCGCGGCCAGCAACCAGGCGGCGAACACCGGCTTCCTGCAGGATCGTTTCTTCGACGAGTGGGACGGCGGCTTCAACCTCGCCTGGGAACTCGACTTCTGGGGTCGCTTCCGCCGCGCGATCGAGGCGGCCGACGCCGATCTCGACGCCTCGATTGAAGACTACGACGACGTCCTCGTCACGCTGCTAGCCGACGTCGCGGCGGCGTACGTCGAGGTCCGTACGCTGCAAAAACAAATTGAACTGGTTAAGGCGAACGAGACGCTGCAGGCCGAGACGCTCAAGATCGTCACCGCGAAGTTCTCGGGCGGCATGGTCAGCGAACTCGACGTCGATCAGGCGAAGAGCAACCTCGCACAGACGCAGGCGCTCGTGCCGAAGTTCCAAATCCCGCTGCGGCAAGCGGAACTGCGACTCTGCGTCTTAATGGGCATTCCGCCGACCGATCTCGACCGCATGATCTGGGCCGGCGACATCCCCACGGCGCCGACGAGCGTCGCGGTCGGCATCCCGGCCAATCTGCTCAACCAACGTCCCGACGTGCGGCGTGCGGAACGCAACGTCGCCGCCCAAAGCGCGCGCGTCGGCGTCGCCGAATCGGAACTCTACCCGCACATCGGCGTCACCGGGGCCATCGGCGTCTCGTCTCAGAATACGTCGAATCTGTTCACTAGCGATGCGCTGCAGGGCTCGGTCGGCCCCAGCTTTCAGTGGAATGTCCTCAACTACGGCCGCTTGCTCAATGCGATCCGCGTGCAGGACGCGCGCTTGGCCGAACTGATCGCGCTCTATCAAAACACGGTGCTCAACGCGAACTCCGAAGTCGAATCGGGACTCGTTGAATTCCTCCGCTCGCAAGAGCAGGCGACGTTCCTGAACGAAAGCGTCGACGCTTCGGTGCGTGCGACCAACGTAGCGCTCAAACAGTATGAATTTGGCATGATCGACTTCAACCGGGTGTCGCTCATCGAGCAAAACCTGGTGTCGCAGCAGGATCTGTACGCCCAGGCCGAGGGCGATATCGCGCTGGGATTGATAGAGGTCTACCGGGCGCTAGGCGGCGGTTGGCAGATTCGATTGGAAGAATCGCAGGGGCCGGTGGCGTTGCCGCCGGTGGATGACGCTGCTGGAGGCCAGACGCCGGAGGAATCGATTCCTCCGGAGGACCTGCCGTTGCCTGCTCCGGCGCCAGGGCCCGTCGCGCCGACGCCCCCCGCGGCCGATTCGCGCCCGCTACCGTCGCTGGTGCAACCCGCCGCACTCGAAGTCGGTGTATAGCGACATCTTTGCAGCCCCTGGCTCCGCCAGGGGGTCGGCCACCATACCGGCAGGCGTAGTCCTGCGATGTGCTACCCCCCAGCGGAGCCGGGGGCTGCATCGGCCTTCTTCCGACGCCCGAAGCGTTCCAACACATAGAAGAACACCGGCGTCAAAAAGATCCCGAAGAACGTCACGCCGATCATGCCGCTGAACACGGCCGTGCCGAGCGAGTTGCGCATCTCGGCCCCTGCCCCGCGGCCCAGCACTAACGGCACGACGCCGAGGATAAACGCGAAGCTGGTCATGATGATCGGCCGCAACCGCATCCGGCACGCTTCCACTGTCGCCTCATCCAGCGGCTTTCCTTCCAGGTGCAACTGGTGGGCAAACTCAACGATCAGAATCGCATTCTTCGCCGCGAGGCCCACGAGCACGATGAAACCAATCTGCACGAAGATATCCACCGGCAGCGACGCGATCAGCATGCCGGTCACCGAGCAGAGCAAACACATCGGCACGACGAGGATCACCGAAAACGGCAGCTTCCAGCTTTCGTATTTCGCGGCCAACACCAGGAAGACCAGGATAGCGCCAAGGGCGAACACCGCGATGCCGACCAAGCCGGCCGACACTTCAAACGTACCGACCGTGACCGGCTCCTGCTCCATGTACGCAATTTCGGTCCACTGGTAGGAAAGGCCGAGGCTGTCGGCCAACTTTTGCATGGCCGCCATCGCGGTTCCGGAGCTAACGCCAGGCGCCTGCGCCCCCTGCACCGCGGCCGAGGCGTACATATTGTAGCGGTTCACCATCACCGGCCCGCCAACGTCCTTCTCCTGCATGATGGTCGCCAGGGGAACCATGTCGCCCAAGCGGTTGCGGACGTAAATCTGATTGAGGTCTTCGACCTGCGTGCGGAACTGCGACTCGGCGGAGAGATTCACCTGCCATGTGCGGCCAAACTCGTTGAAGAGGTTGACGTAATACCCCCCCATAAAAACCTGCAGCGCGTCGAACGCGTCCTTCATCGCCACGCCGAGCGATTCGCACTTGGTGCGATCAATATCGAGATAAACCTGCGGCGTCTCGGCGCGGAACATCGTCGAGACGCCAAGTAGTTCGGAATCGGCGTTCGCTTGCGCGACCAATTCGTCGGCGTCGCTTTGCAACTGGTGCAGGTCGACGTAGCCGCGCTGTTCGATCTGCATTTTCCAACCGGCCGACGTGCCGAGGCCCTGAATCGGCGGCGCGCGGAAGACGCTGATCTGCGCTTCCGGCACTTCCTGCGCGGCCAGCTCGCGGAGCCTGTCCGCCACGACGGCGTCGTATTCGTCAGGGGCTGTGCGCTCTTCAAACGGCTTCAAGATGCAGAAGCAGGAGCCGAAGTTGCTGGCGTTGGCGCTCAACAGCACCGACTGGCCCGCAACCGACATCATATGCTGCACGCCGGGGATTCCCGGCTTCGACGGATCCTTCGGGTCGCCCAAAGCGATGCCGGCGAGCCGTTCCATCACCGCCTCGGTCCGCTGCACCGACGCCGAGTCGGGGAGCTGAACGTTCACCAGCAAATAGCCCTGATCCTGCGTCGGAATGAACCCCTTCGGCGCCACCGTCAATTCGTGGGCAGTCAAGTACAACAGCCCGCCGTAAATCACCAGCACCATCGCGCTCACGCGGAGCGAGCGTTTCACGATGTTGCTGTAACCGTCGGTGATCCGATCGAACAATCGATTGAAGGCGCCGAAGACTTTGGCCAGCACGCGATTCACCGGCAGGATGATCAGCTTGCCGATGAAGCCGCCCAGAATGAACCCCGGCACGAAATAGGCCAGCGTCATCGGCCAACTGGGGCCGGCTTCGTCTCCATGACCCGCTGCGGGCGCTTCATGGCCGAACCAGCCGCCCAGGAAGTTCGCGCCGATCCAGTAAGTCAAAAGACCGCCGAACAAGCAAAAAATCCACCACGGCAACGCCTCGCGGATCGGTTCGCCATTCTCGTCGACATGCTCGGTGCTGAAGACCGACGCCGCCCGCGACGGCGTGAGCGTCATCGCGTTGATGGCCGAGATGATCATCGCCGCTGAAATCGTGAGCGCGAACTGCCGGTAAAACTGCCCTGAAATGCTCGGCATGAACACGCTCGGCAGGAACACCGACGACAACACGAGCGTGATCGCGATGATCGGCCCGGTGATTTCATCCATCGCCTTGATCGTGGCGGTCTTCGCGTCGAGTCCCGTCGCCATCTGCCGCTCGACGTTCTCGAGCACGACGATCGCGTCGTCGACGACGATGCCGATCGCCAGCACCAAGCCGAACAGCGTCAAGTTGTTCAAACTGAAACCGATGACCGCCATCACCGCGAAGGCGCCCACCAGCGACACCGGCACGTCGATCATCGGCAAGATCATCGCCTTCCAGTCTTGCAGGAAGACGAGCACCACGATCGCGACCAAGATGATCGCGTCACGCAGCGTCTTGAACACCTCGATGACCGACTCTTGAATAAACGGCGTCGTGTCGTAGACGATCCGGTAGTCGAGATCGGTGGGGAAGCTCTTTTTGAGCTCCGCCATCTTATTCTTAATCTCCTTGGCCACCTTCATGGCGTTGGAGCCCGGCTCCTGGAAGATAGCCAGCCCGACCGACGGCATGCCGTCAAGTTTGCAGATTTGGTCGTACTGCTGAGCGCCAAGTTCGACGCGGGCAATATCGCGCAAGCGCACCACCTGCGACGCGGGCCGACCCGTCTGGTCGTTCCCCTGGCTCGTCTTGATGATGATGTCGCCGAACTGGTCGGGATCCTGCAAGCGGCCCAGCGTCGTCAGCGTCAGCTGGAACTGCTGCCCCTCGGGCACCGGTTGCTGGCCGATTTGCCCCGCGGCGACCTGCACGTTCTGGTTCTGAACCGCACTAATCACCTCGTTGACGGTAATATTGCGGCTCATCATCTTTTGCGGATCGAGCCACGCCCGCATGCTGTAGTCGCGCTCGCCGAGGTAGGTAATGTCGCCGACGCCGTCGAGACGATAGATTTCGTCCTTCACCTGGATCGTGGCGTAGTTGCTCAGGTAAATGTCGTCGTAGGTGCCGCCGGGCGAAATCAGATTGATCGCGAGCAAAATGCTCGGCGACTTCTTCTGGGTGACGATCCCCTGCAACTGCACCTGCAGCGGCAACTGGGCCATCGCCCACGAGACGCGGTTCTGCACCAGCACCGTCGCGATGTCGAGATCCGTGCCGAGTTCGAACGTCAGCGTCAGGTTGTAGGCGCCGTCGTTCGTACACTGCGACGACATGTAGAGCAGTCCCTGCACGCCGTTGACTTGCTCTTCAATCGGAGCGGCCACCGCGTCGGCCACCACCTGGGCGCTGGCGCCTGGGTACGAAGCCGTCACCTGCACCGTCGGCGGGGTGATATCGGGATACTGCGCGATCGGGAGCGTCACGACCGAGACGCCGCCCGCCAACAAAATGACGATCGACAGCACCCAGGCGAAGATCGGTCGCTCGATGAAGAATCGGGCTAACATAGCGGGCGCTGCGGGGAAGTCGGGAAGGATGCGAGGCGGGAACGGCTAAAACGCAGGATTACTTCTTAGCGGCGGGAGCGACCTTTTCAGCCGGAGTAGCGGGCTCTGTCGGCGTCGCGGGAGTGACAGGCTTCTTGTCATCCGCCGGCAGCGCGCCCAGCGGATCGCGATTAATCGGCTTCGGATCAACCTTCACGCCAGGTCGCACGCGCTGCAGCCCCTCGGCGATGATCACGCTGTCGGCCGTAATGCTCGGTACGCTCGGCTCTCCTTCCAACGCAAACCGCACCCCTGCAGGCGTCCGCTGAATGTTCACCGGCTGCACCACTTGCAGTCCGCCCGGCTGCTGCGGGCCCAGGCTCACCGGCGAATACTCCACGACGTTATCCTTGTTGACGCTCAGCAGGAACTTCTTCCCCTGATCGCTGCCGATGGCGGCCTGCGTCACGAGCAGAGCCTCACGCGCCTTCCCCAGCGGCAATCGAATCCGGACAAACTCGCCCGGCTTAAACATCCGCGGCCCGACCGGCGTCAGCAGCGGGTTACCGAAGACGCCGCGCAGTTCGAGCGTCCCGGTCGAAGGATCGATCTGGTTGTTGATAAAGTCGATCGTTCCTGAATGGGGATACTCGCTCCCTTCGTTCGCCAAGCCAAATTGCACCGGCAGCACCGCCCCTTGAGCCGTCGACTGGATCTTCTTCTGCTGAATCAGTCGCTCGGCTCGCAGCAGCGTCAATTCGTCGATGTCGAAGTAGGCGTAGATCGGATCTTGCGAGACGACCGTCGTCAGCAGCGTCTGGTCTTGCGTCACCAGGTTGCCGATCGTCAGCAAGTTGCGGCTCACAATCCCCTCGATGGGCGACACCACGTCGGTGAAGCTCAGATTAAGGGCCGACACCTCGGAAGCCGCTTCGGACGCCGTGACCTGGGCGGCAGCCTCGTCCTCCGCGGCCTGGTACTTGTCGACGTCTTGTTGGCTGATGGCGCCGGGAGTCTTGGCGACTTCCTTCGCCCGAGCGTTGTCGGCGATCGCCAGTTGAAGCTGAGCCTTCGCCAAGGCGACTTGGCCGTTCGCCTCGTCGAGTTGCGCCTGATACGGCCGCGGATCAATCTTGAACAGCCGGTCGCCCGCCTTCACCGGCTTGCCCGACTGAAAGTCGATGCTCACCAAGTAACCGGTCACGCGGGCGCGAACTTCCACCGACTCAACCGCTTCCAGCCGACCGGTGAAGTAAACGTAGTCGCCCACCTCACGCGTGATTGGCGTCTCGGTGCGAACCACCGGCGCCTGCGCCACCTTGGCGGGCGCCTTGTCGCGGCAGCCAATCGCGGCAACGAACAACAGCGCCAGGGCGGCGGTGAGATGGCGAGCAATCATGGCGGGGAGAGGACGATGGGGAGTTTTGTAAACATCGAGGTCGGGAAAATATAACCCGCGCACGGCGCTTTACAGGACGTTCTTCGCAAGAAGGCCAACTCGACGCGATAGGCGCAATCTGTACGACCGGCGCATCCGTCATCCTGAGCGCAGCGAAGGATCTAGCGCAGGTCGGGGGCAAGTCGCATCAGCCCCGGTACAATCGAAGGCATGAATAAGCGCATCTTTATCCCTTTGGCCGCCACGATCGCAATCATGGTATTCGTCGCGGCGTGCGTGCTAATCCCTCGTGCCGTTGTTTACTTCCACGAAATCCATCCTCGTGGCATCACGCGTGAACTCGCGCAATGGGAACAGGAGTATCGCGACCGAAGTCCAGATCAAACGAGCGTCAAGCACGCGCGCGAGTATCTGGAATACGTTAAGAACTACTACTGCTATGAAGACATGCCGGAATACCGCGACAAGGACGCGGTCAAAGAATTGGCCAAACAAAGACGGAAGACCATGAAGGTGATTCAAGATTGGATTGACGCGAACGACTGACAAACAGCTGCGCACAGCTAGATTCTTTGCTCCGCTCAGAATGACGGCCTACGAGAATCCGCTCTAAACAGGCGAAGTCAACTCGCCCGGCAACGTTGGCGTCGCTCCGCGCTGCGACGCCACAAACGACGCCACCCGATTGGCCCAAGTCAGAATCTGCTGCGGCGGCAAGCCGCGCAGCAAGCCAATCACCAGCGCCGCGCACCAACAGTCGCCGGCGCCAATCGAATCGGCACCCGCCACGCGCTCGCAGCGCGGCGGCTCGGCCGAATAGTGCTTCCCGCCATGCCATAGCCGCGCGCCAGCCGCACCTTCCGTCACGGCAATCGTCGTCAACTGCGGGAACCGCTTCGCCAGAGTCTCAATCGTCGCCGGCAAATCGCCCGCCGGCGCCGCTAGATCAAACATCTTCGCCACGATCGCCAATTCGTCGTCGTTGAGCTTCAACACAGTCGCCCAACGCAGCGATTCCTCAACAACTTCCGGCGTATAGTGCGGCGCCCGCAGATTCAAATCGCACACCCGCACCGCTTGCGGCTTAGCGGCCGCCAACAACGCCCGCAGAGTCCCCCGACTCCCCGCCGTCCGCTGCACGAGCGTCCCATAACAAATCGCATCCGCCCGTGCGGCAAGACTCGCCAGTTCCGGCGTCAGCGCAATCCCGTCCCACGCCACTCCCTGACAAATGTCGTACGTCGGATGCCCCTCGGCGTTGAGTTCCACCTCGACGGTGCCGGTGGGCAAGCTGGCGTCGACCTGCAAATGCTCGACGTTCACCCCGCGCGCGGTAACCTCGCTCCGCAAGCGTCGGCCGAGCGCGTCGTCGCCGACGCAACTCACCGGAATCGCCTGCCCGCCGGCGTTCGCCCCAACACCAGCCGAAAGCGACTGCTGCGCATGGACCGCAAAATTGCAGGGCGCCCCGCCGAGAATCGCGTCGCCGTCAACGACGTCGAACAGCGCCTCGCCAAAGCCGAGGATGAGCGGAGTCGACTTTGCAGAAATGTTGGTCATCGCACTGAATGAGAGAAGAGTTCTATCCGCCGTTGCCCGGCGGGCGTGGCCCGCCGGCTAGAATTTTGCCGCTTGCGGCTTAGCGCCAATATTCCCCAATCTTCCGCTGCAAAAACGCTACGCTCTCATGCAGCTGCGGCATCCCGTCGACGCCGTCTTCGATGCTGATCCACCCGTCGAACCCGACGCCGCTCAGTTCGCTGAAAACCGCGTCGTAATCAATCATCCCCTTACCGATCACCCCATGCCGCAGCCGTTTGGCGTAACCGACGGCGCCCTCTTCGCGGCGCAAGTCTTCCAGCGTCCCTTCGGCGAGATACCGGTCGCTCGCATGCATCGTCACGACGCGATGCTTTACCCGCCGCAGCAGTTCGATCGGGTCATCACCCGCCAGCAGCGCATTGCTGGGGTCGTAATTCACCCCGAAGTGCGGCGAGTCGATCATCGCCACCAGATCGCAGAAGTCGGTCATGCTCTGGGCGAACTCGGGGTACTCCCAGTAGTTGTCCTTATAGTGATTCTCGATGATCAACGTCACGCCGCGCTCCGCCGCCGCCGGCGTGCAGGCCATGATGCTCTCCGCAGCGTAGCGCAAGCCCTCGTCGCGGCCCACTTCCGGCCGCCGCTGCCCGCTCAACACGCGGCAGTAGCTCCCGCCCAGCTCCGCGCACATCCCGATCCAACCAATCTGCTGATCAATCTGCCGCTGGCGGAACGTCGCATCAGAATGAGTGAAGTCGGGCGAACAGCAGAGCATCGGGATCGTCATCCCATGATCCGCCGCCATGCGCCGCGACTCGCTCCAGACGGCGCGATCCTTTAGTTCCAAGAACCCACTGTAAAACTCCAGCCCCGGCACGCCCAGCGTCGCCGCGAGCTCGACCCATTGCCGGATCGTCATCTCGCCCGTGAGGCACAACGGATCCATGAACGCCTTCGGAAAGGCAGCCAGCTTCGGCATCAATCGCCTCGTTTGGTGGGGTTACGGCCAATGATCGGATACTGCTCCAGTTCCACCACGCTCCCGCTGATCGGCCGGCTTTCGTCGCTCAGCCAGTAGACCGACGCCGCGGCAATCTCCTCGGGCTTCATGATCCGCCCCGACGGTGCGAACTGCGGCTCCAACTCGTTTGGCCAATTCTTCGGTAGGCCGTCTTTGATCTTCGTCTCGTACTCGTTGGGCGTCAGCACCCAACCAACGTTGAAGTGGTTCACGCGAATCTGGTCGTAGCAAAGGTAGTCGGCCAGATTGCGCGACAACGTCATCAGCGCCCCTTTCGAGACGCTGTAAGCGAGCAGATTCCCCTCGCCGGTGTAGGCGTTGATCGAACCGATATTCAGCACGCAGCCGCGCGTCTGCTTGAGATGGGGATACGCCGCCTGCACGAGCAACATCGGCGCCCGCACGTTGATCGCCATCACCTTGTCGAACATCGCCGCGTCAGTGTTCTTCAGCTCGCTCCGCACGACCCACGCAGCGTTATTTACAATCGCATCGAGCTGTCCGTAAGCCTTCAGCGCCGCGTCAACCAACTGCGGCGCCGCGGCCGGATCGCCCAAATCGGCAATCGCGAGCGTCGCCTGCCCCGGAAACTCCGCCACCAGCGCCCGCCCGCGCTCTTCATCGCGCCCGTGGACGATCACGCGGGCGCCCTCGGCAATCGCCCGCCGCGCAATCGCCTCGCCAATGCCCGTGGTGCTGCCGGTGACCAGAATCGATTTGTTTTGAAGTCGCATGAGAGGGTGTCGGGAGCCTTTTGCCACTGGCGAGTCGCGTTTGGAAAGAGAACCTCCAGTGGCAAAAGGCTCCCGACACCGTTTGGCGCGCCCACTACTTCGGCGTCAACACCGCCTTCACAATCCGCCCCGAGTGCATCGTCTCGAACGCCTCGTGCCAGTCGGCCAGCTTCCAAATGCCGCCGGTGATCGGCCGCACGTCGAGCGTCCCGCTGGCGATCAGCTGAATCACCCGCTCCCACACCGGCCAGTTGTGGCTGAAACTCCCCTGCAGCGTGACGTTCTTCTGCACGAGCTTATCGAGCGAGAACCCTAGCGGCTGCGGTCCCCAGCCGACCTTGCTGACCCAGCCCCCCGGTCGCACCACGTCGAGCGCCGTCGCCAGCGCCACCGACACGCCGGTCGCGTCGACCACGCCGTCGGCGCCAAGGCCGTCAACAGCCCGCGCCCACTCGGCCGGGTCGCCGACGATCGGCTCGCACCCATACGCCCGCGCGACTTCCAAGCGAGTCCGATCATTCTCAAGGCCAACAATCGCCACCGACGCCCCGCACAGTCGCGCCATCGCCGCGGCGAGAATCCCAATCGGTCCCGGCCCCAACACCACGACGCGATCGCCCGGTCGGATGCGAACGTTGTTCACGACAGCATTGAACGCGACGCAACATGGCTCAGTCAGCGCCGCCTGCTCGAACGCCATCCCCTCCGGCATCCGGTGCAGAATCCGCGCCGGCACCGGCACGAAGCTCCGCATGGCGCCATCAATCATCGCACCGTAGCCGCGGCGATTCGGGTCGAGGTTGTAGAGCCCCTGCCGGCTCAAGGGGCTGGTCGGATCGATCACCGCCGCCGTCTCGCTGACGACGCGATCCCCTTCCTTCCATCCCGTGACGCCCCGGCCCACCTCGCGAATGATGCCGCAGAACTCGTGGCCGAGCACGACCGGGTAATTGACCTGCCAGCTTTGCTGCGCGGTCCACATATGCAGATCGCTGCCGCAGACGCCAATCGCCTGGACCTCCATGAGCACTTGATCATCGCCAATCGTCGCCCGCGGAATCTCGCGAAGCTCAACGCTGTGGGGTTCTGGAGAGTAGTTGACGAGGCCGAGATCTTGGGTGGTCATGGCGGCAAAAAGAATGAAGAGTTCGAATCGATAAAAGCCCCCGGCTCCGCCGGGGGACGAATTTCATGGAGACAGGTGCATAGCACTTTGCCCACAGGCGAAGCCGGTGGATTTTATGTTCGGTTCGCAACGTCCCCGTAAGCATGCACCTTCTCACAAATCAGCCGCAGCGACGACTCCAAATCGCCGCTCGCCGTTTTGAACGCGTCGGCGTCGATCGTCAGCGGCGCCCCCAGCACCACCAGCGGGGCCCCATATTCCGGCGTCCGCACTGCTTGTTCCAGCGTCAGCCCGCCGACCGCCTGCACCGGCACCGTGCAAGCGGCTACGACTTCCCGCAACTGGTCGAGCGGGCTCGGCATCCGCAGCCCCCGGGCGGCGATCCCGCGGCGTTCATCGTAGCCGATGTGGTGAATCACATAGTCGCAGCCCAGATCCTCCAGCCGCTTCGCGCCGTCGACCATATCCTCGCACCCCAGGTTGTCGCCCATCACCTTGATGCCGAAGTCGCGTCCCGCCTTCACCACCATGTGAATCGTCTCTTCGTGGGCCCGCGCCATGACCACGACGTGCGTGGCACCCGCCTTGGCCATCACTTCGGCTTCCAGGTAGCCCCCGTCCATCGTCTTCAGGTCAGCGACGATTGGCACGTCGGGGAACGCCGACCGCAATGCCCGCACGCCATGCATCCCCTCGGCAATGATGAGCGGCGTGCCGGCCTCGAGCCAATCGACGCCGGCGCGGATCGCCATCTCCGCCGTGGCAAGGGCTTCGTCGATGGATAAAACGTCAAGCGAAATTTGAACGGTGGCTTTCATCCCCGGAAGGTACGGGGCGCCGTGTTGGCTGTCAATTGTTGCTCCCGCAGCCACAGGAGCGAGTCACCAGTGCCAAGAAATAACCGCCAAGGACGCCAAGGTTCGCCAAGAGGAGCAACCAACACTCTGCGTTCCTTTGCGCCTTCGCGCCTTTGCGTGAGACAACCCTTTCAGAAATCTCACGCAAAGGCGCGAAGGCGCAAAGTGAAAGACGGGAAGATGCATCCCCCGTCGTGCTCGTTGTGTCGTCGTGGTTCAATTCTTCCCCGCTGTCCTTGGCGCTCTTGGCGTCCTTGGCGTCCTTGGCGGTTCAAAACCAAACGACAAGAAATAGAGAAGAAATAGAACGCGGCTGATCATGGACCAAACCATCCCCCACACACCAACAACGCTCGTTTGCGTTCCCCCGTTGCCACTTTGCGTCGGCGCCTCTTGCACTTTTGGGAATCGCGCCGTCACTCGCTATACTGCGCGGTAATCGACGTTCGCAGCGACTGCCTCACTAAGGGGCGCCACTGGCATCCTGACAGTGACGAAGTGGGTACTCGCTCGACGCCTCCCACTGGCAAGATGCCAGTGGCGCCCAAATCCCTCATCAGCGTGGACCGTATGCGACTCGCCGCCGGACTCTTATGCTCGCTCGCTCTCCTCGCGGCCATCGCCGTCGCCGCCGACGTGCCGGCCATCAATCCCAAGCTGACGGCGACGCCCGCTGAAACGCCTCAGGTCCACGCCGCCGAAGGCTTCACCGTCGAACTCGTCGCCGGGCCCCCGCTGGTCGAACGCCCCATCACCGCCGCCTTCGACGACGCCGGACATCTCTACGTCGCCGAATCCTCCGGCTCGAACGACCCCGTCGAACAGCAGCTGGAAGAGAAACCTCACCGCATCGTCCGCCTCACCGATACCGACGGCGACGGCCGCTACGACGAGCGCGTCGTCTTCGCCGACAAGATGATGTTCCCCGAAGGAACGATGTTCCTCGACGGCTCGCTCTACGTCTCGGCTCCGCCGAGCATCTGGAAGCTGACCGACGCCAACGGCGACGGCGTCGCGGAGCAGCGCGAAGAGTGGTTCAAGGGAACCCTCACCGGCTGCGCGAACGACCTCCACGGCCCCTACCCCGGCCTCGACGGCTGGATCTATTGGTGCAAAGGCGCCTTTGCCGAACAGGTCCACCAGGTGAACGGCCGCGAGTTCCGCAGCCGCGCCGCCCACATCTGGCGCAGCCGCCCCGACGGCACGGGCATGGAACCCGTGATGACCGGCGGCATGGACAACCCCGTCGACGTCATCTTCACGCCGAGCGG
Source organism: Pirellula sp. (assembly GCA_013822725.1). GTDB lineage: Bacteria > Planctomycetota > Planctomycetia > Pirellulales > Lacipirellulaceae > Lacipirellula. Next base: position 151,926 of record PNKX01000004.1, read on the forward strand.
CGAGCGCATCTTCTCGTCAACCTTCCTCGAAGGCGACGGCCGTCGCGACGGCCTCGCCCATGCCATCTACGGCGGCGTCTACGGCAAAGACCATGGAGTGATCGACGGCCACCCCCGCACCGGCGAACTGATGCCGGCGCTCGTCCTCATGAACTCCGCGGCGCCGGCCGGCCTCGAACGCTACGAATCCAACGTCTTCGGCGACGACTACCGCGACAATCTCTTCTCTGCCCAGTTCAACATGCGGAAAGTCGCGCGGCATGCGCTGCAACCGCAAGGAAGTTCGTTCGCCACCGTCGAAAGTGATTTCGTCTGGGGCGACGACGTCGACTTTCATCCCACCGACGTGGTGATGGACGCCGACGGCAGCCTCCTCGTCGTCGACACTGGCGGCTGGTACAAGCTCTGCTGCCCCACCTCGCAGCTCTGGAAGCCAGACGTGTTGGGCGGCGTCTATCGCGTCCGTCGCAACGACGCGCCAAAAGTTGAAGATCCGCGCGGTCTGAAGATCGATTGGGCCAAGCAAACCGTGCCGCAGCTGTGGGACTTCCTCGGCGACGCTCGCCCAGCCGTACGTCTCCGCGCCGCCCGCGCTTTCGCCAAGCAGCGCGACGCGGCGAAGCTTGCCGACTTCCTCGCCAAGCGCGACGCCAGCGACATGCTCGCCGGCAACGTCGCCGACGGCTGCGACCAACTCACCGCCGACCTCGCGCGCACTTGGGCCCTCATCCGCCTCGAAAACGCTGCGTCGCAAACGCTCGTCCGCAACTTGTTGAACCACGCCAACACGCGCATCCGTCAGGCCGCCCTTCACGGCGTGAGCCTCCACCGCGACGCCGCCGCGGCCCCGCAGGTCTTCGCTCTCCTCGAAGACAACGACCCTGCCGTCCGCCGCGTCGCCGCCGAAGCCAGCGGCCGCCTCGCCGATCCCGCCGCCATCCCCCATTCGCTGCAGGCCGCCGCCACAGCCGAAGACCGCATCCTGCAGCACTCGATCGCCTACGCCTTGATGGAACTGGCCGATGCCGACGCTACCCGCGCCGGCCTCGCCAGCGCGGAGCCCCGCACGGTCGCCGTCGCGCTGATCGCCCTCGACCAGATGCAGGGCGGCGACCTTACCGCTGACGACGTGCTGCAGCATCTCGACGCCACCGATCCGCAACTCAGTGCCGCCGCCAACTGGGTCGTCACCCATCACGCCGGCTGGGGCGGCCAACTGGCGGCGTGGTTTAACGAAAAACTAGCGACCCTCCCCCCAGGCGCCGCTTCGCGGCTTAGCGACACCGATGCGCCTCCAACAGACGACCCCTCCACACGCCTGGTAAACATGCTCGCCGCATTCGCTGGCGACGCCAACATCCGCACGCTCATCGCCGCCACCGCCCAAGACGCGAGCGCCTCGCCTGCCGCGCGCCTCGCCGCCCTCCGCGCCATGGAGCAAGCCGCGCCAATCAAAAACCAAGCCTGGCCCGCGGCCCTCGCCGCGATCCTCGACGGCGGCGAACCGTCGCTCCACGCCTCCGCGCTCGCCGCCGTCAGCCGGCAAGCGCTCAACCCAGCACCCGATTCGCCCCTCCACCAGGCGCTCGTCAAACTCTTCGACAACCCCGACGCCGCTCCAGCGGAACGTCTCGCCGCCGCCGCCCTCGCCGCGCCCACGATCCCATCGCTCAGCGACCAGCAGTTCGCCCTGCTGACCTCGACGTTGCTCAACGAAGAATCGCCGAGCGTCGACCGCGCTGCCGCCGCCGACGCCCTCGCCGCCGCGCCGCTCACAGCCGAGCAACTCACCCAGCTCGTTGCCGTCATCCCCGCCGCCGGCCCGCTGGAGGTCAACAAACTCGTCAGCGCCTTCATCAAAGGCGACGAAACCGCCACGGGCGTCGCCCTGCTCGACGCCCTCGCACAGGCCCCTGCCCTCCCGTCGCTGCGCATCGACTTGCTCCGCCAAGCCCTCATAAATTACGACGTCGCCGTCACCGATCGCATCGCCGCCGTCGAAGCCCTCGTCAACGTCGACGCCGCGACGCAGCGCTCACGCATCGAAGAACTCCTCCCGTCGATGGCCTCCGGCGACGTTCGCCGCGGCCACGCCGTATTCAACAGCGCGAAGGCCTCCTGCTCCGCCTGCCACCGCATGGGCTACGGCGGCGGCGTCACCGGCCCCGAACTCTCAAAGATCGGCGAGATCCGCACCGAGCGCGACCTCCTCGAATCGATCCTCTTCCCCAGCATGAGCTTCGTCCGCAGCTACGAACCAATGCTGCTGGTCACTAACGACGGCCGCGCCGTCTCCGGCGTGATCCGTAACGAGACCGAACACGAATACGTCGTCGCCACCGGCCCGAACGAAGAAGTCCGCCTCCCGCGCGACGTGGTGGAAGAAGTGCAGCCGAACACGATCTCCGTGATGCCCGCCGGCCTCGACAAACAACTCACCGTCCAAGAACTCGCCGATCTTGTCGCATTCCTAAAAAACGCGAAGTAAAACACGGAGCGAAGATCGGATGCGGGGTGCCACTGGCGTGTCGCCAGTGCAGAAGCACCACGACGGCATGTTCACCGCCCAGTCTGCAAGCCGCCTGAAAAGTAGAGCCGCCTGCTCGCAGTAGAACCGTGTACCAGCTACCCACTGGCGACACGCCAGTGGCACGCATCACGAAAAAGCGAAAGCAAGAATCCTCGACAAGCATCTCTGGAATCAGCATGCGTAGCCGTCCCTTAAACCTCTGCTTCGCGCTCCTCTCTTTGGCTCTTGGCATCAGTTCAGCGGCGGCCGCCGTCAGCAACCGCGTCCTCATCATCGGCGTCGACGGCGCCGGCGGCGGTTATACGCAGACGGCCAATATGCCGAACCTCGACGCCCTCGCCGCCGCCGGGGCCGCCCGCTACGACTGGCTCAACGAAGGCGCCCTCACCCCCAACCCGCCCGAAGGCTACGGCGCCAGCGGCGTCAATTGGTCGACGATCACCACCGGCGCCTCCGCTCCCCACCACGGCGTCGTCGACAACAGCTTCGGCGGCAACCATTTTGACGAGTACCCCTTCTTCTTCAAGTATCTGAAGCAGCAAGACCCGACGCTCTACACCGCGTCGATCGTCGACTGGAACCCGATCAATACCGAAATCCTCGACCCCCAATACGCCGACCTCGTCGTCGGCGGCGTCGATGACAATGTCGTCACGAGCACCGCCGTCGACTTGCTGACCAACGGCGACCCCGACGCCATCTTTCTCCATTACGATCAGGTCGATCACGCCGGCCACTCGCTCGGCTGGGGGACCGCCGGCTACTACGCCGCGCTCCAGAATGTCGACAGCCTCATCGGCAACGTGATGACCGCCCTCAACGCCCGCCCCGGCGTCGTCAACGGCGACGAATCATGGCTCGTGATGATGACCGCCGACCACGGCGGCCAGGGAACAGGCCACACCGCCAGCCAGGGCCTCATCAACTGGCAAGTCCCCTTCGTCATCAGCGGCCCCGCCATCACCGACGGCGCCACGCTGAAGCAAGGCACCCTCCGCGACCTCGTCCCCACCGCCCTTTGGCACCTGGGAGTCGATCCCTTCAGTACGCCGGTCGACGGCCACGTCGTCGGCCTCCCCTTCGGCTCCCCCAATGGCATCGTCGGCGACCTGAACCAGGACGGCGTCGTCTCCGGCAACGGCAAAGGCCCCGCGGCGACCGACGACGTCACCGCGTTCGTCCAGGGCTGGCTCACCTCGAACCACCCCACCGTCGCTCAGTCATACTTCAAGGGCGATCTCAACCTCGATCGCACTACTGACCTCAAAGATTGGATCATCCTCAACAAGCTCAACCCGTCGATGGGCCAAGCCGTCCTCACCAGCCTCGCCATCCCCGAACCTGCCGCTTGCGGCTTAGCGACTCTCGCCGTCGCCACGATCGCCACGTTCCGCCGCCGGGTGGCACGCCCTAAGGTACTCCGCAGGGCGTGGTCGCCCCTCAATGCGCTTCCCCACGCCCATCGGAGTACCTCTGGGCGTGCCATCCAAATCCGCTCGCGGCTTAGCGCGAAGACGTTCGCCTTGCTCGCCATCCCCCTCGCCATATCGCTCACCGCTCTCCCCGCCCACGCCGCCCTCACCGACAACCTCGTCGCCCTCTACGAATTCGACGGCGACTTCCTCGACACCTCTGGCTCCCCCCAACCGAGCCACGGCACGCCCATCAACAGCCCCCAGTTCGCCCCCGGAAAAATCGGCCAAGGCATGTCGCTCACGGGAGTGAAGGACTACATGTCCCTCAACCCCACGACGCTCACCGAGCTCAACTTCGGCACGACCACCGACTTCTCCATTTCGATGTGGATCCGCCAGGACGATTTCACAAGCGACCCCGCCGTCCTCAGCAACAAAGATTGGGACAACGGCGGAACGACCGGCATCAACTGGGCCGTCAAAGGCAACGGTATCTTCGACCTGAACACCAAGGGGAGCACCGGCACGCGGCTCGATCTCGACACCGCTCAAAATAGCGTCTCTCTCGGCGTCGGCGTTTGGAGCCACGTCCTGATGACCATCGACCGCGACGGTCCCACGAAGCTCTACATCAACGGCGTCAACACCGGCACGATCAACATCTCCTCCCCCGGTACGATGAACGGCGCCCTCCCCTGGAACGTCGGCCAGGACGGCGTCGGCGACTATGTGAAGGAGTTCACCGGCGCCGTCGACGAGCTCGCCTTCTGGCGCCGCTCGCTCAGCCCTGCGGAAGCGGGCCAGCTCTGGAACAGCGGCGCCGGCATCGACCTCGGCGCCCAGGTCGTCGACTCCCGCCTCCGCCTCGTGGTCGACCGCGACACCGGCGCGATGACCATCAAGAACAACACCGGCGCCACGCAACCGATCATCGGCTACCAAATCACTTCAGACGCCGGCGCGTTCAATCGCAGCGGCTGGAAACCGATCGCCGGCCGGCTCGACGACGCGGGCAACGGCACGGTCGACGCCGACGACGATTGGGTCGTCCTCACCGCCCCCAACTCGATTTCCGACTTGAGCGAAGTTTCGCTCGGCGCCGGTTCCCTCGCCAATGGGGCCTCTGTCAACATCGGCAGCGGCGTCTGGACCAAGTACTACCAAGACTTCAGCGACGTCGAGTTCCTCTACGCCGACGGCATCGGCGACGAACCCCTCACCGGCCTCCTCGAGTTCACCGGCAACGGCGGCGCCTCCTACCCCCGCGGCGACGTGAATTTCGACGGCCATCTCGATTCCGACGACTGGTCGAATCTTGCCGCTCTCTTCGGCTCCAACCTCGCGGGCAAATCAATCGCCCAGCAATACCGCCTCGGCGACCTCACCGGCGACGGCGCCCACACCCTCGACGACGTCATTCAATTCCGCCTCGACTACGACGCCGCCCACGGCGTCGGCGCCTTTGCCGCGATGACGAGCGCCGTCCCCGAACCAACAAGCCTCGCCCTTTTCGCCGTCACCGCCCTCGCCCTCACCGCCGCCCGCCGGGTGGCACGCCCTAAGGTACTCCGCAGGGCGTGGTTGCCTCTCAATGCACTTCCCCACGCCCATCGGAGTACCTCTGGGCGTGCCACCCAAACCTTCCCGCGATGCCTACTCGCTGCCCCGCGCGTAGTTGTCGCCGCCGGCCTCCTGACAACCCTTCTCGTCACGAACGCCCAAGCCACCACCCTCCTCCAACAAAACTTCGACGCCCTCACCCTCGGCCCCAGCGTGAACGAAACGCCCATCACCGCCAACGTCTGGACGAAGACCGCTCCCGCCGGTTGGTCGATCGACGACAGCGGCATGCCCGTCGGCGGCGGCGTCACCGAATGGAAAGGCTGGTCGTTCGCCTCGCCAACCTGGTGGAGTCAGGCTGCGGAAGACCAGGGCCGCTCGCAATTCACCAAAGGAACCGGCGTCATCGCCGTCGCCGATCCCGACGAATGGGACGACATCGCCCACGACGCCGGCACGTACAACTCGTTCCTGGAAACCCCCGCCATCTCCCTCACCGGCGTCGGCGCCGGCTCCGCCCGCCTTCGCTTCGACAGCAGTTGGATGCCCGAAGGGGTGCAGACGGCCACCGTCACTGCCTCCTACAACGGCGGCGCGGCGACGGAAGTCCTGCGTTGGGAATCCGAAGGCGGCAACCAAGCGTTCTTCAAAGCCGCCAACACCAACGAAACCGTCACCATCCCGCTCAACAATCCCGCCGGCGCCACGACGATGACTCTCTCGTTCGGCATGACCAACGCCGGCAACAACTGGTTCTGGGCCGTCGACAATCTCGTCGTCTTTACGCCTCTCACCCTGCAGGTCGACGCCACGAGCGGCGCCATGAAGATCCTCGGCGACGCCAGCATCGCGCTGACCGGCTACGAAATCGCCAGCCCCAGCGGCTCGCTCAACCCGACTGGGTGGAAGGCCGGCAACCTCGACGCGCAGAACCTCGGCACGCCGACTCCCGCCGCGGCCGACTTCAACAACACGGGCGGAGTCAACGCCGCCGACCTCGCCGTCTGGAAAACGGCGTTCGGAACCAATGCGAACGCCGATGCCGACGATGACGGCCGCTCCGACGGCGCCGACTTCCTCCGCTGGCAGCGCCAGTTCGGCCAAACGAGCGACGCCGGCTCCACCTGGCTCACCCTCCTCGGCACCGAATCGCAACTGATCGAATCGTACCTCCAAGGCAGCTCCACCTTCGCCGCCGACCGCACGATCGGCGCCGGCTTCGACGCCGCCCAAGGAACCCGCGACCTCCAGTTCACGTACACGACCCTCGCCGGCGAAAAAGGCGTCGGCTTCGTCCAGTACGTCAACCTCCCCGCCGTCGCCGCGATCCCTGAACCAACGGCCGCCGCCCTCATCTCAATCGCATCGCTCGGCCTCCTGCTAGCGCGTCCGCGCCCGTTCAATAAATGATAGAATCGCAACAAGCAAAGGCTTGAAGCAGACTCTTACTTTTCTCTGGCATACATTCTTTGCGATTCTTTGCGCCTTCGCGTCTTGGCGAGAAAGCTACCGGCAAGCCTCACGCAAAGGCGCGAAGGCGCAAAGAAACGCAAAGTAAGACAAAACCATCCATCCCGGTCGAACTATGTCCAAACTCATCCCACTCCTTCTTGTTTGCTTGACAATCGCCGCCGCGGCCCGCGCCGAATCGCCCGCCCCGCCGCTGCCGCAGGCCCACTCTCATAACGACTACGAGCACGAGCGTCCCCTCTTCGACGCCCTTGACCGCGGCTTCTGCAACATCGAAGCCGACGTCCACCTCGTCGACGGGAAGCTGCTCGTCGGCCACGACCCCGAAGACGTGGCCCCCCAGCGCACTCTCCAGGCCCTTTACCTCGACCCGCTCCAAAAACTCATCGCCGAGCGCGATGGCAAGATCTTCCCCGATGGTCAGCGCCTCACGCTCCTCGTCGACTTCAAAACCGACGGCCCCGCCATCTACCAGGCCCTCGCCAAGGCGCTCAAACCGTACGAAGCCATCCTTTCCGGCCTGCACGACGGCCAGTGGCAGCCCCGCCAGGTCGACGTCGTCATCAGCGGCAATCGCCCGATCGACGTCGTCGAGAAAGACAAGAAGCGACTCGCGTCGATCGACGGCCGCGTCGACGACTTAGAAAACGGACCACCGGCTGACCTGATGCCCCTCATCAGCGACAACTGGACCAACCATTTCACCTGGCAAGGCAAAGGCCCCATCCCAGCCGCCGAACGCGCCAAACTCCACGCCCTCGCCAAGACGGCCCACGACCAAAACCGCCGCCTCCGCTTCTGGGCGACTCCCGACGCGCCAGCCTTCTGGCAAGAACTCCAAGCCGCCAACGTCGACGTCATCGGCGCCGACGACCACCCCCTCCTCCAGTCGCACCTCTCCTCGCCCAAGTAACCGCAGCTCAACGCCCCCTCACCTCCCCCGGACTGCGTCGCTTCAGCGACCAGTCGCCCCCGCCCCCAGCTCCGCCCCCTTGCGGATTTCCCGCCGCGCGCTGCAAAAAACAGCCGCGCCGCCCAAAATTCTCCCCAAAAAGTCAAAAAAACAATTCCGCAAACTACCCAGTTGAAAATGGGCCACCCGATCCGCTAACGTGAACTTCCGTCCACGTATCGTAGGCCGGCCGTTAATTCTCTCGCCAAGCCGCGAAGGCGCAAAGATTCGCAAAGAAGAAGGAAGGAGAAAGGAGAAAGAGAATCCTTCTTCCCCGCATTCGTTGCGTTCCTTTGCGCCTTGGCGACTTTGCGAGAGACTTTTAACGCTGCCATCAAAAAACCGGGGGGAACCAGATGAACAGCCCATACGTCCACGAACGTCGCCGCATCATGGATCCGGCCAAAAAAGTCAAATTCAGCCAACTCGTCCGCGAGAGCCACTCGCTCGAAGAAGCCGCCGAATGGCTCGACGTCTCGATCCGCACCGTCCAGCGCGAACGCAAACGCGACGAAGACTTTGACCATGAAGTCCGCCTCGCCTTGCAGGCGACGCCCGATCCGCTGCGATTGATGGAAAACGCCGCGAGAACGCACTGGCGCGCCGCCGCCTGGCTCCTAGAGCGGACCCGCCCCGAGCAGTACGCCCGCAAACCGGCCAACACGGCCCGCGACTACCAGGTGGAAGCCGCGCTCGGCATGCTCCTCGAAGCCGCCTTAGCCGCGACGGCGCCAGCCGAGCGCGCCGCGTTCTACCAGCAAGTCGAGCCCGTCTGCGGCCAAGCCCTCCAGTACTGCTTCCCGCAGTTGGGCCCCAACGGCAACCTCAAGAAATCCAAACTCCCGCCGACGCCGCTGACCAACGAAACGTCGCGCCTGGCCCACCGCGAAGCGATCGCGGCCAGCATGGCCCAAGCCCAAGCGGCCGCCGCGAACGGCGAGCAGCCAGCCGAGTGGTTCACCGCGCCCGGCTGGTTCAACGAACAGCCAGCGCCGCCACTGTCGCCAAAAACGCATGAGGCGACAGCAAGCGACGCGAAACCCGCCCCTCGTTCCCACGCTCCGCGTGGGAACGAGAACGCTGACGACGTTCTGTCGCCAAAAACGCGCGAAGCGACAGCAGACGACGCGACAGCAGTCGTCCCGGAGCCGATCCTCGCGATCGACTACAACCTGCCGATCGACTTCAACTTATCGCACGACGACTTCGCCCACGCCATTGCAGCGCGTGATCCCAACGAGCAGGCGGTGCTCTGGGACCAACGGCTCCGACATTGGGGCGAGTTCAAGCGCCGCCGCGAAGCGCAACTGTCGCGAACAACGCGCCCGGCGACCAAGCGACGAAACGCGGCGTAGGAAAACCAAAGTTACATGTCGATGAAATGTACCGCGGTAAGCATCTCAAATTGATTTGCAAGCGTGTGCTAAATTGCACTCGAACATTACCTTCACACCTCAAAAACGTGCATCCGCATACGCCCTTGCGCAAACCGTCCCACAGTTTGCGCGATATCCTGACGTGACCTCGCGCTTACCCTGTTTATGCTGACAAGACGCTGATCTGACTACGGAGTTTTGGTCCATGCCGCGCGTTCACGTCATTGAAAAAATCGAAGAGCTGTTCAAGAACAAGGGCGGCTCGCTCTACGGCGGCGAAGCAGTCACGCAGGAGCAACATGCCCTGCAGGCCGCGAAGCTAGCCGAGGAAAGCGGCGCCTCGCCGGCGACCATCGCCGCGGCGTTGCTCCACGATGTCGGCCATCTCCTGCACAATTTGCCCGACGACGCGCCTGACGAAGGCGTCGATGACGTCCACGAGGCATTGGGCGACCGCTTTCTCCGTCGCTGGTTTGGGCCCGAAGTCTCTGAACCAGTTCGTATGCACGTCGACGCAAAACGCTATTTATGCGCCCTCGATCCGAGCTATCTTGAGACGCTGAGCCCGCCGTCGCTCCAAAGTCTTGAGCTTCAGGGCGGCCCGATGAATCCCGCTGAAGTCAACGCGTACGAAGCACTCCCCTTTTACGAAGCGAGCTTGGTCGTTCGCCGTTGGGACGACCTCGCTAAAGCTCCAAACCTCGCCACGCCCCCCTTGGCGCACTATCTCCCCTACCTCCGCGAAGTCTTGACTACGTCCCTTTAAAAGTACGTCACATTAAATACGCCGTTGGCGGCCGAGGCGACTCCGTGACTGCGCTGAATCATGCTTTAAATCACAACCAGACATCCGAAGGCAGCCGACCGCGCGTCGCCGTCGTCGGCGCCGGCATCGTCGGCCTAGCCCACGCCTGGGCGGCCGCGCGCCGCGGTTGGGACGTGGTGCTGCTAGAGCGAAACCGGCAGGCCCAAGGGGCCTCGATTCGCAACTTCGGCATGGTTTGGCCCATCGGCCAGGAACATGGCGAGCTCTACCGCACCGCGATCGAGAGCCGCGGTCTCTGGCTGGAACTGGCGCGCGAAACCGGCCTGTGGGCCCGCCCTTGCGGCTCGCTCCATCTCGCCTACCGCGACGACGAGTTAGCGGTGTTCGACGAATTCGCCCAGATGGCCCCGGCGTTCGATTACGACTGCCGGCTGATCCCGCCGCAAGAAGCCCTCAAGATGTCGGCCGCCGCGAAGGCTGAAGGGCTGCTCGCGGCCCTCTGGAGCCCCACCGAAGTCTGCGTCGATCCCCGCGAAATCATTAGCAAAATGCCGGCCTGGCTAGAGAGTCGCTGGGGTGTGGAACTCCGCTACGAGACGCCGGTCGAAAAGATCGATGCCCACGGCGTCACGACCGCCGACGGGACCCGCATCCTGGCCGACAAGGTCGTCGTCGCGGCAGGGACTGACTTCCGCTTCCTCTATCCCGAACAATTCGCCGACGCCGGCTTCCGCCAGTGCAAGCTGCAGATGATGCGCACGCCGGTGCAGCCGCGCGGCTGGACGCTCGGGCCGATGCTCGCCGGCGGCCTGACGCTGCGGCATTACGAAGCCTTCGCCGAATGCCCCTCGCTCCCCGCGCTGAAGGCCCGCGTCGCGGCCGAGGCGCCGGAACTCGACAAGTACGGCATCCATGTGATGGCATCGCAGAACGGCCTCGGCGAGGTCGTCCTCGGCGACTCGCACGAGTATGGCGATGAGATCACCCCCTTCGACAAGCGCGAAATCGAAGAGCTGATGCTCCGCGAACTGCGCAAGATGATCGACCTCCCCGACTGGACCATCGAAGAGCGCTGGCACGGCATCTACCCGAAGGCGCCGGGGCTGATTCAATTCGAATGCCAACCCGAGGCAAACGTCGAAGTCGTCATCGCCTCCGGCGGCTGTGGCATGACGATGTCGTTCGGCTTCGCAAATCGGCTCTGGAACCGCTGGGAACCGGCGGAAGGCCGGCTTCGCACGACGGCGAACGGGCGGGTAGAATCCCCGGCGTAACGGGTTTGAAACGGGTGCCACTGGCATCCTGCCAGTGCTGAAGTGGGCACCCGCTCCGCAGTTCTCACTGGCAGGATGCCAGTGGCACCCCGCCGCGACTCGCTTGTCCGGCCGCAATGCCGCTGTATTCAATCCTGTTGATCCGCATGATCCTGTTATCCTGTCAATTTTTCCAGCGACTTGACTACATCCGACTATGCCCACGCTCAACGAACATCGACGCCCGCTCGCTCCCTTGAAGGCCGTGATCTTCGACTGGGCCGGCACCCTCCTCGACTACGGCAGCCGCGCCCCCGTACTAGCGGTGGTGAGCGTCTTTCGTTCGTTCGACGTCCCCGTGACGATCGAGGAGGCCCGCGGTCCGATGGGGATGGCGAAGCGCGATCACTTGCGGACGATGCTTGAGATGCCGCGCATCGGGGCCCTGTGGCAGCAGGTTCATTGCGCGCCTCACGACGAACAAGCGATCGATCGGCTCTACGCCCGCTTCCTCGAAACGCAGGTCAGTTTTCTCGCCGACCACGCCACGCTCATTCCCGGCGCGCTCGCAGCCGTCGCCGAGTGCCGTCGCCGCGGGCTGAAGATCGGTTCGACGACCGGCTACACGCGCGAGCTGATGGCAGTGATCGTTCCCGCGGCGCAGCGGCAGGGACTCGAAGTCGACGCCATGTACTGCGCCAGCGACTTCGCCGAGGGTCGCCCGGCGCCCTGGATGAGCTTCGAAAACGCCCGTGTTTTAGGCGTTTTTCCGATGTCGGCCATCGTCAAAGTCGACGACACGACCGTCGGCGTCGAAGAAGGATTGAACGCCGGCATGTGGTCGGTCGGCCTCGCGAAGTCGGGCAACATGATCGGCCTCAGCGAAACCGAATTGGCCTCCCTCGAGCCGGCGGAACAAACTTCGCTTCTCGCCTCCGCCCGCGAGCGCATGGCGGCCAGCGGAGCGCACTTCGTGATCGATTCCGTCGCCGAGTTGCCCGCCGTGCTCGACCGCATCAACGCGCTCGCAGCCAAAGGCCAAACGCCGTAGCGACGGACTACGACGACATCGCGTGAGTCGACTCGGATGCTCTATAGACCGCATCGAAAGCATCCGCAAACGTCCCGCAGAACTCGTCGCACGTTGCTTCGGTATGAGCGAGCGAAAGGTAGAGCTTCGTTCCCATCGGATTGAGGAAGACGCCGCGGGAAAAGAGCTCCAGCATTAAACGCCGGGCGAGGCGGCCATCGGCGTGGCGGCTCGAGCGATAATCGCGAGGAGTCGCTTCCGTGAACGCGACCTGAGCGATGGGGCCGTCGCCTAGGATTTGGGCGGTAACGTCGCGCTCGGCGAGGATCGATGCCAGGCTGCGGCGTAGATAGGCCCCAAGTCGATGCAGACGGGCGTAAACGCCCTCCTCGCGGTAGAGACTCAGAGCAGCGCTGGCGGCTGCGGTCGACACCGGATTGCCGCCCAGCGTCGAGGCAGTCCACACGTAACCAGGATCGCCGAGCCGGTCCTCGCAAACCTGTTCCATCACGTCACGACGGCCGCCGTAGGCGCCAATGGGCATGCCGCCGCCCAGCGCCTTGCCGTAGGCGACCAGATCGGGAATGACGCCGTAGTACTCCTGGGCGCCGCCATAGGCGAGCCGGAACCCGGTGACGACTTCGTCGAAGATCAGCAGCGCCCCCGCCTCATGCACTGCCTTCTTGAGCCCAGCCAGAAAACCAGGCAGTGGCGAGAGGCAGCGCTGGAACGGTTCGACGATCACGCCGGCAATCTCGTGGCCGTGGCGCTGGAGGATTTGCTGGACTGTTTCGAGATCGTTGAACGGCGCCACCAACGTGTTGACCGCGGCGCCCGGCTCAATCCCCGCGGAGGAACTGAGACACTCCGGGAAATCGGGCGGATTGTTTGGGAACAGGCTGACGACGCCGACGTCGTGTGCGCCATGGTAGGCCCCCTCAAACTTGAGAATCTTGGGCCGACCAGTGAACGCTCGCGTTAATCGCAGGCAGTACATCGTCGCCTCCGTGCCGGAGGCGCTGAACCGCACCTGATCGCATGCCGGACTCATGGAGACGATCTCCTCGGCCAGCGCGAGCGACGCCTCGGTCACATACGCGAAGTTCGAGCCGCGGGCGACCTGCTGACTCACGGCCTCGACGATGGCAGGGTGGGCGTGTCCCGGCAAAACGGATCCCCAGCCCATCGAGAAGTCGATCATTCGCTCCCCGTCGCTGGTCCACAGTTGGGGCCCTTCGCCCCGGGCGATCACCTTAGCGAGTCTCGGAGGCAGATTGAACTCGCCGTTGCAGCCAGCGGGAAAGACGGAGAGAGAGCGATCGACGGCGGACGACATGGCCAATCTCGCTAGGCGGGAAGGGAAGACGGAGGCTCTAACTCACTTAGCCTAACGAGAACTTGATCGCCGAATGACAAGGCTACGCGCAGTCAAAGCGACGCTTTGCGACGGGCAATCGCGAGACAGTTACATCGCCGCCTGCTCTTGGCGATCCTTCCGATGTTGCTTCCGGAACTCCGACGGCGTTGTTTTCAACTCGCGTCGAAACGCACGCGTCAGCAACTCGGAACGTTCAAAACCGCACGCCGCGGCAATCCGAGGCATCGCCCACGTCGTGTCGCAGAGGAGTTGGACCGCATGGTCGACGCGCACGCGGCGAATCTCTTGCGCCGGCGAGCGTCCCAAGCATTTGCGGAAGCCCTTTTCCAAAGCTCGACGACTGATCGGCACCTCGCGCAGGATATCGGTCACCTGGATGTGGCGATGGCTGTGCTGTTTGATGAAGTCGAGGGCGAGCGCCAGCAGGTCGTCATTCACGGCGACCGTATCCGTCGACTGGCGGGTGATCACGCGCGTCGCGGGAACAAAGATCGGTTCGCGGGGTGGAGCCTCGCCGGCAATCAAGCGGGAGAGGAGTTCCGCGGCCGCCCAACCAACTTGGCGCGGCGAATGATCGATGCTGGAAAGCTGCGGGTTGGAAATCGTGCAGCTGAGCAAATCATGCTCCCCGCCCAAGACGGCCACCTCGTGCGGCACGTCGATGCTCGCTAAGTGGCACGACTCGGTGACTTGCCGCGCTTGCACGCTGTCGAACGCCAGCAGCCCGACCGGTTTGGGAAGCAACTGCAACCACTCGACCATGCGGGCCAATTCCGCAGCCGTCGGGAAAAAGTTATCGACCCCCGGTTCGGGAACGAACGCGTGGCAGGGAAACGTGCGTCGCCGCAGCGACTCGACGAACGCCTGGCCAAACCGGTCGACGTAGTTGGGCCGCAGCGTCGAGGGGCAGTACGCGAACTGACGAAAGCCCCTGTCGATGAAGTAATTGGCCGCCAGTTCGGCGATCGTCACTTCGTCGCAAGTGCAGCGCGGAATCTGCCCTTCGCCGTAGCGATACCACGAAACGTTCACCGCCGGGATTCCCTTCGCAATCAGCTGATCGGCCAATTCCTGATTGGTCACCCGGGCGATGACGCCGTCGCCGTCCCAGTTCTCAGGGAGAATCGAGCGATCGTATTTCCCGCGCGGGCCGAGAAAGCACTGCCAATCCTCATGGGCATGGGCGTATTCGGAAATCCCCTCGATGAGGCCCGAGCCCCACGTGGTGGCGGTATCGATCAGTAGTGCAACTTTGGCACGCTTAGTCATCGGCGAACATCGACGCGACCCTGCGCCGCTCACTGGAAAAGGAAACCGCCGCTTCTCCATCATCCAAGGGGAAGGAGCGGAATTCAACAGCCTGCATCGTGCTTTTGGGCAATCGCCGTCCCCGAATGACGCGATTATTTGGGCTGGCTATGCTCTTCGCGAAGCTTACGAATGGCTTCCAACTCCGCATTCCGCCGTTCCAGCTCATCGATCTTGCTTTGGACTTCAGCCACCTTGGCGTCAGCGTCGGCCGCCCCCTGGTTCTGCGCGGCTAAGGCGTCGGTCAACGCCTTCAGGGCCGCTTGAGCCTCGGCGACGGACTTTTGGATCGCTTCCAACTGGGCCGTTGACTCGGCCACGACCGCTTCCTGCTTCGAGACGACTGCTTGCGACTCTTCCAACTTGGCGCGAACCGCCCCGGCGCCGGTTTCCACGGCGACGAGTTCTTGCTTGGCGACTCCCAGTTGCTCAATCGTGGCCACCGCCACCTTGTCTAACGCCGCCTTTTCAGCGGCAATCGCCGCCAGGCGCTGCTCGGCGCTCGTTAGCAAGGCTGCCTTCTCGGCTTGAACTTTAGCCTGACTCTCAGCGGCTGTCCGCGCGTTGGCCAGGGCTAACTCGGCCGCGGCCACTTGCTGTTGCACGGCGACGAGTCCCTGATCCGCCGCTTGATATTCGGTGCGGAACTGTGCAACCTCCGCTTCCACACTTGTCAAGCGGGCGGCGATGGTCGGCGGGTTGGGGTCGATCGTCGCCACTTGAGTTCCCGTGGCCGTTTCCAGCACGCGGACGTTGCCGCGCCAGTCGCTCGCCACGACGCGAGCGGCGTCATGCGTAAAGCGAGCGGCTAACCCGAGATCCTCAAGCGTTGTCAGATCGCGGATGTGGCCGCCGTCGGCGTTCCAGAGTCTCACGAGTTGATCGCGTCCGGTCGTCGTCAACTCGCCGGTGCGGGCGTAGCGGACCGAAGCGACGCCCCCGCCGTGAGCGACCCAACTCTTGATCTGCTGACCATCGAGTTGCCAGAGACGCACCGTGTCGTCTTCGCTCGACGAAGCGAGCACGGCGCTGTCGCCGCGCCATGAAACGGACGTGATCTGTTCGGTATGGCCGCGCAGGTCTCCGCGCTCGCGGCCGGTTTCGGCGTCCCAGATCAACAGACCGCCGCTCCGGTCGGCCGTAGCGAGGAACTTGCCGTCGGGGCTGAACTCTAAGGCCGTCACCCAGTCGGTATGCTTGGTGATTTCGTACGCCAGCGATCCGTCGGCGACGCGGTAGACCCGCACCACCTTGCGCGGTCCGCCGATGGCAATCAGCGAATGGTCGGCCTTCAAATCGGCGGCCAAGACGGCGTCGAGTTCATCGCCGACGGCCGTCAGGCGACGGCCCGTTTTTAAGTCATAGAGAGCGGCTAAGCCCACGGCCGCCGATTTTCCGCCCGCGGCAAGCAGCATGCTGCCGTCGCGACTGAACTGCATGACGTAGGGGGTCCCCTCGACGAAGGGAAGCACGCCGAGATGTTCGCCCGAATCGGTGTTGTAGAGCGAGATCTGGAACGGCGCGCCGACGGCGGCCACCGGAGCCCAGGGGCTGACGGCCAGCGAGGTGGCGGCGCCGCGGTGTTCGGCGTGAATCACCGGCTCGCGCAAGAGCCCTTGCGGCATCGCCGGTTCGCCTTCAGGTCGATTGTCGGCGGTCGGCGTGAACGCGGCGACCGCGTTTTTCTTCGGCGCCCGCTTCTGCGAATCACCCTTCTCGAGCAAGCCCCCTTCAATCCATTTCTGAATCGTTTGCAGCTCGGGGTCGGACAGCTTTGCGCCGCCCGGAGGCATCGCCGGGGAGATCTCGTGGTTCACCATCAGCCAGAGCTGCGAACTGGTGAGATCCTCAGCGTACAGGACTTCGCCGCTGGCGCCGCCGGTCATCGTGGTGGCGTACGATTCGAGCGAGAGGTCGTTCTTCTTCGTATCAGGACCGTGACAGGCGAAGCAATGTTGGCGAAAGATCGGCTGGATGTGATCGGCGTAGGTGATCTTCTCCGCGGCATCCTCTCCGCTGGCAGCATTCGCTGCGCTTAGGATGCCGACGCAGGCTGCCATGCCGACGGCCAATGCGCGGCCGCCTTTCAATCGTTCAACTTTTCGAAAGCTCATAACGTCAAACACTTGCTGCAGCCAATCGATGCGTCGGAGCGAAACCGTCCCGTCACTGACGACTATTTGTTGAACAAAAACTCTCTCGAATTGAGCACCGCCCAGAAGACGTCTTGCAACTCGGCGACAGGCTTCTCGGCTGTGCCGTAGAGTTCGGCGATGCGTTGCGACTCCGCCTCAGTCGGCTTGCGACCGAGGCAACGGAGGTAGACTTCTTCCACGACTTCGTTCGGCTTCTTGCCGGCGTCGAGCATCGTCTCGACCAACTTCCCTTCATTGATTTTGTCATGCACGGCCGAGCCGTTCAACAAATGGAGGGCTTGCGACAAGGTCGGCTCAGTTTTCGGCTCGCATGCGCAGACCGTATTCCGGGGGGCGCGGCCGAAAGTCGTCAAAAAATAGGTGCTCAGACCGCCATCGGCGATTTGCACCGCGCGGGCCCCCATAGGCAAACCAGGGTACTTTTCCGGGGCTCCGGTCACGGCACAGAGGCAATCGAGCAGCACTTCGGCCGGGATGCGCCGAACTTGCGCCCGGGCGAAATTCCGGGTGTCGGTGCTATTCGTCTCGTTCGGCTCCGACGACCGCTGGTAAGCGTGGCTGTTGCAGATGTCACGAACCAGCTGCCGCAAGTCGTACTTGTACTCGATGAGCTTCGCGCCGAGTTTGGCGTGGAGATCGGGATTGCTCGCTGGATTGCTCACGCGAACGTCGTCGACCGGTTCGATGACGCCAGCGCCCATGAAGTGGGCCCAGACGCGATTGGCGACGTTGACCGCGAAGTAAGGATTCTCGGGAGCCGTGATCCAATCAGCCAAGATGGCGCGACGATCCCGCTTCGACACGTCGGGCTCGGCGTCGCCGAGGAACTTCGGCTTCATCGCGCGGCCGTCGACCAAGTGAGTCGCCTCGCCGCTGCGCTGATCGAAGATGATCGTTTCGCGGTAGTCTTCGGCCGTCTTGCGACCGATCTGCGAGAAGAACGCGGTGAACGAATAGTAGTCGTCCATCGTCCAGCGATCGAACGGGTGGTTGTGACACTGGGCGCATTGGAGCCGCGTGCCGAGGAACACCTGGGCGACGTTCTCGGCCGTCTTCTGCGTCGTCTCTTCGATCTGGTAGAAGTTGACCGCGGGGCTCGAGAACGAACCTCCGCTGGCGCCAAGCAGATTGCGAACCATCTGGTCAAGCGGCACGCCGCTGGCGATCTGCCGTGTGATCCACTGCGAGTAGAGGAACATCGGTTTGTACTCGACGCGGTTCGGCACTGATTTGACCATCAACAGTTCCGACCACTTGAGCGCCCATATTTCGGCGAACTCTTTTCGCTCCAACAGTTCGTCGACCTTTTGGGCCCGCTTCTGCGGGTTCGAGTCGTTCATGAAGAGGTCGTATTCGTCGCGCGTCGGCAGCCGGCCGACGACGTCGAGCGAGACGCGACGCAGGAATTCTTCATCGCTGCAAATGCCGCTTGGGTTGATGCGCATCGTGCGGAGCTTGACGCCGACGAGTTCGTCGATGTAGTTGACGGGCGTTTCCTCGGTCGGCGTGAACTCGACGCCTTGCGGCAACACGAGCGTCTGGCTGCCGACCGTATGCGTATCGAAACGAGCCATCACGAACGCTTCGCCGCGGGCGCCGGCCGTGGCCAGTCCATCAGCATCGACCGCGGCCGATGATTCGTTGTTCGACATGAAGAGGGCAAGATCGCCGATATCGCGGGTGCGGCCGTCGGAGTAGTGGGCGACAGCGATATAGCGTTGCTTCACCCCCTCCCCTTCCATCACGACACGCGGGGGGAACAATTCGACTTTCGTGACGGTCGGCGCGGTCGCGACGTCGCTCTGAGCGCCGGCGGCGACCCAGTCGCGGAGGGTCTTCGCATGGACGCTGTCGGGTTCTAAAGACTTGCCGCCAGTGTGAGGAACCTTGCCGGTCACCTTGGTGAACAGCAAGCTTTCTTCGGGAATGCTCAGGTTGACGCGGCGTACGGCCTGCTCGCGCGTGAGCCGGAAGTAGTCGCCCGCGGGATCGAAGCCGAACAGGCTTAATCGGAAACCGTCTTTGCCGCGCGAGGAACCATGGCAGCCGCCGGCGTTGCAGCCGCCGCGGAGAAAGATCGGCATCACGTCGTGACGAAAGCTCACCGCCGGGTGGTTCGCCACGCCGACGACCTTCACCGGAGCTTCGGCTTGATGCGCACCGTAGCTGGCGCGCAGCACGGTGGCGCCGTCGGCCACCGGCAGGAGTCGATTTCCTTCCAATCGCGCCGCGCCTTCAACGACCCACTCGACCTGATCGCTGACGTCGAGCGTCACGCCGTTGGCGCGGGTCGCCACGGCGATCACCCCTTGGTAGTCGTCGCCATCGTCGAGAGTGATTTCCGACGGATAGACTGCGAGGCTTGCGACGTCGGCCACGACTTCCGGCTTCCCAGCCGGCGTTTCGCCGGGAACGGAGGAAGTCTTCGCCAGTGCGGCATGACTCGCAATGACCAGCAAGCCGAAGCTTAAAACGAAGCGAAATATCTTCATGACGATTCTCCCGTCGCTGGGATTCCCTCTTGAGCGGTTTGCGGCGGCGGCAACGGCGCGTCGATGCGCAGCTCGCCAGTGCCGATCGTGTGGACGACCGGCTCTTCGTTTTCCATGACCGTCACCACGCAGTAGAGCGACTTGTGATGCCCTACCCGCGCGTCGGCGGCGACTTGCAGCGGGAACTTTACTTCGGTCGAGTCCTTCGTGATCTCTTGCGGCGTGGTCGTCACTCCGGGGGGGAGACCGACGAGTTCCACCTTGGCGACGCCGTTGAAGGGAGTCGCCTGCGTGATGGCGATCGGGTAATCGAGTCCCTTCCCCTGCTCGGTGGCCGTCGTGGGGTACGCCATCGTGACATACTGCGGGGCGATCTTCAGCGTTGCAAACTCGGAAGCCGTGCGGACCGTGCCGTTCACGTCGGCCTCGGCAATGACGATGATCTTCCAATCGCGGGCCCAGGCCTGCGGATTGGTGGTGAGCGGAATGACCGCTTCAGTCTGCCCCGGTTCGATGCCGATCCCCTGATGCGAGGAGAGTCCCGGCGGATCGTATAGCATCCGCACGGCGATGCGACCGTCGAAGCCTTCCTTCTTTTCGGCGACCACCCGCAAGTCCTTCGAACCGCTTTGCACCAGCGGCGCCTTCGGCTCGACAATCTTGATCGAAAACGGCAGCGGCTGAGCCACGGCCACGGCGCCTTGATTGGCGTAATGACTCCAGACGTTGACATTGTTCGAGCCGCGGATCAGCCACGTCTGTTGACGAAAACGGTTCAGCAGCGGCTGCGACTTATCGGTGAGTTCCGCAGTGATCGTCGTCAACTGCCCGGCCAGGGGCGCTTCGGGCGTGGCCCGCAATAGCACGGGCAGGCGGTTGTAGTCGCCGGTAAGCATCACCGTTTCTTGCGTGACGCCTTCCGGCAAGGCGCCGAACCCGACGTTCAAGTCGCCGCCGAATTCGGCTCGATTTGCGGTGACCATCACCGCCGTTTGGCCTCCCTGCGGCACAACGACTTCGGTCGCCTCAAACTGGCTGCGCTCTTCGAGAACGATGTCGACCGCCAGACGCGGTTTGGTGATTTCCAGCCGATAGGCGTAGGTCGGTCCGCCCTGCTTCAAATGATCGACGACGTCGCAAACATATTCCCCATCCTCGGGAACGGTGAAGCGAATGTAGCTATCGGGCCGGCCGGCATTGTCGTCGGAGGCAGCCAACTGCTCGCCACTGGCCTTGCGAACTCGCAAGATCGCGTCGAGCGGCGAACGAATCTCGCGGGCGATGAGATTCATGTCCCAGACTTCGCCCTTTTTCGCGGCGAAGCGGAAACGGTCGAGGGCCCCCGCCTTTTCGATGACGCCGCAGAACGCGGCCGGCAATTCGCCGCGAGTGGCGTTGTCGTTCTTCTGGTTTGGTTCGACTTCAATCACATTGGTTGCGTCGATGATCCGCAGCGGCAAGCCAGTCGCTGCTGCGCCTGCTTCGTCTTCCGCGGCAAAGCGGAAGTCGAGCGGCGGCGTTTCCGGCAGCTTCACCTTGGCTAGCTTCTCGCCCAGCGGATCGCCGAGGAGCTTCAGTTCGACTTCTTCCCCTGGCTTGCCGCCGCCGGGGAACGCCACGCCAGGCCGCGGAAACTTGCCGACGTGAAGCCGGTAGGTCGAGGCATCGTCGCCGCGATAGGAAGTCTCGCGCATTTCGACGATATACTTGCCGGTCTTCGGAGCGACGACGCTGCAGAAGGCGTCTTGCTGCATCAGCGGGGAGTCGTCGCTGGCAGCGACTTCAAAGCGTTCTTCGTCCAGAATCGCGATCGCGGGATCGAAAAACGTGCGGCCGAGCCGCAGGCCTTCGATCTCCACGGAGATTCGCTCACCTTCCTTCGCTTCGATGACAAAGTAGTCGACGTCTTCGTTCGTGATCACGCCGTTGACGGTGGTTCCCAGCGGAATCGCTTGCGGCGCGGCGAAGTCGCCGTTTGGTTCTACTTCATTCGCTTCGGTGAGCGTGCCGACGTGAAATGTCCGCAGATTGGTCAGGCCGGTGGCCGTCCGCACGCGAATGCCGTGAATTCCAGGCTGGCAGTCGGGGGCGATCGCGAGCGTCGCTTTCGCCTGGTTGTCGTCGATCCGCTCGATTGCTTTCAGCTCGATCCCCGGGTCGTAAAACAGGATCTGCTGCGGATCTTGGCCGATGCGCCCGCCGATGAGCGTCACGGCCACTTCGGTGCCGCGTTGGCCCCCCTGCGGCTGCAAATGATCGAGCCGCGGCGACGCCGCTTCGATGGCGGACGCTGCCAGCAAGAACCCCAGTGCCGTGCAAATCGTGAAAAACTTTGACATGCCCGCCCTCATCAAATGAAGGCAAACGTGCGCGGCGTGGCGTTGTAACGGCAACCGCGCAGGTTTGCCGTTTAGGCCAACAGTTCTTTGCGAACCTTGCCGCCGTCGACGATTTCGATCGGCCGATCGCCGGGCGCCATCAATTCCTTGGCGGCCGCGATGCCGAGTTGGTTGTAGACCGTCGTCGCCAAATCTTCCGGCGAGACGGGGCAATCTTCCGGTTCCATCGCCGTCGGGCCCGAGGAACCAATGACGGCGCCGCGCTTCATGCCGCCGCCGGCGAGAACGACGCTGAAGACCTTCGACCAATGGTCGCGGCCAGCCGTGCCGTTGATCTTCGGCGTGCGCCCGAATTCGGTGGTCACCAGCACCAGCGTCTTGTCGAGCAGGCCGCGTTCGTCGAGGTCGCTGATCAGCGCCGTGTAACCTTGATCAAACGCCGGCATCTGGGCACGGACGCCGGCCATGATGTTCACGTGATGGTCCCAGCCGGCGTAGGTCAGCGAGACGAAGCGAGCGCCCGCTTCCACCAGCCGGCGGGCGATCAGCATCCGCTGGCCCGCTTCGTTCCGACCGTAGCGATCGCGCATCTCCGGCTGTTCGCCTTCGATGTTGAACGCATCTTGGGCTTTGGGCGAGCCGATCAGGTCGAAGGCCCGCTCATAGAACGAGCTCATCGCAGTGACGTTGTCGGCTTGCGACTTCTTCGCGAAGTGCTCGTTGACGGCCTCGAGCGCGGAGAGCCGACGTTCGTAGCGGGCCTGATCGACGCCTCCCGGCAGGTTGAGATCGCGAACCTTGAAGCCGGCTCGTGCCGGGTCATCGCCCAGGCTGAATGGGGCGTAGGAGGAACTCAGGTATCCCGGTCCGGCATAAATCGTCGGGGCGGAGGGGACGCAGATATAGGGGGGAAGATCGTTCCGCGGGCCAAATTCGTGGCTCACGACGCTACCCATGCTGGGGTAGAGCAGCGCAGGACTCGGCCGATAGCCGGTGAACATATTGTGCTCACCCCGCTCATGGGCCGCCTCGCCGTGGGTCATCGAGCGGACGACGGTGAGCTTATCGGCGATCCCCGCCATCTGCGGCAGCAGTTCGCTGAACGACTCGCCGGGGATCTTCGTGGGGATGGCCTTCAGTTCGCCCCGGTATTCCAACGGAGCAAATGGCTTGGGGTCGAACGACTCTTGCGCCGCCAGCCCGCCCGGCAGGTTGATGTGGATGACGCTTTCCGCCACCACCGGCGGCGTCTCGAACTGATTCTCAGCCGCCTGGGCTTTGCGAATCGCGAGGTAATCGACCAAATTCAACCCGAAGCCGGCAACGCCGACCGCCATGAAACTGCGACGACGAATCGGGGATCTGAGAAGCGCCATACGAACTCCCTCCACTGGGGACAGCTGGGGCAGATGAACTCACGCAGTATCCATATGCTGGTGAGCTAGAATTCAGGCGATTGCTGCAAAGCTCCGAGTCGGCTTCGCACGCAACTTAAGAAACTACCTGGATGGGCGAGATGATGGGGGCGGGTGAGACGTCTGAAAGCATTAGCCCGACGGCTCGAATAACATGTGTGCTGCTGGCAGCTTAATGAATCCACCTCCGGAAGTCAAAGATCGAGCCCTTACGGTAGGCTGCACATCTTTGACGATCTAAGGTAACCGTCGATCACACTGTCTGGGTTCATCGCAGCGTAAGTGCTTACTAGTCCGGGTGTTTTGCATCGAAGAGAGGCACGATGTGAATCAGGTTTTATCTTAAATCACCAGCCGTGCCTCTACACGCTCAAATGCGCATAGCGACCGACGATTTGCAACACTTCAGAAATCTTCGTTGAGTGAAGACGGAGCGGCAGGATCGCCGGCGGCTACCGTCCGCTTACACCGCGAGCAACAGATATACGACTTCCCAGGCCCACGACGCGAGTCGAAGCCGCAAAGACTTCCCAAAACCCCTCGCCTGACCGACCAGGGGGATTCGATATCGTAAGCGGGGTTGAACCACAGCTGCCTCTCCGGCCGCAGGAACGCCAATCGTGCCGCCGCTCCAACCAGGGACCACGTCACATGCCTGAAAACTCCTTTCAGTCGAAGGCGACAGCCGATTACTTGTTTCGCAATAACACGCCCGATCCTCTCCTTTCGGGGCCCGCGCTACCAACGTTCAAATTCGCGCTGGAGGCTTCGGCGGGTCGCGTCGACAGCGGCAGCTTTGGGAAAGAAGCCACCGTCGAACAGTTGCCGATATCCAAAGGAATTGCCGGCGTCTCGATGCGGCTCGAACCAGGGGTGACGCGCGAACTTCATTGGCATGCCACTGCCGCTGAGTGGGCCATGGTGCTCGCTGGTCGCTGTCGCACCACGTTGGTTGATCCGCACGGCAATTCGGAAACCGACGACTTTGAGCCAGGAGACGTCTGGTACTTCCCCCGCGGCCACGCGCACTCGATCGAGTGCCTGGGCGATGAGCCGGTTCACTTCATCCTGATCTTCGACAACGGTTACTTCAGCGAATTCGGCACGTTCAGCATCACCGACTGGCTTGGGCATGTGCCGAAGGAATTGCTCGCCAAGAACTTTGGCCTCCCCGCCGACGCCTTCGTCGGAATTCCAGCAGGCGAGGTCTACTTCACCCACGGTCCGCGTCCGCCGGCATCTCCGATGCCGCCGCTGCAAGGCGCAGGACACACGTGCGCTACCCGGCATAAGTATCGCCTGCTGGCCGAAGAACCACACTCCGTACATAACGGCGGACGCGAATGGCGACTCGGCGCCGATAAGTTCCCGATCTCGCAAACGATGACCGGCGTCGTGCTCGATCTCGAACCGGGGGCGCTCCGCGAGCTTCACTGGCATCCCACTTCCGATGAGTGGCAATACGTCGTGTCGGGAGATGTGAGCGTGACGATGTTCGGCTCGCATGGGCGATTCCGCACAGAGTCTCTCAGTGGCGGCGACGTCGGTTACATTCCGCAAGGCTACGGCCACTCGATCGAGAACGTCGGCGCCACGACGGCCCGGATGTTGATCGCTTTCAATACAGGCGCCTACGCGGCAATCGACTTGTCGCAATGGATTGCCGGCAATCCGGCCTACCTGCTGGCGGACCACTTTGGCAAGCCGCCCGAGTTTTTCGACGGTTTGCCGAAGCAGGACGTCTTCATTGCACCCGGTTCGCCTGGGCTGACGAAGCCGTAATGGTCCGGCCTCTCATCGATGCGATTGGCATTTGATATGCTGCATCGTTAGCTGGCGCATTACCCAATTGTCAAATCCTGGAGTCACACGAAATGACTACCGCTACGAAAAACGGCCCCGCTGCAGGCAACCGCGCGACGCCGATCATCAACCAGAAAGCTCACGAGATCCAAGCGTTCGGCCACCTCGTCGCCATGCCGCTCGCGCTGAGCGAGAAGGCCCGCAAGCAAAGCGTCGACAACCTCAATCAGTTGCTGGCTGATACGATGACGCTCCGCGACATGTACAAGAAGCATCATTGGCAGGTCTCGGGGCCGACGTTCTACCAACTTCACCTGCTGTTCGATAAGCACTACGGCGAGCAGTCAGAAATGGTCGACACGATCGCCGAGCGTATCCAGACGCTCGGCGGACTGAGCGTCGCCATGGCGCATGACGTCGCCGAGACGACCACCATCCCGCGCGTGCCGAAGGGCCGCGAAGAAGCCCCCGTGCAGATCTCCCGCCTGTTGCAGGCTCACGAGATCGTCCTGCAGCTTTGCCACACGATTGCCAAGCAAGCGGCGGACTCAGGCGACGACGGCACCAACGACATGGTGGTTGGCGGCGTCATTCGCCCTAATGAAATGCAAGTGTGGTTCCTAGCCGAGCACCTCGTGAACATGCCGTTGGCCGTCGCCGACGCTGGCGACTGAGATTCGCTCCATCACGACCGTTCAAAGAGAAGAAAGGACCGGCGAGTTCATCGCCGGTCCTTTCTTTTTCGAATCGGTCCGCAAGGCATCGTCACTTGGCTAAGCGTTGGCTTTTAGGGCTACGATCTCCGCAGCAGTCAGGGCCCGATTGAATAGCTTCACGCCGTCGATGGCGCCGGCGAAGCCTCGGTATCCGTCGTCTTGAGCACCGATCGCCAGTGGTAGGCTATTCGAAGCGATTTGAAACGACGCATTCTTGCTGGCTTGCAGTACACCATTGATGTAAAGCTTGATCGTCGACCCATCGTAGGTGGCGGCGACGTGGAGCCAAGTGGAGCCGTTGGTTGGATATTTCGAAGTGCTGTTGACCCGGAACGAGTCTCCGCTCGACGCTTGATTGAAACGGACGAAGACCTTACCGTCGCTGCTGAGAGAGAGTTCAAAGCCGTCCGTCGAGTCCTGACGGCCTTTTTTCACAACGTACTGAGTGCCGCTCGTCGTCGGCTTGACCCAGGCCGCGATCGTGATCTGGTTACTCGGGTTCAATGCGGGAGCATTGTCGACCAATAAGTAATTGCTTTTGTTGAAGGAGAGCGCCTGGCCATTAACGCCGGTCGTCAACGACGGTGCGCCAACGACGGTCGCTGTTCTCCCTGCACCCGACGAATCGCTGGTCGTGCCGCCGGCAATTGCATCCATGCGCCAGTCCCCGAGCAGTGACGGATCAGCGGACGGCGAAGCGGTGATCGTGATGGTCACTTCGTCGAACGCCGTGAGACTGCCGTCAGACGCCGTCAAACGCACGATGTAAACGCCCGGAACCGAAAACGTAGCTTGCGTCGAAATGGCATTGGCGTTCGTAAACGCGACGCTGCCGGGACCGGAAACTTCGGCCCAAGTCGTCGTCACGCCCGACGCGGGGCCATCGTCAGTGACTGTCCCGGCGAGCGGAACCGCCGCTCCCTGCTGATAAGTCTGATCAATCCCTGCAGCGACGGTCGGGGCCTGGTTAGGGGCTGGCGATTGAACCGTGATGGTCACCTCGTCTTGAGCATTCAGCTGACCATCGCTCGCGGACAATCGCAGGACGTAAGTTCCAGGTTGTGAGAAGCTCGCGGTCGTCGTCGCATTCGCCGCCGTGCCGAACGTCACCGATCCTGGCCCTGACGCTTTGGTCCAGGCCATGGTGACGGGGCCAGGCAGCCCGTCGTCGCTCACTGTGCCGACAAGCGTTGTCGCAGACCCGAACTGAATGGAGGCGTCCGTCCCGGCGTTGACTGTGGGAGGGAGATTCGTCGGCGCTGCGGCAGTGACCGTCACCGTGAGTTCATCGTAGGTCGAGAACTCACCGTCAGAGGCTGTCAGGCGCAATACGTAAGTGCCAGGCGTCGAGAACGCCGCCGACGTTGGCCCCGATGCAGCGTTAGCGAACGTCACGTCGCCAGGTCCGGAACGTTTCGTCCACTGCACCGCGAGCGGCCCGGGGTGGCCGTCGTCGGTCGCCGCACCAGCGAGGGTCGCCGATTGGCCGACAGGAACTGTGAGATCAGTTCCCGCATTGACGACTGGCGCGGCATTCTGGGGTTCGACTGGCGCCGACGCTGCATAGGTGACCAGCAAGCGCGGGCGTTGCGACACGGTAGACGTTTCGCTCGACCTAAAATCGAGTCCGTCGCTCGCGTCGCCGTAGTTCTGGAAGATCAATCCATGATTTGACAGCGGATCGTTGATCCACTCTTGCACCGCCGCGCGACCGGCGGCATTGAGATCGACGCGCAACGTCCCCGTGTTGCGAGAAGTAATGGAGCCGAGCGCGGAACCATTATGGTCCGAGGCGGCGCTGGCGCCCGCCGTCGCCCACGGACGGGCGACGCCAGCCACGTTCCAGTTGGCCCCCAACTCGTCCCATGCGCGTTCCATCGCAAACACGCTGTAAGAATGGACGGTGGTATTGGCGACGTACAGTTCGAACGAGACGGAGACGACGACGCTGCCGGCCGGGATCGCCGAAACGTCCCAAGCGACAAGGCTCGCGATATCAGGGCTGCCGTCCATCTCCAGGGTTGCTATCGTGCCGTAATTCGTATTGGCATTGAGCGCGCGAATCATCGTGTCGCGCGTCCCCGTGTAGCCCGCCACGCCGTCTTGGAACGCGGCAACGATAATTTCGCTCGGCGAAGGGTCGGGCGCGGGGGCGGCGACGACGATCGTCACTTCGTCGGCGTCAAAGTATTGGCCATCGTTGGCCGTGATGCGCAGCACGTACGTACCTGGAAGTGAGAACGTCGCTCGCGCATTCAACTTGGAAGAATCATCAAACGCCACGATGCCAGACCCGCTCAGCTTCGTCCAAGCGGCAGTCACGGCAGCGGGCAGACCGTCGTCTTGCACTTGTGCATTGAGCGCCGCCGCCGCGCCAACGACAATCGATTGATTCAGACCGGCGTCCACGACGGGAGGTCGATTAACCACGATCGTGCCAAAGCTGAAGAGGACGCTCTTCACGGTGCTGCCGTTCGAGGCGATCAGTGCAACCTCGTCGCTGAAGTTCTGTTTCGTGCTCGAAACATTCTGGATCGACCCACCAATCATCGTTTGGCGCGGTCCGAAACTGATGGAGGCTAGCGTCGTCTCCCGATACACGATGTTCGCGGTCCCTTCGCTCGCCGCGTAGGCGACGATGAGCTTACCAGCAGCCTCGTTGAGCAATACTATCGGGCGAGTTCCGCTGGTATCAACCGGGTAGAGCGAATTGTCCCACTGACCGTTGGGCCGGCGCACGATGAGGCCGATCTTCGTTTTACCGCCGCTGTCGTAGCTCGTTTTCACGGCTGCGTAAAGCGTACCGTCGGCCGCCACGGCGACGTTCAGGTGATCGTCCGCCATGCCGCCGCCCGTGTTGAGCGCAGCGGCAGCTGCCGGCGCTTCGGCGACCGACCATTCGGTCGGCGCCGCGCCGTCGACGTGGTATCGATATCCGAACAGCTTGGAGTTCTGATTCGACCAGAGAACGCCGACCGTGCCGTTGGGAAGCGCCGTGATGACCGAAATGTCATCGGAGCCGATTCCTGACGCAACGGTGATCGGACTGCTCCAGCTCTGATAGATGCCGTCGCTGTAACGGACCTGCACCAGACTGCCGTTGTCGGCCGCGACCCACAGACGCCCCGTCGTGTCGACGTCGATCGTGGCCGTCTCGGCGCCCGAGAGGGGAACGTTGACGAGTTGCGGTCGCATCGTCCACGGGACGTAGTTCCCAGCGCCATCGTATTCAATGCTGGCCAATTGGCTTGAAGCGCCATCAAACAATAAGATGTGACTGACGCCGCCGACCGCTTTCACATCAGCGGTGATGTTCTTGTTCGTTGAAAGCTGCAGCGTTTGCGTCCAGGTCGTTCCGTCGAGACGCCATACGGCAGCGCCGGCGGAGGATGGCATCACCGTCCACCACTGGTCGGCGTACTCCCAGACTTTTGACTGCGGCTTCTCGCCGGTGCCCTGCGAAACCGAGAAGTCGCTCAACGCGAGCGTCGCCAGCAGGCGGCGAGTCTCCAATGTTTCGAAGCGCAGCGACTGCGCCTCGGCCGGCTGCGTCTCACGACGCGGAGTTGATGAGATCAGGTTGCTGACTATTCTCTGAAGTAGATTCATGCTTACTCTGGCGCCTTGCGCCCCAGGCGGCCGCATCGAATGCGGCGGTCGGACTGGGGAAGATGAGTAGTGCGTGCGGTGTGGGCCAGCTTTTCATGCTAGTTGGAGCTCCGTCAACTCAAAAGAAATGGAGGATATTCCGGCGGGCGCGATTATCCGGGCAAGGATTTGCCGGTTGTGCGGAACGGCTCGGCGCTTCAGCGCAAGGAGCCTCGGGCGCGCAGCAAATCGAGGCGCTCGACAATGCCGGCCGAGTAGCGCGCAACGCTATACGCCTGAGCAAATGGCGGCCCGCTGAGGCGGCGCCGAGAGAAGAGGTTTGATCAGCCCGCGCGGCCTAATGCCTACGCGGCGCGCCGCGCCGAGGTTGACTTCCCAGCGGGGAATTGCAGGAGAGTCGACGCCGACTCGTCGGCGGATTCCTTGCGGATGCCGTAGTCGGTCCACGTGACGCGTTGCTTGCGAACCTGGCTGCGATGCTCCAGATTCCAGCGCACGACGGCAGCGTCGACGTATCCCCGCCCATGCTCTAGATGGATGCAAACGGCGCGGTGACGGATCTGCATGGGGCGAATGCCAATGTTCACGAGGCGTTCGCCAAGTTCACGGTCTTCGCCGCCGTAGCCCATGCGTTCGTCGAATCCGTTCACCTGCAAAAGATCATCACGCCAGCCGGAAGCATTGTGACCATTCCACGTGGCGCGAGTCGTCGTCAAGCGGTCCATCGCGCCGCCTAGCGCCTTAGGCGTGGCAATCATGATGCACTTCTTGTCGGGACGAAGACCATTGCGAACCAACCACGACGGCGAGAACGCCCGCCCTGAGACGACATCGTTGACTTCGAGTTGTTCGCTCAACCCAAGCGGCAGACGCACGAGTCCGCCCGAAAGAAAGCGCTTCGCGGCGGCAAACCGCTCGTGTGTGGCGAGAAAATCGTGGCGCGGAACGCAGTCGCCGTCGGAGAAGACAAGATAGTCGCCCGTTGCGGCGAGAATTGCTTTGTTCAGAATCTCGCACTTCCGAAAACCGTTGTCATCATGCCAGACATGCTTCAGCGGAAGCCGATAGGCGCGCTTGAGCCGCTCGATGGTCAGCAGCGTCTCCTGCGTGGAGCCGTCGTCGGCAATAACAATCTCGTCCGCACGGCGACTCTGCACCACGTACCCCCACAGGACTTTCTCAAGCCAGGTCGGCGAGTTGTAAGTCGCCAGCACGACGGATATGCGCATACCGGGCCCCCCTCGTCGACTGCTGCGTCAGTCTGACAGTAGGGGATGCGATAACGATACGATCGCTCGCCGCGATCGCCCTACGAAAGGCACGCGACAAAAGGCAGTCCCGCGATTTGGGTCGACGACGCCTTCAGCGGTTCGCCAACCGGCGAACCAACGCTCCCCCTGCGTGAAGACTTATCGTGCATTCACGCGCGGGACTGAAAATGGATGCGGGGCGTCGTTAAACTCGCCGCTAGCTCCGCTAGCGACAACTACAAGCAGGGCGACGAATCAAAGCCTTTACGCCGCTTTCGAAGACGCGCGAGGCGTCTCCGAAATGACTTCTAGCGGCTGTGGCGGAAGGATCGAATGGTCCTGTCGAGGTCTGCGAAGAAGAACAGCGCGAACCAGACCGCGTGCCAATCGCGGTAAGAAGCGATGGGCATGGGTCGTGAAATAGAGCGCGCGCTTTGCCCGCTGTAGCCACGGCGGATCGTTCAGCAGGCTGTGAAGACTGAGACCGACGTAGGGCCGCCAGTTTCGGTCATAGCTATTGCACCCCTGGATCGGCAGGTCGCCCGAAAAATCGGCAGGGCAGCCCGCCACGTCGTAGCTCTTCTCAAAACGCTCCGGCGCTTGTTCGTAGCGGTGGCTGAACTCGAAATCAAACAGCTTGAGCCCCTGATCACGGTCCACGAGCAGGTTATCGATGCTGGCGTCAACGAGTGCGTAGCTAGACTCGTAGATCTCGCGAAGTGCATTGATCGCTTCCCGCGCAACGCTGAGCGGCACGAGCTTGCCCGACGAGCGCCGATAGGCCAACACGTCGCGATAAAACGGAATCATGAACCATGTTTCGCCACGCGCCACCAAAGGCGGTACGCTGGAGACCTTGCCGCCTAATTCGGTTAGGAACCGAACTTCCCGTTCCAAGAAATGGAGCATCTGCGGCTTGAACGTTTTTTTGACGACCAATCGATCTTCATGCCGCACGACCTCGATCTTCGCGCGACGCCCTGATTTGGTGATGTCTGCCACGACGCCGGAGACGGCGTCCTGATGCATCTTGACCCGTGTCACTTTCTCGATGACATCATCCGCTCTCTCTCGACAAATGGCTCTGATGTACTCCAGCGCCTCATGCCCGTTGTCGCTCGAATGAACGACGTTGCAGTGTTCGTGATCGGGAATGTTGTTGTTAAATTCGTCGCGGATGCGGTCCTTGCAGAAAGTCCTTGCGTTCACGGCAAATGGATACTTCTTCCGTTGCCGGCGGTTCAAAGGGAGGGGGTCGCGGTCGTAGGCGACGATGATGGCCGCCGGAAGTCCGCCCGACTCTGGCCAGGGGCCAGGTCCCCAGTTTCCGCCGCGCACCACTTGAGCAGCGACGGCTGCTTCGGACGGCTCAAGTTCCCGTGCCTCGGCGATGCAGAAGCCAACCTCCTCCAAAAGCCGCTTCGCCCGCGCGACGCCGCCGCGTTGCAGGCCACGTTCGCGCAGCAGGAATACGGCCAGACCGTTGTCCGCGTCGGACTCAGTCTCGTTCGCCAACCGAGTTCGCAACCACTTATTATGGCGGGCCAGCCTCGCCATCATGTCGTGCGAAGGCCGCCAACCCTTTTCAGCCAGGTAGGCGTCGAGCGCTTCCAGCGTGATGGGGCCATGATAGCCAGCCTCCTCGCCAAGGCCGCGCAGGATCGCTGCATAGTCGTGATCGCCTCGCGCGCCCGCGATGTCGGCTGCCTCACTCGTCGGCAGCCCTGAGCTCACGCCCTTATGGTAAAGCGCATGATACGCCAAGCTGAGGAAATGATGCTCCGGCGACGGGACGCGACAAAGCCGACGATGCTCATGCGCTTCGTCCAGCAGCTTCCGAGCCATTGTCGGCGGATAATACGGCAGACTGCGAAAGTCCGTCCCGGGGAGTCCTGTGTGCGTGTACAAGTCGACCGGTTGCAGCCCCGGCCCGCTGTCGAGACAACGCTGGACCTCCGTTAGCTCCGCGTCGTCGATCAGTAGATCGAGATCTTCGCCAGGCATCACCGCCGGAAGGGATTCAAACCAACGCAGCACAACGTGCTTCCGCTGGTCGTCCTGCAACTGCTGGAGAAAGCCCTTCACTCCCAAGCGATAGGGGATGTAACGCCGCGCGCCCGCCGTCGTTCGCCGGCGATTTCGCCACACAAGCAGCTTGCGCTCAGCGTCAGGAAACGACGCAATCCGCGTTGGTTCAACATGCCCTAACAAACGTCGAACGGCGGCGATAAACCACGCCGCGCCGACCGCGGGGTGGATTTGCAGCGGAACGGCAATCCATTCGGCATGACGAATATTTCGCCAGATGGCTAGCGCGAGCGGCGTCCAGCCGCTGAGCACCATCACGTCAGCGTTGTTGCGGCGGATTCTGCGGGCGTCAGCGTTTGCCGCGACCTTGCCGCACAAGTTCGAATTCTGCTGCTCAATCGCCGCGGCAACCTCCGGCGACGAAACGACTGCAAGATAGTTTTCAAATCCCGCGCGGACGAGGTCGGCGCCAAGTTCGCCGTCGCGCGGCTCGATCTCGATAATCTTCGCGTCCGCGGCCCACAAAGGTTCGTTAGCCATGAATCTGAAGGCCGTCAATTAGTCGGGGAGTGTAGGCGCGGTTCAAGCGACGCGGCGTGGGACAGTGGGAGCGGCAGGGTGCGCGTCGTCGGCGCTCGCGGAGCTTGTCGGCGCCTCAGGATCGGGCTGCGGCACCGCGTGGTGAAGTTCCCACAGCTTTGACTTCTTGAGAAACGAATAGAACGCAGCGTACATGCAGACTTGAAAGCCGGCGACGCCATCCAGGAAGCCGCGACGCAAGAAGTAGAGTTGGCAGAAGCGCAGCGGCGCAATGAACGCTAACGACGCGAGGCTTGGCGCCTTCCGCCGCTTGGACTCATTCACGGCGTTGAGAGCGCCCCAACCGGCGTAACGATTGAGTTTCTCGACATACTGATCAGTGGTCCAAGTGGTGTAATGCAGCATCGGCTCATGAAGTTCGGCCACGCGATGCGGGTCGAGGCTGATCTCGGCGTGAACCCAACGTTCCCGATACCGGCACGCATCGCGGCGGAACAGGCGAATGACGCGATCCCTGTCCCAACCGCAGTGCTTGATGCGGTGTCCAAGAAAGTGATTGAGCCGCGCGATCGAATAGCCGTCAACGTTCTCTCGCGGCTGCGCGAGCACGGCGCGAATCTCGCTTGCCAGTTCTGGAGTGATGCGCTCATCGGCATCGAGCAACAAAATCCATTCGAAGGCGGCCTGCGGGATGGCCCAATTCTTGAAATTAGCTGAATTCCGATACTCTCGCTCGATGAGCCGGCAGCCCTCAATGGACTTCACAATCTCGATCGTCCCGTCCGCTGAACCTGAGTCAGCGATCAGCAACTCGTCGGCAAGGTCGGCGACCGATTCGATGCATAGCCGAATATTGCGCCGCTCGTTCTTGCACGGAATCAGGACTGTTAGTTTTGCCGCCATAATCCAACCGTTCGACGTCGACCGAGACGCATTTTTTGCGATCAGTCTGAAACCTTGCTCGCATGGAAACGAACGACGCACGAAAAGCGAAGAAACGTTTAAGCAGGCGTTTCGTAGTCGATGTCGAAAAATCCATCAAGGCCAGCAGCAATAGTCGCTAGCAACGCAGAGTCAGAATGCGCCATTGCATGCAACCTTCAGGCAAGGGATGAGCGCTGTCAGCTCCAAAACGCACCAAAGGAAGGGCACCTGGCAGCATTCTGAAAACGTGCGCGCAAGGCGATAATCCGCTAGCACTGCGGTTTCGCAACCTTGAATGCCGCGCGCAAGTCCCCCCAGCCGTCCAATGCGGAAGGAAACGGCTGCAGGAGGTTTCTATATCGCCATCAGGCCAGCGGGGCTCGCCGACTAAGCCGACTCGGTCGACTCGGCATATTCCCGGCGACGCTCCGTTCCCGGATTCGGCACGGGGTACCTGCCGTCCTTATCTGCAAGGATTGGCGCCGTCTTCGTCTGTGCGAAGTCCGCCACGCCAGGAGCCATTTCATGCGGGCAGTTGAGCATTTGCTCGTAAGTGATTTCCTGCCCAGTATGGGCCGCCATGCGCCCCATGCTCGTTACGAGGCTCGCTTCGACGCCGCGGGGAACTTCGTTATACGGCTCATCAAGAACGATCGCTTTCACGAAGTCTTTCCATTCCAGCGCGTAGGGGCTTTCTTCAGGCTGAGGAAATGCCCACTTCACTTTGTCGCGATCCGGCCCAAAGCTGCTGAACGTACGCACCTTGCCGGGATGATGTCCCGAAGCGCTGACAATCGCCGAGCCGTTCGATCCCAACACGACGCTCGACATATCGTTGCGACAGCCGATCATCGTCCGACCGTCGAAGAAGAAGACCGCTCCGTCGTCAAAGGTGTACTCGACCGCATAGGCGTCGAAGTTTTGATCGACGAAATCGCCGCGGAAGTGACGCCCGCCCAATGCCTGCGCTTTCACGGGCCAGGCGTTCTTCATCCAGCAGACCTCGTCGATCTGGTGGACGTAGAAATCGCTGAAAAGACCGCCGCTCGCCCAGATGAAGCTGTGGAACCGTTCAATCTGCCATTCCAGCTCGTCTTTGCCCTCCGGTTTGGCGGTCGAGAAGCAAGTGGCGACTGGTCCGTGCATGCGGTAGGCGCGGGCGGCCACGATATCGCCGATCTCGCCGTCTTGAATCCGCTGGTGGAGTTCCTGCCGTCCGCGGCAATGGCGGATCATCAGGCCCACGGCGCTCTTCAAATTCTTTTCATCAGCCTTCTTCGCAAGTTCCAGCATTTTCTTGCCGGTCGGTCCGTCGGCGACGACTGGCTTCTCCATGAAGACATGGAGCCCCTTGTCGATGGCGTACTGATAGTGAACCCAACGGAAGGCCAACGGCGAAGCGAAGATCACGATGTCGCCAGGACGCAGGGCGTCCATCGCTTGTTTATAGGCGTCGAAGCCGATGAACTGACGCTCCTCGGGAACGTCGATCAATTCAGGCTTGCCTTCAAAATTCTGCTTGAGCGCGGTGAGGCTTTCCTGCAGCCGATGGGGAAAGACGTCGGCCAACGCCACCAGCTTGATGGGATAGCCGGCATTGGTCAGGGCATCAACCGCCGCCCCGGTGCCGCGTCCGCCAGCGCCAACCAGGGCCAACTGCAGGACGTGATCCGATCCAGCCTGGGCGAACACCCGTGGCGCATGCAAGGCGCCGAGCGCCGACACGGCTCCCGCAACCTTGATGAAGTGGCGACGGTCGGCCTGAGATTCTTCGCGCTGCATGGCTTGCTCCTACGGATCAGACGTGTTTTCGGAACGAAAAGGGCGCTGCGGTAACTAAGGTTTAACCGAAGAGTTATTCCAATAGAAATACATCTCTTCGGCGGAAGGCGTTTTGAGCGGACGAACGACGCGTAACCCAATCCAGGGGGCGTCGGTTAAATACCACTGACTCTTGGGGAGTTGAGGATCCTGCTGCTGCCAAGCCGCTTCGGAACCGCGACGTGCGGACGAACGAAGCAGTTCCGGCGAGTCGGCCCAACCTCCTCCTCGGGCGCTGCGAGGATAAAGCGTGGTCGGACGGACGAGCGGATTCTCAGCGCCCGCTTTCAGTTTGGAAAAGTAATCTGGTAAGTATTGATCGACGGTCCACTCGGCGACGTTGCCGTGCATATCGTGCAGCCCCCACGGGTTGGGCTGCTTCTCGCCAATCAACTGATATTTTTCCTCGCTGTTGCCTGCGTGCCAAGCGTAATCGTCGAGTTTTTCGGAATCGTCACCGAATGAGTAGGCGGTCTGCGTCCCCGCGCGGCAGGCATATTCCCACTCCGCCTCGGTCGGCAGGCGATAGAACTCCCCTGTCTGGGCGCTCAACCACTGGCAGTATTTATTGGCTCCATGCTGCGTCATGCTGATCGCCGGGTAGCCATATTGCCCCATGCCGAAGCTCATTTCGACGTAGGGCGTCGTCGGCTGGCTCACGGCGTCGACGTCGGAGTGCTTTGCGGGGTTGAAATCTTTTCGCGTTCCATTCTTCAGTCGATCGATGCCGCTGAGCATGAAGGGCTCGTACTCGTCCCAGCTGACTTCGTATTTGCCCATCCAGAACGGATCGACGCGCACGGACATTTGCGGGCCTTCGTCTTCGTTTCTTCCCGCCTCGGCGTCGGGGCTGCCCATCAGGAACTCGCCCCCCTGAATGGCGACCATCTTGTAGGGGGCGCCCGTTTGGGGGATCTCCGCCGAGTAATCTTTCATCTCGGCGGCGTCTTTGACCTGGTCCTTCGCCACGATCTGGGCATGGATGCGGCGAACGAGCTCCATGTCGTCCGGCGACGCTGGTTGGCTTGAGGGCGTAGACTTCGCTCGCACCTTGAGGACGAGGTCCGCGGGCCAGGAGGCGCCTTGGGCAATCCACAGCCGCAGCGTTTCGACGTCTTCTTTCTTCAGCGGTCCGTCGCGATCGAGCGGCGGCATCAGCTGCGGGTCGTCTTTCTCTGCCGAAACGGTGACGTACAGCGAGCTTTCTTCCGGATGGAACGGCGTCAGGAGCCCTTCGATGCTGCTTGCAGCTTCCGCCGTCGACAGATCGACGTCTCCCTCCAATTGCTCTCCAGCATGGCACGAGATGCAATACGTCTCCAGGATCGGCTGGACGTGAGCGATAAAGTCGATGCGAGGCTGGATCTTGAGCGTTGAGTCAGCGGGCCAAGGCGCCCCTTCGTCGATCCACGACCGCACTGCCTCGAGTTGCTTAGTCTCAATGCGAGGCCCCTCAGGCGGCATCGCGCCCTCTTCCTCCGCGGAAAGCAGCATGCGGGAATAGAACGAGCTCTCCGCCGCCTCACCGGGCACGATCGTCGCGGCGGCCGCTTCGCGCGAATCAAGCCGCAAACCACCTTCGTCGGCCTTTTCGTGATGACAGCGCAGGCAGGCTGATTCAATCAACGGTTTGATCTCACTCTCAAAATCAACCGCCGCCTGGGCTGCTTCGACCAGACACATGGCTGCGATGCCAATGAGCGCCAATCGCCTCGCAAACTTCCGGAACTCGTCACGCATTCGTACGTCGCCAAGAAACCAACGGAAATCACTGCTTCGCATCTCTGAGATGCAGACCAAGCCGATACGTCGAGCCGTTCGCAGAACAGGGCCCTCGAAAAGCATGCGTGCGAAAACGGGGCACCCGCGACGGATCAGGCGCTGAGGCGGAGCGCCCGAACCTCCATCTAAACCGACAGCCGCCGTAGCCGCGACCTGCTTCCGTAACCAAATGATTACGAAAAATGAGAAGTCGCGGTGGGGCCATTAACTCACGCCTGGGCAATGAGTTGCGACCTCATTTCAGTTGAGTGAGCTAAACGACGCCAGCTATCAATACACTATACCCATTGCACGGTTCGGGCGGCAAATCGGCGGTCGGCCCCGTCAGGTCCTGCGAAACCTGACCTTCAGCTAGCGGGCGGCCGTTTGATACAGTTTGGCCCCTTCTCCTCGGAGCGGAGAGTTCCCAACCAATTCCGCCGCCAAGTCTCAACGTTCGCGTGCCGCCATGTCGTTCAACCCCCTCGCCCCGGTTACCGACTACCAATCAATGCTGAACCGAATTTTCTGGTTCACGACGGCGTCGTCTCTGGCCGCGATCTGGATGTTGCGAATCTTCGTCCCGGCCCTGGACGACGCATTCAGCAAGATTGACCCTGCCTTGGGAATCGATGGCACGAAGGCGTTGCCAATCTCGGGCAGTTATCTCTTGCCGGCTCTGGCAATCGGCATCGTGACGCGGGTTTTCCGCCTTCATGCACGCGTTTCGGATTGGCTGGGCATTCGCGAGACCTTCGACGTCGAAGTGATCCTCGCGGAGTTCGCCCAGCGGCTAGCGATTGACCTTGAGCCGGTGGGCCACGAACCGCTGCGGCGCGCACGCCACAGCGTCATGCGGAAGGCTTTCTATCCCTTCGTCAGCGGCCCCCAGCCCGCCATCGACCAACAGCTGATCCAGCAAGCTCTCGACGCCTGGTCCTGGTTCTGGGTCGGCGTGGAGGCAACGCTCGTTTTTACTCTGGCGAGCTTCGCGCTGATTGCCTTTAACGCCTATCAAATCGGCCTCCAGTTGCTTGCCGCGTCGATTGCGGTAGCGATCCTGGGCCTCCCCGTCCTGCGGACTCAATGCCAGCGGTATGCGATCGCTCAGGTGCGCGCCATTCTCGCCGACCCGCACCGCGCGGCGGTTGTTCGCGGCGCCTTCGCCGAAGTGACCGGCGAGCCATCCGTTCGCCGCCGAGCGGCGTGAGTATTGCCGCAACGAAGTGCGGACGCGCGATCCCTCAGCTACAATCGCACGCTGACGACCTCCCGCGCGCTCCCCACGAAGGCGACCAATCCATGACGAAAAAATCGAGCACCCGTGACGCCAAAGTGGCTGCCGCGAGGAAACGGAAGGTCGCCGCCAACAAGGATGGGGCCAAGCGGAATCGCAAGGGCAATACAGGGACGGGAACCAGACAAGCACGTTCCTCTCAAGTCGCATCCGGCGGAACGAAACAGGCTCGGGAAGCGACCCGCAGCAAGCTGTTACGCGAGATTCGCTCGTTGGCGATGGGGGCGATGACTGCTCTCGAGGAACAGGATTACGACGCCGTCCGCGAAAAGCTGATGACGATCGCCCAACGGGGCGACAAGTAGCGGCGGCCCAGTTAGCGGCGACCTAAGCGCCGCAAGTCGCTGTAGAGCAGCGACTTAGAACAAAGTGGAGGATAACGGGTTCGAACCGATGACCTTTTGGCTGCCAGACTGGATATGCAGGGTCGATTTTCAGCGTGTTTCCGGGGGAATAATGGCATTCTAGCCCCTTCCAGTGGCTTTGCAATCCGTTGCATCCAATGGTGCGAAATAGCCGAGAGTGGCTGTAGTGGATAGCGGCCTCCCGAAAAGCAAACCGGTAGAATACCGGTCATCGTTTACACTAGTTGTTCAGGTATCGGGCTCCCCGGCGCCCGAAAACCGATCTTCTCGAATACCGAGCCCACAGCACCACGCTCATCGCCCAAGATTAACAGGCGAGGGAATTACTCTCGCGACCGCAGCAAGCGCCAGCGGACGCGACCGAGGCTTCAACGCCCGCTTCTGAGGCTTCCCCCCTCGGCGGTACTAGTCGCAAAAGCCGCGGCGGTCTGAACCCCTCGGGCGGGTGGTGGCGGACTGCTGCGACTCTCAAAGATGGTGAGACCTTCGGCCAAGAAGGCCTTTACGAACCTCCAACTGGCTTGCGGGGAAAATTGGCACTGTTCCGCATCTGAAACTAGAATGCGGGCGGCGTGGGTCGCGTTGATCCTGAATCTGAAGGGAATCGCCTAATGATGAGATTGTCTCTCGCTCTGGGTTCGCTAATCGGTCTGTTCACATCGACGACTCAAGCGGCTCCGTTGCGTTACAGGGCGAACTTAGTCGCCGAAGCGCTTGTCGCCCCACACCCCCTCAAAGGCGCTAGTCTCCAGTTGGATTTGACTTGGGACGCGGCGCCGCTAACTCCGATAAGCTCGAGTGCTGAGAAAACTGCTTGGCCAAGTACTAATACGCAGGGCTCCATGACTGTGAGCGGCTCTCCGGCAGCAGATGGCGTTTACCCCGCCTCATTCCCGTCGCCAACTCTACCCTGGACTATTTATAACGACTTCGCAGGGGTCGGCGATGCGATTTGGTTTCCCGCCATGAGGTTTCAAATTGGTGAGTCGAGAGTGGATACGTCGGTTCTCATAGTTCGCTTAGCTGAGACCTTTTTCAGTGGTCAACATCCTTTTTACCCAAAGCCCGTCAGCTACTCTGACGCGACTTGGAGCAAGGTGAACTTCGCAGCTAGGAAGCCTTTGACGCCACTCTACGGAGTTGACGCGGTCGTCGTCTCAGCGTCCATCGTCGCCGTGCCTGAACCGTCGACGGCTGCAATGAGCGGTTTGGCGCTAGCCGACCTCGCCGGTATTCGCCGCCGCAAATGACGCCGCGGTGTCCCGCGCAAATCGCGTGCAACACTTCGGCAGTCTGCCGTGACGGCGGCCCCTGCCTTGGTGCAAAACTGGTTGCGGGGCCACCGTCACGCTTTCGCTCCTGTCGGCGGCGGGCTCTGGGGATCGCGTTTCAGTGCTCGCCGCCTATCAGCCTTCAAACGGTCTGTGACGGCGGCCTTCGCTAACTGCAAGTCAGCGGGGTCGCCGTCACGGCTTTTCTTAGTGTCCAAGTCTGGCCGCGGCCGTCTCGCGGAGTGCCTTTCGCGGGGTCAAAGAATTGTTGGCGGGCTTCGCCGCTCGTTTGCGATTCATGATTAGCTGCACTACGCGTCGGCGTCGCTGCGATTTCTACACTCCGCATCGATTCGTCGACGTCCGCGTCGGGGGCTGCCCCCCTCGACGGTGCAACGAACAGGCAGCCGCGGCGGTCTGATCCCTCATCAGGCCGCCGTGGCGAACTGTTTGTGGTACTTGGAATCGGCTACTGGGCGGCGCCGGGCACCCTCGCTCGACCCTTGGGTGAGCGGCCCGTCCGGTAGTTTCTTGGCCTCGACCCCAGCTCTGTAGGTTTGAATTCCCGGCTTCGACCCGCGCCGAGCATCTCCATGTCGACATAAGTGCCACTCGACCGTCGGATACACTTGAACGATCCCCTATTCACTTGCGCGGCCTCAACGAGGGCGTTAAAGTGCCGACTGAAATAGGTCACGTCAGGCATCCAAGCAAGTGGCACAACGTGTGGGATGTCAGCTCACGCTTTCCGCGTCGACTCGCGCAGCCTGCAGAGGACTATCCTGCGCGTTTTGTGTTGCACGATTCGAAAAGAACCGTCAGCACATACAAGCGACTTGTTGAAACTGAGAAATGTCGCCGCGACTAGCGTCACGTGCGGCGACGTCTATTGCAGCGGAGAACGGCCGCGGGCGGAGGCTGGGCTGCAAGCGTGCGCCCTACCGCGCCAGGCGCCAACGCCGCTGCGGGCGCAGAGAACGCGCCTCGGTAAACAGCGTCGTGAAATCGCCAGCGGCGTAGATTGAGTCCAACGCGGCCCAGTCGGGCGCATCGATCGACTCGCTAGCAGTCAACGCCGGCGCCGCCACCATGGCCGGCTCGCCGAAATGGGACTCCCACACCGTCAAATCGCCGCCGTCCACGCTCCCGTTCGCATCGCCGTCGGCGCCGCTCCCCGCGGGAGTCGCCGGCATGCCGAACTGCCGCTGCCACAGCAAGAAGTCGGCTCCATCGACGTCGCCGTCCACGTCGTAGTCGCCCGCCAGCGGGGGAGCGAGATCCGCGACCCAGGGTTCGATACCGTATGTCGGGGTGAGAGCGATGACTACCAACCGGCCGCCCACTTCAGCAAACCATCCGGGCGAGCTGCTGCCGTCGCCTTCGGTAAAGTCGTAAACAAGCTGCGTTCCCGCTTCCGTCCCGTCGCTCTTCCACAGCTCGACGCCGTTCACGCCGTCGTAGGCGCTGAAGTAGAGCGTCCCGCCGATGTTCGCGAGCGACGCGGGATAGGAACCGCTCCCGCCCACGCGGATGTCTTTCACGCGAACCGTCCCTACCTCCGTTCCGTCGCTCTTCCAAAGCTCGCCACCGCCCACGCCGTCGTCGGCGTTAAAGTAAAGCACACCCCCCACGTTCGTCAGGTAGCGGGGCGACGAACCGACCGACCCGGCGCGGATATCCTTTACGAGGACCGTCCCCGCTTCCGTCCCGTCGCTCTTCCAGAGTTCGTAGCCGCCGACGCCGTCATTGGTGCTGAAGTAGAGCACCCCCTCGACGCTCGTAAGATGACGAAAAGTGGAACTGCCCGAGCCAGCGCGGATATCCTTTACGAGGACCGTCCCCGCTTCCGTCCCGTCGCTCTTCCAGAGCTCAAGGCCAGCCACGCCATCAAAGGCGTTGAAGTAGAGCGTACCTCCGACATTCGTCAGCGAGATGGGACCGGAAGCATTCGCGCCGGCGCGAATATCCTTCACGCGAACAGTCCCAGCGTCCGTCCCGTCGCTCTTCCAGAGTTCGCCGCCGCTCGCGCCGTCATTGGCGCTGAAGTAAAGCGTCCCCCCAACGTTCGTGAGATGACGCGGAGAGGAATCCAACGAACCGGCGCGGATGTCCTTCACCAGAATCGTTCCCGCTTCCGTCCCGTCGCTCTTCCAAAGTTCGTAACCGCTCACGCCGTCATTGACGCGAAAATGAAGGATCCCTCCAACGGCCGTCAGGTAATACGGCGAGGAGTCGCCCGGGCCAACGACAATATCCTTCACGAGAACCGTTCCCGCTTCTGTACCGTCGCTCTTCCAGAGCTCGCGGCCAGTCGCGCCGTCGGTCGCTACAAAGTAAAGCATCCCCCCGGCGTTCGTGAGATAGAGGGGAGAGGAACCGCCCGTGCCGACGCGGATGTCTTTCACTAGAACCGTTCCCGCTTCCGTACCGTCGCTCTTCCAGAGCTCATAAGCGGCGTTAAAGTAGAGCGTCCCCTCCACGTTCGTGAGGTAACGGGGATTGGAATTGCCCGGGCGGTTGGCGTTCTCCTTCACCAGCACCGTTCCCGGTCCCGTGCCGTCGCTCTTCCAGAGCTCGTAGGCGCTCGCGATGTCACTGGCTTTGAAGTAAAGGGTCCCCGCAACGTTCGTTAACAACGAAGGAACGGGGCTGCTCGCGCCAGGGCGGATGTCCTTCAAAAGGACCGTCCCCGCTTCCGTTCCGTCGCTCTTCCAGACCTCGGAGCCGCTGACGCCGTCATTGGCGATGAAGTAGAGCGTCCCTCCGACGTTCGTTAACAACGAGGGAGCGGAACCGACCGCACCGGCGCGGATGTCCTTCACGCGAACCGTTCCAGCTTCCGTGCCGTCGCTCTTCCAAAGTTCAAACCCGCTCGCGCCGTCATTGGCGATGAAGTAGAGCGTCCCCGCAACGTTCGTTGACAAAGAGGAAAAGGAAACATTAACGCCCTTCACGAGAACCGTCCCAGCTTCCGTGCCGTCGCTCTTCCAGAGTCCGCTGCCGACGACGCCGTCGCTCGCGCTGAAGTAGAGCATCCCCTCGACGTTCGCTAGATCGCGAGGAGAGGAACCGCTTGAGCCGGCGCGGATATCCTTCACGCGGACCGTCCCTGCTTCCGTTCCGTCGCTCTTCCATAGCTCGGCGCCGCTCACGCCGTCGTTAGCATTGAAGTAAAGCGTTCCCCCGACGTTCGCCAGCGAAAATAGCGCAGAACCTGTCGCGCCGGCGCGGATGTCCTTCACGCGGACCGTCCCCGCTTCCGTCCCGTCGCTCTTCCACAGCTCTTCGCCGCTCACGCCGTCGTTGGCCCTGAAGTAAACTGTTCCTCCCACGTCCGTCAGCGATGGAATGCTGGAACCGTTCGCGCCAGCACGAACGTCCTTCACGCGAACCGTCCCCGCCTCCGTCCCGTCGCTCTTCCACAGCTCGTGGCCGCTCGCGCCGTCGTTGGCGCTGAAGTAGAGCATCCCCCCGACGTTGGTGAGATAACGGGCGTTGGAACCGTCCAATCCAGGAAAAATGTCCTTGATGCGAATCGTCCCCGCTGCCGTCCCGTCGCTTTTCCACAATTCGGGGCCAGTCCCCCCGTCGTTGGCGACAAAAAAAAGCGTCCCGCCGACGTTCGTCAGCCAGTTGGAAACGGAAGAACCGATCGGGGAAGTAAACGTAAAGGAGCCGGGCGAGCCAGCGCGGATGTCCTTGACCAATACCGTCCCCGCATCCGTCCCGTCGCTCTTCCAAAGCTCCAGTCCATACTGCGGCGGCGTCGCGACGAAGAACGCCGTCGAGCCGACCTCA
Organism: Pirellula sp.; assembly: GCA_013822725.1. Classification (GTDB taxonomy): domain Bacteria; phylum Planctomycetota; class Planctomycetia; order Pirellulales; family Lacipirellulaceae; genus Lacipirellula. The sequence goes on from PNKX01000004.1 coordinate 196,549, forward strand.
GCGATTTCGATCGTAAATGAGGTGCCAGGACGCTCTGTCGGGTTGATGTCCTTCAGCAAATCGAAATCAATCGCCAGCAGCCGCCGCGGTTCAAGCGATTCAAGCGCCAGCTTGCGTCCCCGTGGGATATAGTCGGCGGGTCGTTGGCGACGGCGTATTTTGGACATGCAAGGCGCCTCAGTTAGCCGATGAGCTCCTCCTCGGCTAGCTCTATGTGTCGGTCCTCGAGTTGCCTCCATGCTACCCCTCCCACCGAAGAGGAGCAAATTCTCAACCGACATTTCCCACATGGATTGAGCCTGGTACCGCTCTAAGCTAAGGATGCTGCCGCTGTAAACACGCTGCGTCCCCCGCGGCAATCGCGAGCGGATTTGTTGAGATTTTCCATTGGCCCGTCCGGTTCGAGCGGCTCCGTGAGTTGGGAATGAGGGGGCGCCGCGGCGTTTTCCGGTGTCCAACGTGCCCGACTGCACCCTTCTCAATGGCAATCGACAGGGGGATTGCCACGATCCCGAGGTCCCCTGTCGCAGGATGAGCTCGTCGAGGAAATTCTGCGGCTGGAGTTCGACGCAGCTGAGAAGCCGAAGCAGCCCCGCTCGCGAATCCGATCGCATTCCGGCTCGATGGTCTTGATCGCCGCTCCCTTCGCGTCTCCGCTCAATCTGTGCGGTCGGTTCTCGCCGGCGCTTGCAATTGGCGCCGGGGATGGAGAGATTGGGCAGCATGAGTGAAACGCCATTGCCGCCAAAGCCGAGTTGGAAAGACGTAACACACACGCTTGGCCGAGGCGTAGTCGCATCTATTCCATTAGTCGGAGCGATGGGGGCGGAAGCCTATAATTTGGTCCTCGCGCCGCCCGTGGAGAAGCGGCTTCACTCGTGGCGAACTGAGGTTGGAGCACGCCTTTCAGCGCTCGAAGCGTCCAGCACGCTGACTATCGAGAGCCTTCAATCCGATGACGTTTTCATTGACGTCATGGTTAAAGCTTCTCAGATTGCCGTCTCAACCCACGCCGCCGAAAAGTTAGAGGCGCTACGGAACGCAGTGATCAATTCGGCATTGGGAATCGACATCGACAGTGCGCGCCAGCAGTTGTTTTTACGTTACGTCGACGAACTCACACCTATCCACCTACAAGTCCTCCGCTTCATGCAGAATACTGAGGCCGGCAGTATCGCTGCGGGAGTACCGCCGCGCTCGATCGTTGTCGCAGGCAGCTTATTGCATGTGATCAAAGATGCATTCCCAGCATTGGTGAAGGATGAAGGTTTTGTAAAAGTCATTCAAAGCGACCTTGATACACGCGGCCTCATCGCTAGTCTCGGTCGTGGATTTGCGTCACGCGACAATCGCATGACCACTTCACACGGCGACGCGTTTCTCGCGTTTGTCTCGCGGCCGGCGACAGAATTTAATGAGGCAGCTACGACCTAACGCCTCCATGCCCCGCCCCCGCTTCACCCTCCGCGTCATGCTGGCCGTCACGGCGATCGCGGCGGTAGTGGCGTGGCAAGGTGGCATCGTCTACCAGCGGAGATCTGCCCTAAGTAGAGTGCGCCGAAGCGTTGCCAACAGCGTGATCGGCGGAAACCAAGTCATGGATTTGGAGATGCGGCTCAACCCCATCCGAAAGCTAATGGGCGACGAGTCGATTCGCCTCATTATCATTCGCGACGATGCCTCTGGCGTCGAAGTGGAGTCACTCAAAGAGCTGTTCCCGGAAGCAAGAGTTTTCGCGGACAACCGTCCTGAGGCGAAGCAATGGGGGCGTCGACCCACGCCGCAGAATTTAAAACGTAGCGAATGACGCAAAATCATAGGCGTAATCGTTTTTCGCCAGCGTGCCGGTAACCCAAATTGTCTTGCTAGTACTCGGCCAATCGTGGGAAACTTCGACTGGTACGCCAACGCCTGCCGTCAAGCCAGTTCCCCCTCGTCGTCGTCGAGGTGCACCTCGGCCACCGTCACTCGCTCTGCCTCTGCCGCCCACTCGCAGCGCCGCCGCCGCTCGCCCGGCGACCAGGTCGCTCTAATCTTTGCGGTCTCGGCCGCGATCTGCTCCGCCGTCGGTTCCCAGCGCGGCAGGCCGTGAACATGCGTTTGCATCATGCGTTTTCTCCCTCCATTCAGCCTAACGCGTCGCAGCGGTAACGCTACGTCGGGCGGCTAGCTCGCCGCCCCACTGCCGCCCTCGCGCGGTTCGCGACACCGGCGAGGGCTAGGTTTGAATTGTCAAAGAGCGTTCGACCGGCGCCGCCGGCCACGGCTTCGCCATAAGCGAAGCCCCTAACCCGCCGCGGTTTGCGGTGGGGTGTTTTGATCCACGCCTTCGACAGCATCGCCGCCATGCCTCGCGAGCAACTCAACCGCAAGCCGCTCTCCCGCTGGCGTTAGCTTTAAATGCGTCATCCGGCCCCCGTACTTTCGCCAAAGGACTAGAAGCCCGTCCGCCTCGAGGCGATCGATTGCACGTCTTAACCGCTTTACTATCCGCTCCGGCAAGACGGGGCCGAACCATTCCGTTGGCTTGTAAAGGAAGCCGTGAGCCCTCTGCTCGGCAATTTCCATCGCAATCCACCAGGCCGACGGCGCCGGCTCTGGAGCCGCTAGGAGGGCTTGCTGGCGGCGGTAGGCCTGCACGAGCACGAAAGACCCCTCGTTTACGTCTTGAGCGTCTGAAGCGTCCGTAGCGTCTTTCATGGCTTTGAAGTCCTATATAGGACAAACGGGGAAAGAAAGTAACTTAGACACCACGACTCTTCCGTAGGTCTAAGCGTTCAAACAGAAAAGTAGTACCTTTTGATTCCGCCGGTCGCCGCACTCCACGGCCCTCTCGTTGCTTCGCTTCCCGGTTCGCACGTTCGTTCACGTCGACGCACCGACGGCCGCCAGCGACGAGCTGGGGGCCTCAGTCGTCGGCCTTCAACCTCCTCGGCTTTCGATCACCTTCGTCACCGCAGCGGCGATTCGATCGAGCTCCGCCAGCGACTGCAGCGCCTCGCGACGTCGGCGGTTCCGTCTCTGAATGAGTTTCTCGACGTCGCGGCGAAGAAGCTCGCGCTCGAGCTGATCAATCCTCAGCGATTGAACGATCCCCCTCTCGAGGGCTCCAATTCGAAGCAGAAGTTCTTGAGTGATGCTCATGACTGATCTCCAAAGAAACCTGCCGACGGGGCGCCCCGTCGCCATGACCGGGACGCCCCGCACGCCGCTCGAACGGCGTTGGCAGGGTGGGTGCTAGGACTTCTCGCCGGGCATGCGGAGCCGGTTGGCGAATCCCTTCCGCTCGACGCTCTTGTCGTCGCCGGTGAGGCCAGCGGCCGACGTCTCACCGACGCCGGGCGCTATCGCGTCTACCGGCGGCGTCCGCTCTTGCATGACGCGCGAGCGGCCGATGAAGCTCTCGAAGCCTCCGCGTTGGCGCGGCTGAGGCGCCTGGTCTAAGACACTCGCTTGATCGTTGACCGCGCCCAATAACGGCACAACGGGGCGCCGAGCGTCCATGGTGATGGGGGTCTTCATAATTCGAATCCTTTCACGGAAAATAAACCGCCGCCTCAATCGGGCGGACGACCCGCGCCGGCCCCGGATCAACGTCCGGGGCCGGCCAATCCCCTCATCAGGCGGTGAGAGCTCTCTTGGCGATCTCAACCAGCGACGCGCGAGCCGCGTTAAGCTCATGACGCGCCGCACCGGCGACCTGGCGGGCGATCGTAAGCTCGGCTTCCGCGGATACCACAGCAGCGGTCGCCGCGCGTGATCTCAAGTTCACATTCCGCGCGAGAAGGTCGAACTGTCGCTCAGCGGCCTCCTTATTCCCGTAAATAGCCGCCTGCTGCGCCGCCACTCCGCAGCCAATCTTCTCGAGGGATTTTTTGACTTCCGCCACGACCGCTTCCGCGGTCTCTCGGAGCTCGGCTGGTAGGGGCTTGAGCTCGGCGACTACCTGGTCCGCCAGCTCAAGCTTTCGCGCGGCAAGACGAACGGCCATCTCGCCGAGCCAAGGCCCGTCCGTACGCGCGCCATCGACGGCCGCTAGGAGCCCGCCGATCTCGTCGGCTGCGCTAGCCCCTTGAACAGCGGCTTTAAGATCGCTCTCGAGGCGATCGCACTGGCGAATGCCTTCTGCGACCGACTCCTGGTGCTCGATGATCATCGCGGCGAGCGCGTCGCTGGTTCCGGACCGTTCATGGAGGCGAGCGGCGGTCATATGCCGCCGCGAACGCCGCGCCGGCGTGTCGAGGCCGTCGAACGCGTGCTGAAGGTCCGAACCGATGCGGTTGAGGGTGGCTTGCATGTCTGTTTTCCTTCTCTTGGGTTGAGGCCGCGTCATGGTGCGGCTTTTGGATTCTGGGATCCGCTCTCGGGATCCTCGGTCGAACTTCGTTGTTCAGCGGCTGGCACTTCGCCGCCGCCAGTTGCGAGCAGCTCAACAGCGAGCCGCTCGTCTTCGAAGCCGTCGGGCCCGGCGAGGCGCTGTAGGCGCCGTCGCCGTACCCGCCGGCACTTACGCGGCTAGAACGGGATCTCGTCGTCCGGGCCGTAGTCGCGTGCCACAGTCGCCGTCGGCATGGCCGCCGGCTCCGGCGGCGCCATGCGAGCCGCCGGCGTGGCGGGTGGGGATAGCGCCACTCGAACGCAAGGTACTACAGCGCCGCGAAACTCCGTGACCGCTCGTTGAATAAAAATGGACTTACCGATCCATAGAGAGTAATCTTGGCCGAGCAGCTCGGCGATTCGCAAAGAATTGGTTCGGTTGCAGATCAAGATCTTTCGCTTGCCACGAAACCCGAGCTTCATTTTCGCGCCGTCATCGAAGAAAACGGGCGTGGCCGTTTCAATTATGACCGGCACAGGTACGCCCTCGGGGAGGTCGGCCGCGCGAAGCGTCTCGTCGCTTGTAAAAACATCGGTGATGGAAGGCATCCTTCAGGTTCCTTAGTCGATGGGGAAGTCAGGCGGAGCTCGGCCACACGGCACGGCTCCGGTTCGGGACGGGGAAGGGACGGTTACTTTCGGGGTCGTCAGGGGTCGTCGTGGGCGTCGGCAGCAAGCAGCCGCTGCCGGGGCGGAGCTCGGGCTGGCGACTGGTGCTGGCTGGGCGGTTCCGTGGTCGTGTTGAGCAGGCCGACGACACCCGAAGTGGCGTCGAGCCCTTCTGATCTTTCTGAATGGGTGACCCGTAGGTTCATGGTGGCGCGCTCAAAAGGTTCATGGTGCTGTTGACCTACGGGTATATGGCTACTGTTGACCCGTAGGTTCATGGTGGAGTGAACGCGGTAAACCGAAGCTCCGTCGTTGAGCCCACCGACCTTTAGTCGCTCAATCAGTCCCTTCGCCAAGAGCGATCGGATTGCGTTGTGAACGTGGCGAATGCTGGTGCCCGTTCCGCGGTGGATCGTTTCGATGCTGACCGTGACGCTCCCCTTCTTGGCGTCGACGTAGCGGAACATCGTCATCCAGGTTGCAATCTCCGCCCGGGTCAGGCCGGCCATCGCCTGGTCGATAAAGCTGTTCAAATCTCGAAACCTTCCCGCCGCCTGCGGATTCTTCCTCGATTTCGCCCGCGTCTTGGCGGATTGCCTTTGCCGGGCGTCGATCTCGGTCGGGTGGAGCGGGAACGGTTCAAATTGTTCGGCGGGTATGTTCATTCGTCAGGGAACCCCCCCGTCCAAATCTCAGCGCTGCGGTCGTCAGCGAAGCTTTGAGACGATCCGTTAAACCGGAGCGGTATCTCCGTGATCTCGCCCGCGCGATTCTTCACGCACTTTAGATTGATTGCGCAGCGGTCGTCCGGGTCGGCCTGCAGAATCCAAGCGCTGTCGGCTCCAAATTCCAACTCGCTCGACTCGCGAAAACTTGCGAGACCGGCGGTTTGCGGCGCGTAGCCGCCTCTGTTCACGGCGGAAATGCCGATCACGCTCCGTCCCTGAGACGCGAGGCGTCGGCAAATGTCCATCGCCGCGGTGCACTGCGACCGGGGGTCGTGGCTTCGGTCGGCGTGGTCGAATCGCTGCATGTAATCGAGCACGACGATATCGGCTTCGAAGGCAGTTGCGCGTTCGGCGAGATTCTCGAGAGTGAACGGCGGCTGCAGGAATTCAAGTCGCGGCGTCAACTCGCGCAACGCGTCGAGACCGGCCTGGATTCGCGACGTTGCGGAGTCGGGAAAATCGCGGCGTCTCAGCCAACTGTGAGAGACGCCGGTCAAACGCGCCAACTGCCGCAAGAGGAGAGCCTGGGGGGACATTTCGCAATTTGCGACCAGGACTTTCAAGTCGGATTGGCCCGGCGCCCGCAAGGCGTCGACGACGAGCTGCATGGCGAGGGCGGTTTTTCCGCATGCGGGCGGGGCGCCGATGAGCGTCACCAGCTCCCGGCCGATCTCCACTTCGCGCAATCGGCTTCCGTGGGACGCGACCTCAAAGCACATTTGCCGCTCGCGGTCGATGACGCTCCGCTCGAAGTGATCGAACATCGAAGTTCGATCCGATTTCCGCGATTCGCGATCGGCTGCGAGCACGTTGAGGGCGTTCTGCATTCGCATCGACGAATCAGACGGGCTGAGCGACTCGAGGTCGCGGCTGGCGTCGTGGAGGATTGAGCGCAACCGCCGCTTGTCCGCTGCGTCGGTCACTAGCTCAGCGAAATAGGCGGTGTGCCTCGTCGTGACGGCTCGGCAGTCCCCGCTGACCGCCTCGTACACGATTGCGCCGGCGTCGGGCACAGCTGGGCGTGCGGCGTTAGCCACGCGAACAGTGGTGATGGGTTCGCCGCGGTCGCGGAGCGCTTTCATAACGGCCCAGATTCTGCCGTACGCGGGGTCAGAGAAATGCTCTGGCCTCACTCGCTCGAAAGCTAAGTCGCGGTTGGCCGTATCGTTGTTTATCTCCGCGATGATCGGCGTTCCGAGCAGAGTTGATTCGGCGGAGTTATCCGGCCGCTTCTCCACCGGCGCCGATTGGCGATTCCGACGGTCGCCGCCGGCATTTCCGCGGCCGCCTTGCCGAGTGTTGTTAGTTGCGCCTACCATGGCGTCTCCTGATTTTGGCCGGTTCCACTCTGATTGGCGTCGTGGTGGGGCCGGCCTTGTTTATTTGGCGTCCTACTTCGCTTCCTTATTGCGGAGTAGGTAGTCGTTTGAATCGCTTCGCATGTACCAAAGCAAGAGCCGATCTTCTAAATGCCGGCCTTCGCCAACTCGGCGTCCGCCTTGCGAATCGCCGCTTCCCGCTGGCGAGTGGTGCGGATAGTTGGGAGCGAAGGGCCGCGCTGAGCGGCGGCGGTGGTTCGTTCCACGAATCGCTCGAACGCCTCTTGGGAGGTATAGCGTCGGCCGCCGACGCTATAGGTCTCAAGCACGACGCCACCGACGCCGCGGCCAGACCAACGCCACGTGGTGCACGTGTTGACGTTTTGCTGCTGCGCCAGTTCGGCGAGGGTCATTCGCCGCTCGCGGAGTAAATCCGGCATGTCACACTCCAATAAAAAAGGCCATGCGATCAATTCAATCGCGTGGCCTGAGTGTGCATTGCGACGCCCCAAACTGCGGGGGCGCTTTGGTAGATAGTTAGTGCACCTTTAGTTTGCGCCCGCCATTGGCGGCGTGTCGGGGCGGTAGTATCCGAGCCTCTGCTTGTTTACGACCAACCCTATCGCCATTAATTCTTTAATGCCGCCCTTGCGATAGAGCCGGCTCCCTTCTCCGCCACAAACTTCGGCGGCTAGCGCATCTTTTTTAAGGGCTCGGCCTCCAAGTGCAGCTAGGATGCGGGCCTGAAACGTGTTCGGAACGAAGCCGTCGACAACTGGCGAACGCTTCGGCAAACGTGCATACAACGTCTCGATCAGTTCGCCCGGGCCGCTGTAATACGCGGCAATTTCCGATTCGCTCGCGTGCTTAGTGCGCAACTCGCGCTCCTCCTCTGGGCTGAAACCAGCGGCCGCGAGGATGTGGCGCCACTCGGCATCGGTTTTCGGAAATTCAAAGCCGGTGCGCCGCTTGAACTCTTCATCGAACGCGGCTTCTATCGCGAGCGATGCTTCGTCGGTGGGAAAGCGAAGTTTGTCTGCGAATGCCATTGATGCACTACCTTTCCGATCGAGCCGACCGCCGGCGCCGCGGGGTAGTGCTTCCGCGGTCGCCGGTGGTCGTGTGCGGGTAATTAAGCCGCGACTCGACAAAGAGAAAATCTAGCCGATTGCCTTCGCCACAGCCAAACCCTTGGCCAGGTCTCTTTCGGCATATATCTGGCTCACGGCGGCGGAGGCGTGGCCGAGCACGATCTGCGCGGCCTCCAGGCCGAACTCGCGGCGACCTTCCGTCGCCGCGGCGTGGCGGAGTTGATTCGGCGCCCAGCGGTGAGCCTTCCGCCACTCCTTCAGCTCCAGCTTTTGCTGATTGCTGAGCATCCCCACGCGGATCCCGTCGAGGGTCGTACAGGGGAACGCCTTATCGCAGGCCCGCGTGATCGCTCGGCGGTACGCGTCGACGGCGTAGGACTCTCCAGGGGACGTGCGGGGCTTCTTGCGGCGATTGCTCCCCGGGGTGTTGCCGCACGTTGGCGGCGTCGTGCGGGCCGCTGCGCGATCGGCGCGGTGCTTCGCCATCGAATCGCAGGGTCGGAAGCAAAACGCTTCGTGATCGCGAGCGAGATATCTCAGCAGCACGGCCTGGGCTTGCGGGCCGATGAAGATCACCCGCTCCCGACCGTGGTGCTGGGTTTTGTGCGACTCAGGGCGGTAGAGCCAAACGTCGCCGCTCCGGTCGACGTCGCGCGGGCGGAGCATACAAACTTCGGCGGGGCGAGCGCCGGTGAGTCGCTGCAGGCGCACCATATCGGCGACGACGGCAGGCAGGAACGCCAGCGCGGCGTCGACGGCGTCGTCGGCGACAGGCATGATCGGCGCGGTTTCCCGCGCATCGGTCCGCCCGCGGCGCAACCCTTCCACGGTGCCGAGAGCTTCGGCCACCGACGACGGGATCAGTTGCTTTCGCACGCCCCAGCGAAAGAGTCGCCGCACGCGGTTGATCGCGCTGTTGACGTTCCCCCGGGACCAGCCAACCCCCACCATTTTTCCGCGCAGTGCTTCGAGCCGGATGGGGCCGAACTCAGCGGCGGGGGTGGGGCCGTACAGTTCTCGGAGCGGCTTATAGGCGGCGCGGAGGGCGCCGATCTCGCCCGTCGGCTTCCCGTCCTTGACGTAGTGCCCCTCGGCAAACTTCCAATAGCGGGCGATAAGCTCGGTGACGGTGAGACCGTCGTCGTCGGTCACGAGCGGCTGTCGGCCGTTGGCCAACCATTCGCAGACTAGCCGGTCGTATTGATGCCGGCTGGCTTTAGTCCCGTGGGGGCCGAGGTAGAAGTCTCGCCCCCCGAGGGTGACGATAGCTTGCCCGCTTCCCCGGTGTTTTCTGTAGCGGGGGAGAGCTTCGATAAGACGCGGCATGGTGCGGTTCTCCTAGAATCCCCAAACAGCAAACCGGTATGTACCGTTTTGCGTTTCGGAAACAGGCCGCACTGCCGCACGTGGGCAGGTGTCGTAAGTTACGACTCAGCAATCAGTTACAAACAGTGGAGGATAACGGGTTCGAACCGATGACCTTTTGGCTGCCAGCCAAACGCTCTCCCAACTGAGCTAATCCCCCGTTGCCGGCAATCCAGTTGCCAGACGATCGAAAGTATCAGGCCATTCCCGGCCTGTCAACGCACCCCGAAGCGGGGTTCTTGGGCCACCGCGACCTTGGATCTCACAGAAGACCATGGTAGAGCGGCCCGGGTTCGGCTGTGGACCGAACGGCTCATCACTGTAAGTCATCGGTCGCTGACCGGCGCCATTTCCAGCATCGGCGGGCGCAGCATCGCAACCCGCAGGACGGCTAAACCCGAGCCGCCGTCGACGCTTCCGCGTTCCCCATCCCTACTGGCCGGCAAACTCCGCCTAGCTTAACGACTAGAAGGAGATTGGCAGCGTTCCGCACAAGACTCCCGGTCATTCGCACGTCCCGCTTTCGCCGATAGGGAAAGTGAACGCGACCAGGGCGATCGGTATAACCGGCGCCTTTTCTCGTCGAGAAGCGGTCGTCGTTCGGCATTCCTGGGGGGGAATCAGATGCTTTTCACCGCTGCGGCGGGGCGGCGCGCCGCTCTGCTTTGTCTACTTTCGGCCTTTTCCGGCGTTGCTAACGGACGCGAATGCGACTCGATCGGCTGTGGCGAGCCAGTCTGCGGCCTCGCCGAAGCCTGCGGCGACTCCTGCGGCGATTGCTGCACCGGCTCCTGCAAGGGGAACGGCTGCGACCGCTTCTGGCTCCGCGGCGAGTATCTCTACTGGCAAGTTACCGGCGCTGAGGCGCCGCCATTGGTCACTTCGAGTCCCGAAGGGACGTCGCTGACCACGGCCGGGCGCCTCGATCAGTCGACCACGACAGTCCTGGTCGGCGGCGACGAGTTGACCGACAAGTGGCAATCGGGCTTCGCCGTCAGCGGCGGCTTCTGGCTCGATCCCTGCAGCGGCCTGGCCGTCATCGGCGACTACTTCCGCATCGGACAGAACAGTTTTAATTCGAGTCTCGGTCCTGACGACGACATCATCTACGCGCGTCCTTACTTCAACAGCGAACTTGGCGTCCAAGACGCTCAGATGATCAACGTCCCCGACCAGCTTGCGGGCAACGTCCAAGTCCAGAGCAGCAGCCAGTTTCAGGGGGGCGGTCTCGGTTTGGAAAAATGCCTCTGGAGCTGCGGCGATCCGACCGATTGCGGCAAGAGCGGCTGGCTCACCGTCGTGGGCGGGTACCGTTATTACCAACATGATTCGTCGCTCCAAATCAACGAAGATCTGATGGTGCTGGACGGCACGACGACGCCGCTGGTTCCCGGCACGTCGATTCTCTTGGAAGACAAGTTCGGCGCCCGCAACCAGTTTCATGGCGGCGAAATCGGGCTGCAAGGTCGACGCCAAGAAGGCTTCATCTGGATCGACGGCCTCGCGGCGCTCGCCGTCGGCGGGAACATGCGGGACGTGTCGATCAACGGCGGCACGACGAACACCGTGCCGAGCGCCGGTTCGACTTCCAACCCTGGCGGTCTGTTGACTTCGAGCGAAACCAATATCGGCAATTACAGCGACACGAAGGCGACCGTCATCCCACGGTTCCGCCTCGGCGTCGGCTGCCAGGTTTCGCAACGGGTCAGCGCTCGGTTCGGTTACAACGTCATCATCTGGAATGACGTGGTGCAAGCAGCCTCGCAACTCCCGCCAGACTTGGCGACCGACCCGCGCAATCTCCCGCCCGTGCAGGGGGGCGGCGGGTCCCAGCCGGCCAACCCTGGGATGTTCGGCACGACGGTCGTGGCGCACGGCGCCGATGTGGGATTGGAAGTGACGTTCTAGCGAACGCGGAACGGCTCAGGCGCCGGTTTGAGATTGGCTATCGGCTAACGGCCGTCGGCTCTTCGCCAGAAAGCAACAAATCGAACGCGTGTCACCGACGACGCCGACGATTTGCTTCTCTGCCAAGTCTGCCAAGTCTGCCAAGTCTGCCAAAGTTTTTGGCAGACATGGAAAACGGACCTATCTAAAAAACGCCTGATTTTACCGAGTTGGCCATGTCGGCCGTGTCGGCCACTGGAGTTTTTGGCCATCTCGGAGAAAATCGCCCGGAAACTGGGCCGGCGGCGCATATCGCGTGCGCACCCCGTTGCTGGTTGGCGACGGCGTCGGCTTTGGACAAATTCAGTTTTCAAAGATCTGATTAGTATTCATCGGTACACTATCATATTGAGTGGCCAATTTCAAGCTGCTCTGAAGTTTTTTTACCGCCAAGGACGCCAAGGACGCCAAGGAAATACAGGGAGGGAATTGAACCACGACGGCACAATGGACACGACGGGAAGAAGAAGCGGGAACGCTAAACTTCGCTAATTGGCGCTAACAAATATCCCCATTGTGAAGACTTAGAGTTGGTTCGTGTTCTTGTTGTCTTGTCTCCTCCGTCGTGCTCGTCGTGTCGTCGTGGTTATCTTTTCCGTATTTCCTTGGCGCTCTTGGCGTTCTTGGCGGTTCAATTTGCATGGCTTCGCGGTACTTCCGGGTCAAAGGTATAAACTGTTGACGACGAGACTCGCGACCGATCGAATTGGTCGATGGATCTCCACGACACTTCTGAGTTGATTCGCAACGCGGCGGCGCGGGCGGCTGCTTATCACGCGAGCCTGAACGCGCGCGGCGTCGCGCCGACGGCCGCAGCATTGGCTGCGCTGGCGGCGTTTGACGAGCCGTTTCCTGAGGAGCCGACGAGCGCCACGGAGACGCTCGAACTGCTCGATTGCATCGGTTCGCCGGCGACGATGGCGACGACGGGCGGTCGGTACTTTGGCTTCGTCAACGGCGCCGTGCTGCCGGGGGCGATGGCGGCTCATATTCTCGCGACGGCATGGGATCAAAATGCCGCGCTCTCAGCGATGTCGCCGCTGGCAAGTCGGATCCGGTCGGTCGTCTCGCGCTGGTTGGTCGAGGCGCTCCAGCTTCCCGGCGGGACGGAGGCGATGTTCGTCGGCGGGGCGACCGTGTCGAATCTGTGCGGGTTGGCGGCGGGGCGCGATTTCGTGCTGGCTCAGACGGGGTGGGACGCGGCGGGGGACGGGCTGATTGGCGCGCCGCCGGTCACCGTCGTCGTGGGTGAGCAAGCTCACTCGACGATTGCCAAGTCGCTGTCGATTATCGGACTTGGTCGCAAGCGAGTGACTGTCGTGCCGACCGACGATCAGGGCCGCATCTTGGCGAGCCAATTGCCGGACGTCGACGGCCCAGTGATCGTCGTCACGCAAGCTGGCGAGTTGAACACCGGCGCCTTCGATCCGTTCCCTGAAATCATCGATTGGGCTCGGCAGCGAAACAGTTGGGTCCACGTCGATGGGGCCATTGGACTGTGGGCAGCGGCTTCGCCAGCGCGGCGTCATCTTACCGCTGGCATGGCGGAGGCGGACTCTTGGGCGACCGATGGGCACAAGTGGCTCAACGTTCCGTACGACTCGGGGATCATTCTTATTCGCGATGCGGCGCTGTTGCGGCCGACGATGTCGGCCCGCGCCGGCTATCTGCCCGACGGCGATCTCGATCCGATGCATCACACGCCGCAGTCGTCGCAACGGGCACGGGCCGTCGACGCATGGGCGGCGCTGAGGACGCTTGGTCGCACCGGGCTAGCCGAGTTGGTCGACCGGTGCAGCGACCACGCGCGCCGGTTTGCAGAAGGACTGCACGCCGCGGGCGTCGAGGTGCTGAACGACGTCGTGATCAATCAGGTGCTGGTCGGCTTTCGCGACGACGCGACGACCGACCGCGTGATTGAGCACATCCAGAACTCGGGCGAGTGCTGGTGCGGCGGGACGATGTGGAAAGGTCGCAAGGCGATGCGGATCAGCGTGTCGAGCTGGGCGACGACGGCGGAGGATGTGGAGCGGGGTTTGGCGGCGATGATCGCGGCGGTGCGGGCTGGCGGGTGACGCAGGCATCGATGTCACAAATACACCCTAAACAATCCGAATTAGCTCCGAAGGAGCGGCATTCAATAGCAAGGGTCGTGAGCCCCTGGTAGGAGACTCGCAAAAAACCGCGCAAGCCCCAACGGGGCGACAGAGCTCTCGCGATCCCACGAATTGTGCCGCCCCTCCGGGGCTAATGGTTCGACACACCGCCCCCACCAGGGGCTGGCGCCCCTGGCTATTGAATGCCGCCCCATTCGGGGCTGATGCGATGGTGCAGTTGCGTAGAGCGAATGTGCGTCATTGAGGGAGGATTCAACTCCCAGCAACGCCACTAACTGCCGGCTTAACGAACTGTAGCGCCGCTGGCCCCGTGTCCTTCGGGCGTTGCGTGTGAATCGTCAGGCCTTCCAAATGTTTCGCCTCGCCGGGCGTGACGAGGCTGAAGAGATACCCCGCGCTAAAACAGATCACCACCGCGAGGCAGCCGTACATCAGGGCGTGGACGTCGCCGTATTCGGAGACGGCCCACATCGCGGCGGCGCTGGCGATGACGCCGAGGATCGCGCCGGTGCCGTGGGCGCGGCGGGTGAGGATGCCGAGCGAGAAGAGGCCGGCGAGGATGCCGGTCGTCAGTCCGAGGACGTTGAGGAACAATTCCCACAGCGACTCGACGGGGAATTGCTCCATTGTGAGCGCGACCGCCATGCCGGCGAGCCCCGTGATGATCGTGGCGATGCGGCCGACGCGGACGCGGCTTGTCGGGCTCGCTTGCGGGCGCATCCGCTGATAGAAGTCGGTGACCACGGCGGTGGCGACGCTGTTCAGGCTGCTGGTCGGTTGGGCGGCGGCGAAAATGCCGGCGACGACGAAGCCGGCGAGGCCTGGCGGCAGTTCATGGACCATGAAGAAGGGGTAGATCGCGTCGTTGCGACTGATAGTCGGATCGAGCCGCGCGGGGAATTGTTGATAGAACAAATAGAGGGCCGTCCCGACCGCAAAGAAGAGCATCCCCGACGGGAGCGAGAGCCAGGCATTGACCCAGATGGCCCGCGCGGCCTGTTTCTCGTCGCTGGTGGTCATGAACCGCTGGACGACTTCTTGATTCGACGTGTACGAAATAAGCGTGGCGAAGAACGTGCCGAGGACGAGGACCCAGATCGACTCGACGGCGAAGTCGGGCGAGACGGGGATCGGCGGGAAGAATTTGCCGTCGCCAGCGGCCGATTGAATGCTCTCGAAGATCGAGCCGTCGAGCTGCATCACGATGACGACAAGCGACAGCGCCGCGGCGGCGAGGAGGATTATCGACTGCGCCACGTCGGTCCAAATGACCGCTTCCATGCCGCCGAAGAAAGTCACCACAATCGTCAGCAGCGTCATGCCGACGATGCAGGTGGTGGTGTCGATGCTGCTGACCGTCGAAAGGGCGAGCGCCGGCAGGTAGAGGACGATGCCAGTCCGTGCAATCTGAAAGGCGATGAACGATGCGCTCCCGAAGAGCCGGACGGCGAGATTGAAGCGGTGCTCAAGATATTCGTAGGCGCTGGTGAGGTTGAGTTGCCGGAAGAAGGGCAAATAGACGGCGATGATCACCGGGGCCAGGATGATCACCGAGACTTGGCTAAGGATGAACCACCAGTTCGAGAAGTAGGCCTTGGCCGGGATCGCCATGAAGGTGATCGAGCTGAGCATCGTCGCGTAAATGCTGAGGCCAGCGGCCCACCAGGGGATTTGCTGCCCGCCGCGAAAGAATCCCTCGGCGTCTTTCGATTTACGGGAGCACCAGACGCCGATGCCGAGCATGATCAGCGGATAGACGCCGAGGACCGAGAGGTTGAGGAGGCCGAATTCCGCCTGTTGCGGGATGAGGCGGCCTGACCAGACGGTCGTCGAGCGCACGCCGGGACGAGATTCGCCGCCGGGAATGATGATGCGATCGCCGTCGCGCACGACGGGCGTCGTCGCGAGCGAGAACGGCAGTTCGCCGGCGTTCAGCCAGCGGTCGGTCACCGTGTGGTACGCCAGGCCTTCGCGCGGGAAGCCGGGATGGTCGTCTTTGAGTTCGGCGACGCGAGCGGCGTTGGCGCCGTCGTCGCCGCCGAGGACTAGTAAATGCGACGTACCGAGCGCGGGAGCCGGGCCAGCCGCCGCAGCGCTGGGGCGCGGCATGTCGGCGAGTTTCCGCCAGCCGCGTTTGGGATCGAAGCGGAACGCGTCTTGGAAGTATTGGCGTTCGACGGTTCCGTCGGCGCCAGACTTCAAACCAACGCCGCCGAAGAGAAAGAAGGCACCTTCCTGCACGCCGGCGACGGCCAGCATGCGCGGGGCGCCGGGCCAGGTTTCGCGTTCAGTCCATTGGCGCGCGGCCGCAGGTTGCGAAAGATCGAGCGACAGGAACGAGGCTTCGGCGTGCGCGGCGTCGGCGGCCGTCTGACCGCCGGCGATGTAGATCGTCGTCCCGATGAGGGCGCCGGCGGCGTTGGCCAGCGGGTTCGGCAGCGGCGGCAGCGACTCGATCACGAGCTTGTCGGCTTCAAGCCGCATCAGGAAGGCGTCGCTCAGAAACCCGTCGGCGTTGTTGCCGCCGATGACGGCGACTCCCTGCGGCGTCGTGAGCGAGACGGCGTAGCCGAGGGGTCGCGGCAGGCGATCGGCGAGGACTTCCCACTTGTTCGCGCCGGCGCGCATCACGAACACGCGATCATGCCACGTCTTTACCGCGCCATCCCAGGGGCGGCCGCCGGGAAAATTCGCACCGCCGGCCACTAGGAGGTTGCCGCGATCGAGGCCTGCGACGGAACCAGCGAAGCCGAAGTCGTCGGGGAGGGGCGCCAGTTCTTCCCACTCGATGGGAGGCTGCGGAAACCGCGGCAAGTCGGCCGCGGTCACTGGTCGATCGAATGCGAGTCCCATCGAACCTACTAACAGGGCCACGGCAACGAAACGGCGCCGCCGCGCGACCGTACTTTGGTCTGCATCAGTCATCGCAATTTTTGCCGAGAAGAGACATTGGAAGGAAAAGACGCCGCGCCAAGTTCGGGCGCCACTGGCATCCTGCCAGTGAGAAGTGCCGAGCGAGTACCCACTTCAGCACTGGCAGGATGCCAGTGGCACCCGATTGACTAGTTTATTTTTTCATCGCAGCGCCATTGGCGACGACGCTCTTGGGAGAGATCGCCCCCACTCCCTCGGGACGAAGCCATTCCCAGCAACCGGAATCTTCGAGTTCGAGCGCCAACTGGGCTTGTTGCGATTTCGTGAGGGACGCCAGCGGTTCGCGGCAGGGGCCGGCTTCGAGACCGTAAAGTTCGAGGATCGTCTTCACTGCAGCGTGGAACGGATACTTGTTGAGCAGACGGACGAGCGCGACGGAGCGCATCTGCAGTTCTTGGGCGCGCTCCATGTCTTGGCGATCGTAGGCGTCGATGATGCCGCGGTAGAGTGGCGCCGCGATGTTGTAGGTGCTGCCGATGGCGCCGCGAGCGCCGACGGCCAGGGCGCTGAGGAGCATTTCGTCGGCGCCCCAGACGACGTCGAACCGGCCGTTCATTAGTTCGCGACAGGCCTGGTATTCGAACACCTTATGGGCGGTGTACTTCAAGCCGACAAGATTGGGGATGCGCGACGCGGCGGCGGACATGAAGTCGACCATGTCGACCGCCGTGCCGGTGAACGCCGGGATGTGGTAGTAGTAGAACGGCAACTCGGGCGCCCCCGCCGCGATTTGGGCGGCGCAGTCGACGAGCATCGGCATCGTTTCGATCTTGTAGTAGAAGGGGGGAATCGCCGAGAAGGCGTCGGCCCCTGCTTTCTGCGCGTGGGCTGCGAGTTGGCGGGCCTCCACGATCGAGTTGTGGCCGACTTGGACGACGGTGCGGAGGCGTCCCTTCGCGGCGGCGATGTAGGCCTCGGCCACGGCGCAGCGCTCGGCGCCAGTCAGCGAAACCCCTTCGCCGGTGCTGCCGCAGATATAGATGCCGCGGACGCCCGAACCTTCCAGATGGTCGACGATTGCCGGAATAGCGTCGAGATGAAGCGATCCGTCGCCCTTCATGGGGGTGTAGGTGGCGGCAATCAGTCCCGTGAGGGTTTGGTTCATCTCCGTATGCTCTCCAAGTGAAAATCCCGCGGCGGCGGCCCGAGTGGCGTCGCGACGGTGGTTGTGGCTGAAATCTGAGGATAAGTGAGGGGCTGAGCGACGGAAACAGGCCGCTTCTGGCCCGCTTCCAGGAATATTTCGGCCCTCTGAGCCCCCGCTTTCGCGCGGCGTTGCTCCATTAAACCCTTGTTTTCCCGACGAAATCCATCGTAACCTAAAAATTCCCAATTATCCAGTAATATTCCATCGACATTTATACTCAGGGCAAGTAGACTTGGAAAAGTTGAGGGTGGGGAAGCTCCTACTCGCTTTTTCAGGCTCGCCCAGGCATTCTCTGTCAATTCCGCCACTGTCATCTCCGTCACTGTCAATTACGCGAAGCATGGCTGAAGTCGCCACCACTACGCCGAAGATCGTCGACCTGGCGGACCAGCTGGTGGCCGATATCCACCTGCGGAAGCTCCAGCCGGGCGATCGTTATCTGACGACGGCCGATGCGTCGAAGATGCTCGGCGTCGGCAACGGCGTGGCGAATCGGGCGCTGCAGCTGCTCGAACGGCGGCAAGTGATCACGCGGCAGCAGCGGCGCGGCGCCTTTGTCTCGGGGCCCGTTCAACAAAGCTCCCCTGCCCCGCTGCGGCGGGTTCACTTTCTCGTTCACCAGAACTACCTCACTTCCGAGGGAATCGGCAACGACTTGGTGCTCCTGGGCATCCAAGAGGAACTACCGGGCGTCCATGTGCAGATCAGCTTTCTGCCGACGATGAACGCCAAGGAATTCGTCTCCGATTTGATCGACGACTCGCTCACCGCGAAGGCCCGCGACGGGTTCATCCTCGTTCGCACGCCGCACGATGTGCAGCAACTCGTTTGCGATCGCGGCGTGCCGGGGGTCGTGTACGGCGCCCTCTATCCGGGGATCACGCGATTGACGCGGTTCGATCGCGACATGTCGGCGGTAGGCGAACTCGCGGCCAATTTTCTGCTTGAGCGAGGACACCGGCAGATCGGCTACCTTTCGCGTCAGCAAGTACTTCCCGGCGATCACGACACGATGGATGCGTTCCGTCGCTGCGTCGGCGAGCGCGGACTGCTGGCTCATCAACTCATCGAGCGGTTCCTGCCTTCGTCGACGGAAGTCTGCGAAGCGGAAGTCCGCCAGTTGCTCGCCCGTGAAGATCGGCCGACCGGATTTATCTGCCGCTCGCGGCTGATGGCAGACGCGGCGATGAACGTCTTTGCCGAGCAAGGGCTCGAACTCTACCGCGACGTCGACCTCGTCGTCTGCGACTACTACTTGTTACCGAATCAGCGACCTGCCTATGTGTTTCCGCGTCCGATTTATTCGGCCGAGGAACAAGGCAAGCGGATGGCCCGCATTTTGGCGGCTCAATCGCGCGGCGAGGCGGCCGCCGATCAAATTATTCCCGTCGAACTCGATGCAACGGCGGCAACGAGCGACGACAGTTCAGGATCGAAGCGGTCGATCAAGTAGCGAACTTTTCCATGCGGCTGGTCACGGCCGCCGAATCTCGCAGCCAGCGGGCAAGCTCGTCGATGGGGCTAGCCGTTGCGGCGATTCGTTGTTTGAAGGGAACGTTGGGCGTGGAATTCTCTGACACCAAAGTCGTTCGGAGATCGCTTGCCGCTGCTGCATTCGCGGCGGCGGCAGCGATTGCGTGCGCCGACGCAAGTCACGCCGGGGTGTTCAAAGTTCCGGTCTACCAATCGGGAACCGAGGGGTACAACATCTATCGCATCCCGACGATGGTGAAGGCGGCGAACGGCGACCTGCTGGCGTTCGCCGAAGCCCGCTCCGGCGGCGACGCGAGCGAGATCGACATCGTCGTGAAGCGTTCAACGAATGCAGGTAAGTCGTGGAGCCCGCTGCAGATCGTCCAGGACAACGCCGACTTCCGCGAGTATTTCCCCGCGGGACAAGCGCCGCCGATTACGGTCGGCAATCAATCGCCGGTAGTCGACCTACTCGACCCGATGAATCCGGGGCGGATTTGGCTGCCGTTCACGCTCGAAAACGACCGCGTCTTCGTCGCTTACAGCGATGACGACGGCGCCACTTGGTCGGATCATGTCGAGATCACGTCGACGGCGAAGAACTCGACCTGGGATTGGTACGCCACCGGGCCGGTTCACGGCATCCAACTCACCCGCGGCGACCATGCAGGGAGATTGATCATACCGTCCGATCATGGCGCGCCGAACGCCGCGCAAGGGGCTCACACGATTTACAGCGACGATCATGGCCAAACGTGGCAGATTGGCGCCGTCGACACCAATGTTCGGAGTCAATCGAATTCGTCGCCGAACGAGAACTTTGCCGTGGAGCTCGTTGACGGCCGCGTTTATTTCAACGCTCGCGACGGTCATTCGGCCAATCCAGGCAACCGGGTCTTCGCGTACAGTAGCGACGGCGGGCTGAACTACGATGCGCCGCAGTTTGTGCATGATCCGCGGATCACGACGCCCGTGGTCCAGAACTCCGGCATCCGCTTTCGGGCGACCGATGAGGGAGACGCTGAGAACGTCATTCTCTACGCCGGCCCCGGCGACGCCGCCGCGCGAGAGGATATGACGATTCGCGTCAGCATCGACGAAACCGGATCGTGGGGCCAAACGACCGTCATTCATCACGGGCCCACGGCGTACTCGGACCTCGTCAAATTGAACGACGCCCAATTCGGCGTTCTCTTCGAAGCGGGCGACAAGCTCTACGACGAAATCCTCTTCGCGTACATGAACTACGACGACCTTGATCCCGCTCCTTGGAACGGCGTCGAGGGCGACGTCGATCTGAACGGCAGTTTCAACCAGCAAGACGTGGCGGCGTTCATCGCGGCGTGGAAACCGCTGTCGGGCGAATACTTTCTCGGCGGCGTCGATAGTTATGCGAACGGCGACCTCAATTTCGACGGTCGTCTCACTTTGGCGGACGTCTTTGAACCTCGTCAGCAATTGATCGCGAGCGGGCTCTCGGCTGAGTCGCTCGGCGCGCTGGTGCAAGTTCCTGAAGCTTCTTCGTTTCATCTACTTCTGATCGGCATGCTCTCGCGCGTTTTTCGCAGCTCGCCTTAGGCGATGCGGCGCACCGGCGAGACTTGGTCGCTGGCGTCGAGAGACAGGCAATTTTTACGGGACAGAGGGCGGCCAGTGCGAAGGCTTCGGCCGAGCGCCCACTGAGGGTTTCGCACTGCTCATCGACTTTTTGAGGACTGGATCCATGACTTACTCATCGAAGACTTTGGCGGCGTTCGCGGCCGCTACACTGATCAGTTTGGGTACGCCCCGCCCCGCCACGGCGGAGGTGGTTTTCTCGTACGACTCGTCGCTCGGCACGCTCCCGACCGCGCAGGGCTGGGGCGCCTTCGAGATCGACTCGACCGGCGCTCTCACCGTGGCGAATACGGCGGGCACGGCGGCGGCGAACGCCAACGCCGTCATCGAGAACGTTGCCGGCACGCCAACGCTCCACCTGCGGGACACGTTGAGCGACACCGGCTTCGATCTCCCCAGCTTCCTGTACGCCTGGACGACGCAGCAGCAGGAGACGCTCCTGCAGAAGGGGGTGAAGTTCACGATGGTCTGGCAGGGACTCACCTCGGGAGCGAGCAACGGCAACGTCCGATTTGGCTTCAACAACACGCAGTTTGAAGCGCAGAACACCAACATTCTCCCCGATCGCACCATTGAAGTGACGAACCTCAGTTCGACGCTCGCCCCGCTCGACGGCCAATTTCACACGCTGAACATCTACGGGCGCAAGGTCGGCTCCGAATTCATCTTTACCTCAAGCGTCGACGGCGCTGCAGAAGTGTCGCGGAGCATCATCGTCAACCCGGCGCCGGCGCAACTCGAATCGGCGGTCTACTTCGGCGGCAATTCAAGCGCCAGCCTCGGTTCAGACTTTCTCGTGCGGACGATCACGATGGAGACGCTGCCGTTGACGGCCACGGTCGATCGCAACGCCGGGCCGCGCGGCACGCTAAAGCTCGTCAACAACGGCGCACCGCTGAACATCGTTGGGTACTCCGTCGCGTCGTCCGGCGGCGCGCTCGATCCGACGACTTGGACCTCGATTACCGACACGTACGACTCGAACAACAACCAGTCGGTCGATCCGAACGATCAATGGGCGAAGCTCAGCGGCAACACGGTGCGCGACAACCTTGCCGAGTTCGAACCCGACGGCGACGGCGCCAACTTCGCGACTGGGCAAACCATTAACCTTGGCAATGCCTGGATTCAAAGCCCCACCGAAGACTTGGCCGTCGAATTGCTCCTGTCGGACGGCACGGTGTTGCCAGTCCACGTCGGCTATTACGGCAACGAGCGCTTTGAGTTCGGTGATCTCGATTTCGACGGCGATTTTGACGTCAGCGATTTCCAGAACAAATTCAGACCTGGCTTCGGCGCGAATACGACGCCGAAGTCGACGGCCGAACGCTACCAAGCGGGAGACTTCAACGACGACGGCACGGTCGACGAGTTCGACTTTCTGCTGCTGAATAACGCGTATCTGGCGGCCAATCCGGGAGCGGCGCCATTGTCGATGGCCATTCCGGAACCCGCGAGCATCGGACTCCTAGCGCTCGCAGCGTCGGCGCTGGCCTGCGGTCGCCGTCTCGGCTCGCGCACCAAGCGCGCCGCAACGGCGGCCGCCGCAACGGCGATCCTTGCGAGCGGTCTCGGCGAGGCACAGGCCGCCGACCTCATCGCCCACTGGAAGTTCGATGAAACGGCGGGCGCCACGACCGCCGTCGACGCCGTTGGCGGCGTCCACAACGCCACGAAGGCGGGCAACGTCAACTCGGGCGCTGCGGGCATCATCGGCAACGCCTGGCAATTCGGCGGCGCCACGGCGGATCATCTCTCGGTCGCCACGGCTCCGTCCAACGATGCACTGCTGACTTTGGGAGAGAACTTCTCGATCTCCGGTTGGGTCAAGACCTCCGCCAACGCCCTCGGCACGATGTTCAGCATCTCCGACAACAGCGTGGCCAACGAAGAGGTGATGTTCCGCGCGATCAGCGACCAAGGTCCCGCCGGGCTTGCCTCCGGCTATGCCGACTTCTCCGGACGTCCCGGCGTCGGCACAGGCGAAGCGCTCACGTCAAGCAAAGTGAACACCGGAGCGTGGCGATTCCTGACCTATGCTCAGAACACGTCAGGCTGGAGTCTTTACGTCGACGGCGTTATGGAAGATAGCGGCGTCGCGGCGGATGGGTTGGCGAGCGCCGCAGGCATCGACGCCAATATCACCACGATCGGTGCTCACAATCGCATGGGAACCACGACTCCCGGGTACCTCTGGGCGCTAAATGGCGCCATCGACGATCTGGCCGTGTGGAACGGCCGGCTCACCGACGGCGAGGTGCAGAATCGCTATCTCGCCGGCCTCAATGGCATCGACGCCGCCACGCCGTTCACGGCAACGCTCTCGCTGAAAGTAAATGAAACCACCGGCGCCGTGTCGCTCGTCAATTCGTCGGGTCTCGGATTCGACGTCGACTTGTATCGCATCCGCAGCGCCGGCAACTCGCTCGCTCCTGCCCAGTGGGTGAGCCTCGACGACGCCAACTTCGACGCGAGCGTCTGGAGCGAACTGTCGGCGACCGTCGGCAAAGTCTCCGAAGGCGCCTTCGGCGAATCGACGCTGCTAGCCAATGGCATGTCGGACGTGAGCCTCGGGACGCTCTACAACAAGACGCTCAACGCCAAGGATTTAATTCTGGAGTATCACGTCGCCGGCACGCCGGCCACTGTGCTCTTTACCGGCGCCGTGTCGTACGTCACCGGCGGGGCGGCAGGGGCCGACTTCGACGCCAACGGCATTGTCGATGGCGCCGACTTGCTCAGCTGGCAGCGCAACTTCGGCGTGAACAATGGTTCGGCGACGAAGGCCCAGGGCGATGCTAATGGCGACGGTAACGTCAACGCGGCTGATCTGGCGGTGTGGAAGACGCAGTTCGGGACGCCCGGGACCGCTGAAGCGGCCCTCGCCGCGGTTCCTGAACCAACGGCGTTTGCCTTGGTTGGGTGCATGGCGGCGGCGATCTTTGCCGTGGTGCGTTCGCGACGGTTCGCTCTGGTGCGCGTCGCCGCGACCGCCGCTGTGACGATGTCCGTTGTCGCGTCAACGGCTTCGGCCGCTGTCACGGTTGATCGCAACTATCGCCTTGGCGACGACGGCGCGGAAGGCGCCGCGAACGGCATTGCGGTCGGCTCAGGCAATGCCTTCGGTTCCACCTTCGACAGCGCCGGCTCGAGCGGCGCCGGAGACCTGCAAGATCTCAACGTCGAAGGGGGCCCGACGTACGTCAGCGTGAGCGATCGCCCCGGCGCCGGCAGCACCCGCGGCGCGTCGTTCGACGGCGTCGACGATTACCTCTGGACGCCGATCCATCTCGCGGTTCCGGGCGACGTTTGGGACAACACGACGCTGTTTCCAGTCACGCCGTTCCCCCACAACTACGAGGGGATTCGGGGCCAGCTGATGCAACTCTGGGTGAAGCCGAACAGCGCTCAGCAAAACGTCCGGCAGGAAATCATCAACAACACGGGCGAGCATGGCGTCGTCATCACGGAAGACAACAAGTGGGGACTTCTCTCCGACGCCGAGCCGGTGATCAACTCCGGCGTGGCGGTCGGCTTCAACCAATGGGCCCACGTGCAGATGCTCAGCGGCTTCAGCGATCGCGTCAACGGTCGCTCGAACGTCGGCGGCGTGCTGCTGGTGAACGGCGTCGCCTTGGCGGCGCGGAACGATGCGCTGGAGTTCAACGTCAGTCAACTCCTCACGATCGGCGGTTCCCGGCTGACGCAAGACTTGTCGATGAGTAACCCGTTCCGCGGCGTCATCGATGACGTGAAAGTCTCCGTCTGGGGGACGAGTTCCGGCGATGCGACTAACTACGGGACGCTCAACCTCGCCACTGACAACGAGTGGATCGCGACGCAACTCGCCGGGAAACCGCTGGCCGACGTCAATCTTGACGGCGTCGTCTCCGGGACTGGCGCCGGTCCGGCCGCGACAGACGACATTACGAAGATGCTCCAAGGCTGGGGAACCAAGAAGCTGGTGAACGACGTCCAGTTCGGCGACTGGACCACTCGCCAACAGGGCGACCTGAACTTCGACGGCGAAGTCGATCTGCACGACGCCTTCCTCTTGCGGCGGGCGTTTAAGGGCGTGGGGCTCCAGCTGAACATGGAAGTCTTCGCTGCCGCCATTCCGGAACCGTCGTCGCTGGCCTTGGCGGCGATTGGCCTGTTGGCAGTCGTCCGACGGCGCAGCCGCAGTTAAATCACGTTAGTTCATCAACTCACCGTTAATTCGATCTCGCGTCGCACGGTCGCCCAAGTTTTCGACATGAAGAGGTCACTCATGTTCTTCCCTCAAAATCGCAACCGCCGCGGTCAGCAGACGTTGACTGGCTTCACGCTGGTTGAACTGCTCGTCGTGATCGCCATCATCGGGGTGTTGGTCGCGTTGCTCCTCCCCGCCGTGCAAGCGGCGCGAGAAGCCGCGCGGCGATCGACTTGCCAGAGCAATTTCAAGCAAGTCGGCGTAGCGCTGCAAAACTACCACAGCGCATTCGGTGCATTTCCGGACGGAACGAGGTACACGACTACCGATACAGCCGGCGTTTACAACTTCAAGCCAACGAAGAACATTCCGTCTGGGGCCAATGCCAATAGCTATCCTGGCATGGGTTGGGGGGCGTACATCCTCCCCTACATGGAACAGCAGCAAATTTTCAGCATGATCGACTTCAATCATGCGCAGGGAAACTTCGCGCCCCGATCGTGGGAAGCGGCCGGAATGATTGTGCCGACTTTCATTTGCCCCAGTGAGCGGAATCAAGAAGCCTGGATCGACTGCTGCACTGACAAGGATCACTCCGGAGTTCCGACTTGGGACTGGCGCATGACGAACATGGCGGGCGTGGCCGACAGTCGGAAGGCGTACAGTCGGAAGCCGGCCGGGCGAGATGATGATGCCAACCATCCGTTCGTCCCGACTCCGTACGGCAAGGGCATTCTGTTCAACTTTAGCGCCGTCGAAGCGCGTCATGTGACGGACGGACTCAGCAACACCTTTATTGTCGGCGAAATGGTTTCCGCTGAAGGAATCGACGCCGCTGGTCAAAAAGTGTGGGTGGCTCACGGTTGGATCACGCGAAACGTCGCCGACCTCGGACAAGGAGTGAATGGGCCGCAATCGGTTCCAGGAGGTCGAGACGATCAACTTGACCCGTTCGACGGAGACGGCGGCAATCGCCATGACGAGTTCCATCGCGAGCACGGCTTCGCCAGCTGGCATCCAGGGGGAGCTCATATGGCTTTCGCCGACGGCAGCGTGCAGTTCTTTGGCGAAGACACTGACGCTCTCGTTTTGTGGGCCCATGCGACGCGCGCCGATGATGACATTGTCAGCGGCGGCTCCGCTAGCGGCGTCGTTACCGGCAACGATGGCGTCGGCGGCGGCACGCCTCCGCCTCGGTAGGTCACAAACAAACGTCGCTCTATTTTCCTTGTCTTCATTCCTTGAAATCTCCCATGCTCCCTTCCATCAATCAGATTCATCAACGCCTCAGCCGCTCACTGCTTGTCAGTTCGCTCGCACTGATCTGCGCAGTTGGATGCGGAAAGCCCACGGGGTTAGAAAAGGTCGTCGTTAGCGGCACGGTAACGCTCGACGGCCAGCTAATTCCGAATGGCGAAATCCGCTTCATCCCGGCGCCCGGCACCCCAGGACCGGTTTCGGGCGGACCGATCAAAGACGGCGCTTACATGGCGAAGGGCAAGGGCGGCGTCCCCCTCGGCGAACATTTAGTCGAAATCAAGGCCTATCGCGCGATGGCGAAAGGCACGGGGCAGTCGGCTTCGGCTGATCCCGAAGGGGGCGCTGCCGAGCAGTATCTCGACAAGCGCTATAACGAACAAACGACGCTGAAGGCGACCATCGCCGCCGATACCGAAACGCAAGACTTTCAGCTCACGAGTAAATGACCGCGCTCCTCGGGAGCGCATTGATCTAACTTCGCAGCACTTTTCTTTTCTACGCAGCAGTGAGGGACTAATGATGAACACCTATGTGCGACGCCTTCTTCTCGCGGCAGCCTGCGCGCTGCTGGTGAGCGCCATCACGGCGCACTCCGCCTCAGCGGCCATTCTCTTCTCCTACGACTCGACGACGGGGCAGCTTCCCACCGATCAAGGGTGGCAAGCCTACGAGATCGACCTTGATGGTCCGCTAACGGCGGCCAATATCGCCGGCACAACCGCGGCGAACGCCAACGCGGCTATGGAGTCACTCGTTGGCGGCTCGGCGCTCCACCTGCGTGACACGCTCACAGACGCGGCGTTCGACTTGCCGAATTACTACTACGCTTGGACGCCGGCTCAGCAGCAGGCGCTGGTGGCGAACGGACTGAAGTTCACGATGGTTTGGCAGGGGCTCGCGACGACCGGTTCGGGTAAAGGGAACGTCCGTTTCGGGTTCAACGGCACCGAGTTCGAAACCCAAGCGGCCAACATCGGCGCGGATCAGGCGATCGAAGTCCTCGGCTTTAGTTCGACGCTGGCGCCGATCGACGGCGCCTTTCATACGCTGGTCGTCACTGGCCAGATGAACGCGGGGAACTTCGAACTTTCGTACAAAGTCGACGGCGGAGCCAGCGTGCCGCTGTCGATCATTGCCAATCCGTCGCCCGCACAAATTGAAGGGAGCCTCTACTTCGGGGCGCAATCGAGCGCCAATCGAGGCACTGATCTGTATGTTCGTTCGGTGGTCGTCGAGACGTTGAACGTCCCCGAACCGACCGCAGCGTCGCTGCTTGCCGTCGGCCTGCTGGCATTCGCCTGGAAACGGAAACAAGGTTAGAGCGCATGCAGCCGATTAGCACTGCCAACGACGTCAACGGCCTGTGGGCGGCGATCCCCCTGCCCTGGGACGCCGCCGGCCGCCTCGACGAAGCGATGTTTGGCCGCAACGTCGATCGGCTCGCGGCGGCCCACGTCGACGGCATTTACACGACCGACGCTGACGGCGAGTTTTATGCGTTGGAACTCGAGGAGTTTCGCTCCATCGTCACGTGCTTCGCGCGGGCGATGGAGCGCGTCGACTGCCGCGCGCAAGTCGGCGTCACATGGACGAACACGCAGGGGATCATCGATCGGATGCGGGTCTGTCTCGACCTCGGCGTCAATACGTTCCACATTTGTTACCCCTATTTCATGCCGCTGAACGCCGGCGACGTACGGCGGTTTTGGAACGAACTTGCCGAGGGGGCTCCGGCCGCGCGCTGGATCCACTACAACACGCCGCGCGGGCACGTGCGGATGCTTGGCGCTGAATATCGCGCGCTGGCGGCCGAGTATCCGGAGCAATTCATCGGTACGAAGCTCGGCACTCAGAATTTTCTAGAACTCTCCGACATCATTGGCGCGACGCCACAGCTGTCGCACATACTCACCGACTTCACCGTCGTGCCGGGGATGCTGCTGGGCGGCCGCGGCACGTACAGCTTTTGGGTGAATTCGCTGCCCGCATGGCAACGGCGGCTGGTCGACCTCTGTCAGCGCCGGGAGTGGGACGCGGCGATGGCGATGCAGCGGAAGTTCAACCTTTGGGAAACGTCCTGCGTCGAACCGTATGTTCGCCGCGGCTACCTGCATGGCATCATTGGGAAGGCCCGCGGGGCGGCGAGCGGCTTTTTGGAAGATGACGGTCGGACGCGCTCGCCGTATCAGCCACTGCCTGCCGGGGACGTCGAGCGGCTGGCCGCCGACTTTCGCGACTGGTGGGCGGATGAACTCGCCGCCGAGCGTTTCTCCGCCAATCGCTCATGACTAGACTTATGATGGGACTCACAACCATGCATCGGCGCTACATTCAATCGATCGCGGCACCGGCTGCCATGATTGGCACGCTCTTCCTTTGTTTGACGTCTTCGCCGCTACGCGCGGCCGAGGCGAAAAATCCTGCGGCGGCCGGCAGCGAACCCTACTTTCACTCGCAGCCGCTGTTTGAAGCGGGCCGCGACGACTATCGGTGCTACCGCATTCCGGCGATCGCGGTGGCGCCCAAAGGCGCCATCCTGGCCGCGGCCGCCGGTCGTTACAACGGGCACGGCGATTGGTCGAACACCGACCTCATGCTCCGCCGCAGCGCCGATGGCGGCGAGACGTGGGACGACCAGCAAGTGCTGGTGAACGACGGCGTCAACACGGTCGACAATCCGTGCTTCATCGTCGACGCCAAGCGGGGCGAAGTTCACTTGATGTATCAGATCGGCTACGCGCGAGCGTATGTGAAGACGAGCCGCGACGATGGCGTCACCTGGTCGCCGCCGCAGGAAGTGACCGCCGCGTTCGATGAGTTCCGCACGCGCGACGGCTATGCGTGGCAGGTGATCGCCATGGGACCAGGGCATGGCCTCACGCTGCGTTCTGGGCGGCTCGTCGTGCCGGTGTGGCTGGCGACTGAGAAGAAGCATCGCCCGTCGATCTCGACGACGGTGTACAGCGACGATCAGGGAAAGACTTGGCACGCCGGCGACGTGATCGTCGAGACGACCGAGGAGACGCCGAACCCGAGCGAGACCGAACTGGTCGAACTCTCCGATGGCCGCGTCCTCGCCAACGTTCGCAATGAATCGAAGCGACATCGTAGGCTCTTCTCGATCAGCGCTGACGGCGCGACGGGGTGGAGCAAGCCAGAGTTTCAGGAGGCCCTCTACGAACCAATCTGCATGGGCGGCAATGCGACCATCGCGGACGCCGACGGGCAGACGACCGCCCTGCTCTACTCCTATCCTAACAGTGGTCCCGGAACGGGCCCGACTGGCAAAGAGGGTGCGCGCGAGCGGCGCAACCTCACCGTTCGCGTGAGCGACGACGACGGTAAGACGTGGCCCGTTTCGCAGGTGGTTGACGCCGGGCCTAGCGGCTACTCCGACATGGCCGTCGACCTCGACGGCACGATCTACCTGCTTTACGAAGCGAGGAGCCTCGAGCCTAAGGGTCCGTTTATTCCGGCGACGTTGACGCTGGCGCGATTCAATCGCGCTTGGTTAGAGGCCGGAAAACAGGGGGCGGATGCTGCCGCCGCTCAATAGCGTCTATAGCGTCCGTCACGGCACCTACGGTTCGGCGATGCTCGAATCAATTCAGGCGGGAATAGGCAACAGGTGCGGCGGCTGTTACTCTTGGCGATGAACCGCGTTGTCGCGGGGAAACCAGCCCTGTAGAAGAGTACAGCCGATGCCGCGACTCATTGCAATGCCGACGCGGATTCACGCCCACGGCGAGCCGCCGAAGGTGATCGAAGAATTTGTCGGCCGGGTCAATTCGCAAACCGCTGAATTAAGCGTCGCGCGGATGGTCAGCCCCGCCGGCTGGAGCGAACCGGGGCAGACGCCGGAGTTCGGTGAATATACGCTGGTGCTGAGAGGCTCGCTGCGGGTCGAGACCCGCGGCGAGACCTTTGACGTCGCCGCCGGGCAGGCGATCATCACCGAACCGGGCGAATGGATCCGCTACAGCAGCCCCGGTTCGGAAGGCGCCGAGTACGTCGCCGTCTGTTTGCCGGCGTTCTCGCCTGCCACGGTTCACCGCGACGAGTAGCCTCGCATGTCGCCCGACCAACTTCCGTGGATCGCCGCCGGCATTCTGTTGATCGCGTTTCTCTACTCGTCGGTCGGACATGCCGGCGCGTCGGGATACATCGCGGTGATGACGCTGTTCGGGTTGGCGCCGGCGGAAATCAAGCCGACGGCACTGGTGCTGAACATTCTCGTCGCGTCGATCGGCACGTGGCAGTTCTGGCGTGCGGGACATTTTCGTTGGGAGTTGTTCTGGCCGTTCGCGATCTTCTCCGTGCCGATGGCGTTCGCCGGCGGGTATCTCAATTTGCCGGCGCACTTGTTCAAGATAGCCGTAGGAATCGTGCTTCTCTTTTCGGCGGCGCGATTTCTTTACGATCCGAAAGACGCGACCGACGTGAAGGCGCCGTCGCGGGGCGTTTCGCTCGTGGTCGGCGGAGTCTTGGGGTTGCTCTCGGGGCTCACCGGCACGGGAGGCGGGATCTTTCTCACGCCGCTCATGATCGTCATGCGGTGGGCGACGACGAAAACGGCGGCCGCGACGTCGGTCGTGTTCATCCTGGTGAACTCGATCGCCGGGCTGCTCGGCAACGTCACGGCGACGCGGTCCATTCCGAGCTTTGCCTTCGTGCTGCTGATCGCCGCGCTCGTGGGGGGCAGCGTGGGATCCTACTTGGGGAGCCGGCGATTCTCGGCGCCGGCCATTAAGCGGCTGCTGGCGGCGGTGTTGATTATTGCGGGACTGAAGCTGATTGGGCTGGAATTGCCTGGTTCGGGGAGCGTTCAACCCGCGGTTGAAACGACCAAGCGGGCGACGTAGCGTTGAACATAATACCGGAGGCATAAAGCCTCCGGCTCGCTCGCGGGTAACTTCTAACTTGTCTTCGTTGCTGCCACTAGGAACGCGGGATTCAGCGAGTTGAGCCGCAGACGCTGCAGCTGATCGGTGCCGCGGGAGACGTTGAGCATCCAGACGTTCACGTCGGAAGTGACGGCGGCGAGGGTCGCCTTCACTTCGTGCAGGCCCTCGATGCTCGCGACGCTGGCGACTAAGCGGCCGCCAGGTTTGAGCCGTTCGAACGCCAGTTCCGCCAAGCGAGCAATCTCGCGGCCGCTCCCTTCCATGAAGACGGCGTCGGGATCGGGGAGGTCGGCCCACACTTCGGGAGCACGGCCGACGACGGGGGTGACGTTCTCCGCGGCAAAGCGATCGGCGTTCTCGCGGATCAGGTCAACGTCTTCGGCGTCTTGCTCGATCGCGAAGACCTGCCCCGCCGGCGCCAGGAGGGCGGCTTCGACGCTGACCGAACCGCTGCCGGCGCCGACGTCCCAGACGATGCTGCGCGGCGAGAGGGCCATCTGGGCAAGCGCCACGGCGCGGACCTCGGCCGGCGTGAGCAAGCCATGCTTCGGTTTCGATTGGATGAACGCTTCGTCGGGGTTGCCGAAGAGGCTGCGCGTCGCCGCATCGCGCGGCCGATCGGGGACGTCGCCAGAGCGGACGAGGATCATCACGTTGAGTGGATCGAATTTTTGGCCAGCAATATCGGCGAGCGTGCCGCGGGTGACGCGCTCGTTGCGGGCGCCAAGGTTCTCGCAGACGTAGGCGGTGAAGTAGTCGATCTTCCGCCGAACCAAAGCCCGCGCCACGGCGTCGGGGCCGTTCTCGTCGGTGGTGAAGAGCCCGACTTTGTCGGCTGTGCGAATCCGCTCCACCACGGCTTCGAGCGAATGATTCGCCAGGTTCGTGAGGTAGGCGTCGTCCCAACTCTCTTTGACCCGTGCGAACGCCAGCTGCATGCTGCTCACGTGCGGCACGATCTCGCAGCGGTCGATGCCGACGCGATCGCAGAGGTACCGGGCCAACCCGTAAAAGAGCGGGTCGCCTGAAACCAGCACCGCCACGCGGCCGTGCTCGGCGGCGATGCGATCGGCGGCCGACTCCACGTCGGCGCCCAACACCAACCGTTCCGTCACATTGCCGGGCACGAGCGCCAACACGCGGTCGTTGCCGACCAGTAGATCGGCTTCGCTGATAATTCTACGGACGGCTTCGGACGCACCGTCGAGCCCGTCGTCGCCAATACCGATGATCGAAACGTTCGAGCGTGAGGCCGCCATGGCAGTGATATCAATTCCAATTCTGAATGGAAACGAAGTAGGCCGTAGGCGAGGAGAAACCTCTCGCCTACGGCCTACAGCCTACAACCTATAGCCTGCCTAGGCTACATAGCACCGTACCGAGTGATGCACCAATTTCACGCGTCCGCCGGCGGGGACTGCGGGGCCGTTCACGCCGGGGTAGACGTCGTTCGGGGCCTCAGCCGCCGTGTCGACGAACAACCTCCAGGGAAGCCTTCGCACGGCCGCCGGGATGGTGAAATCTTGCGAATCGCCGCCCGCATGGAGCATCAGCATGATGTACCGGGCCGACGGGTCGTCGAGACCAGCCGTGCCGAGGACGCATACGAGGCTCTTCTGCTGGGAACTCCAATTCACGCCTTGGCCTTCGGGACCGTACCAGCTGACGTCCGGAATCTGTCCCTCGCTGGCCGCTTGGCCCGTGAGGAACGACGGTCGCCGGACATTCGGCTGGGCTTTGCGAAAATCAATGATGGCCTGCGTGAACCGGAGCATCTCCGAGTTCTTCTCGACCAAATTCCAATCGAACCAGCTCGTGGCGTTGTCTTGGCAGTAAGCATTGTTGTTGCCACGTTGGGTTCGCAGCACTTCGTCGCCGGCGACGATCATGGGCGTCCCTTCGCTCAACAGGAGCGACGCCATCATGTTCTTCGCCTGGCGCCGACGCAGTTCGACGATGTGTTTTCGCCGCGTCGGACCTTCCACTCCGTAGTTCGCACTGTTGTTGTTGTTCTCTCCGTCCCGGTTGTCCTCTCCGTTGGCCTGATTGTGCTTATGCTCGTAGCTGACTAAGTCGTTCAGGGGGTAGCCGTCATGTGATGTGATGAAGTTAATGCTGTGATAGGGATGCCGACCGCTCGATTGGTAGAGATCGCTCGAACCTGACAGCCGCGTGGCCATCGGGCCGATCATCCCTTGGTCGCCGCGCCAAAAGCGGCGAATATCGTCGCGGTAGTGACCGTTCCACTCGGCCCAACGCTTGTCGGCGAAGTTGCCGACCTGGAACGCCCCGGCGGCGTCCCACGCTTCGGCGATGATCTTCGTATCGGCGAGCATCGGGTCTTCGGCGATCAGCTCGACCATCGGCGGATTCGGCACGAGTTCGCCGTTCCGATTGCGGCTGAGGATCGACGCCAAATCGAAGCGGAACCCGTCGATGTGGTAGTTGTAGACCCAGTGGCGCAGACAGTGGAAAATCATCTCGCGGCAGATCGGGTGATTGCCGTTCACCGTGTTGCCGCAACCGGAGTAATTCTTGTAGGTGCCGTCGCCGTTGAGCATGTAATAGACGCGATTTTCCAGCCCCTTGAAGCTGAGCGTCGGGCCCAGGTGATTTCCCTCAGCGGTGTGATTGAACACCACGTCGAGAATCACTTCGATGCCGGCGGCATGCAGCGCCCGCACCATTTCCTTGAACTGCCGCACCTGCCCGCCTGGCTCGTTGCCATGCTGGTAGCCGCGATGGGGCGAGAAAAATGCGAGCGAATCGTAACCCCAGTAGTTGGGCCGATCGAGCTTACTGCCGAAGACGCCGTTGGTGGGGAACTCGTGAATCGGCATCAACTCGACGGCCGTCACGCCGAGCGATTGCAGATACGGAATCTTCTCGATGACGCCCTGGTAGGTGCCGGGATGTTCAACCTCGCTCGATGGTCCGCGAGTGAACCCACGGACATGCATCTCGTAGATGACCGACTCGGATAGCGGCCGCCGGAGATGGCGGTCGCCTTGCCAATCGAACGTTTCGTCCACGACGACGCACTTCGGCGGACGGATGATCCCGTCTTCGGAGGTTTGGAACTGCCCCGCCAAGGCCCGCGCGTAAGGATCGATCAATCGCGCGTTCGGATTGAAGCGATGTCCGCGTTCGGGGGCGTAGGGCCCGTCGGCTTGATAGTGGTAAAGCGCGCCGGCTTCGACGTCGGGAACGTGCAGGCTCCAGATGTCGCCCCAGCGGTCGGTCGTGCGATTGAACTCGACGACGCGGTAAGGCTCGCGGTCAGTGACGCGCTTATAGAGCAACACCCGCATGGCCGTGGCCGAGCGGCTGTAGACGACGAACTGCACGCCGCCGTCCTGTAGGAGCGCACCGTAAGGCAGCGGGTAGCGAAACTGCATGAATCGCTGCGCGGCTGGCATGACGGGGGTAAACGACGGCGTGGTGAGCGTGGGGGTCCATTGGGTCAGCATGGATCGGGAAGGCTCTCGGGATGACGTTGGCAGGCTTCAGGAGGTGTAGTCCCAGTTGCCGCCGCTGTGCCTTGCTTCCCTGAAGGCGCAGCGCTAGGGCTACGCCTCATGCTTCGACTCAATCTCCCGGTAGTCTTGAAAACGCAAATGTGCCGCGGCGCACCTTCGCCCTGCCGCACACGCGCGTCAACCCGTGCCTCCGCTTCAACATAGCTCAAGCGGAGCAGGTAGGCTGATCGTCGCGGCAGGCTTTGTTTCGCTACGCGGCGCCACTGTCGGATCGCGCCGGCCGCCGTCGCCCGCTCACCGATAGAACCTGCACAATCGTACCCGGCCCGAGGCAAGTTGCCACCCCTGAGGACCGATCAACCGCAGAGGAGTTGAACCGCCAAGGACGCCAAGGACGCCAAGGAATACTGGGAATTTGGAACCGCCGATGGACGCGGATAAGAAGAGAGTGGAAACGAACGCACTCAGTGACTGTTCTACATGGCATTTATCAGCGTTTATCCGCGTCCATCGGCGGTTCCTATTCCTACCCATCTTTCCCTTGGCGTCCTTGGCGTCCTTGGCGGTTTAAAAAAGCAGCGGTAGAGGCTCAGCACCGTGAGGAAGGCTCCGACCCTCGACGGTCAGCGGTTCGGCCCTTAAAATCGCTCCCTTGCAGCCGTCTTCACGCAAGCAAGTTCAATGGCAAAACTGACTTACAAAGACTCGGGCGTCGATCTGGCCACCTACGAGGAGTCGATGTCGCGGCTCCCGCGGCTGATGCGGCGGACGCACTGCCCGCGGGTGTTGCCGTGGGCCAATGGATTTGCCGGGCTGTTTAAGCTCGACTTCGCTGGCGGGTTGTTCGCGCGGAACTACAAGGAGCCGGTGCTGGTCTCCTGCACCGACGGCGTCGGCACCAAGCTGAAGGTGGCCCAGCTGCTCGGCCGGCACGACACGGTCGGCATCGACCTCGTGGCGATGTGCGTCAACGACGCGATCTGTTGCGGCGCCGAGCCTCTCTTCTTTCTCGACTACGTCGCGATGGCGGCGGACGATCCGGGGTTGTTGGAGCAGATCGTCAGCGGCATCAGCCAGGGTTGCCTCGACTGCGACGCGGCGCTCGTCGGCGGCGAGACGGCGATCATGCCCGACTTGTACCAACCGGGCGATTACGATCTGGCCGGTTTCTGCGTCGGCATTGTCGAACAGTCGCGGATGCTCACCGGCGCTAACGCCTCGCCTGGCGACGCGGTGATCGGCATCGCTTCCAGCGGCATCCACTCGAATGGCTACAGCCTCGTGCGGAAAATCGTACTCGACCACGCCGGGTTGAAAGTAAACGACAAGGTCGACTTCAGCGATCAGACGGTCGGCGACGTGCTGATGACGCCGACGCGGCTCTACACGCGTCCGGTGCGCGACGTGCTGAACCATTACAAGGTGAAGAGCGTCGTCCATGGCATCGCCCACATCACCGGCGGCGGGCTGCACGAGAATCTCGCCCGCGTGCTCCCCGACCACGTCGACGCCGAGATCTTCCGCGACAGCTGGCCGATCTTGCCGGTGTTCACTTGGCTGCAGAAGCTCGGCGACGTTGAAGAGGACGAAATGTTTCGCGTCTTCAACATGGGCATCGGGCTGACGCTCGTGGTGAGCGAGTATTATGCCGAGAGCATCCAGCAGCAGTTGACCAGCCAGGGGTTTGAAAGCTGGCGGATTGGGCGGATTGTTGAAGGGAGCGGCGAAGGCCGCTGGGCGTAGGCAATCTGCTGTTCGCAACCATGCGAGAAGCCTGGCGTCGTTATATCGCCTCCCCTGCAACGCGTTGCTTGCCGCTCTGTGGTATAGCGGCAACGTTTTCAGGCCTGTAGGGCCGCGCTATGACAGCCTACGGCGAAGCCCTAGGTTTGACCCGTAGTAAACGACGTAGCCCTGAAAGGGCGCGCTAGCGCGCCCTTTCAGGGCTACGTCGTTTACTGACCGTGCTTACCCAGGACTTCGTCCTGGGCTTTCACAGCGCGGCCCGCTGGGCCTGAAGATGGCCGCAAGCCATTGCGATGCAGAGAGGTCTAACCCCTCCACGGCTGCCCATGTGACGGTGCTTTCAACGTCACGCGTGCACCGCTCCGGCGGGTCGTTGACTCGCGGCTACTTCTTGTCTGACGTCACCGCAGCGGTTTGGGGATCGAGCGACGGGCCGGCTTCGGCGAGGGCTTCAAGGACTTGCGATTTCGAGAGCAAGTCGGGCAGTACCTGGACCTCGCGGCTGGGGTCGCCGGGGTAAATCGCCAAGAGCGGGATGCTTTGGCTATTCAGCTCCAGCAGCGCTCCTTTGATCATGTCGTTCTTGTCGGTCCAATCGGCGACCAAGGTAACGACGTCGTTCTCTTGGACGACTTGCTTCACTTCCTCGCGGTTGATGGCGAGCTTCAGATTCGTTTTGCAGGTGAGGCACCAGTCGGCGGTGAAGTCGACCATCACCGTCTTACCTTGCGCCCGCGCGACGGCCAGTGCCTGCGGCGAGTAGGGTTGCCACGGCAGGGCCGACTCACTGGGCGTCAGGAGTTGGAACGAGCCGGTCCCGATCACCGCGGCGATGAGGATGCCGACGGCCCAGCCGCGGACGCGTTCCGGAGTTTCAGCGTAGATCGGCACGCGGCCAATCGCCCAGCAGCCGAACCAGATGCCGAACAGCAGCGCGAGCGTCGCCAGGAAGTAATCTTGATTGATGGTCGAGAAGAGGTAGACGACGGTCCCCAACAGTACGAAGCCGAGCAGATGCTTCAGCGTCTCCATCCAGGGGCCGGGCTTCGGCAACCAACTGACAAGCGAGGGGAACAAGCCGATCAGCAAGTAAGGCAACGACATGCCGACGCCGACCGAACCGAACACTAAAAACGTGACCGCAGCGGGTTGGCTGATCGTGTACCCAAACACCGGTCCCAGGAACGGCCCGCTGCAGGGAGTGGCGAGCAGCGTCGTGAAGATGCCCATGCAGAAGGCGCCGAAAGGACCTTCCTCGGCCGAGAGTTTCGAGGCTGTGCTCGACGCAGCGAAACCAGGGATGGGGATTTCCCAGACGCCGAGGAAGCTGAGCGCCATCGAGAAAACAAGCGCCGCCATGGCCACCTTGAACCAAGTGAGGGTGTAGAGCTCGCCCCAACCGAAGTTTTGATCGTTCAGGCCGAGTTGCACGCCGGCAGCGAGCGTCGCCAGGATCATGAATACAGAAAGCAAGCCCGCAACGTAGGCGAGGTTCAAGCCAAGCACTTTCGCACGGCTGCGGCCCCCTTGTTCTGCGAACGATAGAACCTTCAGGCCGATCACTGGCAGGACGCACGGCATCAGGTTGAGGATCAAGCCGCCGAGCAGTCCATAGCAGGCGACCTTCCAGAGCGGGATGGCCGACGACGAACTTGCGAGGCCCCCTGCTGATGCGGTCGGCGACGCCGCGGGGATTGAGATTCCCTTGCCGACTTTCGCTGTGAACGTTGCTTCAACCGGCGTGCAGGAATTCGCATCGCAGGCCTGGCCGTCGAGCGTGCCGCGGATCGACGCCTTCGCCGGATCGGTGCTGGCGGCGAATTCAACCGGGGCGTACCAGGTCACTTCGTCATAGTGCTCGCGGAGCTCTAGCCCCTTCCAGACGACGTTGTCGACGTGCGACTTCGGTTGCTGGATGTGTTGGAATGGCGCCAGCAGCTTCACATCTTGGCCGGCGTCGAGCTTGATAACAGTCGTGCTGGGCCCGTCGCCGTCGGCGAGCTTCCCTTGATCGATCGCGTAGAGGTGCAGTCCCGGAACGATCTTCGCCGTGACAAAGAGCATCGCCGGGGCGTCATCCATCGGCGGCGTGAATTCAGAAGTGACGGTGACCTTCTGATCCTTCTTGCCGAATCCCCCCAAACCGCCGCCCAGCTTGCTTTCGAAGTTGCCGAAGTCGGGAACTTGAGCCGTGGCGAGATGAGCGGCTGCGAGCATCCAAACAGCGGCGGCAGCGAAGCCAGTTCGGCCGTAACGTCGTGATGAAGCCATTCCGTCGAATTCCTAACGATGGGAGGGGGGCGTCCGCGCGCGGAATCCCCGCAAGCTCTGGATGTCAAGATTTTAGGGTTGGCGGGAAGGCCGAGCAACGGCGATCGCCGGCGGCGAACGGGCCATTCAACAAGTTAGACGCTGCGGTTTGCCGAGCGTTACTGGGGCCAACCGTGAGTTTGGCGTTCGTCAGAGATAAATATGGCAATACTGGAAGGCTGGACGATCCGTGCGGCGTGTCTCCGGGGTGGCACGCCCTGAGGGTACTCCTGAAGGGCGTGACGAACCCTTCACTCGGCACTCCACGCCCATCGGATTACCTCTGGGCGTGCCACCCAATCATGGAACTGGCCTTCATGCTAGCTTGCCAGCATCCGCAAGCGGCCGACGAGACGCTCCAGACGGCGGTGGGCCGCGCCGCGGTCGACTTCTTTTCCTAATGCCGAGGGGTCGCGGAAGAGCCAGTGGACCCAGTTGAACGCTGACAGCAGCGTGCCGCTGGCGTCGAAGTAACGGATGGCCTCAAATTCGACGGGCGACAAGGATCGTTGCCGTTGATAGGCCTCGATGCCGATCCGCCACCCAGCTTCGTCATCGCCCACGAGACTGCCGAGCAACCGGGCGACGTCCCCTGCCGGCGAATCGACCGCCGCGGCGCCGAAGTCGATCACGCCGGTCACCTTGTCTTCGGTGAACAACACATGGTCGTGCCAGACGTCGCGGACCACCCATTGCAACGGCAGCGGCTCGTCGCACCAACGGAGCGATTCGTACCAGAGGCGGCCAAGCGAGCGATGGATGAGTTCCAGCGCCTCGAAGGCGGCCTCGCGTTCGGCTGTCGGCGGCGTCTTCGCGAGATGGTAGTTGAGTTCGGCCCACTCGGCCGACTTGAGGCCTTCCAGACGGTCGGCCCGTTTCACGAGCGCGGGGGAGCGATCGGTGCGTGCGCGGCCCGCCTGGTCGCCAACCGGATACGAGGCGGCGGCGAGATGGATCTCCGCGAGGGTGCGCAGCGCTGCCTTCAGCTTTGCTGGACGCGGCGTGAACCAGTAGTCGGCGGCGCCGGGGAGCCAGGGCGATAAGGTCCACGATTCATCGCGGCCGTTGAGGCCCATCTGCGTCAGAACCACCGACTCTTCGCTCGCCATCAACGGCAACGGGCCGCCGACTGGCAACCCGGCGTCGGCCAAATGACGCTGCAGCCAACTAATGCGTTCGATGCCGCGGCCGTTCCCATCCATGGGAGACCAGCGACGGAGGACGTAGATGCGTTCGCCATGTTCGACCCGCCAGAGCCCAGCGCCGCTGAAGCTGCTCCCCTGGCCGATAGCGCAGAATTGCGCTTGCTCAGGATTAGGCAGCCACAGGCCGACTGTGTCGATCAGTTGTGTGACGAGCTCTTTCACGTTGAAATCCGGCATGTGGCAGCGTTCAGGCACGGGGCGATCTACTCGAATCGGCCCGCGCAAGGTATGCTCTATCTTACCCAAAAGGATTGGTTTCTCGTCAGGCGGCGGCCGTTTATGAAGCTCATCATTGCAATCATTCAACCCCCGAAGCTCAAAGCAGTGCAAGAAGCGCTGCGGCGGATCGGCGTCTCGCGGCTGACCGTCGGCGACGCGATGGGATTTGCTCGCCAGCGCGGGCAAGATGAGACATACCGGGGCGCCGAGTACAAGACGAACCTGCTGCGGAAGGTGGCGCTCGAAATCGCCGTGAACGACGACTTCGTCGAGAAGACGATCGAATGTCTGGAGCAGGTGGCCCGTACCGGCGGCGAGGGGACCATCGGCGACGGCAAGGTCTTTGTGCTGCCGATGGACGAAGCGATTCAGGTGAGCGACGGAGCGCGCGGGCCGGGGGCGATTTAGACTCAGGGACTGCGCGCGAGCCAACACCCGTCATTCTGAGCGCAGCGAAGAATCTGGAAGCTCCGTTTGAAGTGCTAGATCCTTCGCTACGCTCAGGATGACATCTAAGAACATGCAATTCATCTTATTGAGTTCAGACCTGATGCTGATGTCGGCCGCGCAAGGCGCGGCCGATCGGCATGGCGCGACGCTCGCCGTGATTGGCGATGCGGTCGGCGTCGCTGAGCGATGCGCCGCGGAACCGATTGAACTCGTCGCGATCGACTTACGAACGCCGGGGCTCGACCTCGGCGGCGTGGTGCGGCAGGTTCGCAACGCGGCTCCCCAGGCCGTGATCCTCGCCGGCGGGCCGCATGTGCAGCGTGATTCGTTGGCGGCTGCCGTCGCCGCGGGATGCGACGAGGTGGTGACGCGCGGGCAGTTTGAAGGTCGACTCGATGCGCTGGTCGCGCGGCTCGCGACAGATCAATAGTTGAACTCGCACGCTCTGCTCGCAAACTAACGCTCTGTACGTAAAACTAGCCGGAGGGCCACGCCCTCCGGGGGGCAGCTCGCTTGACGCCGCTGCTCGGACCGCGTGGCGGTCCGGCTATCGGGTTTTCGTTTCGGGGCGTGCGACTTGCGGCACGCCGGTCGCCACATCGGGCGCGAGCCGCGGCAGGCCGACCTTCGGTTCGCCTTCGTCGAATGCGACTTCGGACATTTCGGTCGCGTCGATCCCCCGGCGGAGGAGCAAGTAGATCGCCGTCGACGCCGGCCAAAGGTATGCCAGCGGGAAGTAAACGGCAGCGGCGCGGACGACGTTCGT
The DNA here is from genome assembly GCA_013822725.1 of Pirellula sp. Lineage (GTDB taxonomy): Bacteria > Planctomycetota > Planctomycetia > Pirellulales > Lacipirellulaceae > Lacipirellula. The sequence continues at coordinate 237,804 of PNKX01000004.1, forward strand.
CCAAAAATGCATCGCGGCGCCGCCGAACGCGCCGACGTCACTCACGTCGTCGCTGACGCCCTTGCCGTCGACGCCCAGGTCGCCGAGCCTGCCCTGCCCTGCCCCGACGCTGACGGCGAACTCGGTGGCAGTCGTCGTCGCCGTTGCCGCGAGATCGACGGCCGCTTGTGCCAGGATGCCCAAGAGGCTCGCGACGATCAGGTAAAACAACAGATGAAGCGGTCTTTGGTAGACGTAAGCGAAGCCGCGGCTGATGGCGTCAAACGCGTCGGTCCGCTCAACGGCGACCGTCGAGAACATCAGCGGCCAACCGATAGTCAGGCCGACCGCGAGGATGGCAACCGCGGCGCCGCCGATGAGCGCGACGATCCACGCCAAGCCCAGCAGCAACGCCATCAAATCGAAGCGGAGGAGCAAGCCGGCCAGCACGAGCGGCAGCGCGAGCAGCGCGATCGCGAACACGACAAGCAGCGGAGCGCCGACGGTGGAGGGCCATTTGCGCGCGGAGGAGCGAAGCGCGGCGAGGGGCCCGAGCGTTTCGCCGTAGGTGAGATAGACGCCGGCGATGCGGGCGATGGCGCCGCCGAAGAGGGCCCAGACGGCGAGCGACCAGAGGCCTGCAAGGGCGAGGGCGGTCCAAGCTCCCCAGTCGGCGGCTTGCAGCAGCTGTCCGAACGGCTGCACCATCCAGCGCCAACTGGTGAAGATGGGGCCAAGCGTCCAATCCGATTTGACGATCGTCAGCGGACCGTCGACCGAGTCGTGCAGCGCCGGCGGAAACAACGTCGAGATCTGCGTTTGCAGCCCCACCTCTAATTCCAATTCACGAAGTGCACGATGTCCCAGCGGCGACGATTCAATCAAGAGCCAACCGCCGTGCGTCGCCGCGACGCCGAGGAGCGCCAGGACGATCACGCGCAACATTAGCGCGACGCGCGCGGCGCGGGCCAGAATGAGCCAAGGGAAGACCGCGGTCCAGCGGACCGAAGTGACTTGCTGCGGGGGAAGCGTCATAAATTCAGCGTTACGGCGGAGGGAGCGTCATCAAGCGGGGAGCTTCGTCGGTGCGTCAATCGCGTGGGGGCGATTATACGCCTGAACGCTCGTGCGCCGCGACCTTGAAATTGAGACCTGGAGAGGAGCGGTCATTCTGAGCGCAGCGAAGAATCTGGCGAACCAAACGAGATTCCAGATTCTTCGCTGCGCTCAGAATGACGAGTTGCGTCTCACTCTGCGCCGTTCGATTCGTTCTCGGCCGACTCGTCGTCTTCGATTTCGGTCAGTTCCGGCAGGGCATACCCTTCGTCGAGCCAACGGCCGAGATCGATCAGCCGGCAACGATCGCTGCAGAACGGCAGCGCCGCCGATTCGGCGGGCTGAAAATCACGTTCGCAAGTGGGACAACGCATAGCAATGATAACTGTAGCCGCGGGTCAACGACCCGCCGGAGCGGCCGCCCGTTGGACGCACCGATTAGTCCTTCTTCGGCTTCTTCGATTTCGACTTCGATTCGCTCGACCCGGAGTCGCTCTTCTTCGACTCGCCGCCAGAAGTCGACTTGTCGGACGATTTCTCCGCCGACTTCTCGCTTTTGCCGGAATCGCTCGACCCTTCCGACGACTTCTTGTCCTTCTCCGCGGCCTTCTTGTACGACTCGCTGCGGTAGTCGGTCTCGTAGAAGCCGGAGCCCTTGAAGACGACCGCGGCGCCGGTGCCGAAGAGGCGACGGAGCTTCAGCTTGCCGCACTTAGGGCATTTGCGCTGCAGCGGATCGTTGATCCCTTGGAAGAGCTCAAACTCGTGGCCGCAGCCGTCGCATTCGTAGTCGTAGGTGGGCATGGAGTGAAGGGTCAGGGGTCAGAGGTCAGGTTCAGAACAAGCTGGTCGCTGGACCTTTTATCAAGCATCCAGCGTCTAGCTTCTGCTTACGTCGCCGGCCCGCTCGACACAATCACCTGCGCCGGCCGCACGACGCGGTCGTGGAGTTGGTAGCCGGCCTGCGTCACCATCATCACATGATTGGCGGGGACGTCGTTGGATGGTTGCTGCAAGATCGCTGCGTGGAACTGCGGGTTGAACTCGGCGCCGAGCGCAGCGATCTCTTCGCACTGATGTTGTTTCAGCACGCTGATCATCTGCTGCCGGACCAATTTGACGCCGTCGACGAGCGGCCCCTTCTCCCCGGCCTTATCGCCGGCGGCGATGGCGCGATCGATGTTGTCGAGCGCCGGCAACAGATCGCGGGCCATCGGCAGAGCGGCGTAACGAATTTGATCGGCCAACTCGCGAGAGCTCCGGCTGCGGAGGTTCTCGATCTCGGCCCGCAAGCGCAGGTTGCGATCGCGTTCGGCGTTCAGCTCGATCTCGAGCATATCGCCGCCGCTGGTCGCATCCTCGATGCCGGCGTTTGGGGTCGGCGAGCCGTCGGCGGTGGCGCCTTCGAGCTGAGCGTCGGTCGGGTGGTCGGCGCCGCCGTCGCGCGACGGCTGATCTTGTCGATAGGGTCCGCTTTGCATCATTTATCTCCTGCGGGCGTTAGGACGCCTCGACTTCGGTCTGTTCTTCTTCCTCGGGAGCAAAGAATTCCTTCACTTTGTCGAAGAATCCTTTGCGGGCCGGAGCGACGTTCTTGCGTTCGAGCTCAGCGAGCTTTCGCAACAGTTCGTTCTCTTCGGCCGTTATTTTTTTCGGCACCTCGATCGAGACTTGCACATGCAGGTCGCCGACGCCGTGGACGCGCGGGTCGGGAAGCCCCTTGCCGCGGATGCGGAAGACTTCGCCCGATTGCGTGCCGGCGGGAACTTTCAATTCCATCGGTCCGCTCAAGGTTGGTACGTCGAGCGTCGCCCCCAGCACCGCTTGCGAGTAAGCGATGGGGATGCGGCAGATTAGGTGCTGGCCTTCGCGTTCGAAGAGCGGATGGGGCAACACCGTCACGACGCAGTAACAATCGCCGGCCGGGCCCCCCTGCGGGCTTGGTTCGCCTTGGCCAGTCATACGAATCTGCATCCCGTTGTCGACGCCGGCAGGAACGTCGACCTCAGCTTCGACCTTCTTCGCCGTTTGGCCGGCGCCGCGACAGGCCTTGCAGGGGCTCGACACGGCCGAGCCTTCGCCATGGCACTGCGGGCAGGTCGTTTGCATGCGGACGATGCCGGCCTGCTGGATCACCTGGCCGCGGCCGCCGCAGTAGCCGCAGACTTCGCGTTTGCTCCCGGGGGCCGCGCCGCTGCCTTCGCAGGCGGTGCAAGGCTCGTGGCGGTGAAACGTTACCGTCTTGTGGCAACCTTCGGCCGCTTCCTTGAGCGTCAGCGTCACCTCGCAGCGCACGTCGCGCCCGCGGCGAACTCGACGCCCACCGCGTCCGCGACCGCCGAAAATGTCGCCAAAAATATCGCCGAACGCCGAGAAGATATCTTCGACGTCATTGAAGTGCCCTGCCCCGCCGCCGTTGACGCCGGCGTGGCCGTGGCGGTCGTAGCGGGCGCGCTTGTCGCTGTCGTTGAGGACTTCAAACGCTTCGCTGCATTCTTTGAACCGTGCGATCGCTTCTTCGTCGCCGGGGTTCTTGTCGGGGTGATACTTCACCGCGAGTTTCCGGTAGGACGCAGCGATCTCGGTCCCCGACGCGGTGCGGGTGACTTCGAGCGTTTCGTAGTAGCAGCGTTTGGTCGCCATCGAAGCTGTCCGTAGGGGCGATCGATAGGGTGCCACTGGCGTGTCGCCAGTGAGAAGTGCCGAGCGAGTACCCACTTCAGCACTGGCGACACGCCAGTGGCACCCGTTCAGCATCTATCTGAACCTGGGTTACCGACCGATTATCATCCTGTCACACGCAATCGGGCCACTCGTTTGATCGCCAATCGAGTGGCCCGGCTTGCGAACTATCGAAATTATACGGCAAAAGATTTACCGGACGCTGCCTGACACAGCCCGCTTGTCCTGATCCTTGCCGTCGAGATTCGTCACGAGGGCTTCGGTCGTCAGGATCAAGCCGGCGATGCTCGCGGCGTTCGACAGGGCGGTCTTCACCACCTTGGTGGGGTCGATGACGCCTGCCTTGAACATGTCGACGTACTCGCCCTTGTTGGCGTCGTAGCCGATGTTGGCCGACTTACGGCTCACTTCGTCCGCGACGACGCTGCCATCCAAACCGCAGTTGTCAGCAATTTGCTTCAGCGGAGCGCTGAGCACGCCGGCGATGATGTTGACGCCGATCTTCTCGTCGCCCTTGGCGCCGCTACGGGCCGCTTCGACGGCTTCCTTGCAGCGGATCAGCGCGACGCCGCCGCCGGGAAGAATGCCTTCCTCGACCGCCGCACGGGTGGCGTGGAGGGCGTCTTCGACGCGGGCCTTCTTCTGCTTCATTTCGGCTTCGCTGTTGGCGCCAACCGAGACGATCGCCACGCCGCCGGTGAGCTTCGCGAGACGCTCCTGCAGCTTCTCGCGATCGTAGTCGCTGGTAGTGTTCTCAATGCCTTTGCGAAGCTGATCAATCCGCTTCTTCACGTCGGCATTGGCGCCGCCGCCTTGGACAAGCGTGCTGTTGTCCTTGGTGACAGTGATCTTCTTCGCGCGGCCGAGTTGCTCCAGCGTGACGCTCTCAAGCTTGATGCCGAGGTCCTCACTGATGAGCGTGCCGCCGGTGAGAGCGGCGATGTCGCCGAGCATCGCCTTGCGGCGATCGCCGAAGCCAGGGGCCTTCACGGCGCAGACGTTCAGCACGCCGCGAAGCTTGTTCACGACCAAGGCAGCCAGGGCCTCGCCCTCGACGTCTTCGGCGATGATCAGGAGCGGCTTCGCCTTTTGGCTCGCTTGCTCCAAGATCGGCACCAGGTCGCGGAGGCTGGTGATCTTCTTTTCGTGGATCAGGATGTAGGCGTCGTTCAGGACGCACGCCATGTCGGCCGTCTGGTTGATGAAGTAGGGCGAGAGGTAGCCCTTGTCGAACTGCATCCCCTCGACGAACTCGAGAGTCGTTTCCGTCGACTTGCCTTCTTCGACGGTGATGACGCCGTCTTTGCCGACCTTCTCCATGGCATCGGCGAGCAGGTCGCCGATAACGCGGTCGTTGTTCGCGCTGATCGAACCGACCTGAGCGATTTGCTCCTTGCTGGAGACCTTCTTGCTCATTTCGTCGAGCTTCGCGACGGCGGCTTCGACGCCCTTGCGGATGCCGCGCTGGACGGCCATTGGGTTGCTGCCGGCCACGATATTGCGGGCGCCTTCGCGGAGAATGGCGCGAGCCAGAACCGTGGCGGTCGTCGTGCCGTCGCCGGCGAGGGACGACGTCTTGTCGGCGACCTCATGAACGAGCTTGGCGCCCATGTTCTCGAAGGGATCTTCGAGTTCGATTTCCTTCGAGACGGTCACGCCGTCCTTCGTGACGGTCGGACCGCCGAAGGACTTGTTGATGATGACGTTGCGGCCGGTGGGGCCCATGGTGACGGCCACCGCATCGGCCAACTTGTCGACGCCGCGGAGCAGTTTCGCCCGGGCTGCGTCGTCGAACATGAGTTGCTTTGGCACTTTAAGGTTTCCTGATTCAGGAGTGAATTGTTTGAAGTGGAAAGTCTTCGCCGGGGCTGGACTGGTCGCTTAAGAGACCAGTCCGTAGCGCGGGCGCGGCTCGTTAGCCGACGACTTTCGCCAAAATGTCGCTCTCGCGGAGGATCTTGTATTCCTCGCCGTTGACTTCGACTTCCGAGCCGCCGTACTTGCCGAAGATGACTTCGTCGCCGACAGCGACCGACAGTTCGCCGCGGGCGCCGCTGTCGAGCAGCTTGCCGACGCCGACCGCCACGACCTTGCCGCGCTGCGGCTTCTCTTGGGCCGCATCGGGCAGCACGATGCCGCCGGCGGTAACTTCCTCGGCATCGAGGGGTTGAACGACAACGCGATCATCGAGCGGACGAAGCTTGATTTTGGCCATGAATTTGAGTCCTTGATTATGTTTATTTGAGGTGTTGATCGAATTTGAGTTGGAACAGTTTGGCTGACGGCTATCAGCTGTCGGCCAAACATCAAGCTCTCTGGCTGGTAGCCGAGAGCCGACGGCCAATAGCCTCGCCTCTTACATCATGCCGCCCATCCCACCCATGCCGCCCATTCCCATTCCGCCCATGCCGCCCATCCCACCCATGCCGTGGTCGTGGTGATCATGGCCGCCGCCACCTTCTTCTTCCTTCTTCGGAAGGTCGGTGATCAGCGCGTCGGTGGTGAGCAACAGAGCCGCGACGCTCGCGGCGTTTTGCAGAGCCGTGCGAACGACCTTCGCCGGGTCGATGACGCCGGCGGCGATCATGTCGCCGTACTCGTCCTTGTCGGCGTTGTAGCCGTCGTTCTTACCCTTCAGCTGGCGAACGCGGTTGACGACGACGGCGCCGTCGATGCCGGCGTTCTCAGCAATGGCCCGCAGCGGGTAATCGAGCACCTTGCGGATGATCTCGGCGCCAAGCTTCTGGTCTCCTTCGAGACCGAGCTTGTCGATCGCCTTCTCAGCCCGCAGCAGCGCCACGCCGCCGCCGGCGACGACACCCTCCGCAAGAGCGGCTTGCGTGGCCGACTTAGCGTCGACCAGCAGGTCCTTGCGTTCCTTCATTTCAGTTTCGGTCGCGGCGCCGACTTTGATTTCGGCCACGCCGCCGGCGAGCTTCGCCAGACGCTCTTGAAGCTTCTCGCGATCGTAATCGCTGTCGGTCGTGTCGATTTCGCGGCGGATCTGCTCGGCCCGGCCGGTGATCGCTTCCTTCTTGCCGCCGCCGCCGACCATCGTCGTGTTGTCGCTGGAGATGATCACCTTACGGCACTTGCCGAGGTCCGACAGCTGGACGCCGTCGAGCTTGATGCCGAGATCCTTAAAGATCGCGGTGGCGCCGGTGAGCGCGGCGATGTCGCCGAGCATCGCCTTGCGACGATCGCCGTAGCCAGGGGCCTTCACGGCACACGCCTGGACGATGCCGCGGAGCTTGTTGACCACGAGGGTCGCGAGGGCTTCGCCTTCGACGTCTTCGGCAATGATCAACAGCGGGCGACCCGCCTTCGAGACGGCTTCGAGAACCGGCACGAGGCTCTTAGCGTTGGAGACCTTCTCTTCGAAGACCAAGACCAGGCAGTTCTCGAGGTCAGCGGTTTGGTCATCTTCGTTCGTGACGAAGTGAGGCGACAAGTAGCCGCGATCGAACTGCATCCCTTCGACGACCTCGACGGTCGTCTCATTGCCGCGGCCCTCTTCGACGGTGATGACGCCATCTTTGCCGACCTTCGCAAAGGCTTCGGCCAGCACGGCGCCAATCGTCGGATCGTTGTTGCCGGCGATCGTGGCGATTTGTTGCAGGCTCTTCTTGTCCTTCACTTCGATCGGCTCGGCCATCTTTTGGATGGCTTCGGCGACTGCCGCCACGGCCTTTTGGATGCCGCGGCTCAGGGCCATCGCATCGGCGCCGGCGGCGAGCATCTTCAAGCCTTCGCGGAAAATCCCCTCAGCGAGCACGGTCGCGGTGGTGGTGCCGTCGCCGGCGACGTCGTTCGTCTTGCTGGCGGCTTCCTTGACGAGCTGGGCGCCGAGATTTTCGTAGGCGTCTTCGAGTTCGATATCCTCGGCGACGGTCACGCCGTCCTTCGTCACCTTCGGCGAACCCCATCCCTTGTCGAGCACCGCGTTGCGGCCGCGCGGGCCGAGCGTGCTGCGGACGGCGCGGGCCAACTTCTCGACCCCGGCCGCCAACGACTTGCGGGCGTCGTCTTCAAAGACCATCTGCTTGGGCACGTGAAAATCCTCCTCAAAAGGCTGATGCGGTAGGCCCGGGGCCCAAGCGGGCCAGCGGGACGGTGATTCAGGTGTGTATGCTTGCCTGGAGCGGACTGCAGCGAATCGCTAAATCTAAACGGCTTAAGGGCTTTGCGATAGTCGCCGCGGTCGCAAATTGGGGCTTGGGAGCGGGCGGCCTGCCGAAAATGGCAGCCAGAGTTTGATGTAGAGACCTGTTAAGGCAAGCAACGTGCCAACGCTGCGTCTGGCCGGCTGGCGAGGGGCAATCGCCGGTGTTTGGTGGGGAAAATGGCAGGCCGGGGGGTGCGGAGACGAATTCGGGGCGTGGCTCGGTTCCGCCAAATTGGCAGGCAACGTCGGAGCATAAGGAGATGCAGGATGCCAGTGGCCTCCGTTACTGTGCCGGCGTCGGAGTCTCCAGGGCTCGATCGAGCAGATTCTTCGTGATCCGCTGCACCCGTGGATCGGGCCCGTGCGGCCGCGACCAGTGCGACCACGGCAGCGTATGCCCCGGCGGCGAGCTGAGGCCCTGTGCCCAGAAAATCGTCGCGGCGTTGAACACGAAGTTTTCCTTCGGCCCAGTATAAATAGTGGCCGTCCACTGCTGTGGCACATCGCCGCCGACCCAGGCCGTCCCCGCGCCGACGACTTCGAGCCCCGGAATGTCGGCCGCGTCGCCGTGGTACTCCCAACCGATCAGCCCAGGGATCCGATCGCCCCTCTTCATCCCCGTGCCATTGAACATCCAATGTTCAGGCTTCGTCACGGTCCAGTCGCCGCCGCCGTTGACTGGTTCGATATTCCGGGCGCCGATGAGGAGCCCTTCGTCAGGTCCGCGCTCCGGAAACGGGCCATGCTCGCGCTCGCGCTGTAGGGCGTAGTCGTTCTCGGCGCCGTACGGACCGCCGCGGAACATGATGCGGTTAGCACGGCCGTCGGCGCTGTCGCGGTACGGCGTGACCCAGCAGACGGCGTTGCCCGAGAGAAAAAGCAAATCAACGCCGGCGTCGCGCATCGCTTCGACGCTGCGGAACTGGCGGATGTCCCAATACTCGTCGTGGCCGACGCTGATGAAGGCGTTGCACTTTAGACCGCGGTCGGGAGTAAGCATGTCGCTGTTCGTGCAATAGGAAACGTCGTACCCCTGCTCCTCCAGCCAGTAGGCGAGCGGGAACTCGAACGGCAGAAACTCGCCGGCGCCGACGGTGAGCGGATCATTGACGATCGCGTCGTGCTGCGCTTCGCGGGCATAAGGGCGATCGAAGCTCACGTCAGCCCACGGCCCCTGCCCTCCCTGCGGGTGCGTGTAGACCGAGAAATCGTTCGGCCAGCGGTTGTAGGCTTGCCAGGTGTTGTCGGAACATTGGAAGAGAATGTCGGCCGGGCGATTGTCGGTGACGATGAAGATCACGTAGCTCTGCCAATACGGAACGTCCTTGTCTTCGGGCAACGTCGTCAAACGCCCCAGGTAGACGCCGCTAAGCCAGTCGTTGGGAATTGTCAGCGTCGTCGCTGCCGGCCAGCGGCATTCGTGGAGATTCTTTTCTCCTTTTTCGGGATCGGGCTGCGTGACGCCATTGAAGGGACCGAGCTTTGTCATCAGCCGCGCCCCGCGTCCGCCGTAGTAGCCCATGCGGAAGATTTCGATCTCAAACTTCTGCGGCGGATTGGTCGAGACCATGATGTCGATCGATTCCCCCGCCTTGACGCTTTGCCGCGAGCAATAGCCCTCAATCCAAGGCGAGCGAAAACCGTCCCCGTCGACCCGTACGCGCGTCAGCTGCCAATCGAGGGCGCCTTCGCGTGCGTTCTCGGCCACGATGGGATTAGCTGGCTCGCCCGCTTGGCACACGCCGCCGACGCCGACGAGCAAGATCAGTGAGGCGAGCGGACCCGCGACAAGTTGCGCAATTTTCATGGTTAACCGCTTGATGTTTTGCTGGCGACGACTAATTCGCTCCACTATGCTGCAGCCGTGGGAACCCTTCACTACCAATCGCGATGAAAATCATGACGAAAAACGTTTCCTGGGGAATGAAGCCGTGGCTCTTGGCCGCGGCGTTGTTCGCGTGCAGCTCGCCGGCGACGAGTCCCGCTCAGACAGTTGAAGCGGAGTCGCCGCGCTATGCGATCGCTATCCACGGCGGCGCCGGCGGCTGGGAAAATTTGTCGCCCGAGAAGCGCGCCGAGATGTTGGCCAGCCTCGAAAAGGCCCTCGGCGCCGGTCGCGACATTCTCGCTAAGGGGGGCAGCAGCCTCGACGCCGTCGAACAAGCGGTGCGCATCCTGGAAGACGCCCCCAACTTCAACGCCGGACGCGGCGCCACTTTCACCGCGACCGGCCAGCACCAGCTTGACGCCTCGATCATGAACGGCGCCGACCTCTCCGCTGGCGCCGTGGCGGGCGTGATGACGGTGAAGAATCCGATCTCGCTCGCCCGCCGCGTGATGACCGACACGAAGCACGTCCTGCTCGCAAGGGACGGAGCCGACAGTTTTGCGAAAGAAGTTGGCGTGGAGCTTGTCTCGCCCGACTACTTTTGGACTGACGACACGCGTCGAGAATTTGAAAAAGCCAAGGCGGAAGCTGAGGCAACAAAGAAGGCGACCGAGGATGGCAAGAAGACTTCCGCGGTGCAGAGGCCTGACCACTACGGCACCGTCGGCTGCGTCGCGCTCGACACGCACGGCAATCTGGCCGCCGCCACCTCGACCGGCGGCCTCTCGATGAAGAAATTCGGCCGCGTCGGCGATTCGCCGATCATCGGCGCCGGCACGTACGCCGATAACAAGACGTGCGCGATTTCGGGCACCGGCGTCGGCGAGTTGTTCATTCGCAACGCCGTTTGCTACGACGTCGCCGCACGGATGCGCTACGCCGGGGCCACGCTCGCCGAGGCGGCCGCCGTGCAGATTGACGAGCGGCTGCCGAAAGAGACGGCCGGCTTGATCGCCGTGAACGCCGCCGGCGACATCGTCGCCGACTTCAACACCGCCGCGATGCCCCGCGGGATGGCCGACTCTAGCGGGCGATTCGAAGTGGCCATCGAGCCCGATCCAACTTCGACCCCGTAGCGACTTACTGGCTACTGGCTCACTGCGCCTCGCCACGAGTCTCTCGCCACCGCGGGTACTCAGTCTCCAGCAACTGCTGCGGCCAATCACCGTACCACGGCGTCCCCGTGCGGCGTTCGCGTTCGATCTCGCGCAGTGCATACCGCTTCACCGTGTCACGGCCGGCAAACACGGGACGATTCGTACTAATCTCATAATGCCGCGCCCAAATCGGTTTCGCCTCGTCATCTGGTAGGACGACAACGTCAAAGTCGGGCGTGTGAAACTCAAACTTCTCCGCATCGGCGGCGACCCGCTGCACGCGAATTCCCGTCAGTTGCGTCTCACGGAGCCACGCGACCGCATCCTCAATCGCCTGCGCAACCTGCTCGCTCGGCTTTGGCAAGCGCATCAAGAATCGGACAATCGTCGTCGTCTCCTGCGGGCAGATCGAAGCCAATTCAAACGTCCGCGCCGGTTCCGCGGCTAGCGTTTCAGGGTGGTGCTGCTGGCACCAACCGCTTCGATTCCCGCCCGCGTCAATCTGGCAACTCAGGATGCACTCGACGCCCGCATTCACGGCGCGCTGCGCCGCTTGCCGTCGTTCGTCGTCGAGCCACTTCCATTGCGGCGCGCCTTCGGCCGCATCTTGCAGCACGTCGAGCACGCCAATCATGACACCATCGTTGAACGTGATGAACTTCGCGTAGCCGTCGCCTTCAGGATGCTTCTGCGGAAACCCACCGCATGGCAACTGGGCGGCCAACAGAAAATCGAAACCCCGCTCGCACGCGTCCCGCCATGCCTCCTCGCCCCCTGCGGCGTAAGCTCGGGCCAAATACTCAACCTGCGAGTGAATGTTGTAATTGTCGAACGACGTGTCGTTCCGCTCGTGCGTCTCGCGAATCACTTCCTGCTGCTCCGGCGTCAACACCGCCAGCATGTCGTAATCCTTCGGCCAGCCGCCGTTGGCGCGCTGAAAGCGCAGAATGTTCGCGGCGATTTCCTCGACCTGATCGACGGCATAAGTCGCCTGCTCCGGCAACGTATGGATCACTCGCTTCGGATCGCGGATCTTTCGCCAATGATGAATCCCGTCGCGAAAGCCGCTGACGTCGATCGGTTCAAACCGCGGTTGGTCGGTCCGTTCGATCAGCGCCACCCAATCGGCTTCGGCGTCAGCCGGCGGCGGCCCAATCGCCAACTTCTCACCACCCGTAATCGTTTTCTCTGCACCCGCATACTCACCAGTCCGCGGGTTGAACCAGCGCTGCCTTCCGGCGCCTCTCATGTCGGCAAGGTCGAGTTCGCCCGTCTCCGTCGCCGTCGGAAAGTAAATCACGTAGACGTCGCCCCGTTTGACGAACGCCTGCGGTCCCAACTCCACCTGCTTGCCTCCGCCAATACCAACGCGGATGCTAGCGGCGCCGCTCACCAGTTCATCCGCCGGCTGCATCTCCCAGAAGGGAAGGTTCTCCTCCATGAAGTTGCGGGCGATCCACAGATAGTCCCACAGCTGTTCGCGCTCGGTCGTCTTGAAGCTGTCGGTCCGCAGCAAGTCATCCAGAATGAACTCGATCATCCCCCCCGAGAAATAAGTCGGCCAAATCTTCTCGCGACGATGCCCTGCCGCGTCGTCGACCGGAATGTGCGACGCCCGCTGCCCCCTGTCGAGCGTAAACTCGTCGAGACTCACCGGCAGCGGTCGCCCGGTCGCCAGCGTTTCGCGACGGATTGCTTCCGTCACTTCATGAATCGGCCGCTGGTTCAGTTGGATCGACGTCATGCTGTAGCGCGGATCGCCGTAGGTGAACCGCAGCGCCTCCACGGGATCACCGGCGCTATGGACGGTGATCGGATGGTCGTACGGATCAACGGCGCGCAAGTAGTCGGCAAACGCCCCGATACGCTCGGCGCCGAAATCGAAGTTGATGTTGTATTCCTCGCACAGATTCCACTGCAGCGCCAGGTGGTGTCCGAACCGCGCGACCATTTCGCGATAGTAAAGCTTGCGTTCCAAGCCCAACTCGCCGTCGTCGAGTTCGCGCTTATTCGCCTCCTCCGCTTCGTTGAACACGAAATGCAGAAAGATTCCCTGCCGTTGCGCGTGAGCGAACACCTTCTCCCATTGGTCGAGCTTCGCCACGTCGTAGTGGAGGTTGTCGTTCTCCGCGCTGCCGCGCGGATTGATCGTCCCCGCCCACGGCCACACATCTCTACCGTCGCCGCCGACGTTCATCGTCAGAAAGTAGATGCCGTTGACGTGGTGCGCGGCCAAATAGTTGAGCGCCCCAATAATCGCCCGACCGCGCCCGTCGCCCCAATCGGGGTCGCCCTCGCGCCAATCGGCTTCATGATCGACGTATTTGTGCTTGCCGGGAGTCCGATCGAAGCCTGCGTAGCCCAAGAAGTTTTCCGGCTCGTCGGTTCCGCCGCGCAGCCAATAGGGGCCGTCGGCAAACTTCAAATAGCGCTCGCCGACGTAGGCGAGCCGTCCCCATTTCAAGAACCCCGGCGCGTCAGCGTCGCGGGCCGCCACTTCGAGCGTTCCGGCGGCGGCGGGCAACTCGACCGCTTCGCCCGCCGTCGTCGCCAATTCGACGGCGACGTTCTTCCCCTTCCGCAAGCTTGCCTCGTAGCGCCACGTCCCGGCCACGTTCGGCGTGAACCGCACGCGCCACGCGTTCCCCTTGGCGCCCCCTTGGCCATCGCCGTCGAAGTAACCGGGGACGACGAACAGCTGATTGTTGGGCCCCGCGAACGAAACCTGCAGCCGATAGTCCGTGAACGGATTAGGCGCGTCGTCGGTTTCCGACGCCTCGGGCCCCGCAAACGTGAGCGACAGGGGATGCCACACGGCGAGACGTCCGTTAACGTCTGCGGCTCGCGCCACGCGCCCGAGCGCCAGGACCATGAGCAGGAAGACAAGTTGACGCATCTCGAAACGCTCCAGATGAATTCAGATTCGGAAGAGCTCGGCGTCGACCCGCTAGCGCGCCGTGGCCGTCTCGGATGTCCCCGCAGCGGTAATCAATTTCAAGAGTTCATTGAGGCTCGCATCGGCTCGTCCCGGCTTCAGGTCCCCCCAGTTAGCATCGGCGGCAACCACCACCAGATTCAAGCTCGGCACCATGACGCAGCAGTTCCCGCGATGCCCTAGCGACATGACCGCATCGCGCGGCGCATCAGGCCAGGTGACGGCGTCGGGATGCTGGCCGCCGACGTCGTTGAACCACCAATTGAAACCATAAATCCCCGGCCCGGCAGTCGTGAAATGGTTCGAGTCGCCGCCGTAGCTGCCAATCTGCAAATAGTCGTTCGTCGGCGCGTCGCTGCTGAGCGGAAGATCGCGCGGAACCTGCGGCCGCATGTTGTCGTCGAAGTACGCCCGCGGCAATACCTGCGTCCCGTTCCAATTCCCGCGATTGAGCCAGAACCAAGCGACGCGGGCAAAATCGCGCACTGAAGCCGTCATCCGGCGATTCTTCTGCCGAAAGTGAAAGCCATCCTGTAGGCCTAGCGTCCCAAAGCGCTGTGGATCGTGAAACGTCTCTTCCGGCGGCCCCTGGTAGATCTTGTCGAAGAGCGTCTTCTGATAAAGCTGAATCGCAAAGTCGTTGTAGGCCCACGCCTCCCCCGGTGGCTCAGGCCGCGCGTAGCCGCTGGTCATGCTCGCTAAATGACGAAGCGTCATTGACTGGTCCTTCTCTGAAAGGGGCCAGCCAAATTCCGCCACGCGTTGGTCGAAGTTCGCAACCTTGCCCTCTTTAGCGGCGAACATCAACAGCGTCGACAACACCGGCTTCGCCGACGAGAACCAATCGCTCCGCTCGTCCTGAGCTCCCCAGGTCTTGATGACGTAGCCGTTCTTGATCGCGCAGCCGCGGCTCCCCAGCCGCTGGGCAACCTCTTCCCAGCGCGCTTCGTCGAGCCCCAATTCCAGCGGTGACTTCGTCGCCCACTCGACGCCGGGAAAGGCGACCTCGGCGGCGTGCGCGCCAGTCTGGAAGCTATGAAAAACGCAAACGATTCCAAGCGTGATCAAAAGAGCGAATCGCACAGAACATCCTCAGAGAAGGTTGGAACCCAAGGTTTTCGACTGGGACAAGCAGATGCCTGAATCAACGGCTCAAGTGCAAGTAACCGTTTGGCCTCGAGATGAGGAAATCCTCCGGAGATTGTACAATTGAACGCAGCGGGTTGATGGCTGACGGCTCAGTCAACGCTCTCAATTTGATAACTGCAAGCAATACCTTAACTGAGACCTAAATACGCCAACCATTTCCACCACCGCCAAAGCTGTAATCAAGAGCGTCCGCGGTTCCGGTACAGCCAACGTCACCGTGAGCGTCGCCTGCGGGTCAAAGCGCTCCGCAGCCGAGCCGTTGGAAGCGAGCGTAAAGCTAAACGGCGAGCCATCCGTCAGTACGCCCGATAGCATCGCGTCCCTCATGCTCACAGTGAACGGCATATCGCGAATCAAGCTTGACATTGGGATCCCATCGATCGCGAAACTTCGTCCGAAGAGATTAATTGTCGCGCCCTTCTCCGCCACGAACGATTCGCCGAAGATGCCTCCTGATATGTTCACAATGCTGGCCACGCCGGCTGTAAAGCGCTCGCCGAAGGCGCCGCCCAGAATTTCGACGGTCGCGGGCCCCACTACAGGCGCGGACGTCGGCGTCGGCTGCGAGAAGTAGCCCTGCACGCGAAAGCCGTTGCCCACTGAGCCGCCGGTGATCTTAAAGCGGCCCAGAGTCGTGTTTGTTGGCGACGTGACTTGAGCGCCATCGCCCAACGTCCCTCCGGACATCGTCATGGCGCCGCCGCTTACCCGCAGCCGGTCGCCAATAGAGCCGCCGGAGAAAGTCACGCTACTTCCGGCGCTGGCGGTCATGTCGGCGTCGATCAAGCCACCCGAGATATTCACTTTGCTCGCGGAGTTGGCCAGGAAACGACCGCCGACCGTGCCGGCGAAGATATTCACGGTGCTACGTGAATTGGCTGTGAGGTTAGCGCCGACGTTCGCACCGGAAAAATTTACAATGCTTCCATCCTCAGCCCTAAATCCAGATCCAATCGTACCGCCCGTGGCGTTAACCACTCCGCCTGACCACACCTGGGTCCCCAACCCGATCGAACCGCCGGAAATGTCGACCTTTCCCGCGAAGGTCGCGCGGTCGATGACGCCTTCAAGGATCTCAACGACGGTGCGCGCATTAGAACCCAGACTCGAAACCTGGCCACCCGTCATTCGCAAGTAGCTGCCCGAATCGACGGTAAAAGAGTTATGTGTTCCGCCCGAAATGGACATGCGGCTATCGCCTGTCGCTGTAAACGTCCATTCCATCGCCCCGCCAGTGAAGTTGACGACGCTACCGCTAGTGGCGTAACCGCTGAAAACACTTCCGCCTGAAACGTTGATGGTGGAGCCGGCTCCGGCGTCTAACCGACCGTTCAGTGCTCCGCCGCTCATACTGACCATCGAGTTAGAGACGGCGTTGATCGAGCCGATGGCGCCGCCGCTGATGCTCAAATGACTGTCGTAAAGCATGCCGCCGCCCACCGCGCCGCCGGAAACGTTCGCCTGCGAGCGAACCAATTCCAGCCCGTAGTCTGCGACGCCGCCGGCAAAATTCAATGTGGAATCGACGGCAGTGAACGGCCCGCTGATAGCGCCGCCATCAACTACGGTAAGCTTTTCCCCGGCCCGCAAGCCACGCGGCCCGCTGGAATTGTCGAGCGTCATCGGCGATGTCGCTCGTGCTGGCAACGGGACCTCCATCAAGGTCACGTCAGTCAATTGATCAGAGCCGTAGACGAAGGCAAACGTCGATCCGTCTTGCAGCGTTCCGGTCAGGACGTCCGAGCTCTGAATCGTAAACTTCCCGGCCGGTATGGCGACGCCATTTAGCAAGAACTCGCCGCCTGCAAGCGTCACGTAGCTCCCAGGTGCGGCGTTAAACCCAGGCCCGATGGAGCCTCCTGAGATGTGTACTTCGCTGTCGTCCAGGGCCGTGAAGGAATTCGTTAGCCTGCCTCCCGCGATGTTCACCACGCTGCCAGCCTGCGCGTAGAATTGGCCGCCGATCGAACCGCCAGAGACATTGATCACACTCCCCTTTTCAGCGGAGAAATAATTGCCGACCTCCCCGCCGCTAATATTCACGACGCTGTCGTTATAGGCCCGGAATCCGTCGACTTCTCGACTGCCGCGGATGATTCCACCGGTGACGTTCACGTCACTCCCTGCGAAGGCGTGGAAATACTTACTTACAGCGCCGCCTGAAATGTTCACGTACGAATTGAGTACTTCAAGTCCTTCGCCTGCGTCGCCGCCTGCAATATTGAGCGTCGCTCCCACCGCTGCGAAGTTGCGACTCAGTGCGCCGCCGTTCACGAGCGTAAGCGTCTGCCCCTGGCGCAAACCTTTCATGCTGCTTGGCGTCGAAACTGTCACCGGCGTCGCCGACGCGGGAGGAACAACCGCACTTGCGAGCTTTACGCCGCCGTGAACAGCGTCGCCAAGGAAGTCGCCCGCTTGCGCCGAAAGTATGAAGACGGTACCATCTTTTAACATTCCGCTGAAGACGTTGACGCCAAAGTCTAGCAATGCGGAATCAGTTACGGCGGCTCCGTTGAGTTGAAAGTCTCCTCCTTCTAACTGGGCATTCGGGCCAGTAACGTTGAATCCGAAGCCAAAGCTCCCGCCGGAAATCTTGGCCGGTTGAGCATAGACCCTGAAGGCCCTGCCGAAGACGCCGCCCGTTACCGTTAGCTCAGCGCCATTGCTGTCAAAGCGTTCGCCGATCGTTCCGCCAGATACTGTGACCTTCGAGCCGGGAAGCGCAGTGAACTTCTCCCCCACGACGCCGCCGGAGATGTTGACGACGCCCCCCAATTCAGCAGTAAACTCATTGCCGACGACGCCGCCTGTCAGCACGTTGAGAGTTGTATTGGTGCCGATCGACGCACGATTTCCAATCGCCTGCGGCGGAGCGTTGATCGTTCCTCGCGGAAGAGTTGCGCCGTGGACCGTGACGGTGGATACGAATACTAGCAATGTCGCGGCCCAATGCTGCAATCTACGCCCGAATGTCACGAGTTCTCTCCGCATTTTACAGGCTGTTGTTCTGCTGCCGTCGGACCATTAACGGCGACATGAATCACTAGCGTCCGGCTCATCGCCTGTGGCCCTACATTATGACTGATTGACTAAAGCCGGTGGCGTCAAAAATCGGTCATTAATGCGATTTTCGCATCTCCCGTACTTGAGTGATGCGTTTCCATTTGACGTCGCCTGCTCCCGTGGCAGCGGTGCGAAATAAAGTCGTCGGCCAATTTGATGACGAGAGTTAGATTCTTAGACTTATCGTGACAATCCCTGAACCGACAACAGCTTCCCAACTCGCGACCGCAACTTTGGCATAGGTAGACTGCGAATGATTCGCTTCAGAACGCCGCGACCATTCCCAACAGCCGCGCAGTAGTGGTCACTCCAACAAGACACGAACTCAGCGCGAATCGCCTGCCGACTCTCATCCTTACTTGAGTCGGCAATTAGTTTCTCAACCTATGCGTAGAGCTACTAGTGCTCGTCCAATTTGTTCGTCGCGTCGCGGGCTCACGCCAACGTTGGCCATCAACCTCACTAAGAAGTGCGGCTTGAAACATCGACATTGAAGCTCTCCTTCCGCACGCAGCGCGACACGCTAAGACGTGCGTTCGCCAGCAATCGATAAGCTGCTGCCAGGAACAGTTTCTCGATTGCGTTGGGGATCACAAAGAGCGATCGCTCGTATTTATCTGGACGCGAAACATGTTTCACATCGTCTACGCGTTGACTTGTTTACGGTTGGAGAATACCTTCGAAACTGATTCTTGAACTTTTCTCAACGCCAATGACTCTCTGTTTGCGGCCGACTGCCAGAACTGGCGCGCTCGGCCTGGCGAAGCCTCCGATGCAACGATTCGTCTGTTTGGCGCCGAACATGGTCAAACGAAATGGCCGATTCGCGTCGCCATGCTCAAGGAGTGGCGAGCAGCCATGAAACACAAGAACGCGCGACGGTTACGAGCTTTCACTTTAGTGGAGCTCCTGGTGGTAATTGCCATCATTGGCGTGCTCGTTGGGCTGCTCCTGCCAGCTGTGCAAGCGGCTCGCGAGGCGTCGCGCCGATCACAATGTTTGAATAACCTGCGTCAGGTCGGACTGGGGTGTCAAAACTTCCAGTCCGCCTCCCGCGCCTTCCCCACCGCTGGAGGCGCCGTCGAACAGTTCTTTAATCCGGCAGAGCTTTCCAAGCCCGCCTACGGTTACGAGGGCGCGAGTTGGATGTACCAGATCCTGCCGTTTATCGAGCAGCAGAGCCTGTACAATTTGCGTCGCGGCGACGGCGGCGCGAACGCCGGCTTTGTCGAGACTGGTCTCGCTGAAAAGCCGGTCTCTGTCTTCAACTGTCCGTCGCGCAACGGTCGGGTCGCGGTGATTGGCGTCGACGTCTATGCGCTCGGCGACTACGCAGGCGTCATGGCCAATTGGAATGACCCGGGCTGGGCTGGCTTCGCTTGGCAAACTTCGGTCCCGCCAAAGTCCAACGAGGAGACGCTCGTCTGGACCGGGATCCTGGTGAAGGGGGGCCAGGTCAACAAGTCGTCGACGCCGCCGCAAATCTGGAAATTTCCTAAAGTCGATTTTAAAGCCATCGAGGATGGTTCATCGAATACGTTGATGGTGGCGGAAAAAGCCGTGGCCAACCAGTACTGGACCATTCCCAGCTCGGCCCCCTGGCCTTATTGGGAAATGTACGGTTATTACACGGGAGCCGATTGGCCTCACATGCGGGTCTTCGGCGCGTTGAAGGCGGCGGGTCCCAACCCGAGCGGTGAAGTTCCCTTGCGAGACGACTCAGCCAGTCGCGGCGCTAGCGCCGTTCCGACGGCCGAATTCGGATTCGGCTCGGCTCACGCCGGGGTTTTCTGTTCGGTATGGGGCGACGGATCAACGCGAGCGATTTCGATGACGGCAGACCTTACCGTTCTCGATCAGTTGGGAAAACGATCCGATGGATCTTCTGTTGCTCTCAATGATCTCTAGCGATCGCCACTGAGTTACGTCCAGATCGATCTGAGCGATGCGACGCGATATCATCAGGCGAGGGTTTGCCTAAGGGCGGCAATCAAGTGACACAAACTAACTCCTTGCGTACCCGACTACTGTTTTGCTGCATGCCGCTTGTCGCTCTCGCGGGCTGCGGAGAGAGCGTCAACAATGACGAGGCGATCGCGCGCGTTAATTCGGTGAACATCCAACGTTTGGCGAATCTCTACTTCACCTACCAGACGAAAAACGAGTGGCGCGGGCCGGCAGATGAAGCGGAGTTCAAGGGGTTTATCCGTAGCTACAACCCGCAGAAACTGACCCGCATCGGCGTCGACCCCCAGGCGATCGATGCGCTGTTTACGAGCGAACGCGACGGCCAGCCGTTCAAAATCCGGTACTCAGTGCGGGGCAGCGCGATGGGTAGTTCCGAGCCGGTCGTCTTCGAGTCCGTCGGCGTCGATGGCAAGCGCCAGATCGGCCTCCTGAACATGACTCAGACCGAAGTCGACGCAGCGGAATACGATTCGCTGTGGGCCAGCGGAACTCCATCCACGAACCCTCCGCGCGGCTATTGACGACGGGGAAGGTTACGAGAGGCGGCGCCTATCGAATCTACTACGCGGCGTTCCTCACAGGCGAGGCGAGCCAGGCGGCCGCGGTTCGGTGCGATCCGAACGAATGCCCGAGTGGTATATGAACCAGTAGATGCCAACTGCGAGAATTCCGCCCAGGAGCGTAGCCGCGCCCCAGAGCCCTGGTCCAATTTCCATCGGCAATCGATAGGTATTGAGCCGCTTTGCGTCGGAATATACCGCGAGGGCCAGACCAAAGTGGACGATGAAACTAATCAGTCCGAAAGCCAGAATGATTACTTCCATGTTGACCCGGTGGGGAGCGTTATCGAGTGTCTATGGAGCGTCAGTCGATTCCGCTCCACTCCTAAGACGACGTAACTCCTTAAAACGAAAATGAGCCTGTCGGGACTCGAAGCGATAAGCGCAAGACCGTTATCTTGCAACGACTTATCACATGCGAAACCAGTAAGCGCTGCGTATCCGTCTGCATTCGAGCCCGATTCCCCTGCCCTGCCCTCCGATCTCGCCCTCGTGATCGATCGCTGGCCCACGCTCACGCCAGCGGTTCGTGCGCAGATCGTCTCTCTCGTGGAGGGAGAAGCTTGAGGCCTTCCGCCCTGCTGCGAAAGGGTCCCCCTTTGGCCGCTCGCAGATCTTTTGGTTCGCCCCCTGCCACCTCCAGGACCGATTCCCGTGGAACTAATCTCCGTCCCCCCAGACACCGAAATCGACGAAACACTCCCACACTGCAAACACTGCAATCGCCCGTTCAAGCCACGTTTCGACCGAGGCCGACCGCAGCTTCACTGCTCGGATGCTTGCCGATTGGCA